>CAVYVT010000007.1:0-560868 GCA_963772035.1 uncultured bacterium
TGCTCTCCACTCGTGTTGCGCCGTGTGGCCCCAACGGCCTCGGCTCTCGCCGCGATCATAGGCGCGCGGCGGAACTGGGCGTAGGATGGCGCCGTGGGGATCGGCGCGTTCATCGGAACCGGCAAGGAGCTCGAGCCGGCGCTCGAGCGGGTGCGCCTCGCCGAGTCGCTCGGGTACGAGTCCGTCTACACGACCCACATCGCCGGCCGCGACTCGCTGACGGTGCTCACGCGCTACGCGACGGTGACCGAGAAGGTCCGCCTGGGGACCGGCGTCCTCCCCGATCTTCAGCCGCACGCCGGCCTCGTGCGCGCAGACCGCGGCGACGATCGACGAGATCTCGGGCGGGCGGTTCGTGCTCGGCCTGGGCGTATCCCACAAGGTGACGGTCGAGAACTGGTTCGACTCGAAGATCGAGAAGCCGGTGACCCAGATGCGCGAGTACGCCTCGATCTGCCGGGCGATCCTGGATGGTGAGACGCCGCCCGAGGGCGAGTTCTTCAACACGAAGTTCGCGTTCATGGGCTATCCGCCCCGGCCCGAGCTCCCGATCTACATCGCCGCCCTCTCGCCGAAGATGCTCCAGCTCGCGGGCGAGATCGACGAGGGCGTGATGCTCTGGCTCTGCAACCCGGACTACATCCGCGAGACGGTCGTCCCCGAGGTCACCAAGGGCCGCGAGCGCGCGGGCAAGTCGCTCGACGGCTTCGACATCGTGGCGGCGGTTCCGACAGCCGTCACCGATGATCCCGAAGCTGCCCGCAACGCCTTCCGCAAGGACCTGATCCCCTATGCCTCCCTCCCCTTCTACCGCAAGATGCTCGAGCGCTCGGGGTTCGGCGATGATCTGGCAGCCTTCGACGAGGGAATGGCAGCAGGCGACGTGCCCAAGGCGATCGCGGGGCTGTCGGATGACCTGCTCGCCTCGCTTGCCGGGATCGGCTCAGCCGACGACGCTCGGGCGAAGGTCAGCGAGTACAGGGACGCGGGCGCATCCTCGCCGTGCATCGGCGGGATACCGGGAACCGGGTTCGACGCCGCGCTCGAAGCGGTCGCCGAGCTGATTGGCTGAGTCGGCCGCCTACCAGGGAGTGACCCGAACGGCCTTGCCGGATCCGGGCCGGAAGATGCACAAGCGGTAGTTCAGCGCGTAGCGACCATGGGGATTGCGCGCGATGTAAGCGGCGCGGTAGCACGGCGCCTCGCGAGTCTTTGACGTAAAGCCGGTCCAGAGCTGCGGCGACGAGGTGCCGTCCGTCTTCGAGAGGTCGATCGTCTCTTTTGGCCCTGTCGTCTCGCCCTCGGCCGGGCTCTCCTTCAGCTCGACGACGACTGATCTGGCTCGCGCCGTGCCGACGCGGAAGCGATACTCCGACGCATTGTCGGGGTTGTTCCCGAACTCCGCAAAGGCGATCTTCGGGGCTCTCTTCTTCGTTCCCGCCGTGGCCGGCGAAACCGCGCTGCAGCACAGCAGAGCGACGCCAACCAGTGCCACGACGGCGCCGAGAAGTCGTGAGTCTCTCCTCACGGGCCGAACCTATACCGGCCACGCGGCTCCGCGCAACCCACAACCCCTGGTCAGGCGGCCAGTTTTTCGCCAAGCCAATCCGCGACGGCGCTTCCCCACGGCGTCGAGGTCCGATTTGAGGCCGTGGTTGCCGGCGACGACCACGATCTCCTTGCCCGGACCTCCCGTGGGCATGCCGAACGGGTCGCTCTTTCCCTGGACGACGAGAACCGGAACCTCGACCGCGTCGAGCTCGTCCTGGCGCGACTTCTCAGGCTTGCCCGGCGGGTGCTCGGGAAATGCGAGACACAGCACGGCGGTCGCGCCAGTCTCGGCGGCTGTTCGGCAAGCGACGCGGGCGCCGAACGAGCGGCCCCCGGTGATCAGCGGCGACGGCTCGCCGAGGCGCTCGCGCAGAGAGGCCACGACCGCGGTCCAGGCCTCGTCGGCCTTCGCGGCCGGCGGCGGCGCTTTGCGGCCGGCGACGCGGTACGGCTGCTCGACGAGCGCCGTAGCAAAGCCGAGCTCGCGCGCTTCGAGCTCGGCGCGGACGAGATCGGGCGCCGCCACCCCACCGCCGGCGCCATGGCCGAGAACCACGAGGCCCTTCGCTCGCCGTCCGGCTCCTCGAAGATGGGCCCGCGCGGGGCCGTGCGGCGTCTCGATCTCGATCGCGTCCACGACGCGTGACGCTAGCGCGAGGGCTCAGCCTTCTCGTCCGTAGCGACGATCAGAACGTGGCACTCGCGCCTGATGCGAGACCTTGTTCGGAACGCTTCCCAGCACCCGGCCCATGCCGTGCATCCCTTGGTTGCCGACCACGATCACGTCTGCGTTCTGCTCCTCGGCAATTTCAAGCAACGCGTCCGCGGGGTCGCCGGTCACGGTGTAGGACTTGACCTCCACCTTCCGCATGCGGATGCCCGCAACGGCCTGCTCGACGATCGATTCGACCTGGGCGTCCGGCTTGGGCGACCAGATCTTCGCCGCGGCCTCCGGGGCCCCGACGATCTTCGTGCCGCGAAGCGGCTCATACGCGGAAACCACGTGCACCGTGCTCCCCATGGCCTCGCCGAGACGCGTCGCCTCCGCAACCGCGCGCTTGGAGGTTTCCGATCCGTCAGTGCCGACAACGATCGACTCGTACATCCACCGCCGATCCTACGCCGCTTTCCTCGGATGTGCAGTGACCTTCGGTCCGGGCACCGACGCGCTCAGCGAATGGCTCGGGCCCGGTCCTGGAGCTTTGCGGCGTACATGTACTTGTCCGCGCGCCCGAGCAGCGCCTCGGATGACTCGCGGCCGTCCCAGCACGCGATTCCCGAGGAGCATGTCTGGCCAAGCGGGACGCTCGTCGAAAGCCGCTCGGCCACCCGAACCGCCTCTTCGGGCATGCAGTCCGGGATTTGATCGGCGCCCGGAATCACCTCCTTTACCCTGAAGCGCTCCTGCCGCCTAGAACATCGGTCCGGACGGAATTTCAGGCGGCGATGAGCCCTTCGAACCGCTTCTTGGCCTCAGGCATGGCGGCTGCGTACTCGTAGATGCGATCGGCGCGGCGGTAGAGGAAGCGCGGCACGAGGAGCCCCTCGTCGACGCCTTCAGCGCCGGAAACGAGAAGCTCGACCCCCAGATCGGGATCAGGCTCCCATTCAGCCTCGGATGAGCGCGCCGCCGCAAGGGCGGCCTCCCGATCGGCGTCGGTGATCGCGAGCGATCCGCGCTCGCCCTCAGCGACCGCCGACTCGGCCCGACTTGACAAAAAAGCGCGCCGGCTCAGTGCTGATCCGTGCGATCAACGGCAGCAGGCCGTCTTCCGAGGCCTCGACGAGTTCGGGCTCTGGGCTCACCCGGGGTCCCGCTTGCTACTCGACCGGGCCCTCAGCATCGGCTCCGGCCTCGTCCGCGTGAACCTTGCGCGGGATCAGAACCGCGCGCTTGAACTCGGCGACCAGGTCGCCCGTCTGCTTGTAGACGCGTGTGTGGACCTTGACGATGCCGCGGTCGCCCTTCGACTTCGAAGGGCGCACCTCCAGGACCTCGGACTCGCAATAGAGCGTGTCGCCGTGGAAGACCGGGTTTGGGTGCGAGAGCTCCTCGGTCGCGAGGTTCGCGATCGCCTTGCCCGAGACGTCGGAGACCGACATGCCGAGGGCAAGCGAGTAGACGAGCGGGCCGACGACGACGTTCTGGCCCTGCTGCGACTGGCCCGCGTAGACGTCGTTCAGGTGAAGCGGGTGGTGGTTCATCGTGATCAGGCAGAACAGGTGGTCGTCCGACTCGGTCACGGTCTTGGCCGGCCAGTGCTTGTAGACGGCGCCGACCTCGAACTCCTCGAGGTAGCGGCCGTAGGCGTGGGCGCCGGACGCCTCGCGCTCGGCCTGGTCGGTGGTCAGTTCGTGGGTTTCTTCGCTCATGCTCCTTGATTTCTTTCGGGATCTCTTTGAAAGGCGGCGAGGATTATGCCGAGCCGGTGACGCTTGACTCGGCGAATCCGTCGAATCGGGCGATGTCTGCGACCTCGGCCTCGATCGCCGGCAGCCACCGATCGTCGAGGCGGCCGAACGGTTCGAGCGTCACCGTGACCTTCTTCTTCGTGTTCTTCCGAGACCACGTGCCGACGAAGCGGCCGTCGACGCAGATGGTCGGCCGCAGGATGCCGCCGCCTGGAAGGATCACCTTCTCCCCCGCCTCGTCGACGGCGTGCGAGCGGCTCGCGTAGCCCATGAGGTAGGTGTCGAAGTGAGGAAGAAGTCGCACGACCGGTGAGCGCGGCAATCGTGCGTTGAAGCTCTTGGGCCCGAACAGAGCTTGCGATGCGGAGCCGAGCGGCTCGAGCTCGGAGGCGATGCGCTCCATGCCGATCCGGCACTCGCCCAGCGGGAGCCCCGACCACTTGGCGAAGTCGCGCTCCGTCGCGGGCGCGAACGCCTCGAAGTAGCGCCGCGCAAGTTCGGCCAGGGACTCCTCGCGATCGGGAGTCTTGACGTCGCCGATCCATTCGCGCGTGTCCACGAAGACGCTGCCGCGGCCTTGGTCGGGTCCGATGCACGCCGCGCCGCCGACAACGGTCAGGACAGACAGGTGCGTGCGACGCTCGACGTTGACCTCGATTCCGGTGCTCTCGGCTATCTCCATCGCCTGGGTCCGGGTGATCGCGCCCTCGCGCTCGATCGCCTTACGGATCGCCGAAAGAGCTCGATCGCGCTCGGACGGCGCCAGGCCGAGTGCCTCCAGCCTGCGCAGCGACCAGGACACGATCCTCTCCTTGAAAAGGGGCGTGAGCCAGCCGAAGTCCTCGGTGGGAAAGAGGTGGACGGTCATGCGCATGACCCAATGGCGGATGATCGAGCGCTCCTCGAGCCTCGCATGCTCCACGGCCGCGGCAGTTAGGCCAGTCGAGCGGACCCTGACCTGATGCCGGCCCGGAGGCTGGTCCTGCGACTGGGCGCCGGCGATCGCGCCCACGACGTCGGCGGGCGAGGCGTTCTTTGCGGGACGGGCAAGGAGCTGCGTCTGGGCCCGCAGGCGGGCCAGGCGCTCCGGCTCGAGGGCGCGTGGGGTCAGCGCGCCTTCTTCAGGTGCGTTCGAGCTTCGGCGTTGGCCATGACCCCGCCGACCAGTTTCTGAACCCGAGGGTCGCCCTCGACCTTCACGTGGCCGTGGTCGTAGGCCTCGTGCCAGTGCTTGAGCTTTCCGTCGGCAGCGAGCTCGTTGAAGTGCGAGCGCGGGATCGACACGTGGAGCCGCTCGTCGTCCGCGTAGCCCTTGGAGACCTTTGGACCCGGAAGCTCAACGCGGTAAAGCTGCGTATCGCCGCGGCCGCGGAGCTCGAGCCCGATCACCATCTTGAGGTTTGCCAGGTGCGGCACCTCGGCCAGGAGGCCGTTGACGGACTGCGTGATGAGATCGGCGGCCGATGCCACGGCGCTAGATCTTGTGGCGCTGGAGAAGCTTCTTACCGATGACCATCTTCTGGATCTCGGAAGTGCCCTCGCCGATCAACAGAAGCGGAGCGTCGCGATAGAGCCGCTCGATCTCGTACTCCTTCGAGTAGCCGTAGCCGCCGTGGATGCGGAAACATTCCTCGACGCACTCCTTGCCCGTCTCGGAAGCGAAGAGCTTGGCCATGCCGGCCTCGAGGTCTGAGCGCTCGCCCGCGTCCTTCATGCGCGCGGCCTTGCGCGTCATCAGGCGAGCCGCCTCGACCTTGGTCGCCATCTCGGCCAGCTTGAACTGGATCGCCTGGTGCTGCGCGATCGGCTTGCCGAACGTCTTTCGCTCCTGCGAGTAGCGGAGCGCCAGTTCGAGAGCGCGCTGGGCGATGCCTACGCCGCGCGCGGCTACGTTCACCCGGCCTACCTCGAGCGCGTCCATCATCTGCGTGAAGCCCTGGCCGACGCCGTCGGGCCCGCCCAGGATGCGGTCCTCGGAGCAGCGGTAGCCGTTGTAGACGAGCTCGGTGGACTCGACGCCCTTGTAGCCCATCTTCTTGATCTTCGGCGGCACTTCGAGGCCGGCGAAGTCGCCCTCGTTCTTCTCGGCCCAAGGCTCCTTTTCGGTGATGAAGCAGGTCATCCCCTTGTACGGCGGGTCGGCCTTCGCGTCGTTCTTCATGAGCACGAAGACGACGCCGGAGCCGAGGCCGTTCGTGACCCACATCTTCTGCCCGTCGAGGATCCAGTCTGTGCCGTCCTGCTTTGCCGAAGCCTTGATGCCCTGGACGTCCGAGCCGACCTCGGGCTCAGACAGCGAGAAAGCCGCGCGGATCTCGCCCGTCGCCATCTTGGGCAGGAAATACTCCTTCTGCTCGTCCGTCCCGAACTTCATCAGGAGGTAGGAGCCGATGAAGTGTGTGTTGACCACACCGGAGATCGAGATCCAGCCGCGCGAGAGCTCCTCGACGATCAGCGTGTAGGTGGCGAGGTCGAGCCCCATACCGCCGTACTCCTCGGGGATCGTCACTCCGAACAGGCCGAGCTCCTTCATCTGCTCGACGATCGGCTCGGGGAACTTGTCCTCGTGGTCGTACTCCTCGGCGTTCGGAAGGATCTCGTTGTCGACGAAGCTGCGGACCATCTCGACGATCGCCTGCTGATCGTCGGTCATCTCCTGGTACGACGCGGTAGCTACTGCCATGGCTCCAGTTTCTCTCGGTTGACTGAGAGCTGGAGGATATTGAGGCGCCCGGGGCCGGCCACGGCGCCGACCCCGAGGCCTGAGACCTAGCCTCCGGAGGGAGCCTCGATGCCCGCTTCCTCGAGCTGGGAAGCCGCCTTGCCGAGCTCAGACTGAACGTCGACCGCTGCCTCCTGGAACGCGAGCGCGGCATCTTCCGCCTCCTGGGGGTCATCGCTCTCGACGGCGCTTGCCAGCGTCTCGATGTCGGCGAGGTATCCCTCGAGCGCGCCCGTGAGCGTCTCGTGGCCCTCGGCTGCCTCCTCGGGGGGCGTGATGCCGTTCAGATCGTCGACGGCCGTCTGAGTCAGCGCCTGGAGATCGTCGACGCCCGAGCGAAGCTCTTCCGGCGTCTGCGCGCTGGAGAGCTCGGTCCCGAGCGCGATGGATTCCTCGCCGAAGGTCGTGAGAATGCTCTCGATCTCCGTCGCGTAGTCCTCTGCGGAGAGGGCCTCGCCGCTGTCGCCGCCCTCATCGTCGTCACCACCGCAGCCTGCGATCGCAAGCGCCGCGGTGGCCGCGATCAGGGCAGTCTTTCTTTTCAGATCGAAGTGCATGTGCCTCCCTTGGACGTGGTCAGATTCACGCCCTCCGGTGGCGTGCGAGGCGCAGGGTATCGGTCGGACCTGATGCCGGTCAGACCGGATCCCACCGGAAGGACCGCGAGCCGGGATCGGCTCCCTCGCGCACGTAAAAACGGTGTGCGTCGAGGCGGGCGTCGGCCGAGTCGAGCTCCAGGTGGGTGGCGCCCCGCTCCCGCGCCCAGCCTCGCATCGCCTCCAGGAGCGCGCTCCCTATCCCCTCCGAGCGACGGTCCGGATCGACGGCGAAGTCCTCGACCCAGCAGCGATAGCCGAACCGGACGGAATGAATGTCGAGGTAGCCCGTGATCAGGCCCACAATCGGCCCCGGGGCGTCCACCGCGACGAGCACCGCGGCATCGTGCGAGTCGATGGCCTGGCCAAGCGCTACGGCGGCTCGGCGCTCGTCCCATGTGGCCGGAGTCGAGCCGGGTGGCGCGAACAGCCATTGATAAGCCGAGATCAGGGCCTCGATGTCCTCATGGGTCGCGGCGCGGACCGCCGCACCGGTGCGTTCTTCCATGAGCGGGACGCTACACCTAGACCCCTGGGTACCAAGTGCCCAACTTTGACCAGGCGAAAGGACCGGTTCACCGGCTGACGCTTACCATCCTGCGTGTGGGCACGCCACTCGAACAGCTCACGGAACTGAGGGCGCAGTTCTTCCTCGGGAAGCCGGGAGAGCCGGTTCCCTCCGGGACGATCGTCGACGCGTTCGCGGTTGCGATAGGCAGGGTCGCGACCGAAGACTTCCATTGCGTGATGGACGGCGGCGCGCTCACCACGAGATACGAGGGAATCGACGGACTCCGCGAGGGGTGGGCGGACTTCCTGGGAGCGTTCGAGACGATCATGATCGAGCCGGGTGAGACATTCGAGGCGGCCGACGGATTGCTCGAGCACGTGCGCCTGATCGGCCGGCCCAAGGGGATCGACGCCGAGGTTCAGCAGGACGGAGCAGCTGTGTGGCGCTTTCGAGGTGATCGGGTCGCCTGCGTCGAGTTCCACCTCGACCGCGAAAGAGCCCGCGAATCCGCCGGCTTGGCTTGACGCGCCGGATACCTTTCCGCGCCATGAGAAACCCACGCGACTTCATGAAGCCCCTCGCCATCGGCGCCCCCGATCCCGTTTCCGAGGTGCCTTTCCGGCCCTCGCGGATGATCCATTTCTTCGACGCCTCCAACGAAAAGATGGCGGCGAAGGTTCCCGACATGGCGAAGTCGGCCGACATCCTGCTCGGCAACCTCGAGGATGCCGTATCGGTCGACAACAAGGAAGCTGCTCGCGAAGGGCTCGTGAAGGTGGCGAACGAGGTCGATTTCGGCGAGACGGCCCTGTGGTCGCGCGTCAACGACCTCGCCAGCCCCTGGGTCCTCGACGACATCACGACGCTCGTCACCGAGATCGGCGACAAGCTCGACGTGATCATGGTCCCCAAGGTTGAGGGCGCCTGGGACATCCACTACGTCGACCGTCTGCTCGCCCAGCTCGAGGCGAAGGCCAAGGTGAAGCGGCCGATCATGGTCCATGCAATCCTCGAGACAGCCCAGGGCGTCGTGAACCTCGAGGAGATCGCCACCGCCAGCCCGCGTATGCAGGGCATGAGCTTCGGGCCGGCCGACCTGGCCGCGTCGCGCCGCATGAAGACCACCCGGGTCGGCGGCGGCCATCCCGGCTATCTGGTCATCAACGACCCGGATCCGAACGATCCCGAGGCGCCTCGCGCGACCGCGCAGCAGGACCCGTGGCACTACTCGATCGCCCGCATGGTCGACGCCTGCACCTCGGCCGGCATCCTGCCGTTCTACGGTCCGTACGGCGACATCAAGGACGTGAAGGGCTGCGAGGCCCAGTTCCGCGCCTGCTTCCTGCTCGGCTGCGTCGGCGCGTGGTCCCTCCACCCCGTCCAGATCGAGATCGCGAAGAAGGTCTTCTCGCCCGACCCCGAGGAGGTCAAGTTCGCCAAGAAGGTGATCGAGGCCATCCCCGACGGCCGCGGCGTTCACATGATCGACGGCAAGATGCAGGACGACGCGACCTGGAAGCAGTGCAAGGTGATGGTCGAGCTCGCCGAGATGCTCGCTGAAAAGGACCCGGAGCTCAAAGAGGCGTACGAGCTCTGAGCACCGCGAGGACGCCTCACGCGCCCTCGGGTCATGATGCCGGTGTGACCACCGAGTCCCACGAGATCGTCAAGCGCCGGCGGATCTACGTCACCGGCCACCGCAACCCGGACCTCGACTCGATCGCCTCGGCCATCGGCTACGCCGAGCTGAAGGCCCGGCTCGATTCCCAGAACGAGTACGTGCCCGTGCGCCTGGGCGAGGTGAACGCGCAGACGGCTTGGGCCCTGGAGCAATGCGGCGCCGAGGCGCCGGAGCTGATGAACCACGTCTTCCTGCGGGTCCGCGACGTGATGGCCGAGAGCTTCCCCGTCGCGCGAGACGACGAACCGGTGCGCTCGGTCGGCCTGACGATGGCCCGAGAGGACCTCGACATCGTCCCCATCGTGGATTCCGAGGGACACCTGATCGGCGTCATGACGGAGCGCGCGCTTGCCCACCGCTACATCCGCGAGTCGCGGAAGACCTCAACGCTCGTCGATGCCCCGACGACGGTCGCGAAGATCGTCGAGGTCCTGGATGGCGAGCTGATCGCGGGCGTGGACAAGATGATCGAGGGACGGGTCTGGGTGCACTCGATCGACGCGCAGCGCTCCCAGAGCAGCATCTCGCCGGGTGACGTCGTGGTGGTCGGCAACCGCGATGACGCGCAGCGCCAGGCGCTCGAGCTGGGCGCGGCCCTTCTCGTCGCGTCGAACGGCTTGCGTCCGGAGCCGGAAATCCTCGAACTCGCCGCGAAGCAGGGCGCCAGCGTTGTAGTCAGCCCCCTCGACAGCTACGTGTCGAGCCGCATGATCACGCTGGCCGCGCCATGCCGCGCCCTCGCGGACACAGAGCCGCTGACCGTTGACCGCGACGACCTGGTCTCCGACATCTCAGACGACATCAAGGACGTTCACTACCGGGCGGCAGTCGCGCTCGATCGCGCGGGAACCCCCGTTGGCCTCGTCACCCGCTCAGACCTCGTGTCCCCTCGCCCCCGTCGCGTGCTCCTGGTGGACCACGCGGAAGCGGCGCAGAGCGTCCCGGGCATCGAGGAGGCCGAGATCGTGGAGATCCTCGACCACCACCACATCGGCTCGATCGAGACCCGCGTTCCAGTGAGGGCCACCTTCGATCCGATCGGCTCGACGGCCGCGCTCGTGGTCGAGCGCTTTCGCCAAAACGGAATGGAGCCCAGCGAGACCGCAGCGTGGATGCTCCTGGCCGCCGTCCTCTCGGACACCATCCTGCTCAGCTCCCCGACCGCGACGGATCGCGACCGGGTCGTCGTCGCATACCTCGAGCAGGCCCTGGGCGTGAACGCGATGGAACTCGGGCGCAAGATGTTCGAGGCAGGCTCCGACGTGACCGGCGTCAGCGCCGACGAGATCGTGCGCCGCGACGCGAAGGAGTACCAGGTAGCGGGGGGTAGCACGATCGCAATCGCGCAGATCGAGGTGGTCGGCAAGGTTGTGCTCGACCGATCGGAGGAGCTCTCGGAGGCATTGGACCGGATGCGCGATTCCGGCGGCCATCAACTCGCTGCCCTGATGGTCACCGACATCGTCAGCAAGGGCACCGACCTGCTGCTCTCCGGCGACGTCGGACCGGTCGAAAAGGCGTTCGGGAAGGAGCTCCGGAACGGATCGATGGAGCTGCCCTCGGTGATGAGCCGTAAGAAGCAGGTCGTGCCGAAGCTACTCGGCGCGTTTCAGGGCTGAGCGAAGCGATTCCGAGTGGCAGGCGCCTTCCGACATCCACTTCGCGTCCGCTTTCACGAATGCGATCCACAGGGAATCGTCTTCAACGCGAACTTCCTGGCTTACGCGGATATCGCGATCACCGAGCTCTACCGCGAAGCCTTCGGCTCGTGGAGCGAGGTGATGGACGCCGGAGGCATCGACATGGTCGTTGCCGAGGCGAACGTCCGCTTCTTCGCGCCGCTTCATTTCGACGAGGAGGTCGACCTGGTCGCCACGGTCACCAACCTGGGCACAACGTCCATCACGACCGTCGTCGGAGTCGAGCGCGAGCGCGAGGGCGTGGCCGAGGTGACCCTTCGCCACGTGGTCGTCGACCTGACGTCGCGCGCCAAGGCGCCGATCACCGACGCCCTCCGAGCGGGCCTCGAGCGCTACTCGGCGTAGGCGGGCGCCAGGCTGCGCGCGCTGCGCGCCGGGATGCTGCCCGGGCACTTGACGGGCTTCGCCTTACCGAGGCCGATGTCCTCGGCTGGAGCCTCCACGCACGGGAAGAAGAAGAACTCATAGCCGGCTTGGCTACGCGGCAGCTTGTATCGAATCATCGCTCGCGACTCCGCGATCGGTGTCCGAGAACCGGGTCCGCGCAACGCGGTCGTAGTTGTCCTCGGAGGTCTTGCCGAAGTACCAGAAGACGTCCCTGCGCCCGACGTAGTACTCGGGCTCGAGCTTTCGCGAATAAAAGAGGTCGATTCGGCCCTTGGCAAAGCCGTCCGCGGTTATGCGAAGGTCGAAGTTTTCCCTGATCGAGCGGTTGATCCGGACGGATTCGCTCGTGGCGTCCCCTTCCAGGACGTTGCCCTCGAAGGCGACCCGATAACGGGTGTTGAACGCGGGATCGACGTTCTTGAAGGAGAATCTCCCACCGTTGCCCGTAGTGGTCGTATCGGCCACTTCGTCGGCCTCGTAGGGGTACGGGGCCGCATAGAGCGTGACGGCCCTGCCGCTCGCGGAGCCGAAGGTGCCCGAGAGCGTCCCTGAGAGATCGGTGGTCTTCTTCGGCTTGAGATTGGTCTCCGAGGCCTCGAGCGTGATGGACGCCGCCTGGGCTGATGCGACGCCGGGCCCGAGCACGGCCAGAGCCACGAACCCTCCGGCCAGGAGGGCGGACGCGCGGGATGTGGGAAGTCGTGAAGCCATTTGTGACCCCCCAGGGCGCGGCATCGTAATAGAGCGCGCAGCTAAGTGCGCCGGTTCTATTCGGGTTAGCCCAAGCGCTGCTTGAGTGCGTCGAGCTGCGAGCGCACCGCATCGGGAAGGCGGTCGCCGAACTTCGCCAGGTGTTCTTCCACCTGGGGCAGTTCGTCGCGCAGACCCTGCTCGTCGACGGTGGTGAGCTCCGTCATCGCTTCTTCTGAGATATCGAGGCCGTCCAGGTTGATCTCGCCCGGCGCCGGCACGTGCCCGATAACGGACTCGACCGCCTCGGCCTCGCCGTCGCAGCGGCGGAACACCCATTCGAGGACACGGCTGTTCTCGCCGAAACCGGGCCACAGGAACTTGCCGTCCTCGTCCTTTCGGAACCAGTTGACGTAGAAGATCCGCGGCAGCTTGTCCGCGTCGCCCTCTTCGCCGATCTTGAGCCAATGGGCCATGTAGTCGGCCATGTTGTAGCCGCAGAACGGCAGCATCGCGAACGGATCGAAGCGGAGCTGTCCCACTGTGCCGAAGGCCGCCGCGGTCTGCTCGGAGGACATCGTCGCCCCCATGAAGACGCCGTGCTCCCAGTCGAATGCCTCGCGGACGAGCGGAACGCCGGTCGCCCGGCGGCCGCCGAAGAGGAAGGCGTCGATCGGCACGCCGGCGGGATCCTCCCACTCAGAGGCGATCGAAGGCGCCTGCGCAGCGGGAACGGTGAAGCGAGCGTTGGGATGAGCGGCGGGTGTCTCGGACTCGGGCGTCCAGTCCTCGCCATGCCAGTCGATCGCGTGGTCGGGCGGCTCCTCGGTCATGCCCTCCCACCAGATGTCGCCGTCGTCGGTGAGCGCGCAGTTCGTGAAGATCGTGTTCTTCTCGATCGCGTCCATCGCGTTCGGGTTCGTCTTGTAGCCGGTGCCGGGAGCGACACCGAAGAACCCGGCCTCCGGGTTGATCGCGTAGAGGCGCCCGTCGTCGCCGAACTTCATCCAGGCGATGTCGTCGCCGACCGTCTCGACCTCCCAGCCCTCGAGCGTGGGAATCAACATCGCGAGATTCGTCTTGCCACACGCCGACGGGAATGCGCCCGTCACGTACTTGACCTTGCCCTCGGGCGATGTGAGCTTGAGGATCAACATGTGCTCGGCCATCCAGCCCTCGTCGCGAGCCATCGCGGATGCGATGCGGAGCGCCAGGCACTTCTTGCCGAGCAGGGCGTTGCCGCCGTAACCCGAGCCGTAGGACCAGATCTCACGCGACTGGGGGTAGTGGACGATGTACTTGACCTCCGCGTTGGTGGGCCACGGCGAGTCCTTCTCGCCCTCGGCCAGCGGCGCTCCCACCGAGTGGACGCACGGGACGAACTCGCCCGTGGAGCCGAGCGCGTCCAAGGCGCCCTGTCCCATGCGGGTCATGATCCGCATCGAAACGACGACGTAGGGCGAGTCGGTGAGCTGCACGCCGATGTGCGACTTGTCGGATCCGAGCGGGCCCATCGAGAACGGGACGACGTACATCGTGCGCCCCTTCATCGCGCCTTCGAAGAGCTGGTTCATCTCCTTCCGCATCTCCTCGGGCGGGCGCCAGTTGTTGTTGGGGCCGGCCTCTTCCTCCGTCTCGGCGCAGATGAAGGTCCGGTCCTCGACGCGCGCGACGTCGGAGGGGTCCGACCATGCCAGGTAAGAGTTCGGGCGCTTCGCGTCGGAAAGCTTCTGGAAGGTCCCGGCGTCCACGAGCTCCTGGCACAGCCGGTCGTATTCCTCGGCCGATCCATCGCACCAGGTCACGGAGTCGGCTCCGGTGAGGGTGGCAATCTCCTTGACCCAGCCCTTGAGGGTCTCGTTCTCGGTCTTGGCGCTAGACGCGGGGGCAGCGGTTTCTGACACTTCGGGAGTCACTCCTTGTTCGGCTGGGGGCAGTGGCATGCCCCATTGAGGATGGAACATTCTGCCCTACGGCGATTTTCTTAATGTCGGCTACCCATTGAAACGGAGCTCAAATAGGGCTCTGCCGCCCTCTGCGGGGGCGACCGGCCCGGGCCGTCAGTGCCGCCATGGAGCAACGGTAAGCCCTCCGAAGAAGCGCGTAAGAAGATTCGAAGAACGCAACTCCCGCGCGCTCTCCGTTAAGGGGTCTGACCCCGGGTCTGACCCCTCAGGCGGGGGCTGTTGCGAGAGACGCGCCGTTTCGCTTCGACATGTAACGCGCGAAGAGGCCCGCCGTGACAAACATGAAGCCCGAGTAGACGGCCGCGGGGATCGCGAGGTCGATGTCGATCGTCCCCGCCACGGCGATTGCAAGCGTGGAGTTGTGGATGCCTAGCTCCATCGCGATCGCAGTGGCCTGGCGGTCGTTCAGGCGGGAGAGCTTTGCGATGCCGAACGAGATCGACATCGCGGCGACGTTGAGCGCGAGGGTCGCGAGGGCGATGTCGGCGAAGTTGTCGACCAGGACGTCGAACTCGCTGGCAACCGCTCCGATGACGACGACCAGGAAGGCAACGAAGGCAACCTTCTTCAAGGTGTCCTTCCGCTCGGCGGTGGCCTCTGGGTAGCGCTCGCGCAGGTACATGCCGATTGCCAGAGGGATGATCGTGATGAAGAAGACGCGAATGACCACGCCGATCATCGAGATATCGCCGATGTCAGAGCCCGAGAAATGCTCGGCGGCGAGGCTCAGGTAGATCGGAACCGTGATCAGGGCGCCAAGGCTCGAGATCGCCGTCATCGTCACCGAGAGCGCCGTATCGCCCTTTGCGAGGTGCGTGAGCAGATTCGCGAGCGTGCCGCCAGGCGAAGCACCCAAGAGCACCAGTCCGATCGCGAGCGTGGGCGCCAGGCCAAAGACCTCGGCGACGCCGAACGCCAGTAACGGCGCGATCAGGCAGAGGTTCAGGAGGCCGATGGCGACCCCGCGCGGGTAGACGAATATGCGCCGGAAGTCGGCACGGGTCAGCTCGAGCCCCAGGCTCACCATGATCACGGCGAGCGCGATGGGGAGACCCACCTCTGCGAAAGCGGACGTGTCCTCCACGAGAGGGCACCCTAGAGCGAGCGCCGGGCTCGTGACGCCCGAGGGCTACTCGTAGACGAACCGGTAGACCTGCCGCTCGAGAGCCACCGCGTACGAGCGGCCGTCGGCGTCCTGGGCGAACGAGGCGATTCGCATCTGCTCGAGACCGGTGGGCTCAGGCTCTCCGACTCCGTCTCCGGACGGCTTCACCGACTCGATCACGCCTCGGCAGTAGTCCGCGTAGATGTAGCGGCCGACCAGCGGCTCGAGCTCGCGGTCCCGGACGACATGCCCGCCGGTGATCGCGCAGTTCGGATCGTCCGGCTTGCCTGTTCGCTCGTACGTGAGCACCGGGTCGACGAGCGGCTCGCCCTTGTCCTCGACCCCGGTCTCGGCTGACCCCTCCAGGATCGGCCAGCCGTAGTTCGGCGGCTTTTCGCCGTCGTCGGTCGAAGCGAGGTCCACCTCCTCCTGCTGGAAGTCGCCGACATCGCCGATCCAGATGTCCTCACCGTCGATCGAGAACCGCCACGGGTTCCGGAGCCCGATCGCCATCACCTGCGGCTCGACCACGGCCGGATCAGCGTCGGGATCGATGCGAAGGAGCTTTCCGTGCAGGTCTTCGGCTGATGAGGCGGGCGCAGACGACGGCGGCAGCCCTCCCGAGATCTGCCGCGCTCCCCTCACGCCCAGCGTCAAACCGCATATGGGGCGCGTTCATCGCGCTCCCTAATAGGCTCCCCGACCGCCCATGCGCTTCTACGAATACGAATCGCGCCGGATCGTCGAGCGGGCCGGGATCCCGGTCACCGACTACGGCTTCTGCACCACCGCCGACGAGGCCCGCGCGGCCGCGGAGCGAATCGGCGGCGAGACCGTGATCAAGTCGCAGGTTCTGACAGGCGGGCGGATGAAGGCGGGCGGCGTCAAGTTCGCAACCACGCCAGACGAGGCTGCCGAGCACGCGGAGGCGATCCTGGAGCTGGAGATCGGTGGCCACATGCCGGTCGGAGTGCTCGTGGATCCCAAGGCCGACGTCGCGCAGGAGTACTACGCAGCTTGTCTTTGGGACGGCCGCGCCAAGCGCCCGATGATGCTCTTTTCCGACATGGGCGGCATCGACATCGAGCAGGTCGCCGAGGAGCACCCCGACCACGTCGGCCGCGGCCACCTGTCGAACCTCCACCCCATCTTCGACTTCCAGGCGAAGGAGACCGTTGCCCGCTGCGGCATGACCGGCTCCGAGCTCAACCGCGCGACGATGATCCTCGCCCGCCTCGCCCAGCTTCAGCACGACTTCGACATGACGCTCGCCGAGATCAACCCGGTCGGCGCGCCTGAACGACGGCTCGTTCGTCGCTCTCGACGCCCATATGGAGATGGAGGACGAGGCGGTCGGCCGCCACAAGAAGATGCTCTCAGAGATCGGCGTCGACCTCTCGGAACCGCGCGAGATGTACGAGCCCTCCGACTTCGAGCGGAACGTGAAGGCCATCGACGCCGCCGACCATCGCGGCGTCATCCAGGGCAAGGATCACGGCTTTGTAGGCAACCTCGGCCTCGTGATCGGCGCCGGTGGCGGCTCTCTGACCCTCACGGACGCGGTGCGCTCCCAGGGCGGCAAGCCGGCGAACTACGCCGAGATCGGCGGCAACCCGTCCGTCTCGAAGGCCAAGGGCTTGGCCAAGGAAGTTCTTCAAAAGGAGGGCGTCGAGAAGATCGCGGTGATGATGTCGATCGTCTCCAACACCCGCGTGGACATCGTCGCCCGCGGCGTGATCAAGGCCTGTCTCGAGCTCGGCAAGGACCCGGCCGAGACGATCGCCGTTTTTCGCATCCCCGGCGCGTGGGAGGAAGAGGGCGCGAAGATCCTCTCCAAGTACGGCATCGAGTTCCGCGACCGCAACACGTCGATGTGGGAGGCGGCCGGCGAGGCCGTCTCGAAGATCCAGGGCGGTGCTGCGTAATGAGCATCTTGCTGAACGAAGACTTCACCTTCATCGTCCAGGGCATCACGGGCCGCGAGGCCGTGAACCTGACCCGCGAGTGCATCGATTACGGGTCCAAGGTCGTCGGTGGAGTCACGCCGGGCCGCAAGGGCCGCGAAGTCCATGGCGTGCCGGTCTGGGACACGGTCGAGCAGGCGGTCGAGCACCACGGCGCTCCGATCGACGGCGCGGTCGTGACCGTCCCCCCCGCCTTCACCAAGGACGCAGTCGTCGAAGCGATCGAGAACGACGTGAAGCTGATCGTCGTCGTCACCGAGCGCATCCCGCGCCGCGACGTCGCTCAGATGGTCGAGCTCGCCGACGAGCGCGGCGCGCGCATCATCGGCCCCAACTGCCTCGGCCTGATCGTCCCCGGCGTCTGCAAGATGGGCGGAATCGGCGGCCCCGCGAAGGACGCCGCCAAGGCTTACGAGCGCGGCGCAGTGGGCGTCATGTCCCGCTCCGGCGGCATGACCACCGAGATCTCGTCCTCGCTCACCGCTGCCGGCCTGGGAGTCTCGACGGCCGTCTCGATCGGCGGCGACGCGATCATCGGATCGACCTACGCGGAGCTCATGCCCTATTTCGAGGAGGACCCCGAGACCGAGGCGATCGTGATCTACACCGAGCCCGGCGGCCGGATGGAAGCCGAACTGGTCGACTGGCGCTCTGAAAACGGCTCCACGCTTCCGATCATCGCCTTCATGGCCGGCAAGTTCATGGACGACGAGGAAATGCAGGGCATGAGCTTCGGCCACGCCGGCACGATCGTCGAAGGCAAGGAGGACTCGGCGACCGAAAAGATCGCTCGGCTGGAAGCCTCGGGCATCCCAGTCGTCGAGCGCATCGACGAGATCCCGGACCGCGTGAAGGAGGCGATCGGGTAAGTGAGCGAAGAGCTGCACGGAATCTTCATCGAGGTCGAGGTCTCGTCCGAGTACGCGTCAGACCCCGAGCTGGCCCGCAAGCTTGACGACGCGTGCCCCGTCGACATCTTCTCCGCCTCGGACTCGGGCGTGAGCGTCGTTCACGAGAACAAGGACGAGTGCGTCCTTTGCGGCCTCTGCCTCGACGCATCCCCCGAGGGCGCCGTCACGGTGACGAAGCTCTACGACGGCACCACGCTCGAACGCTAGCCCGGCCCGCCAGACTAGGTCCGTGAACTTCATCTCGGACGTACTCGAGCAGTTTCCGTCCGCCAAGCCGGCGCTGCTCGCCATCGACGCAAACGGCGAGCGGAAGGTGTGGCACTTCGGGGAGCTGATCGCCATGAGCGCCGGCGTATCCGGCGCCCTGGCCGCTCGGGGAGTCAGGCGCGGCGATGTCGTGATGACCCTCGCGGGCAACCGGATCGAGTGGGTTCTCACCATGCTCGCGACATGGCGCATGGGCGCTGTTGCCCTGCCGATGTCGACCCAACTCCGGCCCGGAGACCTCGAGCACAGGGTTGCCGTCGCGAACCCGCGGGTCTGCGTCGGCGAAGAGGCGCTTCTGGGCTCGATGCCCGGCGCGGTCGAGTGCATGACGATGGCTGACATGGAGGCCGTTCTCGACGAGGACCGCCCGCAGGAGACGCCGGCATCCATCGCCGACCTGGATCCCGGCGACCCGGCCCTCATCGTGTTCACCTCGGGAACGACCGGGGAGCCGCGCGCCGCCCTTCACACCGCCTCGTACCTGCCGGCGCAGCGTGGGCAGGCGGAGAACTGGGTGGGCTCGAACAAGAAGGACCTGGTTTGGGTCACCACCGCGACCGGCTGGTCGAAGTCGGCTCGCAACGTCTTTGTCGCTCCCTGGCTGACGGGCGCCGCGGCGCTGATCTGCGACGCGAGGTTCGACCCGGTGGAGCGGCTGGCCCTGTGCGAACGGGAGGGTGTGAGCGTGCTCTGTCAGGCCCCGACCGAGTACCGGATGCTTGCGGCGAAGGCCGAGCTTCGCCCGATGCCGGCGCTGCGGCGTGCGATCTCAGCGGGCGAGCCGCTGGGAGCGGACATGCTCGAGGCGTATCGCGACTCCTGGGGGCTCGAGGTGGCCGACGGCTATGGCCAGACCGAGACGGGCCATGTCTGCGGAAACCACCTCGGCTTGGAGGTCAAGCCGGGCTCCATGGGCCAGCCGCTCCCGGGCGTTCAAGTCCGTGTGGCCGAGGGCGAGCTCCAGGTCCGAGCCTCGACGTGCCCCACTTTCTTCGCCGGATACCTCGGCGACGAGGGTCCCGATCTGGTCGACGGTGAGTGGTGGGCGACAGGGGACCTCGTCCGCGAGGACGAGGACGGGCACTTCTTTCACGAGGGGCGTGCCGACGACATGATCACGTCTTCCGGCTATCGCATCGGTCCGGGCGAGGTGGAGTCGGCGCTCTTGACCCATCCCGCCGTGGCGGAGGCCGCAGCGGTCTCGCATCCCGACCCCGAGCGGGGCTCGGTGGTACGCGCTGTCGTCGTGCTTCGCGAGGGCGCCGACGGCAGCGGCGAATCGCTTGCCGACGAGCTGCGCGAGCACGTGAAGTCGGTGACCGCGCCCTACAAGGCCCCGCGGATCGTGGAGTTCGCCGACAACCTCCCGAGGACGGCGAGCGGAAAGCTTCGCCGCGCCGCCCTCAGGGCCAGCGGCTAAACGCGACCGGCAGGAACCCTCTCCTCAGCAGGCTCTGCCGCGGGCGCGGTGCGCTTGGCTGCCGGCTGGCCGGCTGCCTCCGCCCCCAGTCCAGTTTCGGCTCGGACATGAAGCTCCTCGAAGTTGCGCTCCGCGCGGCTCTCTTCCTTCGAGAGGAGCGAGCCGAGGATGCAACCCAGGAAGCCGAGCGGCACGGAGATGATCGCCGGCTGTGTGAGGTTGATCAACGGATCGCTGCGAACGTCGGGGCCCACGAGCACGATGCCGATCGAGCTGACGACACCCAGGACGACTCCGCAGACGGCGCCTGTGGTGTTGAAGCGCTTCCACGTGAGCGCCAACAGGAGCGCCGGGAAGTTCGCGCTCGCCGCCACGGCAAACGCGAGGCCAACCATGTAGGAAACGTTCAGGTCCGAGCCGCCGATAACTGCGATGGCGATCGCGATCGCGCCGATCGCAAAGGCGGCGATCCGGCCTACGAGCACCTCTTCGTGCTCGGAGTCCTTGCCCTTGCGAACGACGTTCGACCACACGTCGTGCGCAACTGCGCCCGACGCCGAGATCACCAGGCCGGCGACAACCGCCAGGATGGTCGCGAACGCGATCGCGGAAATGATCGCGAGGAAGGCGTCACCGCCGACCGAGCCGGCGCCGCCGCCCACCTCTTGAGCCAGAAGCGGAGCCGCGAGGTTGCCTGCCTCGTCTACGCTACCCGTCGTCCCGGCCTCGCCGAGGATCGCTCGGGCTCCGAAGCCCAGGAACGTCGTCATGACGTAGAAGGCGCCGATGAGCGCAACTGCCCAGCCCACCGAAGAGCGAGCGGCCTTGGCGTCCGGAACGGTGAAGAAACGCATCAGGATGTGAGGCAGGCCGGCTGTGCCCAGCACAAGTCCGAGTCCGAGCGACACGGTGTCGATCGGCTCGGTGAAGCGGAGACCCGGCGAGAGATAGTCGCCCGGGCTGTCCGACTGGTTCTCGGCCAGGTCGAAGATGTCGATCGGATTCCATCCGATCTCGGCAAGGACGAACACCGACAGGACGGTTGCGCCCGTCATCAGCAGAACGGCCTTGACGATCTGCACCCACGTCGTGGCGAGCATGCCGCCGAAGACGACGTACACGAGCATGAAAACGCCCGTCGCGATGACCGCGACGTTGAAGTCGATTCCGACGAGCGCATTGATCAGCGCTCCGGCGCCGACCATCTGCGCGATGAGGTAGAACGCCGCGACTGCGAGCGTTCCGAGCGCGGCTGCGACTCGCGCCGGCCGCTCGTTCAGCCGGAACGACAGTACGTCGGCGATCGTGAACTTGCCGGCGTTCCGCATCCGCTCCGAGAGCAGGAAGAGCACCGTGAGGAACGCGACCAAAAAGCCGACGGAGTAAAGGAACCCGTCGAACCCGAAGAGGAAGATCAGGCCCGCAATTCCGAGGAATGACGCCGCGGACATGTAATCGCCCGCGATCGCGAAGCCGTTCTGCACTCCGGTGATGCCGCGGCCCGCGGCCCAGAAGTCAGTCGCGGATTGAGTGCGCTTGGAGGCCCAGTACGTGATTCCGAGCGTTATCGCGACGACGATGCCGAAGATGACCAGCGCTTCGACATTGACATCCGCGACCGGGACGAAGGCGGTCATCGGGCCACCTCACCGTTGCCGGCGGTGGTGGCAGAGCCATCGGCGGGTGCGGGTGTTGCCGGTGTAGCGGCAGGAGCGGACTTGGCGGCTCCCGCCTCAACCGCTTTCGCAGCGGCCTTTTCTGCCAGCGGGTCGAAGACCCTGTCGGCGCGCCGCAGGTAGGCGGCGGCGAGGACCCACACCATGATGAATTGGCTGAGGGCGAAGATGTATCCGATCGTCACGCCTTCGATGACCTTCTCGCCCATGAAATCGGGCGCGACCCCGGCCAGAACGATGAAGCCGAAGTACCAGGTCAGGAAGAAGATCGTGGCAGGAACGACGAAGCGCCGCTTCTGGGTGATCAGCTCTTTGAACTCGGTCGAGTTCGCAGCGGCATCCCAGTCCACGTTCTGGGTGGTTGACATCCTCTCCTCCTCGGTCGGGATTCGGCCTACATATGCCCAAAGCTCCAGCGGGCAAAACTCATTCGTCTCAAAACCCCCCGATCGGCCCATGCTCCAGCGCTACATATCGCCCACACGCGCAGCCTTCGCGGGCATATTCGTCGTTACCGGGCTCGGCTTGCTCTCGATCGGCGCGACCCTGCCCGTCATCCCGCGCTATGTGCAGGGGCCGATCGACGGGGGCGATTTCTCCGTCGGCTTGGTGACGGGAGCGTTCGCGATCACGGGTCTGGCCTGTCGCCCGATCGCAGGCAATCTCGCCGACAGCCGCGGGCGGCGCCCCATTGTGATCCTCGGCGCGCTTCTGACGGCAGTCGCCGGCGCTCTCTACTTCGTGCCTGCCGGCGTGCCGGGCCTGGTCATAGCGCGCCTGTTCCTGGGCGCCGGCGAGGGGATGGTCTACACCGCGGGTTCTGCCTGGGTTGTCGATCTGGCGCCGCCCGAGCGGCGCGGACGCATCATCGGCCTCTACGGCCTCGCGATCTGGAGCGGCTTGACGCTCGGGCCGCCGATCGGCGAACTCATCCTGCGCGCGTCGAGCTTCGAGATGGTCTGGGTGTTCGCGATAGCCGCGCCGCTCCTCGGGGCTGCGATCGCTTGGCGAATCCCCGAGACGTTCAAGAACACTTCGCCCGAACCGATCGAGGCGCGGACCCTGATCGAGCGAAAGAGCCTCCTCCCCGGCTTGGGTCTGGCGCTCGGAACGATGGGCTATGCAGCGGTGGCTGCGTTCCTCGTGCTCCACCTCGACGAGCGCGATATCGGACACGGCGCCGAAGTGTTCGCCGCGTTCGCCGCCACCGTGGTCCTGGCGCGCATCTTCGGCGGCGGGCTACCCGACCGTTACGGGCCGGTGCCCTGCATCATCGGCGCGGGCATCATCGAATCTTCGGGCCTGGTCGCGATCATGCTCGCCGAGTCCCTCCCGGTTGCCGTCGCAGGGGCTTTGGCGATGGGAGCAGCGTTCTCGATGCTTCTTCCGTCGCTCGCTTTGCTGGTGGTGAATCGCGTGCCTGAATCCCGGCGAGGCGCCGCTATGGGCACCTTCACCGCATTCTTTGATGTGGGCGTCGGGCTCGGTGCGACGCTGGCCGGCGTTGCGGCGGCCATCGGCGGCTACTCGGCGGCGTTCGCCTTCGCGGCCGTCGCCGCGGCGTGCCTCATTCCGCTCGCCCTGTCGCTGCGCGGCGCGTCCCGCGACATCGCGACTGCCCCCGCGTAGTCAGCCGGCGTCCTCCGGCGCCCAGAACTCGGTGTCGAGCGCGCCGTCCTTCTCGAACTGCGCGCCGAAGACCACGTACTCGAGGCCATCGGGCCCCGCCTCGAACCGGCGCTTCACCGGCGGCGCGACGCGGAGGAAGTCGCCCTGCTCGAGTTCGACGATGTCGTCGTTCAGCTTGACCCGTCCTGAGCCGGCGACGATGAAGCAGACCTCCTCGGCGTCGTCGTGCTGATGGCCGAAGGCCTGGCGTTTGCCGGCCTTGAGACGGTGGTGCGCGAATCCGGCTTGCTCTGCTTCCAGCTCCTCCGCCGGAAAACGAGCCTCTGCGATCTCTTCGAAGCCGAACTGAGGGGCCGAATCCTTCAGCTCTGAGACGTTCTTCTTCGTGTAGTCGGACATGGAGGTCTCCTAGGTCGCTTGGGTGTCGGCTGCCCCGGAGCGAAGGCTTTCAAGCTCTTCCAGATCGTGGGCGCAGAACATGCGGACCTCGCCGTCCGGCCCACCTTTGCGCCCATTGAGCTCGCGCAGGCGCTCTTCGTTTTGAAGCCGGCGCTTGCGCTCCAAGCCGACGATGGCCTGGAAGGCGCGCAGGCCGGGCGGGCACCCCGCGGGCGTCTGGACCTGATCGCGGTGGAAGTACCCGTCGCCGCAGTGAAGGAGCCAGCCGTCGCCGTCCTTGACCGCGACAGCGGAGTGACCACGCGTATGGCCGGGCAGCGGCACGATCAGGATCTCGGGTTCGGCGCCCGGTAGCGCTCGCACCGCCTCGAAGCCCATCCACTCGTCGCCGTCGACGTCGTGGGGGTGGAACTTCGGCCCGTGAGCGAAAAGATGCTTCATGTAGCGGGGCTTCTCCTTGAGACTCGGGCTCTGGACGGCCTCCATCTCGGGGCGCCAGACGTGAACCTCGGCCGCCGGGAAGTCGGGTAGCCCGCCTGCGTGATCGATGTCGAGATGCGTGGGCACGATGTGGCGCACGTCGCTCGCGCTGAATCCGAGGGCCTCCACCTGGCGAATCGCGGTCTGCTCGGCGCTCATCCGCGGGCGAACATTGGCCCGGAACAACGCCGGTAGCCGCTTCTTGGGCTCGGTCGCCTGATCGAGGCCGAAACCGGTGTCGACGATCGTCAGGCCATCACCGCCTTCGATCAAAAGGACATGAGCGCAAAGCTCCGCGGTCGTCCACGGCCCTCCGTCGCCGCCGAAGAGGCTTCCCCCGAAGGGGCACATGGTCGCGCAGCTGAGGTGATGGATTCGAGTGCTCATTTGCGGGCACCCTATTCGTGCTGCCCGCCCGAGGGCGGCATGTCACCCTCCCCCCATGCGCGTAGCGATCATCATCGGGAGCACCCGGCCCAACCGCAAGAGCGCAAAGGTCGGTGCGTGGGTGCTGGATCGCGCGAAGGAGCGCGACGACTTCGAGGCGGAGATCGTGGACCTGGCCCAGCAGGGACTTCCCGTCTTCGACGAGGGAATCCCGCCCGGCGCCGGCAAGTACGAGCACGAGCACACCAAGCGCTGGGCAGCGCTGATCGACTCGTTCGACGGCTACGTATTCGTCACTCCCGAGTACAACCACGGCATCCCAGGCGTGCTCAAGAACGCGCTCGACTTCATCTACGCCGAGTGGAACAACAAGGTCGCGGGCTTCGTCGGCTACGGCAACACCGGCGGCGCCAGGTCCGTCGAGCAGCTGCGGCTTGTCATGGCCGAGTTCAGCGTCGCCACCGTCCGCTCGGCCGTCGCCCTCTCGATCTTCACCGACTTCGACAAGGAGAACAACTTCACCCCCGACGAGCGGCACCTGAAGAAGCTTGGCGCGATGTTCGACGAGCTGGTCGCGTGGGGCGAAGCCCTCAAGGGCGTGCGGGAAACGCGCGGCTGAGCTAGCCCCGGCGTGGGCGCCAACGCATCAGGCGCCGCCACGGCCGGCCTTGACGTCGCATCTCGGCGGCCTCTTCTTGCGCGCGAGCGCGGCTGTCCATGTCAAAGAGGATCTGTGCCCTGCGTGCGGTGTAGGACTTCGATGCCGAGTCGCCCACAGATGTCTCGAACACGCCTGCCTCGCTCCTCATCACACGATCTTCTTCGAGCATCTCTTCTCCATCGGCCGTTGAGCCTGATTGCTTGAATTCAGCGCTTGTCGTCCATGACGCTGCCGGTAGGGTGAACAGGATGCTGACTCAGGTGGCGGACGGAGTCTGGGTCCGCCAGAGCGAGTGGGTCTGGACCAACTCCATCGTCGTTCGCGCCCAGGATGGGTTGATCCTGGTCGACCCCGGGATCGAAGGTCCGGAGCTGAACGAGCTCGCGGATGACGTGGAACGGCTAGGCATTCCCGTGGTCGCCGGGTTCTCCACCCATCCCCACTGGGACCACTTGCTTTGGATCGACCGGTTCGGCGAGGTGCCGCGCTACGCCACCGCTGCCGGCGCCAAGTTCGCCGGTGAGACCCTGGAACTGCAGAAGGAGGGAGCCGCGGAAGAAGCTTCGAACGTCCCGCTCGAGCTAATCGCGCTCGTCACTCCGCTGCCCGCGGACGGCGGACCCGTGCCGGGCGAGATCATCGAGCATCGGGCGCATGCCCCCGGCCACGCCGCGGTCCTCCTCGGCGATCGGGGCGTCCTTTTGGCCGGCGACATGCTCTCCGACATCCTGCTCCCGATCTTCGACTCTCGCCAAGACGATCAGCTGGGCGCGTATGAGACGGCGCTCGACCTGCTCGGCGATGCGGTCAAACACGTCGATGTGATGGTCCCCGGCCACGGCGCCGTCGCCGAGGGCCCCGAAGTCGCGGCCCGGCTCGAGGCCGACCGCGCCTACATCGACGCGCTGCGGCGAGAAAGGGAGCCGTTGGACGCGCGCATGGAGGAACACGACTGGCTCTCCGGCATCCACGAGTCGAACCTGGAGCAGACTCAAGCCCGGTAAGCGCGTTCATTACGCAAGGTTGCATTACGCAACGATGCGTAACGCAGATATGCCCTCGCTTCCTTACGCAGTTATGCGTAAGCTGCGCTATGCTGTCAAGCGTTATGCAGGCACGCATACCCCCTGTGCGCAACCCCTTCAGGTTCGGGGCTCTCGCAAAGGACGACGACTTTGCGGATCGCGAAAAGGAGCTCGCAACCCTCGTCGCCGACGCCCAGAATGGCCAGGACGTCGTCATCTTCGCGCCCCGGCGACTCGGAAAGTCGTCGCTCATCTCCGCTGCCATGCGCCAACTGATCCAGAACGACGTGCTGGTCGCTGACATCGATCTATGGAAGATCCCAACCAAGGAGAAACTCGCGGAGGCCCTCGCAAGCGCCATCTACACGGACATTGCCCGTCTCCGTGATCGCGCAGCGGAAAAGGCCGCCGGCATCTTTCGAGGCCTGCGCATCACGCCGACGATGACCATTGACCCGGAGACCGGGCAACTGACGTTCTCGTTCAGCTCAACAGCCTCACAGCCGGACATCGATGCAACGATCGAACGATTGCTCGAGTTGCCGGCCGAGCTCGGAGCCGAACAAGAGAAATCCGTGGTACTCGTCCTGGACGAGTTTCAAGAGGTCGGGAAGATCGGAGCGGACCTCACAAAACTGATGCGATCCGTGTTTCAGCATCAGTCGGAGGTCTCGCACATCTACCTCGGGAGCCGGAGGCACCTGATGGAGGAGATCTTCAACGACGAGCAGGAGCCGTTCTGGCGAAGTGCGAAGCAGATGGAACTCGGACCCATTCCCCGCGACGAGTTCTCGCGCTTCATCGCGCAACGCTTTGCCGACACCGGCAAACGGATCGCGCAGGACGTGGTCGGCAAAGTTCTCGACCAGACGGGTGGGCACCCCTATGCCACTCAGCGGCTCTGCTACGAGCTTTGGCAAGTGACGCCGAAGGGGGAAAGCGCGGGCCAGCCAGAGTTCGAGGCCGCCTTTCAAACTGTTCTCGAATCCGAGCACAGCCACTTCGGCCTGATCTGGGACGACGCCGCCACCGCGCAACAACAGGTGCTCTCGGCGTTGGCGGCCGAGCCAGGAAGGCCATTGCGAAGCGACTATCGCGACCGCCACGGGCTGCCGGCGTCCAGCACGGTCCAGAGAGCCATGCAGGCGCTCAGGAACGACGAGCTGATCGGCAATGGCCGCGATGACCAGTATCGGATTACCGAGCCATTCCTTGCGGCCTGGATTCGGACGAACGTCCTGAGCTAGAAGAGGTGGGGTACGTCAAGAATCGCGAGATACTGCGCGAGTGACATCCGATCGAGACCGGGAGATCATCGCGATCCTGCGCCGCGCCTATGAAGCGTTCAGCCAGGGCGACTTTGACACCGCTATCGAGATGGCCCATCCCGAGATCGAGTTTGTCTCACCAGGTGAACACTCGCGCCTACGAGGGGCGGAGGCGGTGCGGGCGTGGATGGAGCCGGATGCTTTCGAGGAGCAGCGAATCGAGCCTCGCGAGTTCCGCATCAACGGCAACAGAGCGCTGGTGCATCAACGAGCCTGGGCTCGCGGCGCTGGGAGCGGCATAGAGATGGATATTGAGATGTGGGCCGTCTGGACCTTTGGCAACGACGGCCTCGTGACACGACTGGAGTCGTTCCTGCCTCATCAAGAGACCGAAGCCCTAAGCGCCGCCGGGTTATCCCGTTAGATGCTTTGACGAAAAGCACCTGTTGCCGAGGTGAGGCGGATTGTGTCGACTATTCGAAGTCAACCCGCATCACCTTGGACGTTCCACTTATGTGCTCTTCATGCAAAGCGGTATGGGTGCTTTTCGTCCAAAGCACCTAAGTCAGCGACCGGGTGGATTGCCCCGGAGGAGCGGCGACTAGCGCAGCAAGAAAACGGTGACCGGAACTCCGAATCTTGCGAGTAGTTCGTCGACCAGCCCGCGCTCCTGCCAGTCGGCCCGGTCAGGTTGGCGCAGCCCAACGAGAATATGGTCCGCGCGGAACGCGGCAATGGCATCTTCGAAGGCAAGGAGTGGATCATCAGCTCCCACTGTTCCGCTGGCCTGCACGCCCAATTTCTCCATTTGGCCCATCACCGCCTGGAGACGCTCGTCGGCCTTCTCGCGCGACTTGTCGGTTGCCGAAGCAAGCCATTCCAATCGACTCGGTAACGCTGGCGTCACCACCAGGATCTCATCGGCGGCATCTATGAGATCGCGAACTCCGTACGGGAGGTCTTCGGCGTTTTCAGCCGCATCTCCAGCGGCGATCAGAAGACGATTAGGCATTCTGCACAGCTAATCACGCTCATCGAGACTTAGGTGCTTTCCATGCAAAGCACTCGTCTCTAAATAGACACCAATTGCCCCGAAGCCGACTGGGGCTACGCGCTTCTTCTCCAAAGGTGACTTCCGCAAGGCGCCCGTGGCGCGGCCGGCACCCCGCGTCCTAGTTCGGCTCCACGATCACCTTCGTCTTGCGGGCCACGGTCTCCAGCCCGGCGCCGTCGGCGGTGAATTTGAGCTCAAACTTGTCGCCAGCGGCTTTGGACTTCGCCTTGACCTTGAAGCTCTTCGTCGCCCGCCCGTCCGGGCCCAGCTCGCCGACGGCCTTGCACTGATCGGTCGGGTCAAGCGCCCCGTTGGCCTGCTTCGCCTTGATGCAGATCTCGACGTTGCTCGCGGGCAGGAAACCGACGCTTCGCACCTTGGCCTCGAACTCGGCCTTCTCCCCGACCTCGACCTTCCTCTTCTCCGGCTTTACCCCCAGCGCCAGGTCGGGGGCTGCTTGGTAGATGTAGCGGGTGTAGTCCTCGCTCTCGTTGAGGTTGGTTACCGCCCCCGCTCGCCAGCCCCCAGCCAACCCGTTGGAGGCCGTGTGCCAGCAGAGGCGCAGTTCCGGATTCGGGGTGACGAGGGAGTCGCATTCGCTTCGATTTATCGGGTCGCCCTGCTTCGCGAACCCCCAGGAGAGGCTGCCGTTGTAATACCAACCGCTGCCGTTGGCGTCGTGGGGGTCGTTGCCGGCGCCGGTGTCGAAGATCACGTCGGCCCTCCGCGCCGCCGCGAGGACGGTGAGCGTCGAGCTGGCGGTCGGCCCGCCGGCGAGCAAGAGCGGGTCGCCGTCGCATTGGGTAAGGACGGTCTCGAGACTCTCGGTGCCGTTGTAGAGCCCCGTGAAGCAGGGCTCCCAGCCATCGAGCTTGCCCTTCTCGACGAACGCCTGTGGTCCCGAGGGGTAGTAGGCACCGTGGCTGGCCGGGAACTCGCCCTCCCCCGTAAGGGGGACTTCCACGTTGGACTCGCCCGAGTCGTTGCTGGGGATGTTGAGCGTCGCGTTGCGCGCTCCGATCGCTGCCGGCTGGAAAGTCACTTCGAGGGTGCAGATCTCGCCGCCATTCAAGGCGCTGGGGTACGGGGCACAGCTATCGGAGCTGATCGAATAGTCGCCCGCGGCCGCGCCGGTGATGCTGGGCGCCGACATTGTCAGGTCGGCCAGCCCCCCACCATTCTCGACCTGCACGTTCAGCGGATCGTCCGTGGCGCCCACCGATGCGGAGCCGAAGCTCAGGTCCGCGGGCGTCACTTCGATATCGGGCGGAGCCCCGCCAAGCGCCTGTGCGGGGAGCATCAAGAGGCAGCCCGCGGCGAGCGCACCGAAGAGGGCGGTGCTCGCCGCGACATTGGCACAGGTCAAGCGACTGCGAATCCCTGCGAGCAAGAGTGTCCCCCGTCTGTAGCGGTCCCCCATCCGTGGCGAACCCTGGTCTGCCCACCCTGTCAAAGACATAGGGGTAAGTCAAGGCGTCGCCGACGCGGTCCCGAGCGGGGTCGACTTATGCGCTTTCCATGCAAAGCGGCTTACGCGCTCCTCGTCCAAAGCACCTATCTCCGCGCTACTCAGCGCGGCCAGCAGAACACTTCAACCCGAATCCCATCGGGATCGAATACGAAGAACGCGTAGTAAGGGGGGTCATCGGGCAGGTCCCGCTCTTCCTCGGGCGGGAAATGAATGTTTGCACCGCTTGCGAGGCAGCGGGCGTGGGCTTCATCAACCTCCTCTGGCCGGTCGACCTCGAACGCGAAGTGCTCGAGACCAACTCCGTAGTAGCGGTGGCCGGGGCCGTCAGCTCGGCGCAGGCCAAGCCCGCCGAAGTACTCCAGGTCCGGGTCGCCGTCACCGGTCTTTGCTTGTACGAGGTAGACGACTTCCTCCGTACCTCTATAGGTCGGGAACCTGACCTCCTCGGTCCAACCGAGTGGGCCAAGCAGGTCGCGATAAAAGGCGAGTGACCGGTCAACGTCGGCGACGGTCAAATCGATGTGGTGGATTCCTCTTCCCGGCATTGTTAGTACTCCTCGTTCTCCTATGGGGTGAACCTCATTCTTAGCCGTGGCGGGCGCATTACGCCCACCCCCATTAGGGTCGCTCTGTGACTCGGTCACTCAAAGCCTTCGCCGCGTGAGCGCTGAAGCGGTATTCGCGGGCCTCGCATTCTGCGCGTCCTTGTACGCGGTTCGTGTTTCGCTTCGCACAACACGAGACGTCTCGGCACGTTCGATCTATCGCGAGGTGTACGACGAGTTCAACGAACTCTCGGCGCTGCGACTTGCGCATCCCGAGGTAAGCCACCTCTTCGAGCTCCCGGAGAGCTACACGGCTTTGTCAGCTTCCGTGCGTGCGGCGGCCGGAACAATGGACGAAAGCCGACGACAGCAATTGCTCATTCAGGAACGCTCCGCAGCGATCCGGGTCTTCTCCATGTTCGAGCAAGCGGTCTACCAGCGGACCCAGGCCCTGCGTCAAAAGGATTCGACTCGAGCGGCCTTTCTCGACGAGGTGTTGGGCTACCTGACCGGCACTCTTTTTCGAAATCCACGATTGGCGTTCCTCTGGTCCCGAGAAGGGGGCAATCTCTGCGGTCACTACGAGGCGGAAACCATCGAGTTCTATGAGGAGCGGGTCCAGGTCCCGGATGAAGCCATCGATTCCGAAGGTCCATTCGGCGGGCGGATTGGCTGACTGACGACAGGCTCCCCGGAGCGCTAGAAGAGAGCGGGTTGCTCTGCCTCTGGAGGCTCTGGAGTCTCCGGCCGCTCCCGCAGGAATCGCCTCGGCGGGTTCTTGCCCCTCGCCAGCTTCGCTAGGCGGTCTCGCTCCTTCTTCGGCAAGTACGCACCCCGGCCTCGGCCGTAGAGGCGCTCGTAGCGAGGGACCAGGTCGGGGCGGTACTGGCGAAGCCAGTCCATGAAGAGGCTCTTCACCTCTCCGCGCAAGTGGAGACCGATGCCGCCGACGTTGGTCGCTCCCATCTCGCCGGCGACCTCGAGGATCTTCTCGACCTGGCGCGGGTTGTCGTTGATGCCAGGCATCAGCGGAGCGATCAGGATCCCCGTCGCGATGCCGGCGCGGTTGAGCTCGCCGACCGCGGCGAGGCGCGTCTTCGGATGAGGCGTGTGCGGCTCGCTCGCACGCCATGCCTTCTCGTCGAGGGTCGGCACCGACAGGTTCGCCACGAACTCGGTGCGAGCAGAGATCTGCTTGAAGATCGCGATGTCGCGCAAAAGCAGCGGCGACTTCGTCAGGACGGAGCACGGGTTGGAGAAGTCCCGCATCGCCTCCCAGATCCCCGGCATCAACCTGTATCGCGACTCAACCCACTGGTACGGGTCCGTGTTGGTCCCGAGCGCGACGTGCTCGCCGCGCCAGCGCGCCTTGCCGAGCTCGGCCCGGACCAGCTCGGGCACGTTGACCTTGACGACGATCTCGCGCTCGAAGTCGCGGCCCGCGTTGAGGTCGAGATACGTATGCGTTGGGCGGGCGAAGCAGTATTTGCAGGCATGAGTACAGCCTCGATATGGATTGATCGTCCAGCGAAACGGCATCCGGGATCGCTCGGGTACCGCGTTGATCGCCGACTTCGCCTGGACCTCGTGGAAATTGATCCCGAGCGCCTCCGGCGCGTCGAACGTGCGGGTCACTCCTTCGCCCAGTCCCGCAAACGAGGTTTGCGGTTGAGCACTCATTTCGAGGTTGTTCCAGCGCACGAACACACGTTCGCACGCGTCCCGGACGGAACCAGTCCTGTGAGCCTCGTCACAGAAAGTCTGTAGCTAGCTAACGGTTTGCTACCTTCGAAGCGTGCCGCCGCAAAAGCTCACGACGAAGGACTCCACCGACATCTCGGGCTTCGCCTCCGCTTGGAACGAGTTCTTCGAGTCCGTCAGGCGCGCTCGCGGCCGTGCGGCGCGCGACGCCGGCCCCGGAGCCCTCACCCTCTCCCAGTACCAGCTGATCGCAGCGCTGAGCGATGACCGGGAGCTGACCGTCGGCGACGTCGCGCTCGCGGGAGGTGTCGCGGCTCCCACAGCTACCCGCATGCTCGCGACCCTCGAGCGCGAGGGAATCGTCCGACGCGTGGCTTCGGAGACCGACCGCCGACAGGTCATGGTGAGCCTCACCCCGGCCGGTCAGAAGCTGATGAACGAGAAGCGAAAGGTCATCGCCGAAAAGCAGCGACAGGTCTTCTCGATGCTGAGCGAAACCGAGCGCGAGCAGGCCGAGCACATTCTCCGCCGGCTCGCGGGAGCGATCGAGGAGCTCTAGATGAACGCCGCTCTTCTCGACTCAGACCGCCAGCACTACGGCCGCACACTTGCTGTACTCGTCATCGCCGCGCTCGCCTTCGCCCTCCAGCAGACGATGGTCGCGCCCGCGCTCCCCGCGATCCAGGAAGACCTCGGCGCGTCCTCGACGACGGTGACCTTCGTCCTGACCGGCTTTCTCCTCACCGCCTCGGTCTCCACCCCGATCATCGGACGGCTCGGCGACATGTTCGGCAAGGAGCGGATGCTCGTGATCTGCTTGTCCCTGTTCGCCGCGGGCTCGCTCGTATGCGCGCTCTCGCACTCGATCGAGGTGCTGATCGCCGGCCGGGCGATCCAGGGATCCGCCGCCGCGGTCTTCCCCCTCTCGTTCGGGATCATCCGCGACGAGTTTCCGGCCGAGAAGGTCGGCATGGGAATCGGCCTGATCAGCGCGACCTTCGGCATCGGAGGCGGCGCGGGCCTCGTCCTGTCGGGCCTGATCGTCGACAACGTCGCCTACGAGTGGATCTTCTGGTTCGCTCTTCCCGCGATCCTGATCGCGATCGTCATGACGTTCCTCTTCATCCCGGAATCGCCCATCAAGAGCCCCGCGAAGATCGATTGGGGCGGGGCGGCGCTCCTGTCCACCACGCTGGTCTGCCTTCTCGTCGGCGTGAGCGAGGCCAACTCCTGGGGCTGGAGTGACCCGCGGATCATTGGCTTGTTCGCCGCATCCCTCATCGCTGCTGTGGCGTGGGTCCGCTACGAGCAAAAGCAGCCGCAGCCGCTCGTCGATATCTCGATGATGCGCGAGCGAGCCGTGTTCACGACGAACGCAACGGCACTACTCGTCGGGTTTGGGATGTTCGGCTCGTTCATTCTCATCCCGCTCTTGGTTCAGCTACCTCCTGAGAGCGGCGTCGGCTTTGGCGCGACCGTGACCGAAGCCGGCCTCTTCATGGCACCCTCGGCCGCGATCATGCTCTTCGCCGGCCCCCTCGCCGGTTGGCTCGGCAGCCGCGTCGGTTCGCGCACGCCGCTGATGATCGGCACCGCACTGATCGTCGTCAGCTTCGCGATCCTGGCTGCCTTCCACGAGACTCGCGCGTGGATCTACGCCTCCAGCGCGATCCTCGGCCTTGGGATCGGCTTCTCCTTCGCGTCCATGGCCAACCTCGTCGTCGAGGCGGTGCACCCGTCGAAGACCGGCGTGGCCACCGGCATCAACACGATCATGCGAACGATCGGCGGGTCGCTCGGCGGTCAGATCGCCGCGACGATCGTCGCCGCGTCTGTGGTCGCCTCAACCGGCTACCCGTCCGCTCAAGGATTCGAGCTCGCCTTCGCACTGTCAGCCGGCGTCATGGTGCTGGCGTTCCTCGCAGCGTTTGCGATTCCGAAGACTCTGCCCTACGCGCCCGAGCGTCCCGTTCGATCCGAATCGATCGCGGCGACCAGCCGCTTGGCCGGCTCGACGGCCTCGGGCGGCAGCCAGTGACCGGCGTCCGTCTCCACGTACTCGGGCTCGATCCCGCCTGACCCAAGGAACTCACGCGCCTTCCGCGCGAAGTCGACGGAGATGATCGGGTCGTTTGCGCCGTGATGGATGAAGACGTCCAAGCCCTCGCGGCCGTCAAGCTGCGGCGACCAGCCCTCCACGGTCGGAACGAACCCGCTCCACACGATGAGGCCCGCGGGGGTCGGGCGCCCCTCCCCCAGGCTCACCGCGTATGACATGACCGAGCCCATCGAGAAGCCGCCGATGACGGTGCGGTCCCAGTCGAGGCCGCGCTCGGCGAGAAAGCCGTCGAGGAACCCGGTGAGCGCCTGGTAAGACGCGGCGAAGGTTTCCGGGTCCGGATAGCCGACGCGCGGCACGAGATACCAGTGCCGCCCGCCGGGCGGCACGTTCGTGAGCGGGGCACCGGTCGTGACTCCAACGAGCCGGCGGTCTGGATCGAGTTCGTCGAGTAGGCCGAAGAGGTCGTTCTCGTCGGCGCCACGCCCGTGGTTGAGGACGAGGGCGCCCTGTGGGTTGCCCTCGGCCTCGCGGACTCTGTGGACGAGCTGGCTCACCCGGACGAGCGGGCTGCGCGCGGGTTCGTCACGGGCGTCAGAACCCGCTCGATCTCCTCGCGCCTGTCCTCGAGGAACGGCGGCAGGATGAGCGCCTCGCCGAGATGCTCAGGGTCCTCGTCGACCGAGAAGCCCGGATCCATGGTCGCGATTTCGAACAGCACGCCGCTCGGCTCGCGGAAGTAGATCGACTCGAACCAGAAGCGGTCGATCACCGGCGTTGGATGTGCTCCGCCGTCGATCGCGCGCTGGCGCCAGCCTTCGTGCTCGGCGGTCTCGGACGCCCACGCGATGTGGTGGACGGTGCCGGCGCCCTGGATGCCGCGGTCGGCAGGGGCCTCGTCGTAGGCCCAGGTGCCACCCCGGCGCTTGCCGCGGATCTCCCAGCCGTCGTCGGCGGGCTCGAAGCCGAGGTTCTCCTCCAGGAGGGAGCGGCTTCGTTCAACGTCGGACGTGAACGCCCGCGCGCCCTCGAAGCCCTGGAGCGCGTGCTCGGCCGGCACTTCGGGGTGGTCGGCGATCAGCGGCTGGTCCTCGACGGTCGAGACGACGAGCTCGTGCTCGAGGCCCTCGGGGTCGTGGAAACGGAGTGCGTCAGCGGTTCGTGAGGGGTCTGACCCCGCCGCCGTCAGGCGCTCCTCCCAGAATTTGAGTGCGTCCTCGGAGCCGACGCGCCAGAGGATGCGGTGGACCATGCCCTGACCGGGACGGCCCTGGGCGGCATCCGGGAACTCGAAGAAGGTCATGTCGGCGCCCGGGGTCCCCTCTTCGTCCGCGTAGAAGAGGTGATAGACGCTCGGTTGGTCCTGGTTCACGGTCTTCTTGACCATGCGGAGGCCCAGAGTGCCGGCGTAGAAGTCGACGTTCTGCTGTGCGTTGGCGGTAATGGCGGTGATGTGGTGGACTCCGTCGAGCTTCATGGCTGGTCCTTTCGGGACTCGTTTTCTGTATTTGCATGCGCAACTATAACACACAGTAGTTGTACGTGCAACTAGATTGCGCTAGTCTCTTTTGCGTGAAGCGCACGCGTCAGGGAGAGGACAGACTGTCCGAGGACGAGGTCGCAGCCTGGAAGGGCATGCTGCGCGCGCATCGCGATCTCGTCGTGACCCTGGATGCCCAGCTGGAACGGGATCATTCCCTCCCGCTCTCCTCGTACGAAGTCCTGATGGTCCTCGCCGACTCCGACGGCGGCAGGGCGCGCATGGGCGAGGTCGCCGACCAGCTGCTCCTCAGCCGCAGCGGGCTGACACGGCTTGTGGACCGCCTCGTCCGTCAGGGATGGGTCGAGAGGACGCCGTGCGAGGACGATGCGCGCGGCCTCTACGCCGAGATCACGCGGTCGGGCCGCGCGAAGCTCCAAAAGGCCCGGCCCGCCCATCTCGACGGCGTGCGCAACGGATTCCTGGAGAGGCTCTCCGACGCAGACCTCCAAGCGCTCGCTCGCGCTTGGCGAAAGCTCGACGGCGCAGCGGCCTAGCTCGCGAGCGGAACGGGCTCGCCGACCTCGTAGCCCTGCGCCATGTCGACTCCGTGCATGCGAAGGAGCGGCAGGACGCTCGAGGACTCGACCAGTTTCGCGACCGTCGTCTTGGAAGTCCCCTGAGCAAGCCGGACGATCGCCCGGATGGTCGAGTAATCCGGCTCCTCCAGCAGAGACCGGACGACCACACCGTCGATCTTGATCTGGCGCACGGGCAGACGCTGGAGATACTCGAATGAGCCGAACCCCGCGCTGAAGCCGTCCAACACCAGCGGGCACCCGGCCTCGGCCAGACGGTCGAGGGTCGCGGTTGCGCGGTCCACGTCAAGGCGAATCGAGCTCTCGCCGATCTCGAAGCCGATGGATCCCTCGTCCACGCCGGCATTCGCCACGCGCAAGACGAGGCCGTCGAGGCCTCGCTGGTCGGCAAGCGTCTCGCCGGAGAGGTTCACCTGGAAGCGAGCACCCCGAGAGCCGTTCGAGAGCATCGACAGAGCGTGGTCGACGACCCAGTTGTCGATAGCCGCGCACATCCCCTGCGTTTGCGCGGCGGCGCCGAGGAAGGCCGACGCCGAGAGCACCTTTCCTGACTCGTCTCGCATGCGAACCAGGAGCTCGTGGTGAGCCACCCGGCCGCTGCGAAGGTCGATGACGGGCTGGCCGTAGACGAGCAGTTCGTCGGCGTCGAGCGCCGCCTGGACGCGATCCGACAGCGAAGGCTCGCGGACGAGCCGTGGCGCCGGTCTCTGATCCGAGACAAGGCTGCGCCGCGGCGGCGGCGGGCCCTGCGCCTCCCCGGTCCTGGAGTGCGGGAACCCTACGGGCGGCGTCTCTGCGGTGACTGCCACTGCGCCGCCTCGCTGCTTCGCGCGATACATGGCGGCATCGGCCGCAGCCATCAGATCTTCGGTCGTCCGGGTGTCGTCGCCGCCAAAGGTCGCAACGCCGACGGATACGGACACTCCCCATGAGGCAACTTCGTCAGCGGCGATGCGGGCGATCAGGGCGTCTGCCAGCGCCATCGCCTCATGGCTCTCGGCGCTCGGAAGGAGGACGGCGAACTCGTCGCCGGCGAGTCGCGCGAGGACGTCCGTCGAGCGGAACCTGCCCCGCATCGCCTCGGCCACGCGACGGAGCGCAACGTCCCCGGCGCCGTGGCCGCGACTGTCGTTCACGGCCTTGAGGCGATCCATGTCGATAAGGAGCAGCGCGCCAACACCGCCGTAGCGGCGCCGGAGCGCGAGCTGCGAGTCGAGCTCCTCGCGGAAGCGCCTGCGGTTCATGAGGCCGGTGAGCGAGTCGTGGTCGGCGATGTAGCGGAGCTGCTCCTCGAAGCGCTTTCGCTCGGTCACGTCCTGGACCTGGACGATGCCGGCGCTCCGGGGCCCGCCATCGTTCGGGATCGGTCGAGACGCTGAGCTCGAACCAGACCAGCCTGTCGTCGGTAAGCAGCGCCCGCTTCTCCACGGTGAAGCGCTCGATCTCTCCTGCGACCAGCCGCTCGCGCTGAGCCTCGTCGATCGCCGCGTCCTCCGACAGGCACAGGCCGGTCAGCTTGGAGCCAAGGAGCTCGCCGCTGCCTCGGCTGGTGAGATCGCAGAGGGCCCGGTTCACCTCTGTCAGGCGCCCGTCCGCGCCCTCGCTGAAATCGACCAGGGCGATCCCGATCGGCGCGTTCTCGAAAGCGCTCCGGAAGCGAGCGTCCGCCTCCACGCGGGCCGCCTCTATCTCGACGATCTCCGTGACGTCCTGGCACACACCGACGATCCGCTCCATCTCGCGCGTCGCCGGGTTCATGACCGGCTCGCCCTGGCAGCGGACGCTGCGGATCTCTCCGTTGGGCCGGACGACGCGGTGCTCGAAGCGGAAGGGGATCGTGTCGCTGAGCGCGGCTTCGATCTTTCGACGAACCTCGAGCTGCTCATCGGGATGGACGCGCTCGAGGTACGTGGCGAAGGTCTCTCGGAACGGGTGCGGGTCCTCCTTTCGCTCGATACCGAAGATCCGGTAGAGCTGCTCGGACCAGTAGACCTCGTCTTCGGCCAGCCGCCATTCCCAGCTGCCGAAATTGGCGACTCGCTGCGCGTCCGACATCAGATCGGCTGCCGCCCGCAGCTCCTCGCTCGCGCGGTGCGCAAGATCGGTACCGTCATCGACCCGCGACATATCGTGTGCGGAAGGCAGGCCGAACAGACTTCTCGCAGGCCGGTCTCCCCCACCAGACCCCCACATACCACCTGATTCCATCGAGTTTTCAACGTACAGAAGCTTCCGGGGGGCAACGACAGGACATTCGTCCGTCAGCCGCCAAACCGGGTACCTCCCTCACCGAAACGCGGTAGGAATCGCCGCCGAATTCGCGCGCTCTACCTCATCCGGTAATGAGATACGCACTTCCCCTAGGCTGGCTTTGATGCCCAACAAACTGGCCGAAGAGTCGAGCCCCTACCTCCTCCAGCATGCCGAGAACCCGGTGGACTGGCATCCGTGGGGATCCGAAGCGCTGGAGCTCGCTAAAGCCGAGGACCGCCCGATCCTGCTGTCGATCGGCTACTCGTCGTGCCACTGGTGCCACGTCATGGAGCGCGAGTCGTTCGAGGACGACGAGACCGCGGCGTACATGAACGAGCACTTCGTCTGCATCAAGGTCGACCGCGAGGAGCGGCCCGACGTCGACGCCATCTACATGGAGGCGGTCCAGGCAATGACCGGACACGGCGGCTGGCCTCTGACAGCGTTTCTCGACACCGGCACCTCGCCCTTTTACTGCGGTACCTACTACCCGCCCGAGCCGCGACAGGGCATGCCGAGCTTTCGCATGGTCATGGAGGCGGTGGTCGCGTCGTGGGGCGGAAAGCGGGCCGAGATCGCACAGCAGGCCGGAGCGCATCCGGGAGCGGCTCGCGGCTCCGGGGCTGATCGAAGAGGCGGCCGAAGGGGTCTCCCCCGCCATCCTCGACGAGGCGCAGCGCCTCCTTGTCGCGGACGCCGATCCTTTGAACGGCGGATTCGGAGGGGCTCCCAAGTTTCCGCCCGCCTCAGCGGTCGAGTTTCTCCTCGCGCGTGGCGAGCGCGAAGTCTCGGGCCACGCGCTGGACGGAATGCTCGCCGGCGGCATCTTCGATCAGGTCGGCGGCGGCTTTGCCCGCTACTCGGTCGACGCGCACTGGCTCGTGCCGCATTTCGAGAAGATGCTCTACGACAACGCGCTCCTCGCTCGCGCCTACCTGCACGGCTTCCAGGCGCTCGGCCACGAGCGCTGGCGCGAGACGTGCGAGCGAACGCTCGAGTGGATGCTCCGCGAGATGCGCGGTCCGGAGGGCGGCTTCTACTCGGCGCTCGACGCGGACTCCGAGGGCGTCGAAGGGCTCTTCTACGTCTGGACCGAAGACGAACTGCGCGGAGTGCTGGGCGCCGCCGGATTGGACGGCGAGGCAGACGACCTGGTCGCCTACTGGGGGGTGAGCGCCGGGGGGAACTTCGAGGGCCGGAACATCCTCCACCTCGCGAACGGCGCGGAGGCGCCCGCTCCCCGGGGGATCGAAGCCGCGAGAACCGCGCTTTATGAGCACCGCGCGAAGCGCGTCTGGCCAGGGCTCGACGACAAGCGGATCACCTCGTGGAACGCGCTCGCGATCGCTGCCCTGGCCGATGCCGGCGCCGTCCTCGGGCGCCCCGACTTCGTAGCCGCCGCCAGGACCGCGGCAGCGTTCCTCTGGGAAGGCCTGCGCGACCGGAACGGCCGCCTCCTGCGCACCTGGAAGGACGGCGAAGGCAAGATCCTCGGCTACCTCGAGGACCACGCTTACGTTCTCGAGGCCTTCCTGGTCCTTTATGAGTCGACGTTCGAGGAGCGGTGGTTCACCGCGGCTCGCGAGACGGCGGACGCGATGATCGCGCGCTTTGCCGACTCCGATCGCGGGGGCTTTTTCACCACCGCCGCCGACGGCGAGGAGCTGATCGTGCGCCGCAAGGACATCGACGACCACCCGATCCCGTCCGGCAGCTCGTCTGCCGCCTATGGGTTGCTCCGCCTGGCTGCGCTTACCGGAGAGCACTCCTACGCCGGCCATGCCCACTCGGTTTTCAGGCTCATCGGCCGAGTCGCCGAGCGCCACCCGCAGGCCGTCGCGCACTTACTCCGCGCGATCGATTTCGACCTCGCCGAGGTCCAGGAGATCGCCCTGGTGGGCGGTGACCTGGACGAGCTCGCAGAGGTGGTCCGCTCGGAGCTCCGTCCGCACGTCGTCCTGGCAGGCGGACCCGAAGGCACCGACGAGCCGCCGTTGATGGCCGAGCGCCATCAGGTCGACGGCCGGCCGGCCGCATATGTCTGCGAGGGATTCGCATGCCGCGCGCCCGTCACGGACCCTGGTGAGCTCGCGTCCCTGCTTGGCGATCCCGGGTAGTCTCAAACCAATGGCCGCCGAAAAGAAGAGGAGCGCGAAGCAAGTCGCGAACGCCTACTTCGAGGCGATCGCCGCGCGCGACGTCAACGCGATGACCGAGCAATGGGCCAACGGCGGCATCGACCACTTCTACGGGATGGAGGACCTGGTCGCTCCCGACGGAGTCAAGCGCTTCTTCACCGAGATGTTCCGTGCCATTCCCGACTTCTCGATGTCGGTGACGGACATGGTCGCCTACGGGGACAAGGCCGCCGTTCGCTGGTGCGCCACCGGAAACTTCAACGGCGAGGGAAGGTTCCAGAACATCGCCCCTACCGGCGCGCATGTCGAGATCGAAGGTCTCGACCTCCTCACGATTACGGACGGCCTCATCCAGGAGAACTTCGCTTACACGAACGGGATGGAGATGGCGCGTCAGATGGGCGTCCTTCCACCGCTCGGCTCACCGGGCGAGAAGGCAATGATGGCCGCAACGAACGCGAAGACCGCCGCCGGCAAGCGCCTGCGGAAAATCGCCGGGCGCTAGCGCTTCTTCTTCACCTTCAGGTCGGCTTTCATTCCCGCCTCACGGTGGCCGTCGAGCGAGCACCAGAGGATGTACCTGGAGTCGGCCTTGAGCTTCAGGTCGGGGAACGTGTTGACCTCGCCGGGCAGCGTCTCGGGCAGTTCGATCACGGCGTCTGACCCCCTGCGCTGAAGCCTCACGTCGTGAGGATCTTCCCCTGTGTTTCGGTACTGGATGAGCGCCGGGCCCGGCTTGACCTTGGTGCGGGTCAGGAAGAACGAGAACTCGGAAACGCCGTTGCGGATTCCGATGGTCGTGGGCCCACCCCCCGCAGTCGCCGACCCGGCAACAGACCAGCCCGAGGCCAGGCACAGTGCCGCGGAGAGCGCCCCCGCCGCCAGCCGTTGGGTCATGGCGCGATGAGCTGGGGACGTGTGAAGCTGGATGCGCCCGGAATGATCTGAGCGGCGTCGACGTCGAACCATTGCTCGAGGAGCGAGCAGTAGACCGCGCGAAAGTCAACCGTGTGCTTGATGTTGTCGTCGTCATCGAGCGCGTCGGGGCCGAGGCCCTGCCACTCGCCGACCATGTCGCCCTGGACCTTGGTTCCCATGACGAAGGCGGCGCCGGCGGCGCCGTGGTCGGTGCCCGACGCGTTCTGCTCGGGCCGGCGGCCGAACTCGGAGTAGACCAGCGTGACGACGCGGTCGGCAAGGCCCCGCGCCTCGAGGTCTGCCTGGAAGGCGCCGAGCGTGTCGAAGGTGATCCCGATGTCGTCGCCGAAGCTCGACTCCTGGTTGTCGTGCGTGTCGTAGCTGCCCGGCGCGGAGACAGATACGCAGCGAATCGGCAGGTCGGCGTCGATCATGGCCGCGAGCGACGACATGTTCTGGCAGAACCAGTGGTCGTCGTCCGGATACGCGGACGGCACCGCTACCTCGCCGAAGCCGTTCAGCGTTCCGCGAAGCTCGATCGACTGATCAGCGGCGCGCCCAGCGGCCCTGCGACCGAGGTCCGGGCTCGCCCCGCCGGTCTGTCCCATCGCCTGCACGTGTTCGAACATGATCTCGTCGACGGGCTCCCAGACCCCCGGCGCCCAGAGGTCGTAGTTAGAGCCGTCGATAGCTGCGACGGGCTTGGACGCGCTCGCGAGCGAGGGCAGGAGCCAGCCGTCCAAAGAGAGGCCCTGGATGGGATTGTCGTCGACGCCGATCACGTCGATCAGGCGGCCCAGCCAGCCGGTGCGCTCGTTTGCATCGAGCTCACCGACCTCCCAGTAGTGGCGGGAGGTGAAGTGCGACTGGTCGGGGTCGGTGTAGCCGATGGTCGGCATCACGGAGAGCTTCCCGGCCTGGTGGAGGCCGTGGAGCGCCGACGCGCGAGGGTGCCACATGAGGCGGTCGTCCTCGCCGAAGGTCTCCCCCTCACCCTCGTTCAAACGCAGATCGGGGCGCCACGCACGGTAGTTCGAGTCGGTCACCGGTGCGAGCACCGAGAGCGAGTCGGTGCCCCCATCCATGAATACCGCGACGATGATCGGCGCCGCGCTCCCCTGCGCGTTCGCAATGCCGGCCTGAAGGTCGGCGAAGCCGAGTCGCGAGGCGCCGTACACGGACATCATCCCCAGGCCGGCACGAAGCATGAAGGACCGTCGCGACAGGCCGGTGCCGGCCGGGACCGGCATGCCGGGCTCGATGCTCGGAAGGCCCCTCCCCGCCTCAGCGGCCGCGCCGCGAAGCAGGTGCGCGCGGGAGAACTCATTGCAGTGATTGCAGGCCATCGTTCTCCTCAGCTCGTCTGCATTTCCGGGGACATCGCGATCATCACGCGCAGTGCGTTCTGGCGAAGACGGCGATAGTCGTCCTCCTGCCAGTCAGCCTCGATGGCGCCTTCGACGGACACACAGAAGTCGTGTAGCCCGTCGACGGTTGCCTGATCGATCAAGGGACTGCCCCAGTAGCGGAGCGCCTTGTCGATCGCCTCCTCGGCGGTCTCGTCCTTCGAATAGTCCCCCTCGAGCTGGTCCTTGCGGGTGATTGTGGTCACGGCGTACCAGCGCCCGCGGTAGGTCGAGGTGTCCAGCCAGCGCTCCTCATCCCAGCCCGAGACGTTCGGCGGGCGGAACGGGCGCTGCCCAGCCATGTCGGAGATCCAAGACCAGCTGTCCTCGCGGATCGGAAGCTTGCGGGCTCGAAGCATGCCGGCGATCTGGACGATGGGCGGCTTCACCATCGAGTTGCCCTCGTAGAGGTCAGGGTGCTTCAGGATCGCCTTGAGGAGAGGCTTGATCTTCAAGTTCGACCTGTACATCGTCTCGAGCTCCGCGCGCGTCGCCGCGTCCGGCGGGGTCGGGATGAAGTAGCTCCAAAGCTTCCCGACCAGATACGGCGCATGCGCCTCGTGTTCGAGGCATAGCCGGCACGAGTCCTTCCAGTCGAACTTGCCCGTCTGGCCGAAGATCGTCTTGGTGCCGCTGTCGTGGTACTCCGTGTCGAAGCGGAAGTTCTTGTAGCCGACATCGTCGATCCAGCTCGCGCGCCACCCCGTGAGCGCCCGCGCCTGTTCGCGAACGTCGTCCTCGGAATACGGGTAGCCCGTCTCAGGGTCTGATGCGCCGAGGGTGAAGAGCTCCATCAGCTCCCGCCCGTAGTTCTCGTTCGGGTCCCACTTGTTGTTGTAGATGCCCGACAGCCAGATCAGCATCGCCGGATCGGTGGTGACGTCCTCGATCAGCTTGTCGAAGCTCTCGAACGCCTTCTTCCGGAACATGGTGATCTGGCCGATCGAGATCTTCGTCGAGCCGACGTCGCCTGTCGCGAACCAGTCGTGCCAGTTGAGCGCCATCCGCTCGACCAGCGGCTGGTTGGACCGCACCATTTTGTCGAGCCACCACATGACGTCGTGGCCGTACAGGTCGTTCGGCGCGAAGTTCCCGTCGCCGTCGTGGGGCTCGGGCCCGATGAGCTTGGCCTTGGGCGGGTCGAGGAGAGAATTGACGGCCTTGGAGAGCCCCTTCTTGGCGAGCTCCTTGGCCTCGCCCGGCTTTGGGCCGAAGCCCGCGCGCCAAAGCAGGCGCGATGCCTCCCGCCCGGAGAACTCACCGCCATAGACCGGTACCGCCATCACGCTCTCCATCGGCAGCGTCTGCCCGCGCCTTTACGCCTGTAAGGGCCCGGTGGACGCCTGGACCGGCACGGAGAGCCTTCCGGGCTCCAGTCGGGATACTACGCCTCGTGTCCGAGGCATTTCTGTGGGGCCTTCTCGCCAGTTCGTCGCTCATCATCGGCGCCGTAATCGCCATGACGGCGTGCCCGCCGAAGAAGATCACGGGCCTGATACTCGGGTTCGGCGGAGGGACCCTCATCAGTGCGATCTCTTTCGAGCTCACCGAGGAGGCCTACGCGCTCGGCGGCGCCGACGCGCTCACTTTCGGGCTCGCGGCGGGCGCGCTCGTCTTCTATGTCGGCGACATCCTCGTCTCGCCACGCGCCGAGAGCGGCATGCACGGACGCGAGATGCCCGAGCAGGACGAGAGCGGAAAGACGCTGCTCCTGGGCGCATTGCTGGACGGCGTGCCGGAGACAGCGGTGCTCGGCTCGACCCTCATTGCGGGCAGCGGCATCGGCGTGCCGGTGCTGGCCGCGATCTTCCTTTCGAACCTGCCGGAGGGGATCGGCGGCGCAAGCGACATGCGCACCTCAGGGGTATCGAGGGGGCGAATCTTCATGCTTTGGTCCGGCGTGGCGCTGATCTGCGCGGCCTCTTCGGCGATCGGCTACCAGGTGCTTGCCGATGCAGGCGACGAAGCGGTCGCGATCGTCCAGGCATTTGCGGCCGGCGGCGTCCTGGCAATGCTCGCGATCGAGATGCTCCCCAATGCCCACTCCCGGGGAGGCCGCGGAGCGGGGCTCATGACGGTGTTCGGCTTCGCCCTCGCCTATCTCTTGTCGACGATCGGATAGTCCCGCACCTCGTCGGCGACGCAGCGCCCACCCACCTCGGTGAAGCCCTCGTCCAGGGGCCGGGCGAAGATCTCAGAGCCTCGGCCTTGACGGATCTGGATCGGCCTTCCGAGTTGCGCGCAAAGCGCCAGCGCCGCAGAGCCTGTCGCTTCGTCCTCGGCGATGCCGGCCTCGGCGACGAACGACCGTGCGCGGATGCGGCCCGCCTCTTCGTCCTCCCAGGCCCAGCAGTACGCCCAGCCCTCCCCTCCCGGCGCACCCGTCAGCGCATCGACGTCGGCGACGCTCGGACGCTCGAAGTATGCGAAGGGCGGCGACCATTCCGCCCGCGCGGCAACCCACACGATCTCCGCCTCGTAGCGCACCCGCAGGTCGCCGGCCGGGGGACGGAGGACCGCCACCTCGCCCGCCTCCTCGCGCAGGAGCCACGCCGTCCCGACGCTTGGATGACCGGCGAATGGCATCTCCACCTCCGGCGCGAAGATCCGCATCTCGGCGCGCTCTGCGTCATCGACGAACACGGTCTCTGCGAACCCGAGGTCCGCGGCAACAGCCAGGCGTCGTGCTTCGGGCACCTCATGACCCTGAAGGAAGATTCCGAGCTCGTTCCCACGTTCGCCTGACGGAGTGGTGAAGACGCGAAGCACGTGAAGCTGGCTCATGCCGCGACGATAGCCGGGGGCACGACGGGCTGCAGCGGGGTTGTCAGTGCCAGACGCTTCCTACGAGAGGACCGAGATGACGGAGAGATTCAGGCGTGGCGACCGCGTGGAGTGGAATTTCCGGGGCCACACCGTGACCGGGCGCGTGCGAAAGCGCCTCACCGAGCGCACCGAGGTGGCCGGCCAAGTGGTCGCGGCGTCTAAAGACCAGCCGCGCTACCTCATCCGAAGCGACAAGTCGGGCAAAGAGACGGCGCGCCGGCCCGAGGCTTTGAAGCGACTCGACTAGTGCCTGCCCGCGCGCTTCGGAGGGCGCGCAGTCGGGAAGACTGAAGGTGTGATCGATCTCCTCGCGGCTCAACAATGGATCGACCTCTCGCTCACGGCGACGGGACGGAGGCGGTCCGGTCCGGTCGAGAGCTTTCGCTCCCGGCCCTGGGGCGAGGTGCTCCGCGCCGAGACTCGCGACGGCACCGTCTGGCTGAAGGAGCCGAGGGGCGAAACCGCATTCGAGGTGCCGCTCTACTGGCTGCTCGCGGATGCCGCTCCGGAGGCGATCCTCGAGCCGCTCGCAGTCGACGAGGAGCGCGGGTGGGTGCTGCTTCCGGACGGCGGGCGCTCGCTGGGCGAGCGAGCGGAAGGCAGCGACCTGATTGCCGGCATGAGCGCGGCACTGGAGCGCTATGCGGAGCTTCAGATCGCGCTCGCGCCGCGGGTGGGCGACCTGCTCGAGATCGGGATCGCCGACATGAGACCGGGCGCGATGCCGACCCGTTTCCACGAGGCCCTGCAGGCCGGCCAGCGCTACGCGGATACGTCGGCCGACCCTGCCGATCGCGAGAGCCTCGAGCGCATCGAGGCCTTCCGCGGCACGTACACCGAGTGGTGCACCGAACTCGAATCGCGGCCCGGCGGCGCCAGCCTCGACCACAACGATCTCCACCCCTGGAACGTCCTCGGCTCGCCAGGCGCAACAGGCGGGATGCGCTTCTACGACTGGGGAGACAGCGTGGTCGCTCACCCCTTCGCGAGCGCGCTCGTGCCGCTCGGGATGGCGTCCAACTGGGGCCCGGATGCCGAGGAGGCCCTGCGTGACGCCTACCTCGGCCCCTTTTCCGAACTCGGGTCCCATCGGGATCTCGTGGACACGCTCCAGCTGGCATGCCGCGTGGCGAAGGTGGCTCGCGCCCTGACGTGGGAGCGAGCGCTGCTCTCAGGCGACGACTCGTCAACCGAACAGGACTTCACGCGCGCACCGCTCGAGTCGCTCGAGTCAGTCCTGGACGAGTCCTACCTGGGCAACACCTGAGAAGCTAGAGCACCGGCAGGAAGCGCTCGATCTCCCAGGGAGTGACCTGGACGCGGTACTCCTCCCACTCTTCGCGCTTGATCTCGACGAAGCGCTGGAAGGTGTGCTCCCCCAGGACGCGCAGGACCAGCTCGGACTCGGCGGCGATCTCGATCGCCTCTCCGAGGTTCTCGGGCAGCTGTTCGATCCCGCGCTGGCCGCGCTCTTCGGGGGTCAGGTGGTAGAGGTTCTGCTCCATCGGCTCGGGCAGCTCATAGCCCTTCTCGATTCCCTCGAGGCCGGCGTGGAGCATGCCGGCGAAGCAGAGGTACGGATTGCAAGCGGGATCGGGACAGCGGAGCTCGGCGCGCGTCGCGCCTTCCTTACCCGGGTGATAGAGCGGTACGCGGATGAGAGCTGAGCGGTTGCGCCGCGACCAGGCCAGATAGACCGGCGCCTCATACCCGGGGACGAGCCGCTTGTAGGAGTTGACCCATTGGGCGAAGAGCGGCGAGATCTCGCGCGCATGGCGGAGCTGCCCGGCGATGAACGCCTTGGCGGTGTCGGAGAGGAAGAATTGGTCGTCCGGATCGAAGAAGGCGTTCTTGCCGTCTGCCTGGAGCGACTGGTGGACGTGCATGCCCGAGCCGTTCTCGCCGGAGAGCGGCTTCGGCATGAACGTCGCGTGCATGCCGTGGTTCATCGCGTACTCCTTGACGACGATGCGGTACGTCATGCAGTCGTCGGCCATGTGGAGCGCGTCCTTGTATCGCATGTCGACCTCGTGCTGTGAGGGCCCGACCTCGTGATGCGCGTACTCGACGTGGATGCCGAGCTGCTCGAGCGCCAGGATCGTGTCGCGGCGAACCTCGGAGCCGGCATCAAGGGTCGTGAGGTCGAAGTAGCCGCCCTCATCCATCACCTGCGGAACGCCGCTCTCGGGACGAGCTTCCTTGAAGTAGAAGAACTCGAGCTCGGGACCGATGTTGTAGGCCTCGAAGCCCATCTCCTTGGCCCGCTCCAGCGCGCGACGCATGATCCATCGCGGATCACCCTCATAAGGCTCGCCGCCCGGGACCTGGACGTCACAGAACATGCGCGCCGTCGCATTCTGCTCGGGGCGCCAGGGCAGCACCGCAAAGGTCGACGGATCCGGCATGGCGATCATGTCGGACTCCTCGATGGGGTTGAAGCCGGTGATCGATGAGCCGTCGAAGCCCATCCCGCCCTCGAACGCGTCGTCCAGCTCCGACGAGTTGATGGAAAAGCTCTTCAGCTGGCCCAGGACGTCCGTGAACCAGAGGCGGATGAAGCGAACATCCTGCTCGGAGACGATCTTCTTTACGTCGTCGGCGGTCTTGGGCGTGTCGGCCACGCAGGAACCATAGCCCCGCCCCGCTCGACAAGCGGTCCTGCGCCTTTCGACATGTCGGCCAGGGTTTACGCTGATCGCATGGATGAGCTGGCCACAAAGCTTCGCGCTGCGGTCGAGCCGCTCATGTCCGAAGGCGAAGACATACGAGGCGTCTGCATAGCCAGCCAGGTCGGCATGTTCAAGGGGCGAGCCGTCGCGCTCGCCACCACCTCAGAGCGCTTGATCGTCCAGGGCCTCGACCGCAAACTGGCCGCCAAGGACGAGCCGATGTCCCTGACCCATGCGGATATCGAGCGCGCCTCGGCTGAAGGAGCGGGCGGCGGTTGGGCCGAGCTCACCGCCGTGGTGATGGACAAGGCAGCGGTTCAGCTCGATGTCAGAACGACCTCCGGCGTAAAGCTGAAGCTCATGCTGATGAACGGAACGGGACCGCTCGGCGGCCTGGGGGGCGGCGAGACCCAGCGCCAAGGAGTCGAGGCGCTCTCGGCATTCTTCGCGGGTGCCGATGGCTGAGGCGCAGGAGCGCGACTTCTACGACGCCGTGTACGGCGGCTTTGCCGATGAGGTGAACGCTGCGATCCGGGCCGAGGCGTTCGGCGAGGAGATCGGACAGAACTCCTGGCTGAGTGCCGACGAGCACCGACAGTTCATCGACTGGCTCGACCTCAGCCCCGCCAGCAAGGTCCTGGAGATTGCGAGTGGCTCGGGGGGACCCGCGCTATTCCTGGTTCGCGAATCCGGCTGCAGCGTCATGGGCATCGACCTCCACGAAGACGGTGTAGCCGCGGCCAACGCGGCGGCTGCCGAGCAAGGGCTTGCCGACCGTGCGCGGTTCGTATGCGGAGACGCACGTGAGCGACTGCCGGCCGATGACGAGATCTTCGATGCCGTCCTGTCGATCGACTCCATCAACCACCTATACGAGCGAGAGCGGGTCCTGAGCGAGTGGCATCGCGTGCTGAAGCCCGGCGGCCGCCTCCTCTTCACCGACCCGATCACGGTCACGGGAATCATCCGCCAGGAGGAGATGGCGGTCAGGAGCGCTGGGATGGGTGAGTTCGTGATGACGCCCGAAGGCGTCAACGAGCGAATGCTCCACGGCGCCGGCTTCTCCGAGGTGCGGACCGAGGACAAGACGGAGAACATGGCAACGATTGCGCGTGCGTGGCGCGGCGCCCGCGCCCGGCACGCTAAAGAGCTCGACGAGATCGAAGGCCCCGAGGCAAACGCCAGGTATCAGGATTTCCTTGCGATGGTTGAGCGGCTCGCGGCCGAGCGGCGACTTTCGCGAGTCGCATTTCTCGCCACGAAATAGAAGAGCCCCGCCGAAGCGGGGCTCTTCCGAAGCAGGCCTGTAAGCCGGATTCTGTCGTGCGCTGTCATCTATCTATGCGCCCTACCTGGATCTCGCCGGGCCGGGTCGTCGATCCTGCTTGGGCTTGCACCTGACGGGGTTTGGCCAGCCGCCGCGTCACCGCGACGCTGGTGCGCTCTTACCGCACCGTTTCACCCTTGCCTGTACGCCCCACGCGTGTCGGGCGCCATCGGCGGTCTGTCTCTGTTCCACTTTCCCGCGGGTTTCCCCGGGTCGGCGTTACCGACCGTCGTGCCCTACGGTGTCCGGACTTTCCTCGAGAGTCACCTCCCGCGACTGCGCAGCCTGCCCTTCACATGGTACGCCTCGGTGGCCTGTGTGTCAGACCCGGCAATTCCGGGGTAAAGGAGTTGCATGTCCAACGGGCTCATCAGGGGGGAGCCGGTCGATGACGACCTCTACTCGATTCAGATCGAGGGAGACTTCGATGCCGCGTTGCAGGACATGGGCATCGCCGTTACCGAGGCGGCGCTGGCCGAGGAACCTCGGGCGATCCTTGTCGACGTCAAGCGCTGCACCTTCCTCGACTCGACGGCGATCGCAGTGATCCTCGGCGCCAGGCAGCGAGCGTTGGCCGCCGGCATCGGATTCGCGCTCGTCGGCCACAACCCGACCGTCGATCGCACGATCGAGCTGACCGGGCTCCACAAAGACCTGCGAATCCTGAAGGACCGCGACGAAGCGATCGCCCAGCTCGCGGCGGGCTAGCTAGCTCAGCTCAGAGCCGCAGCCCGCGCAGGGCTCGGTGGCGCGCATCCGCTGCGCGCAGACCGGACACTCGGCAGTGCCTTCATCTACGAGGCCGGACCAAAGCGCGGAAACCCGCTCGTCGAGCGTTGCTGCGCCCGGCTCGAACATCTGCCGGGCCTCGAGATGGGAGAAGCGGCGTGGCCGGTCGTTGCCCAGGAAGAGGCGCTGCTTGTCCTGTCTCGCGACGGCGGACACGTCACACGCTCCTGAAGACGCCGACGACCTTTCCGAGGAGCGTTGCCTCGCGGGTCCGGATCGGCTTGTACGCGGAGTTCTCGGGTTGAAGGCGGATCTGATCCTTCTCGCGGAAGAAGCGCTTGACTGTCGCCTCGTGCTCCAGGAGCGCGACCACGATCTCGCCGTTCGAAGCGTCATCGGTCTGCTTGACGACCACGTAGTCGCCCGCAAGGATCCCCGCGTCCTTCATCGAGTCGCCCTTGACCCTGAGGATGTAGTCCCCCTCCTCGCCGCCGATCATGTCCGGCAGCTCGAGGTATTCCTCGATGTTCTCCTCGGCGAGGAGCGGTTCGCCCGCGGCGACCTCACCGACGATGGGCAGCCCCTTGCCGGTCAGCGCCTGCTTCGTCTTCTCCACCAGGAGCTCGATCGCGCGCGGCTTGGTCGGATCGCGGCGCAACAGGCCGATCTTCTCGAGGTTCGCCAGATGGGCGTGGACGGTGGAGGAAGACGTGAGCCCCACCGCCTTTCCGATCTCGCGCACCGTGGGCGGGTAGCCGGTCTTAGCCGCGTACTTGCGGATGTAGTCGAAGATTTCTTTCTGGCGCTTCGTCAGATCCATGGCGCGGCTCCTCCTAGCGGTTCTGGGGCGTGAGACGGGAACACATGTTCGTAAGATAGCCGCCCCTCCGGACGGATGTCAAGGGCTGGAGGAATTCGGGCACCGGACTTGCCCGTCGCCCCGGCGCGCGGAGATGCGTCAATACAATGGCGCTCCCTCAAGCGGTTGTGGCGGAATTGGTAGACGCGCAAGGTTGAGGGCCTTGTGGCCTGTATAAGGCCGTGGAGGTTCGAGTCCTCTCAACCGCACTCATAGGCAAGCCCGTCCAAAGGAGCCGACATGTCCGACGAACCAATGGTGCAAGGCGTCGACTTCGTCTGTGTTCCGACTCAGGACTACGAGAAGGCGAAGGACTTCTACGGAAACGTCCTCGGGCTCCCGTTCTCGAAGCAGTGGGGCGACCGGCCGGCCGGCGAGTTCGAGACCGGCAACCTGACGATCGCGCTGATGCAGACGGACGCGTTCGGGATGGAGTTCAAGCCGCACAGCCTGCCGATCGCGTTTCGCGTCGACGACGTCGCCGCGCGCAAGGAGGAGTTGGAGTCCCAGGGAGTCGAGTTCATGATGGACATCATCGACTCAGGGGTCTGCCACCAGGCCTTCTTCTCGGACCCCGACGGCAACACGCTGAACCTCCACCACCGCTACGCCCCGCCCGAGGCCAAGCCCGGCGACTGATCAGTCGGTCGTCCCCAGGCCGGTGAGCCAGGCGGCCGAGAGCGCTGGGATCTCGCGGCCTGAATCCACGCCCCGCACGGACCGCTCGAGTCCGAGCGACGTTCCCGCGATGCTGGGCAGGATGCTGAGCAGGGGATCGGACCGCGGCCTGATCGGCTTCGTCCGAGTCGAGCTCGTCAGCCAGCTGGGCCTCGCCCGCGTCCAGCATGGCCAGCCGAAGGCTCGACTCCTCCGTCGTCCGCAGGTCGATTTGATCGAGCGCCGGTCCGAGCTCGACCTTCACCGAGGCGCCCCACCAAGCGGTGTTCCGAGCGAGCAGGGCGTGCTCGCCATCCCGGTCGCGGAGCTCGAAGGCGCCGGTGCCGGTCAGCGCCGGACGCCGGACGATCGCGCCCTCGCCCGACGAAGGCGCCAGCGCCGAGGGCGAGACGATCCCGAGCTGGGGAATCGCGAGACGCTCCGGGAAATCGGGGTCGGGGGCGCCGAGGACGAATCGGACCTCCCCAGGGCTGGGAGCGTCGACCGAGACGAGGTCGGGGAGGAGCGCCCGGCCGGTCGCGGTCGTCAACCAGCGCGTTGCGTTGGCCTGGACCGCGGCTGAGTCGAATGGGGTCTCGCGGTCCTGAAAGACAACGCCGTCGCGGAGGCGGAAAGTCCAGATGGTGTCGTCGGCCGAGCTCTGGGCGGACTTTGCAAGTCCCGCCACCTGCCGCTCCGTGTCGAACGGGCTCGTGAGCCTGGCCGTCAGGGGCTCGTTCACCTGGCGGACCAGGATCTCCTCGGCGCGGGTCGTCGCCTCGAGCGGATCGGTGCTCGACACCGGGTCGGCGACGGCCCAGATAAGCGTTCCGCCCTCTCCAGCCGGCGCAGCGCTCGAAACCGCGATCGTTCCCTCGTCGTCGTCCCCGCCGCAACCCGCGAAGCCGAAGGCGAAGAGCGCTGCGATGAGCCCCGCCCGCCGTGTCAGCGCGGGCATGACCAAGGCCCGCTAGAGCTTGAGGAGGATGAGCGTGTTCAGAGCGAACACGATCGCGAAGAAGATCGTCCAGCGGTCGAGGTTCCGCTCGACGAGCGAGCCGCCGCCGAAGGACCCGCCGCCGCCGCCGATGCCGAAGGCGCCGGAGAGACCCGCGTCCTTGCCCGAATGAAGCAGGACGAGGATGATCAGGATGATCGAAATGAAGACCTGGACCACTTGGAGAATCTGTTCCATCGCGGGCGATTCTAGAGGCTCGGGTCGCTTCGACCGCCCCGCTCCGGAAGCGCGTCGATCTCCTTCAGGATCGCAATCGCCTCGCGCCTGAGGTCCGCATCGGCTCGCGCCCAGTCGGCCTGTGAGAGCTTTCCCTGCTCGCGGTCGAGCTCAGCGTCACGGATCTCCCGGTATTTCGCCTCCTTGCGTGCCTCCAGCTCGGCGCGCTCGGGATCCTCGATCCGCTCCTCCTCGCCCTTGGCGCCGGGGCGTAAGGGGACCGAGACGAAGAGCGCGACCGCGGCGATCACGAACAGCGCGATGAGAGCGACCTCCATGGGCCGGGGAGGCTACGAGGCGCGGCCGAGGTCCTTCGCGAGGCGAGCCGCGTACACGTCCGAGACCCGGCGCCGGCGGGCGGAAGCGGTCGGCCAGACCGCGACCAGGCCGCCGATCACGCCGATCGCGCCGCCCACCCAGATCCAGATCACGAGCGGGTTGACGTTCACGCGGAAATCGACGGGGATCTGGCCGTCCTCGTAGCGGCGCTCAAGGTTCGTGACCGCAAGGCCTTGGAGCTCAGCCCGCTGCTGGGCGATCCGGCGCATGGCCTCGAGACCGCCCGGAGTGTTCGGATCGGGCAGCGTCTCAGGAATGGTGATCTCGTCAATCCGTGTGTCCGCGGTGGTGATGAAGTCGTCGATCGCGGGCTCGGTCAGGTCCGGCCGCATCGCGGTCCAGAAGTCCTCGCCGGCGCCGCCCGAGCGGCCGACCTCCGATGTCGCCTCCCCTTCGAAGAAGCTCCGCACCGTCCCGGTCGAGCTCGACGAGTAGTAGTTGCGGCTCGGCGTGAGGGTGTCGACCAGTTCGCCGTCGCGGCGCACCTCGACGACGGAGCCGAAGGTGAGGCGGTCTTCTTCCTGGTCGCGAAACGCGGTCGGCTTCACGTACGTGATCTCGTAGTCGTCCACCGTCGCCGAGTCGCCCGGCAGCATGCGAATGTCGTCCGACGTCTGGAAGCTGGACGACGCGGCGATCGAGACGAACGCCAGGATCACGCCGACGTGGACGACGTAACCGCCGTAGCGGCGGCGGTTCCTGACAACCACCCGGCCCAATGACAGCACCCACGGGTCTCCCGAAAGCGCGCGTTGCCCAGATGCCCCACGCGCGAACTCGCCGGCGAGGCCGGCAAGCGCGAAGGCCGCAAACGTGAACATGATCAGCGCGCCCGGCTCGTCGGCGGCGTCGGTGAAGGCGATCAGCGCAACCAGGACCAGGGCCGCGAACGCCACGGGCGGGCCGAACAGCCGCAACGCGCGTCCGGCGCTGATCTGGCGCCACGCCAAAAGGGGTCCGATCCCGGTGAACAGCACGACCAGGATCGCCAGCGGCGTCACGTACTGGTCGAACCAAGGCGCGGCGAGAGTGGAGCGATTACCGGTGAACGCCTCGGCGATGAGCGGGAAGAAGGTGCCGTAGAAGACGACGAACGCGAGGCCGATCAGGAGGACGTTGTTGACCAGGAAGATCGCTTCCCGCGAGGCCAGAGATTGCACGCGCCGCTCGGAGCGCAGATCGGCGAGACGCGAGACGATCAGCGCCGTCGAGCCGGCCAGGACGAGCGCGATCAGGATCAACAGCGGCGTGCCGACTGTCGAGGCGCCGAAGGCGTGAATCGACTGGAGGATCCCGGAGCGCACCAGGAACGTGCCGAGAAGCGACAGCGCGAACGTCGCGCAGATCAGTGAGACGTTCCAGACCTTCAGCATGCCGCGGCGCTCTTGAACCATGATCGAGTGGAGGAACGCGGTTCCCACGAGCCATGGCATGAGCGACGCGTTTTCGACCGGGTCCCACCCCCAGTAGCCGCCCCAGCCGAGCTCGACATAGGACCAGCCGGCGCCGAGAAGGATGCCTATCGAGAGGAAGATCCACGCGAGCAGCGCGAAGCGGCGGGTCGAGCGGATCCAGCTTGCGTCCAGGCGCCGCGCCACCAGAGCGCCGATCGCGAAGGCGAACGGGATCGAGAAGAGGACGTAGCCCGAATAGAGCATCGGCGGGTGGATCGCCATCGCCGGGTGGCGGAGGAGAGGATTGAGGCCAACCCCCTCGGCCGGCACGGGGCTCATGCGCTCGAACGGGTTCGCCCCGCCGGCCAGGAGCATCAGGGCGACGAAGAAGATCCCGAGCCCGCAAAGGACCGCCGTCGCCCACGGCACGACCTCGCGGTGCTTGTAGCGGGTGGCGAAGAGGACGCCCGAAGAAGCGATCGAAAGGACGAAAGCCCAGAGGAGAAGCGAGCCGCCCTGGCTCCCCCAGAGCGCCGTCATCTTGTAGAGCGTGGGCGTGGTCGTCGAGGAGTGGTCGGCGACCAACGCGACCGAGAAGTCCGAGCGAAGGAACGCCGCTTCGAGCGTGATCACGCAGATCACAAGGAGGATCGCCGCGGCGTAGACGGATCTTCGCGCGGAGTCGACCCAGCGGCGGTCTCCCGTATGCCCGCCGTAGAGCGCGGCTAGGGCGCCATAGACGAAGGCGGCCAAGGCGGCAACAAGGCACGCCTGCCCGGCATCGATCGAAAGCTCACTCACAAGTTTTCATCGATAACGATGTTCGGGTCCTCTTCGGCCTCATCCGAGAACTTGGAGGGGCACTTCGTGATCAGGCTGTCCTTCTCGGCGACGAGCGTGCCGTCGACCATCTGACCGGTGACGATCACGTCCCGCCCTTCGCGGAACGGATCGGGCACCTGCCCTTCGTAGGTGACGGGCACTTCCTTCGACGGATCCTCGGGGTCCGCGATCACGAACTCGCGCGAGCCGTCGGGAAGCGTCTTCTCGGTGACGACCTGGCCATACGCGTCCACGGCTCCGGCGGGCGTCTCGGCCAGGAGCTCGGACGGCGACTTGGCTTCGGTCGATGCGGAGAACGACGTGTAGACCAGCGCCGTCGCCAAGAGCACCGCGACGGTCAACGCCACGACGAGTCGAATCTTCCGCTTCTTTTCCGGGTCCACGCCACCCCGGATTATCGCAGGGGCGCTCTCGCGCCCCCGCGGTCAGATGGTCAGGCGTCGAGCTCGGCGATTACCTCGCAGCGGTCGACCGAAGCGCGGGTGCCCGGCGTCTCGTCCGGGTCCATCGCCTCGAGCGTTGCTTCGCTCGACTCGAGGTCCTCTCTCGAGTCGAAAAGCTGGACTACAACCATCGTCTCCTGGTCGGCGTCGTGGTAGAAGCGAATGCCCGAAGACGTCACTCCTTCCGGCGGCCCATCGGCCTCCTCGAGCCGCTGCCGGAGTCCGGCCATTCGCTCTTCGGTGGCGCCGGTGAACCTGACAACTCGTACATGCATGAGCTACCCCCAATCGGTTGGTGTCGATCCGACCCTATACCTCGCTACGTTGAGTCGCAATGGCTGATTCACCAGTTCTTCTCATCACCGGCGCCTCAACCGGCATCGGTGCGAAAACCGCCCACCACGCCGCCGAAGCCGGCTACCGGCTCGTGCTTGCTGCCCGCTCCGAGGACAAGCTTCAAGAGCTCGCGTCGGAGCTCGGCGGTGAGGACAAGGCCATCGCGGTTCGCTGCGACGTCACCGAATGGGAGGACTGCGAGAAGCTGGTCGCGGCAGCGACCGACGCTTTCGGCGGCTTCGACGCGGTGTTCGCGAACGCAGGCTTCGGCGCCTCGCGCGGCTTTCTCGAGGAATCGCCCGAGCACTGGAAGTCGATGGTGCTCACGAATGTCCTGGGCGTCGCCTACACGATCCGCGCGACCCTCCCCCACCTTCTCGAAAAGGAAACGGGCCACTTCGTCATCACCTCGTCGGTGGCCGGGCGGCGCGCCCTCCCGGGCTCGCTCTACTCGGCAACCAAGTGGTCGGTCACCGCAATGGGCGAAGCGCTCCGCCAGGAGCTGCGCCAGATGCACGACAACACGCGCATCCGGGTGACGCTGATCGAGCCGGGCATGGTCGACACGCCGTTCTTCGACAACAAGCCTTCGGGCGCCCTGGAGGACGAGGACATCGCGCGTGCCGTGATGTTCGCGCTCTCCCAGCCCGAGCACGTCGACTTGAACGAGATGCTGATCCGCCCGACGCAGCAGCCGACTTAGACCCCTCGTTCCACATAGGCTGACCGCTCGATGACCGACGTGGCGTTTGCGGGGATCGCCCGCCAGGCAGAGATGGTGCGTGCGGGTGACGTCTCCCCCACCGACCTCGTCGAGCTATACCTCGACCGGATCGACCGGCTCGATCCCGAGTTGAACGCCTACCGAGTCGTTCTGGCCGACCGCGCGCGGGATGAGGCGAAGCAGGTCGAAGCGAAGCTCGCGAAGGGCGAAGGAGGCAAGCTGCCGCTCGCCGGAGTGCCAATCGCCGTCAAGGACACCGAGAACCTCGAGGGCGAGATCACGACGTGGGGCACCAAGGGCTATGACACGCCCGCCGACGCCGACGGCGAGATGATCCGCCGGCTGCGAGCTGCAGGAGCGATCATTCTCGGAAAGACCAACCTTCCTGAACTCGCGATCTGCGGCTTCACGGAAACCGAGGCGTGGGGAATCACCCGGAACCCATGGGACACCTCACGCACACCCGGCGGGTCGAGCGGCGGCTCGGCTGCGGCAACTGCCGCCGGTCTCTGCGCGGGCGCGACCGCCTCTGACGGCGGCGGCTCGATCCGCATCCCGGCAGCTCTCTGCGGTCTCTTCGGCATCAAGCCTCAACGCGACCGGATCTCGCTCGCGCCGGCGCGAGAGCACTGGCACGGCCTCTCTGTGACGGGTTGCGTCACGCGCACGGTCGAGGACTCCGCCCTATGGCTCGACGTCTGCAACGGCGGCGTCGCCGGCGGCCCGCCGCTTCCCGACCACTCGTTCGTCGACGAGTGCCGCGCGGCGCCCCGGCGCCTTCGCATCGCCTGGTCCACCAAACCGCCGCGCCTGGCCGCGCCGGCGAAGCTCTCGGACGAGGTCGCGCAGGGCATCGAGGACACGGCCTCTCTCCTCGCCAAGCTCGGCCACGCCGTCGAGCGCAAGGACCCGGACTGGGGCCTGATCGGCAACAACTTCACCCCGCGCTTTCTGAACGGGATCAAGGTCGAGTTCGACAAGGTGCCGCACCCCGAGAGGCTCGAGGACCGCACCCGCGGCTTCGCGAAGCTGGGCAAGCTGAGCGGCGGGCGGATCGTCAAGCGCGCACGCCGCGGCGAGGGCAAGGACGCTCGCCGCATCCTGTCCCTGTTCGACACATGCGATGTCCTTGCCATGCCCGTGACGGGTGAGACAGCGGTCGAGATCGGGCGCTGGGCCGGGCAGGGTGCCTTTCGCACCGTGGCGGGCATGTCTCGCACGTATCCCTACACAGGGCCGTGGAATCACCTTGGCAACCCGGCCGCATCGGTGCCGATCGGCTTCTCGAAGAAGGGGATGCCCCTGGCCGTCCAGCTCGTCGGCCGTCCCAACGACGAGGCGACGCTGCTCTCGCTGGCCGCACAGCTCGAGTCCGAGAGCCCATGGGCGGACGCCCGCCCGCCGGTCTCATGAGCGTTTCGTCAGGGGTCTGACCCCCCACACGATGCTCACCACGATCGCTCAGATCTCGGACCCGCACGTCGGGCTCCATGCCGATTACGCCGACTCGGTGGACGCGCTCGAGCGTGCGGTTGCCGCCGTCGGCGAGATGAACCCCACACCCGTCGCGGTGCTGCTGACCGGCGACCTCACATTCGACGGAAACCCGGACGAGTACGAACTGGTCCGCGAGCTCATCGCGCCCCTCGAGATGCCGGTCCACCCCATCCCCGGCAACCACGACCGGCGCGAGAACCTGCGGGCGGCGTTCTCGGATCACCCGGGACTCGCCGGCGCCGGCGAGTTCCTCGACTACGCAGTCGACTGCGGGCCGGTTCGGGTCCTGAACGTCGACACCCAGATCGAGGGTGAGGCCGGCGGCGCGATCGGCGACGAGAGGATGGGTTGGATAAAGAGCGAGCTGAAGGCGGCGAACGGACCGTCGATCCTTGCCATGCACCACGCGCCGGTCGGCGTCGGCCTCGCCGAGTTCGACGAGATCGGCCTCGGCCAAGACGACCGCGACGCGCTACGCGAGCTCTTCGAGAGCGGCCCCGCTCCCGAGCTCATCGTGACCGGCCACATCCACCGGGCCGCGACCGCCCAGATCGGCGGCGTGCCCGTGTTCATCTGCCCCTCGGTCCACAAGCAGGTCGACCTGGACCTCAGGCGCGAAGGCAAGCTACGGATGAGCAACGAGCCTTCGGCCATGGGGCTCCACATCCACGGGGCCGACCCCCACATCGTGAGCCACGTGATCCCGCTCGAGCGCGACTAAGGCCGAACGCCCGAAATATCGCTTGGGCGCGGCTTTTTCGGGCGCTCGCTAGAGCAGCTCGTCGATACGGGCGTTCAGCTCGGGATCCTCCGGTCCCGTCCCCTGCTCGTAGTGCTCGACCACCTGGCCCTTGCGGTCGAGGAGGTACTTGTTGAAGTTCCAGGTCGGCTCGCCGGCCGCGGCACCGAGGCGCTGAAACAGCGGGTTGGCCGACTCCCCGGTCACGTCTGACTTCGCGAACATGGGGAACTCGACGCCGAAGTTCTCCTCGCAGAACTCCTTGATCTCGGCGTCGTCGCGCGGCTCCTGGCCGGCGACGTCATCGGCCGGGAAGCCGAGCACCGTGAAGCCGTCGTCCTTGTGCTCTTCGTAGAGCGATTGGAGGCCCTCGAACTGCGGTGTGAAGCCGCACTCCGAGGCGGTGTTCACCACCAGGACGACATCGCCCTCGTACTTCGCGAGATCCTGCTCCTCGCCGGTGAGGAGCGGCAACGATCCCTCGAGAACGCTTCCGCCCTGCGATTCGACCGATGCGGAGGGCCCAGCGGCGTCGTCCCCGCAGGCGGCGAGCGCCAGCGCCGCGAGGAGCGCCGGGAGCGCGATTGCTGGATGGCATGCGCGCATGTATTTGAGGTTACGAGCGGAACGCGCCCTCGGTTCACATCGCAAAACGCGCATCCAGCCCTTAGGATGCCGCGCTCCGCCCATGAAGACCCGCACAGCCATCGCAATCTGCCTCGCAGGAGCCGCAATCGCGGGTTGTAGCTCGACGGAGGATTACGTCGACGATGTGAACGCGATTCAGGAGAAGGTCGTCAACGCTTCCAAGTCGGTCGGCTCCGACGTGAACGCGACGAAGGAGGAGCTCATCAAGGAGCTCGACAAGGCCAAGGCCGAGGCCGAGCAGGCAGTGACGGACCTCGGGAACGTCGACGTTCCCGAGGACGCCGAGGCAGGGCACGAAAAGCTCATCAAGGGCTTCGACGAACTGGAGAAGCTCTACGGCCAGGTCAAGAACGGGATCGAGTCGGGAAGCGGTGGCGATGCCTTCGAAGAACTGCGTACGAAGGGCGACGAGATCGACAAGCAGATCGACGACGCGCTCGACCAGATCAACAAGGAACTGGGCCTCGGCTAGAGGTCAGCGTCCGCGAGCGATCCAACCCGCGACAACACCGGCGACGAACGCGCCCGCCATCGTTGCGTACTCCGGGTTCTCCTGAACGACTGCCGCAGCCTGCTGGGCTCTCGTCGAGGCAGACTCCGGGGCGGCATCCTTCGCCGAGTCGGCGATCCCAGAGACCTTCTCCGAGATGGTTTCCTTGGTCTCCGCGACCTTTTCCTTGGCGCGCGCCTTGACGTCCGTCTTGGCGGCGAGCGCTTCGACTGTGTCGCCCAGCTCCTCACGCGTCTTCTCGATGTCCGCCTCGATCTCCTCGGGCGACCTTTCGTCGATGCCAGTCTTGTCGGCTGATCCATCGCTCATGCTCGTCCCTCCTTGGCACGCCGCTTGGCGGTGTCGATGTCTTCCTTGGTCGTGTCGATCGCGCGCTCCGGCACCGGAGGCGACCCGGCTTGCACGCTCTTCTTCCCGGTTAGTGCTAGGACCGCCGCGACCGCGCCCAATACGACTGAGACGATGAGCGCTGCCAGCCACGCATCCATCGCCTCGGAGAGCGCGAGGATCGCGGTCGCGATAAGCGCGCCGACCATGTAGAGGGCTACGACGCCGGCGGCGCCGAATGCTCCGACGCCGGCACCGATCTTCTTGCCCTTCTCCGTCAACTCCGCCTTCGCGAGTTCTACTTCCATCTGAGCCAAACGGCTCGACTGGTCAGAGAGAGCTCGAACCAGCTCTGCGGTCGATCGATCTTCGGTTGCGCTCATGGCCGACGGATTACCCGTCGCCTCGCGCCGCTAACGCGCGCGAGGCCCGAGATCGGCTACGTAGTGCTGGTAGGCGATCGTGGGGCCCCACATGTCCGTCCGCTCCTCGCTCACGAGAGCGAAGCCAACGCTGCGATAGATCGCTGCAGCCGTCGTGAGCGCCCCGAATGTGTCGAGCTCGAGGCGCACGAAGCCAAGGTCCCGGGCTTCAGAGACCGCCTCGGTGATCATGCGTTTGCCCAGCCCGGTGCCGCGGGCCTCGGGTGCGAGAACCACCCACCGGAGCTTGCCGAGGCCATCGCCTTCGTCGGTGAGTCCGAGGCTCCCCGCCAGCCCGTCCGGCCCGTCGACGAGCCACGCGCCCCCGCCCTCGGGCCAGCCGCGCTCGACCGCGTCTTCGACCGTAGAGCGAACGCCGTCGACGAAGGCCGTTTCCATCCCGTACTCGGGACGGTAGATCCGCTCGTGGATCTCCACGATCGCCTCGGCGTCGCCATCACGGAGCTCTCGCCTCAGCTCGAAGTCAGTTGTCTCGGCCACGGTCATCCACAAGCATGATGGCTGGCCTGATTCATCGGCGCAACAGTTTGTCAAGACAAGATTAATCGCGATACGCGATAATTAGCCCGATGGAGCTACGCCAGCTCAGATATCTGGAGGCCGTCGCGCGCCACCGCCATTTCACCCGGGCGGCGGAGGAGCTTCACGTCGCCCAGTCCGCGCTGTCGGCGCAGATCAAGAAGCTGGAGAGTGAGCTCGGCGTGGAGCTGCTGCGGCGCACGACGCGGTCCGTGGAGCTGACCGAGGCGGGAGAGCTGGCCGTCGCCCACGCGCGCGCCGCGCTCGGAGAGGCCGATGCCCTTCGCGGCGGGATCGACGAGCTGCGCGGGCTCGAGCGCGGCACCGTGTCGATTGGTGCCCTCGCCGCCGCCGGCGACGTCGACGTCCCAACTCTCCTCCAACGCTTCAACCGCGCTCACCCCGGAATCGAGATCGAGTTCCGGGACGGTACGGCTCAGGAGATGTTCGCCCATCTCGACCGCGGCGAGCTGGACGCCGCGTTCACGCTCGAAGGCGCCCCTCCCCCTGTCGAGCTCGGACGCCTCGAGATCACCAAGGAGGAGCTGGTTGTCGCGATGAGCAAGCGCCACCGCCTGGCCGGCAAGGGGCCGCTCCCGATCGAGAAGCTGGAGGGCGAGCCGCTGATTGCCTTCCGCAAGGGCTCGTCGGCGCGTCTTGCGATGGACGAGGCGCTCGCCGCCGCGGACACGACTCCAAGCATCCGCCTCGAGGGCTCCGACCTGAGCCTGATCCGCGGCCTTGCCGCCCGGGGATTCGGCGCGGCGATCCTCCCCCGCGCATTCGCGGAGCTTCCCGGCCAGCCGCTTTCCATCCGCCCGCTCAAGCCAAACATCACGATGGCGGTGACGCTCCTGTGGCGCGAACCGCCGTCGACGGCCGCGCGCGCGTTCGTCGACTTCGTGAGCGCTTCGGGGGCGGACGCTCCCAGCCGCTAGGTCGTCTGCTTGTAGTCCGGCTCGTTCCGCGGCTCGAGCTGGATCTCCTTGTCCGCTCGCGGGATGCCCGCCTTCAGCTCGCGGTCGCGCTCACGCTCCGAGTTGAGCTGCATTCCAAAGAGAAGCGCCACGTTCGTGATCCAGAACCAGACGAGCACCGCGACGACACCGCCGAGGGTTCCGTATGTCTTGTCGTACGAGCCAAAATTCGCCACGTAGAAGGCGAAGGCCGCGGAGGCAACAAGCCACACGACGACGGCAACCAGGCTTCCAAGAGTGAACCAGCGAAATCCCGGCGGCGTGACGTTGGGCGACAGGTAGAAGAGGACGCCGAACATGAAAACGACCAGCGCCAACAGCACCGGCCACTTCGCGATGTCCCAGATGGTGACTGCGGTGTCGCCGATCCCGACGGCGGACCCGACCGCGTCCACGAGCGGCCCGGTGAGGATCAGGCCGACAGCCACGACCGTGAGCAGCACGATCATTGCGAGCGTGATCGCGATCTGCAGCGGACGGAGCTTGAAGAACCCGCGCCCCTCGGGCGTCTCCCAGATGATGTTCGACGCGCGAATGAATGCGCCGACATAGCCGGACGCGCCGTTCAGAGCCAGCAGCACTCCGACGATGAGCATGACCCCCGAGGCAGTCTGATTCCCCGCAACGGATTCGATTGGCCCGGTGAAAGTCTCCGCCGCCGATTCCGGGCCGAGCTGATTCACCACATCGGTGATGACGCGCGTGATCTCCTGCGGGTCGAATACGAGGCCCACCACCGAGACCAGCGCGATCAACGCCGGGAACAGTGCGAGAAGCCCGTAGTAGGTGAGCGCCGCTGCCCAGTCGGTGAGGTTGTCCTCCTGGAACTCCTTGACGGTCCTCTTGAGCATCGCCACAAGCCCCGTCTTGTGCTCGACTCCCTCAGGCGCGTAGTCCGCCCTTCGCGGCTCGACGTCTTCTTCGACGGGATCAGTGAGCCCGTCGTCGTCCCGCCGCTCGGTGTCCGTCGTTGCCATGGTCTCCGTATTCCGCTTTCAGGCGGCCTGAAACAGGTGCCCTTCTCATCCCAGTTCGCGTCGCAGGAACGAGCGGATCTTTCGCGCCGCGTCGCCGTTCGAGGAATAGAGCGCATCTACGTGCCCCGCGTTCCTGGCGATGAACTGCTCGGAGTCGGGGAACTGCCCGGCGACGAGCTTGCCCTCGTGCACCGTGGTGAGGTCGTCGAACTCGCCCGAGACGACCAGGACCGGCGCCTCGGTCGGGTCTTGAGTCTCCGGGTCGGCCGGCGGCTCGTAGAGATCGTTCGGGGGAGGCCAGCTGATGCAGTACAGGTAGCTCGTGCCCTCCGAGTAGGCGATCTCGCGCGGCGTGAACGGCGCGAACTCCTTCGGCTTCGGATAGTTCCGGATCTCTTCTTCGAACTGGGCGCGGCGCTCCTCTTCGGACGCCTCCTTGTCCCAGAGGAGCGGATAGTCGTTGCAACTGACGGCCATCTCGCCGACGCGGCTGTATGCGTCCTCCGAGCCCGAGCCGAACTTTCCGTACTTCGTGAGGTCCTTCCAGGGCCCCTCCCGGCCGTTGATGAGGGCCTTCATCGCCTGATCGACCTTCACGTAGCTCGCCGGCGAGTAGGCCGAGCCGATCAGGGCCGAGATCAGCTGGAGGGTGGTGCGGTCGTGTCGGCGGAGGACCTCGGCGCCTCGCGCAAGGCGCGCACGCGCGTCGCCCTTGCAGTGGGGCGAGCGGTCGCAGGCGACCTGGATCATCCGGACGCCTGTCTTGGGCAGGCTCGGATACCACGCGCTCTCGCCGAAGGTCGGGTAGGCCGAGTCGAGGACGAGCGCCTCGAGCTTGTCACCGTGGCGATAGGCATACGACTGGCCGAGGAAGGTGCCGTAGGAGTCGCCGTAGAGAGCGATCTCCTCGTAGCCGAGGGCTTGGCGCACCCAGTCGATGTCGTCGGCCGCGGCGGCGGTGCGGTACGAGATGAAGCGCTTGCCCAGCCGCTCGGCGCAGTTGGCGAGGGCCAAGGCGTCGGGGCCGAAGCCGCGCTGGAGATCCGGGCACTTGGCGTGCTCGGAGATGCCCTGCCCGCGCTGGTCGACCAACACGAGGTCCCGTGTTTCGAGCAAGTCGCCGAAAAGCTTCCGGTAGGCCTGCGCGGTGCCCGTCGACGGGTAACCGGGTCCGCCCTCGATGGCGAATATCGCACCTTCGGACTCGCCGGAGGCGGGCAAGACTGCGAAGCCGATCTCCGTCGTCCCGTACGACGGATCCTCGCGCTCGAACGGGACTTCGATCGAGCCGCAGCGGTAGTCGTCCCTGCCCGGCTGGCCCTTGCAGTCCTTCAGGTCATCGAGCGGGATCGAGCCGAGCTCGGGCTCGGCGAGCGCCTCCCCTGCTTCCTCGGAGCTCGCGGGAGCGGGCTGCTCCTCCCCGCTGCCGCACCCCGTGAGCGCGAGGCTCAGGCACGCCGCAGCCGTCAGGATTGGGCGGATCCGCATGTGGCCGATGGTACGTATCGAATCCGTTATCTGGGGTTCAGGGCGGGTAGCCGCCAGAGCATGGGAATTACAGACAAGATCACAGGTAAGGCAAAGCAGGCAATCGGCGACATCACAGGCGACGACGACACGCGCCGCGAAGGTCAGAAGGAAGAGCTGAAGGGCGAGAAGAAGGACCAGCTCGCACGCGAGGACGAGCGCGCTGACCGCGCTGAAGAGCGCGCAGACGAGAAGGCCAAGGAAGTCGCGGACCTCGAGCGCCAGACCTAGCGCAACTAAAGCACTCTCAGGCACGAGAAGGCCCGGCGCAATGCTGGGCCTTCTCTTTTTCCCCAAGCTGCTTCCGCGTGAGCTTGGTGTCGCTGCGGGGGTGGCGCACGCTTGAGCCTGCCCTGAGCGGGTACTCGTCCTTCAAGAATCGACGCCAAAGCGCCCAGGGGAGACACAAAGTCTCCACGCGCTGGCCGATCTCAAGAGGAATCGCGGGGGCATTCCAGTTGCGGCGATCGTCCGCGACCCGAACTTCAACCGAAAGGACTCGAATGACCGACTCAGAAACGACCGAGCGCACCACCGGCGGGATCGCAGGAAAGCTTGTCGGCAAGGCCAAGGAGATTGCCGGAGAGACCCTCAACAACGACGAACTGGCGCGAGAGGGACGTCTCCAGCAGACACAGGGCGACGCCAGCCGCGAAGCCGTGAAGGCGCGTTCCGAGGCTTCGCAGCTGGAGCACGAGGCAGACGTCGAGCGTGAGCAGGTCGAAACGAAGGTCGAGACCGAACAGCTTCGAGCGGAGGTCTTGGAGCAGAAGGCGGAGGTTGAGGCGGAGCAAGACAAGGAGTCCGCCGAAGCTCGAGCCGAAGCAGACGCTCAGGCGGAGGTCTCAGCAGCTGAGGATCAGCGCCAGGCCGACCAGGAGCGCGCGCGCCAGGATGCCGATGGAGCCGAAACGGAGGAGCGCCGGGAGGCCGTCAAGGCCAATCAGTTGGAGCAGGAAGCGCGTCGGGCCGAAGCCCGCGCGGACGCAGTCGATCCCAAGGAGAACTCATGACACTCACACTTCCCAGTAAAGCCGTAGACGGAGCGCTTCGACTGGCGCGCGTACCGGCCGACAAGATCCTCGATATCGCGCCCGAGAACCGTGCGACCGCGTCGCTGGGGCTCGCGGTGGACCGAGCCGATGCGGCTGTGCGGGGCGCGGCAGCATCGATCTTGAGCGATCCCGCCCTTAGGGAGGATGCTGAAAAGCGCGAAACCGCTGCGGACGAGCGCGAGCGGGCGATTCGCCTGCGTGCGGAAGCCGAAGTCAAGATGGACGAAGCCAAGGCGCGCACTCAGGCGAAGCAGACCGAGGCAGAAGAGCGCCGAGAGAAGGCCGCGGCGGACGCCGAGAAAAAGCGGGTGAAGGCCAAGAAGGACGAGAAGCAGCGCAAGGCGCGCGCGGCCAAGACAGCCGAGAATCGCAAGAAGGCTGGGCAGGCGAAAGCTCAAACGACGAAGAAGAAGTCCGAGTCGCAGGCCAAGGAGGATCGTCTGGACGCGCTTGAGACGAAGGCCGAAGCCCTCGAAGTGAAAGAAGCAGCGGTCCGCGCCGCCGACGAGGCCCGCCGGGTCAAGAAGGCAGCCGAAGCGACCAAGGAAAAGCGCAAGAGCTCGTAGCGCTTGGGGGCTCGGATGAGGCGAGCCGCGCAGAGCGCGGCTCGCCCTCCCTCTCGGTCAGTCGGCCGGATCGAGAGGCGCTGACGCGGGTCCGTTGAGGACGCTGCCGTCCGCATCGAACCGAGAACCGTGACATGGGCAGTCCCATGTGGCGTCGCCCTCGTTCCAGCGCACAATGCAGCCGAGGTGCGTGCACCGGGCGGAGACTCGGTGCAGGTCGCCATTGTCATCCCGGCACTCCGCGACCTGGCGAAGTCCGTCCGCGACGATCCGGCCCTCCCCCGGCTCGAGCTCTGTGGACCGCTGCCGGCGCAGCCTGCCGCTGAAGAACCGCATGCCGACGTCGGCGTTCTCCTTGACGAGATCGGGTGCGGATGCGCGCAGGTTGAGACGCGCGGGGTCGAAGGTCTCGCGGCGGGGGTCGGGGTCGCCGGAGAGCTCGCGAGCGAGCATCCGGCCGGACGCCAGGCCGGCTGCGAGCCCCCACTTGGAAAAGCCCGTCGCCACCTGGATCTGCGACGAGAAAGGCGCGAGCGGCCCGATGAACGGAAGCTCATCCGGGCTCATCAGGTCGTGTGCCGACCACCTGTACTCGACCTCGCCGGCGTCGAATCGCTCCGCGAGCCAGTTCGCGAGCGCTGGGTAAGCATCGGCTCCCTCGCCCTGTCCGACCTTGTGGCCCTCACCTCCGACGATCACGCTGCGCGATCCGTCGCTACGGACCGCCGAGCGAATCGAGCGGGTTGAACTGCCGATACCGAGGTACATCCCGAGCGGCGCGTCGGCAGCCGGAGCGGCGACCGCGTAGGAGGCTTGTGGCCGCAGACGCGCGAAGAAGAGGCCACGGTCGAGGAGCGGCATGTGGGTAGCGAGGACGACGCGTCCGGCCTTGAGCTCGGCCCCCGAGTCCAGACGTACGACACAAGGCGAGCCGTGCTTGACCGAGACGACTCTGCTGTCTTCATGAATCGATGCCCCGGCCTCCTCGGCCGCTGAGACAAGCCCGCGCGTGAACGCCGCCGAATCGAACGCGATCTGACCGCTGAGCCTGGCCGCCGCCCGCACGTCGAAGGGCAGGTCCGTGCGGTCCGTCAGCTCCACCTCCAGGCCGGCGGCTTGAGCCGCGTCCGCCTCGGCTTCGACCTTCGCCGCCCCTTCCGCCTCCTCGGAGTAGATGTAATTGGGGGACGTCTCGAGTGAGCACTCGATCGAGTGCTCGAGCGCGAGCTCGGAAACCATGGCTACACCTTCGAGGTTCAGGTCCGCGTAGGCCTCGGCGGCCTCTTTGCCGACTTGACTCGAGATCTTCGAGTACTGCGTTTCGTGAAGCGCCGAGACCTTCGCAGTCGAATGCCCGGTTACCCCCTCAGCGACGCGGCGGCCTTCCAGCAGCACGACGCTCGCCCCATCCTGGGCGAGGGCGAGCGCCGCCGAGGCACCGACGATTCCGCCACCGATTACCGCCACGTCGACCTCCTCCCCACCGTTGTAGGGCGGGCGGATTTTTGGACGGCTACTTGCCAGCCAGAGCGATTCAGGAGAGCCGGGGAGATCAGGCACGCGGAATACATACCCCAGAAAAGACCCCGTTAAGGCATACGAGTCCTGGGAATCAGGCCGGTAGGCAGAGTCTCAATCCCTTTCGGGCGGGAGCTCGGCCGAAATCTCGCCGGATGGACCGCGTGCTTCTCGGGAGCGTATGCGGGCTTTCCGAGCTCCATGGGACCGAAGGAGAGCAATGTTTCTACGGGCGAGCGAGAAAGGCGGTGAGATGACCGACGCCACCCGCGTCCTCTTTTTGTGGGAGTCGGCTGAAGAAAACTCCTGGAACCCGGACCTCGCGCACGGCCTGCGCCGCGCCGGGCTCGAGGTCACCGAAGCCCACGACTTCGCCGCGGTCGACCGGCTCGACCTGTCGCAGTTCGATATCTGCCTGCCGCGCTTTCGCGTGAGCGCGGCCCAGATGGCCTGCGCGGACGAACTGATCGATCGTGCGGGTGTGCCGATGCTGAATTCAAAGCACACTCGAACCGTTTGCGAGAACAAAGCGCTTGCGCATCTTGCGTTCCAGGAGAACGGAATCCCTCAGCCCCGCTCCCTGGTCGTGAGCGCGGAAGGCCAGCTCGACCGCACACCGGACTGGCAGGGCGAGACGCTCGTGAAGCCGCTCAACGGGAGCCGCGGGGCAGGCATCGAGATCCTGAACTCTCTCGGCGAGGCGATCTCCCGTGCGCGCGAGCGCAAGGAAGACCTGCTCGTCCAGCAGATGATCTGGCCGGCTCGTTCATGGCGGGTGATCGTCGGTCGCCATCGCGGCATCGTCGATCCGTACTGGCGCCGCCCGCCGAAAGAGGATTCGCGCGTTCACAGCATCTCGACCGGGAGCGAGATCGCGCGAGAGCGCTCCGCACGGGTGGAGCGTGTCGCGCTCGAGATGCTGGAAGCGGTCGATGGTGACCTCCTGGCCGTCGACGTGCTGGAAACCAAAAACAGCGCCTACGCGCTCGAGATCAACCACAACTTCGATGCCCACGGCGGGACCAAGCCGGCGGTCGATGCGTTTCTGATGGAAATCAAGGGCCGGTTGGCCCAGCCCGACCGCCAGCTCGCCGAGGTGTAGCGCTACTTGACCTTGCGGGGCTTGGAGAACTCGGACGTGTTGCCGCTGGCGCCGACGTCTGGGTTGGTCGCCGTCGCGATCACGAACCTCCGGGCCTTCGGCTTCGGCAGCGTCACCTTGAACCTGCCGTCCCCGCCGTCGTTTGTGGTGAGCGAAGCCTCGCCCACGAATCGCTTGCTCCGCCGCGCCTTGCCGTCGGCCTCGAACAGCTCGATCGTGTAGTCGGTCTCCGGCAGGCTGGTCAGCTCGCCCTTGATCTTCGTGTTCGACCCCTTCCGCTCCGCAGAGGTGATGACCGGGAAGTTCTGAAAGCCGTCGGCCTCGGGATCGTCGTTTTCCGTGACTCCTGTGCCGAGTGCGAGATCGAAGCCGAGCCCCGGGTTTCCGAACGTCAGGTTTCGCGAGAACAGGGTCGCGTCCGGGTTGTTGGAGGTACCCACGGCGGCGTCCGGAGATCCCGCGATGACGTTGCCGATCACGACGTTGCTGCCCGTGATCCCCGTCAGATTCACGGGGGTCTGAAGGAAGTTCGCCAGCACGGTCTTTCCGTCAGCGCCGGTGCCGATGAAGTTGCCCTCGACGGTCACGGTCGCGTTGGCCTTGATTGCGGCGAACTGGCCGACGAGCACGTTTCGATCCGCCGGGTTGCCCCCGCCGATGACGCCCGCGGAAGGTCCACCTTGGCTGAAGAAGGTCTCGCCGTTGGGCTCTGCCGTTGCGCCCGTCACGTCGGTGCCGATGAAGTTGCCTTTGACCTCCACCGCGACTCCTGAGTCGGCGAACACCGGCGTCCCGGCGGTGTTGCGAATGACGAAGCCGCGCACGCTGCTGTCGGTCGAACCCGCGTTGAATCGGAAGATATGGCCGAACGAGGCAATTCCCGACCCGTTGATCTCGATCCGGAGGTCAGTGTCGAGGGGCTTGGGGAAGGGCTGAGTGTTCTCCGCCGAGCCGGGCTGGGTGTAGCCATTCAGCGTCGTCTCGCCGGTCATCTCCGGATAGGAGGTCGCGGGTGTGAGTGTCTGCACGCCGGTCCCGGGGATGTTGAAGGTGATGTCGTCATCGCCTCCCGTCGCGTTGGCCTCTTCGATCGCCGCGCGCAGGGTGCACTGGATTCCCGGGCTGGGAAGCACATCGCACGAGCTGTTCGGCGTCAGGTCCGATTGGTCACCGGTGCCGTTCACCTCGAAGGTCACGGCGCGCGCATCCGCCGCACTCCATAGCGCCAACCCCGCCACGATTCCCCACACAGCCCTTTTCAAGAGCGGAAGACGAGGCTCGAACTCGCGACCCCCAGCTTGGGAAGCTGGTGCTCTACCAACTGAGCTACTCCCGCGTGGATCCCGAATCCTAGGACCTCTGGCGCGCATGCCCGGCCTCGCCAAGATCAACAGCTGACTGGGTTCGGGTCAAGGCCTGCGTCGAACTTGACCTTTTCCTTCGAGTTCTTGCCCGGGCCGCAGTCAATGACTACATCTGCCTCGCCGTCCTTCGCATCGAGGAAGTCGATACCGCCACGGCCCTCGAGCGTGTCGGCCCCGTCACGGCCGAACAGGAAGTTTTTGCCGTCGTCGCCCTGAAGGGTGTCGTCGTTGTCGCTCCCATCCACGTCCTCGATCGAGAAGATCAGGTCCGCGCCCGAGCCGGTGGCTGTCCCCGCCGCCAGGTCCACCTCGACGTCCGTCGGGTGAGCGACGTAGCCGACCAGGTCCCTCCCCGGGCCGCCCACAACGCGATCGTCGCCGGTGCCGGGATAGATCGAGTCGTTTCCCTCGTCGCCGCAGACATAGTCCGGCAGGTCGAACGTGAAGAACTGATCGTCGCCGCCGAAGCCTCTGACGATGTTCTGCGTCCCGACCGGGAAGCCGGTGCTGTCCTTCTTCTCCGTGCCGATGAGCGAACCGACGTTGTAAACGACAGCCGGCCCGCACAGAGTCCGCTCGATGGCGCCGGCGTCGCAACCGTTGTCTCGGCGCGGCGCCCCGCGTGCGTCCACCGTCACCGCCTTGCCGTCGATCTCGCATTGCGCCGGCGGCACGGTGTCGTGCGCGGGTCCCGTGTCATCTACGAACGCGTTCGTCAAGGGCACGACGCCGGGGAACGCAGGCGCGTTGAACGGGGCGCCGATCGGCCGGCTGCCGTTCTGCGTGAGCGGCTCCAGGCCGTCAGCGCTGTGGAAGTCCGTGGGGTCGTTCAAGCCGCAGTCCAGGTCCACTGCCTCCTCGACGTTGTAGCCACCCGACACGATGTCCGTACCGCCGCTGACCTTGCAGCCGTCGGAGGCCTCATCAATTATCGACGCGGTGATCGATGGCGGGTTGTCGACGAAGTTCGCATAAAGCGCGTCCCCGTCGGTCGCGCCGGCGCCCGCGGTGTTCTCGCGGAACGTCGAGAAGTGGATGTCGAGGCTGCCGTTCTCATTTCCGTTCTGCGTGGCGAACACCCCGCCTCCGTCGCCGCCCGCAAGGGGTGCGGAGTTGCCGCTCACGGTGGTGTTCACCAGGCTCAGGTCGACGCCGGACGTGTGGATACCGGCGCCCTGCTGTGAGGCGGTCGCGGTGAGCTCGTTGTTCGTCACGCTCGTGCGGTTGAACCGCACGGAGTTGGCCTGCACTGCGTTGCCCGAGTTCGAATAGAAGCCGCCGCCCTGCGCCGAGTCTTGCGATTGGCCGAAGAGGCTGTTCCCGTCGAAAACCGAGTCCGTGATCTTCGCGTCCGATTGGGTGAAGACGCCGCCGCCGAAGCCTCCGGCGAAGTTGTCGAGGACGGCAACCCTGTTCATCACCAGGCGCCCGACCCCGCCGAGGCCTGACATGTCCACCGCCCCGCCCCGAGCGCTTCCGTCGTTCTCGGCCAGGGTCACCCGGTCGAGCTTCAGGTCCAGCCCCTCGCTCGGCACATACGCCGTGATCGCGCCGCCTCGGCCCGTGCCGAAGACGGAGTTGTTGCTCACGTTCACGTTCTTGATCGTCAGGTCGTCCTTGGTCAGGATCGCCCCGCCGAACGCGAAGTCGCCCACGAGCGGATTCGCGTTGTTCTCGGTGATCCGCGCGGGTCCGAACCCTGCGAGCGGCCGCGCCGCACCCACGATCTTGGTCGGTGAGTCCGTCCAGATCGCGCCACCTTCAGTGAGCTCTGAGACGCCCGCCGAGTTGTCCTGAATCTGGAACATCCCGCCGATGTCGAGCCGCTTGCAGTTCTCGCACGCGATCGCGCCGCCGCGCTCGAGCGCCTGGTTGTCGGTCATGACGACGTCGTTCAGCCGAAGCGAGGCCTTCGGGCCGGCGACACGCACCGCGCCGCCCGCGGGCTGACCCGAGTCGACCTCGGAGATCGAGACTCCCTGAATCGTCACGTTCCCCTTCCCGAAGACGTCCAGCGCGCGGTGGTCGTCCGAGGTCGGGACCACGATCTCAAAGTCCGAGGCGTCGGCGAAGTCTTTCGAGCCGCGAATGGTCAGCTTGCCCTTCGCGTCGTAGTCGAGGTCGCCGCCGGCGTTGGGAACCGCAGTCTCGGGGATCGACAGGTAGTGGGTCGAGACCAGCTGGATCGTGTCCTTCCTAGATCCGGCCGGGCAGCCGTCGATCTTCTTGTCCTTGTCGGCGGCCTCGACCGCCTCTCGAAGTGAGCAAACGTCTTTGTTGTTCTTGTATTCGTCGCCGTCCGTCTCGATCTCCATGACGGTGGCGTCGGCGGGCCCAGCAAGCGCAAGAATCAATAGGACGGCTAGCGCCCCTGCCCGCAGGACTGACGCTTCCCCAGAGCGCACTTGCCGCACGTTACTCCGATTCGGGAGCAATTCAAGGCCGCCCCTGGCTCCCTCCCTACGCTTGGCAGCGTGAGCGGGAAGACCTTCGCAGCGGTGATCGCCGTGCTCGGCGTGATCGCCCTCCTCGGCTTCGGCGTCGTGACCAAAGGCGAGCAGGCGCTGGAGATCGGCGAGACCGTTCCTTCCGCCGAGCTCGAGTTCCTGGCGCCCGAGGGCTCCGGCTTCGCCGGCCAGACCACGTCCATCGACGACTACGAAGGCCAGTGGGTCCTCCTCAACATCTGGGCGTCGTGGTGCGGGCCCTGCAAGGACGAATCGCCCGACCTCGTCGAGTTCCAGGACGAGCACAGCAACGCCGACTTCACGATCCTCGGCATCCAGACCCAGGACGGAACCGACGACGGCCTCGAGTTCGTCGAGGACTTCGGCCTGAACTACCCCTCCGTCCGCGACGGCTCCGGCGACTACGCCGACGATCTAGGCGCGGCCGGCGTCCCCGAGACGATCCTCGTCGACCCCGAAGGCAAAGTCGCCTACTACCGCCCAGGCCCCGTCACCCAGGAGAACCTCCAGAACGAGATCCTCCCCCTCATCGAGGGCGAAACCTCATGACCCGCCCCGCAAATGCGGCCAGCGAGTCCTCCTGTGTCAATCCGCGCCCTCTCACGAGGCGCCAGATGACACACGGGCTCGTCAGCGCCTTCGTTTGCGCCCTCGCCGCCCTTTCGTTCGCCGCGCCGGCCTCGGCGCAAGAGCCCCAGACCACCCTCCCCGACGTCGAAGACGAGGTCATGTGCCCGGTCTGCGGCACAACCCTCGAGCTCGCCTCCGACTCCCCGCAGGCAATCGACGAGCGCGAGAAGATCCGCGAGCTCATCGCGGAGGGCCTCACCAAGGAAGAGATCAAGGACGAGCTCGTAGCCGAGTTCGGCCCCGAAGTCCTCGCCGAACCCAGCAAGGAAGGCTTCGACCTCGCCGCCTGGCTCGTCCCAGGCCTAGCCGTCCTGATCGGCGCAGTCCTCGCCTTCATCGCCGTCCGCCGCTGGCGTGGTAATTCGCTCCCGCTGGGCGAAACAGAACTTCCACAGGAGGGCTCGGCGGAGGCCGCGGATAACAAGCGGCTCGACGAGGATCTCAAGCGCTACGAGTTGTAGGCCTCTGAGCTGGCGGTCAGTCGGCTAGTCCGTCGAGACAGCGATGACGGCGATGGTGGGAGAGCCGATTCGGGCATCGTCAGCGCCTAATTGCTCACAGGCGAGTGCGACGTTGTGCGTGCCAGATGGGAGTGAATTGCGTCACGAGGGTTCTGGCAAATCCATCGGTTGCAAGGCTGGACGTGTTGTCTGTCTCGACCCCTGGGTTCGTCGGACAGGCTTTCGTCGCCACCATCTATTCGAACCTCGCACACTGCTTTGGCATTGTTCGCCTCGGCATAAAGACCCGCCTGTTGCCGTAATCAAGAAGGCGACTAGGAGCATCGAGAGTCACTGACTGCGTTGCACAATCGATGTAGACCGAATCCTGAGGATCACAATCCGCGGCCTGAGTTCCGCTCAGATCTACGATCCGACTTCCGACGAGGTCGCCTTCGTCAATCTCGGTTCCTCCAAGTGAGTTCCGCCGCACGTCCTCGCCGGTGACCCCACGTCGGTCCTTTAGATCCTGTGTGCGAACAGAATTGTTCGCGAGGTCGCGAGAGCCAATCTCGCCCGCCGCATAGACCGCCCCAGTCCCGGCCGCAAGCACGAGGGCGAGCGTCGCAGCCACATTCGCGTATGTGAGGTGCTTCCGGATCATTACCGCGCTTCGACGATAACGCGGCGTGCTCCGCTATGAGTGCCTCGGTAGGGCCAACCCTGCTCGGACGGCACCTTCAAACGAAAGCGAATCGCGACGTCCTGGACATAGTGCGTCCCAAACCCATACTTGAAGCGGAACCGCCCGTCGGACCTCGTTCTAAAAGGGTTCCGAACGGTTGCCCAGCGACCTGAGATCGGGTCCTGGTACTGGATCTGGACGAGCTTTCCGCGCGATGGAATGCGCGCACCGAGCCGCTCGATCCGGCCGGTGAATGTCGTCGCGTTCCCTTCTGACACGCGCTTGCGAGTAAGGCCCAGCTTGGCCCCGGTTCGCACGACCATGCGCCCAGCTTCGACATTGGTATCCAGGTAGCGCTGATCGCCCTCATACCGAGCCGAGACTGAGCGGCTTGGCCCTGCAGGAAGCTTGGAGGACCAGCGGCCATTGTCGTCGGTCATCACGGTTCGGACGCGGTGATCGATGAGCGCTCCCTCGCCGAAGTCTTCGTCGACCACCACTGGCTTGTTCGGAAGTGGCTCCCCCGCGGCATCCAGCAGGCGACCGCGGAGGCTCGCACTCTTGCCGTATCCAAGGAGAGTCCGCTTCGATCCCCCGGGCGCGATCTGAGCGTTCAGCTCGACGCCGGACTTGAGGGGAAAGTCAAGGGTCATTGGCATCCCGTCATCCCTGAGCGTGGTTTGTGATGTGTTTCCCGCCACATCCGTCGCCGTAGCCAAGAACTCATATGTCCCTGGGGCTTCGGCCGCTGAGTTGACACGAGCATGCAGCTCACTACCGACCTTCTGGGTGAAGAGTGGTCTCCAATCTGTCGCTCCGCTTAGCCGGAAGAAGATCGCGCCCGTTGAGAGCCCGGAATGCGTGATCACTCACCTGGAGCGCGAACAAGCTCAGGGTCGTGTCGGGTCCTGAGCTGCGAATGCACGACTGCGGGAGTTCGTTGTCGATCCGAACAGCGTGGGCTGTCGCAGCGTTCGATTGCCAGCGAAGTCGTGCGCACAGCTCGCGACCTCATTGGTGCCATCCGAGAACGGAGGGTCGGCCGTTGAATGCGGCAAGGTCCAATCAGCTGCTAGAGGACACGGGACTGAAAGCCGACGCAGAGACCGTCAGCGAGCGAAGCGCTGCATGGCAGATCAGCACTCGAAGAGCTGGGACCGAGTTAACATCGAACGTCAAGCCGAGACAAGCCTGCACCCTGCGTCGAGACTTCGCACAGCCAGCGTGTGCTGGCCCCTCAGCCATCCCCCGTCAAGCAAACTCCCATCAACCTCCACCTCCGGGTCCGCCTCATCGGCCACAGTCAGCCTCACGTTCTGCACCCACGTCCGCGCGTGCTCGGATGCGGCGCAACTTGGACTCTGACCGCACTCCAAGCTCGCTACGAATCGGCGCTGCGGCTGTCCTTCCCAGGCGTACGGCTTCGACCCATCGCCCGACGTATCGCCAACGGCAACGGTGTGCGTCTCGTGCCCATTGCCGTCGGCCATGTACAGCGCGGATCTGTAGCCGTTCGCTCGCCGCAACCTGGCGTCGACCTGTACGCCCGTGATTCCTAGTGGGTCGTCGACCTGCCAGTAGGCCTCAGCCGACCGTCCTTCAGCGGTTCGCTCAACGTTGTCGATCGTGACTGAGTTGCTCTGCGGATCGCTGCAGCGGGACCTCGCCGAGAACGAGTTGGTCGAGTCGATCGTCCCCCCGAAAAGCCGGTGAAGCTCGTGGCAGAAGACAACGTCGTAGGTGCCGCCCGCCGCAAGCGAGTTGCTCGGGAGAACGGCACACCCCGCGATGACCGCAAGGAGAGCGAACGCGAACCGCTTCACGGGCCGAACTCCCCAGCGACTGCCCCGGCGTCCGAGCCGGGGTCGGTCTGGGCCGGCTGCGACCCAGTCGGCTGAGCGGCGCTCTCGACGCCGAACTCCGGCGCCGTCGGTGGTGTGTCTGGGGCCAGCACCTCCTCCGGCGGCTCGGGCTCAGGGGCGGCGGTCGGGCTCTCCTGCCGGGCATCTCCCCCGCTTTCAGGTGCCTCCGAACCTGCGGTCTGCGGCGGCGTTGCCGGCCGCACCTCGCGCGCTACCTTGGCAAGTGGCGGAGTGTTTCGGCCGGCGTTGCCCAGTGGCTCGCGGTCCGAACCAGATAGCGAGATCGGGCCAACTCCCGCGACCACGCAGCCGGAAACCGCGACCATGCCCCCGGCGCACGCAAGCGCAGCCTTTCCGCCGGATCCGATTGCTGTCAATTTGGCGAGGACTCCAGCTCCGCCCGCCCCCGCTCCTCTTGCACCGGTAACTGCGACGACCGCGTCATTCGTCTCCGAGCGAGAGAAGACGCCAATAGTCGAATCCTTGGCTCCGTCGAACGCGTCGCGGGCCTTTTCGAAGAGGCTCGAGTGCCCATCCGCCGCTTCGAGTGCGCCCGGGATGAGGATGGACGAGCCGACGTCGTGAAGGTGGCCCGAGAGCTTGCCCACAAACTCGCTGCAGCTCCTGCAATGCGAGATGTGGCGCTCGGCCTGAAGCGCTTGATCTTCGGTCGCGGTGCCCGCGGCGAATACCTTGAGCAGGGGCTCTCGGTCTTCGCACCACCGTCCCTCCTCGACAAGCTTGATGCGCTTCACCAGATCATCGACGCCTCGCGTGATCTCCTTGCGATAGGCACGTGGCGAAAGCCCGTTGATCATTCCGCAGATCTCGCTCGGATCGAGCTCCCAGCCGTACCGCAGCAGCATCACCGCTCGGCGCCGAGGTGGAAGGCTCGCCAAAAGATCTCGAGTCAAATCTCGCAACTCGGTCGCTTCAGCCCGGTCATGAACCGAGTCGGCCACCTCGGCAACCGCGCCGGCGGCCTCGAGCGGTGCGACCGGCTTGCGTTTGCGTCGTCGGATCTCCTTGCTTGCGTGGTTGGCGACTGCCGTCAGCAAGTACGAGCGGATCTCGTCGTCCGTCAGGTCGGCGGCCTTCCGCTCGAGCGCACGAAGGGTGCCGAGCCACGCATTTGAATAGATGTCCTCGATCTCAGGCTCGCCGAATGTCGAGCCGTACGCGCGCCGGATGATGCCCGTGGCGGGCCGGCGAAGCTCTTCATAGAGCCCGCTGGCGCGGTGATGCCAGGCCGCACGATCCCGCTCCGCGGAACCCACGGTCGAGACACGACTGGCGCTGATCGTTGTTCCGTATCCCATCCCGTATTGATTTGAACCCCGCCGACGCTTCCAGCGCCCCCCTTTCGTCGGCAATTTCTACGCTTGCGACCGTAAATCGCCACCGAATCCGCGCGCGCCGATCAACGAACGAAACTTGCGCAAACCTTCCGCGTTTGTTCGCAAATAGCGAGACTTTTGTGATGAACTTGGGGGGCGCTCAGCCCAGGAGGCAGCGCGCGTACGCCGTGAAGCCGTTTTGCGGGTTATACGTGCGAACCCGTCCCAGCCACGTGCGCTTGCCGTCGGGCCGGTTGTCGATCACGGACTGATTCGGGTCTTGCATCTCCGAGGTGGCGTAGCCGCCGCCTGACGTTTCCGAGCCCTTCGGGCACTTCGCCTCGGCGGTGACCTGGCTCACGGTGCCGCGCTTCGACCTTCTCAGGTCGATCGCGGTGTCGGTCTCCTTGGCAGTCTCGTACTTGTTGCCCTTGTCGTGGTCGCAGATCGCGAAGGCCTCTTGCTCGCCGACGTGGGAGAACGAGACAAACGTCTTTACGTACCAGCCACGTTCACCCTTGGGCCTCGACTCGAGCATGTACACATCGCCATGGCCGCCAGTCGTGGCACCACCGCCGCCCGTCACCGACGTGCCCCTCGGGCACTTCGCGGTGACATCCGGGAACTGGTCGACTTCGCCGTCGATGGGCTCGTCCTTCGACACGCTCTCGAGCTTGTTGCCCTTCCGGCAGATCACGAAGCTTTCCGCGGCACGGTCGGCCGCGTGAAAACTGTCGAGGGTGACGTACCACTTCCTGCTTCCCACGGGAAAGAGCGATTTGACTCGCGACGAATTCTCGTTGCCTGCGACGGGAGTGATGCTGTGGCCGCCGCCCGACAACTGCGATCCCTCTTTGCACTTGACGAGATCCGTAGTCGTACTACCGGGGGTCGCCGTGAACTTGTGGCTCTCGACCGTGCGGTCGCCACCGGCGAGAGCGAACGGCACGAGTGCGAGCACGGCCAAAAGCACGCCCCCGAAGGCGACCGACCTGCGACTCACTCCCTTGAGCTTCACGAGGGAAGCATTATCCACGAACGCAGCTACGCTCGCAAGCATCGTGATCGAAGGCCGCGAAGCACCCGACTTCACCCTCCCCGACCAGGACGGAAACGCCGTCTCGCTCCACGGCCAGCGCGGCAAGTGGGTCGTCGTCTACTTCTACCCGCGAGCCGACACCCCGGGCTGTACGACGCAGGCGTGCGGGGTGCGCGACCGCTCGGCCGACTACGAAAAGGCCGGCGCGACCGTTCTCGGCATCTCCCCCGATCCGGTCTCGGCCGTCAAGAAGTTCGCCGACAAGAACTCGCTCCACTTCCGCCTCCTCGCCGACGAGGCGCACTCGGTCGCCGAGGACTGGGGCGTCTGGGCCGAGAAGTCGATGTACGGGAAGAAGTACTGGGGCGTCGTTCGCGCGACTTTCATCATCGACCCGAAGGGCAAGATCGCGCAGGTCTTCCCCAAGGTCTCGCCGAAGACGCACGACGACCAGGTGCTTGGCGCGTTGGCCGAGCTCCAGGCCGGCTAGAGCCTCAGCCCTTCACGAGGCTCGACTCCGCATTGGCGCAGTCGTCCGTCCGAGGCGCCACGGCGAAATAGCGCTTGCCGTTCCGCGCCTTCTCCGCGATCGAGAACTTCCCGCTCGAGTTCGTCTGGACGCCGGCGAGCGGATCCGGGCGGCCCTCGCGGTAAAGGAGCACCTCCGCGCCGGATGTGCACTCGGCGCCGGTGAGCTTGCCGGTGAACGCCTTCTTCTTCGCCTTGTACCTGAGCGAGAGCTCGCGAGGCTCGAGGGGTTGAACGATGAAGTTGTCGAGGTCCGTGACCTCGTCCGCGCCATTTCCGAAGTCTGCGTTGATGTACGACTGGCCGGCCTCGTCGAGCGCGGTCTCGATGTCAGCCGGCGTTGCGTCCTGATCGCTGAACGTGCGCTTCCAACACGGGTTGTCCGCATCAACCTTGAACGAGTAGTTGGCATAGGTCGCGGTGGGCGCTGAGAGGACGCAGATGACGCCGTCGCCGAAGCCTCCGAACGAGAACGTGACGAATCCGAGCCGGCTCGGACGAAGCTGAGTCGCCGTGGAGCGCAGGTCGAAGCTGACCGTGGCTCCGTAGTCCGCGGGCTCCAGGAGGTTGGGGGCGATGAAGAGGCCGTAGCGCTCCATCCCGCCGGAGTCGGGATCGTCGAAGCTGATGTAGCCGCCGGGGTTGCCGCCCGAGCCGACGTACGCCGCGGGCATCGTGTTGTGGGTAAGGCCGTCCTCGTCGAGCTCGACGGTCTGGAACCCCTGATTGGTCGAGTCGAACGTCGAGCTGATCCCGCTGGCGCTCGCGCTGCCCGAAAGCGCCGCCAGGAGGGTGATGGCGGCGGCGGTGACGGATCTGAGGGCTACGCGCATTCGGGGAGCTTAAGGCCGACTAGGTGAGGCGCTCTGAGTGTCGAGGCACCCTGGCCGGGTGTAGAGTCCCGCCCGTCAACTACCGGAGGGAGCGAGGCGTGGCTCGCAGATTGACCGTGATGCTTGGTGTCGTAGGGGTGTTCGGAGCGATGCTCGGAACCGTTGTGAGCGCGCCCGCGGCGGACGGGACGAAGACGAAGGCGAAGCTTTTCCTCTCCTACTTTCCCGAGTCCGATACCCGCCAGTTCACGATCATCTTGAAGTCGGACAAGGCCAAGTGCATCAAGGCCCGAGCCGTCGCCGTGTTCGAGAAGCTCGACGGGCCGGACGAGCTCATCGGCGAGGGCGAGACCGATGAGGACGGCTTGGAGACCATCACCAACGTTCCAACTCCCAACTTCGAGCCGGGCTCGAAGTTCACCGTCAAGGCGCCTGCGAAGGGCAACTGCAACGCCGCAAAGAAGACCGTCACGGTCGGGCCCCCCGGGAAGGCATGAACGCGCGACGGTGGGGGATCTTTGTGGTGGCGGCAATCGGGGTTCTGCTGGTGCCCTCGCAAGCGATGGCAGACAAGGCGCCTGCTGCGTTGACCATCGACATCACGGGTTCCCCCGGCGACTACTCCTACACCGGCACGATCATCTCGCCGAGGCCGAGCTGCAAGAAGGACCGGAAGATCACCGTCTACCGCCGTCAGCCGGGGAAGGACGAGAAGATCGGCTCGGTCAACTCGTTCCCCAGCCTGGATTCGGAAGACAAGAACTGGTACTGGGAGCGTTCCGGCCGTCGAGGAGCCGAACGGCGAGTACTACGCCAAGGCCCGCGAGACCAACAAATGCAAGAAGGCCAAGTCCGGGGTGATTGGCGCATCCCCGCGCCGCGCGGGCGCGCGGGCAAGCGCCGTCGCCCTCAGCACGATCAAGCCAGCCTCCGTCTAAGCCGGCCCTAGCTCCGCTCGCCGCCCGGCTCCCACCACGGCTTGCCGCGCTCGCCGAGGGCAACCTTGGCCGCTTGGACCCGGTCGCGCGCTCGGCGCTCGGCGCCGGCATCGCCGTTGCGCTTCGCGGCTCCAACGTCGCGGCGCGCCTCCATCAGCTCCGAGACCAGCTGCTTGCGCCGCTCCTCTGGGAGCCGAGGGTCGCTTGTCCGCCAACGCCTGCCGTCGATGATCACGTAGCGGCCGTCCGGAGTGCGCTCGGGCTCCTCGTCGGACATGCCCTGACTAGGCCCGCGCGATGAACACGCGGTGACCCGGCGCGAATGACCGGCCCGCATACCCGCGGCGCGTCTGCACCTTGAAGCGCGCGTCGCGGAGCATCTCCTCGATCTCCGCCGCGGGCCAGAGCCGAAGGCGGTGGACCTCCTCGGAGCGCCGGTAGGTCGCGCCACCCGAGATGCGCCTGAACGAGGTGATCCGGCGCTGGAGCTTTTGGCCCTTGCGGTCCTCGGACGCCGTGTAGAGCATCGCCCAGTCGTCGCCGGCGCGGAAGGCCGAGTCCTCACCTGTGGGAACGCGACCGGGGGTCGCCAGGTCGAAGACGAAGAGCCCACCGGGGCGAAGCGAGGAGCGGATGCGGCCGAAGAGGTCGCGAAGCTCTGCCTTGGTGCCGGATGCCGAGCCGACGTAGCCAAGGACCTCGCCGATCGCAAGCACCGCATCGCACTCGGGGATCGGCGCATCGACCCACGATCCGACGCGGAAGCGGGCGCGGGGCGCGCGCGAACGAGCGAGGCCGATCATGGCGCGCGAAGCGTCGATCCCCAGCACCTCGTAGCCGGCCTCCGAGAGCGCGGCGGCGGTCGCGCCGGAGCCGCACCCGAGCTCGATCACATGCCCATCCTCCATCCTGCGCTCCCGCAAAAGGCGGATCACGAATGGTGTCGCCTCGGCAGCCAGGTCGAGGAACCCGGCGTCATGGATATAGGCGACGTCCGTGCCGTAGTCGGCCATCAGGTTGCGAGAACGTAAAACAGGAACGCGATGAAGAGCCCGAGCCAGGCCAGAACGGCGGGTAACGAGAAGCGACTTCTTCCGTGGACCTCGTAGTAGGCAATCGCACCGCCGACGAGACCCAGCGCACCCGAGACGATCGCGAAGCGGTCGAGATCCCACTCAGTAAGGAGCAGCCCGATCGCGATCGGAATCGTGGACTGGAAGACCATCGCGCCGGTGATGTTCCCGAGCGCCAGCGCGTCCTTGCCGTCGCGCACCCAGAAGAACGAGTTCGCCTTCTCTGGCAGCTCGGTTGCGAGCGGCGCAAGGATCAGCGAGAGAACCAGCGGCTCAATTCCGATGTCCTCCGCCACGTGGAGGAGCTCTTCGACAAAGAGGTGTGCGCCGCCGACGATCGCCGCCAGCCCGGCCACGAGCTGGATCACGATGAGGTGGAGCTTCGGGTCGTCGCGATGGGGAGTGCGGTCGAGGATGAGCGGGCCGATGGTGTCGAGCTCCTGGACGTCCCCGCCCTCGCGCAGAGTCCGCCGCACGTAGTAGGCATAGGAGCCGACGAAGAGGATCACGAGCGGGATCTGCGCCCAGGTGGGAAGCGGCGCAGCGCCGACCGCGATACCGAGCGCGAAGAAGATGAGAAAAAAGCGCAGGTCGCGCTCGAGCGTGGGCCCGTGCGCCTTGAGGTCGGTGCCCTGCTCGCGACGGTCCTTGTAGAGAAACGCCGAGGTGCCCACCAGTCCCATCGCGATTGTCGCGAGCAGGAACGGAGCTCCGATGATCGCGCCCACCGCTACGTCCTCGGCCCCCTCCGCCCCGCCGACGATCGCGACGATCGGGATCAGCGTCTCCGGCATGGCGGTGCCAACGGCGGCGAGAATCGAGCCGACAGCGCCCTCACCGAGATTCAGCCGGTGGCCCATCCACTCGATGGCGTTGGTGAACAGGAGCGCGCCGGCGAGGATGACGGCGAACGAAATCAGGAGGAGAACTAGAGGCGGCACAGAGCCCTTCAACCTACCCACCGGATGGTTTGCCGAAGCGCTAGTCGCGGAAGCCGTACCGCGCCTGGAAACGGGCAAGCGGGCCCGGCGCCCACCAGTTCGCCTCGCCCAGGATGCGCATGAGCGCCGGCACGAGAAGCGCGCGGACGATCGTCGCGTCGATCAGGACTCCGGCCGCCTGCGCGACGGCGATCTGCTTCATGAAGAAGATCTGAGAGACCGAGAACGCCAGGAAGACGACCGAGATCATGAGCGCGGCGGCGGTGATCACCCGGCCCGTCCGGCCGATGCCCATCGCCACCGCCTCCTCGTTCGGCGCGCCGAGGTCGTGCTGCTCCTTGATCCGCGCCATCACGAGCACCGCGTAGTCGGTCGCGAGGCCGAATGTGACCGCGAAGACGAAGACGAGGCTGGTCACCTCGACCGCCATCGGCCCCGTGTAGTCGAGGATCCCGGTGAACCATCCCTCCTGGAACGCGAGGACGAGGATGCCCAGGCTCGCGGCCAGCGTGAGCGTGTTCATGATGAGCGTCTTGATCGGCAGGATGATCGAGCCGGTCAGCATGAAGAGGAGAAAGAGCGTCGTGACGCAGACGATCGCGATCACGGCCGGCGTGTGCTCGATCAGGCTCTGCTTCTGATCGATGAACCTCGCGGTGTTGCCCGAGACCAGGATCTCGGCCTCCCCCACGTCGCTCGAGCGGATCTCCCTGACGGCGTCCTGGGTGTTCTCGCCGAGAGCCTTGTCGGTCGGCGCAAAGGTCGCGTAGGCGAGCGTGCGGTGACGCGCGGTCGAACTCGTCGCCGCCGTCGATGCCGTCGATCGCGCGGATCTCTTCGCGGAGCTGGTCGAGGTCCTTCTCGGAGGCCGTTCCGCTGACAGCGACGGTTATCCCCTCGCTCAGGGCGCGGTCGTAGTGGTCGGTGACGTACTCGTTGACGACATACGAGGGCTGGCTTGGCGGCACCGCCTCGGCGCTCGGCCCGGTGAGGACCGTCCCCAGGAGCGGCGCGGCCGCGGCCAGGAGGAACGCCGTCGTCGCCACGGCGACGATCACAGGCCTGCGCATGACCGCCCAAGCGAGGCGATACCACCCGTCCGACGTATCGGAGACGGCCGGGCCGCGGCGGATCGAGAGCCCGTTGATCCGCTCGCCGAGGAGGGACATGAGCGCCGGCACGGCCAGCACCGTCACCACAGAGGCAAGGATGGCGACGGTCGCGCCGGCCACCGCGACCGAGTAGAGGAAGCGCTGCGGGAAGATGACCAGCGCGATCATCGCCGCGGCGACTGTGAGGCCCGAGAACAACACGGTCCTGCCCGCGGTCGCCACCGTGCGCCGGTGCGCCTCCTGTGTCGCACCTTCCTTCTCGAGCTCCTCCCGGTAGCGGCTGACCATCAGAAGCGCGTAGTCCACGGCAAGGCCAAGCGATAGCGCGGTCGCGATGTTCAGCGCGAACAGCGAGGTGTCCACGAGCTCGGACATGATCCGCAGCGCAAAGAGCGTCCCCAGGATCGAGACGACGCCGATCACGAGGGGGATCAGCGCGGCGATCACGCCCCTGAAGACGACGAGCAGCATGATCGCGAGAATCGGGAAGGCGATCAGCTCGGCCTTGGTCAGGTCATCGCGCGTCTGGTCGTTGACCTCGTTGAAGCTGGGCGCGAAGCCGCCGATCCCGACCTCGAAGCGCTCTGATGACAGCTTCTCCTTCGCGTCCTCGGCAGCCGCGCCGCCGTCGTCCTCGACGTCCTGGGTCGCGAGATGCCCCGGGATCACGACGGAGCGCTGGTCGTCCGCGATCAACGGGCTCTTGGCCCGGATGTCCTTGGCCGCCTTGTCGAGCTCCTTCTCGAGCTGCTTGTCGAGCTCCTTCTGCGGCGGCGGCTTGAATGGCGCCACCGGCGGCGGCGCCTGACCGGCCGCCGCGGACTGCGCTTCGATGAGCGCGACCTGGCGGTTGTAGTCCCGCCGGGCCGCCGCGATCTCACGGCGCTGCTCAGCCCGGATCTTGTCCTCCGCGCGCTCGAGCGGGCGCAGCGGGTCCACGGCCTTGCCGACGAAGTCGACGCTGCCGAGGTCCTCGACCAGCCGGTCGATCTCCCTGCGCACCTCGGGCGCGGTGATGTCAAGGCGTTCGTCGTCTCCGCCGCGGACGAGAACGACAAGGCCGGGATTGGCGTCGTAACCGAGCTCGTCGCGAAGCTTCTCGGTCGCAATCTCCGACTCCGATTCGGAATCGGTGAAGCCCGCTGCCTGCAGGTGCTCCTCCACGCCGCGACCCAGGATCCCTGCGACGACGACGAAAATCGCAAGCCCGATCAGGACCGCCTTCGGGCGCCGCCAGGTGAGATCTGCAACCCGGTCGGTCACGGTCAGGCCCTTGTTACACGCGCGACAAGCGCGAGAGTGTGACCCGCGTCACTGTCGCCGCGGGCTATCCGTCCGCTAGGCGTAGAGGAACGCCAGCGCCAGGACGAGGTAGACGGCGAGGAGCTGGATGCCCTCCCACCAGTTCGATTCGCCCTCCTGCGTCACGTAGTTCGCGATCAGTACCGCGATGAGGACGCCGCCGAGCTCGAAGCCGTTGAAGACGAGCGGCATCGGGTTGGGGCCGATGACGAACGAGAGAAGGACCAGGATCGGAGCGACGAAGAGCGCGATCTGCGCAGCCGAGCCGATCGAGATGTTCACGGCCAGGTCCATCTTGTCCTTCTTGGCCACGAGCACCGCGACCCAGTGCTCGGCGGCGTTGCCGACCACGGCGACGATGATGATCCCCACGAAGAACTCCGAGATGCCGATCGACTCGGACGCTTCGGAGATCGAGCCGACGAGGATCTCGGAAACCAGGCCGACGGCGGCGCCGGCGACCGCCAGCATCGTGATCGACTTGCGAACGGACCAGCCGTAGGTCGAATGACCGTGGCCGCTCTCCCCCGCTTCCTCTCCGCCTTCGGCAACCGGGTTGAACAGGTCCTTGTGAGTGCGCAGCGAGAACACGAGCCCAGCCAGATACGTGAAGCCGAGGACGAGGGCGACGCCGATGGAGAGCTCCTCCAGGTCTGAGCCGTAGTTGACGATCTCGGCATCGATCGGCGGCAATCCGCCGCCGCTGACGAGCGCGTAGATGGCCGGCATGATCAGGGCCGCGACCGCCAGGAAGAGCATCGTCGCCTGCGCGTTGGCGGCCGTGCGGTTGAAGGTCTGCTTCTTTCGCCCGATCCCGCCGACGAACATCGAGAGGCCCAGGACGAGCAGAAGGTTGCCCAGGATCGAACCGATGATCGAGGCCTTGACAACCTCCTGGAGGCCCTCGGCCAGGAGGAAGATGGCGATGATCAGCTCGGCGGCGTTGCCGAACGTGACGTTCAGGAAGCCGCCGATGCCCGGGCCCGAGCGCGCCGCGAGCTCCTCCGTGGCAAGCCCCATCAAGGCGGCCGTGGGGATGATCCCCGCGGCCGCGCAGAAGAAGATGATCGTCGCGTCAGCGTGGAACACGAACTCGAGCAGGACCGCGAGCAGGATGAAGGGCGTCAGCAGGTACGGCCAGCCCTGAGCTGAGAAGAGAAAGCGACTCACGAGGCCGTCAATTTATCTGCCTAACGACCGAGGCCCCGGCGGATGCCGGGGCCTCGGGTAAATCAGCGCAGGTGTCTGACACCTTTCTAAAGGGTGTCTGACACCGCTTCCGCTACTCGAGGCACTTCTGGATCGCGTCAGGGTCGCCTGCCGCGTCCGCGATGCAGTCCGGGTCCACGTCGCTGGCACCTCCGCCGCTTGCGCCGTCGATCTCGGGGATCGAGCCGGCGCCGGGGATCATGCCGAGGCCGCCGAGCTCGCCGGCGAGGTCCTCGATCGGCTGCGGGTCAGCGGGAGCCTCGATCGTCTGATCCTCGCCGACGTCGGCGATCTCGAACGAGAAGCCGAGCGAAGCCGAGTCAACACCGGCTGCGGAGCCACCGACCGCTGCAGCGTCGATGTCCAGCGAGAGGTCCAGGCCGCGAAGCGTCCCGTCATCGGTCGCGGCGTAGACGTCGAAGTCCGCGCCGGAGACGGCATCGGAGATGACGCCCAGCTGCGGCTCGATCAACGAGGGATCGACGCCGCCCGTCGCGCCCGGAACGGACGCTCCGAGGGTGAAGAGGTCCGTGACCATCTGCTCGACGTCGAGCGTGCCCGCGATGTGAGTCGCCTCGGCGCCGCCGACATCCTCCGTGCCCTCGTTCTCGAGCCCCGAGAACCATGCGGTGACGTCGAAGTCACACGCGGCGGCGTCGCCGCCCTGCGCCTCGATTGCCTGCTCGCACTGCTCGGTGAAGCCCAGGCCCTCGGAGTCCTCCGTCGCCACATCCTCCTGCTGCTCTGCCAGCTGCGCGTAGGCCTCTTCGCCGAGCTCGTAGTCGGTGCCGTTGTAGCTCACGAAGGCGTTGTCCTCGGTGACCGTGACGCCAGCCTCGATATCGGGAAGCGCCTCCGCCGCCGCACCTTCGCCCGTGACCGAGACGTCAAAGTCGAGCTGGGGGATTGCCGCCGGGTCGTCCGCGTCAGTCTGGAACGGACCCGAGAGGTTCACGGCGAGACCGCCGCCGGCCGAGCCCTCGGCGGTGAGGTCAAACGTGAGGTCAACGACGCCGCTCTCGATTGTCGTGTCGTTGTTGAAGGCTCCTTCGAGGACCTCCTGCGGGTCCTCCGAAGATTCGTCGTCGCCACAACCGGCGATGACGGCTGGAACCGGAAGTGCCAGTGCCAGTGCAGCGAGAAGAGTTGTCTTGCGTTTCAAGTTGTCAGTCCTTGCTTTATCGGGATCAGAAAGGCCGGCCAACGATAGAGGGTACGGTTGCTCGCAACCGTGGCTCCAGAGGCACAGAGCGGCGCGCCCAGAACGATTCTCTATACCGGGAAAGGGGGCGTCGGCAAGACATCCGTAGCCGCTGCGAGCGCCCGCCGCGCGGCCGCCGCCGGCCTGCGCACGGTGGTGCTTTCGACCGATCCCGCACACAGCCTCTCCGACGCACTGGAGCTGGATCTCGGACCAGACCCCACCCCCGCGGGCGAGAACCTGTGGGGCCAGGAGGTCCAGGCACAGCGCGAGATGGAGGCGAACTGGGCGCAGGTGCAGGCGTGGCTCGGCCAGATCCTGCACGAACGAGGCGTCATGGATATCGCCGCGGAGGAGCTGACGGTGCCGCCGGGGATGGACGAGCTCTTCAGCCTGCTCCAGATAAAGCAGCATCACGAATCCGGCGAGTTCGACCTGATCATCGTGGACTGCGCGCCAACCGGCGAGACGCTCCGACTTCTGTCCTTCCCTGAGATCGCAAAATGGTGGCTCGAGAAGGTGTTCCCGGTCGAGCGCAGGATGGTGGCCGCAGCTCGCCCTATCGCAAAGACCTTCTTGGACATGGACCTCCCGGGCGAGGAGGTCCTGGCGGAGGTGAACGGCCTCGTCCGCAACCTGATTGCGATGAACGAGATTCTTCGCGACTCGGGCAGGGCATCGATCCGCCTGGTCATGAACGCCGACCGGATGGTCATCAACGAGGCGCAGCGCACGTTCACCTACCTCAACCTCTACGGGTATCTGACCGACGCGGTGGTCGTGAACCGCCTCTTCCCCGACGAAGTTTCCGAGGGCTACTTCGGCCCGTGGCGCGAGCGCCAGACCGAGCGCCTCGCCGACATCGCCGAAGGCTTCGCCCCGGTGCCGATCCTCAAGGCCCGCTACTTCGCAGACGAGGTCGTGGGGCCCGAGATGCTCGACCGCCTGGGCTCTGAGCTGTTCGCCGAGCACGACGTGGGCGCGCTGCTCTTGGCCGAGCAGGCACACGAGTTCTCCGAGGACGCGAACGGCGCCACGACCCTTCGCATCCGCGTGCCGTTCGCCGAGCGCTCGCAGGTGTCGCTCAAGCAGGTGGGCTCCGAGCTGATCGTCGCGGCCGGACGCGAGAAGCGCACCCTGATCCTGCCTCCCGCGCTCGCTCGGCGCCGCTCGAACGGGGCGAAGCTCCGCGACGGCGCTCTCGAAGTCACCTTCCCGGGAGAGCGATGAGCGCACGCGGCCCGGATCCTTCGGAACTCGGCGACCTCCTCAAGCGCCACTCTTCCGAGCGCGAGTGCGTAGAGCTCTGCCCGATCTGCCGTGCCGCCGACGTCCTGCGCGCAACTGCCTCCACCGAGGACCTGCGCGATGGCTGGCAAGACGTCCAGCGCGAGGCGCTCCTGACGATGAAGGCCGTGATCGATCGCGCCGTGGAGCGCATGGACGAGGAGCCGGGCGAAGAAGGCCCCAAGGTCGAGGACATCCCGATCGACTGATCCGCCGAGCGCCCGGAAAGTAGTGCCGGGGCGGCATTTACGGGCGCTCGCCGCAAGATGAGCGGTCAAGCGCGCCCAGTGTGATGGTTGTCACCTTGACTCTCAGAGCGGGATACGTAACCTCAGGCACATGGGGATGGAGTGCTCGGCATGCGGCACGCAGAACCCGGAGAGGGCGCGCTTTTGCATGTCCTGCGGGAACTCGCTGCCGACGGGCTGTCCGAACTGCGGCGCCGAGAACCCGGCGGGGGCGAAGTTCTGCATCGAGTGCGGCACGGCACTGACGGGGGAACCCCGCCCGCAGCCTTCCTCGCCCCCGGCGCAACAGACGCCTCTGCCCGACCCGCGGCCCGAGGAGCGGCGTAAGGCAACCGTCCTCTTCGCCGACCTGTCGGGTTACACCGCCGTCGCAGAGCGGATGGATCCTGAAGCCCTGAAGTCGATGGTCGACCGCGCCCTGCGCCGCCTCGGCGACGAGGTGACCCGCTTCGGAGGGTCCGTCGACAAGTTCATCGGCGACAACGTCATGGCCGTCTTCGGCGCGCCCGTCGCGCACGAGGACGACCCCGAGCGCGCGGTGCGAGCCGGCCTCGCGATGCAGGGCGCGATGGACGAGATCAACGAGCAGATCCCCGGCGTCGACTTCGCGCTCAGGGTCGGCATCAACTCCGGCGAGGTTCTCGCCGGCCGGATGGGCGATGGCTACACGGTCATCGGCGACGCGGTCAACGTCGCATCCCGCCTTCAGTCCGCCGCCCGACCGGGCACGGTCACCGTCGGCGAGGCGACCCAGCGCCTCACCCGCGCTTCGATCGAGTACACGGAGCTCGAGCCGCTCGACCTGAAGGGCAAGGCCGAGCCGGTCCCGGCATGGGAGGCGGTGCGCGTCGCGGTCGCAGGCACAGCGCTGACCCGTGCCTCCACCCCGCTCGTCGGCCGCGCTGACGAGTCCGAGCTTCTGACGGCGATGTTCGATCGCGTCACGCGCGAGGAGCGCGCCCACCTCGTGACGGTGATGGGCCAGGCGGGCGTTGGCAAGAGCCGACTGCTTCGCGAACTGGCGGGGAAGGTGACTGAGAGGCCGGGCTCGCCCCTTATGCGCGTGGGCACCTGCCCCGCCTACGGCTCGGGTCTTGCCTACTGGGCGCTCGGCGAGATCGTGCGCGACCAGTTCGGCATCACCGACACTGACGAATCGGAAGTCGCGTTCGGCCGCCTGCGCGCCGGCTTCGAAAAGCTGATGGCCGACCACAGCGCCGAAGGCGAAGAGGACTCGCCCGACCGCCTCGCCGCGACCCTGGCCCGCCCCCTCGGGATCGAGGTGCCGGACGAGTTCGCCGAGAGCGCGGACTCGGACGATCCCCAGCAGGTTCGCGCGCGGCTCTTCTCGGCGGTGCGAACGCTCGTCGAGGCGGCCAGCCGGGAACGGTCCGTCGTGTTCGCGATCGAGGACATCCACTGGGCGGACGAGGGAATGCTCGACCTGATCGAGTACCTGGCGCGCTGGGTGCGCGGCCCCGTGCTGATCATCTGCCTGGCTCGCGACGAGTTGCTGGACCGCCGGCCCGGCTGGGGCGGCGGCCGGCGAAACGCGACGACGATCGCTCTCGAACCGCTCGCGCCGACCGGCGCGCGGGAGCTCGTCCATGCGCTCCTACCCGACGGCGCCGAGGAGATCGAGGAGGCGCTGGTCGCGCAGGTCGCCGAGCGCTCCGGCGGGAACCCCCTGTTTGCCGAGGAGATGGTCAACCGCATCCTCGAGGAAGGCATGTCCGGTGATGCGACGCTGCCCGAGACCGTCCACGCCGTGCTGGCGGCGCGCCTGGACGCGCTCGACCCCAAGGAGCGCTCGCTGCTTCAGCGGGCTTCCGTAGTCGGCCAGTCTTTCTGGGCAGGCTCGGTCGCCGAGGGTGACGACGCGCACGACCTCCTGGGCTCGCTCGCCGACAAGGACCTGATCGTCGCAACCGCCGGCGGCCGGCTGATGGGCGAGCGCGAGTACGCCTTCAAGCATGTGCTGATCCGCGACGTCGCCTACTCGACGCTTCCGAAGACCGTGCGCGCCCGCAAGCACGCGGAGGTCGCCACCTTCATCGAGGATCGCGCGGCCGACCGGACCGAAGCGGTCATCGCAATGGTCGCCGACCACCTCGGCCGCGCCGCCGAGATCGGGGCCGACGCCGGGCTTGACGAATCCGAGCTCCTCATCGTTCGCGACCGCGCCCACGAGGCCCTCGAGGCTGCGGGTGACGTCGCGGCCGGCCTTTATTCGAACCAGGAAGCGCTGACTCAGTACAAGGCCGCGCTCAAGCTCGACGGCGAGGACGACTGCGACCACCCCGACGCGCGCGCCCGCATCGCCGAGAAGTACGGCGACGTCGCGCTTCGGCTGGGGCGCGTGGACAAGGCGGTCGATCTGTGGGAGCGCTGCCTCGAGTACCACCGCGGCGAGGAAGACCTCGCGCGAGTTGGAGACCTCCACCGAAAGATCGGCGCGGGCCTTTGGAACAAGGGGGACCGCGAGGGCTCGATCAGCCATTACCAGCGCGGCATCGACCTTCTGAAGGACGGGCCGCCCTGCCTCGAGCTCGTGCGCCTCTACGAGGAGGCTGCGTCGCTCTATATGCACACCGGCGACAACATGCTCGCCATCTATGCCTCCGAGAAGGCGCTTCGGCTGGCCGAGCGTCTGGAAGAGGCGGCTGCCGCGAGCCGCGCGCACGGAATCTTCGGCCGGGTCTTCGGCCGCATAGGCGACACGGAGCGTGCCCGCGAGAACCTCGAGCGCTCCGTCGAGCTGGCGCGCGACTCCGACCCCTCGGAGGCAATCCGCGCCCTCTTGGCTCTCGGCTACCACTTCGAGGTCTCCGAGGCGGACTACGAGGCAGCAACCGAGGCGTATCACGAGGCTCTCGGAATCGCCGAACGGATCGGGGACATCCCCTCACAGGTCGAGCTCCATTTCTCGCTGTCGCTCCTCGCCTTTCACTGCGGGAAGTGGGAAGAGGTGGAAACGGGCACCGAGACCGTCGCCTCGCTCGTCGAGCGCGAGGGCCTCACCGGCAAGCTTTGCTTCCCGCACCTCCTGCGCGGCGCGCTGCGCTGGCGCGACTCGGACTTCGAAGGCTCCGAGCGCTCCCTGCGGCGGGCCGCCGAGATGGCTGCTCAGGTCGGCCGCTCGGAGATCGCCTTCCAGGCGCTTTTAGCCCTGGCGGCGACCCTTCGCGACGACGAGTCCCACGCCGACGCCGACGGCGTCCTGGCGGCCGCGCTCGACACATGCGAGCGCGCCGGCCTCGTCGCCCAGTCGATCGAAGCCACCGCCGCCCGCTCGATCAATGCCAGCCTCTGGGGCCGACCCGACCAGGCCGCCTCCCTGGCCGATGAAGCCACCGGCCTGGCCGAGCGCCTGCGCTACCCGGTCGGTTCCGCCGCAGCCCAGGAAGCCAAAGGCCTGGCCACGGGCGACTCAGACCTCCTTCGCGCAGCCGCAACCTCTTGGCGAGACCTTGGCCGCCCGCTGGAAGCGGACCGAATCGCCCGCCTGACCGAACACATCTGAGCATTTTCTGTGTGAGCGCTCTGCTATGAGTATTCGCTCACATCATGCTCAATATTGATTTACAGAAAAAGCTGCCCCTGCCCGCCCGCGCGCTAGCGATCCTGTTCGTAGGGGTGGTGTTCGCGCTCCTTGCCCTCTTCATGCCCGCGGAGAAGGCGGACGCCGGCGGCGACAACGTCGGCGACGGCTACGTCTTCCCCCTCCCCTCCAAGCATGAGTACGGCGACGGCTTCGGCGCCGGGCGCGGCCACGACGGCCAGGACCTCTTTGCCAGGTGCGGCCGCAAGCTGGTCGCCGCCCACGAGGGCAAGATCCAGCGGTCCGAGATGGACGGCAGCGGCTACGGCAACATCATCGTCCTCGACGTGAAGGGGACGGACGTCGATCTTCTCTACGCGCACATGAAGAAGCGCGACGTGAAGGTCGGCGACAAGGTCGACCCCGGAGACAAGGTCGGCGAAGTCGGAGACACGGGGAACGCCTCAGGCTGCCACCTTCACTTCGAAATGCACTCGGCCCCCGGCTTCTGGGAAGGCGGAAAGCCGATGCGCAAGGTCACGAGGTACCTGAAGGAGTGGGACAAGACGTCGTAGACGTCCGTCCCGCGCGGTGCCAGGCACGGTGCCTGGCACCGGGGCGCGGCTTTAGGCCAGCCCCTCTTTTTCGTACTCGCGCAGGAAGCCCTCGAACTCGCGCATGTGACCCTGCTCATCGCGCAGGATCGCGATCATCATGTCCTCGGTGACGGGATCGGTGTCGGAGCAGAATTCGATGATTCCCGAGTAATGGTCGATCGCGCCGGCCTCGGCCTCGATCACGCCCTTGATGACATGGACGATGTCGACCTGGTCGCCGGGCGGCTGCAGGAAGCTCTGCTCGGGCGAGAAGTCCTCGGAGCCGGGCACCACTCCGTAGAGCTCCTTGATCCGCTCAGCAAACTGCTGCGCGTGCCCAAGCTCCTCCTGGATGTCCTCAGCGAGCGACTGCTTGATCTCCTGTGCCCGGACGCCATCCGGGTTGACGGAGTTGGCGATGTAGCTCATCACGGTCTCGATCTCCATCCAATACGCCTTCTTCAAAAGCTCGATGATCTGCTCACGGGCCTCGGTGTTCTGCTCGGCCAGGATGTCCTTGCGGCCAACGGATGATTCAGCGGAATGTGACATTTCGGTCCTCGTTTCGGTCCAAGTTGATTCCCCCCGGAATTTTGGGGCTTTCGTTCACGATTCCCCGTTCGGGGCCAACGTAACCGGCAGCTTCGCACCTAGACTCGACGTGTGCCCAAGGCGACGGCCAAAGACGGCGTAAGACTCCACTGGGAGGAGCGGGGATCGGGCCCAGCCGTCCTCCTGACCCCCTATTGGGCGATGCACCCGTCCGTCTTCGACCCGCTGGAGGCGGCGCTCGAACCCGACTTCCGGGTGGTCCGCTTCGACGAGCGGGGAACGGGCCAATCCGAGCGCGTCGGCCCTTACGACATGGAAACCGGAGTCTCGGACCTCGAGGACATCTGCGAAACCGTTGGCGGCGTTGCGGTGGCGCTGTGCCTGGTTGACGCAGCGAACCGCGCGGTGCGCGTAGCCGAAGCGCGGCCCGACCTACTGGACACGGTCGTCTGCATCGGCTCCGCGCCGTACGGGGTGGGCGCCCTGAAGAACTCGGACTCGTTGCTCGCGTCCGAGGCTGTCATCGGGGCTTACCTCCAGCAGCTCGAGGCCGACTATCGAGGGGCCGTGCGCGCCGCGCTTTCGGGGGCGAACTCAAACCTCGACGAGGAACAGATCAAGGAACGCGTCCAGATCCAGATGGAATACGTCGACGCCGAGGCGGCTGCCGTCCGGGCCCGCGAGTGGGCGTCCGACTCCGACGCGACCGCGCCTGCGAACCGGATCGGCGCGCGGATGCACATCTGCCTCTCAGAGACGCTCGGAGGCATCGGCAGCTGGTTCCCTTCGGCACCGGAGCTCGAGGCCGTCGCGGACGAGCTCTTCCCGGACGCCGGACGGAGCTATCTGACCGACGGAATCGTCTCGGCGCCCGAGGAGTCGGCTGCAGCCATTGGCGAGATCGTCGCACGCCGCCAGGAACACACAGCACAGGCGTCCGGGCTCTAAGCTCGGCGTCATGCAGACCTGGATCCTCACGGGCGGCGTCGAGAACTTCCGGATCTATGTCGAGCGCGGCTTTGACGTGATCGGCATGAAGGAAGGCCGCCGGCGAATGGCCGAGGGATTCGAGCCTGGCGACGAGATCATCTTCTACGTGTCCGGCCTCCAGGCGTTCGGCGGCATCGCCAAGGTCCGCTCTGGGATGTTCGAGGACCGCACGCCGATCTGGCCCCAGGGCAAAAAGAAGAAGCCCGAGGCCTATCCGTGGCGGGTCGAGGCGGAGCCGGATGTCGTCCTGGGCGAGGACGATTTCGTCCCCGCCGAAGAGATGGTAGGCCGTCTGGAGCACATCGCCAAATGGCCGGCTGAGCACTGGCACCTCGCATTTCAGGGACAGCTCCGCACGATCGGCGATGCCGACGCGAAGGTCCTGCGCAAGCGGATCGAAAGCGCCGCGCGAGCCGGCGTGGCCGCGTAGCGCCCTGCCCGTCGTACACCCGTCCAGATTGAGGGCGCCTAGCCAAGCGTGAGCCGCCCGGAGCCGAAGAGTGTCCTGATACCCGAGGAGAGCCTGGTTTCCCAGTGGACCCAGGCCTGAGCCCCGGGGCACCTCCGATGCCGAGACGGGGCGTCCTTCGGGACGTCCCGTCTCATTTTTATTGCTGAATCCGTAGCGGGAGCCGGGGCGCAGGCGTCGAATCAGGCGTGCAACGGCTAAAGGTGGCGTTTATTCGAGCCGATCCTGCTATTAGTGTTCGCTCACAGAATGCCCAGCACGCACAAACATCTGCTTTCCGCGGTTCTCGCGGCCCTGATCGCCTCGGTCGCCCTCGCGTCCGTTGCCCTCGCGGGCGGCGGCGTCGGCACCGGCACCGGTGGCGGTGGCGGTGGCGGTGGCGGCCACGAGTACCTCTTCCCCCTGCCCGCGAACCACCAGTACGGCGACGGGTTCGGCGCCGGCCGCGGTCACCAGGGGCAGGACGTCTTCGCCAAGTGCGGCCGCAAGCTGATCGCCGTCAAGGACGCCAAGGTGCAGCTCGTCGACCGCCATTCTTCTGCCGGCAACTACATCGTTCTCGACGCCGAGGGAACCGGCATCGACTACGCCTACATGCACCTGAAGCAGAAAGCGATCCCGCGCGAAGGATCCAATGTCAACAAGGGCGAGAAGATCGGCGAGGTCGGCGACACGGGCAACGCATCCGGATGCCACCTCCACTTCGAGAAATGGACCTCGCCGGGCTATTACGAGGGCGGCAACGCCTCCAGTACCGTCACGGACGCCCTCAAGAAGTGGGACAAGTACAGCTAGGCGTGCCGGCCCACGCGGGCCTGTAGGACAGACGCGCCATAGCTGGGCTCGCCCTCCAGGACGGTGGCTCCGACGCGATTGGCGAAACGGCGGGACGCGCCGGCGCCACCGACGAACAGGTCCCAGGTCTTTGCGATGGCCGCCAGCTCTTCGACAGAGTCGCGGAACCGCCGCGAATCGACCGCCGAGACCACGACCGCCTGCGGGTTGAGCGACTCGGCGGTGTCGGCCAGCGAGACGGCCGGTGTGTCCTGTCCGAAGAACGCGATGCGCCAGCCCTGCTCGTGGAGCAATAGGCCGAAGGAGACGAGCCCGAGGTCGTGGCGCTCACCGGACGGGCAGGCGAGCATCGCGAGCGGCCCGCCGCCCGAGCCCCACCCGCGTCCCAGGCCCAGGAGCCGGCCGCGAATCAGGCTTGAGGTGAAGTGCTCCTGCGCGGTCGAAGCCTCGCTTCGCTTCCACTGATCGCCGACCTCACGGAGGAGGGGCAGGACGAGGCCTTCGAGGAACGCGCGCAGGGAGAGCTCGTCCAGCGCCTCGTCGAGGAGGGCGTTGGCCCCTCGCTCGTCGAACGCGTCGAGCGCGGCGGCGAGTCGTTCGACGCGCTTCTCGTCAACAAGAACGCGAAGGGGCGCCGGTGCGGAGGCACCGACGCCCGCTTCGCTAGACGCGGCACGTCCCGCAACGCGCGCGCCGGCTTGGGACGGCGCGACTAGTCCCGCCGCAACCGTGCCGTGCCTGGTCTCGCCCGGGAGATGGGGGTACTCGCGGGCAAGTCTTGCCGCCTCGGCAGTCGCGACCCCCTGGTCGCGGAGGCGGGTCAGTTCCCTGATCCTCGCCTCGTCCTCGGCGGTGTAAAGCCTGTATCCCCCGTCAGTGCGACGCGGCTCGAGCAGTGCGTAACGGCGCTCCCAGGCGCGGATCGTGCCGGTGCTCACACCGACGCGGCGGCTCAGCTCGCCGATGCGCAGGACGGGCGAAAGCGATCGCGCATCCGTGGCGGGTCGCGGCTCGTAGGAAGTGCCGGAGGGGGTCATGGATTTGACTGTACCATCTTTATCGAGAAATCTTGACTAAGCTTATACACAACTCAGGCCGGGTAGCCGGACACCGATGACCTCCCCCGCCTCGCTCGCAGACCGCTTGATGGACGCCGCGATCGTGCCCGGCTTCACGTCGCTCGGCTACCGGGTGCGCAGCCGCTCATGGGAGCCCACTCCGGACCTGAGCGGCAGAGCGATGCTGGTCACAGGCGCCAGCTCGGGTCTCGGCGAGGCAACCTGCGAACTCCTTGCCGAGGCAGGAGCGACCGTCCACATGCTCGTGCGGGATCTGGAGAAGGGCGAGAACGCGAAGGCGGGCATCGCCGAGCGCACAGGAGCGGACGACCTCACCCTCTGGCGGTGCGACATCTCCGATCAGGCGTCGATCCGCGGCTTCGCCGCCGACTTCGCCGCCAAAGTGCCGAAGCTCGACGCGCTCGTGAACAACGCGGGAGTGATGCCCCCAGAGCGGGTCAAGTCGCCCGACGGGATCGAGCTCAGCTTCGCCACCAACGTGACGGGCCCGCTGCTCCTGGCGCTCGAGCTACTGCCCGCGCTTCGCGCCGCCGCTCCAGGGCGGGTCGTGAACGTCTCGTCCGGGGGGATGTACGGGGCCAAGCTCGACTCGGACGACCTCCAACTCGAGGAGCGCGACTACGACCCCGTTCGCTTCTATGCGCATACCAAGCGCTGCGAGGTCATCCTCACCGAGATCTGCCAGGAACGACTGGGCTCGGAGTCAGTCGTTTTCAACTCGACCCACCCCGGCTGGGCCGACACTCCGGGAGTCCAAGAGGGTCTGCCCCGGTTCAGAAAGGTCATGGGGCCGGCATTTCGCGACGCGCGGCAAGGCGCGGACACATTCGCGTGGCTTTGCTGGGCGCAGGAGCCGGTGGCCACCCCGGGCCGCTTCTGGCACGACCGCGAGCCGCGACCCACACACAAGCTTCCGACGACAAAAGAAGCCCCGCAGGCGCGCGAGCGCCTCTGGGAGGAATGCAACCGACTGATAAAGGAGGGCGCCTGATGGCCCGCTACACCGGAACGATCCTCACCTCCAAGCCCGCCGAGGAGGTCTACGACTACATGGCCGACTTCCGCTCCGTCGAGCAATGGGACGAGACCGTTACCGAGGCGAAGCTGATCGGCAACCAGCAGCCGGGCAAGGGCGCGCGCTACAGCGTCACCTTCAAGTTCGCCGGCCGCGAAAACACCTTCGAGTACGAGACGCTCGAGGCCGATCGCCCACATCGCGTGCTCTTGAAGGCCGACAGCGGCAACGTGGTCTCGTTGGACACGATCACCGTCCGCGAGATCGCGGAGGGCACCGAACTCGTTTACGACGCGAAGCTCGAGCCGAAGGGCCTCGCCAAGATCGCGGATCCCGCGTTGGGGCTCCTTTTCAAGCGCCTCGGCGACAACGCGGCCAAGGGCCTCGCGCGCGAGCTGGACGGCCAGGTCGCGTAACGCTCAGCCCGGCTCGGCCTGGATGATCTGAGACGTGGGCGGGCCGGGATCAACGGCAATCGTCGCGTTTCGCCGGTAGTCCAGGTACTCGCGTACGGCGATCTGGATCGACGCGGCCGTCGGTATCGCCAACAGCGCGCCCATTACGCCGAAGAGCGTCGAGCCGAAGAGAACCGCGACGATGATCACGATCGGCTCGACAGCGACCGCGCGGCCCTGGATGCGCGGCTGGATCACGTAGTTCTCGATCTGCTGGTAGACGATCGCGTAGATGATCCAGATGATCACGGCGACAGGGAAGTTCACGAAGATCAGAACAATGCCGATCAGAAACGCGGCGATTGTGGCGCCGACCACCGGGATCAGGTCGCCGAAGGCCATGATCAGAGCGAGCGCGCCCGCGAACGGCGCTCCCAGGATCGAAAGTACGGCGAACGCCATGACGCCGGCAATCGACGCCTGAAGCAGGGCGCCTCCGACGTAGCCGCCGATCGCATTCGTGATGTGCTCGAACGCCCGGCGAAGCCGGTCGCCACGCTCCGGCTCCTGCGAAGCAAGAAACCTCTCGATCCAGTTCGGGCCACTTGCAACCATGAAGACAGACAGGATCAGGATCGTGACCAGCGCGAAGATCGAGCTCACGAGGCCAACTCCGATGTCAGAAAGCGCCTTGGTCGCCCCGCCGAGCTTGGACGGAAGCTCCTGGGCCTCTTCCTCGATGGTGCCCGTGATGTCGTAGTCCTCGTTCAGGCCAGAGAGCGTCTCGTTCTCGTTGACGAACTCCGTGACGTCGGCCGCGTACTCGGGGAGGTTGTTCGCGAGCTCCTCCGCCTGTCCGACCAGGGGCGGGACGAAGATGACGATCAAAATGACGGGAAAGGCGACGAGCATGCCGTAGACGCTGGCGACGGCGAGACCTCGCTTCATATGCCTGGCGAGGAGCGAAATCGGCCCCGACACCGCGATCGCGACGAAGGCGGCGATGACCAGCCACGAGATCGGCTTCTGCAGGAGATAGACGAGATAGGCCGTGACGATCACAGCCACTACGACCATGCAGATGCGCAGGATCGTGCGGACGCTCGCGTCGAAGCCTCTGAAGACGGCCATCATCGCCGTCCTCTTCGACGCCGGCTGCTCCTCTCCTATGCCTTCGGCGACCTGGGCACGAAAGCGCTCGTTCGCCTGACGTACTCGGCGTAGCCGGGCCGGCGCGACGTGATCGTCTTTTCGGTCAGCGCCACGCCCGAGACCCGAAGGAGAAGGAACGTCAACACCGCCGGGCCGATGGCCGTCCACCAGGCCGAGCCGGTCTCGAGCGCGATGACCCAGATCCCCCACCACACGCAGACCTCGCCGAAGTAGTTGGGATGGCGCGAGTATCGCCACAGGCCGCCGTCCATGACCTGGCCCTTGTTCGACGCATCCTTGGAGAATGCGCGGAGCTGCGCATCGGCCAGCGCCTCGAACAGAATCCCGAACCCCGCGATCGCCGTCCCGATCCACGCGAGCGCACCAAGCGTCGCCGGTGTCGGATCGGTCGCAGCTACCTGAATCGGCATGGAGATCACCCAGGCGATCAGAGCCTGCGTGCCGAACACCGACCAGAGGCTGCGCAGGGCGAAGTTGCCATGCCGCGCGCGCATCGCGGCATAGCGCCGGTCCTCCCCATCGTGGCGCTGTGCGATGTACCCGGCAAGCCGGAGCCCCCAGACGGAGACCAAGATCAGGATCAGAAGCGCCCGCTGCTCATCCCCATCCCCGACGACGAGCGCCACCAGGGCAATCGCGACGAACGCGAGCCCCCAGGCAACATCAGCCACCCCCGCATCGCGCATGGCGACGCTCGCAACCCAGGCAACGAACATGACCGCAAGTGCAGCGCCGAGAGACGCGAGCTGAACAGCGGCATCGAGCATGAGCGAAGTATGAGGGGTCTGACCCCTCGCGCTTTGCTCACGGCGTCCGTGCAGAGGCTAGATTGCGGCGCGAGCCGCCCAGGCCATGCGGCCGAGCTTCTCGCCAAGCGTCTCGGGCGTCCAATCGCCGGAGCCGCTCAAGAGAGTCCGAGCGCCAACCTGAGCCAGGCCGACGATCGTGTGGCCGAGGAGCTCAGCGGCCGCCGTGGCCTCCTGGCCCTCGAGATCCGAGTAGCGGTCGACCCAATGCGCCGCGATGTTCGAAGCCGTCTGCGCCTGAAGCTCGATGCCGCTGGCGATCCGGGCCGCAACGGCTTCGTTGCCTCCACCTTCGCCCAGGAACACGACGCGGTAGATGTCCGGCGACTTCTGCGCGGCCTCGAGGAACACCTGAAAGCCGCGGATCAGCGTGGCCTCGGGATCGTCGGGCGTGCCGGTGGTCGCAAGGGCCTCGCCGGTCTCGACGAGGATCCGCTCCTCCTCGCGGTCGAGCATGGCGGTGAAGAGCTCGTCCTTGGAGCGGAAACAGTCGTAGACGACGGGCTTCGAGACGCCCGCCGCGGCCGCGATCGAGTCCATCGAGGTGCCCTCGAAGCCCTTCTCGATGAACAGGTCGTAGGCCGCGTCCAGCACGAGGGGGCGCCGGCGCTCAGGCCCGAGATGGGCGGCGCGCTTGCGGCGGGGATGATCCGAGGAGCGTGTTGCGGGGTTTTCCGTGACAGTCATTCCTACCTATGGTAGCATTTTCCTACTGATGGTAAAGAACCAAGCTACTGGAGATCACTTCTAGATGAACGCAGCTACCGCCACCGCAGCAACCTCCGCCTCGGACGTCGACGAGATCGTCGAGGCCTCCGAGGACACTCCCCCCTTCTCGCTCGAGCTTTCACAGGATCAAAAGGACATCCGGGACTGGGTCCACGGATTCGCCGAGAACGTCGTCCGCCCCGCCGCCCACGAGTGGGATGAGCGCGAGGAGACGCCGTGGCCGGTGATCCAGGAGGCCGCGAAGATCGGCCTCTACGGCTTCGAAGGCATAGCGCAGTTCTTTGCGGACCCCTCCGGCCTCCAGCTGCCCCTCGTCAACGAGGAGCTCTTCTGGGGCGACGCCGGCATCGGCATGTCGATCATGGGCACCACGCTCGCGGTCGCGTCGCTTTTCGGACAGGGCACCCCAGAGCAGATGGGCGAATGGATCCCCCAGTGCTTCGGCACCGAGGACGAGCCGCAGGTCGCAGCGTTCTGCGCTTCCGAGCCCGACGCCGGCTCCGACGTCTCAGCCGTTCGCACCACAGCCAAGTACGACGAGGCGAAGGACGAGTGGGTCATCAACGGCCAGAAGGCGTGGGCGACCAATGGCGGCATCGCCAAGGTCCACGTCGTGATCGCCTCGGTCGATCGCGAGCTCGGCTCGCGCGGCCACGCCGCGTTCGTCATTCCGCCCGACACGCCCGGCTGCGAGCAGGGCGCCAAGGTCAAGAAGCACGGCCTTCGCGCTTCGCACACGGCCGACGTCCACCTCGACGACTGCCGCGTCCCCGGCTCCTGCCTCCTCGGCGGCAAGGAGAAGCTCGACGAGCGCCTCGCCCGCGTCCGCGAGGGCAAGAAGGGTAAGTCGCAGGCCGCCATGCAGACATTCGAGGCCTCGCGCCCGACCGTCGGATCGCAGGCCGTGGGCATCGCCCGCGCCGCGTACGAGTACGCGCTCGACTACGCGAAGGAGCGCCAGCAGTTCGGCAAGCCGATCATCGAGAATCAGGCGATCGCGTTCACCCTCGCGAACATGAAGATGGAGATCGATGCGTGTCGCCTCCTCGTCTGGCGCGCGTCCTGGATGGGCCGCACCGGGCAGAAGTTCGAGAACGCCGAAGGCTCGATGTCGAAGCTCAAGTCCGGCGAGACCGCGGTCTGGGCGACCGAGCGCGCGATGCAGATCCTCGGCGGCAACGGCTACACCCGCGAGTTCCCCGTCGAGCGCATGCACCGCGACGCGAAGATCTACGACATCTTCGAAGGCACCGCGGAGATTCAGCGCCTCGTCATCTCCCGCGCCATCTCGGGCCACCACATCCGCTAGGCGTTCAGCGCGACGGATCGCGCACAGCTGCCACCGGCTGCGACCTCCTCGGCAGCCGGTGGCAGCGCCTTCCTGTTCTCAGTCGTCGATCGCCCCGTCTTCCAGGTAACGGGCGAACCCGAAGTCGCCGTCGCCGATCCCCGCCGCGACGATCACGTCGTCCCTGCCGACGGCGAGCGCCTGGATCAGGTCGCCGGTTCCGACGAAGTCCGTCGTCGTGGCTCCCTTGAAGCCGAAGGACTCATCGAGCTTGCCCTTCTTGGTGAAGCGAGCCAGCAGGAACTCGTTGTCGCCCACTCTCACCGCGCCGCCGACGACGATGCCGCCCGCCTTCTGGACGGCGATCGAAGTGAACAGCGTGTCGACGCCGAAGTCCCGAAGGGCCGTCCCCTTCTTGCCGAAGGCCTTGTCCCTCGTGCCGTTCTCCTTGACGGCGGCAACTCCATAGACCGGGTCGGGGCCACCGAAGATGCCGACTGCGCCCACGATTCGCCCGCTTTTGTCATCGACCGCCACGTCCTCGACCCTGGTGCTGGCGCCCTTCACCTTGCGGGTGAAGATTCCGTCCCCCGAGAACGACTTGTCGAGCTTGCCGTTCTTCGTAAGGCGGGCGTAGAGCTGGCTGCTGTTGTCGCCCATCTCGGTGCCGCCGGTGTCGCCGGTGACGACAATCCGATCGTCCTTTTGGATGGCGAGGTCTCCCAGGCTCGTGCCGTCCTTGACGCCGAACTTCCGGACGCCCTTCTTGCCGAACTTCTTGTCGAGCTTGCCGTTCGGCTTGACCCTCGCGACCAGCGCATCCTGCCCGTCACCCGCTGCCTCTATCGAGCCGGCCACCACGATCTTCCCGTTCTGGAGCAGCGCGATGTCGTCGATGCCCGACGCCTTTTCGCCGAACGGGAAGACCTGGATGCCGTCCTGGGCGAACGTCGGATCCGGATCACCGTCGGGCTCGTAGCGGATCATCGCCGCTCGCCTCTGGTCGTCGACCGCGTCCGTCGAACCGCCGGCCACGATGGCGCCGTCCTTCTGCACCGCGACCGCGTCAAGGGTGTCGAATCCGCCCGCGTCGGTCGTCTGCTCGCCGTCTCCCGAGAACGCAGGGTCGGGCACGCCCGCGCTGGTGAGACGCACCACGGCGAAGTCGAAGCCGGTCGCACCGGGCACGGCCGCACCGGCGGCCACGACCGTCCCGCCCTTCCCGAGCGCGACTCCATCCGCCGAGTTGGTGCCGCCGACGTTCACGATGACCTTGCCCCCGGTTCCAAAGGCACCGAGCGCAACGGCCGCTCCCACGAGCGCCACCGCTGCCGTGGAAAACAGGACGGTGCCCCGAAGCTTTCTTTTCCTCATCCCTGGATCCCCTCCGTAGGTGCCGCGCGCCATCAGCGCCGTGAGTTTGAATTCTACGTCTAACCTCGCTCGAGCATGAGACGTTTGGTGGTGGGATTCATCTGGGTGGGAGTGGCTGTGCTCGCGATGCCGGGGCTCGCGAGCGCCGAGATTCTGCGGAGCGCCGGGACAGCCGAAGGCGACTGCGCCATCGGCCTCGGCGGCGAGGGGACCGACGTTGCCCGCTACATCTCTCCCGGCCGCGGGTTCGTAACGGTGCAACTTCACGGCGGGCGCCGGGGGGACTGGGAGCTCGCTGCGTTCCACCGAGGCGAGCCCGTTGGAGCATCGACCGCGATCGGCTCGAACGAACGGGTCGACGTGTACTCCGAACGGGGCCGGCGCTTCGTCTTCCAGGCCTGTCGCACAGACGGAGGGTCCGAGACGGCGCGCCTCGAGATCTCGTTCGCCCCGTTCACGCCTGAGCCGGCCGAGCCGGTCTCGCTCGCCCGGATCCCGATTGCGGGTCCCGAGGACGTTGCCGAGCTCATGCGCCTCGGCATCGACGTCACTCACGAGGTCTCCCAGGACTCCGTGACGGTGGTCCTCTACTCGCGCGACGAGCGCCTGAGGATTCAGGAACGCGGATTCGGCGTCGAGACCGTGGTGCCCGACGTCGCGGCCGCTGACGCGGCGGACCGTCGAATGGATGCCCGCATTGCGGCTCGGGGAGCGGCATCCTCGCTTCCCAGCGGGCGGACGGAGTACCGCCAGTACGTGGATTACACCAACGAGCTCGACGCGCTCGCGACGGCCCACCCCGAGATCGCCCGCGAGGTGACGATCGGCAACACCCTCGAGGAGCGTCCGATCCAGGGGATCGAGATCGCAGCGGACGTGGACGCGACGGATGACGGTCGCCCTGTCTACGTCCAGCTTGGCGCTCACCACGCGCGCGAGTGGCCCTCGGCCGAGCTGCCGATGGAGTTCGCGATCGACCTCGTCGAGAAGTACGGAACGAACGCACGGATCACCTCTTTGCTCGAAGACGTGCGCGTGATCGTGATCCCGGTCGTGAACGTCGATGGCTTCATCGCGTCGCGGAGCGCGGGATGGTCGGCGGTCGACGACAACCAGAACGCGACTCTCGCCGCAGCCCTCGCCGGCTCGGGCGGATACCGCCGCAAGAACTGCCGGCCGACGTCTCCCACCGATGCGCTCACCCCGTGCGCCGGGCGCACTTCAGGAGTCGACCTCAACCGCAACTACGGCGCGTACTGGGGCGGGCCCGGATCCGACGCAAGCACGTCCTCGCAGTCCTACCGCGGGCCGAGCCCCTATTCGGAGCCCGAGGCCCAGGCCGTCCGCGAGTTCTCGTCAGGCATCCACCCCACCGTCTTCATCTCCAACCACACCTTCACCGACGAGGGCCTCTGGCTCCGGCAGCCGGGCTTCGACCCCGACTTCCTCCCCCAGGACCCGATCGGCGCGACTACGCCTGACGAAGCGGCAATGAAGGACCTCGGCGACGACATGGAGGGAGCGACGGGCTGGCGCTCGGAGCGCGGGTACGAGACGCTCAGCGACATCACGGGTGCAACCGAGGACTGGAACTACTTCTCGCAGGGCTCGTACGGCTACACGCCTGAGGTCCGGGGCCTCAACTTCCACGCGAACTATGCGGACTCCGTGGTGGAGGAGTACGTCGGCGACGCAGAGCACTCAGGCGAAGGCGCCCGCGAGGCGTACCTCATCGCCGGCGAGCGCGCGGCCGATCGGGATGAGCATTCCGTGATCGAGGGCGCCGCGCCCGCGGCCGCGACGCTTCGCCTACACAAGGAGTTCGAGACCCCGCTCCATCCGAACCAGGGTGCGGACGCGCACATCGACGACGTGCTCGACACCACGCTCGACGTTCCGAACGACTGGCAGTACCAGTGGGACGTGATGCCATCGGGCCGACCGCTCCACCAGGGCGAGACGTGGACGATGAGCTGCGAGCTGCCAGGCGAGGACCCCATCTCGAAGCAGGTGTTCGTCGCGCGCGGTGACCGTGTGACCGTGGACTGGGGCGCCGCCTGCGAGACGAGCGACGGCCCGGACCCCGTCAAGTGCCGCGGCACGGTGGCGACGCTGGTCGGCACTCCCGGCAACGACCGCGGCGGCTCGAAGCTGATCGGCACACCGGGCGCTGACGTGATCGTCGCGCGCGGCGGCAAAGACATCGTCAAGGCCGACTCAGGCAAGGACATCGTCTGTGGCGGGACCGGAGCGGACGTCCTCGAGGGCGGCAACGGCAAGGACGTTCTGCGCGGCGGGCCCGGCAAGGACAGCTGCCCGGATGCCGAGGGCAACGAGGCGAACAGCTGCCGCGGGATTCAGCCGGCCAGCTCCGACGCCAGCGCGTAGGCGACCTTCGCCGCCTCGGCAACCGTCTCGTAGTTCACGTTCTCTGCGGTGTCCGAGGGCAGGTGATAGTTCGAGAGATAGTGGTAGTCGTTGACCGAGCTCAGGTTGGCCATCTTGAAGCCGTGGCGCTGGGGGATGATCGCGTCGGTCGAGGCCCGGGCACGAAAGCCCCTTTCCAGGGCCAGGTCGTTCTCCTCGGCCACGCGCATGACGGTGTCGCGGAGGCCGGGGTCGTAATCCTCCATCCACGCCGGCCCCTCGCCCTCGAGCATCATCAGGCGGGGCGAGCCGACCGTGTCGATGCAAAGGAACGAGGTCGCATCCCGGTCGAGCTCTGACGCGTGGGTGTCCATGAATCCCCGAATGCCGTCCTGAAGCGTCTCCTCCGCTCCGGCCGAGACGAGCCAGACGCGGATGTCCCGCGGGCTCTCGCGCAGCATCTCGGCGAGAGCGACCAGGACGGCGCAGGCCGTGAGATTGTCGTTTGCGCCCGGGACGGTTTCCGAGCGCCACATATCGCCGACCAACGCGACCGTACCGAGGTTCACGGCGACCGCCGCCTTGGAGAGCCCGCGGCGGCCCGTGAGCGCGCCGGCCAGGCCCAGGATCGGGCCTGCGAACGCTCCCCACCACTGCGGCGGCTGCGTCTTGATCTTGGGGATGACGGTCGGAAAGCGCTCGTGAAAGGTGCGGATCGCGGTCTGGTCGAAGAGGATGCCCGTCTGCGCCGCGTCGTGGTGGGCGAGGACCACGAGGGTGTGGGCAGCGTCGGGATTCCCAGCCTTGGCCAGCACGTTCACGGTCTTCTTCTCCTCCCGCATGAGACGCCGAAAGACGCGCGGGCCGTTCAGCACCTCGTCGAACAGACCCAGGCCGGCCTTGAGGGAACCCGCCGCGCCCAGGAAGCGGTGTCCGCGAAGTGACAGAAGGGCGCTCAAAGCGCCGGCCGCGGCGAGAGTCGTGACAGTCGGCGGGAACGTGCCCCAGCTGGGCTCCTCTTCGAGCGAGACGTCGTCGAGGCCAGCGCTGCGAAACCGCTCAGCGAGCCACACGGCGGCCTCGCGCTCGCCTGGAGAGCACGGCGGCCGGTGCATGGCGGCGAGCGTGAAGACGACCTCGCGAAGCGTCTCTTCGGAAGGAAGCGGAGCGGCGTCTGTCGGGTCCTTTGCCAAGGACCGCGCAGGCTACCCAGGCGATCTCTTGCCCGGTCAGGCCGACTCGGGCGCTGGCGCCGCGACCGGCGCATCGCCCGCACCGATCTCGGTGTGCGCCTTCGAGTCGCTACTTCGGATCAGAGTGAGCGACGCGATCACGCCCAGGACGGCAATGCCTGCTCCGACCATGAACGCGTCGGCGTAGCCCTCGGTCAGTGTGACCGGATCGGTCGCACCCCCGATCGCTGAGAACGCGACTGAAGAGAGGATCGCGAGGCCCAGCGCGCCACCGACCTGCTGCGAGGTGTTGATGAGCCCCGAGGCCAGACCGGCCTCGTGGTCCTTGACGTTGCTCATCGCGGCGATGGTGACCGGCACGAACGCGAACCCGAGACCGACCGCGGCGAGCAGCGATGGGAAGAGGACGTCGCCCAGGTAGCTGCCATCGACCGAGATCTGGCTGAACCATGCAAGCCCCACGGCGATGAACGCCATGCCCGCCGTCATCACCGGCTTGAAGCCGATCTTCGTAACGAGCTGTGAGGCGATCCCGGCCGCGAGGATGATCGAGACGGCGAGCGGCAGGTACGAGAGGCCCGCCTTGATCGCCGAATAGCCGAGCACGTTCTGCATGTAGAGCGAGATGAAGAAGAACATGCTGAAAAGGGACGCTCCGGTCAGAATCCCGACCACGTTCGCCCCGGTCAGCGTCCGCATGCGGAAGATGCTGAACGGAACCAGGGGCGCAGGCGATCGAAGCTCAATCGCGACGAACGCCCCCAGTAGCGCCAGCGAGGCGGCGATCAGCACGAGCGTCTGCGACGAGCCCCAGCCGACGTCGGGCGCGTCGACCAATGCGTAGACGAGGAGCGAAAGGCCCGCGGTAACCGTGACCGCGCCAGGAATGTCGAAGGTGCGGTTCTCCGCGTCGGAATGGCTCTCGAGGATGAGTCGCGGGGCGAGGAGCGCCGCGATGATGCCGATCGGGACGTTGACCCACAGGACCCATTCCCAGCCGACGTACTCGGTGAGGATGCCGCCGAGAAGCACGCCCGCAGCGCCGCCGGAACCGGCGACGGCGCCCCAGATGCCGAGCGCCTTGTTGCGCTCGGATCCGTCCTTGAAGGTCGTGGTGACGATGGAGAGAGCCGCAGGCGAGAGGAGGGCGGCGCCCAAGCCCTGAACCGCCCGAGCGGCGATCAGCGCGCCCTCGGACTCGGCGAAGCCGCCCGCCAGGGAAGCCGCGGCGAATACGAGAAGGCCGACGATGAAGATCCTCCGGCGGCCAAGGAGGTCGGCGAGGCGCCCGCCGAGGAGCAGGAAGCCGCCAAAGGTGAGGACGTACGCGTTGACGACCCAGGAAAGGCTGTCCTGGTCAAACGCCAGGTCCCTGCCGATGGTCGGCAGCGCAACGTTCACGATCGATGCGTCCAGAACGACGACGAACTGAGCAATGCAGAGGAGCGCCAGCGCTGTCCACCTCTTGTCCAGATACTCCCGCTCGTCAGTCATGCCTTGCTCCTTCGGTTCTTGTACATATGTCGTGTGTGCGTATAATCGGAACTGGAGTTCCGGTTCCGCAACCTAGCATACGGAACCTGGGTTCCGTTTCTTCGCCTCCCTCTTAGATACCAGTGACCATCCCCGCCCAAGCTCTCCCCCGCGTCCAGCGCGCTGATGCGCGCCGCAATTACGAGGCGGTTATCGAGGCGGCGAGGAAGCTCATGGCGGCCGACGGCTTGGATGCGCAGATGGATGACATCGCGCGGGAGGCCGGAGTCGGCGTCGGCACCGTCTATCGCCACTTCCCCAACAAAGAAGACTTGATCTACGCGCTCACCGAGCGCCGGTTCGAGCGCCTCGCTGAGCTCGCGCGGGAGGCATTGGCCGAGGATGACCCAGGCCCCGCCTTCGAGCGCTATCTCTTTCGCGGCGCTGAGCTTCAGGTCGTCGACCGCGCGCTGAACGAGGTAATGCGGGATCGGCCCGACGCCATGCAGGCGGCAGCGCAGCAGGTGGGACTACTCGAGCTTGTGCGCGAAGCGATGTCCCGGGCCCAGGAAGCCGGCGCCATCCGAAAGGACGCCGAAGCCGAGGACATTCCGATGCTGATGTGCGGCCTGGGCACGTCGACCCCGGGCAACGAGGGGCCCTTCGTCTCCCCCACCACCTGGCGGCGGTTCATGGCGATCGTGATCGACGGCCTCAGGGCGCCCGGTGCGGCCGAGATGCCCCCGCGCTAGCGGGTCAGCTCTTCCAGCGCGAGCACGATCGAGCCGTAGGGCTCGCCGGTCGCCCGCTCCATCCCGATCTCGCACGTCCGGTTCGTCGAGAGGTACGCGTCGAACGGGCCGCGCTCTGCCAGCTCGGCCGCCTGAGGTGCGGTCGCCGACGCGGTGAGCTCGGGATGCAGCATCCCCCTGTCGCCCGCAAAGCCGCAGCAACGGGCGGCCGCGGGCACCGCAACCTCATCCGCCATCTCGGCTGCGAGGGCCGAGAGGCGTGCGGCGAGGCCGAGGTGGCGAGTCGCGCAGGTCGGGTGGATCGCCACGCGACCGAGCTTCCGCTCGATACCGAGGTTCGGCAGGAGGCGCTCGAGCCACTCGACCGAGTCGAGGATCTCCAGCTTTGAGTGGCGCTCCTGGACGTCCTCGGGCAGGGCAGCGAGCGTTTCTGTCGTCAGGCCGAGCGTGCAGGAGGAAGCGTCGCTCACCACCGGGAGCGTTCCCTCATCCGACCAGCGCCAGAGCTTTTCGAATGTCTGGCGGGCCATCCAGGCGTGCCCCTCGCGGTGGCCCTTCGACGACCAGGGCACGCCGCAGCAGCTTCCGCCGAACGTCGGGCGGGATCCAGACCGGCATGCCCGCACGATCGGAGACGGCCACGGTGGCGTCGGCCAGGCTCGGGCCGGGTCTAGCCTTCTTAGACGCGCCCATGATGCGGTTGGTGCAAGACGGGAAGTAGACCGCCGCGGCGCCCTCGCGCCTTGTCGACGACGGCAGCGGTTGAGCCGGCTTCGGCAGCTTGCCTCCCCCGAGCTTCTCGGCGATCGGTCCGGTGCGAAGTCCGGCGCGCGATCCGTGCTCGACTGCCTTCCAGCTCTTCGCGGCGCGGAGCGCCAGCTTCTCCTCGCGCGCCGAGTGCGCCTTCGCCCGCAGTTCCTTCACGAGCTTCCCCGTGTCGATCGAAAGCGGGCAGGCGAGGACGCACGACCCATCCGCCGCGCAGGTCTCGAGACCGTCGTATTCGAACTCCTCCCACAGCGCCTTCGCGACGGGCGAGCCTTCGGGCTGGCGCGCCATCTCCCTTCGAAGCACGATGCGCTGGCGCGGCGTGGTGGTCAGGTCCTGGCTGGGGCACGCAGGCTCGCAAAAGCCGCACTCGACGCAAGTGTTCACGACCTCCTCGACCTCGGGCGTGGTCTTCAGGTTCCGGAGGTGGATGCCGGAGTCGCCGCTCATGACGACGTTCGGGCCGAGGACGCCATCAGGATCGGCCAGGCGCTTGACCCGCCACATCAGCTCGGTTGCACGCTCGCCCCACTCGCGGGCTACGTATGGCGCCATGTTCACGCCCGTGCCGTGCTCGGCCTTGAGCGAGCCGTCGTACTTGTCGCAGACGAGCCCGACCAGGCCCTCCATGAACGCCTCGTAGCGGTCGAGGTCGTCCTGCTTCGCAAAGTCGGGCGTGAGCATGAAGTGGAGGTTCCCGGCCGAGGTGTGACCGGCGACTCCGGTCAGGAAGCCGTGCTCGCCCAGGAGCGCCTGGATGTCCTTGGCCGCCTCGGCGATCCGCGCGGGCGGCACACACACGTCCTCGACGATCAGGGCTGTCCCCGGGGCCCGAAGGCGCCCGATCAAACCGTGAAGGCCCTCTCGGACCCGCCAGTTGACGCCGATCTTCTCGCGCTCGCGCGTGAAGTCGCCCGGGCGGATCAGGTTGTCCTCGTCAACCGCTTCGATCGCGGCCTTCTCACTCCCCGCAAGCGATCCCGCGTCGTCGGAGCCGAACTCGACCAGAAGAACCGCGGACTCGGGCGGCAGCTCGAGCCAATCCTGCGGCGCGCCGGGGATGTTCATGGCCGCAACCATCAGGGCCGGCGCCACCATCAGCTCGACCGCGCTCGCGCCCAGGGCCACCAGGTCGGGCACGGGAGCACAAGCCTCCGGAATGCCCGCGAAGTGGAGCCACGCGGTCGTCGTGTGCGCGGGCACGGGGAGCGTCTCGAAGGTCGCGTCGCAGATCAGCGCGAGCGTTCCTTCCGAGCCGACGATGAGCCGCCGGAAGATCTCGACGGGCTCGTCGGCATCCAGGAACGCGCACAGGCGATAGCCCGTGGTGTTCTTGATCTCGTACTTGGCGCGGATCCGCTCGGAGAGTTCCTTGTCGGACCGGATCTCGTCGCGAAGGTCGGCGAGGCCGGCGGCGAGATCGGGTTCCTCGGCCTCGAAAACCGCGGCGGCGTCGGGCTTCGAGGTGTCGATCACGGTCCCGCTCGCCGTCATGAAGGTCATGTCGCTGACCGTCTGGTAGGAGTCGAACCGGGTTCCGCAACGCATCCCGCCCGAGTTGTTTGCCACCACGCCGCCCACCGTCGCGATATCGGTCGAGGCCGGATCGGGGCCGAGCTTTCGGTGGTGGCGGCTGAGCACGCGGTTGGCGTGGCCGAGGACCGTTCCGGGGCGAACCTTCACGCGGGTTGCGTCGTCGTCCAGGATCTCAAGCCCGCGCCAGTGGCGGCGGACGTCCACCAGGATCCCCGCGCCCTGGCCCTGGCCGTTCAGGCTCGTTCCGCCCGCGCGGAACGTGACGGGGATGTCGTGCTCTCGCCCGTAGGCGATGACGCGCGCCACGCCGGCCGGGTCGCGCGGCTGGACGACGACCTGGGGGATCAGCCGGTACGGGCTCGCGTCCGACGCGTAGCGGACGAGGTCCGTTGCGCGACCCAGGACTGCGCTCTCACCCAGGAGGCGGGCGAGGTCGGTACGTAGTGGCTCCGGCGTCCCATCAGCCACCCAATCGGGGGCGCGATCGGGAGCGGCGGTCGTCACGCTTGCGGCCCCATGGGAGGCGTGAGCTCCATTTCTAAAGGGTGTCTGACACCGTTCAGAAAAGCCACATGCCTGGCGCGACTCCCACTTCGACCAGCTCCGGCTTCGGTGACGCGATCGCTGTGCGAAGCGCCTCGGTCAGGGAGTCGGCGTCCTCGACCTTCGTGGAGTTGACGCCATAGCCGGTGGCGACGGCGGCGGTGTCGAGGGCCGGGAGATCGAGGCCGGGAGAGTTCTCGACCTGCTCGACCATCGCGAACCACTTGAGGATCGCGTACTCGGAGTTGCGAAGGACGAGGACGGTCATCGGGACGTCGTAGGCGACAGCGCTCCACAGCGCCGTGATCGCGTACTGGGCGGAGCCCTCGCCGATCACACAGACGACGGGCCGGTCGGGCTGCGCCATCTGGACACCGACCGCTGCCGCCAGACCGAAGCCCAAACCGCCTCCGGCACCGAAGAAGTAGGAGCCCGGGCGCGACAGGCGCAGCTGATTGCGCAGGGCGAGCGTGGCCGACGGCGCCTCGAGGATGATGATCCCGTCGTCGGGGAACGCCTGGCCCAGTGCGTGCATCGCTGCCGTGCCGGTGATCGGGCTCTGCTCCTCGCCCGGGACCGGGTCGGGGAGCGAATCGCCGGCATCGCGATCCGACGCCGGAACTGCCGCGAGTAGCTGTTCGAGTGCCCTGCGAGGGTCACCCACGACCGCATGACCCATCGGGGCTCGCGCTGCTTCGTCAGGATCCGAGGTGATCTGGACCAGCTCTGCGCCTTCCGGCAGATAATCGCCGGGTAGGTAGGGGTAATAAGGGAAGACCGAGGAGCCGATGACGATGATGAGGTCGTAGCCCTTGAGCGTGTCCGCGACGGGAGCAATGCCTGGAGGGAGCGCCCCGCGGAAGAGGGGGTGACCTTCCGGGAAGCCAAGTCTGCCTCCGCCCGTGGCCGGGATGGCAAAAACGGGAAGGTTCTGCTTCTCAGCGAACTCGACCGCGAGATCCCAGGCGCCTGATGCGTCGATGTCGGGGCCGGCGATCATCACGGGCCGTTCGGCGTTCTGGAGGGAATCCGCAAGGGCGTTGATCGCGTCCGGGTTGGGCGCGGACGCACTGGCGACGTGGCGGTCGATCGCGCTCTGAGTCGCAGCCGGGTCCGCCTCCGCATCCCAGTCGTCCATTGGAATGGATACGAAGGCAGGTCCCTTCGGCGGTGTCTTTGCCAAATGGATCGCGCGGGCGAGCGCGTGGGGCACGTCCGCAGCACGCGCGGGCTCGTAGCTCGACTTGACGAGCGGATGCGGCATGCGGGTGGCGTCGCGATTCGTCAGGTTCGCGTGGATGCCGATGTGCGGGCGAACCTGCTGGCCGGCAGTGACGAGAACCGGCGAATGGTTCGCCTGCGCGTTGAAAATCCCTCCCATCGCGTTGCCCACCCCCGGCGCGGTGTGGAGATTCGCATGGCCGACCGTCCCCGACGCCTGCGCGTAGCCGTCGGCCATGCCCATCACGACCAGTTCCTGGAGGCCCAGGACGTAGCGGAAGTCCGATGGGAAGTCCTTCAGCATCGGCAACTCCGTCGAGCCGGGGTTGCCGAACATGGTCGTCATGCCATGGCGGCGGAACAGCTCGTAAGAGGCATCGCGAACGCTCGTCACGCGCGGGACACTATCTCTCGACACAATCGGTGCGTTCTCGGCGCCACCCGCGTGCGAACACCCCTAACGCTGCTCACGTGCGGGATCTGATCCATCTGGCACCCGGAATGAGGGTGCGAGTCATCGCAGAACGTGTCCGGAAGATCGCGGCTCTCTTGGCGGGGGAGATTGTTCGCAGCTCTCCTCTACGCCGGCGCCGAGAGCGCGCTAAGCCATGAGACCGCGGCGTACCTATGGAAGCTCGTCGAGCATCGCGACGACCGGGTCCATGTGAGCTGCGCAAAGTCCAGACGGAGCGTCGGCTTCGTAGTCATGCACCGGCCGCGAGTAGTTGATGCGACCGAGCGCGAGGGCCTCAGGCTGACCAGTGCTTCACGGACCCTTGTCGACATCTCCCCTCGTTGCCCTGACTACGACCTGCGCAAGTCGCTCGCGCGTGCCGACTGCCATGGCCTGCTCGACCCGGCCTGTCGCAGCACTGCCCGACCCAGTGAGTCCTTTCCCTATGTGGCGCGAAGCACGTTTGATCGTCGAAGTAGACGGCCGCGCCAATCACAGCTCGCCGGCCCAGCGGCGACGCGACCGCGAGCGGGACAACAAGCTTCGAGCCGCGCGTTACGAAGTTCTGCGGTACAGATGGCACGAGATCACGCACGAGCCAAGCCGCGTTGTCCGCGAGATCCGCGCCGCCCTAGACACCTCGACAGGTTCTGGGTGATCTCCCACCCTCATTGCGGGTGTGAGAGAGATCAGTTCGCGTGCGGTGCTCAGCCGGGGTTGCGCGCTGAGATCGCCCAGGTCGATGCCTGCGCGACGACTGACCCGTCGGGCTGGACGAAATCTTCGAGTGCGGTTTCCAGATCGGCCTTGATCTTCGGGCGGATCTCGTCGATCCGCTCGCCCCACATCCTGAGGACCTCCGCCGCCGGGCCGAGGTCCATGTTGAACGCGACCGCTTGATCGAGGTCGTTGCCGATCTTGTAGGGAAGGTCCTGGCGAGTCAGGCGGATGTCGGCGAATCCGGCGTGGAGCAGCACGTCGGTGACGGTGTCCGCGTTGGCCATCGAGAACGGTCCGGGCCCGCAGCGCGGAACGTCTGACTCCTCGGGTTCCTCCAGATACTCGGCAACCACAAGCTCGGCCCGGTGCATCATGTCGTTGTCGATCTTTCGCCGCCAGACGACCATGTTGAGAGCGCCACCCGGGGCCAGCGCCTGGCGGACGTTGCGAAGCGCGGCGACAGGGTTTGCGAAGAACATCGTTCCCATCCGCGAGAACGCGTAATCGAACTCACGGTCAAACGGCTGGGTCTCCACATCCTGGACAGCAAAAGTCGTGTGTGCCGCGCCCCTATCCCGGGCCTCCTCGATCGCCGTCTCGATCATCCGCTCGGCGACATCCACTCCATGCGCGCTGCCACCCTCGCCGACCATCTCGGCCAGCCGGGTCGTCGTGTCCCCCAGGCCACAGCCGATGTCCAGGACGCGGTCACCCTCGGCCGGAGGGAGTAGTCCGATCGCGTTGTCGCTGTGAGCCCTGAGGGCGTCAGCGGTCAGCTCGCGGTACTTGATCCAGATTTCGTAAAGCGGGCCGTTCCAGGCTTCGGCCGCTTCGACGTTGTCCTCGACTTCGCGGATACTTGACTCCACATATCGAGTGTAAGCCCGGAGGCCATAGATTTCCAATGTGGCCGAGACGCTCACTCCCGCCGAAGCCGCGGCGCGCCTCCTCCCATCCGACACCCTGGGCATCCCGCTTGCCACGGGTCAGCCGCCGGAGTTCATGGCGGCGCTGGGGCAGCGGGACGACTGGCAGGACCTGAAGGTCTACGGAGCGCTCCTGGGCGTGGGCACCGAACTTTTCAACCACGAGAATGTCCACTACCTCTCCGGCTTCTTCGGTCCGTTCGAACGAGCTTTGCGCGACGGCGGAGCGAACATCTCGTTCGCCGCGGCGGACTTCCGCCAGTTCGCGCCGCTGCTCGTGGAGCAGAGCCCGCGCGTCATGGCCACAGCGGCCTCCCCGCCTGATGCGGACGGCTGGTGCTCGCTCTCTCTTCACGCCGGCGGCACCTCCGCCGAGATGATCCGTGCCGCTGCGGATCCGCGGCGCCTCCTCGTGGTCGAGACATCTCCCAACTACCCGCGCACGTTCGGAGTGCCTCCCGAGCACATGCACGCGCTCAAGGTGGAGGAGATCGACATCCTGATCGAGGGCAACGGCTCGCCACTCCCCCTGCCCGACGTCGAGCCGACCGAGACCGACCTCGCGATCGCCAAGCACGCCGCCGCGTTCGTCCCTGACGGAGCGACAATCCAGACGGGCATCGGCACGATTCCCTCGGCGATCGCCACCCAGCTCGCCCAGGGCGACAAGGGCGACTTCGGCGTCCACTCGGAGATGTTCACGAACGGCCTGATGGCCCTCCACGAGGCCGGGAAGGTCTCGAACGCGCACAAGAGCGTTTACGGCGACGTCTCGGTCGCGACCTTCGCCGCCGGATCGGCGGAGCTCTACGGCTGGCTCGACGAGAACAGGGATGTCGCCTTCCTGCCGGTCGAGCTCGTCAACTCGACCGAGGCCATCGCGCGCAACCACAGGATGATCACGATCAACGGAGCCCTCGCGATCGACGTCCACGGGCAGGTCGTCGCCGACACCATCAACGGCACGCAGTTCTCCGGCATCGGCGGCCACGAGGACTTCGTCGCCGGCCCGGCGCTCGAGGTCGAGGACCGCTCCCTTCTGTGCCTTCCGGCGACGTTCACGCCGAAGGACGGCGAGCTTCAGTCGCGAATCGTCCCGTGGTTCGAGGCCGGTGCCGTGATCACGACCCCGCGCCACCAGGTCGACGTGATCGTCACGGAGTTCGGCGCCGCCGAGCTCCAGGGCAAGACGGTCCACCAGCGTGCTCTGGCGCTGGCCGCCATCGCTCACCCCGACTTCCGCGACGAGCTGATCGAGGCGGGCGAGCGCGCCACCGGCGGTCGCGCACCGCAGGGCGCGTAGGGTTCCTGCCGTGAACCCGCTCGACGCAATCCTCAGCCCGGTTTCGCGTGCCGGCGCGGCGGCTCAGAACGCGCTCGAGGTTGCTCGCTTCGGCGGGCTGGAGACCGGCGAGGAGGCATCGCCGTTCGAGGTCGTCGCCAAGCGGCCGATCTACCGCCTGCGCCGTTACTTCCCACCGGAGTCGAAGAAGGCGGAGAAGAATGATCGCGGCAGCCCCGTGGTTCTGGTGCCGCCGATGATGCTGGCGTCCGAGATTTACGACGTCTCACCCTCGTCGACGGCCGTCGGAACCCTTCACGCGCAGGGCGTGGATCCGTGGGTCGTCGACTTCGGGGCGCCGGAACACGAGGAAGGGGGGTTCGAGCGGACGCTCACCGACCACGTGCTGGCAGTGTCGGACGCTGTCGACCTCGTGCGCAAGGCAACCGGGAAGGATCCGCACCTCGGCGGCTACAGCCAGGGCGGGATGTTCTGCTACCAGGCCGCGGCTCTTCGCCGCGGCGAGGGTCTGGCGAGCCTCATCACCTTCGGCAGCCCGGTCGACACCGCGGCCGCCATGCCTCTGGGCATCCCCGAGGGTGTCGCGACCCGGCTCGCTGACGTGCTCGCCGTCAGCCCGCTCGCCCGTGGGGCCGTGCCCGCCTGGATGTCCCGGACAGGCTTTCGCTTGCTCGATCCCGTCAAGGCGGCGCGCCAGCAACTGGACTTCGTCCGCCAGCTCCATGACCGCGATGCGCTGCTGCCCCGCGAGCGACAGCGCCAGTTCCTGCAGGCCGACGGCTGGGTCGCCTGGCCCGGTCCCGCCCTCGCGGACTTCTTGAAGCAGTTCGTCGCTCACAACCGAATGCTCGACGGTGGCTTCGTGATCGACGAGCGGCTGGTCACCCTGGCCGACATCGAATGTCCGATCCTGACCGTCGTCGGCGAGGTGGACGAGATCGCCCCGGCCGCCGCGGTCCGGGCGATCGTGCGCGCCGCGCCGCGCGCCGAGGTCTACGAGCTCGCGCTTCGCGCGGGCCATTTCGGCCTGGTCGTCGGATCGGCGTCGACCGCGACCACCTGGCCTTCGGTCGCCGGCTGGACGCGCTGGCGCGACGCCGGCGCGGAGCTTCCCGACACCATCCGCCACGTCGAGCAAGCGAGCGAGCTGGAGAGCGCCGGCGCCGGTGCGCGCGCCGGCTACGGGCTCTCGCTCGCCGGGGGCGTCGCGTCAAATCTCGCGCGCTCGTTCGTATCCGGCGTCGGCCGCGCGGCTTCGGGCGCGCGCGCAATCGGCTCGGAGGCCTTCTCCGAGCTGCCGCGCCTGATCCGGCTCGACCAGGTGCGCCCCCGCACGCGGATCTCGCTCGGGAAGCTCCTGGACGAGCAGGCTGACGACCACCCCGAACAGGTCTTCTTCCTCTTCGAGGACCGCGCCCACACCCACGCCGCCGCCAAGCACCGGATCGACTCCATCGTCCGCGGCCTGATCTCGCTCGGCGTCCACCAGGGCGAGCACGTCGGGGTCCTGATGGAGCCGCGGCCAACCGCGCTCACCGTCGTCGCCGCCCTGAACCGGCTGGGCGCCGTCGGCGTCCTGCTTCGCCCCGACGGCGACGTGGAGCGCGAAGCGGAGCTCGGCGAGATCGGCCGCGTCGTGTCCGACCCCGAGCACATGGACGAGGCCATCAAGGCGGGCGTGCAGGTCCTGGTCCTGGGAGGCGGAGCAGGACCGCGCGATCTTGGCCGCGGAGTGGTCGACATGGAGCGGATTGACCCGGACAAGGTGAAGATCCCAGGCTGGTACAAGCCGAATCCCGGCCGCGCGCGCGACCTCGCATTCATTCTCTTCACCGGCTCGGGCGACCGCACCCGTCCGAACCGCATCACCAACCGGCGCTGGATCCTGTCGGCCTTCGGCACCGCCGCTTCGGCTTCGCTTTCCGAATCGGACACCGTCTATTCCGTCACGCCCGTGTATCACCCCTCAGGCCTCATGGTGAGCCTGGGCGGCGCGATCGCGGGCGGAGCGCGCATCGCGATGGCGCGCGACTTCGACCCGGCGACGTTCTGGGATGAGGTGCGCCGCTATGGCGTCACGGTCGGCTCCTACACGTGGACCATGCTGCGCGACCTGGTCGAGGCCGAGCCGAACCCGAACGAGCGCCATCATCCTGTCCGCCTGTTCATGGGCTCGGGCATGCCGCAGGGGCTTTGGACGCGCGTCGTCGACCGCTTTGCACCGGCCCGCATCGTCGAGTTCTATGCCTCGACCCAGGGCGAAGTCGTGCTCGCGAACGTCTCCGGCCAGAAGATCGGCGCGATGGGCCGCCCACTGCCGGGGTCCGCCCGTGTGCGCATCGCCGCGCTCGACCTGGATGCCGGAAAGCTCAAGTCCACAGACGACGGGTTCGCGCGCGAGTGCGACACGAACGAGATCGGCGTCCTGGTTTCCGAGGTGGACCCCGACGTGAACCCGACCGCCGAAACGCCGCTTCGCGGGGTCTTCATGCCCGACGATGCATGGGTCGCGACGGGCGACCTCTTCAGAAAGGACGCGGATGGCGACTTCTGGCTCCTCGACTCGATCACCACGCTCATCCGCACGGAGGACGGCCCGTTTGCACCGACGCCGGTTCGCGACGCGCTCTGGTCCATCGACGCGGTCGATCTCGCCGTCTGTTTCGGGGTTCCGGACCCGGATGGAACCGAGGCGCTCGTCGTCGGGGCGGTAACGCTCCGCAAAGGCAAGAAGCTCACGATCGCCGACCTCGAGGACGCCCTTTCGGCTCTGCCCGAAAAGGCTCGACCCCACTTCGTCCGCGTCGTCGACGAGATCCCTGTGACCACGTGGTACCGCCCCATCACCGCTCCGATCAAGGATCTAGGCGTTCCTGACGGCAAGAAGGGCGTTGCGTACAAGCTGAACTCGGAGGGCGGCTACAACAAGATCGCCAAGCCGCAAGCCCAAGCCGAAGCCGAAGCCCAAGGAGAAAGCAAGTGCCTGAGTTCGAGACCGTCAACCTCGAGGTCGCCGACGGAGTGGCGACGGTAGAGCTCAACCGGCCAGACGCCCTCAACGCCTGGAACTTCCAGCTTGGCGCCGACCTTCGCGCCGCGCTCGAGTCAGTCGCCGGCGACGACGCCGTGCGAGCCGTCCTTCTCACAGGAGCAGGCCGCGCCTTCTCCTCGGGCGCCGATCTGGCCGAGACGCGCGAGAACACCGACGACTCCATGGACGCGGATGGGAACTTCGACCTGTCCAAGCGCCTGCGCGAGCGCTACCACCCGATCATCCATGCGGTCCGCGACATGCCCAAGCCAGTCGTCTCGGCCGTCAACGGCCCCGCGGCTGGCATCGGCTGCTCGCTGGCCCTGTCCGCGGACCTGATCGTCGCCTCCCATTCCTCGTTCTTCCTGCTTGCGTTCGTGAACATCGGCCTCGTCCCCGACGGAGGGTCGAGTGCCTTCGTCCCGGCTCGCATCGGACTCGCGCGCGCGGCCGAGATGATGATGCTCGGCGAGCGGGTCAGCTCGGAAAAAGCGCTCGAGTGGGGCCTGGTGAACAAGGTCGTTCCCGACGAGTCGCTTTACAGCGCGTCTCGCGCACTCGCCGATCGTCTCGCCAAGGGGCCGACGCGCTCCTACGCGGGCTCGAAGGCCCTGCTCAACCGCCGCGTCTACGCTGACCTCGAGGGCCAACTCGAGGCCGAGGCGGACCAGCAGCGCGACATGGGCAAGTCGCAGGACTTCATCGAGGGCGTCATGGCGTTCGCTGAGAAGCGCGAGCCCGAGTTCAAGGGCAGCTGAACTCGCCCGACCACAACTCCGCTCAGCTCGACGCCTGGGCGTGGCAGGTTCTCCGCCCCCTGCTCGACGGCCGCCCTTACCTGCCATGGACCGAGGGAGCGATCCGGCCTGGTGCACTCGTGGCGGTCTTGAACGAGATCGCGCTTGCTGAACGCCAGACGATCGTCGAGTTGGGCTCCGGCATCTCGTCCGTCGTGATCGGCCGGCTCCTCGCCGAACGCGGCGGCAAGCTGACCTCTGTCGAGCACGATCCGGACTGGGCGTCCGTGGTCGGTTCCCAGATAGACCGCGAACATCTCGGCGACGTCGTCGAGGTCGTCGTGGCCCCGCTCGAGCCCCATGCCGAGAGCTGGTCCGGCGCGCCGTGGTACTCGCACGATTCCATCGCGCGCCTGTCCGAGGCCATCGATCTCCTCCTGGTCGACGGGCCTCCCGGCTATGGCGAAGGGATGTCCCACAGCCGGCATCCCGCGATGCCGGCCCTGGCTGAACGGATGGCGCAGAACGGTGTGGTGTATCTGGACGACGCCGACCGCGAGCCCGAGCGCGAGATCGTCGCGCGCTGGTCTGAGGAGCGGCCTGACTGGACGTTCGGAATCGACGCGGCGAACGGCTTCGCCGTCGGTCGGCGCTCAAGCTGAGCACTCGATCTCCGAGCTTTAGGGACTTTCACCCGCCGCTGCGCGCGCCTCATCGAGCGTCTGCTGGACCGTCTCGGTCTGATCGTTGAAGGTGAGGCGCTTCTCGAGAATCGGGATCGCCTTTTCCGGCTTCCCCGCCAGGTAGAGAGCATTGCCGTAGTTGTAGAGCGCGTACGCGTAGTCGAGATCGGTTGAATCGTCTGGGTAAGCGCCGACCGCCTTCTTCAGGATCGGCACCGCTCCCTTGTAGTCACCGGCCTGAATCAACGCGTAGCCCTCTGAGTTCAGCGCCTCCCCGTCGGCAGCTGGGACTGCTGTCTCCGGTGGAGTGGCCTCTTCCTCGATCGGCGCCTCCTCAACCGGTGCCTCGTCGCCAGAGCCCTGCCCCGAAGACCCCGACCCTTCGTTTCCGTTCTGGGCCGCAGCCGGCTTCCCGTCGCTTCTCTGACCCGAGTTCGAAGTCGGGTCATCCCCACCGCCCAGCGTTAGCGCAATCGCGACGATCGCAACGACGGCAAGGATCGCGACGCCCGCAATCACAGGGCCGCGCCGAGACCGCCCTCCGGGCTCGGCAGCAACTCCGCGCGGCGGAGGAGGTAGTGCCTCCGTCGGGGCCGCGAGCGCTTGCGTCGGGGCGAGCGCCATCGTCGGCGTATCGGGCTCGGACCCGTCAAGCTCATCGAGGGCCGCGGAGGCTGAGGGAGGCCGGTCGCCGGGATCATCGGCGGTGAGCCGATCGACCAGGTCAATCAAGGAAGCTGATGCATCGGTGCCCACGGCTTCACGCAGAACGACGCCCGTGGCCCAGAGGTCGGTGCGCTGATCGGCCGGGTCGCCCCTCCAGAGCTCGGGAGCCATGAACTTCGCAGTTCCGGGGATCTGCCCCGTCTGAGTGAGCGACGTCGCGTCCTCCGGCCGGGCCACGCCGAAGTCGGTCAGGCACGCCGTGCCGTCGGCGGCGAAGAGCACGTTGCCCGGCTTGATGTCACGGTGGATGATTCCTGCCGCGTGGATCGCCTCGAGCGCGGTGAGGATGTCGATCGCCAGGGCCTCTGGATCTGAGCGCTCGCCTGATTGCATCCGGTCCCAGAGGGACCCCCCGGGTAGGTGGGCCATGACGATGTAGGGCCGTTCGCCGCTTGCGTCGAAGTCGTAGACGGAGACCAGATTCGGGTGGCTGAGCCGGGCGGCAATCCGCGCTTCCCTCTTGAACCGCGCGAGCCAGTTCTCGTCGGCCGCCAGGGCCTCCGAGAGCACCTTGACCGCAACGGGGCGCTCCAGCACCTCATCGTCGGCGAGCCAGACGGTCGCGGCGCCGCCTGAGCCCAGGCGCTCGTGCAGGATGTACCGTCCGTTACGGAGGCGGGTGCCTTCGCCGATCGTGCTGATCATCGCGAGAGTGCCGAGTCGAGATTTTTCGCGAGCGTCATTGCTGACTCGTATACCGCGATCGCGCCCGCTTCACTCAATTCCGACTCGGAAAACCCGCCCGTGAGGACGCCGATCGTCTCCAAGCCGGCGCGGCCGGCCGCCTTGACGTCCCAGACCGTGTCTCCGATCATGACCGCATCGCTCGTTTCCGCCTTCTCCAGTGCGGCTATCACGAGATCCGGATCCGGTTTCGTTTTTTCGACATCACCGGACGTCGTCCAATCCGCGCTGTCGCTCACATCGAGCATTTCGATGTAGTGGTCGACTTCCTCGGGTTTCGCCGAGGAGGCCAGGACGAGCTTCAGGTCGCGCTCGCCAATCGCCGAGATCAACTCTCTTGCACCGTGGATCACCCGCACCTCGCCGATCAGATCGCTGTAGAACTGCGACTCGGAATCTCGGATGTCGTCGCCTGAGTTCTCCTCGACCTCATCGCCCGCGAGATCTGAGACGAGCTGGTCCCCTCCCATTCCGATATGCCGGTGGATGCGCCAGAGTTCCACGTGGGCGCCATGACGGGCGAAGGCCCTATCCCATGCGATCGCATGGTGATAATTCGTGTCGACGAGGGTGCCGTCGATGTCAAGGATGACTGCTTCGGTCATAGGCTGCGATCGGGGCCTAGCCCTCCTCACGCACGGCTGGAAGCACTCTGTCGCCGTAAGTGCGGATTGCTGCTTGCGGATTCTCGCCGGTGATGTTCATGAGGACGACGATCGAGGCGCCCATCTGCTCGATCTGGCGGACGCGATCGATGTGCTCGTCGACGTCCGAAGTCAAAATGAACGACTCCCGGAACTCGTCATCCGAGATCTCGCGCTCGGCGCGCTCGTACATCTCCTCCGGGTCGTGGATGTCGTCGGTGTAGTAGGCGTCGACCCCCGTGGACTTCCACTTCCGCGCGCTCTCGAAGGCCGTTTCCTCGTCCTCGTGCCACGAGAAGCCGGTGTGGAGGACGATTTCGCCGGGATCCGTGCCCTCCTCGTCACACGCCGAGCGGTAGGTGTCGATCAGGTCCGGCGCCCGCTCCGGGTCGGCGAGCGTCCACAGGCCGTCGCCCCACCTCGCGGCGACCTTCGCTGCCTCGGGCCCGAAAGCCGAGACCCAGATCGGCGGGCGTCGCTCACCGCGAGTGTGGAGATAGGCGCCACGGGTGGTGAAGTGCTCGCCCTCGAAGTCGAGGCGCTCACCGTCGAAGAGGCGCGAGATGATCTCGAGCGCCTCCGCCATCCGCGCCACCTGCGTCGCCGGGTCGGGCCAGTCGGCCCCGGCGGGCGTCTCGTTCAATGCCTCGCCCGAACCGATACCGAGGAACACCCGTCCCGGGAACATCTCCTCGAGCGTCGCGAACGCCTGGGCGACGATCACCGGGTTGTAGCGGAACATCGGCGCGGTCACGCCGGTGCCGATCTCGACCTTCTCGGTAGCCTGCCCGGCGGCGCCCAGCCAGGTCCATGCCTGGCCGGACTCGCCGGGTTCCCACCACGGCTGAAGGTGATCGGAGGCGGAGATTCCCTCGAAGCCCGCGTGCTCGGCTTCCACCGCCTGACCGATCAGCTCCGAGGGCGGAAACCCCTCGTGAGCGGCACCGTAGAAGTAGCGCGTGGTGGGCACTGATTCAGCCGGAGTTGTCGCTGCCCGAGGAGAGTGCTTCGACCAGCTCGCCGACCTCTTCCTCGTCCGCGTTCTTCGCGATGTCGGCCTGGCTCACGATGCCTACGAGCTCATGCCCATCGATCACCGGCAGGCGGCGGACCTGCTTGTCGGCCATCGTGCGGATCGCTTCCGAGATCGAGTCGTCGGCGCCGATCGTGACCGGCTCGCCGTCGCCAAGTTCGCCCACCTTGATGTCCGACGGGTCCTTGCCCTGCGCGATCACATTGATCACGATGTCGCGGTCGCTGACCACGCCCTTGAGGCGATCGTCGTCGCCGCAGATGGGCAGCGCTCCGACGCCCAGATCCGCGAGCTTCTTCGCTGCGTCGGCGGCAGTTTCGCTCTCGCCGATGCACTCGCAGTCGGGGCTCATGATGTCGCGTGCTGTCTTGGCCATTCCTTCCTCCTTGTTGGTTGGCTAGTACTCGTAACGCGCTACCCGGCCGATGCCCCAGCTAACGGTTCGATCAGCCAGGCGCGCGGACCCCCTTTGCTCCCCGATGTCACGAAGCCATAGGATCGGCAGGCCGATGAGCACCCAACAGATCCACGGCAAGATCGCGCTAGTGACCGGCGCCCAGAAGGGCATCGGGTTCGAGACGGCCAAGGAGCTTCAACGCCGCGGCGCCCAGGTTGCGATGGTCGACCTCGACCTGGCCGCGGTCGAGCGCTCAGCCGCTGAAATCGGCCCGCGGACCCTCGCCATCGAGGCGGACGTGACGGATCTCGAGGCGATGAAGGACGTCGTCGCGCGCGTGTCAGAGCAGCTCGGCCCGATCTCGATCGTCGTTGCAAACGCCGGCATCGCACCGCCGACGGAGCCGATGCACGTGATCGACAACGAAACGTTCGAGCGCGTCGTCGAGGTGGACCTGATGGGCGTCTGGCGCACGGTCCGCCCCGCGCTCCCTCAGGTGATCGAGCAGCAGGGACACATCGTCGTGGTGGCATCGGTCTATGCGTTCATGAACGGCGTCCTCGCCACCCCTTACGCGATGGCGAAGGCGGGCGTCGAGGCTCTGGGCCGATCGCTTCGAGTGGAGCTCGCGCCCCATGGGGCCAGCGCCGGCGTCGCCTACTTCGGCTTCATCGACACAGACATGGTGCGCCAGGCGTTCTCCGATCCGCTTGCGCGGAAGGTGGAAGAGTCATTCCCGAGCTTCGTGACCAATCGCCTCACGCCGGATATCGCGGGCGCGGCGATCGTCGACGGCATTGTCAAGCGCGAGCCACGCACCATTCGCCCAAAGTGGTGGGCTGCCTGGTCGACACTTCGGGGGATCGTCAACCCGTTCATCGACAAGCTTTCGGCTCGCGACGAGAACATCGCGACCGCCATTCGCGACGGCGAGCAGCGCGCGGCCGGCGCAAGCCGGCCGGACGCGGTCGCCGACAAGGTCGAGACCTAGCTCGAGCCTCCGCCCGCGGCGCTCGTTGCCTCCTTGGCGGCCTGCGCCTCGGGCGTCTCGGTGGTGGCGAATGATGTCTCTTCCCGGTCCGTGGGATCGACTGTGATGTCCGGCTCGCCGCTCTGCGACTTCTTCCAGAACGCGACTGCGCCCGCTGCGGCTCCTGCCGCGCCTACGCCGGCGACGACCTTGCCGCGGGTCGTCTCGAGGCCCGACGGCGCGCTCTTCTTCGTCGCGACCGCGCGGTCACGGACAGTCTTTGCGCCCTCGGCGACGACCTCTCCTGCCGCCGAGGCGGCGCTGCCAACGGCCTTGCCGGCGTCTCCCGCCACGGCGCCGGCCGCCTTGACCCGGTCGGTCACGGTCTTGGGCTTCGAACGTTTCAAGCTGGGCATGTGAATTGCCTTTCTCGTCGATTTGGGTGGAGTTTTGCGGTTCCCCGCGAGCGGGCCATGCGAAACTCCCACCCATGGTTGCGAAGGGCAGGGGCCGAACGCGAGCAGTGGCGATCGCTGTGGTGCTCGCCAGCGCGTGCGGCCTCTCGATGCCCGCTTTCGGGGCCAAGGGAAATGTCGAGCCTGCGCTGATCCCGACGCTTGACTCGCGCGGGGTCAACGAGACCCGGCAGACGATCCCGATCACCAGGTCGCGCGGCGCTCAGCCGTATGTGGTGCTGTCGCAGCGCGTGAATGCGGCCGGTGGCCTGCGGCGAGGCGACATTCTGCGCGCGACCGCCGAGGTTCAGCTCTCGACGACCTGCGTCCTGGACGAGCCGCGCTGCGTCGGCAGCCGCTACAGCTACAGCCCCCGAATGGACACGCAGGTCGTCCTCGCCTCGAGCTCAACCGCTACCGGCGGGGCGAACGCCGACCCGATCTCGGGCGTGCGGACAAAGCGCTGCAACCAGAAGCGGCCGAACCGCAACCACCACTGCGTGTTCGTCTTCGACGACGCGGTCCAGCGGGTGCGGAACGCGGGCAACCTCCCCTGTCCACCGAACGGGTGCTTCCTCAATGTCATCGCATCGGCAGACCATCGCCAGGCCGGCGCAGGGGACGTCGTGGTGGTCGGCGCAGATCGCCCCGACGGCTCGGTGGACGGCGACAAGGCCCGCGTCGACGGATTTCTCGAGCGCGGCGGAGTTCCACCTCCCGAGGTCGAGGAGGGCGGAGCGAAGATGCGCGACACGGTCCCGATCACGCCAAGTGGAGACGGAGGCGAGGGTCAACGGGTCGTCCGCTCACTTCGCCTAGAAGGCCTACAGAAGGGCGACATCCTGAGGATCGGCGCGAAGCAACGCATCGGCATCTCGAGCGTCAACTACAACGTCTACATCGGGACGCGGATGATCATCGCCACCTCACCCACGGCGACCCGCACGAAGGGCTTCGTGGGCAAGGTGATCTCGAGCGGCGGCGAGATCACCGAGCAGAACGGCTTCAACTGCACGCAGGGAGGCAGCACCTATCAGGACCCGTGCAACTCTCCGAAGGCGGCGACGGCCTATGTCAAGCGCCGGATGCCCGAGAACGGCGGCGAGCCAAAGCCCGTCTTCGTGAATCTCGTCATGACGGGACTCCCCAAGCTCACGACCGGCGGAGCGAACGACAAGATGACCGTGCAGGACGGCGTGATCCGCGCCGAGCGCTACCGGCTGCCGGCCGGCCGCTAGGCCGAACCCAGGATTGGCGCGATAAGCGTGCGCGCCACGTCGGCGGCGGCGTCTGACCCTTTTGGCGTGCCGCTACTCGGGCCAGCCGTCGACGAACAGGTCGAGGACCAGTTCTGCGTCGGGGGCTGAGTACTTCGAGAGGTCTGTGATCCCGTCCTCTGCCAGCACCTCGTCGTCGATGTATGCGTTGCCGGTGCACGAGCGCGGGTCGCGCTTGACGATCGCGTAGGCCGCGTCGGCGTAGATCTCAGGCGTGCGCGAGCGCGCCATCGCCTCGTCGCCGCCCAGCAGGTTCTGCACCGCCGCGGTCGCGATGATCGTGCGAGGCCAGAGGCAGTTCGCCGCGACACCGTTCTCCGCCTCGTCCTGGGCGAGGCCGAGGGTCAGCATCGTCATGCCCATCTTCGAGAGCGTGTACGCCGAGTTGCCCTTGAGCCACTTGGGATCGGCCGAGAGCGGCGGCGAGAGAGTCAGGACGTGGGCGTGGTCGGACTCGCGAAGGTGCGGCAGCGCCGCCTTCGAAAGGACGAACGTGCCGCGCGAGTTGATCGACTGCATCAGGTCGAAGCGCTTCACCTCGAGGTCGGCCATTGGCGCCAGGTTGATCGCGGACGCGTTGTTGACGACGATGTCCACCCCGCCGAACTTTTCGACTGTCTGAGCGACGGCGTCAGCGACCTGCGCCTCGTCGCGAACGTCGCCGACGATCGGCAGCGCCTGGCCGCCCGCCTCCTCGATCTCCTCCGCAGCCGTGAAGACCGTTCCCGGCAGCTTCGGGTGGGGCTCGGCGGTCTTGGCGATCAGGGCGACGTTTGCTCCATCCTGCGCGATCCGCTTCGCAATCGCGAGGCCGATCCCCCGGCTCCCGCCCGACATGACAACGGTGCGCCCGGCAAGGGGCTTCTCTTCAGACATGGCGGCAACCCTAGTGATGAAGGGTGCCGGCGACTGGCGGTATTACCTCACTCGTGCCAGGGGCCGCGACCAAGAGCCCAGGCTTACTCGTCGCGCTCCGGTGGGTCGACCATGACGCCGTCTTCGGGTTGCTCGGGACCGGCCTCAGCGGCCCCTTGTGGCGCCGGCTCCCGGCCGCGGTCGTTGCCATCTCCGTTGGCGCTCGAGCCGTTCCGGCTCGCGCCGTTCGGGCTCGGTGCGTGACCCGTCCTCGTCGCTCTTGTATGGCCCGGGCTTGGGGCGGGCCGTACCGCCGGGAAAGGCCAGTCGCACGATGGTGCGGTTGACCATGCCCCACTGCTGGAAGAAGGGGCCGGTGTTGTAGGGCAACTCGTAGCGCTCGCAGATGTCCTTCACGCGCGGGGCGATCTGGGCATAGCGGCTCGACGGCATGTCTGGGAACAGATGGTGCTCGACCTGGTAGCCCAGGTTCCCGGACATCACGTGGAAGAAGGGGCCTCCCTCGATGTTGGCCGCGCCGGTCAGCTGGCGGACGTACCAGGCGCCACGGCTCTCGTTCTCGGTCTCCTCCTGGGAGTAGGTGTATGTCTGATCGGGGAAGTGCCCGCAGAAGATGATCGCGTGCGACCAGAGGTTGCGCACGACGTTCGCGGTCGCGTTTGCGACGGCCGCCTTCTTGAACGTGTCGCGAGCGCGCTTGAGCGCCTTGTCCTTGTCGCGCCGGACGACGAAGTCCGTGGCACCGGCAGCGAGAGCCGAGATCGCGGGCCAGCCGACGTAGTCCTTGACGATCTGATCGCGGGCCTTGCCGCCGATGCCCTTGAGGTCTTCGATCACGTCCTCTTTGCTCTTCTCGCCCGCGCGCAGAGCCTCGAGGTCCATGTCGTGGAACGCGACGCCCCACTCGAAGAGGCTCATCAGCAGCACGTTGTAGAGCGGCTGGAAGAGGTAGACCGGGTGCCATTTCTGGTTCGGGTCGATCCGCATGATCTCGTAACCGAGGTCCTTGTCCTTGCCGCGGATGTTCGTGAAGGTGTGGTGGACGTAGTTGTGGGAGTGCTTCCAGGCCTCAGCGGTCGAGGCGGTGTCCCAGTCCCACGTGGAGGAATGGATCTGGGGGTCGTTCATCCAGTCCCACTGGCCATGCATGACGTTGTGGCCGATCTCCATGTTCTCGAGGATCTTCGCGGTGGAGTTGGTGACGGTCCCGAGCACCCACGCCGGCCTGAAGTCGGCTGCCGAGCAGAGCGACCCGCGAGATGACGGCGAGGCGGCGGTGGAACTCGATCATCGCGGTGATGTAGCGGCGGTCGTGCTCGCCGAGGTCCGAGTAGACGTCGTCGTGGATCGCGTCGAACTCCTTCGCGAGCTCTTCGATCTGTTCCTCGGAGAGGTGCGCGAGGGGGCTCTGAATCTTTTCTTCGGTAGCAGTTGCGGGTGTCATGCGGTTCCTTTCATAGTTCGATTTCGACGTCGCCTTCGGCGGTGTTGATGCAGATACGCACCATTTCGCCGTTCTTGCCCGTCAATTCACCGGTCCGCATGTCACGGACCTCCCCCGACTTCAGCTTTCCGACGCAGGTGTGGCAGATTCCCATGCGACAGCCGTGCTCGAGCTCGAGCCCGGCTTCCTCCCCGGCCTCCAGGATCGGCTGACTGCCGTCGCACTCGGTCTCGCAATCAGACTTGAGGAAAACGACCTTGCCGCCCTTGCCCTCCTCGGAGCCGCCGCCTTTTGGCTGGAAGCGCTCGAGGTGGAGCTTCTCCGGGTCTGCGTCCGAGTCGGACTCGAAATGGTCGGCGAAGGCATCGATCATCTCGCCGGGACCCGAGAGGAACGTCTCGCGCTCGCGCCAGTCCGGGCACAGGTCGTCGAGGTCCTTCGGGCCCGATCCGCCCGTCCTCGCCGGTCGTCTGGCGATGGAGCTGTGAAGCCCTCGTTCTCGGAGTCGATCTTCTCCAGCGTGTCGCCGAAGATCACGCCGTCGCCGCGCCGCGCGGAGTGGATGTGGTGAACGTCGCGAATCTCGCCGGCGGCGTGAATGTGCCGCAGCATGCTCATGATCGGGGTGATCCCGGATCCCGCCGAGATGAAGAGGAGCTTCTCCGGCGCCGGGTCGGGCAGGACGAACGTGCCCTCGACCCCGCCGAGGCGGACGATGTCGCCCGGGCCGCGCGTTCTGGTTGAAGAAGGGCGAGACCGTGCCCTCGTCGACGGTCTTCGGGGTGATCGAGATCCAGCCGTCCGGCCGGTCGGGGTCGGACGTCAGCGAGTAGGCGCGCCAGTGGTGGACGCCGTCGACGACGACGCCGACCCGTAGGTACTGGCCGGGCTTGTGCCCCTCCCATTCGAATCCCGGGCGGATCAGGATCGTTACCGCGTTGTCGTTCTCCCGCTTGATCCGCTCGATCCGGCCGCGGAGCTCGCGGGTCGACCACAGCGGGTTGATCAGCTCGAGGTAATCGTCGGGCAGAAGAGGTGTGAACAGCCCGCGCATGGCTTGAAGCGCGCGCTTGCGCAGCGCGGGGACTCTGCGGTTCTGCTCCTACCTCAGCCATGGGAACGGTCATAAGCGTACGCGCATTATGAGAACGCGTGTCAACCTTGTGTTCTCATATCACACTGAATTGCCGTATCGTCCGAGGCGTGGCCACGACGCAGAGGGCAGCGCAGAGGCAGAATCGCGAGCGCGAACTGATCGCCGCCACCCGTGCGCTGTTCGACGAGCGCGGGCGTCCAGGACGCGCCCATCGAGGAGATCGCGAAGTCGGTCGGCATAGCTCGCGGTCTCATCTATAGGCAATTCTCCTCCAAGGAGGAGCTCTACGTCGCCACGGTCGCCGACTACCTCGCCGAGCTCCTCGGCGAGCTCGACGAGGCCGAAGCCTCCGCCGGCGACGATCCCGTCGAGCGACTCGAGCGCATGGCGTACGCGTACGCCGGATTCTGCGAGCGCTATCCCGCCTTCCTCGACTCTGCCTTCGCGATCATGCGCCGCCCCGCCGGCGAGCTGAACGAGATCGTCTCCGAGGTGATCTGGCTCCGGCTGGGCCGCGCGATGATCGACTGCATCGACCACGTCGCGCGGATCCTGCGTGCCGGGAACGAAACGGGCGTCTTCGAAATCGAGGATCCCGACTTCACGGCGAACATGCTCTGGACCCAGATGCTCGGCGCGATGCACCTCGCCCGCATCCGGGTCGGAATGAAGCGCGCCGAGAGCGGCATGCCCGAGCTCTTCCGGGTCGAGGCCGAGCAGGTCGTGCAGGCCTGCGTCGAGAGCGCGCTCGCGACGGTCCGGGCGAGTTGAGCGCGAAGATCGAAAAGGCGCTGGACGCAGATTTTCGGCGGCGCGCCCGCCGAATTCATCAAGGGCCGCGACGCGCTGGCGAAGAAGCTGCAGGACGACGGCGATGCGGCGGCCGAAGAGCGTCAAGGCGCCTGCGAAAGCCATCGAAGGCCGCGGCCGTCGTGAACGCGCTCGCGCTGGAGCGATCCGAAGCCGGTGAAGCGTTACCTCGGCCTCGCGGACAAGCTGCGCAAGGCGACGCTCGGGCAAGGTGGACGCCAAGCCAAGATGCGCGAGCTTGCCCGCGAGGAGGGCGAGCTCCTGGAGGAGCTGGTCGCCAAGGCCGGCAAGCTCGGCGACGGAGCATCCGCCTCGACGCTCGACCGGGTGCGCGAAACGCTTCAGGCCGCGCAGGTCGACTCCGAGCTGGCCGAGAGGGTTCTCGCCGGCCGGGTCGAGCGCGAGGAGCGAGCCGCTTCGGTCGGCCTCGACAACCTGGCCGCGCCGCCGCAGGCGGCCCGGAGGCGGTCCGGGAAGCCGAAGGCGGCGCAAAGGACGAGGCGGCCGAAGAAGCGCGAGGACGCGCAAGGCAGAAGGAAGCGAAGCGCAAGCGCATCGCCGAGGCGAAGGAAGCCGTCAAGGAGGCCAAGGCCGAGGCGCGCGAGGCCGCGCGCGAGGTCGCGCGGGCCGAGGGCGATCTCGCGAAGGCCGAGCGAGCGCGAGAAGCCGCCGACGGCAAGGTCGAGCGCGCGGAAGCGAAGCTCGAAAAGCTCCGCTGAAGCGCACCTCACGGCGATAGCCTCCGCGCGGGATGGCGTCATCCAACGGCTCTTCGCGCCCGATCTCGGTCGGCGTCGTCGGCGCGGGCTTCGGCGGGGTCGGCATGGGGATCCGCCTGCGCCAGGAAGGGATCGAGGACTTCGAGATCTTCGAGCGCGGCGAGACGGTCGGCGGCGTCTGGCGCGCGAACACGTACCCCGGCGCGGCCTGCGACGTCCCCTCGCACCTCTACTCGTTCTCGTTCGCGCCGGGCCACAACTGGTCGCGCCGCTACGCGCCGCAGCCGGAGATCCTCGACTACATGGAGGAGATCACCGACCGCTTCGGCATGCGCTCGCACCTGCGGCTCGGCACCGAAGTCACCGCGGCGACGTTCGACGAGGAGTCCGGCCGCTGGACCGTCACGACCGACGGCGGCGAGTCGCCGCGAGTTCGACGTGCTGGTCACGGCCTGCGGGCAGCTGACCCGGCCGCAGGTGCCGCACGTCGAGGGAATCGAGGACTTCGAGGGCCGCGTCTTCCACTCGGCCGAGTGGGACCACTCGCACGATCTGGCGGGCCGCAAGGTCGCGGTGATCGGCACTGGCGCCTCCGCGATCCAGTTCGTGCCCGAGATCGCGAAGGAGGCCGGCGCAGCTCACGATCTACCAGCGCTCGGCGCCCTGGATCCTGCCGAAGACCGACCGCGAGTATCCCGCAGTGGGAGCGCCGCATCTTCGAGCGCTTCCCCGCGCGGGTCGCCGCGGCGCGGGCCGGCTTCTTCGCCTTCTTCGAGGCCGGCACCTACGGCTTCACCGGGACCAACTGGGTCCTGAGGCCGTTCCGCAAGGTCGCGGACACGTACCGCGAGAGCGAGCTGCCCGATCCCGAGCTTGCGCGCCCGGGCGACGCCCGACTACGAGATCGGCTGCAAGCGGGTCCTGTTCACCAGCGACTGGTACTCGACGCTGAACCGCGAGCAACGTCGAGCTGCTGAACGGCGCCGTCCAGCGGGTGACGCCGCGACCGGGGTCGTCGGCGCCGACGGCGTCGAGCGCGAGGCCGACACGATCATCTGGGGCACCGGCTTCGACGCATCGCGCTTCGTCTCGCCGATGGACGTCCACGGCCTGGACGGCCGCGATCGCTGAACGAGGTCTGGGGCGACTCGCCCGAGGCCTTCCTGGGCACGACCGTCTCCGGCTTTCCGAACATGTTCCTGCTGTACGGCCCGAACACGAACCACGGCTCCGGCTCGGTCCCCTACACGCTCGAGTGCCAGTTCAACTACGTGATCGACGCCGATTCGGCGGATGCGCGACGCAGGGCCTGCGCTGGATCGACCTGAAGCCGGAGGTCCAGGCGCGCTGGCGCGCGGAGATCGACCGAGCGCTCCGCGGGCACCGTCTGGACGACCGGCGGCTGCACCAACTGGTACACGAACGCCGAGGGCCGCAACACGAACAACTGGGTCGGGCCCTGGCTCGAGTACCGCCGGCGCACGCGGCGGATCAACCCCGGCGACTACCGGGCGGCGGTCTGATGGCCGGCCGGCACCGTGGTCGTCGTCACGGGCAGCTCGACCGGCATCGGGCGCGCCTGCGCCGTCGCGCTCGACCGCCGAGGGATTTCACGTCCTGGCCGGCGTCCGAAAGGAAGCCGACGGCGAGGCGCTCAAGGCGCGATCGCCGGCTCGAGCCGGTGATCGTCGACGTGACGGACGCCGCGACGATCGACGCGCTCGCGCAGCGGGTTCGACGACGAGCACGGCGGGCGCCTCGCCGGGCTGGTCAACAACGCGGGCATCTCGGTCGCGGGCCCGCTCGAGGGAGTGCCCGATCGACGAGTGGCGCCGCCAGTTCGAAGTGAACGTGTTCGGGCAGGTCGCGGTGACGAAGGCCCTCCTCCCCGCGCTGCGCGCGGCAAAGGGGCGGGTCGCCTTCATGTCTTCGGTCGGCGGCAAGAACGCCATCCCGCTGCTCGGCCCCTACGGCGCGTCGAAGCACGCGCTCGAGGCGATCGGCGACTCGCTTCGCCAGGAGATGGAGCCGTTCGGAGTCGAGGTCGCGCTCGTCGAGCCCGGCTCGGTCGCGACGCCGATCTGGGACAAGGGCCTCGAGGGCGCCGAGCGACGCGTGCGGCGCTGGGCGACGAGGTGAACCGCCTCTACGGCGAGCGGCTCGACGCGATGGCCGCGCTCGCGGAGAAGACGGCCGCCGCCGGCGTTCCGCCCGAAGACGTCGCGAAAGCGGTCGTGCACGCGCTCACCGCCGAACGGCCGAAGACGCGTTACGTCGTCGGGCGCGAAGCTCGCGCCCAGCTCGCCGCCAACGCGGTCCTTCCGGACCGCGCGCTCGACCGCCTGATCGCGCGCTTGATGCGGCGGCTAGAGGCCGACCGGCTGCGACAGACTCTACGGCTTGCCTGGCGAAGAGTTCACAGACATCGGCGAGGGAATCACCCTCTGCCACGAGAGCTTCGGCGACCCGGCCGATCCGCCCACCGCTGCTCGATCATGGGGCTCGGCACGCAGATGATCGCCTGGCGCGAGGACTTCTGCGAGCAGCTCGCCTCGCGCGGATTCCACGTCGTCCGCTTCGACAACCGCGACGTCGGCCTCTCGACCCACATCGAGCGGCCGCCCGCCGACGCTCCCGCAGATGTTCACCCGCCGCCTCCCCGACGGCGCCTACTCGCTCGAGGACATGGCCGACGACACGGTCCGCCTGATCGACGCGCTCGGCCTCGGCCCGGTCCACGTCGTCGGCGCGTCGATGGGCGGGATGATCGGCCAGGTGCTGGCCGCCCGCCACCCGGACCAGCGTGCGCTCGCTCGTCTCGATCATGTCCAACACCGGCTCGCGCTGGACCGGCCAGCCCGCCCTGAGCGCCTACCGCCTGTTCCTGGCCGAGGCGCCCGACGAGCGCGAGGCGTTCGTCGAGCACGTCGATCGAAGCTCTTCGAGGTCGTCGGCTCGCGCGGCGACATGTTCGACGAGGAGTACGTCCGCGACGTGACGGCCCGAAGCTTCGACCGCAACCACGACCCCGCCGGAGTCGGCCGCCAGCTGGGCGCCGTCATGAAGACAGGCAAGCGCGACGCGATGCTCGCGCACGATCAAGGCGCCGACGCTGGTCATCCACGGCACCGAGGACCGTCTGGTCCGCCCGTCGGGCGGCCGCGCCACGGCGAAGGCGATCCCCGGCGCGCGGTTGATGGTGGTCGACGGCATGGGCCACGACCTCCCCCGCGGCGCCTGGCCCCAGATCATCGACGCAATCGCAGACAACGCCGCGAAGGCGGCAGGCGTCCGCGAATCCCAGCTGGCCGCTTAGCCCGCGAGGCTCAGCACGTGTTTTCGCGTTGCCGGCGGGCCTGAGCCAGTTCAGATCCCGATTGCCCCGAGTGCCGCGAAGGGACCCGGCGAGCGGATAGGTTCCGCGTCCCGTGCCGGCCGTCCCACGCCTCCCATTCGTGCCGGACCTTTTGAACAGGGTCGAGATCCCGCGGGACCTCGATTCGGTGACAACCATCGGGGACGAAGCTCCCGATGGAGGCTCGATCGGTACGGAGGGCGTCGAGAAGATCTGGAAGGCGGCCGTGGCCATGTACCGCTCCGGTGTTCACCCCGCCGTGCAGGTCTGCGTCCGGCGCGAAGGCGAGATCGTCCTCGACCGCGCCATCGGCCACGCTCGCGGCAACGGACCTGACGACTCGAAGGACACGCCCAAGGTCGCGGCCACTCCGGATACGCCCATGACCGTCTACTCGGCGGCGAAGGGCGTGACCGCTTTCGTCGCGCACAAGATGGTCGAGAAGGGGCTCTTCCAGCTCGACGACCCCGTCGCGACGTACATCCCGGGCTACGACAAGAACAAGAAGGGCTCGATCACGATCGGCCACGTTCTCTCGCACCGCGCCGGCGTGCCGAACCTCCCCCGCGAGGCGCTCAGCCTGGATCACATCGACGACCGCGAGTACCTGGCCCAGATCCTCTGCGATGCGAAGCCCACGTCCGAGCCGGGCAAGCTCCTCGCCTATCACGCCGTCTCAGGCGGCTTCATCATCGGCGAGCTCGTCTACCAGGTCACGGGCAAGTCGATCCGCGACGTTCTGGCCGAGGAGATCCTCGACCCGCTCGGCTTTCGCTGGACCAACTACGGGGTCGCGCCGGAGGACGTCGACAAGGTCGCCCTGAACTACATGACCGGCCCGCACACCCTGCCGCCGCTGTCGACTCTCCTTCAGCGTGCGCTGGGGGCGCCGCTGGACGAGCTGGTCGAGACCACCAACGACGATCGCTTCGTCACCGGCGTGGTGCCGGCGGCGAACCTGGTCACGACGGCGCACGAGCTGTCGCGGTTCTTCGAGGTGATGCGCTGCGGAGGCGAACTGGACGGCGTCCGCGTGATGGAGACCGAAACCATCCGAAAGGCTCTGGAGGAGCAATCGCATCTGGAGATCGACTTCTCGCTCGGGTTTCCGACCCGATTCAGCTACGGCCTGATGCTGGGCGCTCAATTCCTGAGCCTCTACGGGCGTGACACTCAGCACGCGTTCGGCCACCTCGGCTTCACGAACATCCTCGGATGGGCCGACCCCCAGCGCGCGATCTCGGCCGCCGTCTTGACGAACGGCAAGCCGATCCTCTACCCGGAGCTACCGCGATTCCTGATGCTCTCGCAGCGCATCACCTCGGAGTCACCCAAGGTGGGCGACTCAGAGATCCTGCTCTAGCTTCCGTCAGTTGTCGGTGCTGGCCGTCCACTCCGTCTTCGGACTGGCACAGCTGTCGGATCCCCGCTTGACCGGGTTGTCGACATTCACGTTGTCGCCCTTGACCTTGAGCGTTCCCTTCGCGTTGCCGCCGCCCTTGAGCTTTCCGTCGAGGATCAGCTTCGCTTCCGAATCCGGATTGTCCGATTTGGCCACCGCCTCGAACTTGTTGTCCTCGACCTTGATGTCGAACGTGATCTTTCCGGACACCGTGTTGGGGCCGCTGTCGCACTGAATCGGGAGTGCGAAGAACTTGAAACCCTTGATCTTCTTGCCGTGGTTGGTCTTCTCCAGCTTGAACTCGAGGTTCCCGCTTGGGTCGAATCCACCCCCGTAGTTCTTGGTCGCGGCGTCAACCGCGGCAGGCATGGACAGCGCAGCAATTGAGACCCCTGCCAGGGCCAAGAGCTTCCTCATTTCCCCACTCTCCTTAAGTCGACGTGGCTCGAACAAGCCGCTTCGCAAGCTTATTGAGCTTCTTCGCCGCAGTTTGTGAGACCGCGCCGGCGTGGGTCACATCGCCGCCGTCCACGATCCAGACGTATGCGCGCCTACCGCCGGTGCGGCTGATCCAGACGTCGTCCGAGATCTTCACAGCGCTCTTCGGGAGCGATTTTTTCGAGTCGCCGGGGGCGGCGCCATCGACCTCGTGCTGCGGCAGGTTCGAGATCGCAAAGTCCATCTTGTTGCGCTTGCCGAATGCCGCAAAGACGTTCACGTCAGACTCGCGACCGCCGTCGGCTGCGCACCAGCGCCAGACCTCGAACCGGTCGACAGGCTGGCCGGCGGTTCGAAGCGTGCGCTTGGGCTTCAGGTTGAGGCGAAGCTCGGAGCCCAGGCCCTTCGGGTTGAAGTCCTCGTCGCCCCATTGCGTGCAGTCGACCTCGCCGATGCCGTAGGTGCGCTCCCACATCTGGAGATACGCCTCCGCGCCGCGGTTCATGTCCTCGATGATCTCGTCGCCCTTGATCTGCCGGAGGTCTTCGAGCCAGTCCGGATAGAGCCCGTAGTGGTCGACGCCGTCGACGTTGACGTCGTAGGTCTTGCCCTCGGCCTCCGTGCCGGACATCTGCTGGTCGAAGGTGACCGCCCCGTCGATCCCGGTGAACGGATAGTCGACGTCGGCATCCTCGGCAGGGTTGCGCGGGCCGCCCTGGGAGCCGAAGCCGTTCGCATCGGCGCCGTAGCCGAGGCCGAAGTACTGGTCGCCCAGCTCGCCGCGGACCTGATCCGACTTGATCGCTTCCCACTGGTTCGCGAAGCCGCTCGAGCCACCGGCGTAGGGGGTGACCATGCCGCCGAGCCCATAGATGCGAGGCAAGGTGTTCTCGGTCGACCATGAGTGGGAAGAGATCACGCCGGGGTAGTCGCGAGCCTCCACCTGGTCGAGCGCCTCGTCGCGAGCGAGGACGCTCATGTGGTCAGGGTCGAAGACGAAGCCGCGGTCCATGATCCCGTCGAGTGCGTGGCCGCCGAAGTTGGTCTCTCCCTGATCGCCGTCCTGGAACTCCTCCACGTTGCACTTCTGCTGGTCGGTGTAGACGGGCAGGATGATCGGCAGGGTGCCGAAGACCTCGAGGCCGTTACCGAAGATCTCGTCCTGGGAGGTGGGGCCGATCGTCCCGGGGATGCGGTCGTGGTTGTGCTCGTCGCAATCGCCCTGGTAGGGCTCGAAGTCCCAGAAGCTGCCACCCGTCAGGAACTGCCCGCCGTTGACGATGATCCCCTGCGTGCCGCCGTCGCCCGCGACGCCGGTCAACTGGTTGTCGAACTTGTTCGTGATCTCCATCTGGCGCACGCCGGCGTCCCACAGCTCATCCAGGCCGGCGTCGATGTGCTCCTCGGAGCAGCGCGAGTCCGGCGTGGGCAGGCCCGGGCCGTCGAGGATGCCCTTATAGCCGCAGTCAAAGGGCTCGGAGACCTCCATTCCCTGAATGACGGCAAGCTTGCCCTTGTTGATCGCCTTGCGTGCCTGGAAGGGGTTGTCCACGATGCGGAACCAGCCCTCGCCCGGCCCGCCCTCCTGGGCATCGATGTAGTCCTGGAGCTGGTGGATCCGCGTGATCTCGCGGCGGACCGTGTCCATCTCGTCGCAGTTCGTCTTCGGCTCGCCCTGGACCACGGACATGTCCGGGTAGAGCTCGCACAGAACCCGGTTCTCGACCATCAGGTTCACGAAGATGCGCAGGCCGCCGAGGTGAGCGCGCTCGAGCCAGCGGTAATACGACGACTCGTGCGTGAGCGAGTGCTCGTCCGGCCAGCCCGTGAAGTCCGGCCAACCGCCCGTGTCGTGGCACGGGTCTCCGCCGAGACCCGTCTCGAGCACCGCGGCGCAGCCGTTGGGCTCGTGATCAGCGCAATCCTTGAGCGCGTACGGGGCGCCGAACTTGTGCCAGGGCTGACCGCAGTGCGCGTGGCCGCCCAGGAACTCGAAGGCCATCATGTGCATGTGGCCATCGATCGTTCCCTCGACCTCGCCGTAGCGGGGAGAGTTCGTGTTCGGATCGCCGCTGGCGTTGAGCGAGATCTCCGGATAGACGGCGCATCCATCGGCCGGGACAAAAGTGAAGGTCTCCGCTTGGGCCGCCGGTACGGACACGACCTGGCCGCCGTCGTCGACCGCGAGCCCGAGAGAGTCGGGCTCGTTGGTGATGGTGAATGCGCCATCCGCGCCGGCGACCGTCCAGGTGGTGCGGCCGCTCGGTGCGGTCGCGACGACGACTTCGCCGGTTGGGGGCGGAACCGGTCCTTCGTCCAGGCCCATGAAGTCCTGAGCCTCGCCATAGAAGAGGTATTCACCGAGATCGGTCGCCTGCATGTAGAAGGCCTCCGCGCCGGCAAGATCCGGTGCGTTCGCCGTGTAGCCATCGCCCGTCTGGGCGATCAGGTCCCCATCGGCGGATTCGAGTGCGAAGCAGCCCTTGACGATCGTGTAGCGGTCGGTGGTCGTACCGGTCTCGGCCGCCGCTCCGCCCGCCGCTGCGCAGAACCCGGCGCACGCCAAAAACACGCCTACGCTCCCGCGCCGCGCAGCCCTCGCAAATCGCCCCATCCCCGGGCGGTCCCCTCTCACATGCATCGCTCGCGAGCCTAAACCGTTCGCCGAATGTTTGTGCCGGTTGCCCCTTTCCCGCTACCTTGCGAAGTGACTGGGGGTCATTTCTGGTGGATAAAGGCAGCGCTCACACACGCCCCTGGCACCGCTTCGGACTGAGCGACCGAGCCGCCTTGGCGGTCGCCGCGCTGGGCGGAGTCCTGCTCTTGATCGTCGTGATCGCGGTCCGGTCACTTGGCGGCCCCAGCGCGTCGACCGCGATCGACGGGTACGTCGCGGCGCTGGAGGCCGGCGACCCGCAGGCTGCCGCCGCGTTCACCAACGGAGAACCCGGATTGGTGGCCGACACGATCCAGGCCAACGTCGACGGCCTCGACGGCGCAACGCTCGAAGCCGAGGTGACCGAGGTCTCCGAGAGCGGCACCGAAGCCACCGCGAAGGTGCGGATGAACTGGGACATTCCTGAGTTCGGCTCATTCGAGTACACGAACGACGCGCTGACGCTGACGCAGGCCGACGACGAGTGGCTCATCGACTGGTCCTCCCGGGCGATCCACCCCGCTCTTCGCGAAGACGGGCAGCGGCTCGGAACCGTCGAGGTCTTCCCCGACCGTGCGCCGATCATGGATCGCGACGGTGAGGAGCTCGTCTCACTCGGCTCCGTGGTCGACGTGGGAGTCACGCCGTCCGAGGTGGATGACGTGGCCGCCACAGTCGATGCAATCGCAGCCGTGACCGAGGTGGATCCCGAGACGCTCACCGCCGCGATCGAGAAGGCGGAGCCGGACACGGTCGTTCCGGCGATCACGCTTCGCGAGGAGGACTTCTCGCCGGTCGAGTCGGAGCTCAGAGCCGTTCCGGGAATCCAGCTCGCGGGACGCGAGACACCGCTGACACCGACGCGCGATTTCGCCCGAGCGCTGCTCGGGACGGTGGGCCCCGCCACGGCAGAGCAGGTGAAGAAGTCCGACGGAGAGCTCGACGCCGACGACATCGTCGGCCAATCGGGCCTGGCGGCGGCATTCAACGAGCAGCTCGCGGGTGAGCCCGAGCGGTCGGTGGTGGTCAGGAACGCCGAGGGCGAGGCCGGCGAGACCTTGGAGTCCAGCGAAGCCAAGCCGGGCGAGCCGCTCGAAACCACCCTGTCAACGGAGGTCCAGACGGCCGCCGAGGACGCGCTCGCGGACGTCGAGGGCGCCGCCGCCCTCGTGGCTCTCGACCCCAAGACCGGCGACATCCTGGCTGTCGCCAACCGACCGACGGACGAGGGCACGAACATCGCCTTCACAGGGCAGTACCCGCCCGGCTCGACCTTCAAGGTGGTCTCGACCGCCGCGCTGCTCGACACGGGACTCGAGACGACCGAGATCGTCGACTGCCCCGAGTCGATCGAAGTGGGCGGCCGCGAGTTCGTGAACTTCGAAGGCTCTGCCGCCGGCGCGGTGCCGTTCTCGACCGACTTCGCCCAGTCGTGCAACACGGCTTTCGTATCGCTCGCCAAGGACCTCGAGCCGACAGCTCTTCGGGACAAGGGAGAGCAGTTCGGGATCGGCATCGACCCGGATCTGCCCCTGGACGCTTTCGGCGGCGACGTCCCGCCCGGGAAGGACGAGGCCGAGGAAGCCGCCTCGGTGATTGGCCAGGGCCGCATCCTGGTCAGCCCCCTCGTCATGGCCGGGGTCGCGGCGGCGGTCCAGAGCGGCGAGTGGCACAAGCCTCGTTTGGTGTCTGACGATCCCGAGGAGGCCGGAGAGCCGCTCGGCACTGCGAACTCAAACGAGCTCAGGACTCTGATGCGCAGCGTCGTGACATCGGGCACCGGGACGGCCCTGGCCGCCGTGCCGGGCGAGCCGATCGGCAAGTCGGGCACGGCTGAGTTCGGCACCGACGACCCGCCGAAGACGCACGCCTGGTTCATCGCGGCGCGCGACGACGTCGCCGTCGCAGTGCTCGTCGAAGAAGGAACCTCCGGCGGCGAGGTGGCCGCCCCGATCGCGGCGAGCTTCCTGACGGCCCTCCCGACCTCATGAGCGATGTGTGAGGGTCTGACCCCGGGTCTGACCCCTCGCTTTACTATCTGAAGCGTGGAGGCACGAAGCAATGAGCTGGTCCGCTTCGGGACTCCGAAGGGGCGATGGGTGCTCGCGGTCACGGTCCTCGGGTCGGGGATCGCGTTCTTGGAGGCGACCGTGGTCAACGTCGCCCTGCCCGAAATCGGGCGCGATCTGGGCGCGACGACGGGGGACCTCCAGTGGATCCTGAACGGGTATCTGCTGACGCTTTCGGCCTTCATCCTCCTGGGCGGGTCGCTCGGCGACCGAATGGGCCGACGGCTCATCTTCAACGTGGGGATCGTCTGGTTCACACTCGCCTCCGCCCTCTGTGCGCTGGCGCCTTCGTCGGAGTTTCTGATCGCCGCACGCGTGCTCCAAGGCGTCGGCGGCGCGCTCCTCACACCGGGGAGCCTCGCGATCATCGAAGCGACGTTCTACCCCGAGGACCGGGCCAGGGCGATCGGCGCCTGGTCGGGCCTGGGCGGAATCGCGGCGGCGCTCGGTCCGCTCCTGGGCGGCTACCTGGTCGACGCGGTCTCGTGGCGGTGGATCTTCCTGATCAACCTGCCCCTGGGCGCATTCGTGATCTTCATGTCGAACCGCCACGTTCCCGAGTCGCGCGACCCCACCGCGACTGGAAAGCTCGACATTCCGGGCGCGGTCCTCGCGGCCACCGGCCTGGCGGCGGCGACCTTCTCTCTGATCAGCGCCTCGGAGGGGCGAAGCGCGGCGACAGTCGCGATCACCGCCGCACTGGGCGTCCTTCTCCTGACCGCTTTCATCGTCGCCGAGCGGCGCAGCCGTAATCCGATGATGCCGCTGTCGATCTTCGAGTCGAAGCAGTTCACGGCGGCCAACATGGTCACGTTCTGCGTCTATGCGGCGCTTGCCGGAGTCTTCTTCCTGCTCGTCGCCTTCCTCCAGATCACCATGGGCTACTCGGCGATCGCGGCGGGCTCCGCCGCGTTGCCGGTGACGGTGATCCTGCTCATCTTCTCATCCCGCGCGGGAGCGCTCGCCACGCGAATCGGGCCAAGGCTTCCGCTGACGCTCGGGCCGATCGGCATCGCCGCCGGAATGCTCCTGATGCTCCGAATCGACCCAGGCGACAGCTACCTGTCGACGGTCTTTCCGGCCGTGGTTGTCTACGGCGCGGGCCTTGCCCTTGTCGTGGCCCCCGTGACGGCGACCGTCCTCGCCGCGGCCGACGACCGCCACGCCGGAGTTGCCTCTGGGATCAACAACGCAGTCGCCCGAGTCGCCGGGCTGATTGCGGTAGCCGTGCTGCCGCTGATCGCGGGGCTTTCAGGGGATGCCTTCTACAACCCCGACGACATGGCCGACGGATTCAAGATCGCGATGGTGGTGACCGCGTGCCTGTCGCTGGCCGGAGGCCTCCTGGCGTTCCTCACGATCGACTCCGAGGTGCTGGAGGACGACGACGAAGAACATTCCTGCGACCGCGCCGCAACCGACCGCAACTGCGGCGTCGCGGGCACACCGCTCCGTCCGGGGCGCCATGTCGGCGGCGAACCCGAGGCGGAGCCGGCGGGGGCCTCAGAGCCGAGCCGCTAGCAGCGCCAGGCGCCGCCGGGTCGGCAGCCGTGTTCGGCGATGCGCTCCAGATACTCATGAAGCTCGCTTCGCTCATCCGCGGAGAGCGGTGAAAGGAGCTCGCGTTCCGCCTCGGCGACGGCGGCTTCGGCGCCTCGGAGGCGCTCTGTGCCTTCCGGCGTCAGCTTTATCAGCTGCCGGCGGCGGTCGCTCGGGTCTCGGCGGCGCACGATGAGGCCATCCATCTCGAGCTGGTCCAAGAGAGCGACGAGGTTCGACGGATGGAGGCGAAGGATGCGGCTGAGCTCGCGCCCGTGAGCGGAGCCGCCCTGCTCGAGACGGTGGAGAATCGCGAACTCGTGTCCGGTCATATCCACCGCATCGAGAGACCGCCCCAGCCTTTGGCCCGCCATGCGGGCAACGCGGGCGAACAGGAGCCCACAGCCGGTGCCCGCGGCGGTTCCGGTAGGGGTGCCGGCGGTTGTGTCGGTGGCGCTCATGACATATGAGTCTAACGACAAACGATGACGTTCTATAATCGTTCTTGTTCATAACTATCTCTGGAGCGCGAACCATGGAAAGACTTCCCCTCATCCCCCTCGACGACTCGGTCCTCTTCCCCGGCATGACCGCCACGGTCATCGCCGACGGCCCCTCCGACGGACGGGTCTTTGTCGTCGCGCGCCATGACGAAGAGTTCGCCTCGGTCGGCACGATCGCCGAGGTGGCCGAGCGCGCCCGTATCCCTGGCGGGCGCGCTCTCAACCTTGTCGGCCTCCACCGCGGCGTCGGCGGCACCGCGGTCACCGATCCGGACGGCACCCTCATGGTCGAGGTCACGCCCCACCCGGATCCAGAGGACGAGACCTCCGAGGACATCCGCGTCCTCGAGCGCGAATACCGCGCGGTGGTCGAGGAGATCCTTGACCTTCGCGGCGCCGACGACCGGATCCGCGCCTTCCTCCGCTCGATCGGCGACGCAGGAACGCTGGCCGACACCGTCGGCTACTCGCCCGACGTCTCGACGCAGGAGAAGGTCCGCGTCCTGGAGACCGTCGATGTGACGGAGCGTCTCCGCATGGCCGTCGAGATCCAGCGCGACCGCCTGGCCGAGCTTCAGATCCGCAAGCGCATCCACGACGACGTGACCGAAGGAGCCGAGAACCAGCAGCGCGAGTACTTCCTGCGCAAGCAGATGGACTCGATCCGCAAGGAGCTGGGCGAGGACGACGCGTCGGTGATCGAGGAGTACCGGGAGAAGATCGAGGAAGCGGGCATGCCGGACGAGGCCCGCGAGCAGGCCGAGCGCGAGCTTGGGCGCCTCGAGCGGGCCGGCGAGGGCTCAGGCGAGTCCTCGATGATCCGGACCTACCTCGACTGGTTGATCGCCGTTCCGTGGTCGAAGGCCACCGATGAGGTTCTCGATCCCGTCGGCGCGCGAGAGGTCCTCGACGCTGACCACGCGGGCCTCGACGACGTCAAGGAGCGCATCACGGAGTACATCGCCGTGCGGAAGCTCCGCCAGGAGCGCGGCATCGAGGACGAGGGACGCGGCGCCGGAGCGATCCTGACCCTGATTGGACCGCCTGGCACCGGCAAGACCTCCATCGGCGAGTCGATCGCCAAGGCGACGGGGCGCGAGTTCGTGCGCATGTCCCTGGGCGGCGTCCGCGACGAGGCCGAGATCCGCGGCCATCGCCGCACCTACATCGGCGCGATGCCGGGCCGCCTGGTCCGGGCGCTTCGCGATGCCGAGACGATGAACCCGGTGATCCTCCTGGACGAGGTCGACAAAGTCGGCAACGACTGGCGCGGCGATCCGTCGGCGGCCCTCCTGGAGGTGCTGGACCCCGCGCAGAACCACTCGTTCCGCGACCATTACCTCGATCTGGAGCTGGACCTCTCGCAGGTGCTCTTCATCGCGACGGCGAACATGGCCGAGGGGATCCCCGGCCCACTGCTCGACCGCATGGAGGTCGTGAGCTTCGACGGCTACACGACCGACGAGAAGGTCGAGATCGCCCGCGGCTACCTGTGGCCCAGGCAGCTGAAGAAGAACGGCCTCCGCGAAGAAGAGGTCGAGATTTCCGACGAGCTCCTGCGTGAGATCGTCACCGAGTACACCCGCGAGGCGGGCGTGCGCGGCCTCGAGCGCGAGATCGGAAAGCTCCTGCGAAAGACCGCCACGCGCATCGCGTCTGCCAAGGACGATGCGGCGGTCAAGATCGAGCAGGAAGCGATCCGCGACGCCCTCGGGCGCCAGCGCTTCTTCCAGGAGTCGGCGGAGCGCACGGCGGTGCCGGGCGTTGCGACCGGGCTCTCGGTCACGGGCGCCGGCGGTGATGTTCTGTTCATCGAGACGACGTCGATGCCCGGCAAGGACGACTTCGTCCTGACCGGCCAGCTCGGCGACGTGATGAAGGAGTCGGCGCGGATCGCACTCTCATATGTGCGCGGACACGCCGAGGAGCTCGGGCTCGACCCCGACGGCTTCGACAAGCGGGAGTTCCACATCCATGTTCCCGCGGGCGCGATCCCGAAGGACGGCCCCAGCGCCGGCATCACGATGACCACGGCGCTTGCGTCGCTACTGACGGGACGCCCGGTCAAGCACACCGTCGGCATGACCGGCGAAGTCACGCTCCAAGGCCGCGTCCTCCCCATCGGCGGACTGAAGCAGAAGATCCTGGCGGCCCACGCTGCCGGTCTGACCGACGTGATCATCCCCGAGCGGAACCGTGGCGATCTGGAAGATGTGCCCGAGGAGGTTCGCGACGAGATGACCTTTCACCCGGTCATGACGATCGGCGAGGTCCTCGAGCTTGCGCTGGAGCCGGAGTTGGCAACAGCCACGGCTTAGCCAAGCCAGTTTCCAGGTGCGTCCGGCGCTGGCGGGATGGTCCGTGGCTTGTCCGCGTCAGATCCCGCCAGCGCCACCGACTCCCCTGAGACGAACGAGCTCGTCGTAGCCGACGGCGTCGCGCTCTTGCGTGTCGCGCCCGAGCCTCACCTGGCGGAGGCCCTGGCATCCGTGCCTGGCGTGCCGTTCTCCAGCTTTGCATGGGCCATTCGCCTCGGTCCCGACCGCGCGGCATCGCTCGCGCGGATTGCCGAGTCCTTCGGCCTGACCCTCGCCGACACCTCCCGCGAAGCGCTGGCCAAGCTCATCGCCGAGAGGGGAGCGGGCGACCCGGTGATCGAGGTAGTCGGCCCTCCCGAGGAGCCGCGGCTGAGCCTCATGGACGACTGGTCGTACCTGTGGTCAGAAGAGCTGAAGAGCGTGCCGGGTGGCCGCGACGTGCCCGGCGTGGGCCGCTTCGAGGTGCCGATCTCGTCGTGGACCGCGCAAGCGGTCTCGAGCATCGTCACAGCCAACCACCTGAAGCTCAGCCCGGCGTGCGAGCTGGCGCTTCGCGACGCGCTCGAAGGGCCTGGGTCGCGCCTTGCGCCGCCCCCGGATGAGGGCAAGCCGCCCGACCATCACATCTCGATCCCTGTTGCCGGATCGGACGTGCTCCTGAGCGCGGAACCCGAAGGGCCGATGGCCGCGGGCATCGCGGGCATCCCGGGCGTGCGCGCGCTCGGCCGGGGCAGCGGGCGCTGGGTCCTACCGCCTAGCCCGCAGGCCGCGCGGGCGGTTCGCGAGCTTTCGGGTACACACGCGGACCTCACCTTCGACGAAGCCGCGGAGGCGTGGATCCGCGAGGCTCCGCGGTGGATCGCACACGTCGAGGTGGACTCGCTGGGCAAGGAGCCTCGCCTGGTGATCGGAACCTCCTGGGGTGAGCCTCCGGCCGACATTGCGGACTCGCTTGTGGGTGTCGTTCACCATGCTCGCCGGATCCTGGCGCCGCTGACGATTGCGAACCTGAAGGCGCTCGAGAGCGCGATGGAGCGGGAAGCGGAGCTGTCCTTCTCCTCCGCTGCGGGGAACGCAATCGGATGGCTCGCCGAGAACCCCGACGCGACCGATCTGCCGCCGGCGGAGCTCGACGTGATCCAGGAGGTCTACGGCCCGCGGTACTTGATCGAAACGGTCTGGGACGAGCAGGTCGAGACGGAGTTCCTCGCGCAGGAAAGCCGGCTCGCCCGCAAGTCCGGCGATCCCGAGACGGACTTTCCGGCGACGGCTTGGCCGCCTGACGCCCTCGCACGATTCATCCGCAAGCACCGCGTCGGCCTGACCCTGGCCGCCCGGGCTCTGATCGAAGGCGTAGTCGTGACGGACGATGACGCTCAACGCCTGCTGGCCATGTCACAGGCGCACGACGCCGAGATCGAGATCGAAGGCCTCGGCGGAGAGCTGATGCCGTTCCAGCGCGCCGGAGTCGTCTACGCACTCGAGCGCCGCCGTGTGTTTCTTGCCGACGAGCAAGGGCTTGGCAAGACGATCCAGGCGCTCGCGACGCTCCAGGCGGACCTCGCGTACCCGGCGGTTGTGATCTGCCCCGCCTCGCTCAAGCTGAACTGGCTGCGCGAGATCCAGGCATGGCTTCCAGGACGCCAGGCGCTCGCACTCTCAGGGCGCGCCAGTCAGCCACTCGAAGGCGCGGACATAATCGTTCTCAACTACGAGATCGCCGCCTCGCATCTCGAGGCACTTGGCGAGCTCTCGCCACGGGCGTTGATCCTGGACGAGTCGCATTACGTGAAGAACCCGATCGCGGCGCGCACCAAGGCGGTGCTCGAGCTGTCGGAGAGCCTGGGGCCTGACGCGCTTCGCCTGGCGCTCACCGGGCACACCCGTCGTCAACCGTCCGGCCGAGCTGGCGCCGCAGCTCCGCGCCCTGGACCGCCTAGGCGAGTACGGCACGATGGCCAGCTTCCGGCGCGGATACGCGAGTCCGGGATCGCGCCGAAAGCTTCACTCGCGCCTGCGGAGCTCCTGCTTCCTGCGACGGCGAAAGTCCGAAGTTCTCGCCCAGCTCCCGGCGAAGCGGCGCGCCGTGGTCCCGGTCCCGTCGACGAATGAGGCGGAATACAAGCGCGCCGAGCGCGACTTCATTCGATGGCTCTCGGAGGATGCCAATGCGACCGAATCGGGGCGGCTGGCACCCGACGCGCGTGCCGAGGCATTGGTCAAGATGTCTGCGCTCCGCCGGCTCGCGGCTCGCGGCAAACTCGACGCTGCGCTTTCGTGGATCGACGACTTTCGCGAGTCGGGCGAACGACTCGTGGTGTTCGCACACCACCGCGAGATCCAGGCCGCAGTCATTGAGCGGTTCCCTGAGTGCGCGCGCATCGTCGGCGACGGCTCCATGGAGGAGCGGGAGGCGAACGTGCAGCGCTTCCAGGCTGAGGATGGGCCCGAACTCTGCGTTTGCTCACTTCAGGTCGCCTCGCACGGGTTCACGCTCACGGCTGCCGCCAACGTCGCCTTCCTCGAGCTCGACTGGACGCCGGCCAAGCACGACCAGGCCGAAGACAGGGTCCACCGCATCGGGCAGGCCGAGAGCGTCACGGCGTGGTATCTGCTTGCGAACGAGACGATCGACGAGCGGATCGCAGCCCTCCTCGCCGAGAAGCGCGACGTCGTCGACTCGGTTACGGACGGCGGCGGAGGTACCGGCAGCTCAATCGCCGAAGCCCTGATCGGTGGCTATGCGGCCGAGAGTCCCTAGGGGGTGTCCGCCGGCTGTTTTCTGTTACCCCCGGCTGCACCGGGTAGCCGGAGCATGTGAGAGTCGTTGTCTTCGGTGCTACGGGGAACGTCGGGACCAGCGTCGTGCGGGCGCTCTCAGCGGACCCTGGTGTCAAGTCGATCGTCGGCGTCGCCCGCAGGGTTCCGGGGCCGGACGTCGCGAAGGTCGAATGGGTGCGCGCGGACGTCACAAGCTCGCGGCTCGTTCCGATTCTCGAGGGGGCAGACGCAGCGATACACCTTGCGTGGGCGATTCAGCCATCGCGCGACGACATTGCCCTGCGAGCGACCAACGTCGACGGGACGGTCCGTGTGCTCGACGCGATCTCAAAGGCTCGTGTAACCACCCTCGTCTACGCATCGAGCGTGGGCGCCTACTCGGCGGGACCCAAGGACAGGCAGGTCGACGAGTCATGGTCGACGGACGGAATCTCAACCTCCTTCTACTCGAGGCACAAGGCGGAGGTCGAGTCGATACTCGACGAATTCGAGCGTGGCGAGCCCGGCGTCCGCATCGTTCGCCTCCGTCCCGGTCTCATCTTCAAGCGCGAAGCTGCAACCGAGATACGGCGCCTCTTCCTGGGGCCGCTGATCCCGCGGATCGCCTTCGACCGTCGGGTGCTTGCCTTCGTTCCCGACGTTTCTCGCCTTTGCTTTCAGGCGGTCCATACAGACGATGTCGCCGAGGCGTACAGACTCGCGCTCCACAACGAGGACGCTCGTGGGGCGTTCAACGTCGCCGCCGATCCAGTGCTCGATGCGGAGGTGCTCGCGGAGACCCTCGGCGCGAAGCGAGTCAAAATGTCGGCCCGCGTCCTGCGAGGCCTTGCGGCCGCCACTTGGCGAGCCCGCCTTCAGCCCACGCCCGAGGGGTGGCTCGACATGGGACTCGGCGTACCGCTCATGGACTCGAGCCGGGCGCGGGACGAGCTCGGGTGGAAGCCCGCGAAAGACGCGACCTCGACTCTGCTGGAGCTTCTCGACGGATTGCGTGACGGGGCCGGGCTCGACTCGCCCCCTCTCGACCCGGCCTCGAGCGGCCCGGCGCGTTCAAACGAGTTCCGCACCGGGGTAGGCGCCAGAGCGTTCTAAGCGGGAGTCAGACGAGCCGCAGCCGGATCGGCCCGCGCGCTAGGTCGCCGCGCGCTGGCCACTAGCCGAGACCCGCATGTACGAGTTGGATCGCAGTAGCGCCCTCGCCGACCGCGGTCGCGCAACGTTTGATCGACCCCGAGCGGGCGTCTCCCGCGGCGTAGACGCGCTCGACGCTTGTCTCCAGTAGCCCGGGCATCCCGGCTTCCTGGCCGGTCATGATGAATCCCTTCTCATCTCGCGCAACCACGTCGCCCAGCCAGTCCGTGCATGGCGTCGCCCCCAAGAAGAGGAACAGGAAAGACAGATCGAGCCGCGCGCCGTCGGTCAGCGTGACGCCACTCAGCTCTCCATCCGACCCGTGCAGCTCGGCGATCTCGCTGCGGTCGCGTACGGGCACCCCGTAGCGCTCCAAATCAGAGATCAGGTAGTGAGACATGGTCTCCGATAAGGACTCCCGCCTGTGAAGCAAGGTCACGAGAGCGCCGCCACGGGCGAGCCAGATTGCGGCCTGCGCAGCGGAGTTCCCGCCCCCGATGACGCCAACGCGGCTCGCCGAGCAGAGCTGGGCCTCCGGCGGCCCAGCGGCGTAGAACACGCTCACACCTTCGTAATCCGAGAGATCGTCGACAGGAAGCCGTCTGTACTCGGCGCCCGTCGCGAGAACGACAGCGCGCGCGGAGACCTCGACACCGCCCTCGAGCTTCACGACGTGCCTCTCTGAGCCGGGCTCGAGCGACAACGCTCGATATGGCGTCGCCGTCCGCGCCGCGAACTTGCGCGCCTGGGTTACCGCCCTGCTCGTGAGCTCGCCGCCCGAGATTCCCGCCGGGAACCCGAGGTAGTTCTCGATCCTGCGCGACATGCCGGCCTGGCCACCCAGGATCGTGCGCTCGACAACGAGCGTGTCCAGTCCCTCGGAGGCGCCGTAGACGGCGGCCCCAAGGCCGGCCGGCCCGCCGCCGACGATCAGGAGGTCGCACTCTTCGTGCTCCTTCAGCTCCAGCCCGATACCGAGCGCGCGAGAGAGCTCCCCCGAGTTCGGGCCCTTGAGCTCAGCGCCGCCGGGCAGACGGACCAACGGCAACTCATCGGGCGCAAGCGCTTCGACGAGGCCGCGGGCGTCGGCGTCCGATTCCGGATCGAGCCAGGCGAACGCAAGCCTGGCGCTGCGCGCCCAGTCACGCAAGGCCTTGGTGCCTTCGTGCGCGCGCGGACCCACGATCTCGATCCCGATCCCCTCAAGCGCCTGAAGGTTCTCCCGGCGCTGCATGAACGACGCGAGCAAGGTGTCGGCGAGCGAGGAGTCCTCCGTCATGAGCTGTCGCATGACGGTGCGCTCGACCGCGATATAGCGCATCGGCCGGGTCGCACGGGCGCTCAAGAACACCGTCTGGCCCGTCATCAGGCTCATCTCGCCAAGGAAGCCCGCCGGGCCGTGCCGGATGATCTCGTTCCCGCTCGGATCTTCAACCGCTGCCTCCCCCTCGAGGATCGCGATCAGCGGATAGCTCTCGTCCCCGACGCTGAAGAGGTACTCGTTCTCCTCCGCTGTGCGCTCGTCTCCATGCTCGGCGAGCGTCTCGAGCTGTGCGGGCGAGAGAGTCGTGGAGAGCGGGTCGGCCATCGCATCGAGCGTACATTCGCCAGCGAACGGCCTGCGAACGGCACGACATGAGAACATGCCGCCTATGAGTGACACGCGCGAGAGGCCCGAGGACCTCACGGACCCGATGCTGTCCTGCCCCGTCGAGGACATGCGCATGTCCGAGTGGCCGAGCTGGGAGGAAGGCCCGCCGCACGAGCTCTTCAAACGCCTCCGCAACGAGTGCCCGGTCCACTGGACCGACAAGATCACCGAGTGGCCCGAAGAGGACGGCTACTGGTCGGTCACGAAGGCGGACGACATCCACACCGTCTCCAAGGACTGGAAGACGTACTCATCCGAGATCGGCGGAATCGCAGCCCTCACCCACTCGATCATGCCGCTGGAGATCCAGCAGGGGATGTTCATCGCGATGGACCCGCCCAAGCACGACCGGCTGAAAGCGCTCTTCCAGCGCGGCTTCACCCCCAAGCGGATCGCAGAGCACGAGGACGAAATCCGCGAGATCACCCAAAGGGTGCTCGACCGCCTCGACGCCGGCCAGGAAACAAACCTCGTCGAATCGGTCGCTCAGCCGGTCGTCTCCAGAGTCATCGGCAGCTTCATGGGCATCGACGAGGAGGACGACAAGGTCTGGGCGCGCCTCATGAACGCCGTGATCGCCGCGGGCGACGAGGAGGTCAACCCCGGCGGAACGGACGAGATCATGGAGAGGGACATCCCGGAGATCTTCGAACGCTGCCAGGTCTTGATCGAGGAGCGAAAGAAGAACCCAACGGAGGACCTGACGAGCGTGCTCGTTCACGCCGAGTACGAGGGCGAAGGCCTTGCCGAGCACGAGATCGTCATGGGCTTCTTCCTTTTGATGGCGGCCGGCAACGACTCCACCAAGGCGACCTACTGCTCGGGAATGCGCGCGCTCCTGGAGAACCCCGACCAGCGCCAGCTCGTGCTCGACGACCCCGGGATGATCCCGAACCTGGTCGAGGAGTCCCTGCGCATGTTCCCGGCCTTCAACCACTTCCGCCGCACCACAACCTGCGACACCGAGCTCGCCGGCCAGCGGATCTCAGAAGGCGAGAAGGTGGTCATGTGGTACTGCTCGTCGAACCGGGACGAAGAGCGGTTCGAGGATCCCGACCGCTTCGACATCACCCGCACGACCGAGCATCAGGCCTTCGGCGCCGGGGGCCGGCATTTCTGCCTGGGAACCGCGCTGGCTCGGCTGGAGCTCCGGATCCTTTTTGAGGAGACCCTCGCCCGGTGGCCCGACATGGAGCTCCTCGGGAAGCCGCGTCACGCGGTCTCACCTTTCTCCAGCCAGCTGACCTCGCTGCCGGTCCGCCTCTAGACGCCAGGTTGCGCCTGGGCTGGGCGGGTACATCCCACCCATGGCTCGAACACCCGCACCGCTGGAGCGCCTGATCGAGCGCATCGAGTCCGTCGAAGCCATCGACAGGCCGGCCAAGGCTCTGTCCTGGAAGCTCAGCGAAGTCCTGGGGCCCGGGCCCGTTAAGGACGTGCTCAGCGGCACGCAGCTCGGGCACGCCCTCCACCCCATGCTGACCGACGTCGTCATCGGCTCGTTCATCAGTGCAACGGCGCTCGACGTCATCGGGGGCGACGACTCGGGCACTGCATCTGAGCGCCTGATCGCGCTGGGCATTGCCGCATACCCGCCCACCGCGCTCACCGGCGCAAGCGACTGGGCCGATGGCTCGGTGGGGAATGCGTCGCTTCGCCGCGTCGGAATCGCCCATGCTGTGTCGAACTCCGCGGCGCTCGGCCTTTACGCGGCGTCGCTGGCGGCGCGGCGCCGGGGCGAACGCGGGAAGGGGGCCATGCTGGGATTCCTTGGCGCGGGCGCCCTCGGGTTCGCCGGGTATCTCGGCGGCCACCTCACCTACGCGCAGGGAGTCGGCGTCGACCAGACCGTCTTCGACGGCGGGCCCGCCGGCTGGACGGTCGCCGCCGCTTCCTCAAAGCTCGACGACGGCGAACGAATAAGGGTCACCATCGCGGACTCGCCTGTGCTCATCGTGCGGCAAGGCAAGCGGATCCGCGCAATCCATGACCGCTGCTCGCACCGGGGGTGCTCTTTGGCCGAGCGCGGTGAGATCTCAGGCGATGAGATCGAGTGCAACTGCCACGGCTCCCGCTTCTCGCTCGAAGACGGCGCCCTGCGAAGGGGCCCGGCGACGCGCCCGCAGCCGGCGTTCGAGGCGCGCGAGCGAGAGGGCCGGATCGAACTCCGGGCCCTTCACTCGTAGACGATCAGATCGGGCGGTGGCTTGAGCCCGAGCACGTCCTCCGGCGACATCAGCCCAAGGTCCTCCTCATAGAAGAGCTTGAAGCCCGACGCGAGGCCCGTCGCCTGCTTCGGGTGGAGCTCCTCGTACTTGGCGATCTTGTTGGGTGCATCGCCAAAGCCGTCGACGTTCAGGACGGTCGCGAGCGCGTCGTGCGGGACCAGGAGCTCTTTCGAGGTGATCATGTCGCCGGTGAACTGGTGGATGACGAAGAGCTTCTCCGGCAGGTCCAGGCGCTCCACGGTCTCGGCCAAGCCCTCCGCGATCTGGTTCACCTCGGTCGCCCCGACCGAGCCGATGACCTCGCCCGGGAGCTCGTCGGGTCCGACGTGCCATTCGGGATCGAGCGCCAGGCCCACGTCGGGCTCGTCCAGATAGCGCTCGAGCCGCCGGACCTCATCGTCGAAGTCCGCGCGCCCGGGTTGGATGTCCAGGAGAAGGATGCCCTTGTTGCGGCGCGCCTCGGCAAGGAACTCCTTTATGACCGAATGCGGTTGGTGGGTGCGGTAAAGCCCGTCCTTGCCGGGGTGAGCCGAGGCGATGGTCGCGATGAGCTCATAAACCGGCATCACCGGCTTCTTGCCGCCGTAGGCCTTGGCCTGCTCGAGCAGGCGCTTCGACGCCTCCGCGGGCGTGCCGATTCCGAGGGCCCCGAGGGCGTCGTCCTGCGGCGCCCCGAAGAAGCCCACGAGCCGGTACTCGGGAAGAAGCGAACGCCCTCCGCGCGGCAGCTCGACCGGCCCAGCTTCCTTGACCTCTTCGGACGACTCATCGCCACCCGACGAGGACCCGACGACGATGCCCAGTATGAACGCCAATGCGCCTGCCGCGCCCGCCCCGATGAGGGTGCGGCGCCGGCGCTCGGCGCGCTTTGCCTGCTCGTGCCGGCGGGCAACGGGAGGGTCGAACTCGTCCGTGATGCGACCAGTTCTACCTTCTCGAACGGTCCGGCGGCCGAGCGAGCGCTCAGCCGAAGCGGATCGGCAGCTCCTCGAGCCCGTACACGCCGGCGACCGATTCGAACACGGGCTCGCCCGTGAGCTCGAGGTTCGGCATCCGCGGCGCGAGGAACCAAAGCGCCTCCTGAAGTTCGGCCCGCGCAAGGCTCGCTCCTAGGCAGTTGTGGATGCCGGCGCCGAAGGTCATGGGCTTGGCCTTGCCCCGGTCCTTGTCGACGTCGAAGCCGAACGGCTCGTCGTAGGTCTCCAGATCCCGATTGGCGGCGAAGGTCGAGATCATCAACACGGTTCCCTCCGGCACGATTACGTCGCGGTACTCGACGTCCTCGGTCGTCATCCGGGCCGTGAACGGCGTGATCGGCTCGAAGCGAAGGAGCTCCTCGACCGCGCGCGGGACGAGGTCGGGATCTTCGCGCACGAGCTCCCACTGCTCGGGGTAGCGGCCGAAAAGGCGGATGCCGTGGGCCAGCTGCGCCTGCGTCGTGTCGACTCCCCCGGCCAGGACGTTCATGACCAGGTTCAGGCACTCGTCGTCGGATAGGCGATCACCCTCGTGCGTCGCGGTCAAGAGGGTTGAAATCAGATCGTCGCCGGGATCGTCCCGCCTGGCTTCGATCAGTTGGGTCGCATACGCGGTGAACTCGACGATCGCCGCCTCGATCTCGTCGCGGCTGGTCATGATCGCGGCCGGGTCGAACTGACGCTGGAACCACGTCGCCCAGCTGTGAAGCCGCGGCGCGTCCTCGACGGGAGCGCCGACGACCGACGCGATCAGCTGCGACGGGTAGCGCTTTGCCACCGCATCGACGAACTCGATCTCACCGCCGCCTTCGAGCGGGGCGAAGATCTCCTCCAGGTGTTCGCGCATCACGGGGCGCCAGCGGTCGGCGGCGCGCGGGGTGAACGACGGGTTTACGAGGTTGCGCAGTCGCCCATGGTCCGCGCCCTCGATCGAGATGATGTTCTTGCGGATGGCCTCGGCCAGGGGCCCCTCGGTGATCCCGAACGCGGCGGCTACGACAGCCGACGGGAAGACGACCTGCTTCGAGCGAAGGAAGAAGTTCGCGGCCTCGCGATCGAGTACGAAGGTCCACCCAGGCTCTGACCCGGCGAGCCAGTGCTCGGCGGCCAGCGCCTCCATCCGCTCGTGGAATTCGTCGCCGCGGAGGTCTTCGTCCATCCAGTCCAGGAAGGGCAGGTCCAGTTCGGCGAGCGCGGGCACTACGGCAGCGTATGGGTATGAGGCGCGTGCAGGTCAGCCCGGCTCGTAGTGGCAGGGCTCGACCTCAGACTCGGCGGGCGGGCAGATGACGTCGAGGACGACTCGCTCCGCCTGAGCCTGCCCTGAGAGGGGCTCGATCTGGATCAGGTCGACCGACTGAAGAGACGTATCGAGGTCCGAGAAATGGAGCTCGCCGAGGCCGGCCGACTCCTGGCCGACCCGGAAGGGTCCCCCCGCCCCGAGCGTGCCCGCGTTAACGACGTTGATGAGCCCGCCGGCGTAGCGGTCGATCGCCTGAAAGTGGTTGTGCCCGGTGACGATGGTGAGCGGCTGCGAGTACTCATCCGCGATGGTCGCCGCCAGGTGCTGGGCGAGGGAGTTCTGGTGGACGAGCGCGATGTCAGGCGCCTCCGGAAGCCCCTCGAACCAGGCGACCACATCTTCCTTTGCCTGGGCAAGCTGCTCCTCGCCGTCTTCGAACTCGGGAAACGAGAAGATGCGCTCCGGCGTGGCGGGGTCGGGTCCGTCCCACTCGAGGGGATCGGAGAAGCCCGTGACCGTCAGGCCCTCCGCCTCGACGTACTCGCCCTCCTTCCACTCCCCGTCGGCCTCAAGCACCCCGTCGGTGCCGACGACGTTCACGCCGTCCGCGGCCAGCTCGTCCATCAGGATCGACGAGTCGTGATTACCTGAGACCGCGATGACGTCATCCGTCAGGGCGGCGATGCGCGGGCTGGTGGTGGCCGCCTCTTCCTCACTGCCCGAGACGCCGAAGTCGCCGGCCAGGATGAACGGCTCTCCGGCAACGAAGTCCCCGAGCGACGAGATGATCGGCAGGTTCGAATGGAGATCCGAGCCGAAGAAGATCGCGCGGTCGGCGCCTTCCCCCACGCGCGGAGCATCCGCGAGATAGGCGCTGAAGTTGGTCAGAGCATTGTCGAAGGTCGCCGAATAACGGTCGTTGTCCTGCTGGCGCTCGAAGAAGGCGAGGAGTTGCGCCAGCTCTGGCCCCCGCCCGTAGTAGGAGGGCGTCGTGAACGCCTTGGCATCGAAGGTGACAACCGCCAGGATGAGGGAGCCGACGGTGGCGATCACACCCACGCCGGCCACCCATGCGGCAGCGAAGCCGAGGCGGCGCCACCGGGAGCGCAGGAGCCACAAGACGAGTGCCACCAAAAGCACAGCTCCCAGCGCGAACGCGAACCCGCGGATCACGGCGCTCCTCGCAGCGTTCTCCAGGTCCGAACGCGTGTCGTTGACAGCCGTGCGCTCGCCACCCGCCGCATCCAAGGCGCCTTTGCGATCCAGCGAGCGGATCTCGAGCTCGAGCTCGAACGGCGCGTCGAAGGCATTCGCGCGTATCCCCCAGTCCGCGATCGGTACGTAGGCGTCGACCTCGCCGAACTTGTCGCCCGAGACCTCGAAGGCAACGCGGCCGAGCTCGGTGTCGGACTCAGTCGGGCCCGCAACCCGCCAGCCCACCACGATCGCCATCAGGGCGACAATGGTGGCGGCCAGGATCCCTCCGGCCCAGGCGGCGGTGCGAAGTGCCATGCCCAAGAGTCTGGCGCGCGCTTAAGACCGCTGCCGCATAGCGAGCTCGCGCACCCGGTCGACGGGGAACGCGTCCTGCATGGTGCCGTCGAGCCGCTCGGCGGGCTCCGCGGCCACGAGGCAGTTCATTACCGCTTCATGGGCCGACTCGTACGCAGCGGCAAAGATCTGGCTGAGCTGATCGTTGTCCAGGCCGCCCCCGCCGGCCGTCGAGAACGCCAAGCCGATCTCGCCGGAGCCCGCACCTCCGTACGAACCCGCGCGCGCGAGCCCCAGCAGAGGGCGAAGTGCGACACGTCCCAGCTGCTGGGCCGATAACGGCGCGTCGGTTGCGCAGACGCTGATGCACGAGCCGGTGTCCTCGACACGGCGGCCTGGCTCGGGAAGACTCGTTCCCAGAACGTCGAGGTACTTGCGGTGGCCGAAATTGCAGAGCAGGAGCACGCCAACCGTCCACTCACCGACCCGCCGGGATGCCGTCCCGATCCCGCCAGGGAACTCGAAGACCTGCATGCCGGTGCCGGCGCCCACCGACCCCTCTGCCACGTCCTGTCCGAGCGCTGCCGCGGCGGCACTCACGTCCTCTGAGGACGATGGTGCGCGAGTCGGCAAGGTCGCCGTCGTCGCACTCACCCACGACCGGGATCACCACCTCGCTGGGACCGCGACCCGAGGCGACGATCGCCGCTTGGTAGACGGTCCCCAGGGCGTGCGTCCCGCAGAGGTAGACCGGCGTTTCCATCCAGCCGGTCTCGTCGATCTCGAGCTTCGAAGTGAGCTCGCCCGTCCCGTTGACAACCGCGGTGCCGGCCATTGCCGGCAGGGCCGGCGGATCGACGATCGTCACACCGGTGCGCTGGCCGCTCGCGGCCTGCGAGTGTCCGACGCGCACTCCGGGCACGTCTGAGATCGCGTTTCGCTCGCCGGTCTCGAGGAAGCCGACGGGTCCCGCGATGTCGCGCCAGCGCTCAGGCACTCGTCTCGGCTGCGCCGGCATGAGCCGGATCATGAAGGAGACACGCCGCGAGCTGCCCGCTCGCCCCTGCGGGAAGGAGCCCCGGATCGACCGAATCGCATGGGCCGAAGCGCTTGGGGCAGCGCGGGTGGAAGCGGCAGCCCTGGGGCACATCGGTCGGGTCGGGAAGCTCGCCGGAGAGAAGCTCGCGCCGCCCGCCGCCGCCGGGCACCGCCACGGGGATCGCATCCACAAGCGCTCGCGTGTACGGGTGCTGCGGATTCTCGATCACGTCCACCGCTTTGCCTTGCTCGACGATCCGCCCGAGGTACATCACGCAGATTCGGTCGCAGATCGACCAGGCGAGGCTGAGGTCGTGGGCGATGAAGAGCAGAGCAAGCTCGCGCTGCTTCTGCAGGTCGGTGAGGACGCGCAGGATCTGCGCCTGGACCGAGACGTCGAGCATCGACACGGGCTCGTCGCAGACGAGGCCCTCGGGTTCCAGTACGAGCGCCGCCGCGATCGCGACTCGCTGGCGCTGCCCTCCGGAGAGCTGATGCGGGTAGCGCTCGCTGAAGCGCTCTGGATCCAGTCCGACGTCTTCGAGTGCGCGCTTCACGCGCTCTTCGTGCTCGGACTTGCCGATCCCCTGAACCTTGAGTGGCTCGGCGACGATCGTGCGCACGCGCATCCGCGGGTTCAGCGTCTGGTACGGGTCCTGGAAGATCATCTGGAGGCGCCGGCTGACCTCCGAATGGCTCGCCTTTCCGTTCTGAGCGGAGCCATCGAGCACGATCTCTCCGGTCGCCGGATCGACGATGTGGAGGATCGCCCTGGCAAGCGTCGACTTTCCGCAGCCCGACTCCCCGACGACGCCGAGCACCTCGCCCTTCCGCCACTCGAGGGAGACCCCATCGACCGCACGCGCCGTGCCGCGGTCCACCTTGAACGTGACAGCGAGGTCGCGAACCTCTACGAGCGAATCGGTCATCCGGTCGCGCCCGCCTTCCATGCCTGAGAATGGCCCTCTTCCGGCCACTCGGCCCACGGCGCGAAGTGGCAAGCGGCGGCCTGCGCCGCCCCGGCCTCCCGCAGTCCCGGGTCCTCCCGCTCGCAGATCTCCTGCGCGTAGGGGCAGCGCGGGCGGAAGCGGCAGCCGGGCGGCGACTCGCCGGGATCGGGCGGACCGCCGGGGATCGGGTCGGCGAGGCCGCGGCTGCCCCCGATCGAGGGCATCGACTCCAACAGACGCTTCGTGTAGGGGTGCTGCGGGTTGGAGAAGACGGTGTCCACCGGTCCGACTTCCACGATCCGCCCCGCGTACATGATCGCGATCCGGTCGCACGTCTCGGCCAGCACGCCCAGGTCGTGCGTGATCAGGATCAGGGCGAGCCCCAGCCGCTCGCGGAGGCGCTCGAGCAGCTGCAGCACCTGAGCCTGCATCACGACATCCAGCGCTGTGGTCGGCTCATCGGCGATCACCAGGGAGGGATTGCACGCCAGTGCCAGGGCGATCATCACCCGCTGGCGCTGGCCGCCCGAGAGTTGGTGCGCATAGCGGCGCCCGACGACGATGGGCAACCCCACCGTCGTAAGGAGTTCTTCCGTTCTCTCTTTGACCTCGTTCGAGTCGGCCTTCGGCGAGTGCAGACGAATTGCCTCGTCGAACTGAACCTCGACCCGCTGCACCGGGTCGAGGGCGTTCATCGCTCCCTGGAAGACCAGCGAGATGTGGCGCCAGCGCACGTAGCGCATCCCTGTTTCGGTGCGGCGCTCGAGGTTGATCGGCTCGTCGGAGTCCTTGAGGTTGAGCGTCATCGTGCCGGTTTGTGAGAGGGCGCCGGGGAGGAGCTTCATCAGCGCGAGCGCGGTGGTCGTCTTGCCGCAGCCGGACTCGCCTGCCAGCCCGAGCGCCTCGCCGTGCTGGAGCTCGAGGTCGACGCCGTCGACGATGTACTTGTCCCCGGCGTGAACGTGGAGATCTTTGACCTGAAGCAGTGGCGTAGTCATCAACGCTCCTCCAGGAGCCGGGGGTTCACGTACTCCTCGAACCGGTAGCCGATCAGGGCGACGGACAACACGAGCATCGTGATGCAGAGCCCGGGCGGGATCACGTACCACCACGCCTCGGCGCTGGGCGCTCCCGCGTTGAACGCGTTCTCGAGCATCGTGCCCCACGAGATCTGCGTCGGATCGCCCAACCCGAGGAAGGCGAGCGCCGACTCAGAGAGGATCGCGACGGCGATGATCAGCACCGTGTTGGCGAAGATGAGCGGCAGGGCATTCGGGAAGATGTGCGTGCGCAGGATGTACCAGTGGCTGGCGCCCAGGGCACGAGCCCGCTCGACGAAGGCCCTTTCGCGCAGCGTGAGCACGTGCGACCGGACGATTCTGCCCGTGCCCGCCCACGAGGTGATCCCGATCACCAGGATCAGCACCCCGAGCGACGGGTCCAGCAGGCTGGAGAGGACGATCATCAGCGGCAGCGTTGGGATCACCAGGAACCAGTTGTCGATCCCGTCCAGGATGCGGTCTGTCCAGCCGCCGAAGTAGCCGCTGAAAAGGCCCACGGCCGCGCCGATCACGGCCGAGATGATCGCGGCCGAGAACCCGACGACGATCGAGACGCGCGCGCCGACCAGGAGTTGCGAGAGCACGTCCGCCCCGCTCTCCGTCGTCCCAAGGAGGTGCGAGGAGCTGGGCGGCGCGAGCGTGTCCAGGCTGGATGCGTCGGGGTCGTAGGGGGCGATCACCCTGCCGAAGATGGCCATCAGGATGAAGAGGACGAGGACGCTCAGCCCGAACCTGCCCTGCCAGCTCCCCAGGAGCAGCTCTTTGGCGCGCGTGCCCGTCATTTCGCCTGCACCCTGGGGTCGAGGAAGAAGTAGAGGCAGTCGGCGAGGAAGTTCGCGACGATGACCCCGATCGAGAAGACCAGGAACGTCCCTTGCAACACCGGGAAGTCCTTGGCGTTGATCGCTTCGTAGGAGAGCTCACCCAGGCCAGGCCAGGAGAAGAGCGTTTCGATCGTCACCGCCCCTCCGGCAACCGTCCCGAATTGGATCGCCGCGATCGTGACCAGCGGCAGGAGGGCGTTGGGCACGGCGTGCTTGTTCACCACGCGCCTCCACGGGAGCCCCGTCGCGCGCTTCACCGTGACGAAGTCTTCCGTCAAGACGTCGACCATCGTCGAGCGCATGATCAGGAAGTACTGGCCCAGGAGCAGGAACGTCATCGCGGTCACCGGCAGAACGAGGTGGTCGAGCACGTCCGCCGCCTCGGCGAACCAACTGGAGAACTCGACGCCGGGCGTGACCTGCTGCCCGGCGGGGAATATGGGTATCGCCACGGCGAAGACCAGGATCAGGATGATCCCGACCCAGTACTCGGGCGCCGAATAGGTGAAGAGGCTGAAGCTGAGCAGGCTGTCGTCGGTCTTCGTGCCGCGTTTGGTCGCGGCTTTTATCCCCATCCAAGCGCCGAGCAGCGTCGCGATCAGAGTCCCCGTGCCCACCAGCAGCAGGGTCCACGGGATGGCGGCCTTGATCTCGTCCCAGACGGGCTCGCGCGTCTCCTGGCTGATGCCGAGCTCGAGCGTCGCCGTGTCGCCGACATAGTCGGCGAACTGGCTCAGCACCGGCTTGTCCAGCCCGTACTCGGCGCGCAGATCCGCGATCTCCTCGTCTGTGGCCTGGGGCAGGCGAACCAGCTGCTCCGTCGGGTCGCCGACCGCCCGGAAGAGGAAGAAGTTGAAGATCAGCACGAAGATCAGCGTCACCACCGCTGCTCCGAGCTTGCTGGCGAGCCAGCGGGCGCTCATGAAGCGGCGCCCCTCATGTCGCCGGGATCACGCATCCAGCTCCAGTGGCTCGGTTTCCCGCCGGCCGCGCGCGCGGCCCAGCATGAAGGCCCCAATTGCGATCGCAAGGCCACACAGCGCCGCGAGGCCGCCCGGCAGACCTGAGGTGGTACCCGCTGCCGAGCTCCCGGACCCCGGCTCTAGCGCGACCAATGGCGCGGCTGAGACCTGCTGGCACCAAGCGGTTCCGGTTTCGGCTGGGCACACCCGCTCGACGTCGCCGAGGGCATCGGTGTTGTACGCCTCGAGGTCGGGATCGTAGGTGAGCGTGATGTACGGCAGGTCCTCCTGGAGGATCGCGATCATCTCCTGGATCACGGCCTTGCGCTCGTCGATCTGGTCCTCGCCGACCATCGTCAGTTGTTGCTCGTACAGCCGGTCGTACTCGGGGTTCGAGTAGAAGGCATCAGACGACGACCCGATCTGATCGCTGGTCATCAAGCCGAGCAGGTAGCTCGGGTCGTACGGGTCCCCGCCCCAGCCCCAGATGAAGGAGTCGAACTCCGGCGCCGGCTTGCCGTTCTCCTTGCGGACGGTCAGCTCGGTGAGCTTGTCCGTCGAGACGATCTGGACGTTGTACTCGATGCCGACCTCTGCGGCCTGCTCGGAGATCAGCTTCGCCATCTGGACCGTGTAGGGCGATTCCGAGCGGGCGAACAGATCGAAGGAGGCGACCTGGCCGTCCTTCTCGCGGATGCCGTCCGAGTTCAACTCCCAGCCGGCCTCATCGAGGATCTCGGCCGCCATCTCCGGGTCGTAGGGGTAGTCCTGCTCGGGGACTTCGTAGAAGTCCTTGTAGAAGGACGGCAAAAGACCGTGGGCGACGAACGCCGTGTCCTGGGTGGCAATCGTGTTGATCCGTTCGCGGTCGATCGCGTAGGCCGTGGCCTGGCGGATCGCAACGTCCTGGATCGCAGGGTTGAACTCAGCGTCCGGGCAGTCCTCTGCCGAGCAGAGGTTGAAAGACATCTCGGTGAAGGCATACGTGGGCGAGTTGATCGTCTCGATGCCTTCCTGAGTGCTCATGCGCTCGAAAGTCGCCGGCTCGACCTCCGTGATGAAGTCGATCTCGCCAAGGGTGAGCGCCCGCTCCACGGCGTCTTGCGATCCGTAGCGGATGAACTGAAGCTCTTCGAATCCGGGCTCCTCGCCGCGCCACTCGGGGTTGACCTCCATGCGGAGGATCCGGCCGCGCTTGAACTCGGTGACGACGTAAGGGCCGCTGCCGACCATCGGGATCTCGGGCTGGTACGCACCATTGCGATCGTCGGCCGACACCTTCCCCCAGATGTGCTCGGGCAAGACGTAGACGTAGAGGCCGCCGATCATCCGGGCGTCCGGGCGTCTCAGCTCGAGCACCACTGTGTTCTCGTCCGGCGTCTTGATGGCAGTGACGTTGCTCGTGTAGCCGGTGAAGAGCAACCCCTCCTCGCCGAGGGTCTCAAGCGAGAACTTCACGTCCGCCGAGGTGATCGGCTCGCCGTCGGACCACTTCGCCCCCTTCACGAGGTTGTACGTGATCGTCTTCGAGTCCTCAGATACGTCCCAGCTCTCGGCTATGCCGGGGGCAGGCGACAGGTCCTTCGGGTCCCAGTTGATCAGGAGCTCCCAGTTGATCGCCCAGATGGTGTATTCCTCTTCGTTCACACCGACGAAGGGGTTCAAGGTCTTGGGATCCTGCGACCAGCCGATCCTCAGGACGTCGTTCTCGCTGTCGTCCTGGGCTTGACCGGATCCGGGAAGCATCGCCAGGGCCGCAGCCGCAATCAGCACCACCAGGGCCAGCGGAATCCTCGCGTACCTCGTCATCGCCATCCTTTCGTCGTTTTCATGAGAGGTGCCTGACCCCGGCCTCGAGGACTTCGAGGGTCTTCGCGTCGCCGTCGACGCGCACGTGTGCGCCCAGCGGCATCGTCGCCATGTGCTTTCCGTGGCCGACTGGGACGTTTGCGATCGCGGGAATTCCCAGCGGCCCGATCAGCTCGTCGAGCATCTCCTCGATCGAGAGGTTCGACTGCGGCTCCTCCGGGATCGTCTGATCCTTCAGGTTCACGTCGGTTCCGAACACGAAGCCCTTCACCCCATCGAGCTTTCCCGCCAGGATCAGATGGTTGATCGCGGTGTCGACCAGATAGGGGTCCGTGTTCAGGTCCTCGACCATCAGGACGCAGCCCTCCGCGTCGAACTCATACGGCGTCCCGATGCTCGAGGCGAGAAGCGTCAGGCAGCCGCCCACAAGCGGGCCCTCCCCCGCGCCGCCACCGAGAGTCAGGACGTACGGGTTCTCCGGATCCTCGAAGACACGCCCCAGGGGTTCAGGCTTGAAGGCCCGGTGAAACCACTCCTCGGTTTCCGGAGTGAGTGGATAGTCGTCCTTTCGCCGGGTGAAGCGCAGGATGTTCGGGCCGTAGAAAGTCACCCAGTTCGCATGCTTCGCGAGCGCGAGATGGAGCGCGGTGAGGTCCGAATAGCCGCAAACGATCCGCGGGTCTCCGACTGCGTCCCAGTCGATCAGCTTGTAGAGGCGTGCCGTGCCATAGCCCCCGGTGTACGCATGGACCATGTCGATGCCCGGCTCGGAAAGCGCCCACTGGAGGTCCTCGGCCCGTTCCGCGTCGGTGCCGGCCAGATAGCCGTGGACCTTTCGGACGTTCTTCCCCAGTCGCACCTCGTGCCCACGCGACTCGAAGTAATCGACCGCCTGCTCCAGGTCGGAGCGTGTCTGGGGAGCCGTTGCCGGCGCGACCACTGCGATCGTCGCGTTCTCGGGCAAGGCGGGAGGCTTGATCCTCGTCATCGCAACGCCTCGGCAATCAACTCGGGCTCGGCGCCCAACGATGAAAGGACGAGCTCGACCTGAAGGTCCGCAACATCATCCAGCGCGAGCGGGCCGTCCGGGTCGAACCAGAGGGCGACACCGGTGCACGCCAGAAGCGTCGAGTACATCGCGACCTTCGGGTTCGAGACCCGGAGGGAGCCATCGCTGACTCCACCCTCGGTCGCCTCGATGAAGATGTCCTGGTAGGCGTCGCGCTGAGCGATGAGCCGCCGCTTGGCCTCCGGCCCCAGCGCGCGGATCTCGGAGTCCGTCACGAAAGCCGCGCGGGGGTTGAGGCCGTGGAAGATCACGTGCTCGCGCACCGCCGCAGCGAGCTTCAGGGCCGCGCGATCCTCCGCGGCCATCGCGGTTTCGAGCTTCTCGGTCAGGCGGACCATGAAGTCGTCCTGGAGGTGGACAAGCAGTGCTTCCTTGGACGGATACCAGTGGTAGATGGCGGCCGGCTGGATGCCCGCAGCGGCCGCAATCGCCCGCATCGATGTCGCGTGGTAGCCAAGGCGCGCAAAGAGGTCGAGCGCCGCGGCGTCGATGTCCTCGCGCGTGGCGGGGCCGCGCTGGCGCGACGAGCGTCTGTCCGCACGAGTGACTGTCGCGGCATCAGCCAAGCCCCAAGAGCTCCTTCGCCTGGTCTTGCGTCGCGACCTCGCGGCCCAACGAACGGGTCATGTCGCACGCCATCTCGACCAGCGCTCCGTTCGAGGGGGCAAGAACGCCCTTCTCGATGTAGGAAACGTCTTCAAGCCCGGTCCTGATTCCGGGCGCCCCCTTCAGAAGCGCCAAGCCCAGCATCCGGCGGTGGTGGCGGCCGATGCAGGTGACGGTCCAGAACGTCTCGGGCGGCAGGGGGCGAAGCATCGCGTCCAGCGCCTCGGGTGAAGCGTCAATCCCTCCGGGCACACCGAACACGAGGTTGGCCCGCATCGGCCCCGGGATCACGCCGTCCTCCAGCCACTTCACCGCGCTGACCACATGGCCGACGTCGAACACCTCGACCTCGAGCGCGATGCCTTCGTCCTGAGCCCGCTTGGCGATCCCGCGTCCGGCGGGCGGCGGGGTGATGAAGGTCTCGTCGCCGAAGTTCATGGACCCCGACTCGACGCCGGAGATATCCGGCTTGGCCTCGAGTCCCGTGGTCCGCTCCTCGATCGTCATGTCGTTGGACCCGCCCGTCGAAACCATCGTCAGGATCGGGCTTGCCGCGCGGATGCGGTCGATCACGTCCACGAAGAGCTCAGGACGGCCGCTCGGCGTCCCATCGTCCTCTCGTACATGGAGATGAGCGATCGTCGCCCCGGCCTCCCCCGCCTCGATCGCCGAGTTCGCGATCTCCTCGGTCGTGTAGGGGATGTTGGGGTTGTTCTCGCGGAAGACGTCGGCGCCGGTGATGGCGCAGGTGACCACGACGGGGTCGGAGTTCCAGCTCATGCGCGTCCTTTCTCGAGAGCGGTTCGCTCCTCGTCGGTGATCGGGCGCGAAGCGCGGCGCTCGGGATCCCAGAGGACGATCCCGAACTCTGCTTCGACCAGCGCATCGCCTTGTGCGTCCACGATGCGCTCGCGTGTTTTCACGCTTGACGTGCCCAGCTCGGCGACCTCGCACTCGACCATGACCGATCCCATCGCCGGGTCGATCTCGCCTTGGAAAGAGACCGTGCAGCGCCCGACCACGTATTCGTCGCGCCTGATCCCGCGCTCAGCCAGAAACGCGTCGCGCCCTTCTTCGAGGTAGGTGAGGACGACGGGGTGGTTGACGTGGCCCAACGCGTCGAGATCGCGCCAGCGCATCTGTACCTCGTGGCCGCTCATGCCGCCGCTCCCAGTTCGATGCCCATCGCCTCGCGGAGCCCGCGGTTGCGGCGAACGAGATCGAGGGCGTAGGTGCCCCGGTCGGGCGAAAAGCCGCTTCCGATCACCATCCGCGCATCTGAAGAGAGCCCGTCAGATGTGAGGGCTGCGGTTCCGAAGCTGGTCGCCATCGAGAAGAAGAGGATCCGCCCTGCGGGCGCAGTCGCCAGGATCGCCGCCGCTTCGCACCCCGTCGCGTTCACGACGACGACAGTGAGATCCGCCGGCGGCACACCGGCCGCCTGCATGGCCGCGAGCGCGGCCAAGGGGTCGCGGAGGTCGGCCGCGACGCCGATGTCCGCGAGGCCGTGGCTGCATGCGTGGTCGACGGCGTGGTTGTCGACGTCGACGACCGTCAGGGTGGAAGCGAGCGAGGCGTCGCGTGCTGCAGCGAGCGCGAGCTTCCCCGCGTGACCCGCCCCAAGCACACAAACGCTCCCGTCCACCGGGACCAGATCGCGAGTGTGGGATGCAGCGGCGCAGACATCGAGCACCTCGAGCGCCTTCTCGGTGGACAGGTCGGCCGGCTGCTCGGTCCACGCAGCTCGCCCGCAGACGTAAGCGGTACCGCGAACCCCTACCTGCGCCGAAGGCGGATCCAGATCCGTCACCTCGTCGAGGCGCAACGGCGTGAGGGTGAGCGAGGCGAGCGTGACTATGGGCGCGCCGATCTCAGGCGCGTCCGGGAATGCCGCGCCTGCTGCGGAGACGGTCCCCGTCAGGATCCCTCCCGAATCCGTGACGGGGTTGTGCATCTTCCCGCGCTCGGCGACGATCTCCATGATGCGAGCCGCCATCGCGTCGGCATCGCCCCCGGCGCTCTCGGCGATCTGGCGATGGGAGGTCGAGTCGAGACAGAGTCGCTCGACGGCGATCTCGAGCTCGTGCGGGCGGACCGGGCTTGAGGGGTCAAGGGTCTCAGCGGGCTGCGGCAGGAATCCGGGCGGAGCTACGACGCGGTCGGCGCCAACCTCCAGTGCGATCTCCTCCGCTCCGTGCGTTTGCATCTTCATGAACGGTCGTTAGGAAGCTATGCCCCGGCACCTGGATCCGTCAATGGGCACATCCGGACGAACTTTCGGGCCGTCGTTGGCCATTCCGCGCACGTGGTGCCTGTCCCCGAGCGTGGTGCCTGTCCCCGCTCGGGTGGCGGGCCTCTTTCGTTTAGGTTGCGAGATGCGCATGGGGGTCTCGATGCCAGTCGTCTGGAGCGACCGCCACCGGCTCCACGAGCCTGGCGGGGAGGTGTACGTGGGCGTCCGTACTCCCGGCACGGAGCTGCCCGAGCGCGCGGAGCGGATCCGCGAAGCGCTGACTGCGGCAGGCGCCCCGCTGGTGCCGGCCGTCGACCACCCGGACGCCGAGGCGCTCCGCCTTCACGATCCCGCAATGACCGATTACCTCAGGGACGCGTGGGCCGACTGGCAGCTCAGCGGGCTTCCAGAGGATCCTGGGCAGGACCGGGTCGTCCCCTATCTGTTCCCCCACCCCGGACTGGTGGGCGCAGCTCCGATAAAGCCGGCGACTCACATGGCCGCCCGGGCGGGAACGTTCTGCTTCGACACGATGACCTTGATCGGCCCGGGCACGTACGACGCCGCGCGATCGGCCCTGGACGTCGCGCTGACCGCCGCCGACCTGGTGGCCGATAGCGGGCAGGCCGCCTATGCGCTCTGCCGCCCGCCCGGTCATCACGCAACGCGGACAGCGTTCGGTGGCTCGTGCTACCTGAACAATTCGGCCGCCGCGGCCGCCCGGATGCGCGAAGCGCTGGGCAAGCCCGTTGCGCTGATCGACATCGATGCGCATCACGGCAACGGGGCTCAGTCGATCTTCTGGGAGGAGGGCTCGGTCCTGACCGGCTCGGTCCACGCAGACCCCGCCGCCGGGTGGTTTCCCCACTTTCTCGGATTCGCCGAAGAGACCGGTGCCGGCGAAGGCGCCGAAGCGAACAGAAACCTTCCCCTTGCTCCCGGCTCCGACGACCACGCGTGGGTCGAGGCCATAGAGCGCCTCGTTTCCTGGGCGACCGACGCAGGCGTGCGTGGACTGGTCGTCGCCCTCGGCGTGGACGCTGCGGGCGGAGACCCCGAAGCGCCGTTCACCGTGACTGCCGGGGGCTTCGCGGCAGCCGGGCATATGCTGGCCCAGATGAGCGTCCCCACCGTGTTCGTCCAGGAGGGCGGTTACGACCTCGGCCAGGTCGGCCCGCTCGTGGTCGAGACGCTGGCGGGTTTCGAGACGGCGGCTGCGCACTGACCTGCGGGGCCGGCGGCATGCGCGTACTCGAGCCAAGCGAAGGGATTCTCGCCTTCTATGACGGGCGTGAGGCGGGCGCCAGCCTCGACGATGCGGACTGGGTCGAGTACGACCTCGTCCTCGGCCTTGCGAGTTACGCGATCGTCGAAGGAGCCATCGCGCTCGTCTACGACACCCACACTTCGCTGGACCGCGGCGAGTTCGTCCGCGCGGAGCTCGAGCGGCGGGGGATCACGGACCTCACCGTCGTGCTCAGCCACTGGCACCTCGACCACATCGCGGGCGCAGGAGCCTTCTCGGACTGCGAGGTCATTGCGACCGAGCGGACCGCCGAGCACCTGGCGGCAAACCGCGAGGCGATCGAAAGCGGGCGCCTGAGCGGGCCGCCGCCGATCGCTCCCGTCGTCACGCCAACCCGAACCTTCGGCGAGCGCCTATCGCTCACGGTCGGCTCACGCAAGGTCGAGCTGATCCACGTGAACATCCACTCCGACGACGCCGCCGTTCTCTGGTTGCCGGAAGACCGGATCCTGCTGGCAGGCGACACGCTCGAGGACACGGTCACCTTCGTGGACGAGCCCGGCTCGTTCCAAGCGCACCTCGACGGCCTCGACCGGCTCGCGAAGCTCGAACCCGAGCGGATCCTGCCCGCCCACGGCGATCCTGCCCTGATCGAGAACGGCGGCTACCCGGCTGGGTTCATCTCAGCGACCCAGGCCTACATCCGTCGCCTCATCGCGAGCCGCGACGATGAGAGCCTGCGGGACCTGCCGCTCCGCGAGTTCGTGGCGGACCAGCTCGCGGAAGGCACGCTCGTCTTCCATGAGCCCTACGAGACGGTCCACCGCGACAACGTGGCGAAGGTGGCCGCCGAATGAAACCCGTGCGGATCGGCTGCTCGGGCTGGGTCTACAAGGACTGGCGCGGCGAGTTCTACCCCGAGAAGCTCCCCCAGCGCCTATGGCTCGAGCACTACGCGTCCGTCTTCGACACGGTCGAGATCAACAACACCTTCTACCGCCTGCCGACCGAGGCCGCCGTGAAGGGCTGGTCCGAGCAGACGCCCAAGGGCTTCGAGTTCACGATCAAGGGCAGCCGCTACACGACGCACATCAAGCGGCTCCTCAGTTTCGACAAGTACTCGACGCGCTTCTTCAAGGCGCTGGAGCCGCTCGAAGCGGCCGGCAAGCTGGCGAACATCCTGTGGCAGCTGCCGCCGAATTTCAAGCAAGACCTCGACAGGCTGGAAACGGCGCTGGACGTCCTTGACAACCGGCCCGGTCGCCACTGCTTCGAGTTCCGAAACGAGACGTGGTTCAACAAGGACACCTACGAACTGCTCCGCTCCCATGACGCGGCGCTCGTCACCGGCGACGATCCCCGCTTTCCGTTCATGACCCGCGAGGTGACCGCCTCCTGGGCGTACGTCCGCTTTCACCGGGGGGCGCACGGGATCCGCGGCAAGTACGCGCCGGGCGAGATCGACACATGGCGCCGGCGCATCGCCGCGTGGCGGCGGGACAAGGACGTCTACGGGTACTTCAACAACGACTGGGAAGGCTTCGCGCCCGAGAACGCCCGCGCTCTCGCGGCGTCATTTTCTACTCGCTAGGCCTATCCCGGTTGGCCAAAGCCGACGGCCACCAGACGCGATCGCCGATGTCCAGGACCAGCGCCGGGACAAGGAGCGTCCGGACCAGGAACGTGTCGAGCAAGACACCCAGAGCGACGGTGAAGCCGATCTCGGTGAGGGTCACGAGCGGCAGGACCGCGAGAGCCGAGAAGGTTCCAGCCAGCACGATGCCTGCCGAGGTGATCACGGTGCCTGTCACCGCAAGGCCTCGAAGCATCCCGGCTCGTGTCCCGCGCTCAATCGTCTCCTCGCGGACGCGGGCCATCAGGAAGATGTTGTAGTCGATCCCCAGAGCCACGAGGAAGATGAATGCGAAAAGAGGCAGCGTCGGGTCGATCCCGGGGAAATCGAACACGTACTCGAAGAAGAAGGTGGCGATTCCGAGCGCAGCCGCGAACGACAGGATCACGGTGGCGATGAGGATCACAGGCGCGACCACCGCTCTCAGGAGCGCACAGAGGATCAGGAACACGACGACCAACGCGATCGGGACGATCACCTTGTTGTCGCGCGACGCGGATTCGCGCAGGTCGTACTCCTCCGCGGTCGGACCGCCGACCAGGACGTCATCTCCGGCGGCGGCATGTGCCGTCTCGCGGATTCCCGGGATGAGCTCGAAGCCCGCCGTGGACAGTGGGTCCTCATCCAGCGTCACCTCGAGCTTTACTCCGGTCGGCCCTTCCTCGACCTCCGGGCTGATGCTGTCGACGCCCGGTGCGCCGGCGACGGCTTCCTCGACGGCATCCAGCTTCGCCTCGTCCGTGACGACGACGTTCGTCGGAGCGTTGGCGCCCGCGGGGAAGCTCTTCTCGACCAGTTCCTGACCGGCTGCCGAATCGACGTCGTCGCGGAAGCCGTTGCCGCTCGTGAGGTCCGAGTTCAGCTGCGTCAGCCCCAGGCAGAGCACCGCCAAGAGCAGCGACACGCCGATCCAGACCCGACGGGGTCCCTTGTCGACCCATGTCCCGACCCGGCTCCAGGCGCCGTGCGTCTCATCGGTTCCCACGCTGCCGACCTCAGGGACGAACGGCCAGAACGCCTTGCGGCCGAAGATCGCGAGCAGAGCGGGAAGAATGGTCAGCATCGAGACCATCGCGAGGCCGACGCCGAGCGCGCCGATCGGACCGAGGCCCGCGGTGCCTGTGACCTCGGCGAGCGTGAGAGTGAGGAGGGCGGCCATGACAGTGGCTGCCGATGCGACGATCGCGGGGCCGGCCTTCTTCATCGCGACCCGGATCGCGTCGTGCTTGTCCTCATGGCGTCGCAACTCCTCGCGATAGCGGGAGACCAGGAGGAGCGCGTAGTCCGTGCCGGCGCCGAACACGAGCACGGGCAGGATGCCTCCGGATTGACCGGTGACCGTGACCCCTGCATCCGCGAGCAGGTAGCCCAGTCCGCGCGACGTGATCTCGGCCAGGATCACCGCGAAAAACGGGATCAGCCAGAAGATCGGGCTCCGGTAGATGATGATCAAGAGGATCAGGACGAGCGCCGCGGTCGCGTAGAGCAGGGCACCGTTGATGGAGTCGAAGACCTCGATCGCATCGGCCGAGAACCCGGCCGGGCCTGTCACCTCGGCTTCGAGCCCCGAAGGAAGGTCTTCGAGCTGGTCCTTGATGTCGTCAGTAGCGTCGACGAGCAGCTCGCCCGCCTCATTCGTTCCGTCCTCGACCGTGATGGGCGTGATGAGGAGCGCCGCGACCCCGTCCTCGGACGGGATCGGCTCGCTCGTCTCGCCCACGCCGTCCCGGGCGTCGGCGATGATCGCCTCGCGGGTCTCCTCGATTGCGGCTTGGTCCTCATCGGTAAGACCGGCGCTCCTGCTGAAGACGGTGATCGCCTGGACGATGTCGCCAGACGGAAAGTCCTCGAGCTCCTCGATCGCCTCCACCGATTCGGCGCTGCTCGGCAGATAATCCGCCGGGTCGTTCTCCTGCGCGTCCTCGAACTTTCCCGCGAGCGGGCCGATCACAAAGAGAACGATGAGCCAGACACCGACGATCGCGAACTTGGAACGACGACCGCCCGGCAACTCCGCGAACCAGTTTCCGATCGCCTTCAACGCGTCCCTTCGTTCGAGTCCAAGATGCCGAAGAACCTATCGACGGTCTTGCGCGGGGCGGCCCGCGTAGTCTGCGAGATTCAGGTCAACCAGCGGAAGAGGGACTGAGATGGGCAAGCTGATCGTGTCGGAGTTCGTAAGCCTCAACGGGATCATGGAGGCCCCCGGGGGCGAGCATGGCCACCCGCATTCCGGCTGGACCTTCAAGTCGCACTACGGCGACGATCACTACGCCTACAAGCAGGAGGAGATCGAAGAGGCAGAGGTGCTTCTCCTCGGGCGGAAGACCTATGAGGGCTTCGCGGGCGCGTGGCCCGAGCGCGAGGGGGAGTTCGCCGACAAGATCAACTCGATGCCGAAGTACGTGGTCTCCTCCACCCTCACCGATCCGGACTGGGACAACACCACGGTGCTATCGGGCGACCCGATCGAGACGGTCGGCAAGCTCCGCGACGAGGTGGACGGCCCGATCCTCCTCAACGGCAGCGCTCAGCTCGCGCATGCGCTCGGCGAGGCCGGCCTGGTGGACGAGTGGCGCGCGATGGTCCACCCCACCCTCATCGCCGAGGGTTTGAGGATGTTCCCGGACCCGGGCGAGATGCAGAACCTCAGGCTCGCCGACAACAAGACCTATGAGTCGGGCGTCGCGCTGCTGATTTACACAGCCGCCGACTGACTCTCAGCGCGGCCGGGCCTCGAAGAGCGTCCGGGTCCCAAGGTCTTCACGGCGGACGATCTCGAAGCTCTCCGCGAGAACCTTTTCGAAGCTTTCAGCCGTGTAATCGGGGTGCGCGTCATCTCGCTTACGTGAAAGGAGCCGCTTGACCATCTCGTCGTCGCGATGCGCGAACTCGACCACGACGACGGCGTCGAGGCTTGCCAGCCACGCGACAACCTCGGCCAGCGGGACGTTCGCCGCGATCGAGAGGTGATGGATCAGCGCGAGGCAGAGCACGAGGTCCGGCTTGCCGCGGTCCTCCAGGCGGGTGCGCTCCAGCCCACGCCAGCCGCGGGCAGGCGAGGGGTCCGCGAGGTCCATCACCAGCGGAAGGATGTTGCTCGCGTCCTCGTCGCGAAGATTTCTGTAGAGGGCCTCGGCGGTCGCGTGATCGCCGTCGACCGCGACGACATAGAGGGCATGCTCGGCGGCGATCCGTGAGTAGCGGCCGTCGTTGCAGCCGAGATCCCACGCGAGAGCCCACTCCCCGGCCGCGCACGCTTCGCGGACGAAGCGGTCCTTCCGGTCGAGCTCCTCGCGCTCGTAGTGGGACCGCTCGCCGTAGTCGGACCAGGCCGTATCCGGGGTGCCCCAGTCGAGCCTTCCCACGAGCTTTGAGAGGCGGGCGGCGTTCGCGTCGATCAGCTCCTTGCGAAAGCCCGCGCGCTTTACCTCTGAGCGGGTGTCGCGATCAGACTCGCGGCGCTCGAGGCGGGCGTGAAGCGCAACGTGGGTCATGACGCCCCGGCGAAAGGTGCGGCGCCCCCGCAGGATCGCCCGGGCCTCCCCGGGCTCGATGCCCTCGAGCGAGCCACGGAGCCACGGCTGAAAGTCGAGCCCCGCATACGCCTGGATCATCAAGGGGTAGAGGAAGAGGCAGCAGAACTGCCGGTACCCGGCCCACGGCTCGCCTTCGGGAAGGCGCTCGAACGAGCCGACATCGATGAAGACCGGATTCGTACCGCGCCACTGCACGTTGTAAGGCGAAGCGTCCTTGGGAATCATGTCCTCGGCGAGGGCCGCTCGCAGCAGCCCCAGCTGGAGCAGGGCAGCGTCGCGAAGCATCGAGAAGGTCCATTCGTACGGGTAGGAAACGAACGGAACGCGCTCGTGACGAAGCGTTGCGACCGCGGCGGGAAACTCAGGTCGCGCCGGCGCGTTCTCCAGCTTCTCCGTGCCGACGATCCTGCCGTCCTTGAGCGCCGCGGCAAAGAACTTCGTTGCCGACAACCGCTCCCAATCGGCAAGGCCTCGCTCGCTCAGCGCGCGCAGGATCGTGTCCCCGTCGCGAAAGACCCGGCTGTCCGGGTCTCTGAAAGAGCCGGGCTCGGCTGCGGCCTGCGGCTCCAAGCTCGGAGGCGTCTAGGACGCTCGGCTCTGGCCGGACTCGTCGGGCGGCGCCGGAGGGGCGGGCTCGTCTGTGTCGTCTTCCGGCTTGCGGATGTGAAGCAGGGTCAGGAGGCGATGCCACCACAGCTTGCCGGTGATCGCAATTGCCGCGACACCGCCGAGGAGCGCCTGCAATATGACGCTCCCGCTGCCTGGATCGAGATAGGCAAGTAACACGTTCTTCACAATAGCGTTCGTGTACCCGCGCGAATCCCCCGGTAGGCGTGCGCTCCATGTGTTCGTCCTCGCATCGCTTACCGCTGCCCCGGTCCTCCTCGTCACGGATGCGCAGTTCTTCATCGGACGGGGTGCCAGCGGCTTTGAGGTCGCAGCTGTCGCCCTGATCATCGTGCTCGCCGTGCCTGCCGCCCTCGCCCTTATCGGCTTTCTCGTCGCGGCCGCGAGCGACAAGCTCGGCTGGGCGCTCCACCTCGTCCTGATCGGAGGATTGAGCGCCCTGATCCTCTCGGAGGCTCTCTATCCGCTCGGCCTCAGGCTCGAGATACAGGCTCCGCTGGTGCTCGCTGCCGGCACCGCGGCAGCGATTGCGTACGCGCGCTTCGAGACCGCCCGGTCGATCGTCTCCGCGCTTGTCGTTCTGCCGGTCGTGATCCTCGCCTTCGTCTTCCTGCTCACGCCCGTCTCCAGCCTGGTGTTCGCGGGAGAGCCGGAGCTCGACGAGCCGTCGCAGGCAGACTCAGAAGCCCCGGTTGTGATGATCGTCTTCGACGAGTTGCCGGGTCATGCGCTCATGGACGCAAAGGGCAATCTCGACGCAAAGCGGTTTCCGGCATTCGCCGAGCTCGGCGAAGACGCGACCTGGTTCCCCAATGCGACCAGCTCGCGCAGCGACACGGAGCTGGCTGTCCCCACGCTCGCAACCGGGATCCACGCGCCGCTCGACAGCCTGGGCACGACCGCCGACCATCCCCAGTCCCTGTTCACGCTCCTGGGATCGAGTTACGAGATGCACGTCTCAGAACCGTGGACCAACCTCTGCCCCGACGCGTTGTGCGACGGCTCGACGGAGAGCGTGGACGAAGGTGGCCTCGGTTCGCTGCTCGCGACGATCCCTCCGATCCTCGGGTACGTGTCACTCCCGGACGCGAAGAGGCTTGGCATCCCAAGCCCCCGTGAGAGTGGCGCCGTCAGCCGGCCGGGGCAGGTCGCGACCTTCACCGAGGAGATCGAGCCGGCCGACGGTCCCGTTCTCCATTTCCTTCACGTCCTTCTCCCACACAAGGCGTGGAGGTACCTGCCCTCGGGCGAGCGCTACTCCGACACGGTTGGATCAGACGCGGAGCTGGGAGGGCTCGAGGAGTGGGACGACGAAGAGTGGCCCGTGCTCCAAGCAGAGCAGCGCTTCCTGCTCCAGCTTCAGTACACGGACAAGCTTCTCGGCAGCGTGATGGACAAGCTCCGCGCCGAGGGCCTCTATGACGAGTCCCTCATCGTGGTCGCAGCCGATCACGGCGTCGCGTTCCGCGCGGGAGACCAGCGACGCGACGTGACTTCGACCAACGCAGGAGACATCCTCTCCGTGCCCCTGTTCGTGAAACTTCCAGGCCAAAGCAAGGGCCAGGTCGATGAGGCCGCAGCGCGGACCGTTGACGTCGTGCCCACTATCGCCGACGCCATCGGCGCCGAGATTCCGTGGGAGGTAGACGGCGAATCGCTCCTTTCGGGTGACCTTCCCGAACGTCCGGTAGAGATGGAGAACCTGAGGGGCGGCGGAATCGAGCTGACCCAGACGGAGTACGAAGACGCCCTCGCCGACGCCTTGGCGCTCCGCGTCGAATCGCTCGGTGACGGGAAGACGAGCCTCTACGCGATCGGGCCGAACCCCGAGCTCCGCGGCAGGCCGGTGAACGACCTGCTGGGCGAAGAAGCGGCGGCCGATGCCAGGATCGTCGACGGCATCGCAGTCCGCAACTACGACCCCATTTCACCGATCACGCCGGCCCGGATCGCCGGAGACCTGGATGGCATCGACGACGGTGAGCGACTCGCGGTTGCACTGAACGGACGCGTAGTGGCAACGACGTTCAGCTACTCCGGAGACCACGGCACGGAGTTCGCCGCCATGATCCCACCGCGCCTCATCGAGATCGGGGACAACGAGCTGGGAGTGCTTGCGATCGAGGGAGATCGCGGCGACTTGACGCTCAGGCCGGTCCGGCTTTCGTTCTGACAGCTAAGGGATATTGACCGAGGTCTCGCAGCCGCCGGCGTCCCCGTCGTTCCCCGGCCCGCCGTCGCATGAGTCGTCGGCGCCCTCGCCGCCTCCGACGGAATCGGATCCGAGATCGCCGCTGACGACGTCGCCGTCGCCGGGGCCGCCGTCGACCGCATCGGATTGCGGGAAGCCGGCCTTGTCCGGCCCGCCCGACACGACGTCGGTGTCGGCCCCGCCCTCCACGCGGTCGTCTCCCTTGCCTCCGGTCAGCTTGTCGTCTCCGGCATTCCCCTCCACGCTGTCGGTGCTGTCCGCAGCCTTGATCACATCCTCGCCGCCACATCCGCGCAGGCCGTCGTGCCCGTCGCCTCCGTTGATCTTGTCGTTGCCTCCCTCCGTCCCCTCGAAGCAAGTGACGTTGTCCTCATCGCCGGTGACGCCGTCGTTGCCGTCGCCGCCGCAGATCAGGTCGTTGCCTCCTCTGCCGATGATCGCGTCCGAGCCCTTGAGGCCAACGATCACGTCGTTCCCCGGAGTGCCGACCAGCGCATCCGCACCCGAGTCGCTCTTCTTCGTGCCGACGATCGTCGCGTTCTTGCCGAAACACTTCTCGGACTGGCCGGCCACGGAGCTTGGCGTGCCTCCGAACACCAGGATGGCCAGCGCTCCCAAGCTGACTGTTGCCACCACACCGTTGACGTAGGCGGACCTGATGCTCATCGAGACCCCTCTTCTCTGTCTTAGACCGGGGCCATCGTCCCACACCCGCGACCACAACGCAAGGGGCGAATCCCGCCTACGGCGCGGCGTTTGAGAACGGCACGTAGTCGCGGCAGGGCTCGCCCCGGAGGCCGGGACAGGCCGGGAGCTCGGTGGGGATGTCCGCGCCCGGCAGCACCGGGAGCGTCAGATTCGAGCGCTGCGCCTTGCCGAAAGCGACATCCACCTGAGGCGTGTTCTTCGGCCTGGCCTTCGCGAATGCCCAGATCGGCTGATCGCCGCCGACCGCCGAGATCGTGACGCGAAGACGCGAGCCCTCGCGATAGGCGTGCCCTTGGTAATAGAGCGGGATCGTCGCCTTGACGAAGCGGTCGTCCGGCAACGGCTTTATGTGCTTCTTTCGCAGGCTGAGGAAGGGCTCGAGTGGAGTCGAGCGCCGCTTGTCGAGCTTTCGCATGCTGCCCCTGAGCCAGCCGCCTTGGACGAAGACCTCCTTGTCGTCGGGGCGCACCTCGGAGATGGTTGCCTGGAGGTCGACGTTCTTCTTCTCCGAGCGGATCCAGACCTTCACATAGCCCCCGCCGAGAACGGTCGTGTCCTCTGAGAGCGGCTCGGAGACATAGGAAAGGGCGTGGCCACCGGCGGGCTGCGACCACTCGTAAGCGGGGGTGTCCGTCCACAGGCCGTTGGCGCCGCTTCCGGTGTCGCCGGTGAAGTTGGTCGGTGGGCGAGCCTCGTCGTCCCAGACGAAGCTGTCGGCGCTGCTCTTCTTCGGCGCCTTCTCGGCCAGAGCGCCGTCCTTGGCCAGATACCAGGACTGCCCCTCCACATCAGCCGGCGGGAACTCGTCGAACGATTGCTCGTAGCCGGGATAGGGCTGACCGGGATCGCCGCCGGCCCCGTTGTCGAACAGGATCCGAACAGGTGGTTGAGCCTCGAACGCGGCAAGCGCGTCGTCGTACAGAAGCTCCTGCTGGATCGGGTCCGGAGGCATCGTCACGCCACTGATCCCGAACGCCTCCTCGTAGACGATCGGTGCGCCGGCCTGCACGATCGGCGACCAGAGCGCCGGCGGCTCCTCGGCGACGTAGAGCTTCAGGAAGTCGAACCATCGGTTCAGGACCTCGGGGCTGAGCGAGTCGACATGGGTCCCGTTGGTGAACGTGGACCAGGCCCGTTCGTTCCCGGCTAACTCTCCGGCGAGAGTCGGACAGTGGCCGCCCGTCTGCTCGTCCTCCCACTGGCACGCGAGGAAGGTCGGCGCTTCGATCTTGTCGGCGAAGGTGACCGGCGAGAGGGGGTCGGCGGTCTTCGGGCGGTAGGTGCGGTTCGCGTGGATCTTCTTCAGGAGGTTGCGGGCCTCGCCGTGCATCGCCTGGTTGTCCGCGCACACGGTGTCGCCACCCTGAATCTGCTCGTACGCCCACGGCTGACCCGAGTCGGGGCCGGAGGGAAGCGCGTCGTGGATCCGGTCCTTCGCCCATTCGAGGGCGAAGCCCGTGTTGAGGATGCCTCCCGGATACAGCGTCGTCTGAACGTTGTCGATGACCGAGATGGGAGTGAGTGCAGCGAGGCTCGGCGGGTTGTACTGCCCGGTGAAGAGCTGCGAGATCCCGCCGTAGGAGATCCCCATCATCCCGACCTTGCCGCCCTTTACCCAGGGCTGGCGCGAGATCGTCTCGATCACGTCGTAGCCGTCCAGGCCCTGGAGCGGCTCGAAGAAGTCGAAGGCGCCACCCGAGCACCCGGTGCCGCGCATGTTCACGTCGACGACGGTGAAGCCCATCAGGTTGCCGATGATCGAGATGCCGCTCTCGGGGCCGTCAGGATCGGCGGTGCCGTATCCCGAGTACTCGATCAGCGTCGGCGTGGGAACGCCGAGCGGGATGTCGGGAATCTCGACCGGTAGGTCGGGGATGACGCTCGTGATGTCGGACGGGGGATGCACGCTGATCGCGAGCTTCGTCCCATCGCGCGTCTCGAGGTACTGGTAGCCGTCGGGCTCGATCTCCTGGTCGTAGACGGACTCGTCGGGCGGCGCCGGCTTGTCCGTCAGGACCTGCAGCGCCTCCGAGGCGTCGTCGCCTTGGGGCTTGACCCGGTAGCCCTTCCCGGGCTTGACGCGCCGGAAGAGGACGCCACCCTCGGCCGTCGCCTTGTTCGTCTCGATCGTCTCGCCGTTCTTGTCGATGAGGTCGACCGGCTGGCCCGGCTCGAGGCCGGTGGCATAGACCTGCTCGACGCTTCCGCGCGCTTCGAAGGTGTCCGTGCCGGCGCTGGCCGGTGGGGCGAAGAGCATCACCGTCCCTAGCGTGGCTGTCGCCGCCGCAGCGATGACCGGCCGCAGATATTCCCTGATGTTCCCCACGACGGAGCGTTTGTACCGACTCACGACGCCGGGTGCGCCGGTTCTCGGGAGGTGTAGGGTCCAAGCCGTGCCCCAGGTGGCACATGAACTGCGACGGAGGGGTGGATCCATGAGAAAGCGCGCAAAGTTCGTCCTCGGCCTGACGGTCGCCGCGATAGTGACGCAGGCACCGACCGCGATGGCGGTGTTTCCGGGCGAGAACGGCGAGACCATCTTCGTCAGCGGCATCGGTCAGGCGGCGAACGACGACACCGACGCCGACCTCTTCGCCAATCAACCCGGTGACCTCACCTTTGCCGAGAGCGAGGCGCTCGCTCCCTTGCTGATCGGGCAGCGCCGTCATCCGAGCGTTTCTCCGGACGGGACACAGATCGCTTTCGCACTGAAGAACGGAGGCTCCGACGCTGACATCTTCATCCACGACCGGAGCTCAGGCTCGAGCTCGGTCATGTGGCTCTCGGACAACCTGGCGGACGACCGCCCGTCCTGGTCTCCGGACGGTAAGCGAATCGCCTTCGAGAGCGAAGCTTCCAACGGCCAGGAGCTCGACATCAGGATCTTCGACACCACCAAGCCGGTGAGCCTCGTCAACCCGCTGAACTTCACCGTCAGCGACAACGTTCACGAGGGCAAGCCCATCTGGTCACCCGACGGGAAGTTCATCTACTACTCGAAAGGCGTCGCCAGTCCGTTCGAGGACATCGTTCGCCAACCGTCCGATCAGATCGGCGTCGCGCCGACGAACGTCGTCGCGACCGCCGAGGCGGAGTATCAGCCGGCGCTGTCCCCCAAGGGCGACCAGCTCTGTTACACCCGCGGGCCTTTCGGTTCCGCCAACGCAGACGTCTATGTCAGGTCATCGGCCACGGGGTCGGCGGCAACCACGGGCACCGACCTTTCTGACTCCGCGACCGGCGGCTACAACTGCGCATGGTCGCCCGACGGATCCAGGATCGCATGGGTAAAGGGTGTCTTCACGCAGGGCGCGCTGGTCAGCGAGCCTTCGACTGACGGAACGGCGACTCCCCTGGTCAACGACACGGCAGACCACTTCGACGGCAATCCGGAGCTGATCCGCCAGCCGGAGGAGTGCCAGGAGCGCTCCGCGTCGATCATCGGGACCGGGAACGACGACAACCTGCGCGGATTTCAATACCGCGACGTTGCCCAGGCCCTGGGCGGCAACGACAACGTCAAGGGCAAGGCCGGCAAGGACGTCCTCTGCGGAGGCGGCGCCAACGACGGCATCAAGGGCGGCTCCGAGGACGATCAGCTCGTCGGCGGCAAGGGCAGCGACGTGCTGAACGGAAACAGCGGCGACGACACGTGCATCGGAGGCCCGGGCGACGACACCTTCAAGGACTGCGAGGACATCGAGGACTAGGAGGTCCGCGTCTCCGGCGGTATCTCACGATTCGAGAAGTACGGGTTCGAGAAGGGGAACTCGGTCGCGATCCACTCGCGCAGTGCTTCATAAAGGGCTTCATAGTGACCTGCCTCGTATGCGGTCTGAGTCACCCACCAGCTCACGTCGACGTCGTGATCGAGCAGCGCGTCCGTGAGCTCGGTCCGAAGACCCATCGGGTACAGGTAACAACAGCCGAGGTAGGTGCCATCGCGGTGCCGGACGACGTATGAGAACGACGATCCCTCACGGAACTCCTGCTCGTGCCAGACGAGGTCTACATAGTTGTAGTCCGACTCCACCGGTCCCTCGGGCCATCCCCCACCCCGGGTTCTCTGGATGACCTCGATGCTCCCGTTGATCCCGATCAGGTCGTCCTCCAGATCTGACCGCGAGAGCGCGATCGCCTCGATGTCGCCGTGGCTCAAGCGCTTGGGTGCTGCGAAGCCGCCCGGGAGGGCGAGCTTCTTGATGAATTGCCCCATGTCGGTCATATCGGTGGGCCCATCACGCGCCCGCTCCCGTCAGCAGTACCGCGACGCGTCCTTCGCCCAGGCCAAGCCCATTTTGGCGAAGCGCCGCCACCCCGGCTGCGCCGGCGGGCTCGACGATGACCCCCAGGGTCCCGGCAATCAGCTCCATGGCCGAGCGCATCTCGTCATCGTCGACCAGGACGACCTCGTCGACAAGGGCTGTGAGTCGCGCCAAGGACTCCGGAACGGGGTTGGTGATCTCGAGCGCGGTTGCGATCGTTCCTTTGCTCTCCACGGACACCGGCTTGCGGGCTTCGAAGCTTCGGGCCATCGCCGGCGCCCGGCTCGCACAGACGCCGACGACGCGAGCTTGAGGGTTCCTTGATTTCAGTGATCGGGCTACACCCGTGATCAGCGCTCCGTCCCCGACCTGTACGACCGCCGTCTCGATTGGCCCAGCGGCCGCCAGCTCCAGGCCGATAGTCCCGGCGCCCTCGGCGATCGCCGCGCTCTCACCGTCGGTGACAAGAACTCGATCGCTGCTCGCGGCTGCGTAATCGAGCGCGGCAGCTTGGGAGTGCCCGGTGTCCACCACGTTGGCGCCGAGTGCGCGCATCCGGCTGACTTTCGCTTCCGGGACACCCGGCCCGACGAAGATCTTCACCTGCGCGCCCCGCGCCCGCCCCGCATATGCGAGCCCTTGGCCGAAGTTGCCGGCGGTCGAACAGACCCAAGTCTGCGCGGGATCGAGCTCGTCGGCAAGGAGCCACGTTCCACGTCCCTTGAAGCTTCCGATGGGATTCAAGGTCTCCACCTTGACCACGACCTCACGCCCGAGCGTCGCCGAAAGCCCTTGGTCGACAAACTGGGGTGTGTCCAGGAAAACGGAGGGGATCCGGTCGACGGCTTGCTCGATCCGCTCGAGGGACAGGTCCACGCCAGGATCTTGACACCAGGCGCCGCCGGGCGTGTGCGATCCGACCCACTCGGGCCCTCCTCCGACCGATGGGTGTAAGCGGCGTTGAAATATCAGCGCTTCGCCTCGAGTACAACGTTGTATAAGCGACACTCACCTTCCGCCCTGAACTCACGGAGGAGCCAATGACGACAACCGAGTCCAAGCAAGAGCTGACCGTCTCATCGACCGACGATCTTCGTTCGCGAGCCCGCACGGCGCTCGGGAACTGCGGTGTCGACCTTTCCTCCGCAGAAGCCGGGCCGTCCGTGGGCGCCCGCTCGCCGATCACGGGTGAGGAGCTCTTCGATGTGCCTGGCGCGGGGCTGCCGGAAGTGGAAGCGGCGATCGCCGAGACCAAGGAGGCGTTCCTGGAGTGGCGTGCCGTGCCCGCGCCGGTACGTGGCGCGTTCGTCAAGCGCCTGGGCGAACTCCTGGGCGAGCACAAGGCGGACGTCGCCGAGCTGATCACGATCGAGGCCGGGAAGATCCGCTCGGAGTCTCTGGGCGAGGTGCAGGAGGCAATCGATATCTGCGACTTCGCGGTCGGATTGTCACGCCAGCTCGACGGCCGCACCATGCCCTCGGAGCGTCCCGGCCACCGACTGATGGAGACGTGGCACCCCCTTGGCGTGGTCGGGGTAATCACGGCGTTCAACTTCCCGTGCGCGGTGTGGGCTTGGAATGCCGCTGTCGCCTTTGTCTGCGGGGACACCATCGTGTGGAAGCCGTCGCCGATGACCTCGCTCACCTCGATGGCGTGCCAGGCTCTGGTGGATCGCGCGGCGTCCGAGTGCGACGCGCCGGCCGGGGTCCAGCGCCTCGCGATCGCCGACCCCGAGGCGTCCCAGGCGCTCGTCGACAGCCCCGATGTCGCGCTCGTCAGTGCCACCGGATCGGAGCGCATGGGCACCGAAGTGGCCCCGCGCGTAGCTGCTCGCATGGGCAGGCTCCTGCTCGAGCTCGGAGGCAACAACGCGGCGATAGTCGCCCCCTCGGCCGACCTCGAGCTCGCCCAGCGGGGGATCACGTTCGCCGCCGCAGGAACCGCCGGTCAGCGCTGCACGACCCTGCGTCGCGTGATTGCGCATGACGACATCTCCGACGAGCTCGTCGCCTCGCTGCGTGAGGTGTTCGGCCGGCTTCCGATCGGGGATCCGAGTGAGTCCGGAACGTTGATCGGCCCGCTCATCAACGAGCGCTCGTACCAGGGAATGGTCGCGGCGCTCGAGGAGGCTCAGTCCGACGGGGGCGAGCTGATCGTCGGCGGTGGGCGCCGTGAGGTCGCCGGCTACCCGGATGCCTATTACGTCGAGCCCGCGATCGTGCGGATGCCGGCCCAGACGGAGCTTGTGCGCCGCGAGACGTTCGCCCCGATCCTCTACGTCATGACCTACTCAGAGCTCGCGGAAGCGCTCGGGATCCACAACGGCGTCCCGCAGGGGCTGTCGTCGAGCATCTTCACCGGCGACCAGAAGGAGGCTGAGTTCTTTCTCTCCTCCGAAGGCTCCGACTGCGGAATCGTCAACGTCAACATCGGTACCTCCGGCGCCGAGATCGGCGGCGCTTTCGGCGGTGAGAAGTCCACCGGAGGAGGCCGCGAGTCCGGCTCGGACGCCTGGCGCGCGTACATGCGCAGGGCGACGAACACGGTCAACTACTCGGACGACCTTCCGCTGGCACAGGGCGTGGAGTTTGGGTGAGACGCCTGAGCAGGCGCTCGAGAGTCACTTCCGCGAGCGCCTGGCCGCGCTCAGCGCCGGTGGTTCCGCTGGCGCCGAACTCGACGAGCCGGTCCGCGACGGCACCAGGCTGACGGGACGGATGGCCCTCGCGTTGTTCGACGCGATGGCCTCCAGCAGGAACCTCGACCTGGCCGCGCGCTACCTGAGAAAAGAGGGTCCAGGCGTCTACACGATCGGATCCGCGGGTCACGAGTCGAACGCCGTCGTCGCTGCCGCGGTCAGGCCTACCGATCCGGCGCTCCTCCACTACCGGTCGGGCGGCTTTTACTGCGCGCGGGCCCAACAGGTCCCCGACTCCACCCCGCTCCGCGACGTGCTCCTCGGCCTGGTCGCCGCCGCGGACGAGCCGATCTCCGGCGGGCGCCACAAGGTGTTCGGCAACCACGCTCTCGCGGTGATCCCTCAGACATCGACGATTGCGTCGCACGTGCCTCGCGCGATGGGAGTGGGCTTTGCGATCGAGCGTGCGCAGCGGATCGGAGTCAGCCCCGCTTGGCCGGAGGACGCGATCGCGGTGTGCTCGTTCGGCGACGCTTCGCTCAACCACTCGACTGCCCTCGGGGCGCTGAATGCCGCCGAGTACAACGTGCACCAGGGCCTGCGGATGCCGGTGTTGTTCTGCTGCGAGGACAACGGCTTCGGCATCAGCGTCCGGACGCCGCGCGACTGGGTCAAGGAAGCGTGGTCCAGCCGCCCCCATCTGCGCTACTTCGGCGCCGAGGGAACGGACATCGCCGGTGCCTATGACGCGGCAGTGGCAGCAGCCGAGTTCGTGCGGAACTCGCGCCGTCCCGCGTTCCTGCACCTGCGCACCGTCCGCTTCCTCGGCCACGCGGGCTCAGACGCCGAGATCGGCTATCGCAGCCGCACCGAGATCGGCGAAGAACTGGACCGCGACCCGCTGGTGCACGCAGCGCGCCTCCTCGCCGAGGCAGGGATCGCCGAGCCCGACGAACTGCTCGCCCGCTACGACGACATCGCGGCGGAGGTGCGGAGCCTGGCCGACGACGCGGCCGCCAGGCCGCGTCTTGGGAGCGCATCGGAGGTGATGGAGCCGATCGCGCCGCGGCGGCCGGAATCAGTCGCCAACGACGTGAGACTGGCGGCGGATCAGGACGCAAGGTCCAAAGCGTTTGCGGGAAAGCTCCCGGAGGAAGCCGGCCCGCTTACCCTGGCCGAATCGATCAACGCGACGCTGACCGACGCGCTCGCGGCCAGGCCGGAGATGCTGGTCTTCGGTGAGGACGTGGGCCGGAAAGGAGGCGTCTACGGCGTCACCCGCGGGCTACAGCGGCGCTTCGGCATCACTCGTGTGTTCGACACGCTCCTCGACGAGCAGACGATCATGGGCGTCGCCCTCGGATGCGGCGTTTCCGGCCTCTTGCCGGTCCCCGAGATCCAGTACCTGGCCTACCTGCACAACGCCGAGGATCAACTACGCGGCGAGGCCGCCACCCTGCCGTTCTTCTCGAACGGGCAGTACCGGAACCCGATGGTGGTGCGGATCGCCGGATACGGCTACCAAAAAGGCTTCGGTGGGCACTTCCACAACGACGACGCAGTTGCCGTCCTTCGGGACATACCCGGCATCGTCGTGGCCTCTCCGGCGCGACCTGACGATGCAGCGGCCATGCTCCGGGCGTGCCTGACGGCAGCGTCGGTCGACGGATCGACGTGCGTCTTCCTGGAGCCGATCGCGCTGTACCACTCCCGTGACCTGCACAACCCGGACGACGGCGGCTGGGTCACCCCATACGCCCCGCCGAGCGAATGGTCGGCCACTCACGCCCCGATCGGCTCGGCCCGAACTCACGGCGACGGCAGCGACCTGACGATCGTCACCTTCGCCAACGGCACGTACATGTCGCTTCGCGTCGCGCAGAGGCTCGCCGACGACGGGATCAAAGCGCGCGTCGTGGACATGCGCTGGCTCGCCCCGCTGCCGGTCGCCGACATCGTGCGCGAGGCCGAGGCGACCGGGCGCGTCCTGATCGTGGACGAGACGCGCCGGAGCGGCGGAGTTTCCGAGGGCGTCCTTGGTGTCCTCGTCGACGAGGGCTTCGAGGGAGCGGTCTCGAGGGTGACGAGCCAGGACTCCTTCATTCCCCTGGGGGAAGCCGCCGAGCACGTCCTGCTGCAGGAAGCCGAGATCGAATCGGCCGCGCGTGCGCTCCTAAGCAGCTAGATCCGGGCGCTCAGGCGACCGGCAGGAACGGCATGTCGTCGACCATGTCCACGTGCGGCTCGCGCGCCAGCATCTGGCCCGCCTTGGTGGCGAGGAAGTCGTTCAGCGAAACATCTTCCTGGCAGACGAAGCCCGAGTCGGGCATCGAGCCCTCGGCGAGCAACTCGATCATCCCGACAGCGCCTGCTGCCGTCGTCCACGCGATGGCGGTCCGGGGGGCACCGGCGACCATCCGCGGTCGGTAGATGCGGACGAACTCCTCACGGGCGGAGCGTCCGCCGCTGTGCCCCTCGGCCGCGGCGTAAAGGATCACCAGATCGTCGCGAACCGGCGGGTAGGCATCAGCGAGAATTCGCACAGCCTCTTCTCGCTGCTGGCTGAGGCCCAGCTCATGCAACATGAACCGCATCAGCGCACGGTGCCCGGGGTAGCGGATGGTCTTGTAGTCGAGGCTGTCGACACGGCCGGCAAACGTCTCGCACATCGTTCCCAGGCCGCCGGAAGTGGTGAACGCTTCGTAGCGCGCGCCGTCGATCACGATCGTTTCCACGTTCTCGAGCGACGGCACGGTCACCAGCTCGCCTCCGCGTAGCTGCTCGCAGTCGTTCAGGTACTCGTTGATGATCCCGTCAGGCGACCAGGTGCACGCATAGCCGAGCGCGTTGTTCGGGCTGCGCGGGAGAGCGCCGACGCGCAGCTCGATCTTTTCGACGGTCTCGAGCCTGCCCACCAGCGAGCCGCCGACGACGCAGATGAACCCTGGGGCAAGGCCGCAGCGCGGCATGAAGATGCTGTTCGAGCTCTTCGCGAGCTCTTTGATCACGCGCGAGGTGTCGACGTCTTCGGTCAGGTCCAGGTAGTGCACTCCGGCGGCATGGGCAGCCGTGGCAATCCCCGCGTTCAGGAAGTAGGGCAGGCACGAGATGACCGCGTCTACGTCCGCGAAGAGCTTCTCGAGGGCAGCGGGGTCGCTGACATCCATGACGGACGCGCGCTCACCGGCCACCCTGCTCGCGTCGGAGTCGACTTCCCAGACCTCGAATCCGCGCTCGACGAGCATGTCGGCGATCAGCCGCCCGACGTTGCCGAGACCGACGACGGCGATCCGGTTTGTGGCTGCGGGTGGCGACTCCATGCCTGGCAAGCTAGCCCAAGTGCTCGCGCATGCGCTCGACGGCCTCGGTGATGCGCTCATCGGGCGACGCCAGCGAGATCCGGAAGAAGCCCTCCCCCGAGGGCCCGTACATTGAGCCCGGCGAGACCACCACGGCCGCTTCCTCCAGAACGAGCTCCGCGAACGACGTCGAGGTGTGACCATCCGGAACCGGCGCCCAGACGTAGATCGTGCCCTTCGGCATCTCCACTTCCATGCCGATCTCGCGCAGGGCGCCGACCACGAGGTCGCGACGCCGCGCGTAGATCTCGTTCATCTCGGAAATCCGCTCGTGCGGGCCATTGAGCGCAGCCGCGCCTGCGAGCTGCACCGCCTCGAACACTCCTGAGTCGATATTGGTCTTCAGGCGCCAATACGAGGAAACGGCGTCGGCATTGCCGAGGATCGCGGCACAGCGCCAGCCGGTCATGTTGAAGCCCTTCGAGAGCGAGAAGGTCTCGAGCCCCACCTCTTTCGCTCCCGGGGTGGCGAGGAAGCTCGGCGCGACGTATCCGTCGAAGGTCGTCTCCGAGTAGGCGTTGTCGTGGACGACGAGGATCTCGTGCTCGCGCGCAAGCTCGACGACGCGCTCGAAGAAGCCATCCGGGACGATCGCGCCAGTCGGATTGTTCGGGTAGTTGATGAACATCAGCCGCGCCTTGGCGAGGTCATCGGCAGAGAGCTTGTCGAGGTCGGGTGCGAAGCCGAGTTCCGGCTCGAGCGGCAAGAGGACGGTCTCCGCGCCGGCAAGCAGCGGCCCGCCGGTGTAGACGGGATAGCCGGGGTCTGAAACGAGCGCGACGTCGCCGGGGTCGAGGAACGCAAAGCAGAGGTTGTAGATGCACTCCTTGGCTCCGATCGCCGGAATCACCTCTGAAGTCCGGGTCGATCTCGACCCCGAAGCGGCGGCGGTAGAAGCCCGCGAGCGCCGCCCTGAACTCCTCGCGCCCGCGGTTGGACGGATAGGTGTGGGTGCTCGGATCGGCCACGGCGTCCTGCATGGCCTCGATCACATACGGGAAGGTCGGGTGGTCGGGGTCGCCGATCCCCAGGTTGATCACGTCGATCCCGGCGGCTCGCTTTTCCGCCACCTGCTTTTGAAGCTCGGCGAACTTGTACGGCGGGAGAGCCCCGAGGCGCTTGGACGGATCGGTGAGTGCCATCGGGCACGCAGGCTACGACAGCTTCGGGTCGAGGCCTGTCCTCGTGTCACAACCGGGACCTGGCCGGTGTCTCCATGCACGAGAAGGCAATCGACCAGAAGGAGACGACATGGCAACCCGAATTCCCCCGAAGGAGATCACCGGCCTCCGCGGCGCGGTGGTCAAGATGTTCAGCAAGCGGATGCTCGGCCAGGTTCCGGCAACTCTCGGGGTCGGCTGGCACAACCCGGCTGTACTTCAGGGCTTCTTCGCCATCGGCGGCAAGGCGAGAAAGTGGGACGAGTGCGACCTCGACCTGAAGTCCTACGCACACATGGCGGTGGCGTCCCTCGTGGGTTGCACGTGGTGTCTCGACTTCGGCTACTTCCAGGCGCGGAATGAGAGCCTCGACCTGGAGAAGGCACGCGAGATTCCACGCTGGCGCGATTCGGATCTGTTTACGCCGCTCGAGCGCGAGGTGCTGGGATACGCAGAGGCCATGAGCCAGACACCTCCCACCGTGACCGACGGGATGTCCGCCAGCCTGCTCGAGCAACTGGGGGCGCCGGCGCTGGTCGAGCTCACCGGGTTCATCTCGCTGGCGAACCTCTATGCGCGAAACAACGTCGCGTTGGGCGTCGAGTCCGACGGCCTTGCCGCTGCGTGCGGCCTCAAGCCGATGGCGCAGCCGAATGGGCTGCCGGAGGTAGCGTCAGCGGCATGACCGACGACCCATTCGTCACCCACCGCAGCCTCCTCTTCACCGTCGCGTACGAGATGCTCGGCTCGGCGGCCGATGCGGAAGACGTGGTGCAGGAGACCTGGCTGCGGTGGGACGACGTAGACCGGGCGGGCGTGCGCGACGCTCGCGCCTATCTGGTCCGGATCGTCACTCGGCAGGCGCTCAACCGGCTCCGCACCCTGGCCCGCAGGCGCGAGGACTACGTCGGCCAGTGGCTGCCCGAGCCGCTGATGACGGCGCCTGATGCGGCCGACGACGTCGAGCTCGCCGAGAGCGTCTCGATCGCGATGCTGACCGTGCTCGAGACGCTCGGCCCGGTAGAGCGCGCGGTGTTCCTGCTCCGCGAGGTCTTCGAGATGCAGTACGACGAGATTGCGGACGCCGTCGGCAAGAGCGAGCCCGCGGTTCGCCAAATCGCCCATCGTGCACGCGACCACGTCGCGGCGCGCAGGCCCCGCATGTCGGTGAGCCGCGAAGAGCAGGAGGCAGCGGTCGAGAAGTTCCAGCGGGCGCTTGCGACCGGCGAGCTGCAGGCCATGCTCGACGTCCTCGCGCCCGACGTGGTCCTGACTGCGGACGGTGGCGGCGTGGTGCCCGCAGCCATCCGGCCGCTCACCGGCGCCAAGACGGTGGCACGCCAGTTGCTGCGCTTCAGCGCGCTCGCACCCGGCGCCAACATTGCCCCGGCTTGGTTCAACGGCGCGCCGGCGCTCCGCGTCGACCCCTCCGGCGAGTTCAACACCGCCATCAGCCTGACCGTGGAAGGCGGCCGGATCACGCGTATCTACGCGATCCGAAACCCCGCGAAGCTAGCGCGCCTGGAGGAACCGACGACGTTTTCGCGGTAGCGCTCAGCCGACAAGTGCGGTCAAGCTGACCACCACGTAGATCAGACCTGCGGCGCCCAGGGCTTTTCGAAAGAGGTTCACCCCGCGTGCCAACTCCTCCCACGCCCAAACGGTCAGCGCCACGTAGAACACGGCGCGAGCGACGTCATAAACGGAGCCTTCACCCGCGATCCAGCTGACCACGACCGCGAGGAGCGCGACCATCAGCGGCGGGTTCGGAAACTGAGCAACCGTTACGCCGCGGATCTGTAGCGACGGATAGTTCACCCAGCCACTCTAGGTGCTGTCAGCCCGCTCGTTCCGATCCTCGTCGGTGATCTCGCGGATCACCCGAGCCGGGTTGCCGTACGCGACGACACCGGCCGGCAGGCTGCGCGTGACGACGGCGCCCGCGCCAACCACGGTGTTCTCGCCGATCGTGACGCCCGGGCAGACCAGCACTCCCGCGGCAAGCCAAACACCGTCCGCGATCGTCACCGGAAGTGCCTGCTCGACGGCATTGCGACGGGGACCGGGATCAATCGGATGGGTGGCGGTAATCAGCTGGACCCCCGCCGCGAAGAGGCACTCATCTCCGATCGTGATGGGAGCTCCGTCGAGCATCGTGCAGTTGAAGTTGATGAAGGTGCGAGCGCCGATCGAGATGCCGTCCCCGTAGTCGCAGTAGAACGGCGCCCGGATGAAGGTGTCCTCTCCGATCGCTGCGAGGAGGCGCTCGAGCCCTGCGCGCCGCTCGTCCTTCCGCTTATACGGAATGGCGTTGAGCTCCTGGACCATGGCCTGGCGCTCGTCGAGCTCGCGGTTGAGCTCCGGGTCGTCACCCGCATAGAGCTCGCCGCCGCGCATCAGCTCCTTCGCCGTTGGTCCCTGCGAACTCACTCGTCCAGCACCCCCGATGCAATCGGGGCGACCGGGCCGCCGACCCAGATGTCCGAGTTCGCAGCGACCTCGACGGACATCGAGCTTGGCCTTCCGGCGAAGCGGCCTTGCGCGAGGGAGAAGGTCGAGCCGGGGACGAGGCTGTGCTCCACGAGGTATGCGGCCGCCGGCCCCGCTGCACTTCCGGTTGCCACATCCTCCACAGAGCCGGCGTTGTCCCAGGTGCGCCCCTCCCGGCTCATCGGATCGAACACGTAGACGAACTTCGCTCCCACCTCGAGGAGATGCGACTCGAGGTCGTCGACGCCGATACGTGCCGTCTCGAGCCCGGCCTGCGTGACAGGAACGATGAGATACGCGAGACCCGTGGACACGACCTGCATGGGCAGGTCGGGCCGCGCTTCCGCGGGATCGAGTCCAAGCATCGAGAGGAAGGGCGCAGCCGACGAGTCGTCGAGCGGATCGGCGATGGCCGCAGGTCCCTGATTCATCCTGGCGCCGTAGAAGCTGCCCTCCAGGCGGCTCTTGACCTCGATCTCCCGTTCTCCCACGAGAAAGGTCCAGCTTCGCTCGATCTCGTCGCTGGCCCACCTCTCGTGCGCCGCTGCCGCGGCTCCGATGATCGGATGGCCCGCGAAGTCGAGCTCCTCTTCGACCGTGAAGACGCGTGCCGACAATTTGCCCTGATCTTCGCTCTCACCTGACGAAGATCGACTCGAACTGCCGCATCTCCGACGTGATCGCCTGAAGCTCCTCGGTCGCGCGCTCAAAGCCCCCGAAGAAGACAATGAGCCCGTTGCCCGAGTAGGGCCGATCGGCGAACACATCTACATGGCGGAAGTCCATCGCAACTCATTGTTGCTCCTCACCGGAGTCAGCCGACTTCAGGCACTGCGAGGCTCGCCGAACCGTGCTCCGTCGCCTCGGCGGGGCCCGGCTCGAACAGGACGGCGGTCACGATTGCGCCAACCATCAGAATCCCGGCAGCCCACCAGAAGGCCATCGAGTTGCCGTGCACGGCGGCCTCGGCCTGGGCAAGCGCAGCGGGGGTTCCCACCGCGGCCGTGTAGCCACTCACCGCATCCGCGAACACAGTGGAGAGGAGCGCGACGCCGAGCGAGCCTCCTACCTGCTGAGAGGTATTGACCATTGCTGATGCGACGCCGGCGTCAGTCGGCTCGACACCGCGCGTTGCAGTCGCGAATGACGGCGCCATGATGAGCCCGAAACCGACGCCCATCACGATGATCCCGGGCAGGATCGCGCCGGCGTAGGAGGAGTCGACCTCGATGCCCGTGAGGTACACCAGCCCGAGCGCCGTCAGGACCATGCCCGTTGGAATCAACGGCCGCGGACCTACGCGGGGCAGCAGCTTCGTCGATGACGACGTCGCCGTGACCATGATCGCCGCCACCATGGGCAGGTATGCCAGGCCGGACTCGATGGGCGAGAAGCCCAGGCCCTTCTGGAGGTAGTAGGTGAGGAACAGGAATGTCGAGAACATCGCGACGCCCGCGACAGCCACCGCGAGGAAGGACGCGCCTCTGTTCCGCTCGCTGACTACCCGTAGCGGGAGGAGAGGCGCCTTCGCTCGGCGCTCGATTGCGATGAACGCTGCGACGGCGAGGACTCCGTATGCCAGAAGGCCGACTGTAAGCGGCGCGCCCCAGCCTTCCATCTCGGCGTTCGCGAATCCGTAGACAATCGCGAAGAGGCCGGTTGTGGCAACGACGACGCCCGGCACGTCGATGCGCGGGCGCTCCGCGGGGCGCACGTTCACCAGAAGGCGCGACGCGGCGATCGCAGCAGGGATGGCAAAGGCCATGTTCACGTACATGGTCCAGCGCCAGGTCAGGAGCTCCGTCAGGAATCCGCCGAGCAGCAGGCCGATTGCCGCGCCGGATCCCGCAATCGCGCCATAGATCCCGAAGGCCTTGGCGCGCTCACCCGGATCGGTGAACGTCGTCGTGACGATGGACAGCGCGGCCGGCGCGAGGAGGGCAGCGAACGCCCCCTGAAGCACACGTGAGGCAACGAGGACTTCGAATGACGGTGCGGCACCGCCGAGGGCGGAGGCACCCGCAAAGCCCACCAGGCCCGCGATGAAGGTCCATTTGCGGCCGATGAGGTCGCTGATCTTCCCGCCAAGCAGCAGCAAGGAGCCGAACGACAGGGCGTACGCGGTGATCACCCACTGGCGCGAGTCGTCGCTGAAGCCCAAGTCGGCTTGCGCAGACGGCAGCGCGATGTTGATGATCGTCACGTCGAGGACCACCATCAACTGGGCGAGCGCGATTACGCCGAGAATCTTCCAGCGGCGCTCGTGATGTGGGTCGTTGCTCTGCATGGTGTCTCCTTTGGTCCTGGTTGAAACTGTGAAGGTCAAGATGCACCCGGGCTGGGTGACCTGTCATCACCCAGGTGCACTTCCACCCAGGGTGATTTCGCGAAATGCGGCTACTGGGATGGGGCCCGTCCAGCGCGATCACCTGATCGAGTTGGCGAAGGCGGGCTCGAGCCGGCACACGCGAGATCGAGCGCGTTTCGCACCCGGCGCCCGGCTTTGGAGGGCAGCAGCGCCGCCTTTGCAGCTTTGCGGGAGCCCTTGACGAGGTCCGCCGTCCGGCCTACGCGCTTCGCCTCGTAAGCGTCGATCGCCGCGCGGATCCCGTCCGCTTCCTCGACCGCCCTTCCCAGCTCCACCGCGTCCTCGAGAGCAGCGCAGGCGCCCTGACCGAGGAACGGCAACATCGGGTGGGCGGCGTCGCCGAGGAGGACCGTGGAGCCGCGCGACCAGCTCTCCACCGGATCGCGATCGTAAAGCTGGTGGCACAAGACCTGGCTCTCGGGCGTAGCCGCCACGACTTCGGGCAGCGGGTCGCCGTACTCGCCGAGTAGCCGGGTGAGCTCCGCCGGGATCGGGGTCGCCGCGATACGCGAGGTACCAGTACACATTGTTGTCGGGCAAGCGACAGGAGCCCGGCGATGCTCTCGCCTCCCCACCACTCGCCGTCGGGAACCGCCCAATCCCACGCGCTTACGCCGCGATAGGCGACGATTCCAGAGTCGAGAGGGTCCTCTTCTCCCAGAATCTCTGCGCGCACAGTCGAATGGAGCCCGTCGGCACCGACGATCAGGTCGGCACGGATCTCGGTGCCGTCGGCGAGAGACAGCACACCGTCGGCGATGCCCTGGACCTCAGCGCCCAGCACGAGCCGATCGCGGCCCAGCCCGTCGATCAGCGCCTGATGCAACGTTCCGCGATGGAGCCCGACAAGTGGCTCCCCATAGCGTTTGACGAACACGGACGGGTCGAACTCGGCGAGCGACGAACCATCCGCGCGCCGCAGGGCACCGCCACCCTTGGAGACGCCAGGCGCGTCCACCAGGGCGTCCAACCCGAGAGCGCGGAGCGCGTTCACGCCGTTGGGCCAGATCGAAAGGCCGGCGCCAAGCGGGCGGATCTCTTCGGCGCGTTCATAGACGGTTGCGTCCACGCCCGCCCGCTTCAGAGCGATACCGCGGCAAGGCCACCGATGCCGCCTCCTACAACCGCCGCTGTGCTTTTCATCGCGATCCTCTTTCTGTTGAAGTGAGGTGATCTTCGGTCGCGCATGGCATCTCAGGTCACGTCCCGATGGGCGGCCAGGCGCCAGGCGACGAGCACCGCTACCCCGGCGGTCAGCGAAAGCAGCGCTCCCCCGACACCGGGAGAAACGGCTCCGCCCTGGTCGATGAGCGACTGAAGAAGCCCGTATGGCATGTACGCCGCGTTGTCTTCCAGAATCAAAGCCGCGAGCTTTTCGGCCGGGAAGAGGCCGATCACGATCAACAGGGCAGCGGTCTGACTGCGGCTGATGAAGGCGAAGGCGACGCCCAGGGCGCCGAAGAGCGCCGCGCCCAACATGATGCTTCCGATCAGACCGGCAACTCCGGCCGCGTCATAGCCCAGGGTCAGTCCCTCGGCTGAAATGCCCGGCCCGGCAATCGCCAGACCCAGTCCGATCGCCGCGGCGGCGAGGAACAGCCCAACGGTCGCATAGGTGACGAGCTTCGCCATCACAACTCGCCCGCGGGAGGCCGCCAGGAAACGCTGGGCAATGGTGTCGTAGCGGTATTCGCCTCCGACCCTGATCGCCGCGAAGAGCGCAATCGCAACCGCGCTCATGATGCCCGCCGGCACGACGAGGGGTTCACGAAGCTCGGCCGGGGTCATACCTCCGGGCTTGCCAACGTCAGCCATCGAAGCCACACCGATCAGGCCCACCAGGCCCAGCAGGACCACCGGCACGAGCCAAGTGGAGCGGAGCGTGCGGAGCTGCAAGAGCTCAGAGCGAACCAGCGCGATCATCGTGAGACCTCCTCGGTCGAGTCCGTCATGGTCAAGAACGCCTCTTCAAGGGTCGGGCCCTCGCTGGCGAGTTCGTGAAGGACGATGCGGTGCTCATAACGCCAGCTGGCCGATGGCTTCGCTGTTCGAGCCTGAGATGGTCATGCTCGAGCCGTTCCTCTCGGTGACGCCTGAGCCCGGTTTTACGCGCGACGACTTCGAAGCGCTCGATGTCGGGAGTCCGAAGCCGGACTCTCCCGCCGGCCGGCCGGCTCGTCAGATCCTCGAGCGGCGCATGCGTAAGCAGTCGTCCCTCGTTGATGACGATGACCTCGTCGACTGTTTCGGCGACTTCCGCGAGAACATGGCTCGAGATCAGGATCGTGCGCCCCTCTGATGCCAGCCCGCGAAGGAATCCTCTGAGCCAACGGATGCCCTCAGGGTCCAGGCCATTCGCGGGCTCGTCGAGCACAAGGATGGCCGGGTCGCCCAGGAGCGCACCGGCGAGACCAAGCCGTTGTCGCATGCCAAGTGAAAATCCGCCCACCTTCCTGTCGGCCGCGTCAGCGAGGTCGACAAGGTCGAGGACCTCGCCGATGCGTTCCTTCGGGAGGCCGGCCTCTGCGGCCACGACTCGCAGGTGATCGTGCGCCGATCGGGCGGGATGCGCCGAGGCCTCCAGCATCACTCCGACCTCGCGGAGCGGGTTGGAGATCTCGGAGTATGTGACGCCTCGAATCCGAGCGTCGCCCGACGTGGGTGTCACCAGGCCTAGGAGCGACCTCAGCGTCGTGGTCTTACCCGAGCCATTCGGGCCCAGAAAGCCGACGATCTTGCCTTCACCGATAACGAAGCTCAGGTCGTCGACCGCCCGCACCGAACCGAAGTCCTTCGTCAGATGCCTTGTCTCAATCAGGTTCATGCTCTTCCTTTCGTGCGCTTCGCTCTTCAACGGAGACGAGCTCGAGCCCGAAGGACCCCAAGCGCTGGAGGAAGCCACTGAGTTGGCTCTGATCGAAGGGACCGGTGAGCAGCGATGTCCTGCCCTTCTCGGCCTGGACCACCGCTCCGGGGAAGGCGTTAGCGAAACGCTCGCTCAACCTGCCTCTCACGACGATCTTGTAGCTGGTGCCTTCCATCTTCGCTCTCGCTCGGTTGCTTTCCGATTACGAGGAGCACCATCGGGGCCGGCAGGGTGAGTTGTCATCACCCAGCGACACCATTCACCCGGGTGATCTAGATCAGGTTGAGCTCGCGAGCTCGCGCGACGGCCTCAGACCTCTGTGACACGCCCAGCTTCCGATAGATGTGCTTCGAGTGCGTCTTGACCGTGTTGAACGAGATGTAGAGATGCTCTCCCATCTCACGCTGGCTCAGGTCGCCGCTCATGAGTCGCAGAACCGAAAGCTCACGATCGCTGAGTTCGTCGAGGAGCTCAGCATCGAAAGCGGGAGCGGCCTTTACCTGGAGCTCTAGCTCCGCCTGCTCCAGGAGTTTCGCGATGGCCGGTCCGGGATCCAAGGAGGATTCGACAGTCCAGCGCGCCTCGGCCAGCATTCGCTCGGCTTGCTGCCGATCTCCGCCAGCGGCCAATGCGCGACTGAGCGACACCTGGCCGTATGCGGTCTCTATCGGCCCGCTGCCGCGCGCCGCGAGTTCCAAGCCGCGACCTAGCTCGTCTATGGCGTCCGCGATTTGTCCCGACTGGAGCATCAGCGCCCCCGATGCGATGTGCGTCGGCGCGCTGACCCAATACTCACCGAGCCCCGCTCCGCGAATGACCTCGCGTGCCTCGGTGACAAGATCCGAGGCGATTGCGTGATCGCCTTCTTCGAGCCGGGCCAACGCAAGCATGCCGAGCGACGAGATCCATGCGGGATGCAAGGGGGCCGCGCTCGCCCCCGCGCGTCCCAGCTCCAGATTCGAAATGCCCTCCGCGACATCGCCCAGCCAATAGCTCGAAGCACCCAGCCGCATCCTTGCCAACGAGTCCCAGGGCGACGGAGCGTCGCCAGAAGAGAGAGCCGCGAGCGCGGCGTCGCGGCATCCTCCGAGGTCGCCGAGAAGCCATCGGTACGCGGCTGTGAAGACTCCTGCCGCCTGTCTCCCCGAAGTGAAGCCATCGAAGAATCGCCCGGGAGGAGGTGGGGCCTTCGTGATCGAATCCAGCGCGGGCTGGACCTCGTCGAGCTGGCCATAACTGATTGCAACGAGCGTCCGCGCAACGCAGAGGCGGGCGTCAGCGGCGCTGACGTCCTCAGGAAGAGAGTCGAGCCAGCTGCGAACCGTGGCTTGCCCGCCCGATGCGGCTACCGGGTACCACGACTCGGCGATCAACTCGACCGCAGTCGAAAAGTCCTGCGCTCGAAGCAGGTGCGTGATGGCCTCCGATTTCGACCCCTCATCCAGCAACCAGGCGGCGGCCCTGCGATGCACGTCAGCCTCCGGGATCCGCTGGTCCAGTCGTAACTCGTGCCTGAGAAGCTCGCCGAAAAGATGGTGGTAGCGATACCATTCGCGCCTGTCGTCCAGGGGCACCAAAAAGAGGTTCGAAGTCTCGATCTCGCGCAGGATCTGCGCCGAGCGACCGCTTTGGGTAACTGCATCGCAAAGCGAAGCGTTGAACCGGTCGAGAACTGAGGTCACGAGCAAGAACTGACGCAATTCGTCCGATTGCCCACCCAGCACCTCAGCCGTGAGGTAGTCGACGAGGTGTCTGTCGTCTCCCGCGAAGTCTTCGATGAACTCACGCTTGTCTGTACGCCCTCGCAGCGATAGCGCCGCCAGGTACAGACCCGCGGGCCAGCCCTCAGTGCGCCCCAAGAGGCGTTCGACCTCAGCCTGTTCGAGTCCCAGATCCTGGTCTTCGTTCAGAAGCGTTTCCGCCTCCGCGGCCGTGAACCTAAGCTCGCGTGTCGTGACCTCGGCCAGTTGACCGCGCCCGCGGAATCTGGCCAGCGACAGGGGTGGCTCCGACCGGGTGGAAAGTGCCACCTCGAGGTTTGGCGGGAGATACTCGAGCAACAGTCCCACCGCCTCGTGCACCTCGGCCGATTCGATGAGGTGGTAGTCGTCGATGACCAGCACCGAGGGCCGGGAAAGGTCCTCGAGTTCCCCGAGAAGCGACGGCAACACATCATCGACGAGGCTCGAACCGGGCGCTTGCAGGATCTCAAGGGACCGAGTGCCGACCCCAGGCGAGAGCCTTCGCATGGCCTCGATGACATAAGAGAAGAATCGCACCGGGTCGTTGTCGTTGGCGTCAAGAGCAAACCAAGCGAAATCTCGACCGTCTGCCTCCGCGGCGTGCCAGGCCTGCAGAAGACTTGACTTACCCCAGCCGGCAGGGGCGCGGAGAAGCGCCAGCCGGCGGCCGGGGTGCGCGCTGAGAGCGGCGAGCGCCTCTGGGCGAGGGATCACATCGCGCTGGACTGGGGCAAGAAGCTTCGTCCTGATCAGCGCGCTGCCGCGAGCTTCTTGCTCCGCCATGACCCGACTATAAGCCGAATTCGCCGAGCCAAGCTAGTCCCCCAGGGTGAAACTTCAGATGGGTGGTGACAGGTCACCCAGATGCCGATGATCGTCCTCGGCATGAGAAACACAAGGTTCGAGAAGACGGGCTCTCGCCACCTGCGAGAGCAGCATCATGAACTGCGAGGAGGGTGAAGCATGTTCGCACCGGGCTTACTGCTCAGACTGGAAGGCGCCGCGCTTTTTGGTGTATCGCTCGCCCTTTACTTGCACGCGGACTTCAGCGTTCTGGCCTTCGTTCTCTTGCTCTTGGTCCCCGACTTGACGATCGCTGCCTACGTGTTCGGGAAGAGGATCGGAGCGATCACTTACAACCTGGGGCACTTTGAGGCGTTGCCTCTCATCATTGGCGCGATCGGTGTCATCGACGGTGAACCCACATTGGTTCAGGGTGCACTCATCTGGCTCGCCCACATTGGAATCGATCGTGCGGTGGGGCTTGGCTTCAAGTACGAGGACGCCGACTTCCAAGACACTCACTTTGGGCGGGTCTAACCATGCAGCGCGGGCTCCCTCCGATCGAGCTAGGACGCAGCTCTCGCTGAGGAGTCGCTCAACCGCTGTCGCTGCTCCTGGACCAGTTCGATCTCGTGCCACTTCGGAACGGGGGCGCGAACCTCCATTGCAGGAACAGACAGGTAGTGGTCAGTTCCCTTCCGGCTGCAATCCGGGCAGGTCTGTAGGCGCATCGGCATGACCGCGAACGATTGGCAGAACCCGCACTCCGGGCAAACCATGTTCATCTGATTCTTCTCCCGCTGATGATCTCGAGGCTTCGGTCCCGGCCGGGCGTTCGACGAGGTGCGACGCTTCGAAGGTGGTGTTCACCGCCGGGCTCCTGGCGTCCGCGACGGCTTGTGGTGGTTGTACCCACAAGACGTCGAGCCAATCGCCGCGCCATTTCAGTTTCCGCCGAGCCCAGCAGGGCACCAGGCTCCCATGCTCGACCGACAGCACTCATCGGCTTCGGAGATCTCGAGCGGCATGGTCTCGATCTACAAGAGCGTGATGGGCAGAGGGCCGACCAAAGCTCGGACAACCATCGCCAACGACATGGTCGTCACCGTGCTCGAAAACAGTCTGACGAAAGGTGAGCGAACCCTGGCAGAGCAGGATCGGGCCGAAGCTGTGAGAGAGCTTCGGCGAAGCCTGCAGGCCGTGATGAGCTCAGAGATGAAGAAGCTCGTCGAAATGACGCTTCACCGCGAGGTCCTGTGCTTTCTCAGCGACCATTCGCCGGATCCGGATTACGCGGTCGAGGTTCTTCTCCTTGCTCCGCGACCCGGCGGCCCGGACGCGAGAATCGAAGATTCGAGCGCCGACTAAAGCCAATCCGCGCCATACACTCGCCGTGTGCCCATCGACCGCGGCCTTCGGCAGTTCTTTGCAATCGCCGCGGTCCTTGCGCTGATCGCAGGAATCCTGCTCTTCATCGGCGCTGGAGAGACGGATCGCTTCTTCTCCTGGACCATCGAGCCGCCACTCACGGCCGCGTTTCTGGGAGCCGCCTACTGGGCGGCGTTCCTGCTTCTGGGCTGGGCGGCTCGGCAGCGGGAATGGGCGATGGCCCGGACCGCCGTGCCGCCCGTGTTCGTAATCGCCGTGCTCCTGCTGGTCGCCACCCTCGTGCACCTCGACCGCTTCGACCTCGACAGCGTTTTCGGCTGGTTCTGGCTGATCGTGTATCTGGGGGTCGTTCCCCTGCTGGCATTCCTGGTGACGCGACAGGTGCGCGCCGCCGGGCGAGTCCCGCCGGGCACACGGCCCCTCCCAGGCTGGCTTCGTGCGGCATTGCTCGCACAGGCAATCGCAATGCTGGGAGTCGGGGTCACGCTGTTCGTCGCCCCGGTTGACGGGGCAACATTGTGGCCGTGGGTCCTGACGCCGCTGACCGCGCGCGCGGTCGGCGCGTTCCTGTGCGGGTTCGCGGTCGCCGCCGCCTTCGCGGCGCGGGAGAACGATCTAGACCGGCTCCGGGGACCGGCCTACTCCTACGCGGCGTTGGGAGCGCTGGAGCTGTTGGCCGTCGCCCTGCATTCTGGAGATCTCAGCGGAACCACGCTGGAGTGCTCGGTCTACGTGGGCTTCTGCGCGACAGTTGCCGCGATGGGCCTCTACGGGGTACTCGGCTCGGCCTCCAGAGCTCGCAGCGCCGCCGACTGATCCCGATACGCGTCGACACTCACTCCGCGGCCGTCGCGCATCGTCCAGACGTGCCCGTACTGGGCGTCGATCTCGGCACCGCTGCTGCGCCCGACCGCGCGCATGTGGAGGAGCACGGCGATCTGATCCCCCTTTACCTGGATTCCTTCGATCTCCTGGTGAAAGGAGCTCCAAGTCTCGAGGAACTCCTTCAGGAAAGCCTCTATCTCACCCCGGCCCCGCACCACGTTGGCGCCCGGAAGCTCTGCGCTCTCGCGCCAGACTGCGTCAGCATCGAGCGCCGCCAGCGGCGCCTCGACGTTCCCCTCGTTGAGCGCCTCATACGAGTGGCGTAGCAGCTCGACTTCCGTGCCTCGCATTCCAAGCTCAGGGTAGCTCTCATCGCTGTCTCCCACCGGCGGCAGAAAGCCGCGATGCTGGGCGTGCTCACGGCGAGACCCCGTAGCCACCACGTAGAGAGGTCGCGCAGAGGCCACTGATGTAGCGCCCCCTGCCCAGAAATACCGTCAGGCAAGCCGCGGTCGGACGCCCGCCCGAACGGTTGAAACGCACTACGAGGGGAATTCGATGCCTGACGAAAAACAAGACTCCACCGAGCCCAAGGCTCGGCGATTTCCAACCGCCTTCACGGTCCTGGCGATCGTCCTTCTGGCCGTCTGGGGTCTCTCGTTCATCATCCCTTCCGGCACCTACGAGGTCGATCCCGACACAGGCGGCCCTAAGCCGGGGACGTACACGGAGCTTCCCTCGTGTGACAACGCCGACAAGGGCATCGAGTGTGTCGACAAGTCGGTCTCTGAACAGCTGCAGGAGCTTTGGACGTCTGTCCCTAACGGGCTCTATGGCATCGAGAACAATCGCGGAGATGTAGACCCCTTCAACTCCGGGTTCCTCTACGGCTCGGCGATGATCTTCCTCTTCGTCCTCGCGGTCGGCGCGTTCGTAAGCGTGACCATGAAGACCGAGGCGATCCAGACCGGAATCGGCCGCCTGGCGCTGCGATTCAAGAACAGCGGCTATTTGCTGGTGATTGCACTGATGAGCGTCTTCGCGCTCGGCGGGACCACCTACGGGATGTGGGAGGAAACCCTCGGCTTCTTTGCGCTGATGGTTCCCCTGGTCTTGGCGCTCAACTTCGATCGGATCGTTGCCGTCTCGATCATCTTCCTGGGGGCCGGCACCGGCGTCCTTGCGTCCACCGTGAACCCGTTCGCCACGGGCGTTGCGTCTGACGCGGCAGGGATCGACGTGGGTGACGGGATCGTCCTGCGCGTCCTCATGTTCGTCGTCCTGGTCGGTATGGCGATCGGATACGTCCTCCACTACTGCCGGAAAATCACCAAGGATCCGTCGCGCTCCATTGTCGGGGTCTCTGCAGCCGACGCCGAGGAATCGAAGAGCCTCGTCGAGGACGTGCCAGAGCTCACCGGCAGGCAGAAGCTGATCCTGGGGGTCTTCTTCTCCGCCTTCGCGGTCATGATCTACGGCTTCGTTCCGTGGAACGACGTCATGGACACGATCTTCGGCGCGGAGTGGCCGTTCCCGACATTCGAGACCTTCTACTTCGCCGAATCCTCGGTGGTCTTCATCCTCGCCGCGATTGCGATCGGGCTCATAGGAAGGCTGGGCGAGGAGCGCACGGTCAATGCGATCGTCGCCGGCGCCGGCGAGTTCCTCGGCGCGGCGCTCATCATCGTCCTGGCTCGAGCTGTGACCGTGGTGATGAAGGACGCCTCGATCACGGACACGATCATCAGCTGGACCGAAGACGCCGTGAGCGGGACCTCGAGCTCACTGTTCGGCCCGCTGGCGATGATCGTGAACCTGCCGATCGCGTTCCTGGTGCCGTCTTCTTCGGGACACGCGGCGCTGATCATGCCGATCCTCGCCCCCCTTGCGGATTTCGCCAACGTCGACCGTTCGATCTCGGTGACCGCATATCAGTCGGCTTCCGGGATCGTGAACTTCATCACGCCCACCTCGGCAGTGGTGATGGGAGGGCTCGTCCTCGCCAAGGTCCGGTACGACCACTACCTGAAGTTCGCTCTGCCCTTCGTAGGCATGGTGATCGTGGTGGTCTGCGCCTTCCTGGCCCTCGGCACGGCGCTCGCTTAGGCCCATCTCCGCCTCTCCATCCAACCGAAAGGAATCGCAATGACTCTCAATGCAGCCTCCGAGGTCGGCAAGCTCCGCCGCGTCCTCGTCCACAGGCCCGGTCTCGAGCACACTCGACTGACACCGGCGAACGCAGCGGACCTCCTGTTCGACGATGTGATCTGGGTCAAGCAGGCCAAGAAGGAGCACGACGCGTTCGTCGAGACGATGCGCGAGCGCGGCGTCGAGGTGTTCTACGCCGAGGAGCTCCTGACCGACGTGCTCGGGATCACGGAAGCTCGCGACTGGGTCGTCGACCAGGTGCTGAACGAGAAGCACGTCGGCCTGAAGCTGGCGCGTTCCCGCCGGGATTGGGCCGAGAGCGCTACCCCGACTGATGTCGCCGATTACCTCATCGGCGGGATGACCAAGGAAGATCTGGATGGCGGGGCTGGTCTCAAGTACGACGCCAGCGTGAGCGGCGACCTCTTGGTTCCGCCGCTTCCGAACTTCATGTTCCAGCGCGATCCCTCGTCCTGGATCTTCAACGGCGTGACTCTTAACCCGATGGCAAAGCCGGCCCGTCGGCCCGAGACCGTGTTCATGGAGGCCATCTACCGCCACCACCCGATCTTCGCCGGCGAGGACTTCAAGATCTGGTACGGCGGGGTCGAGACGAATTGGGGCCCGGCGACCGTGGAGGGCGGAGACGTCATGCCGCTCGGCAAAGGCGTGGCCATGATCGGCATGGGCGAGCGAACGAGCCCGCAGGCCGTGAGCATGATCGCGCGTGAACTGTTCAAAGCCGGTTCCGCGACGCTCGTCCTGGCCGTGATGCTTCCGCGCTCGCGCTCCTACATGCACCTCGACACGGTGCTGACGATGATCGACCTGGACGCCGTGACCCTGTTCCCCGACGTCGTCGATGGCGCACGGGTCTGGACCATCCGGCCGAGCGACGATCCGGAGATCCCGGTCACCGAGGAGTTCGACGGCGGGGTCGTCGAGGCCATGGAGGCCGCGCTCGAGATCGAGTCCATCCGCGTCATCCCCACCGGCGGCGATCCGTTCGAGACCCGTCGCGAGCAATGGGATGACGGGAACAACGTGGTCTGCCTCGAGCCGGGTGTCGTGATCGCCTATGAGCGCAACGTCGACACGAATACCCGTCTGCGCAAGGAAGGCATCGAGGTGATCACGATCGAGGGCTTCGAGCTTGGCCGTGGACGCGGCGGGTCTCACTGCATGACCTGCCCGATCGAACGCGACCCCGCTTACTAAGCGAAAGGACGAACCGATGTACAACCTCAGAAACCGGAGCTTCCTCAAGGAAGTCGACTTCAGCCGCGACGAGCTGCTCTATCTGCTGCGCTTATCCGAGTCGCTCAAGACGGCGAAGTACGCGGGAAACGAGACACCCCGCCTCGCCGGCAAGGAGATCGCCTTGATCTTCGAGAAGTCCTCAACCCGGACGCGATGCGCCTTCGAGGTCGCCGCGTTCGACCAGGGCGCGCACGTCACCTACCTCGACCCCACCGGGTCGCAGATGGGTCACAAGGAGTCGATCGCCGACACCGCGCAAGTGCTCGGGCGGATGTTCGACGCAATCGAGTACCGCGGCTCGGGGCAGGAGAACGTCGAGGAGCTCTCGCGTTTCGCCGGCGTCCCGGTCTACAACGGTCTTACGAACGAGTGGCACCCGACTCAAATGCTCGCCGACTTCCTGACCATGGGAGAGCGACTACGGCGACCCTATGACGAGATCGCCTACGCGTTCGTCGGGGATGGCCGCTTCAACATGGGACGCTCGCTGCTCGTGACGGGTGCGATCCTCGGCTCCGATGTCCGGCTTGTGACTCCGCCCGAACTGGCGCCGCCTGACGAGGTTGTGCAGATGGCCAATGATCTCGCCGCGAAATCCGGAGCCCGGATCACGATTACCGACGACGTCGAGGCCGGGGTCAAGGACGTCGATTTCGTCCACACGGACGTCTGGGTCTCGATGGGCGAACCGAAGGAGGTCTGGGCGGAGCGGGCAAAGATGCTCGAGCCATACCAGGTGAACGAGCATCTGCTGGCAGCAACCGGGAACAACAACGTGAAGTTCATGCACTGCCTGCCGGCGTTTCACGACGCGAAGACGACTGTGGGAGGCGAGATCGCCGAGGCGACGGGGATGTCAAACGGCCTCGAGGTCACCGACGAGGTGTTCCGCTCGCCGGCGAGCATCGTCTTCGACCAGGCCGAGAACCGATTGCACACGATCAAAGCCGTTCTGGTTGCGACGCTCGCATGAGCGCCTCCGGCGACGCCCCGCTTGCTGTCGTCGCGCTCGGCGGCAACGCGCTGCTTCCGCGAGGTGCTCCGGCAACTGCGGCGAATCAACTCCGCGCCGCGACGGAGGCGGCTGGCTTGTTGGGACCAATCTCGGAAGCCAACCGCCTGGTGATCACGCACGGCAACGGCCCGCAGGTCGGCCTGCTCGCGCTCAAAGAAGACGCTTACGGAGGAGAGGACCCCTATCCCCTCGATGTACTGGACGCCGAGACGGAGGGTCAGATCGGCTATGTGATCGAGCTGGCCCTGGACAACGCGATTGACCACCAGGACACCGTCGCCGTTCTCACCCGCGTCTTGGTCGATGGCGATGATCCGGCGTTCAACGACCCGACGAAGTTCATCGGGCCCATCTACGACGAGGCACGCGCGCGCGAACTTGCGGGCCAGCGTGGCTGGACAATCAAAGCGGACGGAAATCACTGGCGACGTGTGGTCGCCTCACCCGAGCCCAAGGAGATCATCCAGCTCGAGGCAATCCGCCGCCTGGTTGATGGAGGCTTCCTCGTTGTGTGTGTTGGCGGGGGCGGGGTCCCCGTAGTTCGAAGTGCGACCGGCGAGGAGGGCGTTGAGGCGGTGATCGACAAGGACCTCGCGACAGCGCTTCTGGCGGAAGGCCTTGACGCCGATGTTCTGGTCCTCGCGACCGACGTCGATGCGGTTTACGTCGACTGGGGCGAGCCAGCCCAGCGCGCGCTGGGCCGAGTCACGCCGAGCGCTCTTCGCGCGCTCGATTTCGCCGAGGGCTCGATGGGTCCCAAGGTCGAGGCAGTCTGCCGTTTCGTCGAACGCACCGGCAGGCGCGCGGCGATCGGACGGCTCGAAGATCTAGCCGGGCTCACGGAGGGTTCCGCCGGCACCCAGATCCAAGCCGGCTGACCAGCCCCTTAGCGGCTTCGCGTTTTCCCTCCCGATCTCCTGACCCCTTGGGAGGACCAGTACCGGACAGCGGGAATTGTCGATCAACGCAGCGGAAACGCTTCCGAGGAACGTCTGTCCAAGAGGTCCGTAGCCGCGGGATCCGACAACCATCAGGTCGTGGTCCGCCGAGCGCTCCGGCAGGACTTGGCGGGGCGAGCCTTCGAGGCGGAAGGAGGTTGTTGGCACGGCGGCCGGCACCTTCCCGACTGCGGTGTCGAGTATGCGCTCGGCGTGCTCGCGCTCGAGCTCGGTCATCTCGGTCAGCGGGAGACCCGGCCAGACCGCTCTCTGGGCGTAGAAGTCGGTCTCCGCGACTGAGAGGAGGGCAACAGTCCCTCCTGCCCGCTCTGCGAGGGAAATTCCAGCAGTGAGGGCCGCTGAGGATTCCGGCGAGTCGTCGAGAGCGACGGCGATGTTCTTCGGCGGCCTCGCTGCCTCTTCTTTGTATCCCACGGGGGCGACCGCAACCGCGCACGGTGCGCCGTGAAGGAGCGACGCCCCGACGCTTCCTAAGAGGATCTGACCAACCGCGCCACGGTGGGACGCTCCGACCACGATCGCCAAGGCATCCTTTGCCTTGGCGACGAGACCGAGTTCCTCGGCCGCCGATCGGTGCGCCACCGCCTTCGGGATCGGATCGAGGTCGTTCAACTGGGCGCACGCGCGAGCCAAGGCCTCGCTCGTGTCCAGCTCGAGCGCGACCTTCAGATCGGCCCCGTGCATGAATCTCGGCCACGGCGCCACGGTCAGGACGAGAGGTTGAGCGCCCAGGAGCCGACAGAGATCGGCTCCCAGTGCGAGGGCATCCTCGCTTGCGCTCCTCCCGTCGTAGCCGATGACCACGACTGGCCGAGGTTCGCCCGAGCTAGCTTGTGGCGTCACGTCGCCTCTCACGTCGCCTCTGTTCGTGTGCTCTTCAGCCCGCCGCCGCCGCCGCTGAGTTCTCCGCTTCGGCCGTAACCGGCTCCTGCGCGGGATCAGGGACAACCAGCACCGGAACGTGAGCGACAGAGAGCAGCTTGTGTGCGACGCTGCCCAGCACGGCGCCGGCCACGGCGCCGTGGCCATGGGTTCCGACGACGATCAGGTCTGCTCCGACCTCGGCCGCGATGCTTGCGATCCTGGACCCGGGGTAACCCGCGAGCGTCGACTCGACCTTTACGTCGGCTTGGGTGCCCGACTCGGACAAACGCGCAGCCTTTTCCTTCAGAGCCGCGATCTGTTCGGGCTCGTCGGCGCGAATGTGGCCTCCGCCCTTGCCGATCGTTTCTTCGTCGACGTGAGCGATCGTGATGCTGGCGTCATTGAGACGAGCCAGATCCGCGGCCACCTCAAGCGCGTGGCCTGCTCTCTCCGACCCATCCATTCCAACAACGATCTTCTTGAACATCAGATGACCTCCTTGGTCTTCATTTGGTGCATTTCGACTCTGATGCATGAAGCGGCTCGCGGCATCGGGGAACACCCCTCAACGTGCTCCGTAGCGACCACGTAGGGCCCTACTCAGCTCGACGCCGCTGCTTTGAGCGCGGCGCCGAGGACATGAGGCGGCGAGTCCGTGGGTAGGGCAACTTCGACCTCTACGTCAGTCGTACCGGCCGAACGATGTGTCGTCGTGGCCCCCAAATCGCGGAACAGGTCGAGAATCGCTTTGTTGTCCTCGAGGCAGATGGCCGTAAAGATCTCGACCCCAAGCTCGGTGGCGCGAGCCGCGAGGCGTTCGAGTACCTGGGTGCCGACTCCCCTTCCTTGCCACGCGTCGGCCACCGTGACCGCGACCTCCGCACGTCGTGGGTTCTCACTCTCGCGAATGAACCGCGCAACGGCGACGATCTCTTCGTCCCGGGCGAGGGCGATGAGGGCTTCGTGGCTGCGATGGTCGACCCGTGTGAGGTAATCGAGGTCGCGGCTGCCGAGGCGCTTGACCGGATGGAGAAAGCGCCGGTAGCGCGACTCCGCGCTCAGCTTGCAGAACGCTGCATCGAGGGCTTGTGCATCCGACGGGCGGATCTGTCGGACGCCGAGGCTGGCACCGTCGATCGTCTCGATCAGATCCACACCGCCGAGCCGGGTGGCGGTCACTCGGCCTGGACCGCCTCGAGAACGTCGACCCGCGACGCCCGCCGTGCCGGCGCAATCGCGCCGACGATGCCGACGAGCACCGAAACCATCATCAGGACGAGGAGCTGGCCGACCGGGATATCGAGTCCGAAGCCGAACTCGGAGAGCGACTCCGTCACGAGCCATCCGAAGACGATGCCGACCGCAGTGCCGAGCAGCCCGCCGATGATCGCCGTGATCACGCTTTCGTAGCGGATCACTCTGCGGACCTGGGCGCGGGTGGCGCCAACCGCCCGTAGGACACCGAGCTCTCCTGTTCGCTCGTGGATCGAGAGAAACAGGCTGTTGGTGATGCCAAAGATCGAAATGAGGACGCTCATTGCCAACAGGGCATAAAGCAGGTAGACGATCTGGTCGAGCTGGCCCTCGATCGTGTCCTGGTATTCAGCTTTGTTCTCCACCTCGACTGTGGGGTAACGCTCCAGCGAGTCCTTGACCGCCGCCTCCACGCTCGTAACGCGGGCCGAGTCGTCGATAGCAATCAGCATGGACATCGGGTCACTGACGCTCGAGAGCTCACGCAGCGTCGCGACGCTGGAGAGTGACCCCTGGAGGACCGTCGGGTCCCGGTAGATGCCGGCGGCGGTCAACGTTGCCTTGCCACCCTCCGGCGAGACGGCGCGGTACGTATCCCCGACCTCCAGGTCGTGCCGTTCGGCGAACTGCTCCTCGATGAGGGTCTCGCCCTTGCGAAGGCTGCCCACGAGCGAGTCCGTGCCATCGAGCCAGTCGAATGCATAGACCTCGGGGAGCTGAGACAGGTCCAGGCCGATAAGCAGATCGACGGCGCTGCTCGAAGACCGACCGTCAACCTCCAGTTGATCGAACCATTGCGGCACGACAGCGCTGACCCCGTCAACCGCCTCGATCTCGCGCTTCGCCCTACTGGGAAACGGTTGGAAGTCTTGTCCGTAGGCGAGCATGTCGGCGCGCACGAGGTCGTCGATCTGGCCCGAGATGCTCGACTTGATCCCGGCGGCGAAGACAGCGACGAAGACGACCAGACCGAGTCCGACCATCAGGGCCGCCGACGTGACCGCGGTGCGGCCGGGATTGCGCTCCGCGTTCTCTCGCGCAAGTCGCCCGGAGGTTCCGAAGATCATCTCGATCGGCTTGCCGATCGCCCCCGCCAGCGGACCGACGAAGTAGCGGGCGAACATCGCGAGCCCGACGAAGCAGAGGATGCTTCCACCGGCAAGTCCGCCGAGCCGACCATTGGCCGAACCCGAGCCGAAGAGCCCCTGTGCGATCAGCACCGCGCCCAGGAGCAGAATCCCGGCCGCTGCCCACTTGGTGATTCGCCGCGCCCGCCGGCTTGGCTTTGGCGGCGCCTTCGACATCGCAACAATCGGGGGTACCCGCATGGCTCTGACGGCGGGAGCAATGGACGAGACGATCGTCACTCCCAAGCCGACGACGAACCCAATCGCAATCGTGCTGGGAGAAACGACCGCACCGCTGTGAGGAATGCCGTATCCAGAGGCGTCGAAGAGGGCGTTGATGCCCGATGCGAAGGCGATGCCGGTGAGAACTCCCAAGGCGGAGGCGACCAGCCCGATGACGGTGGCCTCGGCCAGGACGACCCGCACGATCTGGCCGCGGGTGACGCCCAGGGCGCGCAGCATCGCGAATTCACGGGAGCGCTGCGCGACGGTGATCGAGAAGGTGTTGAAGATGATGAACGCCCCGACCAAGACCGCCGCTCCCGAGAGAGCCAGAAGGGCTGGGGTCAGGAAAGAGCCGATCTGATCATTGATCTCGTCTGCCGACTCAGCGGCGTTCTCGCTTGCCGTCTGTGATCGCGCGGCTGCGGGAAGCATTTCCGAGACTCGAGCCGATAGGTCGCTGGGGTCGACGGACGCCGCGGCCGCGATGCTGACGGACGAGACTTCATCCTCGAGCCTGAACCAGTCTCGAAGCTGGCCGATCGGCATTGTCACGGCGGTCGTCCCGCCTAAAGCCGCGCCGCCCTCGCCGAAGTCGAAGGTACCGACAACCGTCACGGGCTTCACACCAGACTTTGTCGTGAGCCCGATCTCGTCGCCGATCTGGATCCCGTTGTCTTCGGCGTTCTGCGTAAGAAGGTTGATCTCGCCCGGCGCAAGCGGACGCTCGCCTGAAGTCTGTTCGGTCGGATCGAAGCGCGGGTCCCCCGAAGCGGAAACAAACGCGGGTGCCCCCATCGTCTCGACGACCTCGCCGTCGACGACCAGATGCCCCTGAGCTGTGAGCTCGCCCTGCGCCGCCGCAACGCCAGGCAGCTTCGCGATCCGATCCACGAGCTCGGCCGGAAGCGAGGGAGCCTCGAACGCCATCTGGGCCGTGAACTCCTCTTCCGGGGTGACGATCACATCGATCTTCTCGACCGACTGAGCGGTGATGTCGTCAAACGCCCTGGTTATCTCGTCCGTCTCGATGAGGGTCCCCGCGACCATCGCGACGCCGAGGAGCACGGCGAGGGACGTGAGCGCGGTCCTGAGCTTTCGCGAGAACAGGCTGCGGAGCGCGATCCGCGTCATGCAAGGGCCTTAAGGCGGTCGAGGATGTCCTCGACGCTCATGCCGCTCAAGTCGTCGACGACCGCGCCGTCCGCCAGGAACACGATTCGGTCCGCGATCGCGGCCGCGCGTGGATCGTGGGTGACCATGACGATCGTTTGGCCGAATTCGTCGACTGCCCGACGGAGAAGGCCGAGAATCTCTTGGCTCGAGACGGAATCGAGATTCCCGGTTGGTTCATCGGCAAAGACAACCGCCGGGCGGCCGATCAGGGCTCGCGCGACCGCGACCCGCTGTTGCTCGCCTCCCGACATCTCGTCCGGACGATGATCTCGCCGGCTGGAGATCCCCATGGCGTCGATCAGAGTGTCGAGCCACTCCCGGTCGAGTGTGCCTCCCCCTATGTCCAAGGGAAGGGTGATGTTCTCCTCGGCGCTCAGAACGGGCAGGAGGTTGTAGGTCTGAAAGACGAACCCGACCTCATCGCGCCGCATCAGGGTGAGCTGCCGGTCGGAGAGCTTCGCCAGCTCCCGGCCGGCGATCTCGACTGTGCCCGCCGTGGCGTGTTCAAGGCCCGCCAGGATGTGGAGGAGAGTCGACTTACCCGAGCCGGACGGGCCCATTATCGCGGTGAAGGTGCCCTCTTCGAAAGCGATGTCGACATCGCGAAGGGCGTCCACCGCGGTTGGTCCCTCCCCGTACCGCTTGCTGAGTCCCGACGCTCGCACCACGCTCTCGCGAGGCGCACTCCCATTGCTGCTCACTTCAATTCTTGTCTTCTCGGGCGCTTGAGTTCTCATGCGTCCACGCTAGGTCGGCTCGGGGCTTTACGCATCGTCAGTAAGAGCGGGTCCGCCTACGAAGTCAGCACGGAGAGGGGCACGTGTTTGCGCCGGATGAAAGGGCCCACGAGGCGCCATACGTTGGTTCCGGTCAACCAGCGAAAGGGGCGAGATGAACATCGCGATCGGATGGGACGGCAGCGAGGAGGGCGGCGACGCCCTTCGACTCGGTGCGGATCTGGCCGCTCAGTTCGGCGGCGAGATCACAGTTGCCTGCGTGATCGAGCCGTCCATGCTTCCGCCTGAGCTGACCGCGGATCCCGAGGAATGGGTGAAGACCACCTATGACCTCTACGGGATGGCGCGCGAGGCTCTCGGCGATGTTGATTTCAACTTCCGCGAGGCTGTCAAGGAACCGGCCGAAAGCCTTCGCGAGATCGCCCTCGAGGCGGACGCTGACCTCTTGGTCCTGGGCTCAACCCATAGAGGGGTGCTTGGCCGCGTATGGCCAGGCAGCATCGCGGAGCGGCTGGCCTCAGAACCACCATGCCCCATCGTCATCGCGCCAACCGGCTACGCGCATCGCCGCGCTCACCCCGGCATCTCCGTGATCGGCGCCGCTTACGACGGAAGTCGCGAATCTCGTGAAGCCGTCTCGTTCGCGGCCAAGCTCGCTGACAAGGTTGCGGCCGAGGTCGAAGTCCTGAGTGTCGCGCCCGACTACGTCGCCGGCGAATTTCCTCTCGGCCCGCTCGAGCCGCTGCGAGACGAGACCGCTCGAAGAGTGGAGAGGGGATTGGCTCAACTGCCGAAAGAGGTCAGGGGAGCAGGGCAAGTGCTCGAGGGCGGGACCGCCGCAGCGCTGGAAGAGCGCGCGGTCGAGCTCGACCTTCTCGTCGTTGGCTCCCGAGGTCGGGGGCCCGTCAGATCTCGACTCCTGGGAAGCGTCTCCGCGGACGTGATGAGAACCGCCCCCTGCCCCGTGGTCGTCCTTCCCGAGAGTCTCTCGGCCGCCGACCGGTGAACGATCTTCAAGCCGCTGAGCTTCCCCACGGGGCTGTTCCCGTTGCCTCGCCGTTGGACTCAATCGGCGAGGTACGGGCAAGGATGCGGGGGCAACGGTACGAATCCCTTCACGACGTGGTCGTTCTGGACGAGGGCTGCGTTGCCGGCCTGCTCGACCTCCGCGAGCTGCTCGCCGCACCGGACGATGCCCGAGTGCGCGACTTGATGGACTCCGCTCCGCCGCTCGCGACCGCGACGGAGGACCCCAACCTGGCGGCCCACCGGCTGATCGAACGCCGAGAGTCGAGCCTTGTCCTGGTCGACGACGGTGGACAGTTCCGCGGGCTGGTTCCGCCCGAGGCGATGATCTCGATGCTCTTGCAAGAGCACGATGAGGACCTTGCTCGGCTTGGCGGGTACGTCGCAGGGGCGGATCGGGCTCGGGGCGCCGCCCGGGAGCCAGTCGCTCGGAGGCTGGTCCACCGTTTGCCCTGGCTGGTTCTCGGACTCCTCGGGGCCATGCTCTCGGCCGTGATTGTCAGTGCGTTCGAAGACCAGCTCGCGGAGAACATCCTCGTCGCCCTGTTCGTGCCGGCGGTCGTCTATATGGCCGACGCTGTCGGCACCCAGACCGAGGCTCTCTTGATCAGGGCCATGGCCTCGGGCGTCACGGTCAGGTCGATGGTGGCGCGCGAGCTGGGCACGGGCGCGATCGTGGGAGCGGTGGTTGGAGTCAGCTTCGCGCTATTCGCACTCGTGGGCTGGGGAGACGGCAACCTGGCCGCGGCCGTTGGAATCGCACTATTCGCAAGTTGCTCGTTTGCGACGATTCTGGCCATGGCCTTTCCGGCGATCCTGGATGGCCTCGGGCAGGATCCCGCATTCGGGTCGGGGCCGCTGGCCACCGTCGCGCAGGATCTGCTGTCGATCCTCGTCTACTTCGGTGCAGTTGTCGCCCTCGGTGCGTGAACGGCTAAACGCCTGCCACGAAGCCCAGCGCAAGCATCAATGCGGCGCCAGTCGAGCATCCCGCCGCCCAGCGGAGCCGTGATTCCTGGACCGGTCCAAGCTCAACCACCACCAGCGTCGCCATGGCACCTGCGGCAAAGCCAAACGAGATCGGGAGCAATCCCGAGATCTGCTCGACCAGGAGAAACGCGATGCACGCTCCGATTGGCTGCGGCACGCTCGTCAAGACGGCCGCCCAGGCCTGGCGAGACACGCTCGCTCCTGTCGCCGCCAACGGCAGCGCGACGCCGGTTCCCTCAGGGATGTTCTGGAGCGCTATAGCGACAACGACAAAAAGGCCCAGACCCGCCTCCTCCGAGGCGAAAGCGGTCCCGATCGCGAACCCCTCCGGGAGGCTGTGTACGAAAAGGACGCCGAAGATCAGCATCGCGGACCTCTGGTCCCGCCCGAGACCGTGATGGGTGCCGAGAGCGACGCGCGCGGCGATCAAGAAGGCGATCCCCGCCAGGAAGCCGCCTGCGACCTCCGCGGGAGTACCGCGGTCGAGGGCGGGCAAGGTCAGCCCGATGACGGCTGCAACCGCCATCGCACCCGCGGCGAAGCCGGTCAGCGCCGGCCGCCAACGCTCCGCATCGACTCCGAGCGCCCAGACCGGAATCACCCCAAGCGCAGTGGCCAGGGCGGTCAGGGTCGCAGCCGCGAAGACTTCGATCATTGGGCCATTGTTGTCGTCACGCGCTCCCGGCTCCTACGTAGCGACTACGCAGCCCATCGCGAACTGACCACCGATTCGGTGGCTCTCTGAGGCCGCGATTCTGTGGGAGTGAACCCCGTCCCATCTAGGCTGGCGTCGTGAGCACAGGGGAGAGCGAAGCCCGGGCCGCCGAAACCATCACGATCGTCTTAGCCGACGACCACGAGATCGTGCGCGACGGTATTCGCATGGTCTTGGACGCTCAGCCCGACATGGAGATCGTCGCCGAGGCGAGCACCGCAGACGACGCTTCGCGCTACGTGCTCGGGCACAAGCCTTCGGTGCTCGTGCTCGACCTGAACATGCCCGGGACGCCGAGCCTGGAAGTCATTCCGCAGATCAAGGAGCGATCGCCGGACACCGCTGTCGTCGTACTCACGATGCAAAAAGAGCCGGCGTTTGCGCGCAAGGCAATGCAAGCAGGCGCTCGGGGGTTCGTAATCAAGCACTCCGCCGCGCGCGAGCTGGTGGAGGCGGTGCGGTCAGTCGTGGGCGGCGACGTCTACATCACTCCGCAGGTCGGCGCCCGCCTGGCTGCCGAGCCCGATGCTCCCGATGGCCCTCCGGATGATCTCACGCCAAGAGAGGTCGAGATCCTGGGTCTGATCGCACTCGGGTTCATGAACCCGGAGATAGCGGACCAGCTCGTCCTCAGTGTGCGGACCGTCGAAACGCACCGCTCGAACGTCCAGCGCAAGACCGGGATGTCGACTCGGGCTGAGCTCATCGCGTACGCCCTCGAGAACGACCTGGTCGAACGCTGAGTCAGTCCCGCCGGCGTGCAGGCAGGACCGCTGTAACGCGGGTCCCGCCACCTTTCGCGGGAGCGACCGTCAGCTCACCGCCGAGCTGCTCTGCCCGCTCCCGCATGCCGATGAGCCCGAAGCCCTGCCTGTCGCCCTCTCGCTCGGCCCAATCCCTTGCCGTCGTCTTCGACGATGAGAGTGACTCGCGAGTCGTCCTCGGTGATTGCCACGCGGACGTGGTGGGCCTCGGCGTGCTTGACGACATTGTTCAGCGACTCCTGTGCGATCCGGTAAAGCGCGTTCTCAACCTCAGGCTCGTGTCTGAACGCGGCGCGGCCCCCTTCAAAAGCAAGGTCCATGTCAGCCTCGATCGAAAGCCCGCTCCGCGCGGCCATGGGCGCGACGAGGCTCTCGACCGCTGCCTGCACGCCGAGCTGGTCGAGGGAAGCGGGTCTGAGCTCGTTGATCAACTCGTCGAGCCCTTCGATGACTCGCGTGACCTGATCGGCTGACTTCGCGAGTGCGGTTGCCAGGACAGTGGGATCCTCGGTTGCGAGGGCACTCTCCTGCATGACCTTCAGGGCGCCGAGCTCCTGCATTGTTTCGTCGTGAAGCTCACGAGCCCATCGCCGGCGCTCCTGCTCCGACGCTTCAATCGAGAGGCGGAGCCGATGGCTCTCGATCGAGCGAACCCCGGCGATCGCGGATGCGGCGGCGCTTGCAAAAGAAGCGAGCAGGAGCTCGTCGTCGGCCGTGAACTCGCCTCCGTCCACGGGATCGAGGGCGAGCAAGGCACCTTCATTGGACGTGCCGCGACTCAGAGGGACGATGAGAATCGCCTGCGTATCGACTCCGTTCTCTGCGAGCCAGCGCTGGCTCACGGCGCTTGTCCTCAGCGGGACACCGGTGCGCAGAGCATCGAGTACGGGCGAGCCCTCCGCTGGGATGCGCACGCCGCTTAGCAGCGTCGCGCCTTCTCCGGCGCTCGCTGTCACGGAGACCTCATCGTCCTCCAAGGTCAGGACTGCCGCCGAGCGTGCGTCGATGACCGCGCGCCCGCGCTTGGCGATGAGCTCATAGACGCGCTCCGGCTCCGTCTCGCCGCTGAGCTCTTGGCTGAGAGAGGACGTGACCTGGAGGCCGCGCGCGAGCCTGGCAAGGTCTTTGCGGCCTGCTTCCGCATCCGTATACGACTTCGCGTTGTCGACCGCGATGGCGGCCCACTGGGCCAGCACCATCACCAGGGCCTCGTCTCTCTCGTTGAACTCCCCGCCGCCCTCCTTCTCGGTGAGGTACAGGTTTCCGTAGACCTCGCCCCTGATCGTCACCGGCACGCCGACGAATGTCGCCATCGGGGGGTGGTTCGCTGGGAATCCATACGACCGCGGATGCTCAGAGATATCTCGGAGCCTCAGGGGAGCCGGATGCCTGATCAGTTCTCCGAGGAGCCCCCTCCCGCGGGGTAGGGGGCCGATCTCGGCGCGCGTTTCGTCGTCGATTCCCGCGTAGACGAATCGCTCGAGCTCCCGCTTGCTCGAGTCCAGCACGCCAATTGCGGCGTACTGCGCCCCGGTCAGCTCCTGGGCAGCATCGAGGATGTGGCGAAGCACCACGTCAACGTCCAGCTCGGAGACGAGCGCCAATCCCACGTCGAGGACGCGACGGAGATCTGCCTCGTGCAGGGCCTTTTCAGCGATCTTTGAGGTTGCTGTCACCGAAAGATGCCCCATCTCGAGTGCCGGCTCATGGTGTCGCAGATTCCAGTCAGCAGAGGGCTTCTATCCGTGACCACTACGGATAAGGATCAGTTTCCCGTGCGGAAGACGGGAGGCCGTATTGGACTTAGTTTCAAGATACGCGAATTACTGCGGGAGCGGAACATGAAGAGACTGATCATCGGATTCGACGAGAGCGAGCAGGCCGAGGACGCTGTCGAGTATGGACGAGCCCTTTGCGACGTAATCGCGGCCGTGCCGGTCCTGGTGTCCGTTATCCCGCCGACGCATCCATCGATTGAATCCTTCGGCCACGAGGCGGCTCGGGACTATCGGCACAAGGAACTGATCGAAGTCGCGGGTCGGCGCCTCGAGGGTCGGGACGCCGACGTGCGGGTCCTGATGAGTAGCTCCGTTGGCCACGGCTTGGTCACCGCCGCTGACGATCTCGACGCCGTCTGCATGGTCGTCGGCTCCTGCCACCGTGGAGCCGTAGGCCGTGCGGTGCTCGGAAGCGTCGGGGCCTCCCTGATCCACGGCTCGCCGTGCGCGGTGGCCGTTGCTCCGACCGGTTACGCCGAGACCAAGGAACCAATCCTTGACGTCGGTGTCGCCTTCGATGGAACGCCGGAAGCTTGGGCAGCGCTGGAGACCGGGATCGGAATGGCCGAGAGGTGTCATGCCCGTCTCTCCGTCGTGACAGTCTCCGACTTCACCTCGCACGTACCGGCGACTGCGTTCAGCGTTCTCAGCGCAGGCGAGATGACCAACGCCGAGCGCGAAGAGAAACGCCGCGTGCTCGATTTGGCGCTCGCGCGGGTTCCAGAAGGGCTGCCGGTTCGAGGGCGGCTTCTGAACGGCGTTCCCGGGGAGATGCTGTCGACGGCATCGGAAGACTTAGACCTGATGATCATCGGCTCGAAGGGCTATGGGCCGATCCGCAGGGTGTTCGCGGGCAGCATCGCAACACATGTCTGTCATCACGCGCATTCGGCTGTAATGGTCTTGCCGCGCGGGAAGGGAATCGATCCTCTGGGGACCGGCGCGAAGAGCGAAATGGCGGGTGGTACCCGATGAGCGACGCCTTTGAAGCGGCTCCGGCCGAGGTGCTCGTCGTCGGCGGAGGGATCGCGGGACTCGAGGCACTTCTCGCCCTTCGTGATCTTGCTGAGGACCGAGTGTCGCTGACGCTGTTGGCGCCCCAACCCGAGTTCGTGTATCGCCCGCTCCTGGTTGATGAGCCCTTCTCCGGCGAGCCGGCGGAGCGTCACGAACTCGATGCCATCGCTCAGGAACTCGGCGCAAGCTTGGTCCGATCCGGCCTCTCGAACATTGACGCGCCGAGACATCGCGCGATCACGACCGACGGCGACGAGATTGCCTACGACGCATGCGTCGTCTGCACGGGTGCGAAGTCGCGTCCGGCGTTCGAGGACGCGCGTGCAACCACGCTTCGGTCCTGGGCGGAGCCTCCTGCAATTGACGAGGCGATCGACAACGCCGCCCGCCACGAGACCAAGAAGCTCGCTTTTGTCATCCCACCGGGCGTGGGCTGGGGGTTGCCTCTGTACGAGATGGCGATCATGACCCATAAGCGCGCGTTGGACCGAGGCGTGCACATCGATGTGGCCATCGTCTCGACCGAGGAACGCCCGCTGGCGATCTTCGGGTCCGTTGGATCGACTGCGGTGGCTGATCTCCTTTCGGCGCGGGGCATTGAGTTCATCGGCGAAAGCGCTGTCCGCGAAGCCGACTCCGACCTCGTGATCTTTCCCGGGCGCAAGCCACTGGACGCGGGCGCTGTGGTCGCACTGCCCCTCATCGAGGGGCCCCGGATCGCCGGCCTGCCGGCCGACGGAAACGGATTCATCCCCGTCGATGAGTTCGGAGAAGTGGCAGGCATGGAGGACGTCTACGCGGCTGGCGACTGCACCAACTTCCCGATCAAGCAAGGTGGATTGGGCACGCAACAGGCCGACGCAATCGCTGAACTGATCGCCGAGCGCACGGGTGCGCCGGTCGAGCCACAGCCGTTTCGCCCGGTTCTGCGCGGGAAGCTTTTCACCGACCTCGATTCGCTGTTCCTCTCAGCGCCGATCGCCGGCGGCGAAGGAGAAGGCAAGTCCGAACCCGACCCGCTCTGGTGGCCCTCCCACAAGGTTGCGGGGAAGTACCTGGCTCCCTATCTGGCCGGAGACCTGGGGCACTTCTGGTCCACTCCACCGCGCCAGTCGGTTGATGTCGATGTCGTCCTCCCAAGCGAATGGCACGCACAGCCCATGACGCTGGACCCAGTCGACCCGATCAGGTAGGAGCCCCAATGGCGCCGGGTGTCGGAATACCGAGCGCGTACGTGGACCTTTACTGGCTTCCTCTCGGGGCCGGTGGGCGCTCGGTACGCCTTAACGGCAAGGTTTACGAGTCGATCGCAGCCCGTACGGCAGGCCGCGAGCCGCAGGACCTGTACCACTCTGCGCTCGAGGTGAAGACCTCTCAACGCAGGTACGTAATCGAGCAGGCGCCTGTTCTGCCTCGATCTGGCGATGACCACGGGGTGGTTGCGACGGGACCCGTTGGTGCACGGTTCGCCGGCCACTTTCCGATCTTCCGCTACGAGATCCGGGTGTGGCGAGACGGGCGTATTCCAGACGTAGCCGAGGCAATCGACAGTCCAAGGCGTTTAGCGTCCGAAGAGCAGACCGCCGAGCGCGTGCTCGGTGTTGTGCCTCAGGTCCCGACGCCGGTGTGGGGCCGGGATGAGTTCGGGACCGGTGAGATGTGGAACTCAAACTCGATAATCGCGTGGGTTCTGACACGCGGCGGGATCGAAGCATCGTCGATACGGCCACCTCTCAGCGGGCGTGCGCCTGGTTGGCACGCTGGAGTCGATGTTGCCCGCAGGCACTCCACTTAGGGAGGCGGGTTTGGAACCTGCGCGACCATGAGTCCGCCGCCCGTAGTCTTCGGTTCAAGATGTGTCCAGGGTTTGTACCGAGAACATGACCACGCTTCGAATCGGCGAGCTCAGCCGGCGAACGGGGGTGAGCGTCGCGACGCTTCGAGCTTGGGAGCGACGCTACGCGCTTTTCTCCCCGGCGCGCTCGGACGGCGGTTTTCGCCTGTACTCGCCTGCTGAAGAAGAACGGGTCCGACAGATGAGCCGCCTGCTCGCAGACGGGCTTTCCGCCGCAGAGGCAGCCAAAGTCGTGCTTGGGTCGCCGGACCGGGAGAACATCGTCGGCGAACTCGGTGAGATCGTCCGGGAGCTGTCGAGCGCGCTGGAGGACCTCAACGCCGAAGCCGCCGATCGCGTTCTCGACAGGGCGCTCGCGACCCTCTCCTTCGAGACGGTTGCAGAAGAGGTCGTCCTACAGGTGCTTCGGGAGATGGGCGAGGGCTGGAGCCGGGGGACGATCACGATCAGCCAGGAGCATTTCGCCAGCAATCTCCTTCGCGGGCGGCTCCTCGCGCTGGCTCGTGGCTGGGCGAATGGGGTTGGGCCCGCGGCGGTGCTTGCCTGCCCGCCAGGCGAGCAGCATGATTTGGGATTGATCATCTTCGGCCTGGCACTGCGCCGTCAAGGCTGGAGAATCGTCTATCTCGGTCCGGACACGCCGGTGGAGTCAATGGCCAAGACCTCCCTTGAAATGGACGCGGTTGCAGTCGTGGTGGCGTCGCTTTCGGCAGAGCGCCTCGGCGAGCACCGGTCTGAATTGCGTGAGCTCGGGTCACTGCGAACCCTTGCGATCGGCGGGCCGCCGGAGGTGATCGCGTTCGCTGAGGAGGTCGGAGCCCGCCCTCTCGAGGGCGGGCTGATGGCCGAGGCGAAGCGCCTCGGCACGCTCATTCCCCCCAGATCCGGGCGCAACTGATCCAGTCGCATCCCCTAGACGTACTCTAGACAGAATCTATACATGCTCCTCTATGAAAGGGAGGAAACGATGCGACGTACCACGTATGCAGTTCTTTCAGCGATCCTGGCGGCCGGCGTCTTCGCCGCGCCCGCGATGGCGCGTGACGACGACGGCACCATTGTCGACAAGGTGGTCGAGATCTCAGGGGCGAGCGGCTTCGACGATATCCCGGGCGATTTCGACATCCTGCGCGATGCGGTGGTGGCCACCGGCTTGGATGCCAAGCTGAGCAAGAACGGCCAGCTCACGGTGTTCGCACCGACTGACCAGGCGTTTCTCGACCTGACCGGCGCAACGACCGAAGAGGACGCGTTCAACGCCGTCGCCGCGCTCGGCCTCGACAAGGTTCGCGAGATCCTCAAGTACCACGTGACTCCGGGCCGCAACGGCGCGAAGCAGGTCGTGCAGGCCAAGCGCATCTCAACGCTCCTCAAGGGCGAAGAGATCCGGAAGGAACGCGGTGAAGCCGTCCTCAGGGACGACACGGGCCGCGAGGTCGAGATCGTCGCCCCGAATGCGGCGAAGGTCTCGAACGGAGTGATCCACGTCCTGGACGGCGTGCTCCTCCCGTACGAGCTCTAGCTCGTAGTTCGAGATGAGACGGCGGGCCCGCGACTACCCCGGCGGGCCCGCCTCTCGTCCCCCTTCTAAGAAGGAGCAACTCGTGAAGACGAATGAATCTCTGCTTACCAGGGCCAGGGCGTTGATCGGCGCCGCAGCCTTTCTGGCCTTCGGGCTCTCGGTCGGCCTCTACTTCAGCGGCGACGAAACCGCCGGCATCTTCGTCGGCATCTGGGTGCCGTCAATCCTGGCGCTCGGTGCGTTCATCGCTCCCAGACGGGTCGATTGGCCAGGTGCAACCGATGAGTGAACTCGGAATCTTTCTGTATGGCCTCGTAGTGAGCGGCTTGGTCGCAGGCGCGCTGGGCCTTATCGCCTGGGGCATCGTCAACGACAAGCGCGACCGGCAATTGCCTTCTCAGCGGCGGGAGGTCTTTGGCGACCGCGCCGCGGAACACATGTTGCAACACGGCGACGGCGAGGCTTCGCCGGAAACGCTCGGCCAACCCTGAGTGGTGCGCACTGTCACTATCCGAGCATGCAGCGTGACATGGCTGAAATACCTGGGGGGACATTCCGAATGGGCTCGTCCGATTCAGAAGGCAGCAGCGCCGTTGACGGCGCGCGGCGCCATGACGGTAATTGGAGATGGTGCGCAAGCGATCCCATATTCATCGCCCGCGCGGTACTCGCGATGAGGAGGTCAGGTGCTTTTCCATTCACAGCATGGGGGTATTGAGGCGACCGCGGCCTCGTCGTTCTCGGGACTGGCGCTTCTCGCCCCAAAGCACCTGCGAGCGCCCGCTTATGCCGTCTATGCCCGCTTTTCCGAGCGCTCGGCGCGAGCCATCGACGCCCGGGTGCGCAAACGGGGCGCAGATGCCTTGATCTATCGCGCCGGCTCACGGAATCTCGTTGCGACGGCCAGCGTCACAGCGCCGCTCGCTAGCCCGAGGCTGTGCACGACGACCATCGGCAGACTCGCCACGGAGAGGCCGTACAAGAGCCAAACGGCGTAACCGCCGACATAAAGCGCCAGAAAGCGCAGCGACACGTCGCCCGAAGCTCGGCGAGCGAGTATTTGGCGCGCCTGAAGGAGGATGGAAAGCGAGCCCCCCACCCCGTAGACGGTTGCCACGACGCCGAGGATCTCCGCGTTATCGCGCACGAAGGCTGTTGTGAGAGAGATAGATAGCACGATCGTTCTTTCTTACCATAGAACGACCGCTCGTGCTATCTTTGTGTGATGGAAATCGCACAAGACGAGCAACGGTCGAAACGAACCCGCAGCGACGGGCAGAGAAGCCGTCAGGCGATCCTGCGCGGCGCGACCGAGCTGGCGACCATTGAAGGGCTTGAGGGCCTCTCGCTGGGAACGCTCGCCGCACACATCGGGATGAGCAAGAGCGGCCTGTACGCGCATTTCGGCTCGAAGCAGGAGCTACAGCTCGCGACCGTTGAGGCGGCCGAGGAGATCTTCGATGGCGAGGTGACGCAACCGGGTCTCGCCGCCGGCGGTCCGCTCGACCAGGTCCTGGGCCTGAGCGATGCCTTCCTCTCCTACGTCGAGCGGCGGGTCTTTCCTGGTGGCTGCTTCTTCGCGGCAGCAGCGGCTGAGTTCGACGCGCGCGACGCCGGCCCCGTCAGGGCCCGGATCCAGAAGTTCCACACCGAATGGCTCGAAATCGTCGTGGACCGGATCCGCGACGCGCAGGAGCGCGGCGAGATCGATGCGGACGCCGATCCCGAACAGATCGCCTTCGAGATCGACTCCGTGATGTTGGGTGCTAACGCAGCGTTCATGCTGTTCGACGATCGCGAGGCCCTCGAGCGCGCCCGGCGTGCGGTGTGCGACCGGTTGGAGGTTCGAGCCCCGGAGCCGGGCGGCGCGCGCAGGCGCGGGTAAGTTCGGCGGTCCGGCCGGGACGCTCACCCGGAAGCAAGTCCCTCGTGCAGGAGAGCACCTATTCGCGGGATACGACGCGTCAGCGTCACCGTATCCGAGTGGCCTGAGTGACGCGGCGACCTCATTGAACAAGCGCGGAGAGCCGGCCATCGGCATAGCCGACAGCGGCCTCAGCGCCTTTGTCCTCCGCCCCGGCGCCAGCCCGTGCGTCGGACCAGCCAGTTGAGAACGGGCCGCGGCGTCAGCTTCACGATGACCTCGGCCCTGCGCGGCACGATCACTTCCCCACGGTCACGCTCGATCGCGTCGGCCGTTGCATGCGCCACTACTTCGGGTGTAACAGCGCCGCCGAGCAGCACGACCGCCCGCGGGATGCGCTCGCGCGAGCCCGGGTTGTTCTCGAAATACGGGGAATCGACCTCGGAAGGGGCGATCAGCGTCACACCGACGCCGGTCCCGCGCAGGTCCTCCCGCAGCTGGCTCGCGAAGGCACGCATCGCCCACCGAGCGACCGCATACCCGGTCGCGCCGGGGATGTAGGTGTAGGCCGAGAGCGAGGTCATGCACACGACCCGTCCGTTCCCCCTGGCGATCATCGACGGCACCAGCGCCCGTGTGAGCTCGAACGCGGCTAGGTAGGGAAGAGCCATCATCTGGGTCGCCTCGCCTGGACTAGTCTCATCGATCGCCCGCCAGCGTCCAGCGCCGGCGTTGTTGATGAGAACATCGGGCGCCCCAGCAGCGGCGAGGACCCGGCCGGCCAGCGCTTCGACGTCGTCGAGCTGCGAGAGGTCGGCCGGTTCGACCCGAACGCTCCCACCGACGGCCTCGAGCTCCGCGGCCAGGCGCTCGAGCCGGTCACGGTTACGGGCAACGAGCGTGACCCGAGCACCGCGGCTTGCCAGCTCCCGTGCGATCGCGGCGCCGATCCCGCTAGAGGCGCCGGTGACCACGATTTCCTTGTCGGTCACTTGCACTGGCGGGCGAGCCTACTCTCCGCGCCTGACTTGGACGACAAGCCGGCCGACTTCAAGCGGCTGGCAGTGACGGCTATAGCGGGGACAGGATTTGAACCTGTGACCTCCGGGTTATGAGCCCGGCGAGCTACCTGACTGCTCCACCCCGCGGCGTACCTGAAACCGTAGCAAGACAACTCAGGCCAAGCGCTTGATCTGCCCCGGCTTCAGGAGCGCGACGAGCGTCGAGCCGTCTACCGCCGCGAGGCCACCCTTCTTCATCTCGATGCGCGCGCCGGTGAGATCGCCGACCGCTCGCGAGAAGTCAGGCTCGTGGCCTACGAGCAGAACGTTGCCTCGACCGGCAGTAAGCGCCGCCGGTTCGAAGTCGCCTCCTGAGAGCTCGTCCGAGATCTCTGGTTCGACGTCGAGAGCCTCGCAAGCGAGCTCCGCGGTCTGGCGGGCTCGAATCCGTGGGCTCGTGAGACACGCGTCGATCTCAACGTCGAGCGCCGCCAGAGCCTCCCCGGCAGCCGTCGACTGGCGCCTTCCCTTCTCGGTCAACTCGCGCGCCCAGTCGTCGCCGTCGCCGTCCTCGGCGTCACCGTGGCGGAGAAACCAGATCACGATCGCAGCCTAAAGGGAAGCGGTCCGTCACTACGCTCCGCCCGAATGCGTGTGGCAGTCGTCGATATGGGCTCCAACTCGACGCGGCTCCTGGTCGCGGACGTCGAGGACGGAGAGATCACTGAGCTGGAGCGTCAGTCCACGGTGACCCGGCTCGGCCGCGGGGTCGACACCTCCGGGCAACTCTCGAGCGAGGCGATCGAGGATGTCTGCTCGACCGTCTCGGACTACCTCGAGCTGATGAAGCCGCACGAGCCAGACGCGACGGTCGCGATCGCAACCTCCGCCGTGCGCGACGCCGACAACCGAGGCGCGTTTTGCGGCGAGCTGCGGGAGCGGTTCGCGCTCGACGCCCGGGTCCTCTCGGGAGACGACGAGGCCCGCCTCACTTATTTAGGCGCGACTCAGCACCGGCCTGAAGCCGACGATGTCCTCGTGGTGGACATCGGCGGCGGCTCGACCGAGCTGGTCGTGGGCACCGGCTCCGAGATGTCGTTTCACGCTTCGCTTCAAGCCGGCACAGTTCGGCACACGGAGCGGCACATCTCGCATGACCCGGCTGAGCAGGGCGAACTCGAGACCCTCGCCAACGACGTCCGAACGTTGATAGACGGTGCTCTTGAAGGCTCGGACTTTGCTCGCGCCCGCGCCGGCATCGGCGTTGCGGGCACGCCGACTTCGCTGGCGGCTATCGATCAAGCGCTGGACCCATACGACCCGGAAGCGGTGCATGGCTCCAGGCTCTCGCTTGCAGCCATCCAGCGGATGCACTCGCAGCTCGCCGCCAAGACGCTCGAGGAGCGGCTCGAGGTGACCGGTCTCCACCGCGGCAGAGCGCCCACGATCGTTGCCGGCGTCGTGATCCTGATTCAGGTGATGCGCGCCTTCGGCCTGTCGGAGATCGAGGTGTCGGAGCACGACATTCTCTACGGCGCCGCGCTCGAGGCCGCCGCCACGACTTGAGCCGGCTCGCTCCGATCTATGCGGCGATCGCGATCTTCCCGCTGATCGCCGCCGGCGCTGCGCTGCCTTATGTGGCTCTCCAGTACCGGCGCCACGGATCCCTCGGCCCCGGCCAGCTTTTCCTGGCCGGCCTCTTCGCCCTCTACCTGGTCGGCCTCGCGTTTGCTGTTGTATTGCCGCTCCGGCCGGTATCGCCCGACTTCTGCCAGTTCTTCGGGGTCAACGCGAAGCTCGATCCAACCCACGTCTTGAACGAGGCGAGGTCGGAGTACTCAGCGGGCGGCCTGGGCGCGGCGCTTCGTAATGCCGATGTTCAGGACCTGCCGCTGAACGTCCTCCTCTTCATCCCACTCGGGATGTTCGTCCGCCACCTCCTGAAGCGCGGCTTTCTGGCCACGGTCGCAATCGGCGCCGGCGTGTCACTCGCGATCGAGCTGACCCAGCTCACCGGCGACTGGGGCCTCTACCCCTGTGCCTACCGCTTCTTCTCGACCTCGGACCTGATCACGAACACGCTTGGCGCGGCGATCGGCGCCTTCTGCGCGCCGCTCCTCGCGCTCGTCCCGGGCCAGTCGACGCCGACCGCGCAATCGGAGCTCCGGCGGGTGACACCGAGGCGGCGGTTCCTTGCCGCCCTCTGCAACGTGGCAATGATCGTCGCCGCCGGCTTCGCGCTCCTGGCGATGTTGGGACTGCTGCTCGACGCCACGCGCGGGCAGCTCTTCGTCTCGGAGAGCATCCGCTCCCAGGCACTGCGGGCGTTCGCGCTCGTCCTGGTCCCAGGCACGGTGACATTCCTTGTCATCCCGCTCCTGTGGCGGGGCAAGACCCCGGGCGAATGGGCGGTGCTTCTGCGGCCTGCCAACACCGGTCCTGGCTCGACCGCACCGGACCCCACACTCCTCGTCGCCCGCTTCGCGCTCGTTCAGGCGCCGATGCTTCTCGCGGCTGCCGCGGGATTGGTCGGGTTCGAGTTCGGGTGGATCTTGCTGACAATTCTGGCCATCATCCAGGCCGGGCTGGTCTGGAACGCGAAGGACTGGAACGGCTCCGCAGAGCTTCGACTCGGAATCATCCTCCAGGACGACCGCTGACGCCCAGATCTGTTCTAGAATCTCCGCCAGTCGGCACTGGGGGCGTCAGTAGGGGGCTCGAATGAGCAGGCGAACCGCGGGGCCGTGTGTCATCGACATGCGCAGCTTGACCTGCGCAGGAGGGTTCAACAGTGAACATTCGTTCCAAGAAGCTGTGGGCAGGCACGGTCAGCACTTGTGCTGTGGCCGCGCTCGGTCTCACGCTCGTTTCGTCGGCTCCCGCCGATTCCGCTAAGCAGGGTCTCGAACCCGCGAAGATCAAGATGGTCTTCGATCCTCAGGCCGGCCCTCCGGCCTTCGTTGGCGACGAGTCTGTCGCCCCGGGTCAGGATCTGAAGATCGTCAACAAGACCAAGCCGAAGCAGATCGGACCGCACACCTTCTCCCTGGTCGAGGAAGGCAGCATCCCTGTCACCGAGGATCAGATGAAGAAGTGCGCGAAGATCAAGCTCCCGGTTTGCGTGAACGTCTTCAAGGCGCATGACGTCTCGAAGCAGTTCGTCGTCAGGAAGCCGAACGTGGACAAGGGCCTCGAAGGATGGGACAAGTCCTTCAGCGACGAGGTCAAGGGCGACACGTGGTTCACGGAGACCAAGGGCGAGTCCGAGACTCGTACGGTCAGCGCCACACCCGGGTCGACGCTCTACTACTTCTGCATCGTCCATCCGGAGATGCAGGGTTCGATCGGCGTCCCGGTCAGGTAGTTGATGGAGGCCGGCGACGAGCGACGTTTTCGCCGTCGCCGGTTCGTACTCGGAGCCGCCACGGGCGCGGCCGCGCTGGCACTGCCGGCGTGGCTGCGCCCGGCGGGCGGCACTCGTTCCGCTCAGGCACTCGCCGCGCCGCCTGAGCCCTTCGTTCGGCAGCTCCCGATTCCGCGCGAGCTGACCGGCGCGAACCTGACGATCCCCATCGTGCCGGCCGAGGTGAAGGTCCTCCCCGGCCGCGAAGACGAAGATGTGGACCTACGACGGGACATTCCCCGGCCCGACGATCCGCCGACCCTCGGGCGAGCGGACGACGGTGAGGTTCAAGCACCGGCTGCCGAAGAAGGCAGGCGATCTCACGGTCCATCTCCACGGCGCGCACACCCGCTCGAAGGACGACGGCCAGCCCGGCGGCCTGACGCGCTCCCAGCCACGCTCGTTCTACTGCGACATCTCCCCTGGACTCTCGGAGCGGGAGTCCGGCAACGATGTCCTGATCGCGCCTGGCTCCGCGCGCGAGTATCGCTACGACTTCACCGAGGCCGGCGCCGACGAGCGGGCGGCCATGCACTGGTATCACGACCATCGCCTCGACCGCACAGGAGAGAACGTCTGGCGCGGGCTCGCCGGCATGTGGATCACCGAGGACGCGGTCGACCTCGCGCTGCCCCTGCCTCGCGGCGACCGCGACTTGCCGCTGATGATCGCCGACCGCGAGTTCGACTCGAAGAACCAGCTCAAGGACCCATTCGCTCGCCTCGTCCCTCCCGACGATGGCGCCCAGGGCAAGCACGTTCTCGTCAACGGGGCGGTGCTTCCGTATCACCCGGTGTCGGCGCAGCGCCACCGAATCCGGATCCTCAATGCCTCGAACTTCCGCGCTTACAACCTCTACTTCGAGGGGCCGAGCGCGCCGCCGATGGCGCAGATCGCGACCGAGTCGGGCCTGATGCCCGAAGCGCTGCCGCGCGACAAGGTCCTGCTCGGGCCCGGTGAGCGCGCCGAGGTGATCGTGGACTTCGCGGCAGCGCAGGGCGAGGACCTCGTGCTCCGAAGCGGCCCGCGCGATGACGGTGAGGGTGCGCTCGGCTCGAAGCCGTTCAACGGGCCGATCATGCAGTTCCGGGTCGCGGACGAGACGCTTTCCGACGACACGGCCGAACCGCAGGATCTCGACCTGCCGCCCCTCCCGGACTGGGCTGAAGGCGTCTCGGCCGCCAGTCCGGTCGACTTCCAATGGAACGTCTCCGGAGGGTTCGCCGGCAACCCATGGCGGATCAACGGGAAGACCTTCGATCCAGCCAGGGTCGAGACCAAGCCCGAGCTCGGTTCAGTGGTCGTCTGGCGGATCTCGAACAACACGAACGTCGCGCACATGATGCATCCGCACCACACCGACTGGTACGCGCTCGAGCGAAGCCAGGGCTCAGATCCGCCCGGCCCTCCCCCGCCCGAGGAGGATTGTCTGAAGGAAACCTTCTTCCTCGACCCGTTCGAGTCGATCACGATCGCCGGCAAGATCTCGGACTACACCGGCAAGTACGTCATGCACTGCCACATGCTCGACCATGAGGACCACGGCCTCATGAGCCAGTTCGAGGTCGTCGAGCCCTAGAGCTCGAGCTCGTACTCCTTGTAGTCGCCCGGCACGCCGCCGACGCGGTTGTAGACGGTCTGAGCGCGGACATTGTCGTGCGCCGTGTACCAGAGGATGTTCGGCGCGCCGTGCTTCCGTGCGACGTCGGCCACGGCCTTGATCAGCGCGTCCGCATAACCGCCGCCGCGAGCATCGGGGTGGACGAACAGGTCGTCCATCAAGACGATCTTCTTGCCGCGCAGGCTCGACCACTTCCAGTCGTTGTTGGCAAAGCCGACGACCTTGCCCTCATCGTCGGTCGCGACCAGCAGGTAGGCCTCGGTCTCGGGAAGGGCGATCACCTCGCGAAGGAGGACCTCGACGTCCGCGTCGTCTGGATCGGACTCGTAGAAGTCGAAGTAACCCCGGAACAGCGGCATGAGCGCGGGGATGTCCTCGACGGTCGCTTCGCGAATCTCCATAGAGGGGAGTTTTACCGGTCGAGGGCGCGCCGAAGGATGTCGCGGAGCGCCTTCTGGTCGGCGACGGAGAGATCGGTGATCGGCTCGGGGGGCTCCGCGATGCGGCGAGCCATCTCCTGGCGAACGCTCGCGCCTTCGTCCGTCAGCTCGATCAGCTTGACGCGCCGGTCTCCCTCGGCTGAAGCGCGACGCACCAGGCCGCGTTCCTCGAGCCGGTCGACGATGCCGGTCATGTTCGAGTTGTCGCAGTGCATAAGCGCCGCCAGCTCACCCATCGGGCGAGGCTGGTCCAGGAAGCGGAGCACGATCCCCTGGGGCGGCGACAGCGCCAGATCCTGGCCGGCGCTCATGATCTTCGGACGGCCGTGCTTGAAGAAGAGCTCGGCGAGAGCGCCCCACGCCTCGGCCGCCTCGCTTGTCGTGCCCGTGGAGTTCATTGAGGGGAATGATACTGTAGATTGCCGATAGTTGAATATGTCAAGTTATTAAGGATCCAAGTGAGCTCCGACCACCCATACGACAACGGCATCGAGGTTGAACAGCTCGTCCGCGAGTTCAAGAAGGGCCCGCGGGCGGTCGACGGGATCGACCTCGAGGTAAAGCCAGGCGAGATCTACGGCTTCCTCGGCCCCAACGGCGCGGGAAAGTCGACCACCGTCCACATGCTGACGACCCTTCTGCCCCCCACCTCGGGCACGGCGCGGGTCGCCGGCTACGACGTCGTCAACGAAGGCCCCGACGTCCGCGACTCGATCGGCGTCGCCCTCCAGGAGGCGGCGCTCGACCCGTTTCTCACTGCCCGCGAGCACATGCGGCTTCAGGCAGGCATGCACGGATTGACGAAGGCGGATTCGAAGCGGCGCGGCGACGAGCTGATCGAGAGGGTCGGCCTGTCCGAAGCGGCGGGCCGAAAGGTCGGCGGCTACTCGGGAGGCATGAAGCGCCGGCTCGACCTCGCGCTCGCGCTGGTCCACGAGCCTCGAGTGCTCTTCCTGGACGAGCCGACCACGGGTCTCGACGTCCAGAGCCGAACCGCGCTTTGGGACGAGGTGACGCGCCTATCGCGCCAGAACGGCGTCACGGTCTTCCTCACCACCCAGTACCTCGAGGAGGCCGATGCGCTCGCTCAGCGCGTCGGCATCATCGACACCGGCCGCATCGTCGCCGAGGGAACGCCCGACTCGCTCAAGGCTGAGATCGGCCGCCCAACCGTCGAAGCGATTCCTGCCGACGAGAACGACCTCGAACGGATGGAGCGGGTCTTTGCGCAGTTCGGCGAGCCTGCTCCCGCGGCCCTCGGCGCGATTGGCGTCCGCCTCCGCGAAGGAGCGGAAGAGCTGGCGCCCGTCGTCCGTGCGCTCGACGCGGAGAACATCGGCGTGACCAACCTCGAGATCCACGCGCCGACCCTCGACGACGTCTTCCTGGCCAAGACCGGCAAACGCCTCGAGGGCTCCGAGTCCGGCGACGAAGCCGAAGAGCCACGTTCCACTGGCGAGATGGAGGCCGTGAGCGCTTGACGACGGCCGCCGCCACCCTTCCGCGCACCGGCGCGGAGACCGGCATGCTCGTGCAGGTGGGCCACCTGGCCAGGCGATCGATCGTGCGCACGATCCGCCAGCCCGCGGTCGTCGTGACGAGCATGATCTTTCCGCTCTTCCTGCTCGCGATCAACTCGTCGGGGCTCGCGGCGGCGACGAACCTGCCCGGCTTCCCGACCGACTCGTATCTCACCTTTGCGCTCGGCCTCACCTTCATGCAGGGCGCCCTCTTCGCAACGATGGGTGCCGGCCAGTCCATTGCCGAGGACATCGAGCGCGGGTTCTTCAACCGACTCCAGCTGACGCCCCTTCATGGCCCGGCGCTGATCGCCGGGCAGCTCGCCGGAACGATGGTCCTCGGCATCACGCAGGGCTTCGTCTTTCTCACCGTGGGCCTGGCGTTCGGAGCCGACTTCGCGGCCGGGATCCTGGGCATCTTCGTGATGTTCGCGCTCGCGATGCTGATCGCGGTGGCGTTTGGCTCGCTCGGCATGACGGTGGGCCTCCGGACCGGCAATGCCGAGAAGGTCCAGGGGGTCTTCCCCCTCATGTTCGTCCTCCTCTTTCTCTCGTCGGGCGCGCTGCCGCGGAACCTCCTCGAGCGCGACTGGTTCCACGCGATCGCCACCGTCAATCCGGTCAGCTACATCATCGAGGCGTACCGCAGCCTCCTGATCACAGGCTGGGACGGCGAAGCGCTGGCGCTCGGGTTCGGGATCGGCTTCGCGATCCTCGCCATCGGCATCTGGGCCGCGACCTCCGCCCTCGGAACCCGAATGGAGCGGACATGAGAGAGAGGCTCGTTCGACACGCCCGAGCCTCCTGGGCCATCGCCTGGCGCCTCCTCTACAAGATGCTCCGCAACCCGGCGTTCCTCTTGCCGTCGATGCTGATGCCCGTCTTCTTTTTCGTCGCGTTCGCCGGCGGCCTCGTGGCCGTGTCGAACACGCCCGGCTTCGACTACCCCAGCTACACGACCTTCCAGTACGTGTTCGTGCTGATCCAGTCGGCGGTTTTCGGCGGCGTCTTCGCAGGCTTCTCGATCGCCGCCGACTTCGAGTCGGGCTTCGCTCGTAGGTTGATGCTCGGGACGCGCGGACACACCTCCATCGTCATCGGCTACACCATCTCGGCGCTCGTTCGCGCGATGATCGTCTGGAGCGTCGTCACGGTGATCGCGCTCATCGCCGGCGCGGAAGTCACCGGGTCCGGGCTTGACGTCACCGAGACGATCTCGGTCGCGATGCTCACGAACATCGCCGCGCTTTTGTTCTCGTGCGGCGTCGCGATGCGCATGCGGACGATGCAGGCGGCGCCGCTGATCCAGCTGCCAGCGTTCCTCCTCATCTTCACGGCGCCGGTCTACGTCCCGCGCGACCTACTCGAGGGGTGGGTTGCCTTCGCGGCCGACTTCAACCCACTTACCGCGGTGCTCGAGGCGTCCCGCGAGTGGATCATCGGCGGCTCGCCCGAAGCTCTCCTCGCCTACGGCGCGGCCCTGGGGCTCGCGGTGCTGATGGGCGTCTGGGCGATTACCGGCTTGCGCCGCGCCGAGCGCGCGATCTGAGCGCTTACGCGAGGTTCGACTTGCGCGGATAGACGACCTCGGGATCGGTGAGGACGTTCACCAGGGCGGGCTTGCCGGATTCGAAAGCCCGCTCCAGCGCCGGGCGCAGCTCGTCCGGCTCGCGCACGAGCTCCGCGTGGCAGCCGAGAGCCTCGGCGACCTGGTCGTAGCGCGTTTCGGGTCGCAGCTTCGCGGCCACCGAGTAGCCGTAGAGGAACATCATCGGGTGGTGCTCGAGTGCCCAGATCCCGTTGTTCCCGATCACGCCGACGACGGGGATTCCGTGGCGGGCCATAGTGTCGAACTCCATTCCTGAAAAACCGAACGCACCGTCGCCCAGGAGCAGGCAGACCTGGCGGTCCGGATGCGCGATCTTGGCGCCGATCGCCTGGCCGGGGCCGGCGCCGAGACAGCCGAACGGCCCGGGGTCCATCCAAGTCCCCGGCTCGTAGGTCGAGACGACCTTGCCCGCATACGAGACGAAGTCGCCGCCGTCGCCGATCACGATCGCGTCGCGGTCGAGCACTTCCGCGAGGCCCTTATAGACGCGCATCGGGTGAAGAGGGGCGCGATCGTCGTCGAGCTCCGGCGTCTCCGCGGCGCGCTTTTCGTCCTCGGTGGTTCGTACGGCCTCGACCCATGACGCAGTCCGGGACGGATCGGCGCCAGACGCCGCCTCGCGGATCGCAGCCAGGGTCGGCGCGATACCGCCGACCAGCTCGACGTCGGGCTTGCGGTTGCGATCGAGCTCGTTGGGCGCCGCGTCGAGCCAGATCAGCTTGGTCTCCTCGCCAAAGGACCCGCCGAACCCGAGCCGGAAATCGAGCGGCAGGCCGATCGCGATGGCCACGTCGGCCTCCTTCAGGCCGTGGCCTCGTGAGCGCGAGAAGGCGAGCTCGTGGTCGGCGGGCAAGCAGCCGCGGCCCATGCCGTTGAGGAAGACCGGCGCTCCGAGCGCCTCGGCCAGCGCGCGCAGCTCGTCCTCCCCGCGCGCCCAGTAGAGGCCCGTGCCGGCCATGATCGCGGGGCGCTCTGCCTCCGCGAGGAGCTTCGCCGCTTCTTCGATGCCTTCCGGTGCCTCGAACGTGGTGTCTGACACCGCTGGCGCGGTGTCAGACACCTTTGCGGCGTTGAAGACCGTGTCGAGCGGGAAGTCCAGGAAGGTGGGGCCCGAGGGGTGCGCCATCGAGAGATCGATTGCCGCGGCGGTGCGCGCAGCGATCTCGGCCGTGTCCTTGACGGTGTCCGCCGCCTTGACGAGCGGTTCGACGAAGGGGACGTGGTCGATCTCCTGGAGCGAGCCGGAGCCCCAGCGCATCTCGGGGGCGCGGCCGCCGAGGATCGTGATGGGAGAGCGGTTGTAGAAGGCCCCCGCGATCGCGCTCATGCCGTTCGTCACGCCGGGGCCGGCCGTGAGCGCGGCAACGGCAGGCTTGCGTGTCGCCTTCGCGTAACCCTCTGCCGCCCACACCGCCGCCTGCTCGTGGCGGACGTCGACGATCTCGATGCCCTCTTCCTTGCACCCGTCGTAGATCGAGAAGAGGTGGCCGCCCGAAAGCGTGAAGAGGTGCTCCACGCCGCGCGACTTGAGAGCGCGGGCGACGAGGCGCCCGCCGTGGACGGACGCGGTGGCTGTCTCCTCGGTGGCTGCCATCGGCGCGGATGCTATTCGCACTTCCCGGCGGGCGCCGACAGCCGCATGATGCGACCGTCCACGAGCTCCGCGTCCGCAACGACCTCCTTGCCGCTCAGGTCGACTCGCCACGGACCATCGCCGCGAAAGACCCTGTCCCTGCCGCTCCCGGCAATCCGAGTCCCTCTCAGCAATCCTGCATCGGAGCCATGGATCGCAACCTCGGCGCGGCCCGCTCTGCAGGCAGCCCGTTCGGCCGACCGCCTTACCCCGAGCTCGAGCGCCGGCAAGACCGAACAGGCCCCGCCCTCGCACACACGGAGTCGATCGAGAAGGTCGGCCAGGGTTTCGCGCGCCGCGCTGTAGAAGGGGTCGATCCGGATGTTTTCGAGCTGATCCGGGTCCCTCCTCAGGTCGTAGAGCTCGGTCTCGCCCGTCTCTCGCTCCACGTACAGGAAGCGGTTCGTCCTGACGCCTGTGAAGTTCTGGGGCTGGTAGCGGGACTCGATCAGGACCGCGCGCCCGTCCAGCTTGCTCGGGCGGCGAAGGTTCTTGAGAAATGAGCGGCCGTCCTGGACCAGCTCGGGCTCTGCGCCGGTCAGCTCGAGGAGCGTCGGTACGACGTCGACGTTGGAGATGAGCGCGGGCGCGACCTTGCCCTTCGCGACTCCGGGGCCGCGCACGATCATCGGAATGTGGATCGCGCTTTCGTAAGGGACGGCTTTGCCGCCCTCGATGCGGTGCTCTCCCTGGATGAAGCCGTTGTCCGACACGAAGATGATGTAGGTGTCGTCGAGCTCGCCGGCGTCTCTGAGCGCATCAACGAGTTGCCCGACTCCTTCGTCCACGGACTGGAGGGCCTCGAGCCGGCACTGATACTTGTCCGTCTTCTGCGCGAGCACGACGCCGGACACCTTGCCGCGGTCCTGGACATCGCTGGGCTTGTCGGTCACGTCCTTCTCGTTGAAGGCGGGCCCCCGCGGGATCTCCTTCTCATCGAACATCCCCAGGTGCCGAGGGGCCGGCTCCGGGCCCTTTTCGTCGCAGTGGCCGAACTCCTGAAACGACTTCCCGACGTGAGGTGCCACATAGCCGATCGACATGTAGAACGGCTCGCCTTCCCGCTCTTCGATGAACTCGACCGCACGGTCGGTGAAGAGGTCCGTCGAGTAGAGGTCAGGGTCCTTCCCGCCGAACCTCGTAAGCGTCCCCTGGTCGTTGACATGGACCTTGAAGTAGCGCGACGCGGGCTCGACGACCCCGAACCAGCGATCCCACCCGGGCGGGACTTCGTCGTCTTTCAGGTAGTGGTTCAGGTACTTCCCGAAATGGGCGGTCTCATAGCCCTCCCGGTCGAGCCATACCGGGAGCGTCTCGCTGGGGTCGAACGCCGGATAGCCGCCCTCGGGGGGCTTGTTCGAGAGCACGCCGTGGTTGTGTGCGTGCTGACCGGTCTGAAAGGTCGCTCGCGACGGGCAGCAAAGTGGGTAGCTCGCGAACGTGTTCTCGAACGTGACCCCGCGCCTCGTGAGTGTGCGCTTCACGATCGGCATCACGTCGAGCGAGGCGACATCCTGGTCGTCGGTCATCACAACGACGACGTTCGGCTTCTTCGAGTTCGCGCCCGCCGTCGGATAGACGGGCTGGAGCTCGGGCCGTTTCGTGCCTTCGCCACACGAGGCAAAAGCGCAGGCGAGCGCGCTCGCGGCGAGTAAGGCGAAGGCCTTCAACTATCGAGATCGTCGCAGGAAGCCCCTGCGCACCCGGCCTGCCACGGCAAGAATGGGCTCCGGGTCAAGAAGCGAAAGATCCGATTCTTCGGCCTCCTTCGTCGGCGACTCCACGGCGAAGAGCTCGACAGGCTCGGCGATGCCCTTCAGGTCGTAGGGACCCTCCTCGACCAGCGGAACGTCCTCGCCGAGGGCCTCCGCTGTAGCCGCGGTGATGAGAACGTCGCGGTCGAGCTTGCGCGTCGCGGCCTCGACCCGTGCGGCGACGTTGACCGCATCGCCGATGACGCTGAAGTTCAGCCTGCCCGCGCCGCCGACGGCTCCCGCGACGACCCTGCCCGTGTTGACGCCGACGCCGACGGTCAGCTCACCGGCCTCGCCGCGCTCGTTGACCCTGCGGCAGATCTCCATCGCGGCGCGGGTCGCCCGCTTCGCGTGGTCGCGGTAGGGCGCGGGAGCACCGAACACGGCGAGGAGGCCGTCGCCCTCGAACTTGTCCACGTGGCCGCCGTGGCGCGAGATGACCGGGACGACCACCTCGAACAGCCGGTTGAGCGCCGCGACGACCTCCTTCGCCTCGGCCCCGGCAGCAAAGCCGGTGAAGTCGCGGACGTCGGTGAAGAGCACCGATACCTCCAGCTCCCTTCCCTCCTCGTCGAACTCGTCCGAGAGGATGTACTCGGCGACTTCTCGATCGAGATAGGTGCCGAAGGCGTCCCGGATCCGCTCGCGCTCCGCGAGCCCCTGGATCATGGCGTTGAACGACGCCGCGAGGTCCCCTGTCTCATCGCCCGTCGTAACCGGAACTGTCACGTCGAAGTCACCCTCGAGGACCCGTTCGGTCGCCTCCTGGAGATCTGCGAGCGGACGCAGAACTGAGCGAGTGACCAGGAGCGTCAGCTCGAGCGCGATCGTGGTGGCGACGCCTACGGCGATGCCGACGTCGAGACCCAAGGAAGCTCCTCCGCCCCCTTCCGAGGTGAGCGCGGCGACCGTCATGCCGGTGATGGCGTTGATCATCGGCAGCGTCAGGAGGAGACGCCATTTCAGGGAGATCGTCGTGACGTTTGCGTCGGTTCGCGGCGAAACCTGCTGGTTGATGTCGACGAGCAGGGGCCGGAGCCCGATCTCGAGCGCGTAGTAGTGGAGCATCGAGGCGTAGGCGAGAGCGACTGCGGAGCCGGCGATAAACGGGAAGACCGCCGTCCAGTCGAGGTCTAAAAGCATCACCGAGGCGATCGCCGACGGGATCAGCACGATGAACGCCGGGACGAAGACGTTCGAGCGGATCATCCGCCATGGGAAGCTCACCGCGGCGGCCCAAGCCTCGGCGGTCGTGCGCTCGTCTCTCGTCCCTGCAATCCAGAGCTCGAGCGGCCGGAGCATCGGGAACGTCCTGAAACAGGCGACCACGATGGCTATCGCAGCCAGTCCGCAGGTAATGCCGAAGAGCGTGAAGAACTCGCCGGTTGAGCCGTCGTAATAGAAGGAAAACAGGGCGTAAGTGCCAAGAATCACCGGATAAACGGTTTGGAGCTCCAGCACCAAGAAGACGCGCGGATAGTGCCGCCCCAGGCGACGATACGCCCAGCGAAGCGCGGTTACGGCCATGGGCTCATTCTCCCAGGCTTCTTTGCGCGCTGCGACGCCTAAAGCCCTAGCGACACAAACCCGATGACAAATACGTGATTCCGGCAACGGCGAATGGGGGCTTTCCTCTGCCTGCCCCAGGCGGGGCGAAGCGCGTGGTCGTGGCGACGCACTCGGGTTGCGCCGCAAAGACACGCGTGAGCCTGCCGGCTGCGCTACCTCTCCGCTCTGTTCGCCGAATCGTCTGCGAGCACTGCGAGCACCTTTGCGAGACGACCCAGGTCTTTGAGGTCCGACCAGGCATGGGCGAGCGACTCCGCGCCATGGCTCCTGCACTTCCCGCGATCTCGCTGCCGAGGGGGAGGCTCAAAGCCCCCTCGATGCCGTCAAGCGTCGATCGGCGCTGGCTCACCGTTCCGGTCGCCGCCATTGCCGTCTTCGCGATCCTGAGTCTCTTCAACGGCGACGACGCGCCGGCTCCGGAGGCAGCCGCAACCGCGGCGGCCACGAAGCCCGACAAGACTCCTCCTGCGGCGAAGGACGACAAATCTCCCGCTGCAGCGAAGAGCGATGCCAAGGCCGCCAAGGGCAATGGGGCCGAGAAGGCCGCGGTCCCCGCCGATGCCCAGCTCGTCGCCGAATCCACCTTCTCTCTGGCGCTCCCCGCGGGCTGGGATCGCGTGAACCCGGCAGCCGGCGCGACGTTCGCCGCTGTCTCCTCGGATGGAACCGCCGATGCCACTCTCTGGATCCAGGAAGACCCGAAGCTCGACTTCGCCACCTTCGAATCGACCTCGCTTCAGCAGCTCGAGACGCTGGCCGGAAGTGCCACGGTGGTCGAGCGAAACGTGGGGCCGTCGGTCGAGGCGAGCTCGATCACCCTGGCGCCCAAGAACGTGCCAGAGGGCTCGCCGACCTACGAGGTCGTTCTGAGGGCATCTGAAGACAACTGGTATTACCTGGCCACGACGCACCAGGCGAGCGCTCCCTCTGACGCGATCGAGGGCGTCGACCTGGTCCAGGGTTCGTTCCTGCCGACCGGAGGCAAGGGATGATCGGAAAGCGGACTCTCGGCCTCGCGCTGATCGCTCTTGCGGTCCCGATCCCCGCGCTCGCCCTGGACGGCGGAGGCGCCGAAGGGTCCGGCTCGCCCGGGCTGAGCGTCACCGCCTCCCTCGACTCATGCGGGCTCGCCGACACTCAGGTCATGTGCAAGATCAACGCCGGCTGGAACAGCCTGGAGGGCGCCGACAGCTACTCGGTGAGCGTCACCAGCGCCGACGGCTCCGTCATCGACATGGGCGAAACAGCCGGCCAGGGCACCTCCGTCTGGGTCCCATACGCCGGCTCGGGCACTTACTCGGTCTCGGTCACTGCCTATGGCACGCCTCCCGGTGAGGAGGACGACGGAACGCCCGAGGTGCTTGACCGCTCCACGTCGATGTCCGGCAAGGTGCAGGGCGTCGTCAAGGCTGCGCCCGATCAGGGAACGGGCACCGGTCGCGACGATGAGGGTGAGCAGGTCACCTCTGAGGACCCTGTGATCGACGGTGGAACCCTGCCCGACCCCCGCGACGAGACGCCGGTATGCGTGGAACCGCCCGTCGAGGAGCCGCCACCGCCGCCCGTGTCTGAGACTCCGCCGGCCGAAGGTGAAGCTGCCGAATCGCCTGCCCAGCCGGAGGTCGTGGATACGATCCCGGCCGATGACGACTGCACCGGCTGAGCTCCTGTCAGATGCCACCCGAGCCTTCCTGGGTCGAGTACCCGGGAAGCTCCTGATCGGCGAGGAGTGGTCCGAGCCTTCCGGCGGCAGAACGTTCGCAACCGTCGACCCCTCGACGGGCGAGGAGATCTGCCAGGTCGCGCAAGGCTCCGCTGACGATGTGCGGCGAGCGGTCGAGGCGGCACAGGCCGCGCTCGACGGCCCCCTGCGCAAAGTTCATGCAGCGAAGCGCTCCGCGCTGATGAACGCTCTTGCCGAGCTCGTCAAGGCGAACGGAAACGAACTGGCTGAGCTCGAGTCGCTCGACAACGGCAAGCCCCTCGCCATGGCCAAGGGCGACGTGGCCGCCTCGGTGAACCACCTCCGCTACTACGCGGGATGGCCAACCAAGATCGAGGGCGAGACGATCCCGGTGTCGGCCCGCGACGTCCTCTGTTACACGCTGCGCGAGCCGGTCGGCGTGTGCGGCCAGATCGTCCCTTGGAACTTTCCCCTGCTCATGGCGATCTGGAAGGTCGCTCCGGCGCTGGCAGCCGGATGCCCGATCGTCCTGAAGCCGGCCGAGCAGACGCCCCTGACGGCCCTGCGCCTGGGCGAGCTTGCGCTCGAGGCGGGGTTCCCGCCCGGCGTGCTCAACGTCGTCACCGGTGACGGCGAGACAGGAGCGGCGCTCGTCGACGACCCCGGCGTGGCGAAGATCGCGTTCACGGGCTCGACGGCGGTCGGGCGCGAGATCGGGCAGAAGTGCGGCAAGGCGCTCAAGCGGGTGACGCTCGAGCTGGGCGGCAAGAGCCCCAACATCATCCTCCCGGACGCCGATCTGGACAGCGCGATCAAGGGCTCCTTCCAGGGCATCTACTTCAACTCGGGCCAGGCCTGCAACGCGGGCTCGCGCCTCTATGTCGCAAGCGAGCTGTTCGACGAGGTGACCGAGAAGCTCGCCTCGTACGCGGCCGACGCGAAGGTCGGGCCGGGCCTCGATCCCGAGACCGAGTTCGGCCCCCTGGTGTCCCAGGAGCAGTTCGAGCGGGTGAAGGGCTACATCGACTCCGGACTCTCGGAGGGCGCGAACGCCCTGGCCGGCGGCTCGCCTGAGAACGGCGACGGCTACTTCGTCTCCCCCACCCTCTTCACCGATGTCTCGGACGAGATGAAGATCGCCCGCGAGGAAATCTTCGGGCCGGTACTGGTCGCGATGCCGTTCGACGAGCTCGACGAGGTCGCGGCGCGCGCCAACGACACGGAGTACGGCCTGGCCGCGGGCCTCTGGACGCGAGACATCTCCAATGCCCACAAGCTCGCCGCGATGCTCAAGGCAGGAAGCGTCTACATCAACTCGTGGGGCGGCGGCGACCCGGCAGCGCCATTCGGCGGCTACAAGGCCTCCGGGATCGGCCGCGAGAAGGGGCACGCGAACCTCGACGCCTATCTCGAGACGAAGACGGTCTGGACCCAGCTCTAGCCGGGTAGGTTCACGCCATGGGACAGATTTCCGCCAGTCACACAGTCGAGATCGACGCTCCGATCGCCAAGGTCTACGAAGTCGCCGCCGACGTTCCTGGCGCGGTCGAGTGGAATCCGGCGATGGACAGGATCGACGTGATCGAGACCGATGCCGAGGGCCACGCGACGCTCGTCGAGGTCGAGGCCGACGTCAAGGTCAAGAAGTCGAAGTCGATCCTGCGCTTCACCTTCGACAACGAGCCGAACGGCCTCACCTGGAAACAGGAGTCGGGCGACGTCAAGTCCGTCGACGGCCGGTGGGAGCTCTCGGAGATCGACGCGAACACGACGAAGGCCGTCTACGCCCTCGAGATCGACCCCGGCCGCGTCCTTGGGATGCTCCTGCGCGGTCCCGTCGAAGGCCAGGTCAAGACCTACCTGACCAAGGGCGCCGCCGAGGGCCTGAAGGCTCACTGCGAAAGCGGCTAATCGCGCCGCGGCTTCGCGGGCCAGCACGATGCCTCGAAGACGAGGGACGCCTGCACGCGGTGCGCTCCGGGGATCTTCTGCAGCTTTGGTGGTGCTATGGCAACAGCAATGCTGCGGGTCCCGCTCACGTGGGCAGGAGCAGCAGGTTCGTGGGAGTGCCAGGGCCATTACGATCTGGGGCGCCCGGGTATGCAAACTGGTGAAAGCAGGCGGACTTAAAATCCGCTGCCCGTAAGGGCCTTGCGGGTTCGAGTCCCGCCCCGGGCACTGCCTCCGCTGAAAGACCGTCAGTCGGCTTAATCAAGCCACAATCTCCCGCCCTGGTCCCGCAACCTTTTCAGTGTTACGGTGTTCCAAGGGGTTGAGCTTGGAAGCGTCGGCACTTACACATTCAAGCCGGATCGGGCTGCTTGGCAGACGCTCTCCGCTGCTCAGGCTCCAGGGGGACGAGAAGCTCATCGCGATGATCCGCGATGGGCAGGAGCGCGCGTTCGAAGCACTCGTGGATCGCTACAACATCCGCCTCCTGGCGTTCTGCCGCGGAATGCTCTCCTCGGCCGAGGATGCCGAGGACGTCTTGCAGGAGGTTTTCGTCGCCGCGCACAAGGCGATCCTGGGCGACAACCGCGCGATCAACGCTCGGCCCTGGCTCTATCGCATCGCCCGCAACCGCTGCTTGAACCATCTGCGCAAGCCCGTGCCGGAGGGTCAGGACTCCATGGACGTCCACCCGCACGAGAACGGCACCTCGGTCGCGGAGAAGGTCCAGAAGCGCGCTGAGTTCAGGGCGCTCATTCTGGACGTCCAGGGACTTCCCGAGACGCAGCGGAGCGCGCTGCTCCTCCGCGAGATCGATGCCCTGACCTATGAGGAGATCGCGATCGCGATGGACACGACGGTCCCAGCGGTCAAGTCTCTTCTCGTCAGGGCCCGGATGTCGCTGGCCGACGCCAGCCAGGGCCGCCATCTGACCTGCGACGAGGTTCACCTCGAGCTCGCCGAGGCAACCGAAGGCCTGCGGAAGGTCTCGGGGCCGGCGCGATTCCACATGAAGGACTGCGAGCGCTGCCGCGACTACCGCTCGGAGCTTCGCCGGAACGGCAAGGCGCTCGCCGCGCTGGTGCCGATCGGCCCGCTTGCGGCGCTCGCGCACACGCTGTCGTCCAAGCTTGGAATCGGGGGAGCGAAGGCGGGCGCCGGCAGCTCGGCCGGTGCGGGCGCCGGCGCGGGCGTAGGCGGCGCCGGAGCTGGTGGCGCCGGCGTCTCGGGAGCTGCGGCAGCCGGCGGTGGCGGAGGAGCCCTCGGAATCGGAGCCTCAGGAGCCGCCAGCCTCGGTGCCGGCGCGCTTGGCGCCAAGGCCGCAGCGGGAATGGCAAGCATGGCTCTTCTGACCGCCGGCGCGGTCGAGGTCCAGCACTTCGCCTCGAATTCGACTCCCGTCCGGTCCGTCGGCATCGAACAGGACGCCACCGCGATGGTCGGCCCGGCCGACAAGGCAATGCATGGCGCGGCGATCGGCGCACCGGCGGCACCGGCCCCCGAGCCCGCATCCGAGGCGCCTGCCGAGCCCGCTCCTCCGGCCCAGGCTCCAGCCGCGGAAGCCCCCGCTGCGCCCGCCCCAGAGCCCGTGCCCGAGCCGACTCCCGCTCCCGAGTCTCCGGCTGACCCGCCGACCGACGCCGCGGTCGGCGATCCGAACAGCGGCGGCGGCACAATCCCGACGAACCCGGGTGACTCGGACGGCGTGATCGTGCCTGGCGACCCGCCTCCCGTGGTGGACCCGCCTGCTGAACCGCTGCCCCCCGGCGCAGCAATCTCAGGTCCAGAGGCCTACGGGCCCGGCTCCTGATCCAGCAGCGTCGCCAAGACCTTCGTCCCTGAGCCAGGCTCAGCCCGGAGCTGGAGCTCGCCGCCGTTCGCCTCGATGCGCTGAGCCACGGACGCGAGCCCGATGTGCCCTTCGACAAGCGCCTCGCGCCGCCTTGCCGGCGCCATGCCCTCTCCGTCGTCGGCAATCGACAATTCCACAGCCCCCTCCTGGGCATGGACCCCGACGATCGCGGTGCGAGCGTGCGAGTGGCGAGCGACGTTCGACAGGAGCTCGCGGGAGATCGCAAGAATCAGCTCGTCGTTTCGCCCCACCGCGGCGGGATCCAGATCGACCGTCACGGTCAGGTCTGAGCTCTGGCGCTCGGCCTGCCGCGCGACGGCGCTGAGCGCCTGCTCGAGCCCCCCTTGGGAAAGGGTCACCGGGTGGAGCGCCACCATCGCCTCGCGGAGCTGCGCGATCGTGCCGCTGACGACCTCGTGCGCCCTCGTCACCTGCTCGCGGCCGGGCGCAGCCTCGATCAAGTCCTGATTCGCGGCAAGGAGGCTCTGAAGCGCGTCATCGTGGATCAGCTCGGCGATGCGAAGGCGCGCGCGATCCTCGGCCTCCATGACCTGCGCGACGAACTGTTTACGGTCTTCGAGCTCGGCCTCCGCTTCGGCGAGCCGGCGCCGCAGGTCTTCGATCTCCGCGCGGAGATCGGCGTCCGTCATTCGAGGAGGCCGCGCCTCATGCCCTCGGCGACCGCCGCCGCGCGGTCGGACACGCCGAGCTTCTCGTAAAGGGTCCCGAGGTGGGTCTTGACAGTCGTCGGGCTGAGGTGGATCTGCTTGGCGATGTCGGGAGCCGACAGGCCTTCGGCGATGAGCAGCAGGACTTCGGATTCGCGCGGGCTCAGCTCGGGCCGGCCGTGTGTGCGCTCCCGCTCCATGATCTCCTGGGCAAGCGCGGACTGAACCTCCGGCGCAAGTGCGGTGTCGCCGCGTGAGACGACGACGATCGCGTCGCAGATCTCTTGGCGCGAAGACTCCTTGGAGAGGTAGCCGCGAGCGCCCTCGGCGACGGTCGTGTAGGCAAGCTCGGCCTCCATGAAGGCCGATAGGAAGAGCACCTCGGTCGTGTTGCCGTCGCGCTTCAGGGCCGAGAGCACCTGCGTTCCCTCGAGGCCCGGCATGCGGATGTCGAGGACGGCGACGTCCGGCTCCAAAAGCTTGATCTGCTCGAGCGCGTTCCGCCCATCACCGGCCTCACCGACGAGCTCGAGGTCCGGACGGTCCTTGACCGCGCGAACAATGCCCTCTCGATAGATCGGGTGATCATCGGCGACCAGAACACGGACGCGCTGAGAGCGGGTGGCGGTAGCCATCACGACAAGATTCTAAGCCGTGAAGTAGCGAGCGTGCGGAGAAGAGATTAAGAGTGGGACGGATGCCTCAACTCGAGGCCTTCCTTGGCTTCGAGCTGAGACGTCCGGGATTAGGGGGGTAAGACAATGAATGGTCGCCCACGCAGACCTTTTCGGCATCAGCCGATCGGTGGCAAATCGGGAGGAAACTTTTCTCCTCCGATCGGAGGAGAGAATTTGCGCGGAAAGGTCCACTACGACGACCAGCTCAAGCGGGTCTGGGTGGGGACGCAGCGACTACACCACGGTCTGGTGGGAACGGTCTTCGCGGCGGCCGGCGTCGCCCTTATGGCGCACGACTGGCGCGACCGCAAGGTCTGGTTCATGCGCGGCCCGCAGGACTGATCAGACTTCGAACTCCTCGCCAGGCTCCAGGATCACGACCTCTGATGAGCTCTGATCTTCCACGTCGGCCTTGAACGCCTCCGCGTCCGTCTCGATCGGCGGGAAGGTGTTGTAGTGGCACGGAATCACGGTTCCAGCACCGATCAGGCCGGCGGCAAAGGCCGCGTCGTGGCGGTCCATCGTGTAGTGGCCGCCGATCGGCAGGATCGCGATGTCGACGGGATGGCGCCGCGCGATCAGCTCCATGTCACCGAAGAGACATGTATCGCCCGCGTGGTAGATCGTCTTGCCGCCGATCGTGATGACGAGCCCCGCCGCCTGGCCGACCGGAGTCCCGGTGTCCGCGCTGAAGGGGTTGTCGCCTGAGCCGGGCATCGTGTTCGTGTGGAAGGCCTGGACGAGCTTCACGGAACCCCAGTCGAATTCCACGGTGCCGCCGAGGTTTGGGTCGAATGTCTCCTCAACGCCCTGATCGGCCAGCCACCCCGCCGTCTCGACGATCGCAACGGCGGGAGCGCCGGTGCGCTTGCAGAGCCCGGCCGCGTCGGCGATGTGATCCGCGTGGCCATGCGTCAGGAGGACGTGCGTTGCGTCGACCTCGTCGGCTGAGTGCACGGCGACCGGGTTGTTCGGCTTGAGAAACGGGTCGACGACGACGGTCGCGTCGCCCTCGGTGATCTCGAAGCAGGACTGCCCGTGGAACTTGATCTTCATTTCTGGCCTTCTTTCGTTTTTGTCAACTGTTCATGCAGTGCCCAACCGACCGCTACGCCAACCAGCATTCCGACCCGGGCCTCCTCGGCAAGCAGAGTCCTGACGGCGACGAGCCGCTCGTCGTCGTCCTCCGTCCCGGCCGCCGACGCGGCCGCATCGTCGTGGGACTCGGCAAACCATCCGCCTGCCTCCAGCGCCTGAGCGAGCACGCGCGCCAGTGCGGGCGCAGCCTGACCAACCATCGCCTCCGCTTCGCGAAAGCGCTCGGGGTCTTCAAGCGCGGCGATCGCCGCTTCGAGCTCTGACTCCGAGTACTCCTGCGGAGTCATCGCTTCTGAGCGATCGTGATCCCGTCGGCAATCGCGAGCATCGCGATATCGATCCGCTCGTCCTTGGCAAGCTTCTCGTTGAGCGCAACGAGGGCATTTGTGGATTCGTCGTCGGGGTCGGGATCGACCACCCGCCCGTCCCGGAGCACGTTGTCGAGCAGGATCAAGCCGCCGGGGCGAGTCCGCTTGAGCGCCTCCTCGAAATACTCGGGGTAGCTGGTCTTGTCGGCGTCGATGAAGACCAGGTCGAAGTGTTCGCGCTCGGGGAGCTTCTGAAGCGTTTCCCCGGCAGGGCCGGTGATGATCTCGACGCGATCGGCGACTCCGGCCGCTTCCAGGTTGCGAGCGGCAATCTCCGCGTACTCGTCGGAGAGCTCGAGGCACAAGAGACGGCCGGCAGGCACAAGGCCACGGGCGATCGAGATCGCCGAGTAGCCGGTGAACGTGCCGATCTCCAGCGCCTCCTGTGCGCCGATCGAACGCGTGAGGATCTCCATGAACGCACCCTGGTCTGGAGCGATCTGCATCGAGGAGATGGATCCCATCGCCGCGGTTTCTTCCTGAACGCGGGCCAGAACCTCGTCCTGCCGGGACCCATGCTCGACCACATATGCGTGGAGCTCGTCGTTCAGCTGGGTGAACTTGCTCACGCCCGCCTCCCCACCATCGTCGCCGAGAGGCCGCAGAGACCTCCGACCAGCGCCCCCGCGATCCCGGCCCACACGTTGGCGAGCGGGAAGACGATCGGCGTGGCCAAAAGCACCGCTGCGGCGACCGCAACCGCGATCACGTCGTACGCGTCATCCGGGTCGGCGCGGCGGTCGGGCTCGCGAATTGCCACAAAGGCGGCGAGGAGTCCCAGCGCGATCCCGTTGGCGCCAGTGGCCAGGTGCGCTCCGTTGCCCAGCGCATCGCTCACTCCGTCCGCGGCAAGGATGCCGAGGGCGCCGCATGCGAGGCCGAGGAGAACGGTGAGCGGCGAGCCCAGGCGGCGCTCGAGCGCGGGTCCAAAGGCCGCGATCCCCACGCCGCAGATGAACAGGTAGCCGGCGTTGACGAAGAAGAACGGCGCGATCAGATACCGCCAGGGGTCATCTCCGAAGGTCGCGTCGAAGATCTCGATGAACGTCTGGGTCGCGTCGACGACTACGACGCCCTGGACCGATCCCGTCGCGCGCAGGACGATGTAGAGGATCGCCGGAAGGGCGATCAGGGCAATGGTCGCGACCGGCCTGGTCGCGAGCTCCTCGCCGCGAGAGGCCATGCGCCCCAAGCTCGCTCGTCGCTCTTCCGAGCGCTCACGGCGCTCCGCGTCACGGCGGAGCTTCTTCTCCCGCCGGCCCTCGCGCATCTTGATCTCATCGCCTTCGCGCTCCAGGCGCGGCGCCCGCTTTCTCACGCGAGTTCCGCAATACGGGCACTCGGTGACGTAAGGGCTCACTTCGGAGCCGCAGTTGCGGCAGACAACGCTTAGATCAGGCCCGGCCATCCTCAGAGTCGAGGATAAGGCTTAGGCGTCGGCGATCACCAAGCCGCGGACCACGTCCTTTAAGTCCTTGGTCTCTTCCCAGGTCGCGAGCTGTCGCCGCGCGCCGGTCCCATCTCTGAGGATCTTCCAGACCGTCTCGAGGTGATTCGCGCAGCCGAGCTCGCCCGCATCCTCCGCAAGCTCCTCGAGCAGCCGCTTCGCGAACTCGGCCGCCGGCACCGGATGCCCTGCGCGAAAGTCGACGAGCTCGCCCTCCATCCCGCGCACTGCCGCTCGAACCTTGTTGTCGTCGATCAGCTCCGTCGGGTACTCGATGAGCGGCTCTTCCGAGTCGTAGAGCTTTGAGAGACGGCGCGCGAGCGACACGATGAGCGCCGCCAGCGCGAGCGTCGACTCGAGGCTCGTCTGCTGATCGCAGATCCGGGTCTCGACGGTGCCCAGCTTCGGATGGGGCCGCACGTCCCACCACAGGTAGGTGTAGTCCTCGATCGCCCCGCCGCGGATCATCTGGCCGACCCGGTGGGAATAGATCTCCCAGGTGCCGTAATGCGGCGGGATCCCCTCGCGGGGAAAGGCCCGAAAGACCGGAACCCGCGAGGACATCATTCCCGTGAAGTGGCCGCGCCAGAAGGGCGAGTTGGCCGAAAGCGCCAGGAGCAGCGGCAGGTAGCGCCTGATCCCGTCCGCGACGTAGATGGCGCGGTCGGCGCCGTCGATTGCCACGTGAACGTGGGTGCCGAAGATGAGCTCGCGCCTGGCGATGTAGCCGAGATCCTCGACCAGCTCGCGGTAGCGGGGCCGGTCGACGATCGCCTGCTCCTCCCAGCGCGCGAACGGATGGGTGCCGGCCGCGCCAACAAGCAGGTTCAGATCGGCCGCCAGCTCGACCATCATCTGGCGAAGCTCGGCAAGTTCGGCTCCCGCCTCGTTGATGTTCGCGCACGGGGGTGTGGCGATCTCCAGGACGGAGGTGAGGAGCTCCGGCTTCACCTGACCCTCGTGCTCTGGCGGGACCGTCGCGAGGATCGCCTCGATCTCGCCGGCCAGATCGAGCGAGTCGGGCTGGAGGAGCATCAACTCCTCCTCGATCCCGACGGTGAAAGGCGGGCCTGTGAATGCGTGTTCGATCATCTTGGAGCCGCTTCCGGGCGCGCGATGCGCCCCATTATGATCGCCTGTATGGAAGTCAAAAGCTTGAACGCCCAGAAGTCATTGCTCGACACCCTCGCACCCGGGAAGCGCACGCGCCTTCGCCGCCTCCTTTATGAGTTCGGCCCTGGCGACGGCACCCTCATGCTCCTACCCATCGATCAGGGCATTGAGCACGGCCCGCGCGACTTCTTCCCGAACCCTGATTCCAAGGATCCCGAGTACCAGTTCAAGCTCGCAGCCGAAGCCGGCTATTCGGCGCTCGCCTGCCAGATCGGCATGGCTGAGAAGTACTACCCCGACTACGCGGGCTCGGTGCCCCTGATCCTGAAGGTCAACGGCAAGACGGACATCCCCGGGTCCGACAACGCGCTGTCGACCTGCAACGCGTCGGTCGAGGACGCCGTACGCCTGGGCGCCGACGCTGTCGGCTACACGCTCTATGTCGGCTCCCCCGCGCAGGGTCAGGACCTCGAGCAGCTCCGCCAGGTCCGCCAGGACTGCGATCGCTTCGGCATGCCGCTCGTCATCTGGGCCTACCCGCGCGGCTCGGCGCTCGACAAGAAGGGCGGTCAGACGACCTTCTACGCGATCGATTACGCAGCGCGCATGGCCATGGAGATGGGCGCCGACATCGTGAAGCTCAACATGCCCAAGATCGATCCTGAGAAGGACAAGCTCACCCCCGCGCCCTACAACGAGATGGACGTCTCCCAGGAGGAGGCCATCCGGCAGTGCGTCGAGTCGGCCGGGCGCTCGCTCGTCGTGCTCTCGGGCGGCTCCAGGATCTCCGACGAGAAGGTCCTCGAGCAGACCAGCTTCATCATGAAGGCGGGCGGGTCAGGCGTGATCTACGGCCGGAACGTCTGGCAGCGCGAGTGGTCAGAGGCGCTCGAGATCGTCGAGCAGATCAAGGAAAGCCTCCTCGCGAACGTCACCCGCCAGCCGTAGGCCCCTTCCTCACTCGGCTGTGCCCTGATCCGGCAAGGGCCCGACGAACTCGATGCCGTAGTCCCTTGCGGCCTGCTTGATCTGAGCCCCTTCGACCGGCTGGGAGGGTTGCTCGCCCCCGGGTCCTGACGCGACGGTAATGGCTGCATAGAACTCGCCGTGGCGCTGCGTCGTGAGTATGAGGTAGCGCGCCCGTTCGGTCTCGACGCGGAACCCGTGAACGGTCCCTCCCGGAATGTGGGCGAAAGCCCCGGCCGGGGCACGAACGCCCGGTTGATCCTCGATGAAGATGGTCAGCTCACCTTCCAGGACGTAGAACGACTCGATGTCGTCCGGGTGCCGATGCAACGGGACGCTCTCGCCCCGACTCGCCTCCTCGTCCACCAGGCAGAACGCCCCGCCCGTGTCATTGCCGGTCGCAAGAAAGTCCGTGAACGTCGCCCCCATCCACCGCCGCTCCGCCTCACCCGGCTGCACCACATACGCGCTGGTTGCAGAATCCAAGGTCCGTCCCTTCTGTAGATGAGCACTCGTCCCCTATGAGATCAGACCGGCAAGGCGCAACGCTCGTTGCAGGGGGCGGGATTCGTCCGCCCCGGGCTTGAGGGTGAGGACATGTCCTTTGGGCCCAGGCTGCCGAGCGCCGGCGCGATCGTTCTCCTGATCGCCGGTGTCGTGCTGCTCTTCTTGACGAAGGAGGAAGGCGACGGAGGGCGTGAGCGGACGGGCGAACCGCGAGGCAAGAGCGTCGAGGCCGAGGTCGTTCGGGTCGTGGATGGCGACACGGCGCAGATGGACCTCGACGACGGCGGCGAAGAGGGGGTGCGCTTCATCGGAGTCGACACTCCGGAGTCCGTTGCGCCCGGTCAGCCGGTCGAGTGCTTCGGGAAGAAGGCGAGTCGCTTTACGACCGGGTTGCTCGAGGGCGAACGGGTGACGCTTCGCTTCGGCGCCGAGCGGCGGGACGTGTACGACCGCCTGCTCGCTTACGTCTACCTGGGCGACCGGTTCGTGAACGCCGAGCTCGTGCGCCTGGGCTACGCGCGGACGCTCGAGATCGCCCCGAACGTCGACTACGCGGACAGATTCGCTCGCATCCAGCAGGAGGCGGCGGATGCGGGGCTCGGCCTGTGGGGAGCGTGCTGACAGGCACGATTGTGGCGGATGTAGCTAAGAGACCATTGGCGAAGTGTGAACAGACGTTTGCAAACGGCCATAAACCCTGTTAAGTTTTTCACCCCATGCGCATGCGTCAAAGCCTCAACGACTGGGAGCTCGCGTTCGAGAACGAGACCGTCCTCGACCGCCAGCGCCGTGCTCAGCTTCGTCATCGCGCCGCTTCACGCTCGCGTGCGCGGCGCATCACCCGGACCGAGAAGTCCGGCAAGGTGCGCTTCAGCGTCCTCGTCACCGCCCTCACGCTCACCGTCCTGGTCGTGACCGTGGTGATGTTCGAGACGCTCGCGCTCCTGATGGGCTAGAAACCCCGGCGCCTCACTTCAGCTGCCCCGCGTCAGCGGGCGCCGCTACTCGTTCCGGCCCAGAGCCTCTTCGACCTTGGCGGCAGCTCCGTCGATGATCGCGTCTTCGATGCCGTTGCGATTCGCCGGCTCGTCCTTGACTGCGTCCGAGCCACCGTCCGCGCCGCCCTCTGAGCCTTCGCCCTCCTTGATTGAGATCCAGACCTCCTTGCGGAAGACGGGGACTTCCTTGGGGGCAGTAATGCCGATCCGGATCTTGTCTCGGGCCACAGCAAGCACAGACACCTCGATGTCGTCTCCGATCATGATGCTTTGGCCCGTCTTCCTTGTAAGGACCAGCATTTGCGATGCCTCCATTCGGCTTACCCCCCTACAGGGCGCCGGTCGGTTCCGTTGGCAACCCTAGCCGCTCGGCCAGTATTCCGCCACATACAACCGTCGACTCCCAATGAACCGCCCGGGTCCGGTGAGCGACTGGATAAAGTCGGCGCCGCAATGCCCCGAAAGCCACTTCGCTCACAGCTGAATCAAGTACGCGCATGGGTGCGCCAAGGCCGCACCGACGCCTGGATCGCCCATCAACTCGACGTCCCGGCGTCGGAGCTCCGCGAGTTCCGCCGCCGCCACGGCCTGGAGGCCGACGGCGAGGAAACGGGCGAGGTCGATCTCCGCGACGAGATCGAGGCCGAGATCGAGGCCGCGACGCTCGAGGAAGCCGAGGCCGAAGCTGAGGCTCAGGAGGCAGGCGTCGATGCCGACGCCGAGGAGCCAACCGACGGCGACGGGGAGAGCGATGCAGGAGCACAGGCGCCCAAGCGGCGGCGCCGGCGCCGAGGCGGCCGCGGCGGCAAGCGCCCGGGGGCCGGACTGCAGGCAAGCTTCGACCACGGCGAGGCGGACGGCTACGGCCTCTGGCTCGACCCGGCGGTCACCAAGGACCCGATCTACTCAGAGCACTGGACCGAGCGCCGCAAGGTCGAGGTCACGATCGAGCCGGACCGCATCGTCATCGTGCCGTCGGACTCGAACGACTAGGCGTTCTTCTTCTCGCCTCTCCAGGCCTCGTTCGACACGCGGCGCAGGTGCACCACGAGGTCCTCGAGGGCGCGCAGCTCGTCTGACTTCGCTCCATCGGCCAGAAGGCGGCGCATCGTTGCGTTCCTGACCGCCGTCGGAGCCCGCTCGAACAGATAGAGCGAGATTTCCTCGTCCCGCTTCGTCGGCTTGACGACGCCCGGCACGCCGGCCGCATCGCCAAGGATTCTCAGAATTCCGACGAGGTCTTCGCCCCTCCCGCCCCGCAGGCGGTCAGCGGGAATCCCCTTCTTGACCGCCCTCCGAAGCTTCTCCCGTTGCGGCTCCGGCACGGACCGGATGCCTGCGCGCGGGTTGAAAGCGCTCACCGTCGAGCCTCTGAGGCTCGAGCGCACCATGTGCGAGAGCGGCTGCCAGTGGTTTCGCGGGATCACCCGCATCACAACCAGGCCCGCCAGGAAGACCGCGAGCAGGACGCCGGCGACCACGATCGAGCCGACCACGCCGATGTCGGGGAGCGCCAGGAAGGCCGCAGCGATGATCGTCGCTGCGAACAGAGCCTTCAGCACTCCGCCATACGGGAACGCGATCGGCCTTTTGCCACGCTGCGTGCGGGCGAACATGTACGCGGAGGGAAGCCCGAACCCGATCAGCATCCCGATGGGGGCAGCATATGCGCCGATCTCCGAGGCGAGGCCGTACGTGACTCCGCAGAAGATCACCATCGCGCCGAGGCAGCCGGCCACGAACACCGGGCGGCCGTTCGGGATCGTCGAGTTCTGGTTGACCGTCCGGTAGAAGGCGGGCATGACAAACGCCGCTGCCGCAAACGGGATCAGCGGCGCGGCGTCCGCGTATTCCGGCGGCGCGATCTCCACGATCACCTCGCCGAGCAGGATCATCACCAGCACGGCGAAGATGCAGAGCAGGGTGAAGTACCCGAGAAATTGGCCTTTCTGGGTCGCCTGCCCGTACTCGTCGGAGACGGCCTGGAAGATCGCCGCCTTGCGGAGCGGGCGCATCGCCATGCGGAATCCCTGCGGCAGGAAGGAAACGACCAGGCCGAGGCGCGAGGCCAACGTGTAGATGCCGAGCTCCGTCTCCGAGATGACCCGCGAGAGAAGGAATACGTCGGCGTTCTGGATGATCCAGAACGGAAAGACGACAGGAGCTCGCCGCTTCGCCTGCTTGGCGATCTCCCAGGTCTCCTGCAGATCGAGCGCCGGGTGGGCGCTGCGACGAAGGAGGAATATGCCGACGACAGTCGCGCCGGCGACGCCGAAGGCGGTGGACGCGATGGCCCCCTCGATTCCCGCGCCCGTCGCGAGGAGGATTACAAGGGCGATGAGCGCAATCAGCGGTCGGGAGGCGTCGGCGATCACGAACGCTGTGGGACGGCGCTCGAACCAGATCGAGATCGAGGTCAGCTTCGCCGCCGGCCAGAAGGCGACCGTGGCGGCGGCCCACACGACGTAGCTGGACTGGCCGCTGTCGCCAAGAAGCCAGTCGGCGAGCGGCGCGGCGAAGGCGATCATCAGGGCCGCGCCGCCGAAGCCCAGGATCAAGGACCAGAGGATGCCTACGCCGAGCGAGCGCTGCGGCGAGGCTGAGACCTGGCTGTCGTCGTCATCGTCCTCGTCGTCGTCATCTCCGCCGCCGAAGACTCGTCGGATCGTCCCCGCCTTCGAGAGGACGACGAAGACCTGGGTCACCACGCCGGAGAGGAACAGGAGGAGCGCGTACTGGCCGAGGTCGGCCGGCCCCAGGAAGTTCGCGACAACCGCGAGCGACGCGAGTTGGATGAGGTTCGAGATCCCGAGCGAGATGCCCTGGACGCCGGCGTAGCGAACGAGCCTGGCTCCCAGGACCGCGCCGGACCCTCCGGGGTCGCCACCACCCTTTGGCGGCGTCACGCTTGCCAGATCGACCAGTCGCGGAACGGGCGGCCTGCGAGCTCTCGCATGCGCTCCGCATCGTCACGGAGCGCGCGAAGCGCCTCGTCCGTCAGCGCCAGCCGCACGTCGGGGCGGTCGATCGGCTTCTTCATCGGCAGCCTCTCGTCGAGGGCGAACCACAGCTTCGGCGGAACCACCCTCCCCCACCTCGACTTCGAGGCCTTCTCCATCCGCACGGCGAGCTTCGTAGCCCGGGTCTTCCGCGAAGTCGAGTGGCGCTCGCGCTCGAACCCGGGATGCGAGAAATCGGGATCGGCCCCGGCGAACTCGAAAACCCTCCTGAGGGTGTCCGTCCGGTCCTTCCGGAAGTCCTCCTGATCGAGGATCATGATCTGCTCGCGCGGGAAGTGGTTGAGGAACTGCTGGAGCTGCATGGCGTACTGGCTGCGCTGGAGGTACGAGGTGTTGGGATGGCTCAGAGTCTCGGCGAGCGTCCCCTTCTCGCGGCGCTTGGCGTAGTTGTGAACCCAGTGAGCGGCGATCCGCTGGAGCGGGTCGCGAACGACGTAGATCAGCTTGGCGTCAGGCACGACCGAGGCCATGCGCTCAGGCACTCCGACATGCTGTGGAAAGGCCGTGTAGTTCGGCGACGACTCGCCTCGCACCTTGGCCTCGGGGTCGAAGTGGCGCCGGTACCAATCCTCGCCGCGCGGCCAGTTGCGCTCCTCGATGAAGAAGTTGAGCTCCTTCGGCTTCGACATCGAGACTTCCGGATGAAGGCCGAGGTGATAGTGAAGGCCTGAAGTGCCGCACTTCTGGGCGCCGATGATGATGAGGTTCGGCAACGCGCCGGCAGCCGTAGAGGCGCCGTTCGATGGCACGGCGGCGGGAGCCGAATCAGTCGTCTGCGGAGGCTTCACAGCCCGCTGAGGGTACCGTCGAAGGGTGAGCGTTTCATGAGGGGTCTGACCCCTCGTGGAGCGCTAACACCCGACGGATGCGCGGTCGCTCGGCCAGAATCAGGTCGCGCCTGCCCGGCGTGGACACGTGCTCTCCGCCCACCCCTGCCTTGCGGAGCGCAGGCAGGGCCTCGACGCGGCGGGTGAGGACCAGGATGCTCTCAGGGCGCTCGCCCGAGCTCTTGATCGCCTGCGGAAGGAGGCGCTCGACCTCGTCGGCGCTCAGATCGCCCGCATCGATCACCAAGCGGGCCTTCGGGCGCGTGACCGTCTGGTGGGCGATTCGCCCGAGCGCGCCGGGAACGCGCGCCGCGAACGGCGCTGCGGCGCGCGTGGATGAGACGGGGTGCGAGACGTAGCGCTTCCAGCGCTTCGCACCGGGCTTGCGCACACGGTCCGTGACCGCAAGGCTCGCCAGCCAGTCCGCGGCCGGCGCGGCGCCGTTGGGAGGCCGCTGCTCGCGCAGTGCGGTCTTCATCTCCTCGCGCCGGGCGGAATCGAGCAGCTCGTCGAGCTTGTCCTCGAGGCTTGGCGCCGCCGGGCCTTCGATGCCCAAGCCGACACCGCTCTCCTCGGCGTACCGGGCGCGCGCCTCCTGGTCGTCGGTCTGGCGGCGCATGGGCACGAATAGCGAGGGCACGCCGAAGCGGATCAGCTCGTGGTAGGCGTTGTAGCCCGCGGCGGAGACGGTCGCGTCGAAGGCGCGCAGGTACATGCTCATCGGATAGGTGGAGTCGAGGCCTACAACCCCCTCAGGGGGCTTGCCGATCGCGGCCAGGTGTGAGCTGAGCGCCGCCACACGCACCCCCTCTCGCCCAGCGAGATGCTTCAGGCAGCGCTCGGATGCCGCCCCCACCTCGCCGCCCTGGCCAAGCTGGACCAGGACATTCACCCCACCCGGCTCGAGCCCGAGCTTTCGCTCCGCGTCTTCCCTCGCATAAAGCTCCGTGTCATCGCAGAACACGATGGGGTCGACGCAGAACGCGTCTCCTCGGAGGGGAACCGTTGCGCCGCGGTCCTCGGAGCCCGCGAACTCCCCCGGCTCCAGCACCTGATCGAAGAACCGGGTGCGCTCGAGCGCACCGAAGTTCGAGCCGGGTTTCCACATCGGTCGCCGGCACCACACGCGGTGAGCGTCGGGCACCGAGGGCATCGCATCGAGGAGCGCTTGATAGGGGTGGGCGCCGTCGAAGACGAGCACGCGCGGGTCCGCGTCGCGCATGACGGCGCGAAGACGGCCGCGCAGGCGGCGCGACCAGCGCCAGTCGCTCCCAGCCGTAGGCGTGGCGTACGAGGCGGCGAACTCCACAGGAAAGCCCTGATCCGCCACCACCGGCGCCGCGCCGGAGAGGGTGAAGAAGACGGGCTCGAGCGTGTCGTCGAGGCGGCGCGCGATCGCCATCGACCGGGTGAGATGGCCCAGGCCCGTCCCGTTCGAGGAGAGGAAGAGGATGCGGTCAGTCATCCCAGCCTCTCGAGTGTGTCCCTAAGCGGGGGCGCGACGTGGTTTCCCTCCTCGTCGAGCTGGGCCAGCGTCCGCTCGTAGCGGCGCCTCACCCGAGCGCGGCCGACCGCGCCTGCGCCTTCCGCCCAGCGCCCTCTGTGCATGCCTGACGCGCTCATCTGCCCGTCGAAGAACGCGCGTAGGCCTTCGTCCGGCTCGATGCCGAGGAAGCCGCACAGGCCGGCGAGGCATGCCTCGCGCTGTCCGGCAACGAGGTCGTCCAGGACAACCAGGTGGAACCGGTCGGCCGGCAGGCCGTACTCGGCGCCGTCTTCGGTGCCCGCGACGCCGCGGTCGATCCAGCGCAGGCGGTCGGCCCACCAGCCGATCCCCTTGATCACGTCGTCTGGGCCCCACGTCTTCGTCGTCACCGATGAGGCCGCGTCGCGGCCGTCTCGCACGGTGTGGATGACCTTTGCCTCGGGGAACAGGCGGCGGAGCATCTGCGCCTCGCGAACGTTGTGGGAACTCATCTCGACGAGCCCCGGCTTGCCCTCCTCCTCGGCGAGCGGCCAGAGGAGATCGAGGTAGAGGCGCCGACTCGCCGCGATCGGATCCGAGTGATACGACGACTCGAAGCGCTCAAGCGCATCGTCGAACGCTGCGCGATACATGAGCGAATAAAGGCCTCGCGGCTGATCGTCGACCCGGATCCGGTGCCACCAGAAGTCTCGGAGCTTGTCCATGAAGCCGCCAAGCGAGACCCGGCCCTCGAGCAGGTCGGGCAGGCCGCGCTTGTTGCAGTGAAAGCGCGCCTCGATCGGCACGTCGGCAAGGGCTGCATGTTCGCCCAGGAGGCGGCCCACGATGTGGGTGCCGCTGCGGCCCGTGCCGCCGACGAAGACGAGGGTGCGCGAACCATGAGAGGTGCCTGACCCCATTCAGGTGGCCCGTTCGTAGTTGGTGCGCAGGAGCCCGGCACAGTGGTAGCCCTCGCGCTCGATCCGGTCCAGCGCACCCTCGTAGCGATCTATGACAGCCCGCTGCTGAGCCTCGTCGAGACCCTCGCGCCAACGCTCGCGGTGCGCGTTCTGGGCGTTCATCTCCTGCTCGAAGAAGGCTCGCATGACTGGGTCCTCGCCCAGGCCGGCAAAGTCCCGAAGGCCGGCGTACGACGCCTCGCGGTTGCCCCAGACCAGCTCGTCGAGGCAGACGGCGTGAAGCTTCGAGGGATCCTTAAGACCGCGGTAGCCGCGCTCGGCAAGCGCAAGCCTCCCCTCCCACCACTCGACGCCGGATGCCGCGTCGGAGGGGTGGTGCGACTTCTGCGCCTTGGAGACCTTCGAGGAGCCCGAGTCGCGCCCGTCACGCACCGAATGGACGAAGAGCGCCTCTGGGAAAATCACCTCGAGCCCACGCGCTGAGGCGATCGTGAAGCAGCTCATCTCGACCAGGCCCGGCTTGCCGTCGCGAAGCGGGCCCAGAAGGTCGAAGAAGAGCGCCCGGCTGGCGGCAACCACCTCTGGGCGGGTGCCGTCCTCGATCCCCGAGGTTGCGTCTTCGAAGCGCCGAGCCGCCGCCTCGAAATCGTCCTTGTCGACGATCTTGTAGAGGCCGCGCTCCTTGCCCTCGCCACGCGCGCGCCACCGCGCCCGGACGAGCGCCTTTTCGCCGACTCGAACCCGATGCCACCAATAGCGCCTGAGCTTTCTCAGAAACGCCGAAGGCGTCGCCTGACCCGTCACGACCTCCGAAAGGCCCTTCGGGTTCGCATGGAACCGGCACTCGATCGGAATCGGGTGGAGAGACGGGTGGTGACCGATCAGCTCCGCGACGATGTGCGTGCCGCTCCGGCCTGTGCCGCCGACGAAGATGAGGGGTGAAGGCTCGGTCATCTGTCGATCTCGTAGTGGTCGACGTACTCGCCGCAGGCTTCGGCGCTGGTACTGGGCTCGTCCTGGCTGATGAGCGCCACCGTACCCAGCCAACTCGTTCGCGTGACACCCAGCGCGCGCTGGAGCGCGCTCGGCTCGTCAGCTGAGACCTCGATCTCGACCGGGCCTCCATTTGTGACCACCTCGCCGCCGGGCCAAAACGCACCTCGGCCGGCTCCGGTGAGGTAGAAGCCCTCGAGCGACGGCGGCAGCTCAGCCACTTCCGCGCCGTCCACCGAGACGGTGAGCGGCGATTGCGAGTGGTACTGCAAGGAGAGGGACCACTCGCCGGCAGGAGCGTCGACCACGGCCGCAGCGCTGCCCGGAGCCTCGAACGTCGCCGCCGGCTCCCAGTCTCCCTGGTCCGCGGTCGCTGGCGTGTCGAGCACGGTCGCAATGCCTCGGTTGACGTCCGGCCCTCCGCACTCGAGCAGCACACCTGGATCGCCTGCCTCGTCAAACACCCGGGTTGAAGGCGTCTCCCCAGTTCGCTCCCAAAGGACGTAATCGCCCTCGCGCGCCACCTCCGTGAAGTTGGGCGGAGGGGTCGAGGCGTACGCGGCCGAGGTCGTGATCGCGAAGTCGTAGTTGTCGAGCTTCGACGGGCTCAGCGTGTCGAAGTCCATCGCGAGGCCCTGTTGCCAGGTCTTCTCGGGACGAGCGTCGACGTCTTGCGGCACATATCCGCCGGGGCTCTCGGCCAGGGTGCCGCGCAGCCAGTAGCCCGCGAAGCGGTCGACGCCGAGAAAGGCCACGGAGCCTCCGTCGATCTGCTCCGCCAGCGCGCGGAGGTCGTCCTCGCCGCGTTCGTTGAATCCGACCGGCGCCGCGCGAAGGGCGAGGAAGGTCGAAGCGAGGGCGAGGGCGCAGAACACGGCGCCCGCGGCCTGGCGGACGAGTGCGCCCAGCTCCTTGCCGGGGCCCAGAAGCCACCGTACGGTTACGAGCATGGCGATCGGCGCAAGGACGCAGAGAGCCTTTGCTTCCACGTGGATCTCGGCGAACGGTCGCGCGAGCGCATAGACGAAGGCGGCCGCGGCGAGGACTGAGACGAGCGCCCACTCGCGCTTGCGAAGGAGCGACAGAGCCGCCCCCAGCATGCAGATCCCGGCGAAAAGCGTGGCCAGAAGCGAGCCGTCCACGTCGCCGCGGACAACGCGGAAGTCACCCTCGGGCCAGATCCCGAACGCCTCGCCGGGGAACACGGGCGATGAGAGGCGCCCGCTCGAGCCCTGGACCTCGTCGATCTTGTCGATGAAGTCGCGCGCCGGGCCGATCACGACCAGCGCCAGAGCGATCAGCGCCAAGCCTCCACCGATGAGGAGCGCGCGGTGCTCGCGGGCCTTGCCGCTGATCCGCTTCAGGTCGATCGCACTGGTCCCGAAGCCGATCGTGAGAATCGCCCAGACCGGGATGGCGACCGCGAACCAGGCCGCGCCTGGAATCGAGAACGTGAATACCGATGCCGCGGCGAGAAGAGCGAGCACGCCGACGACCGCGCGCGCCGGTGGCGCCTCACGGTCCTCGTCGTTGCGGCGCAGTGCAAGGTGGAGCACCACGGCCAGCGCCACCACCAGCATCGCCATCACCGTCTCCTTGAAGCCGGATTGTGCGAGGAACGATGCGCCCAGGTATGGCAGTCCGGTGAGCAGGGCAGCGAGTCCACGCCGCCACGGCGCCAGGCCGGCCAGCAGCGAGAGCGCCGCGAGCGCGGTCAGAGCCGGAATGGCCACGAGCATTCCGTTGAAGGCGTCGACGAGATTGACCGTCGTGCCCTCCGACGCGGTTGCCGCGAGCGCCTGCGGGCCGACCGGGTAGCCAACCGAGACCGCGTTCGGCTGCGGGCCGAAACCATCGGCGAGCCAATCCGCCCAGTACAGCTGCGCGGCCTGGTCGTTCGTGTAGACGCCTTCGCCCAGGACTCCGGTGTGCTCGTTGAACAGGAACGGAAGACAGGCAACGGCGATCACGGCCGGCACTACGCAGAGCGCCACGACGTGTTGCGCGCGCGGGCGGCCGGCCTCGTCGGCCGGAGCGGCGCCGTGCGCTCGCTTGGGCGTCGCCCGCCGCGTAACGACCGCACAGACGATCGCCAGGAGGCCGACGATGATCGCGGCCGTCAGCCCTCGCCCGGGCAGGCGCACCAGGAAAGGCGCCAGCACGACCAGGGCCGCAAAGCCCACCGCGCCCGCGACCCACTCGGGGCGCTTCCAGCCCAGCGCCAGCATCAGCGCCCTTCCGATCACAACCGATGAGAGGACGAGGAGGACGGCAACGACGAGCGTGCCGAGCATCAGTAGTCCTCTTCGCCGTCGGTGTCGACTCGGGTGCCTGAGCCCGGTGGCGGCTGATTGGCGAGCGGCTCCTCGTTGACAGAGTCGCCGTCGAGCTCAGAAGGCTTCAGATCGGGAAGATTGCCGCACGCCGCGGGGTCGAGCGGTTCGCTGATGCGAAACACGCTGACGGGCCCGTTTCGAAGCACCAGTTCGGAGCCCGGGTCCTCCCGTGTCCAGAGCGCCTCCTTGGTATCCGTGAGGCCGAGGGGTTGGTAGGGGTCATAAAGCGTCACGACGTACGTGAACTCGCCCTCGTTCACCTCGGTCCGCCAGGTCTCGCAATCCGGGATGCGCTCATACGCGCTGTGCTCGCCCTCCTTACCCAGCCATTGGACGTGGTTCGAGAGGTCGTATCCCGAGAACGCGTACTGGTTGAAGACTCCGCGGACTCCCGAGATGGCGATGCGCTCGTCGTTCACCGTGTTGGCCCAGCGCACGGCTTCGGCCAGGCGAAGCTGCGGGCTCAGATCCTCGTAGCGCTGCGGGAGGTAATGGCGCTGGACCACGAAACCGGCGATCACGGCCGCGAGTCCCAGGCCGGCGCCGATCGCGATCACGCGACCGCGGGAGGCCCGGCCACCGACGTATCCGCGCTCACTCGCCCAGAACGCAGCCCCGAACAGACAGAGGACCAGAACGCCGGTCGCAATCGCGCCCTTCCTGTGATCGCCGTGGGACCACTGGACGATCGTGAGCGTCGTGAAGAGCGCGACGGCGCCCAGGCCGAACATCGAGATCGACCGAGCGCGCGGCGTGGAGCGAAACGCCGGCAGGAGCGGCAGCGTCGCCAGAGCGATCGCCACCGCCGGAGCCAGGTAGCGGATGTTCCACTCGAACGCAATCGGCTCGCCCTGCTCGCCTCCGGCTGTGAGCGGGGTAAAGACGTAAGCGAATGCCGTGAGTACGGCGACGCCCCCCAGGGCGCGCAAGATGGGCTCACGGCCCTTCCAGAGGGCGAAGATCCCGCCGCCGACAGTCGCGATCAGGACGAGGGGCCACAGCGGCCCGAGCTCTTCGGACAGCTTGGGCGCAAACCAGTCCCACCAGATGTCCGGCTCGTTCCAGTAGTGGGCGACCGAGAAGCCGGGGCGCAGCTCCAGCATGCGCTCGGGAGTGGGAAGGCCGAGCGGCCCCCACGCCGTATAGGGGATCGGGTTTCCGATTGCCACCAGGTTCCTCAGGTACCAATAGCCGCCCGTCAGGAGCATCGGGAGCCCAAAGGCCGCCGTCGCGCCAAGACGCGCGCCGCGAGGGGCGATGATGATGACGGCCAGCGTCAGAAGCGCTACGGGCGCCAGGAACGAGAGTTTGGTGCCGGCCGCAAGTCCGGCCGAGGCACCCGCGAAAGCGAGCGCGCCGGCGCTTATCGAGCGCCCGTTGGCGCGTGCAGCGTGGCCGTTGATGAGAAGCGCCGCCGCGCACAAGAGGAACGTGACGCCGCCGATGTCGTTCAGTGCCTCGCCCGCCTGGAAGTCGGTCATGGTCTCCGCGCCCAGCACGATTGCGGCGCCGAGGAGCGCCTGCGGCCCGAGGCCGTAAGGCCTCCCCATCGCCCAGCCGGCGACCAGGCCGAGCCCGAGGAAGCCGAGGTTCAGAAGCGGAGACAGGAAATCCCGCGCGAAGGTGAGGATCGGGATCGCGTGGAGAACCTCGGAGTTCGCCGGGTAGAACGACGCGAAGAAGATCGGGTCGAAAAAGAAGATCTCGCCCGTCGAGCCCGTTTCGACGAACCGTGACGAGAGCTGCATGTGGTACCAGAGCGAGTCGGCGCGGCCCATTCCACCGGTGATGCCGCTGAGCGTCGGAATCGCCCATCCGGCGAAGACCGCCGCAACGACGACGGCGACGATCGGCAGGCCCAACCGGTGCGCGGCGGGCGCGGGCGGCGTATCGCTCTCGTACGAATCGTCGCGTCTGACGCCGAGGGACGCGGCTGCTACGAGCAGCGAGCCGATGAGGTAGCCGAGCTCGGTGAAGAGGCTGAAGGTGCCCAGGAGCTCCGCCAGCACCGTCGCGAGCGCGAGCGTCCCCACCGCGTCCGCGACGAAGGCGGGCGTGCCCTTAAAGCCCGGGAGCGCCAGCCGCCGAAGGCGAACGGCGGCAAATGCGAGGGCGGCGACGATCAGCCCGAGCTCGGCGGCGCCCAGGAGGTACTCGCCGGCGCTGAGCGCGCGGTCGCTCATGCCGGGCCCCCTGACAAGGCTGGGCGAAGTGCGAGCGAAGTGTGAGGGGTCTGACCCCTCAGGGGGCGGAGCCGGCGCAGCCCTCGGGGCCACCCGGCTCGCAGATCACCACGGAGCGCTCGTCCGGGTTCACCATGCCGAGGCCGCGAGCTCCCAGCTCTGCGGCGTCCGAGTGTTCCAGCGTCTGAGCGCGGTTCAAGAGCTCCTGGTTTTCCTGCTTGAGATCGGCGAGCTGCGAGGACTCCGAGCGGGAGTCGCGCCATGCGTCCACGAAGTTCACGACGGGGTTGATGTAGAGCGCAAGGATCACGAACAGGATCAAGACCAGGCTGACCCGTCCAAGACGCTCCCAGTCGATGCGCGATGCAGAGCGCCTGGCGCCGCTGGAGCGGGGTGCGACCCGGTATGCGCGCGAACTCACGCATTATCGATTCAACGCCGGAGGCGCTCTACCTTCCGCTGAAAGCTTCGATGCCTGGATAAGTCGCGGCGGAGCCGAGCTCCTCCGAGATCCGCAGGAGCTGGTTGTACTTGGCGACGCGGTCCGAGCGCGATGGTGCGCCCGTCTTGATCTGGCCGACCCCAGTCGCCACGGCGAGGTCGGCGATGGTGGTGTCTTCCGTTTCGCCCGAGCGATGGGACATGACCGCCGTGTAGCCGGCATCCCGCGCCATGCTGATCGCCTCGAGCGTTTCCGTAAGCGTTCCGATCTGGTTCACCTTGACCAGGATCGAGTTCGCCACGCCGGCCTCGATGCCGCGGCCGAGCCGCTCAGGGTTTGTGACGAAGAGGTCGTCGCCGACGAGCTGGCAGCGCTCACCCACGCGATCGGTCAATGCCTTCCAGCCGTCCCAGTCCTCTTCGTCCATGCCGTCCTCGATCGAGACGATCGGAAACGAATCGATGGCGTCAGCCCAGTACGAGGCCATGTCGTCCGGCGAGAGCGAGCGGTCCTCGTGCTCGAGCCGGTAGGAGCCGCCCTCGAAGATCTCGCTCGTGGCCGGGTCGAGCGCGATGAAGACCTCCTCACCCGGCTTGTAGCCGGCGGCTTCGATCCCGTCGACCAGCGCAGCCAGAGCGTCCCGGTTGGAGTCAAGGTCGGGCGCGAAGCCTCCCTCGTCGCCCACGGCGGTGTTCAGGCCGCGTCCCTTCAAGATGCCCTTGAGCGCGTGAAAGACCTCGGTTCCGACCCTGAGAGCCTCGGCGAAATTGGCCGCGCCGGCGGGGACGACCATGAACTCCTGAAAGTCGACCGAGTTGTCGGCATGGGCGCCACCGTTCAAGACGTTCATCATCGGGACGGGCAAGACAGACGGCGGGCCGCTTCCGGCGAGGTTTGCGACGTACTCGTAAAGCGGCTGACCCGCATCATCCGCGGAGGCTCTAGCTGCAGCCAGGGAGACCCCAAGGATCGCGTTTGCGCCCAGGCGCGACTTGTTGGGAGTGCCGTCGAGGTCGATCATCGCCTGATCGACCGCGCTCTGATCGGACGCGTCGGCACCGGCCAGCGCATTGGCGATCTCGCCGTTCGCGTTGGCGACCGCTTGCGTGACGCCCTTCCCCAGCCACTCCGGCCCTCCGTCGCGCAGCTCTGACGCCTCGAACTCGCCTGTGGAGGCGCCTGACGGCACGGCCGCGCGACCCGTCGCTCCTCCCGCGAGGGTCACGTCGACCTCGACCGTGGGATTCCCCCTCGAGTCGAGAATCTGGCGCGCTTTGATGCGTTCGATCTCGGCCATCTGAAAAGACGCCCCGCGACGCAGGATGCGCGGCGGGGACCGACTGAGATTCTAGTCCGCCGCTTCGCGCGCTTCTTCCCGGACGCGGCCCGCCGCGGCTCTCACCGCGAGCTCCGGGTCCACGCCCAGCCGGCGGGAAATGCGGACGAGCTCGAGCAGGAGATCGCCGAGCCACCGCTCGGCCCGGTCGCGCGCTCCCGGATCCTTGGGGGGCGGCGAGCCCTCGTTCGGTGCGGCGCGCCTCAGGATCTTCCGCGCGTACAGCAGCCCGGGGAGGTTCTCTGGCACGTCCGCAAAGGGGTCGTCCGCGCCACGCCCTTCAACGTCACGCTTGATCTGGTCCCAATTCTGGAGCACCTGGCGGGACGTTTCGGCCTCGGCTTCGCCGAACACGTGCGGGTGGCGCCGGATCAGCTTGGCGGTGATGCCGTCGGTGACCTCGGACAGGGAGCCGGCGCCGCGTTCCTCCAAGAGGAGGGAGAGGAAGTGGACCTGGAACAGGACGTCGCCCAGCTCGTCGAGCATCTTCGCGTCGTCGCCCTGCGCGGCGGCATCCGCCAGCTCGTAGGCCTCCTCGACCGTGTGGGGAACGATCGAGCGCTCGTCCTGTTCCCGATCCCACGGGCACTCGACCCGCAGGCGGCGGGTGATCTCGTCCAGCCGGGCTTGCGCTGCGGCGGTGTCGCCGCTCATGCTCAACCTGGGGGCTGCGTAGCCGGCGGCGCGCCCTGCGTGGGAGGCGCCGTGCCGGGCGGTGCCGTGCCGGGCGGTGCCGTGCCGGGAGGCGCGGTGCCGGGCGGGACGGTCCCGGGGGCTGCGCCCGGAAGGCCGAGCTGCTCTGCTCCGGGCGGCAGCGTTGCCTCGTCCTGCGGCGGTGGCTGCGGGCCTTGGGGCAGAGGCGTCGGTGCGCTACCCGCCGCCGCCAGTGGGTCCGCCGCGTCCTGAGGAAGCGGGATCGGGGGGATCACGGGGCGCAGCGGGACGAACGCGGCGCAGCCGGCGGGCTCGTCGGGCACCTCACCGGTGACCGGGTCCGGCTGGAGCTCATCGCTCTCGTCATCGCCGACACAGCCGTCGTCGGTCACCTCGAAGTTCGAGCAGCGCTCCGCGAGCTGACTCTGGACCGTGCCGTCCTCATCGTCGGCGAGCAGGTCCTCCGAGCAGACGGTTCGGGCTCGCCACTTGGCGATGAACTCGTCCTGGAAGTCTGTGACTGCCTGCTGCTGCTCCTGCGTGATGAGCTGCTGGCGGATCTGCGTACTGGTCTCCTCGTCGAGAGGCTGCGTGACCGCCTCGTTGATCGCCTCGACCTGGATCACGTAGAAACCGGAATCGGTCTCGATCGGCCCGACTACCTCGCCCTCTTCTGACGAGAAGATCTCGTCGTCCAGGGCGGGCTCGTTCTGACCGGGTGCGACGCCCTGTCGCAGGCCGCCGAGCTCGACGGTCTCCTCTTCGGTCGAAAGCTTCTTCGTCACGTCCTTCCACGACTCGGCGCTGTTGTCCTCGGCGAGCAGGTCGGCTGCCTCCTGCGCCTTTTCCTCGTCCGGGTTTAAGAGGGTGCGGACGTCGCGGGTCTCGGGCGTCTCGAACTGGGCGATGTTGTCGTCGTAGAAGTTCTGGATCTCGTCGTCGGTGATCTCGACTTCCTCGTCGCCCTGGCAACCCTGGCGCTCGGTGGCGGGCGCCTCGGCCTCGGGATCTTGCGGGATGACCTGATCCTGGATGCACTGCGTGAGCAGCTGAAGCTCGACGCGGCTAAGGGCGTCTTCTTCACTGAACCCGGACTGGTCGAGGAACTTGTCGAACTCGTCCTGTCCGCCGAACTGCTCCTCGATGATCGTCTGGAGCTCGACGTCGATCTCGCGCTCGGTCACCTCGATGCCGCGCTCATCGGCCTCACCGCGGACCCAGCGGCCCAACAGGAGGTCTGACAGCGCCGGCACCAGCGCCGCGTTGTACTGCGGCGTGCCGGCCTCAGGAGGCTCGGCGGCCCCGCCCTCGCTGGCAGCGGCCTGCTCGATCGCCACGTCCAGCTCCTCCTGCGTGATCTCGCCGTCGTCGACCTCGTCGACGAAAGCGGTGGCGCCGCTGGGGAGGCTGAGCTTGCCGATCCCCATCGTCGCTCCTACCAGGATCACGATCAGGGCCAGGAGCCCTGCGAACACGAAGGCAAGGGTTCTCTTCGAAAGACTTCTCACGGCGCAAAAACCTAGCGGGATTCCGCAAGCGCGGGTTCAGGTGCCGTTAAGGCGGCCACGAGCCGGAGCAGCGCGGCAAGCCGTTCCGCGGGCTCTTCGGGCACGCGAAGCGACAGCGTTTGACGCGCCGTCTCGTACATCGCCTCGGGGATTTCCTCACGAATCGAGGCAACGCGGGCCGAATCGAGGTCCAGGGGTGAGATCGAGAGGCGGCCGCCGCGAACCTCGGCGACGCTTCCACCTGCCTTGCCGATCTCGATGCGGGCGCGCTGCAGCTCGAGCAGGGACTCCACGGGGTCGGGTACGGGCCCGAAACGGTCGCGAAGCTCATCCGTGAGCGCCCGGAGCTCGCCGATCTCGCGTGCTCCCGCAACGCGGCGGTGGAGCTCGATCTTCGCGGCTTCGAACGGGATGTACTCGCTGGGAACGTAGGCCGAGACGTCGACGTCGACCCGCACCTGGGACTCGGCGGCTCCCTCTTCCCCACCTGCCCGGAGCGCCTCGGTTGCCTCCTCGAGCATCGAGAGATAGAGCTCGAAGCCGATCGCCGCGACGTGGCCCGACTGCTCGTCGCCCAGCAGGTCTCCAGCTCCCCGGAGCTCCAGGTCGCGCATGGCGATCGCAAAGCCCGAGCCGAGCTCGGTGTGGTCCGAAAGCGTGGCAAGGCGGGCCGCCGCTTCTTGTGAAAGCGCCTCGGAGGTGGGATGGAGCATGTAGGCGAAGGCACGCTCGCGAGATCGGCCGACCCGGCCTCGGATCTGGTACGCCTGCGCAAGGCCGAGGAGGTCGGCCCGCTCGACGATCAGGGTGTTCGCCTGCGGGATGTCGAGGCCCGACTCGATGATCGTGGTCGCGACCAGGCAATCAGCGTCGCCGCGCAGGAACCCGAGCATCGTCGACTCGAGCTCGCCCATGTCCATCTGCCCGTGCGCCTCGGAGAAGCGCACACCTGGGCAGAGAGCGCGAAGGCGCTCGGCCATCTCGTGGAGCGTGTCGATCCGGTTGTGGAGGAAGAAGCACTGCCCGTCGCGATCGACCTCGCGCCGGATCGCCTTGGCGACGAGTTCCTCGTCGTAGGGGCCGACGTAGGTGCGGATGGGCCGGCGCCCCTCGGGTGGCGTCTCGATCACCGAGATGTCGCGGAGGCCGGCGAGGCTCATCTGGAGGGTGCGCGGAATCGGCGTCGCCGAGAGCGAGAGAACGTCGACGCGAAGCTTCAACTGGCGCAGGAGCTCCTTTTGTTTGACGCCGAAGCGCTGCTCCTCGTCGACGATGAGAAGCCCGAGGTCCTTGGCGCGGACGTCGCGCGAAAGGAGCCTGTGCGTCCCGAGCAGGATGTCGACCTTTCCGTCGGCGAACGCCTTCAGCGTCTCGCGCACCTCGGCCGGCTTGCGAAGCCGTGAGACGGCGTCGACTTCGAACGGAAGGTCGGCGAATCGCTCGCGGAACGTTCCCAGGTGCTGCTGCGCGAGCACCGTGGTCGGCACGAGCATCATCACCTGCTTGCCCTCTCCCGCAGCCTTGGCGGCGGCGCGCAGGGCCACCTCCGTCTTGCCGTATCCGACGTCGCCGCAGATCAGGCGGTCCATGGGCCGCTCCGACTCCATGTCCGCCCGCGTCGCCTCGATCGCCTCGAGCTGATCGGCGGTTTCGCGGTAGGGGAAGGCCTGCTCGAGCTGGAGGGACCACTCCGAGTCGGCGCCGAACGCGTGGCCGCGGCGCGCGGCTCGCTCCGCGTAGAGATTCAAGAGGTCCCCCGCGAGGACGCGCGCCGCCCGGCGGGCTCGCGCCTTGATCGAGTCCCATCGCTTCGAGCCGAGCGCCGAGAGCTGCGGCGCCTCCCCTCCGACGCCGACGTACCTCGTGATCTTCGCGAGCTGCTCGGTTGGCGCGAAGACGCGGTCTTCGCCGCGGTACTCGAGCTCGAGGTAGTCGCGCGTGACGCCTCCGACCGTCTTGGTCTCGAAGCCCGCGAACCGCGCGATCCCGTGATCCTGGTGGACGACATGGTCGCCCACCGCCAGATCGGCCATGGACGCGAGCGTCCCGCGAACCGTCGGCGCCGCAGAGCTCCGCCGGTGCACGAGCTTTCGCCACGGAATGACCGCGAGCTTGAGCGTGGGAGATACGAACCCCTCGCCGATGTGCGCCTCGGTGAAATGGACGCCCGGGTCGGCCGGCAGAACCGCCCCCAGGAAGGAGCTTTCGACGCGCTGCAGGTTGTACCGCGCGCGCTCCGCCTCTCCGCGGTGCTCGAAGGCGACCACGACCCGATAGCCCGAGCGAACCTCGCGCTCCAGCTGCGGCTCGGCCTCGGCGATGGAGCGGGCAGCGGACGCGGGCGCCTGCGCACGGATCGACAGCAGCCCCTCGTCCGCCGCGGTTGAGCGAAGGCGCAGCACGGCGCGCTTGGCGAGAGGTTCCGCCACGTCCACGTATAGGCGGCGGGCGTCGTCGGAGTGCATCGCCGCGGTCACGTCCTCCCAGTGCGAGCGGAGCGCCGGCTCGATCTCCTCGTCGGCCGCGGTCACGAAGGCGACTCCGTCGGCGATGGAGTCGAGCGGCGCGCGAAAGGAGTCGACCGGCAGGTAGTCGATGGGTCCGCCTTCGTCCGAGTCGTCGAGCGCCGCCTCGGCCAGCATCCGGTGCTCCGACGCGAGCTCAGCAGCGGGTGAAAGCTCGAGCTCCTCGGTCTCGCCGAGCGAGCGCTGGGTGAAGGTCGAAAACCAGCGGATCGACTCGATCTCGTCGCCGAAGAGCTCCAGGCGAGCCGCGCGATCCTCCGTTGCGCCAAAGACGTCGAGGATGCCCCCGCGCAGGGCGAACTGCCCGCGGGCATCCACCTGATCGACTCGCTCGTAGCCCGCTTCGGCCAGGAGCTCCGCGCAGAAGGTGAGGTCGATCTCTTCGCCGACCCTGAGCGCGAAGCCCTCAGGGCGAAGTGAGGCATCCGGGACCGTCTCCGCGAGCGCGACTGCGCTTGCGACGACGACCGGCGGCTCGCCCTCGCCGGCGGTCAGCGCATCGAGGGCCGCGATCCGCAGGCCGACGAGGTGCGGCGGCGGCGCAACATGCGAGGCGTAGCCAGTGCCGCGCGAGGGATAGTGATGAACGCGGCGCGGCGCGAGGTAGGCGCCGAGCTCCCGGGCAAGGTCGCGGGCGCCCACGTCGTCGGGAGCGACCACGACGACCGGGCGTTCTCCAAGGGCTGATTCGTCCTCGGCCAGGGCGGCGATCAGATACGGCTGAATCGATCCGGAGGCGTGAACCGTGCCGCCATCCGAGCTCAGGGCAGCCCGAAGCGCCGCGTAGTCGCGGTCGTCGTAGGCAAGCTCCAGGGTGGGCCGAAGCGACACTCAGGTCAGGCTAGTGAGGGCCAACCCTGGATCAGGTCGCTCGATGCGGAAGCCCGGGCCCGGTTCGCTGCCATTCGACCTGGCCCTCGCCCTCGGCCTTCGAGCGCTCGACGACCCCGTCCCACTCGTGCAGCATCTGCTTGAGGCGGGCGACGGCTTCAGGCGGGTGCGAGGCGGCAGAGGTCGCGAGGTTGATCGCCATCTCCTCGGCTGCGGCGGCGGGCGCCACCTTGTGGACGAGCCCCCAGCGGAGAGCTTCGTCGGCGGCGATCTCCTTGCCCGAGATCAGGAGGTACTTGGCGACCGAGAGGCCGCAGAGCGTGACGAGGCGGGCGGGGCCCACCGGGACGCCCAGAGACGCGCCGGGGAATCGCAGGCGCAGGTTGGAGCCGCCTACGCGGATGTCGCACGCGACGGCGACCTCGGCCCCGCCGCCCACCGTGGCGCCGTGGCAGGCAGCGACCGTCGGCTTGGGGAATGAGACGAGGTCGTCGTAGAGGTCGGCGAAGAGCTGCATGCGCCGGATGCGCCCCTCCTCGTCGAGCTCCTCGCGCACGTCGGCACCGGCGGACAGTCCCATGTGGTCGGTCGAGGAGACGACGAGGGCTCGCACTTCGGCGTCTTCGCGAGCGGAGGCGATGTGACTGAGCATCTCCTCGAGCATCTGCGTATTCATCGCGTTTCGCGCCCTCGGGCGGTCAAGGCGCAGGACGGCGACGCCTTCCGAGACGTCGTAGATGGTCAACGCGTCACTCATCGGTCTCCGACGCTATCCGCTCGACGAGCCGCTCCGTCTCCGATGCAGCATCGTCGATCAGGCTCTGCACCTCGGAGTCCGACTCGCCGAATCGACCCAGGACCCAGGCGGAGACGACCTCCGGCTCGGTCGAGTCGGGCCGGCCGACGCCGACTCGGACGCGCCAGAAGTCGCCGCTCCCCAGTCCCTCGCGCAGCGACTTCATGCCGTTGTGGCCGGCGGCGCCGCCTCCGAGCTTCGAGCGGATCTCGCCGAAGGGGAGGTCGATCTCGTCGTAGACGACCACGAGGCGGTCGAGAGGCACCTTGAGGGAGCCGCGGGCAGGCCCCACCGCTGTGCCGGACTCGTTCATGAACGTCTGCGGCAGGAGCGCGGCCACTCTGGGTCCGCCCGGCCGGATGCGCCCCTCGGTCAGAAGGCCGCGGAACTTCTTCTGTGCGCGCGGCAGATCCCAGCGCCGCGTCAGCTCGGCGACGATTTCGAATCCGATGTTGTGGCGCGTCTTCGCGTAGCGCTGCCCGGGATTGCCGAGCCCGACCACCATGATGCGATCGGTTGCCTCGGTGTCGCCGGCGTCGCTTTGACGCCGGCGGAAGATCGACATTTACTCCGAGTCGGAGTCGCCGGAATCCGAGTCGGACTCGCCGGCGTCGCCTTCGCCCTCTTCGCCCTCTGGTGCTTCGATGGGCTCGCCGTCCTCGCCGACGAGCTCCGTCTCTTCCTCGAGCTCGGGCTCTTCTTCGACGCGCGGCGGGTTGAGCGTGGCGATGGTGATCTCACCGACATCGACGCCCTCGCCCAGTGCCCATTCGACGCCCTCGGGGGCAACGACTGAGTCGAGCTGGAGGGTGTCGCCGATGACCATGCCGGAGACGTCGACGGCGATGGACTCGGGGATGTCGGTAGGCAGGGCTTCGACGTTGATCGAGTGGGTGATGTGGTCGAGGACGCCGCCTTCCTTGACGCCGGGTGATTCCTCGGCGCCCAGGAGCTCGATCGAGACCTCGGACTGGATTGCCTGCTTCAAGTCGACGACCTGGAAGTCGATGTGCATGAGGTTGCCGCGCACGGGATGGCGCTGCTGCTCCTTGACGACGACCGGCTCGGACGAGCCGCCGTCGAAGGTGAGGTCGAAGAGCGCCGCGCCGGTCTGGAGCAGGGTGCGCGCCTCGCGCTCGGGGACGCTGAAGGTGCGGGCCTCGGATCCGCCCGAGTAGACGACTCCAGGCACCAGACCGTCGCGCCGCAGGCGGCGCGTGGTGCGAGAGCCGAATTCGGTGCGTTCGGCTACTTGAAGATTTGGACGATCGTCGGCCATCAGCGACCGATGAGGATAGCCGGGATCACCGAGCGGAAAGGTGGGCGAAGAGGCGCGGGTCGTTGGTGCAGATGCCGTCGACGCCCATGGCGGCCAGCTCGCGCATCCGCGCCGCGTCATCGACGGTCCAGGCGACGAGAATGCAGCCTGCGTCGTGCGCGGCGCTCGCGAGCCCTTTGGTGGCGAGGCCGTGGTGGACCCAGATCGACTCGACGTCCATGGCCTCTGCCTCGGCGCGCACGCGGCGAGGCAGGCGGGCGCGCAAAGTGGCCATGCCTCCGAGGACGAGGGGTCGGAGGACCCGGCTCTTGGTCCAGTCGCGGGTCACGCGAGGGATGGTCCAGCCACGGCTGAGCTCCGGCGCGATCTCCCCCAGCAGGCGGATCGTCGGGATCTCGGTGCCCGAGGTCATAGTGCGCTCGGTGAGGCCGCGCGAGCGGACCGCGTCGACGATCTCGTCCTCGCGCCCCTGGATCTTGATGTCGAGATCGATCTTGACTTCGTCGAGTGGCGGCTTGGTGAACGCGTCCAGCGCCTGATCGAGCGTGAGCGGCACCTTCGCCCTGGCCGCCGCGGCCCAGTCGTGCGCGACGAGGATGGGGCCGCCCCCCTTTGCCGGCCCGGCCCGCGCGGCGCGCCAGTCGGATCCGCCGGCGAAGTCTTCGGGCGGGCGCAGCACGTCGAACTCGATGGCGTCGACGCCGACCTCGACGGCCGCATGGAAGCTTTCGATCGAATTGCCGGGAACAATCGCGTCCGCCCCCTTGTGTCCCACGCGCAACATGCGCGGTGAATATAGGTTGGGGGTCGATGGGGTACTTCTCGGAAGTTGCAAGGCGAAGGATCGCCGCCGTGATCCTGATCGTGGGCATCGTGCTCGCGGTCCTCGCGATCACGGACACCGCCTTCTTCGAGGATCCACCGACGGAGTCGGAGAAGGTCGAGGCGGTCGTACTGGACTTCTTCGACGCGGCGGCCGAGAGCGAGTTCAACGACGCTTGCGACCTTTTGACGAAGGGGGCGCAGGACGTCATGCGCCGCGCGGCGGCTCAGGCGCTCGAGACGGATGAGCGGCTGCGATGCCCCGAGATCATGGAGAGCGTGATCGGCGAGTCGTTCGCCGAGGTAGCCGTACGTGTCAGGAGCGTGAGCATCTCCGGCAACCGCGCCCGCGCGGAGGCGTCATTGAAGAACGAGGGAGAGCTGGCGACGTTCCGGACGATCCTCCTCGAGGAGGAAGAGGACGGCAGCGGCTTCTTGATCTCGGACTTCGGCTAGCGCCGGCCGGCTCTAAAACAGCTGGTTCTCGCCGGCGAAGATCTCCGAGACGGAGTCGTCGGCGAAGATGCGGCGGATCGAGTCGGCGAGGATCTGCGAGGCGTGGAGCACGGTGATGTTGTCCGGCGCGCCCGGGGCGAGCGGGACGGTGTCGGTGACGACGATGCGCTCGATGCCCGAGTTCTCGTACGCGAGACGCTCGTAGGCGGGGCCGGAGAAGACGCCGTGCGTAGCGCAGGCAATGACCTTCGCCGCTCCTTCGTCGAGGACGGTCTTGGCGGCCGCGCAAAGGGTGCCCGCGGTGTCGATCATGTCGTCGACGAGGACTGCGGTCTTGCCCTGGACGTCGCCGACGACGTAGCCGATGTCGGCGGTGTTGTGTGCTGGACGCTCCTTCTCCATGACGGCCCAGTGGACGCCGACCTTGCGGGCGAAGTTCCGCGCAACCTTTACGCGGCCGGCGTCCGGGGAGACGATCACGAGGTCGTCCTTGATTGCCTGATCGATGAAGTACTGCGTCAGCATGGGCTGCGCTGTCATGTGGTCGACCGGCTTGGAGAAGAATCCCTGGACCTGGCCGGAGTGAAGGTCCATCGTGAGGACTCGGTCGACGCCGACGGCCTCGAGGCACTGAGCGACGACTCGCGCGGTGATGGGCTCGCGCGGAGCGGACTTCTTGTCCTGGCGCGAGTAGCCGTACCACGGCATGACGGCGATGATGCGGTGTGCGGACGCGCCCTTGGCGGCGTCGATCATCGTCAGGAGCTCCATGAAGGAGTCGTTGGGGGTCATCCCCTCCGCGATGTTCTTCGCGGTGGACTGGACGATGAAGATGTCGGCGCCGCGAATCGACTCCTCGTAGCGGCAGTAGACCTCGCCGTCGGCGAACGTCTTCAGCGTGACCTGGCCGAGGTCGACGTCGAGCTTGGTGGCGATGCGCGCGGCCTGCTCGCGGGACGCGCGTCCGCCGAAGACCATGAGGCGCTTCGTGTAGTCGTGCGGGATCGAGCTGAGGGGACTCGGCATCTCGTCGGCGACCGTCATGATCGAATCCATAACACCGTCTTGGTCGGACGCAACCGCTGCGGTTTCGGTCGTGCTCACTACTCCTCCCCCTCGGCCTTCTCGTTCTTTCGCTCTGCGTAGTCCTCGATATTGCGCTGGCCGGCGTCGGTGACCCCCAGCGCGCCCGGTGGCACGTCGGAGCGGATCACTGCGCCGGCGCCAGTGTAAGCGCCCTCGCCGATCTCCACCGGAGCGACCAGCGAGTTGTTGACCGCGATTCGCGCACCTTCCCCGATCTTCGTGCGGTGCTTGTCCTTACCGTCGTAGTTCGCGGTGATCGATCCGGCGCCGACATTCGCGCCCGCGCCGACGTCCGCGTCGCCGATGTATGCGAGGTGGGGAACCTTCGCCCCGGCGCCGATCTCGGAGTTCTTGATCTCGACGAAAGTGCCCGCTTTCGATCCGTCGGCCAGGCCCGCGCCGGGACGAAGGTAGGAAAAGGGGCCGACGGAGCACCCGTCGCCGACGGTGGCCCCGTCGAGGTGGGAGCGCAGGACGGTGGTGCCCGCGCCGATCGTGGATGAGATGACGGTCGTGTGCGGGCCGATCGTCGAGCCCTCGCCGATCCTGGTGTCGCCGCGAAGCGCGGTGCCCGGCTCGACCGTGGTGTCCTGACCGATCTCGATTCCCGCGTCGATCCACGTGGACGCTGAGTCCCTGATGGTCACGCCGCCGAGCATGTGCGCCTCGTTGATGCGGCGGCGGGCCTCTGCCTCGACCTGCGCCAGGTCGGCGCGGTTGTTCACGCCGAGGTTCACGTTGGGGTCGGTCGCGACGTGGGCGGCGATCCGGTGCCCTTCCGCTCGCATGAGCGGCAGAACGTCGCCCAGGTAGTACTCGCCCGCCTCGTTCTCGTTGGTGATCCGGCCCAGGGCTGCGGCAAAGGTGGGGCCGTGGAAGAGGTAGGTGCCGGTGTTGATCTCCTTCGAGGCCAGGATCTCGGGATCGACGTTCTCGGGGTGCTTGGTCTCGACGATGCGCTCGACGCCGCCGTCCGAGTCGCGGACGATGCGCCCGTACTGGCCCGGGTCGTCGAGCTCGACCGTCATGACGGTTGCCTTCGCGTCTTCCGAGCGGTGCGTCTCGAGGAGGGCGGAGATGGTGTCCGCGCCCAGGAGCGGGTGGTCGCCAGAGAGGACGACGACTTCGTCGGAGGACTCGATTGCCTCGAGCGCGGCAATCATGGCGCCCCCCGTGCCGTTTGCCTCGGGCTGGATGACCGTCTCCGTGTCCTGCGGGAGTCCGGCGCTCAGATCGTGCTTGGGTCCGACGATTACGAGGACTCGCCCGGCGCCGGCTTCACGCGCGGCGTGAACGGGCCATGCGACCATCGGCCTGCCCGCGACCGGGTGCAGGACCTTCGGAAGCGAGGAGCGCATGCGCGTTCCCTCGCCCGCGGCCATGATCAGGACCGTCGGCGCTTCTGAGGAGCCGGCCACGCGCCCATCGTAGACGCGGGGCCTTAGGGACGTCCCGGCGGGGCTGACTCTGGTTGTCGGCTGTCCTCGCCTAGTCCTCCGGCCACAGAGCGGCGCGCAACCGGCGCAGGCTCGCTTCGAGTGCGTCCATCTCTTCGTCGCCGATGAGTTCGGCCCAAGCCTCGCGCATGTCGGCGATCGCCGCTCGCGCGACGTCTTCGGCCTCTTGCGCGCGAGCCGTAGCGGTCACGAGCTTGGCGCGACGGTCGGTGGGGTCCGGCACTCGGGTGACGTATCCGAGCCGCTCGAGCTCGTCGACGGCGTGAACGACGGTTGCCTTGGTCAGCCAGGCGCGCTCAGCCAACTCGGTGATGCGCGTTCCGTTCGGGCCCACATGCTGCCCGACCGCCAGGAGCGCGGGCCGAAGGTCTGCGAAGCCGCGCCGCTCGAGCTCTTCGGCGATCAGCTGCTGTGCCGCCAGCGTGACGTCGCGAAAGAGGTTGCCGAAGTTGGCTGTGCCGCTCGGAGGCCGGCGGGGCAGGAAAGGTTCCACTTGACTTTCGTTAGAGCTTCGAACCATAATGATTAGATCATCGAACCATATTCCCACTGGAGGACGTCTCATGAGCACATGGCTTCACAATCCCGCGACCGGCGAGCTCGCTCGCTTCGATGCGGCGGAGGCGGAGGGGCGGCACATCCAGGCCGACCTCTGGCTTCAGCCTGGCGCGGCTGTCGCCCGCGCGCACGTCCATGACCACTTCACCGAGAGGTTCGAGGTGTTGGACGGCGAGGTCGGATTCCAGATCGCCGGAGATGAGCGCGTCGTGAGCTCAGGCGGCGGACCAGCTGAGGTGCCCGCCGGCACCGTGCACGACTGGTGGAATTCCGGCGATGGCGTCGCGCGGGTCCGCGTCGAAGTGGAGCCGATGCCGACGGCGCCCGGGCAGCCCGCGGCCAGGTTCTTGCCTCGATGATCGAGGCGGTGTGGTCGCTTGGCGCGCTCGGTCACGTCGACGCCAAGGGTGCGCCAACGCCGATGTGGCTGGCGGTCATCGCGCGCGAGTATCGCGACGTGATTCGCTTCGTCACGCCGCCGGCTGCGGTCCAGGCCGCGATCTTCGGGCCGCTCGCCGCAATCGCAAGGCGCACCGGCCGCGATCCGCTCGCGCCAGAGCTCCACGGACCCACGGCCGCCTGCGTTATCCCCGACCCCGGGGAAGACGGGCTCGCGGACTTGCTCGCTCAGCCGGTCGGAACCCGCGCAGCGCGCGGGCGCGGGTGACGGCTGACGCCAGCCAACCGCCGTCGAGAGAAGGAATACGCGCGCATACCGCGGCTTTGCCTACTTCCGACGGCGTTCTAGACTCGGCTAGCCCGCCGATCCGGGGTGGTGTAATTGGCTAGCACGCGACTTTTTGGTGGTTGAAGAGAGGGTTCGAGTCCTTCCCCCGGAGCTCGGGTTGCCGAGAGTCGTCTCGAGGTACCAATGGCACCTTCAGGCGACAATCGGCTGGGGGCTACTCAGCGCCCTTCGGCTTTCGGACCTTGCCGCCCCTTGCCCCCGCTTCCATTGCAGGGCCTCTCGGCGGCGCTATGCCCAGGACCCGCATCGCCTTGAGCCCAAGGCCCAGCTTCTCGCGGCCCTCGGTGGATGAGATGTCGTGGCCGCACAGGTCGCGCACCCGCTCCAGGCGATAGCGGATGGTGTGGCGGTGGGTGAACATCGTGTCGGCGGTCGGCGTTACGTTGCCGTCGTTGTCGAGATAGGCCTCAACCGTGGCGACCAGCTCCGTCTCGTACTGCTCGTCGTAAGCGGAGAGCGGCGCGACCGTCTCCTCGTAGAAGCGCTCCAGCTCGGACGGGTCCTCGCTCATCGCGGGCAGGAGCAGGCGATACGAGCCCGTGTCCTCGAACGCGAGCAGCTCGGCATCCTCGGCCTCGGCGACGTTGGCGGCCAGCACAGCCTCCTTGCCCGCGCGATAGAGGTCGACCGGGTCTTGCGCCAGGCGCGAGTGCGCGACGGTGATACGAAATCCTTGAAGCGAGTGGCGCAGCTCGCCCGAAAGCGCCTTGGCCGCCCGGCTGAGCACCTCGTGGTCGCCCGCCGGCACGAGCGCGCTGACTTCAGCAGCGTCGCCATCCCCGACGACCGCGACCGACCCCTTCGCCTGGGTGCGAAGCACCCGGAGCGAGACGGTCAAGACCCGAGCGCGCCAGTCGCCGTCCTGCGCCATGTGCGGGTGAGCGCGCGCAACGATCACGCCGGCGCCGTCCTCGATGTCGGCGCCAACCTCAGCAGCGCGGGCAGCGATGTCGCCGCGATCCGTTACTCGCCGCTCGAGGACAGCATTCACGAACTCACCTGCCGCCTCGTCAGACGCCCAGTCCCCGGAGCGCGAGCGCTCGACCTCCAGCGCCAACAGCGCCGAGACCATCCGCGCTAGCGGCGCATCCGAGGTGGCACCACCCTTCGTCCTGAACCTGAGCTCCCCCACCACCGCATCGGCGACCCGCAGCTCTACGGACTCCACTCCATCGCCGTTTCCGAGCAGCTTCCCCTCCTCGGACGAGGACGCCGCGGCCACTGCGAGAACCACGCTCGAGCGGTCGATCACCGCAACGCTCGTGCCGAGCACCTTCGCTGCCGCTCGCGCCACCGCGGGCAGCCCCGCGCCCGACTCGATCGCCTCAGAAAGCGCTTCGAGCGTCGCTGGATCGGCCGCCTTCGCAGCCTTCGGCTCCTTCTTCGACTCCGCCGTCACGCGCCAATTCTGGCAGTGCGCGGCGTTCTCAGCTCAAGATGCGCGAGATGTCGTCCCAGTAGTAGACGATCACCACGCCCAGGCCGAAGCCCAGGGCGACCAGCGCCACCAGGACGAACAGCGACAGGAACGCAGCAGCCGCCTTCTCCCACCCGCGCCCGAACGAGCTCATCGTCGGGGCCAGGATCAAAGTCCCGAACGCGAGCACGCTCAGGAGGCCCGCTCCGCCGAACAGGTAGTGGACCGCCGTCAGCTCCGCCAGAAAAGTCACTCCTCTGATCTTGCCTCATTGTCGCGAAAGTGCACGACGAGAAGCGAGACGGCCAGGCAAACCGAGAACGCCGCAACCGCCAGCGCCGCACCCGAGGTCACGTCGGAGAGGTAGTGAACGCGCAGGTAAACGCGCGACAGCGCAACCGCCGCGGACACGACCAGGCCCACCACCAGCGCAACCGTGCCCAGCACCGCGCGCACATTCCCCTTGACGGCGATCAGGAAGCCGATCCAGGCATAGATCATCCCGTACGCGGCATGCCCGCTCGGCCAAGACCAGCCGTCGACGCTGATAATCGGGTCGGGCGGGCGCGGCCTCTCGACGATCTCCTTCAGCACCGGAACCGCGATGTGCACCGCTGCGACGGCGATCACCGTCACGACCAACTCGGCCCACATCCGCTTGAACCCCAACACGATCGCCACCAGCAGCGAGATCGCCAGCGTGACGTACCCCCCGCCCAGGTCCGTCACGACCTCGGCGACGTCGTCGAGCCAGCCCGAGCGCAGCTGATCCGCGATCTCGAAGGCAGCCTTGTCGCCGGGCGTCGCCGCCGGATCCCCCGATACGACGATCCCGAGGCCGATCACGACGAACAGCGAGACCGCCACCACGGCCATGATCGTCGTGAACTCGAGGCCCAGCTCCCCGGGCGTGAGCCGGTTCCAAAAAAACCGCGCCTGCGGCTCGATCCGCCGCCCGAATGCAGCCACCGGCCGCCCAAGCCGCGTCTCCTCGAGGCGCCGGGCGAGCTTCGACCGGTTCTCCGCGTCCCGCATGTACTTGATCGCCAGATAACCGCCCACCAGCAGGGCGATCGTCCCGCCGAAGATGAAGATGCCCCGGCTTGCCAGATCTTCCGCCTTGTCGATGTTCTCCGCCAGGACGTAGCCGAGAATCGAGAAGGTCGCCGCCCACAGGCCCGTTCCCAAGATGCTGTACGGCGCAAAGTTCCGGTATGTCATCCCCGAGCTGCCGGCGATGAACGGAGCCAGCGCCCGCACCAGGCCGATGAATCTGCCGATCAGGATCGTCCTGCCGCCGTAGCGCGCAAAATAGTCCTCCACCTGCGAAAACCGCTCCGGCGTGATCCGCACCCGATGCCCGTGCTTGAGGATGAAGTCCTTGCCGAGGCGCCGCCCGATGTAAAACGAAGCGGTATCCCCGAGCCAAGCGCAGATCCAGACGATCGCGATCGTAAGGACGATCGAGGTTGTGCCGTTCCCCGCAATCGCACCTGCCAGGACCACGGCGGTCTCCCCCGGAAACACAAGGCCCACGAACGCGCCCGTCTCCAGGAAGGCGAGTGCGCCCACCACCGCGTATGTCCACTTCCCGAGCGAGTCGGAGATGTCCTCGAGCGCCTTCTCCAGGTCGATCGAGGGCAGCGCGTCGCCGAACACCTGGTAGGCGACGAAGAGCACCGCGATCAGGATGATCAGCGGGTGCTCGCGGATGAACTCCCAGACCTTCTTCAAATTTGCCTAGCCGCCGACGCCGTGACGATCGCATCGGCCCACTTCGGTCCCAGTTCCCCAAATCCCCTGTCCGCAGCCACGATGTCCTCGAACAGTCCCACAGCCGTCGGTCCCGAACCCGTCACGAACACCTTTGCAGCCCCAGCGTCGCGAAGCGCACCCAGGGCACCGGCAATCTCCGGCCGCAAGGAAACCGCGGCGGTCTCGAGGTCATTCACGAGCAACTCCGAATAGTCGAGCGGCGACGCTCCACCCCCCGCCGCCTCACGCAACTCCGCCTCGATCCGCTCCAGCTCCTCGTCGGAGCGCCCAGTCCCGAGCCGGTCCGCCTCCGCATACACCTCGCCCGCTCCAAGGCCCTCGGCGAACGGAATCAAGACCACGCCGAAGGGTGCCGGCCGGCTCAGCCCCTCCAGCCGTTCACCCGCTCCCCCCACGAGCATGAATCCCGGCTCGAGCTGCGACGGCACGTCGGCGCCAAGCTCCAGCGCCAGCTCTTCCAGGCCGGAAACGTCGCCGTCGGCAAGCCGCAGTACCGCCGCCGCATCAGCGCTCCCGCCGCCCAGGCCGGCCGCCACCGGCACCCGCTTGTCGATCTCGATCCGAAGCGGCGGGCTCCTCCATCCCCGCGCACGGAGAGCCTCCAGCGCCGCGGCGGCCAGATTCGGCCCGTCCACCCCCTCGCAGATCACCTCGTCGCGATCTTCGTCCGATGTGGTGACCGTGATCCGGTCGCTGAGCTCGAGGGGGCAGAACAGCGAGCGAAGCTCGTGCAGGCCGTCGTCGCGAGCCCGTCCGAGATAAAGGCAGAGGTTGAGCTTTGCGGGAGCGCGAACGACCATCTATTGGCCCAGCTCCTTCGCAAGCGTCACGAACTCCTGCGGCTTGAGCTCCTCGGCCCGCGCCGTGGGCTGCTTCCCCATCGCCTCCAACGCCTCGAGAACGCGCTGGCGTGGCACCACGCCGGCCGTCGCCACCGACCGCGCGAGCGCCTTGCGCCTGTGCGCGAACGCAGCGCGAACGATGCGAGCCACCCCGTCGCCCGGCCACTCCGCCACCCGCTCCAGCCGAAGCAGGGCGGAATCGACTCGAGGCGGCGGTTTGAACACAGCCCGATCCACAGCGCGCAGCATCTCGACGCGGCATGCCAGCTGGGCGAGCACGCTGGCCGCCCCATACGCCTTCGTCCGCGGAGACGCGCGCAGCCTGTCGGCGATCTCGCGCTGGACCATCACCGTCCAGGATCTCACCGTCGGGAGCTCCGCGATCGAGCGCATGATCACGGGCGTCGCAACCGAGTACGGAAGATTCGCAACCATCGCGGTCGGCGCCGGCTCGAACGTCGTCCAGTCCACCTTCACCGCGTCGCCCATCACCAGCATCACCCCTTCGCGACGCGCGGCGATCTCCTCCAATCCCTCACGCAGCCGCTCATCGAGCTCGATGACAAGAACCGCGCTCGCGATCTCCGCCAGCCGCTCAGTCAGAACGCCTTTCCCTCCGCCGATCTCCAGCACCACGTCATCCGCCTCGAGTCGCGCCTCGCGCACGATCGCCTCCAGCAGATTCGGGTCGGCCAGGAAGTTCTGCCCAAGCGACACCCGCCCTCGGGCCCTGCCGCTCACCAGTCGAAGACCCGGGCGGAGTTCTCCTCCACCAGAGCATCCAGGGCAGCCGGCTCCACGCCCCGCGCCGCCGCCACTTCGCGAGCCGTCTCCACCACCAGTGCGGGCTCGTTCGGCCTCCCCCGCCGCGACTGGGGAGCAAGGAAAGGAGCGTCGGTCTCAACCAGGATCAGATCGTCCGGCACCAGCCGCGCCGCCTCCCTGAGCGCCTCGGACTTCGGATAGGTGACGTTCCCCGCGAACGAGCAGAACCACCGGTTCGCCACCGCCTCTGCCACCCGCTCCGGCGGAGCGGAGAAGCAGTGGAGCACGACGGAGACATCTCCCGCCTCCGCCGCCAAAAGCGCGAAGGAATCCGTCACGGCATCCGCGCCCTCTCCCTCGCCGGAGCGCATGTGGATCACCAGCGGCTTCGCCACTTCGCGCGCGACGCGGATCTGCGCACGAAACGCCGTCAGCTGATCCTCGCGCGGCGCCCGGTCGCGGTAGAAGTCCAGCCCCGTCTCGCCGATCGCCTTCACCTGCGGGTCGGCCGCCAGCTCGAGAAGGTCCGCCTCCGCCGCCTCGTCGAATCCCGACGCGGAGTTGGGATGGCGCCCGACGGCGGCAAACACCGGCTCGTTCGCGCGAGCGATCTCGACCGCGCCGAGGTTGGACTCCTCGTCCAGGCCCACGGTCAGGATGCGGGTTAGCCCCGCGCCGGTTGCCCGGGCAACAACCTCGGCCGGACCTCCCTCGCACAGCGCGATATGAGCGTGTGTGTCGACCACGCGAGGAGTCTAGGTCCGCTCAGAGGTCGCGGCGTGCGAACGCCGCCACTGCGAGGGCGAGGATTCCGGCTACGTAGACGAGCTGAGAACAGCACCAGGCCGATGCTTCCCTCGCTCGATCCGCCGAACGGACCGAGCTCGATCGCCTGCCTCGTAAGGCCGCTCTCGTCGCTTGCGATCAGGTGGAGCCCGGCCTGATAAAGCGCCTCGAACGGCAACGCGGTAGCCACGAAGTCCGCGATCTGCTCAAGGCGCTCCGACGAGAGCGCCTCGCCGATCTGACCCAAAAGACCGCCGACCAAACCCGCGCCGAACACCATGAACACCGCGATCCCCTGCGCAGACGCCGCCAGATAGACCGAGACCAGGACGGAGATCGCGCCCACCGTCGCCACCGCGAACGCAAGCGCAAGGCCCGGCAGGAGAACGCTCCCCGGCGTCCAGTCGCCGAGCCCGCTCGTGATCGCGAGCGCGAGCAGGTACACCGAAAGCACGTAAAGGGTCGTCGCCGCGGCAGCGCCGGCCCAGCGCGCGACGAGAAGCGTTCCCCTGCCGATGGGCCTCACCACAAGGGGCTGCAGGAGACCCGCGTCCGCATCGCCCCTGACCACGCCGTTCGTCAGGAAGATCGCGAGCACGCTGCCTAAGAACAGCACGGCGAACATCGCAAGTCCGAAGATCGTCCCGCCGACGAGCGCCTTCTCGTCGACCAGCTCGGCGCCGGTCAGGAACTCGTTCTCGACCTCCTGGAAGGCAAAGTGGACGCCAAGCGCATAGAGCGCCAGGAAGAGAGCCGTCAGCACAGCGACCACGGCCAGCACCCGGCGCCGCACGCTCTCGGCGAGCGCATACCCAGCGATGATCCGAGCGTCGGAGAGCCGACTCATGTCGCGTCCTCCCCCACCGCTTCGAGGTACGCATCCTCGAGCGTCGAGGACAGAACCTCGACACTGAAGATGCTCTCCCCCGCCTGAACGAGCTCGGCGACGATCCGCGGCGCGTCGTCCTTCCCCGCTCCCTCGAACAGCCGCATTCCGCCTGCCGTCTCCACCTGCACGCCGCGCGGGCGCCTGAGCTCGGCCGACGTCCCCCTTTCGACCACTTCGCCGTCGACGAGAATCACCACCTGATCCGAGACGAGCTCGACCTCGGACAAAAGATGCGACGACAAAAGGACGGAAACGCCGCGTCCACGGACCTCCGCAAGCAGCTCGCGCACCACCTTCCGCCCCGCCGGATCGAGCGCGCTGGTCGGTTCGTCGAGCAGCAACAGGTCGGGGCTCCCCACCAGCGCCTGCGCGATCCCGAGGCGCTGTTGCATCCCTTTCGACATCTTCCCCGCCCGCTTCCCCGCGGCGTCCGAGAGCCCGACGAGCTTCAGGAGATCGGCCCTCTCGGCAGCGCCACCTTCGGAACGCGCCAGCCGCTGGTGCAACCGCAGGAGCTCATCGGCCGTAATCCATCCGGGAAATCGGAACAACTCGGCCAGGTAGCCGATCCGCGCCCGTGCCTCGGAGCTTCCCGCCGCATGTCCCGCCACCTCGGCGCCGCCGCCCGTGGGGCGAACAAGCCCGCACGCGATCTTCGCGAGGGTCGACTTGCCCGCGCCGTTGGGACCCAGGAGCCCAACCACCTCGCCCTCGGGCACCTCGAGCGAGACGCCGCGGAGCGCCTCGGACGAGTCGTAGCGCTTGCGAAGGTCCCAGGCCGCGAACGCCGGGGTCATGGAAGCAGCGCGTCGGGCAACGGCGCGTCGGCCTTGACCTCGTCCGTCCCGTAAGGCACCACGTACTGCGTGGGCGGCGAGACGCTCGTCGAATCGAGGTGGACCACCCAGACGAGGCCATCCTTCGTCGCCACCAGGTCCATCTGGCGAACCGCCTCTTGTGAGATCTCCTTCCGCTCGGCGGACAGCAGGTCGATCACGCGCTCGGGCTCTCCGGTCGAAAGGTCGCTCGGCTCGACGCCGCCGTCCACCTTGATGTCGCTGACGATGAGTGAAGTGGGCGTGATCGAGAGGAACGCGTACTCGGCCCCGTCGCCCTGCTGCTCTTCGATCTGGAAGATCGCGGTCGAAAGCGGCCCTGGATTGAAGAGCGACTCCGGCGACTCCGGCTCCACCTGAACCGGGATCTCGACACCCGGTTCGACATCCTCGTCGGGAAGCTCGGGCGAGAGCGCGTTGACAGCCCACACGCCGCCGACGACACCTAGGACGATCGCAAGGACATGGCAGATGGCCGCGACTGGATTCACTCGCCCATCACCTCCGCCTTGAGCTTTTCGAACTCGGCCTGAGTGAGCGCTCCCCTGTCCCGCAGCGCCTGGAGGCGCTCCATTGCGGTGAGCTTGTCGGCGCCGCCCGACGCCGCAAAGCTTGACTTGCGAGCCACGGGCGCTCGCTTCTCGAGCCGCGAGAAAAGATCAGCTTCGGGATCCGCCTTGACGCCGTGCTTTCGCTCCTTGCGGATCACACCCAGGCTCACGACGATCGGGATCAGCCCCATCGGCACGAACAGGAAGCCGACGATAAGGCCACCCAGTTCTCCGCCAGGGCCGGGGTTCGCGTTCGGCCCCCACACGCCCCAGAAACACGCGAACGCGATCCCCAGGAAGAGACCTGACCAGCCGAGCAGCGCCGCGAACCCGGCTCCGCCCTTCTTGTCGGACCCGGGAGGCGCTCCGCGCATCGCATAGAGCGCGATGCCGAAGAGCCCCACGAAGATCGAGCCCGGGAGGAGCAGGCCAAGCCACTCGGTCCCCTCGGGGCACTCGCGAGCGACGACGTACGGGCCGCCGCTCGCGCAAGTTCCCACGCCGAGCAGCTTGTAGATCGTGAGCGAGATCGCAACCAGGGCGGCCACCTCCAGCCCAAGCCCGACGATGGTGCGAAAGACGTACTTCAAGCCTGTGGATCCAGCTTGGGGAACAACGGATCGATCCGCTCGACCGAATACCCCCCGTCCTTCGCGCCGAACTCGCTCAAGCCCCGCTCCTCTTCTGAGAGCGCATCAAGCAGCTTCTCGGCGGCCTCCGGGATCCAGGGAAGGAGCGCCAGCGTCAGCACCCTGAGCGCCTCCACCAGGTTGTAGAGCACCTCATCGAGGCGCCCAGCCTGGCCTTCATCCTTGGCGAGATCCCACGGCCGCGTCTCCTCGACGTAGCGGTTGACGCGCCGCACACGCACCCAGATCGCCTCCAGCGCCTGACTCGGCTCGGAGCGGTCGATGAGCTCACTCACCTCTTCGGTCAGGCCTTCGAGGCCACCATCACCGCCGGCCATCTCGGGATCGACCTCGGCCTGCGGCACCTGGCCCTCGCGGTAGCGCTCGACCATCGCGAGCGTGCGACTCGCGAGGTTGCCGTAATCGTTCGCGAGTTCCGTCTCATAGCGCGACTCGAAGCCCGCCGCGGAGACCGAGCCGTCCTGGCCGAACGACACCTCGCGCAGGCAGTAGAAGCGCAGCGCATCCGATCCGTAGCGCTCGATCGCGTCGAACGGGTCCAGGACGTTTCCGAGCGACTTCGACATCTTCTTCTCGCCCATCAAGAGGTAGCCGTGGATCACCATGCCGGTCGGAGGCTCGATCTCGGCCGCCATCAGCAGCGCCGGCCAGATCACGGCGTGGAACTTCAGGATGTCCTTGGCGAGCAGGTGGAACGCAGCCGGCCAGAAGCGGTCGGTCAGGTCCTCGCCCTCGCGCGCGAACCCCAGCGCCGTGTAGTAGTTGAGAAGCGCGTCGAACCAGACGTACATGCGCTGGCTCGGATCCCACGGCAGCGGCATCCCCCACTCGAGCTTCGACCGCGAGAGCGAGACGTCCTGAAGGCCGCCCTTGATGAAGCTGAGCGCCTCGTTGCGGCGAAAGTCCGGGACGACGAAGAGCGGCTCACGCTCGTAGAGCTCGACGAGCCGGTCCTGGAAAGCGGACAGGCGAAAGAACCAGTTCTGCTCAGTCTCCAGCTCGAGCGGGATCTCGTGGATCGGGCAGGTATTGCCAGGGCCGAGCTCGCGCTCGGTCTTGAAGTCCGCGCAGCGAGGGCAGTACCAGCCTTCGTACGTCCCCTCGTAGACGTGCCCCGAGTCGTACACCCGCTGGATCACCTCCGCGACGCGATCCGTGTGGCGCGTATCCGACGTGCGGATGAAGAAGTCGTTCGAAGCGTTGACGGCCTCCGCCATCGCCTGAAAGCGCGGCGCGTTGCGGTCGGCCAGCTCCTTCGGGCTGATGCCCTCCTTCTTCGCCGCCAGCTCGACCGGCTCGCCGTGCTCATCCGTGCCGGTCAGGAAGAAGACGTCCTCCCCGCGCTGGCGCATGTGGCGCGCGAAGACGTCGGCCGCGATCGTCGAGTACGCGTGCCCCAGGTGCGGCTCCGCGTTGACGTAGAAGATCGGGGTGGTGATGTAGAAGGCCACGCTCCGAGCATATGTAGGCAAAAAGAAAGGGCGGCCCGAAGGCCGCCCTTTCTCAAACTGCCGGTCGCCCTCTCAAGCGACCGAATGCTTGATCCCGTTACGGGGTGGGATCAGCAACCGTCTCGTTCGAGCACTTCTGCTTGAACGTGTCGGTGTCCGTTGTGCCGTCGTCGTAGACCCAGTTGCCCTGGAAGTCGTACTCGAGGCCACCGTTGGCGTTGTCGTTACCGCACGTCGCCATGGTGTAGTTGTAGTCCTTGACCTTGGTGACTTCCTTCTTCGTGTTGTTGTTCTTGACCTTGATCTCGGTGATTTCTGCACCGACGGTCGAGTTGAACAGGATGAGGGAGCCGGCGTCACCAGCGGTGTCCGGAGCGTCGTTCACGACAAGGGACTTGCCGTAATCGAGCGTCGCCGTACCGTTGGTCGAGTTGCGGACTTCGCCACCGACGGTGGTGATGAACGCAAGCGCCTGGTTGTAGGCGTGCAGGATGACCTGCGGGTTACCGCCCACATACTCACAACCTTCAGGACCACCGACGTTCTCGCCGGGAGCCGCACAGGCACCGCCGGGAACCGTCTCCGGACCATTGATGGTCGTGATCGTCAGCTCAACCGGGACCACGGGGGGTGCCGGGGGAGCAGCCGGGACGAGGGCCACAGCCTGACCCGAACCGACAACCGCGTCGGAGCAATCACGTGCGGCCTGAGCCGTCGTGAACGCGTTCAGGTCGTTACCGCCCTGACCGCCGCAGGTGTCGAACTTGTTGGCCGCCTTGCCTTCCAGGATCTGGATGTCGTCGTCGAAGTCGATTGTGACTCGCTCGGCCGCCTTGTCGACGATCTTGAACGGGCCTTCATCGGCATCGAACGTCTGGACCTGCGAGAACAGCGTTGCGGGTCCAGCCTTGGTCGACGACTGATAGTTCGGCGAGAGACCGGCCTCAACCGATGAGATGTTGTCTGTGCTGTCTACAGCCATTGCGACGGAACTGGTGCCGAGCACCGTTCCGCATGCGATAGCCGCGACGAGCGCGAAGCGCGATGTGCGCAATTTGCTTCCTCCTCTGAGGTACCTGCGGGTTACCCAACCCGCTTGATTGATGGATCCATCCGAAAGTGGGCTGGAACCTCACCAGAGGAACTCTCTTCCCACGTCCGCTCTAACCCGGAAACACGCGTATTGTTGCGGTATTTCGGGCAAAGTTCTTTCTGCGATCGGCCCTGCATCGACTGCATTCCTACTCCTTCTCCCTCACGTGAAGGTACTGGGTCTGCTCGGAGGGCTGACCGATCGAGTCGAAATCAGGCTGTTGCGTGCAGGGAGGCGCGGGGATGTTGTCCGAGTCGTTCTGGCCCCCGAAGGCGTAGAGCTTCAGACGCTCGTACAGGTCCCCGGGGAAGGCGCCGGCGTCACCGTCGTCGAGCAGAGCCTGGTCGCCCAGCCGTGCAATGCCTCGTCTCGAAGGAGTCGAGGCCGCCGGGCAGCTCGAGGTAGCCGAGCGGCGCCAGGTAAGGGTTCGAGCGCTCGGTGCGCAGGCGGTTGTCGTACGAGGCTAGGAACTGCGGACCAAATACCGCCGACGTGCGCAGGTGGTGGCGCGGAACGTTGTCGGACTCCGTCCGGGTGCCGTTCGAGACCGCGGCACCATTGGCGAGCAACGCGGCAAGCTCGGCCCGGTAGCGACCGACTGTCTCGAGGAACGCGTTGAGCTCGGCGAAGTAGGGATCGATTCGGGCCAGCAGCGGGCGCAGGTCCTCGTCGAGCAGATCCTGTAGCGCGGGCAGACCGTCGCGGCTGGCGGTAATCGTGTTGTCGAACCCGCGCAGGAACGCCTCGAGGTCGGGCGCCAGGTCGCCAAGGGCGGTCAGCGTCGGGCTCAGCTCGCGAGCCGCAGGGCGCAGCTGCGTCACGAGCGGATCGGTGTCGATCGCGAACTCCTCGAGGCGCGTCAGGGTGGCGCGCGACTCGCGCAGGAAGGTTGGGAAGATCTGGAAGATCTCCTCCAGCTCCGCATTGCGGTTCGCGGTGGTCTCAAAGACCTGCTTGGAAGCACTGATGAGGCCGGACAGCTGACCCTGGCGCTCCGAGAGCGCCTCGAAGACCTCGCCGCCGTTGGAGACGAATCCGCGCACCGCCTGCTCATCCGAGTCGAGGATCCGAAGCGCGTCAGTCGCCTGGCGCGCGAACGGCTCGAGGCTTCCGATCGCGGTCGAGAGGTCTTCGCCCCTGCCTTCGAGCGCAGCCGCCTGAGTTTGCATCCACGCCTGGAAGGCCTGGCGGGTCGGCTCGTCGAAGGTGCGGAAGACCTCGTCGATCTGGACGGACTCGGCGACCTGAGCGGGCTCGAGTCGGCCGTCCTCCTCCAAGGGCTCCGCCTCATCCGAGCCTGGCGAGAGCTCTACGTAGGTCTCGCCGAGGAGCGTCTTCTGCCGCAGCGTCGCGGTCGTGTCCGACGGGATCGGCGCGAAGGAGGAGTCGAGCTCGATCGTCGCCTCGGCCTGACCGTCGTCGTTCAGCTCGATCAGCTTGACCTTGCCGACCGAGACGCCGGAGATCCGCACGTCGGATTCCTGCGCGAGCTGAGTCGCCTCGTCGAACGGCACTTGCACCCGGTAGCCCTCGGAGGCGAGCGGCACCGGGCCGCCGAACGCGACCCACAGGAACAGCGCGAGCGCGAAGCACGAGATCGCGAAGCCGACTGCGATCAGGATGCGGATGGCTGTTGGCGGTCTGGTTTCCATTTATCAGGGGAACTGGGGGTCGATGAGACAGATCTCTGAGCTCGGCGGGATCCTGGTTCCCTCGATGAGGGTCTCCAGTGACGGGAATGTCTGGGCGGTGCCGAGCGCGAGCGAAGCTGTTTGGCACGAGTTGAAGGCGATCGCGCGGACGACCGATCCGCTCGCGTCCTGGATGTTCGACGTCTGCTGCGCGTTGTGGCCGAGCCAGTTCGCCCAGAAGAGGAAGCCCTCCTCGTCGCCTTGTGGGTTGTGGCCGAGCGCATTGAAGACGCTGTTCAGCTCCTTGAGGCCGCCCACGACCTTCGGCGTGGCGTCGTTCAGCTTCGTGGTCGTCTTTCGGAGTGCCTCGAACGTGCTCTGGGTGTTCCGGGCGAACGGCGTGATCTGCTCGCGGATCGGCTCCTCCGTGTCGCGGAAGAACGGATACGTCTCCTCGAGCGCCGGCTTGAGCGCCTCTGCCGACGGGATCAGAGCGGTCGCCGCGGGGCCGAGTTCCTGGGCGAAGGTGTCGCCCGAGATGACCGCCTCGCGTGTCGCGGTGAGCGCCGACGGCAGCTCCTGGAAGGTCCCGCGCAGCGACGCCTCCTGTCGCGCGAAAGCCGAGAGCACGTCGTTCGAGGCCGAGACGAACTCCGCGAGCCTCGTGTCGGAGCCGCCGAGCGCCTCCGAGACCTTCTTGAACGAGGTGATCGAGCGCTCGATCGCATCTGCCCGCTTCGAGAGCGCGCCGTTCAGCTTCGCCAGGTACTTCGAAAGGGGTGAGAAGCGCCGGAATACCGCGGAGGCCTCTTCGCCGTTCTCGGCCAGGCCCTCCGAGCCGCCCTGGACGAGCAGCTTGAGGTAGTCGCGCGTATCTCCGTCGAGCGCAGCGAGGAACTCGTCCGGCGGCACGTTGCGCTGGGTGGAGGCGAGCGGGATCACGTCGCCCTCCTCCATCGCAGGGGCGTCGGGCGTGCCCGGGTCGACCTCGAGCGTCATGTCCTGTAGGCCGGTGCGCGGCCTGACCAGGATCGTCGCGTCGTCCTTGATGAGGCCCTCGTAGCGGTCCTCGATCAGCGCCGTGACGACCGCGTGGCCGTCATCCAGCTCAACCTCGGTGATGTCGCCGACCTTGATGCCCGCGACGTTCACGGTCTGGCCCTGGCCCGGCGTGATCGCCTGCGCGGTCTCCAGGTCGGCCTTCAACTCGAACGTGTCCTCCCCAAGGAACGGGATCCACGACGGGTACGGCGCCTGCTGGTTTGCCAGGATGTATATGGTCGTCGCCATCCCGAAGACGACCACTGCGAGGATCGCGATCGCTTCCTTCGCGTGCTCTCGGATCGCGCGCTTCACGGGCCACTCAGTTCCGGAAGCGGGGCGCCGACTGCGGCCGCGGGACCGTTCAGGTCGGCCGGAGCGGACTTGTAGCAGTCCTTGTTCGGCTCGTACGGCGGGGGCACCTGGTCGGTGGGCAGCGGCGGCTGCGAGCCCTGGACCGGTTCGATGTTCCGGCCGAAGAGGATGTTGTTGCCGCCGGTGTCAGACGGGGCCGGGTTCGGCATCTGTACGAGCTCATCGCCGCCGCCCGCGAGGACCCGCAGGAAGGAGCCGTTGCCATCGAATGTCGACGCCGCGCTCGCGGTCTGGACCGTGGAGTTCAAGAAGTCGAGATAGGCGGGCTGCGAGTTGGCCGCGGGCACGTTCGGGTCGACCGTGATCGCGGTGTCGAAGCTCGGATCGAGCGTGTCGGTGACGCAGCGCGAGAGATCCGACAGCTCGTTCATCAGCGGAATCGCGGTCTGAGTCGCCTGAGCGGTCACAGGCGCGCCCCTGCGGAGCTCCTCGGCCAGGCCACCCAGCGCGTCCTGTTCAAGGAGTTCGTCGGCCGCAGCCAGCCAAGGCGTGGCGGCCTCGATGAGGTCGGGCACCTCGGCCACGCCCGGCTCGAGAGCCAGTACATAGGCGCGCAGCGGCGGCAGCGCCGCGTTGAGGTTGGCGAGCGAAGGCCTGGCGGCCTCGAACGTGGGACCGAGCTCGCGGATCGTCGCTCGCACGTTGTCCTGCTCCTGTGCCAGCGCTCCCGCGGTCGTGTTGAACGCCGAGATGAAGCCCTGAAGCTCCGCTTCGACCGTGCCGAGCTCCTTGAAGACGTCGCGCTGCGCGCTGATCAGACCGGAGAGATCGTGCTCTCCCTGCCCCAGCAGGGCTTCGTTCACGATCGCCGTGCCCTTGCCGGCCTCGCCGCCGTAGCGAAGAGAGTCAGCGAGAGCCTGCGCGCCTGTCTTGCCCCTGGAGATCGGCTCCTGGTCGGCGTCGTCGGCCGCGCTCGGCTCATAGGAGAGCGCGGTGCCGTAGCCGGACAGAAGCCCCTTGAGCTCCTCGCGCGTATCGCTCTGAAGCGCGGCGAGGACCTCGTCGATCTGGACTGAGGTCGAGGTCTGGGTCATCGGGATCTCGCCGCCGTCGTCCAGCTCGCCGGCGGACGGCGTGCCGGGCCGCAGGTCGACGAAGAAGTTGCCCTCCAGGAAGAGGCGCGGGCGGATCGTGGCGACCGCGTCCTCATGAATCGGCAGCGCCTCGTCCTTGAGCGTCATGGTCACCGCGGCGACGTCGCCCTCGCCCTCGACCTTCGTCACAGTTCCGACGTTCACGCCGGCGATGCGGACCGGCGATGTCGTCCGGAGCGTCGTCGCGTTCCTGAACGTCGCCTTGATCTCGGTGCCGCCGCCGACGAACGGTAGGTCCTTCGTGTAGGCCAGATATGACCCCACCGTGAGCAGCACCAGGAAGAAGATGGCCAGGGGAATCGGCCCGCGGCCGCGGTACTTCGCGCCCCAGACGCGGGGGTCGTACTGAGTCTGGTTCGGGCTGGTCATGGTGTTGCCGGCGCAAACGTCGTGCGCGTGTTGGTGCCCTGGTTGCCGGGCACGTTGCCGATCACTTGCTGGCCCCCGAGCCAGCCCTCGTTGCCCGCCTCGCACTCCCGCTCCTGCCCGGGCGCAGCGGTGTTGGGATATGGGTTCGTGTGGAGGTAGTTGCCCGCGTCAGTTCCGGCGCCGTTGGCCGGCGCGCTCGAAGGCGCCCCCTCGTTGTTCTCGGCCGATGCAGGGTTGTTCGCCGCGTCCCTCTGCCCGGGCGCGATGATCACCTCAGCGCGCTGCCACGTGCCGGGGCCCGTGCCCTGGCTGAACAGGCTCTGGAGGTTGTCGAAGAGGATCGCGCCGTAGTTGCAGACCGTCTGCGCCGGCGTGATGAAGCGGAGCGTCGGCTTGGCGATCTCAGACGTCTGGATCAAGCGGTCGATGCCGTCACGTGCGCCCGCATCGTCGTTCAGTGAGCGGAGCGCAGCAGCGGTCGGCGCCAGCTGCTCGTTGAACTTGACCGAGCGGCGCAGCACCGGGGCGCCGACCTCAAGCGCATCCGCGATGGCGGGCGAGGTTGCGGCGATTGCGTCGACGCCCGGCTGCAGGTCATTGAAGAGCCCGGCGCTGTTCACGAGGAAAGGCCGGATCACCGGAAAAGCCCTGGTGCCGACGTCAAGGGTAGGCGGAGTCTCGGTGATGGTCTCCTGGATGAACGGACGGGCGACGTTTGCGAGCGCGCCAAACGTCGTATCCAGGGCGACGAACATCTGCGCCTGCTCCTCGGCGACCGGGGCGACCTCTGCGGCGGTCGACGCCAGGGCGTTGATGAACCGCACCAGCTTGGTGTCGGGGTCGGAGAGGTTCTTCATTACGGGCTCGAGCGCCTCAACGGTTTCGGGCAGCTCGCCCAGCGCGCCGTTCAGGTCCACGCCGCGGCCCGCGAGGGCGTTGCCGAACTCGACGAGGTTGTCCTGGATCGCCTTGCGGGTCGGCTCGTCGAAGGTGGAGAGAACCTCATCGAACTCGACGGGCTCGGGCACGGCCGAGGTCACGGGGATCGTCGAGCCCGCCTCGTACCCCTCGTCGGAAGTGCCCTTGTTGATCTCCAGGTACTGGAGGCCGAGCGCGGAGCGCGCGCGGATCACGATCTCGGAGTCCACCGGAATCGGCTCGGCGGTCTTGTCCAGGGTCATGTCGAAGCGCGCCGTCACCGAGCCGTCCTCGTGCGTGACGGGCGTCACCTCGCTCACGACGCCGACGCGAACGCCGCCGATCCTGACCTCGTTGCCCGGGACCAGAGAGTTGGCGCTGGGGAGGTCGGCGGAGATGTTGTAGGTCGGGACGAACGGCAGCCCGGAGTTCGCGTTGTAGGCGAGGAACACCGCGACCACGGCGATCAGAACCGTGATCGAACCGACCATCGTGGGGCTTGCGGCAAGCGTCGAGCCGACGTTGCGCCTCATCGCGATTCCTCCTGTCCGACCAGGAAGTCGAGGAGCGACTCCATGTCGCGAGCCTTGGTGTCGGCGTCGGCGGCCGACGCTGTCGCGCCGCCTTCGAACGAGGGCTCATCGGAATCGGCACCGGGCTCCTCGCCAGCTGCGGGCTCTTCGCTCTGGGCCCTGGTCTGGGCCCCGCCTTGGAGCTCCGCCTCGTCGCCAAGCAGCGCTTCCAGATCGAAGGGCATGCGCCAGCTCTGCTCGGCGCGCTGGGACGCTGCCGACCGCGAGCCTGGGAGGAAGAAGACCTCGCAGCCCGGCTCCGGCTGGGTCTTGTAGGTGAAGCAGTTGTTGACCGGGACGATGGCGCGGATGAAGTGGCCGAACGAGTCGAAGCCGTTGGTCGCGCCCGCGCCGAAGAAGAAGAAGCGCATGAGGAACTCGAGGCCGTGGTCCTGGCGGAAGTCGGTGAGGAGCGTGTCGAGGAGCTTCGCGGTCGGCTCGGTCTTGACGGCGAGCTTGCCGAGATCCTTGACGACCGGCTTCGAGGCGACCAGGTCGGGCTCGGCCTCCTCGGCGGCGTCGCCGAGCGAGAGGAATGCCACGCGGCTGGCGCGCGAGAACGGGCCGAGCGCCTCGGTGGAGCGGGTCAGGGCGGGAGCCGCGTCGCCGAGGTCGGAGATGACCGGCGTGGCGGCATCCGTGAAGCCTTCGAGCTCGGTCATTGTCAGGCGCAGCTCGCGGAAGAAGGCGGGCATGCGCTGGAAACCGGCCTCCAGCTCGGCGGCGCGCTCCGCGGTGGCCTCGCCGGAGACCGTCGCGTTGTTGATGAAGCCGGTGAGGTGCTGACGCTCACGCGCGAGCGGCGCAAGGGCGCGATCGCCGTCGCGGGCCAGGTCGTTCAGCGCCTGCGTCTGGCCCTTGACCAGCGCGAGCAGCTCGTTCGTCTCGCGCAGCGCCGGGTTGCCGCGGACGATGATCTCTTCGAGGTCCTCGCCGCGTGTGGCCAGGCCGATCCCGAGCTCGTTGAGGATGAGGCGGAACCGGTCCGGCGAAGGCTCTCGCATGATGTTGTTGATCAGGTCGAGGTCGACGGACTTGCCGTTGTTCTCGACCGGGAAGGAAGCGCTCCCCCTCGCCCGGCTCGCCGTCGGGAATGACCTCGAGCTCGGGCGGCGGCTCGCTGCCCGGCGCACGAACCTGCGTGGGCTCGCACTCGAGGAACTTCTCACCCAGGAGCGACTGCGGGCGGACGAGGCAGGACGCGTCTTCGCGCCAGTCCTGGAATCCGGGCTCGGTGATGCTCAAGACGACGATCGCCTTGCCCGGATCGTCTGAGCCGTCCTCGTGGGCGCGCTCGCCCTCGAGGGTCACGCCGACGGACTTGACCTCGCCGACCTTCGCGCCGGCGATCCGGACCTCTTCCTGCTCGACCAGGAAGCTCGCGTTGTCGAAGATCGCGCGGACGAGGTACTCGTCGCCCTCCTCCTCGGAAGCGCCGGAGCCCACGACCACGAGGGCCGAGGTGGCGACGAGCGCCGCGAAGATCCCGAACATGCGCCTCACGGGGCCGTCACCGTGTCCTCGGGAATGACAGCGTTCGGGTCGCAGTTTCCGGTGACCTCGTCCTCGACGAACGGTGTTGATCCGTCCTCGGCGGGCTGAGAGGCGGTTCCCGGGCAGCGCTGGAAGCCGAACGGGCTGAAGGCCCAAGGCCTCGACGTGAAGAAGTCGTACTGCTGCTCGGGGTTGTTGTACGTCGGATTGAGCTGATCGGTTGCGTTGTCGTAGGAGAAGATGTTCGTCGCCGGCATCGTGCGGGCGTAATGGCCGTCGGCCGAGTAGTAGCCCGTGACCTGGCTGAGACGGCTGACGAGCGCCATGATGTCCGGGCTGTAGGCGCGGGTGACCGCGACGTTCTCCTCGGACGCGTCCATCGCGTCGATTCCGTTCGAGGAAGCCTCGGCAGCCCGATTCTCTAGCTGGGGCATGCTGAAGAGGGCGTCGGTCAGGTCGTTGTTCGGCCCCGGCACAGCGACGGTCCCCGCCAGGTCGTTGACGACCGGCACCGCCTTCTCGGCGACCGGGCGGAGGTCGCGCAGGAACGGTGCGAGGTTCTCCGTCGCTGGATAGGAGGTCTGGACCAGCTTGTCGACGTCGTCCAGCGCGACCCGCAGGTTGGCGAACGTCGTGTTGGCCTGGCGCATCGTGGGCGGGAGGACCTCGAGCGCCTGATCGAGCGAGGCCGACTCGGACGCGATCGCCGAAAGGGCGGTGTTGGCGTTCTCCGTCAGCGATGAAAGGTCGTCGCGGCGCTCGGCGATGGCGCCCAGCACCTCGGAGCCGGAGCCGAGGAACTGCGCCAGCACGTCCTGGTCTCGCGTGAGCTCGGCCAGGAAGCGCTCGGTGGACTGCAGGCCGGGAGCGAGGTACTTGTAGGCCTCGCGGGAAAGCTCGGGGTTACCCGCGTAGATGGCCGCCTGGCCCTTGAACACCTCCTGCAGGGATTCCCGCGTGTCCTCGTCGAAAATCGAGAAGAGCTGATCGATGTCGACCGGCGAGGTCGTTGCGTCGGCGGTGATCGTCGCGCCGTCCTCGATCTCCTCGTCGGTCGGGCCCATCTGGATCGCGATGTATCGGTTCGCGATGCCCGAGAGCGACGTCGCCCGGATCTGGGCGGTCGAGCCCTCCGTCAGCGGGCGATCCATCGTCACCGAGACCTCGGCCTGTCCGTCATCGGCGAGATCCAGCGAGTCGATGGTGCCGACCTTCTGGCCGGCGAGGAGAACCTCGTTGCCGCGCACCAGCTGGCCGCCCGTCTCGAACTGCAAGGTGTACTTGCGCCCGCCGTCGTCGCCGAAGAACATCACGAGGACGAATGCGACCGCAGCAAGGAGCGCTCCCAGCGCGAGAACGCGGGCAAGCGTGTACCGGCGCTGAGGCAGCGCTTCGCTCGGCGTTTCAGGGTTCACCGAGTTGTGCTCACTTCTCCGCCGTCATACCTTTCTCAGCAGTCCGTCCTGGTGCCCATCCCGGACACTGGACGTCCAGCCAAACTCCTCGGCGTGATCGTATCCCTACTCGGGCGTCAATCGTCCGTGTTTTCTACGGATCGGCGCACGCTTAATGCGCCGCTAACGCTGGGGTCTGGCTCCTTAACCTCCTCAACGCCATCGCAATGCGACCGCCAGGTGCCTGACCCCTCCCGTCCCTATTCGCGGGGCTCTCGGCCGGTGAGCGCGGTGTAGAGCTCGTTCGCCCGGGTCCCGGTGAGGGCGGCGACAACTCCCGCGGCGGCTCGCGGCCGTGCGCCGGACTGGACAAGGCGCCGCAGCGCGTCCACGGCGAAGGCGATATCCGGCGAAGACGAGGAGGAGCGGGCAGCGGGGCCGATCACCACCACGATCTCGCCCTTCACCTCCTCGCGGAAGCGCCGGGCAAGCTCGTCGAGCGTGCCGCGAACGACCTCCTCGTGCATCTTCGTGAGCTCGCGGCACACGGCGGCCGGCCGGTCGGGAGCAAGTGCGGCGAGGGCGGCGAGCGACTCGGGCAGGCGCCTGGGCGACTCGAACGCCACGACGGTCTGGCCACCGCCGAGGACGGATTCGAGCGCGCCTGCGCGACGCGGCAGGAAGCCTTCGAAACGCCAGCGATCGGTCGGCAGGCCCGACGCGACGACCGCGGTGATCACAGCGGACGGGCCGGGCAGGACCTCGACGTCGATGGATCGGTCGATGCAGGCATTGATCAGGCGGTAGCCGGGATCCGAGATCGCCGGCGTGCCTGCGTCCGAGATGAGAATCACCTTCGCGCCGCGCTCGATGGCGCTGACGAGCTGGCGCGCGCGCTCGGCCTCGTTGCCCTCGTGGTTCGAGACCAGGCGCGGGCGGCGCAATCCCAGGCGCTCGAACAGGAGCCCGGTCCGCCGGGTGTCCTCGCAGGCGACGATGTCGGCCTCGGACAGGGCTACCTTCGCGCGCTCCGTGATGTCGTCCATGTTCCCGATCGGGGTCGGGCAGACGACAAGTCGTCCGGGAGTCGCCACTAAGTCATCACATCCATAGCCATCGTCGCTGCTCCGATCATGCCCGCTTCGGGGCCGAGCTGGGCGTGGGCGATGCGCGTCCGGTTCATCGGTGGCAGCGAGCGGCGCTCGACCTCTTCGCGGATCGGCCCCAGGAGGATCTCCCCCGCGGCGAGTACGCCGCCGCCGAACACGATCACGTCGGGTTCGAAGACGTTGGCAAGGCCGCTCGCGAATGCGCCCAGCCTGCGGCCGATGGTGTTGAAGACCTCCCGCGCCACTTCGTCGCCCGCGATCGCCGCCGCCGTAGCCGCGCGGCCGTTCACCTCTTCGCCGGCCTCGAGGAGCTTCCCCAAAGCCGACTCCGGGTGGCGCTCGGCCGCCTCCTGGGCCTCCCTTCCGAGAGCCGTGCCCGACGCGACTGCCTCCGCGCAGCCGTTGTTGGGGCAGTTGCCCTGACACGGCGGCCCGTCGGCGTCGATGACCATGTGGCCGAGCTCCGCCCCGGCGCCCGTCGATCCCCGGTAGACCTTGCCGTCGATGATCAGGCCGCCGCCGATCCCGGTGCCGATCGTCAAGAGCACCGCGTTCGTCGCGCCCCGCGCGGCTCCCCAGCGGTGCTCTGCGAGCGCCGCCACGTTGCCGTCGTTGTCCAGGACGACCGGGATGCCAAGGCGCTCCGACATGAGATCCCTGATCGGGACGTCGACGATCGGCAGGTTCACGGCGCTGATCGCAAGTCCGCGCTCCTGATCGATCGTGCACGGGATGCCGAGGCCTGCGGCACCGGCTTCAGGGTGCGCCGAAAGCGCCGCCCGGAGCTCGGCTTCCATCGTGTCGAGGACCTCTTCGGCGGAGCGGCCGAAGCTCATCTCCTCGACTCTGTGAAGTACCTTCGGCCCTCCCGCAACGACGCCCACGAGCATCTTCGTGCCGCCCAGATCGGCGCCAATCGCAACGGGTGGCCCGGCCTCGCCGGGGGAAGGTTCAGAACCCATGAGCGAGTATTTCTAGTCAATGGCAGCCGACTCCGGAGATTCAGGCGGCGGCGAGCGGCCCAAGCCGCCCCCCGATTACAAGGTCTACAAGTCCCGCCGGGGGCTCAACATCGGCAAGCCGGACCTTGGCTCGCTGCGCGAAAAGGTGCGCCCAAAGGGCGAAAAGGACGACCCGGGGCGGCCCGCGCCGGCGCTGGAGCCCGAGAAGAAGGGACGCCCCTGGCTCAAATGGGTCGGCATCGCGATCGGCGGCTGGCTTCTCCTCTCCTTCATCACCTTCGCGATCTCGGCGACGATCCAGAAGTCGAAGCTCGCCGACATGGGCGACACCCTGGGTGGGAATCCGCTCCTTGCCCTCTCGGCCCAGAACATCCTGGTTCTGGGCACCGACGTCCGCTCGGACGAGTTCGGCGGGGCCGAGGAGACGGAATCCAAGAAGTGCCAGGAGCAGGCGGCGAGCGGCGAAGAGCCAACCGCCTGCGCGGCGGGCGCTCGCGCAGACACGCTCATGGTGCTTCGGGCCGGCGGCGGCGCCTTCGAAAAGCTTTCGATCCCGCGCGACACGCTCGCCGCCATCCCCGGCTTCGGCAACGACAAGATCAACGCCGCGTATCAGTTCGGCGGCGCCGAGCTTCAGGTCAAGACCGTCGAGGACATGCTCGGAATCGACATCAACCACATCGCGATCGTCGACTTCGCCGGCTTCCAGGACCTGATCGATTCGGTCGGCGGCGTCAAGATCGATCTCGATCGCCAGGTCTGCAACACGATCTCGGGCGGAGCGTTCGGCATCGACCTGGGCCCCGGCGAGGTGACGCTCTCCGGCGAGAAGGCGCTTGCGCTGGCGCGGACGCGGACCACCACGTGCGGCGAGCCGATCTCCGACCTCGAGCGCACGCAGTTCCAGCAGCAGATCCTCAACGGCCTCAAGGACAGGCTCACCGATCCCCTGCGCATCCCCTACAACTTCATCAAGGGCCCGCTGATCGGCTGGAACGCACCGAAGGCGTTCGTATCCGACATGGGCGCGCTCACGATGCCGCAGTTCGTCTTCGCGGCGGCGATCGGCGGCGACTCGAGCTCCGAGGTCCTCCAGCCGGTCGACATCAGCGGCAACCCGCTGATCGTGCCCGTCGAGGAGTGCATCTCAGCGGTCAAGAAGCTGACCGGCGACCCGCCGGAGAACGACCCGGTCTGCAGCCCCGTCGGTTAGCGCGCACTCCGGAGGCCCTGGCGCGCCGCCAAGCCGGATCTCGCAGGGGGCGCGAACGTGAGGTGCGGGGTTGACCGTCGTATGGGCGGTCAAGCCGGGACTCATCGAATCAGGGCGCGCGAGATCCGGCTTGTCGACATGCAGCGAGTCGCCGCGAGGCAGGAGAGTCGCGTCTCGCGAGCGCAGTTGGTCGAGCTCGGCTACTCGAGCGACGAAATAGACGGCTTGCTCAAGAGACGCCATCTGAACCCTGAACACCGCGGGGTCTACGCGCTTGGCGCCCCACCCTGGACACTGAAAGGCGCAATCTGGTCGGCGGTTTTGGCCGCCGGCGACAACGCAATCGTGAGCCACCGCAGCGCCGCCTACCTCTCTGGCTATCTCCCATCCGTGCCCAAGATCGAGAGCATCGACATCACGATCACCTCGGGTCGGAGCGAAAGCAAGCCGGGAATCAGAATCCACCACTCCCGCTTGATCACTTCCGCCGACATCCAGCACGTCGGTGGTCTCCGCGTCACCCGCGCAGCTCGCACCATGTTGGACCTTGCCGCGACGGTGCCGGAAGCCGAGTTTGAAGAAGCGTTTGACGAGGCCGTCTTCAAGAACGGTCTGCGCCGGGCCCAAGTAGAGGACGTCCTCGCCCGCAACGCGGGCGCGAAAGGCATCCGTCGCTTCCGCGACCTCTGGGAGGCGGAGCAAGGAAACATGCGAAACCGGCTCGCGGCGGAGAAGCGGATGGCGCTCTTGATCGAGGCGGCGAAGCTCGGCAACCCCGCCTCCAACGCTCCGGTCGGGGAGCGGCGGGTCGACTTCTTATGGCCCGAACTGCGCGTAATCGTCGAGACCGACGGCTACGGCACGCATGGGAAGAGATCCTCGTTCGAAGCCGACCGTGCCCGAGACGCGGGGCTCTCCGCGCTCGACTATTACGTCCTTCGTTTCACCTGGCGACAGCTCACCAGTGAGCCTTACTTCGTGGTGGCCCGGCTTGCCGCACGCCTCGCGCTCGCGGAGCGCGAGATGAGGTAGGGCGGGTCAGTCAGAGGAGCTCGACGAGCTCGACGAGCTCGAGCTCGACTTGGAGTCCGAGCTCTTCGAGTCGGAGCTCTTCGATGACGAGTCGCTGGACGAGCCGTCCGAGGACGAGCCGGAAGAGGACTTCTCCGAGGAGGAGCCCGACGAGTCCGAGACGCCGGACTTCTTGCCTTTGCCGTAATCAGTCGTGTAGAAGCCCGAGCCCTTGAAATGGACTGCCGGAGCGCTCAGGACGCGCTGCGAAGGAGCCCCGCATTCCACGCATTTCGAGATCGGGTCCTCCGACATCGACTGGAAGGCCTCGAACTCGTGGCCGTTCTCACAGCGGTACTCATAGATAGGCATGGGCGGCGGTGAGTATCGCAGCGGAGCGGCGCAAAACCGCCGCCCGCCGTCTACCATCGATGCTCGGCATGGACGTCAGGGGACTTCGAATCGCACTCGCAACAACGGCTGCTGCCTTGCTCGGGCTCGCCGCCGCAGCGCCGGCCCAAGGCGCTTTTGGCATGTCCATCGACAACGCGGATCCGGCTTCGCCCGACGCGGGTGCGAACAGCGACTTCAACTTGAGCATCTCGTTCACCGGGCTCAACAACACCGAGAGCGTTCGCGACCTGACCGTGCACCTACCGCCCGGTCTGGTCGGCGACCCGACGTCCACCCCGCTCTGCACCGAGGCGCAGCTGACCGCCGACGCGTGTCCCGACGCGAGCAAGATCGGCACCACGACGACGTCCGCAGTCCTCATTGCGGTCCCGATCGAGATACCCGGAGAGGTCTTCAACGTGCAGCCTCGCGCCGGCGAGCCGGCGCGGCTTGGAATCGTCCTGACCCCGCCTGTCGGCGCCAAGGTGATCCTGCAGTCGCCGGCGGCGCTCCGCCCGGGCGACTTCGGACTCGACACGATTCTTGAGGACATCCCAAACACGGCCGACGGCCTGCCGTTGCGAATCTCGGGCATCGACCTGACGCTCAACGGGGCGTTCATGCGGAACCCGACGTCATGCGGAACTCAAACGACCACCGCGGACGCCGTCTCGCACGGCGATGCCCCCGCGACGGGTACGAACTCCTTTAGCACCGTCAACTGCGATGCGCTCGATTTCTCGCCGACCTTCGAGGGCACGATCGGCTCGCCCGGCCACACCGCGCCTTTCTCCCTGCCGCCGCAGACCACCGTGATCTCGCAGGACGAAGGCGAAGCCGGCCTCATCCGCGCGCAGGTGAAGCTGCCGGACGACGTCGGCGGCAACAACCCGTACCTCTCCAACACCTGCTCGATGGCCAACTTCCAGGCTCACACCTGCCCCGAAGCCTCGATCGTCGGGCAGGCCACCGCCGAATCGCCGCTTCAAGAGCAGGCTCTCACCGGCCCCATGGCACTCGTCCAAAACGGCAGCGGGCTTCCGCTCCTGGGCCTTGACCTCCAGGGCGCGCTGGCGCTGCAGCTCTTCGGCGACCTCGTGCTGTTCCCGAACGGCGACAAGATCGACACGCTCGTCGTCTTCGACGGCCTGCCCGACATCCCGATCTCGCGCTTCGAGCTGACGCTCGTCGAGGACCGGCTCAACATCGTCGGTCGCGACCTCTGCCAGCCGCCGGATTTCTTCTACTCGACCGAGTTCACCTCGTACGCGGATGAGGTCTTGACGGGTGACACCAAGGCGACGATCGAAGGCTGCGCCCCGACGGTCGTCGACCCGACCGGCTCCGTGAAGGTCCCCGGCGCGACAGGCAACAACCCCCGCCTTCGCGCAAAGGTCACGGCAGGCTCGGCGGATCTCAGCGAGGTCGTACGTGAAGATCCCGCCGCATTTCCGCCTGGTCGACGGTCGATACGTCGCGAAGGCCGACGGGCAGAGGCTTCCAGCCTCGGCCATCGACAGGAAGCGTCGGCGGATCGATCTCACCGTGCCCGACGCGCAACAGGTCAAGCTCCGGGTCTCCCGCGGTGGATTGCTCAAGAAGCTTCCGGTGAACGACGGCGACGAGGTTGGCGTTCGGCATCGGCGGGTCGGATGCGGACGGCAACGGCTTTTTGTTCGACGCTCCGTTCACCGCGCGCCGAGTAGCCTGCGGACACATGGCTGACGAAGCCGGCTCGACCGGTGTGACGATGGACGAGATCGTGTCGCTCTGCAAGCGGCGCGGCTTCGTGTTCCCCTCCTCGGAGATCTACGGCGGCCTTGGATCGACGTACGACTACGGGCACTACGGCGTGCTCTTGAAGACGAACGTCAAGAACGAGTGGTGGCGCTCGATGCTGCAGGAGCGCGACGACATCGTCGCCCTCGACTCGGCGATCCTCCAGCATCCGCGGGTGTGGGAAGCGTCGGGTCACCTCGCCGGCTTCACCGACCCGCTCGTCGACTGCCGCGCGTGCAAGAAGCGCTTCCGGGCGGACCACCTGGACCCGGACGAGCTCTGCCCCGCGAAGGCGAACCTGCCGAAGACCGAGGACCGCACGCACGACCTGACCGAGGTCCGCCAGTTCAACCTCATGTTCGAGACGACGGTCGGGCCCGTCAAGGACACAGGATCCCAGGCCTACCTGCGGCCCGAGACGGCGCAGGGAATCTTCATCAACTTCAAGAACGTCCTCCAGTTCGCGCGGAAGAAGCCGCCGTTCGGCATCGCGCAGGTCGGCAAGTCGTTCCGCAACGAGATCACGCCAGGCAACTTCATCTTCCGGACCCGCGAGTTCGAGCAGATGGAGATGGAGTTCTTCGTGCCGCCCGAGGACGCCCCGAAGTGGTTCGACCACTGGTGCTCCGAGCGCTTCTCCTGGTACACCCGCCTCGGCATCCGGCCGGAGCTGCTGCGACTCCGCCCCCACGACTCCGACGAGCTCTCGCACTACTCGTCCGGCACTTCTGACGTCGAGTATCTGTTCCCGATCGGCTGGTCTGAGCTCGAGGGCGTAGCCAACCGCGGCGACTTCGACCTGAAGCAGCACGCCGAGTTCTCGGGCGAGAAGCTCGAGTACTTCGACCAGGCGAGCGGCGAGCGGTACGTCCCCCACGTGATCGAGCCGGCGGCCGGCGCCGACCGCGCGACGCTCGCTTTCCTCGTCGACGCCTACGAGGTCGAAGAGCTCGAAGACGGCACGCAGCGGACGGTGCTCCGGCTCCACCCACGGCTCGCCCCGGTCAAGGCCGCGATCCTTCCTCTCGTCAACAAGGAGGGAATGCCCGAGCGCGCGCGTGAGATCTTCGAAGACCTGCGCTCCGCGATGCAGGTCGAGTACGACGGGGGCGGCGCGATCGGCAAGCGCTATCGCCGCCACGACGAGATCGGCACGCCCTGGGCGATCACCATCGACGGCCAGACGCTCGAAGACGGAACCGTGACCCTCCGCGACCGCGACTCTCTGACGCAGGAGCGGGTGGACGCATCGGAGCTCCGCGGCCTCCTGGCCGCGAAGCTCGCCGCGGATTGGCAGAGCCCGAAGCTCGACTAGCCGCCGAGAGTCGCCTGAGTCGCCTATGTGGCGACGGAAACGACTCTCAGCGCTCGACCTTGCGCACTGCGTCGCCGGTGCGCACTGTGCCCGGCTCGATTACACGGGCGTTTACGCCCCGCAGGCGGAGCGCTCGGCCCTGCTCGGAGTTCACGAGCTTCATCGCGTCCACCCCGTATCGCTTTATGAACTTGCCGCAGCCGAGGTGCGGCTCGGCCGAGATCTCGAGCACGACGTCGCCGATCGCGACCCTGGTGCCGGCGGGGAGGTTCGCCTCGCTCAGGTCGAAGTCGACATAGAGCTGGTCGCCGGCCTGAGCCCAAGCCTCGTGGTCGCCGCCGTCGGCCACCAGCGCCGCCACGCGCGAGCTCATCAGGGTCACCTGCGCCTCGGGGTCCGGCTCGCCGGTTTTCGACGTCGGCTTCTCCGCCCACATGTCGCCGACGACGCCGAACTCCTGATCGACGTGGGCCGCCTCCAGGATCTTGCGCTCCTCCATCGCGGGCCGCACGGCGATCAGCTCGAGCGCTCCCGACCCGCCAGGCGCAGCGCGAACCTGGCCGAGGCCCGCTTCGAGGACCTCCATCGGGACCTTCGCGACGTTCTCGATCTGCATCGCTCGAGCGTACGTACCGCCTCCGCCTAGCGAGTCAGTCCCGGGCGTGCCAGCGGACCCCTTCGCCCAGCCGCTCGAGCCCGATCCAGTTCACGCCCATCGCGACTTCGACCACGCGCTCGCGCGGCACTTCGGGGTGCTCGATCCACCAGCCGGCCAGGAACTGGATCCCGCCCGCCATGAGATGGGCCAGGATCGCGACCGTCATCTCGATGTCCAGGTCGCCCGGCTCGGGCTCCGGAGCGTCCTGGGCCATGATCGACGCGATGGTCGAAGCGGCTTCCTCGCGCAAGCGGTCGATCGTCTCACCGGCAACCGGGTCCGAGACGTTGCGGGTCAGTAGGCGCAGGATCGCCGGGCGCTCCGAAGCGAAGACCAGGAACGCGTCGATGCCTGCCCGTAGCCGCTCCTCGTCGGTCGTCTCCGAGCCGACGGCGCTCACGACGGCTTCGATCAGTTCGTGCAGGTAGGTATCGAGGAGGACGACCTGAAGCTCGCGCTTGGAAGAGAAGTGCTCATAGATGAGTGCCTTGGAGATCCCGCCGCGGTTGGCGACGTCGTCCAACGATGCCTCCGAGAAGCCGCGCTCGGAGAAGACGTCGAGCGCAGCCTCGAGGATCGCCGCGCGGCGATCCGGGGCGGACAGGCGCCGCCTGGTCTGTGGTGATCCCTCCACCGCCGTTCAGGCTACTAACTGACCGCTGAGTCAGTTAGTATCCGCCGACCGCAGGCGACCAGACGGAGGCACAAGATGAGCGTTGCGCAGAACGACGGGATCAGGGCGGCTAACGCGATCTCCTATGACGACCTCTACCGCCGCTGGGAAGCGTCGAACTGGAGCGCCACCGCGATCGATCTCACCGAGGACGCGAAGGGCTGGGCCAACCTCACCGACATGCAGAAGAAGTCGGGCCTGTGGATCTACTCGATGTTCTTCTACGGCGAGGACTCGGTCGCCGACAACCTCTCCCCCTACATCGACGCCGCGCCGTCAGAAGAGCAGAAGTACTTCCTGGCGACCCAGCAGGTCGACGAAGTCCGCCACGCCGTCTTCTTCCACCGCTTCTTCAAGGAGGTCATCGGCGCCGGCGACACGATCCAGGCGACGCTTGCCTCGACCGAGCCCGAGCTCAACTGGGGATATCGCAACGTCTTCAACCGCCTCGACCGCATGGCCGAGGAGCTTCGCCGCGACCGCTCGCTGCCCAAGTTCGCCCAAGCCATTGCGCTCTACCACCTGGTCGTGGAGGCTTCGATGGCGCAGCCCGGACAGCACTTCATCGAGGACTTCTTTGCCAACGAGGGGACGATGCCCGGCTTCATCGAGGGGATGGGCAACGTCTCCCGCGACGAGCAGCGCCACATCGGATTCGGCGTGAAGGTCCTTTCCGAGCTCTTCGAGGAGTCCGCTGAGTGCAAGGCCGCCGTCCACGAGATCCTGCTCGAGGTGATGCCGTATGTCGCCGCGGTCTTCAACCCGCCGAACTTCGACCGCGAGTACACCCGGTGCTACGGCTTCGAGATGGAGGACATCTTCGAGTTCGGCATGAAGTCCGTGCTCACCAAGTGGCGCGCGATCGGCTGGCCGCTCGAGGAGATGCCGGGAGTCTTCCCCGTCGACTACTCCCTCGAGCACTCCGAGCTCGCGAAGCGCCAGATCAGGCTGCTCGAGGCGAAGATCATCGGCGAGCCTCACCCCCACCCCGACTCGGACCCCGAGGTCCAGGGGCTCTTCTTCGACCTCGTCGCCCGCTCAGCGAGCACGACCACGGCCAACGGCAAGCCGTTCACCATCCAGTGGCGCTTTGAAGACGCGGACCCTTGGCACGTGGTCATCGACAACGGCTCGACACGCGCCCAGCACGGCGTCGCTTCCAATCCTGATCTCACGTGGGACACCTCGTGGGCCAAGTGGATCGGCCTCTCGAAGGGATCGGTCGACCCGAAGCGGGCGATGCTGAAGCGCGATCTCCGCTTCCACGGCTCGCTCCGCGACCTCTACCGCTTCACGAAAACGTTTCCGCGCAGGCGCACCCCGACGGCCTAGCTCGCGCCGCGTAATCGCTTAACCTCCGGGGCGCGCCGGCACGGCGCGGCGACCAACACGTCCGGGGAGGAAGAAAATGAACAGGTCCAGGGGAACTCTGAGCACGATCGCGGCGCTCGCCGCCGTCGGAGCCACGGCAGCGATCGCGCTTGCCGCACCGTCCAACGGCAACTTCGAGGAGGGGACGCTCAAAGGCTGGGACCAGAAGAATGAGAGCGGTGGGCTGAACCGCGGCATGGAGACGACCGACAAGTGGAAGGCGTACAAGGGCAAGCTCGAGGTGCCGGACCTGGACGCTCCGCGAGGGATCGACGGACCTCCAAAGCTGGAGGCGCCGCCGCAGGGGAAGTACGCCGCGGGCGTCGCCTCGACGGGTCCCGGGCTCCACATCCTGCACCGCGTGCTCAACGCCAAGGGCGAGAGCAAGCTGAGCTTCCTGCTCGCGTACAAAAACACGGCCGACGACTTCTATTCGCCTGACTCGTTCGAGTTCGAGTCGATCATGCGACGCGGCCCCGTAGAGGCCGCCAACCAGCAACTGCGCATCGACCTCATGGATCCCGAAGCGCCGATCAAGAGCCTCGATCCGGTCGACATCTACCAAACGGTCTTCCGGACGATGCCCGGCGACCCGCGAAAGCGCGAATACGCGAAGGTCAAGACGACCGTCCCCGGCGGCAAGTTCCGTCTCCGCATCGCCGAGGTGGACAACCAGTCGAACTTCCTGGCCGGCGTCGACGCGGTGAAGTTGAAGAAGAAGTAGCGGTTAGGCCTTGGCCGGCGCCGCTTGCGGCGCCGGCTCCTGGTACTCCTCGAAGCCGAGGTGTGGCAGGCGCCTGTCGAGCCACGCCGGTATCCACCAGTTCCACTTGCCCATGAGCTGCATCGTCGCCGGGACCAGGACCAGGCGGACGAGCGTGGCGTCGAGCGCGATCGCGACCGCGTTGCCCAGGCCGATCTCCTTGATCGAGGGCACGCCCGTGAAGACGAAGACGGTGAAGACCGCGACCATGATCAGCGCCGCCGACGAGATGGTCGGTGCGGATGAGGCAAGCCCTTCGGCGACGGCGCGGCGGTTGTCGCCGTGCTTTTCGTAGCGCTCGCGAATCCGCGACAGCAGGAACACCTCGTAGTCCATAGAGAGGCCGAAGACGACCGCGACGATCAGCGGGACGTTGATCGTGTCCAGAGCGCCCGTCGACTGGAAGCCGAGGAAGCCGTCGAACCAGCCCCACTGGAAGACGACGACGAGCACGCCGAACGCGGCGCCGATCGAGAGCAGGTTCATGATCACGGCCTTCAGCGGCAGGAGCAGCGAGCGCAGCATCAACGTGAGCATCACGAAGGAGAGGCCGAGGATGAAGAGGATGATCTTCCACATCGAGCCCGAGATCAGGTCGCGCACGTCCAGGATGCGCGCGGTCTCGCCGCCAACCTGAGCCGTCGCGCCCAGCGCAACCAGCTCTGAGTCCGGCACCGTCTCGGTGCGAAGGCGCTCGACCAGACCAAGCGTCGCGTCGTCGTCGCCCGCCCCCTTCGGGAACACGTCCAAGAGCACGGTCTCGCCGCCTTCCGACGGCTGCCACTCGGTGACGCGGGCGACCGCGCGGTCGCCGCCGATGTCACTTCGAAGAGCGAGGAGAGCGCTCTCCTCGGCCGCTGGGCTGGCGCTCTCGTCGAGCTCGGCAAGCACGCGGATCGGATCCGCTCCTCCCCCGCTCGATTCGGCAAGCAGCTCGACTCCCACGGTGACATCGTGATCCTCGGGGAACTGGGAGAGCGCGCCGGTCCCCGTCTCCATCGAAAGCACCGGAATCGCGAGGAACAGGAGCGTGCCCGCAGACAGGACGACCGACACCACCGGCCGGCGCATGACCCGATCCGTCCAGCGCTGCCAGAACGCCGACTCGCCGTTCGGGTCAGTCGAGCCCGGTCGGCGCCGGCGACCGATCGTGTGGCGCTTGAAGAACCGGGTGACCCGCCAGGCGATGCCTCCCGCTTCGACCCGATGGCCCAGAAGCGAGATCAGCGTGGGCAGAAGGACGATCGCGGCGATGATCGCTATCGCGACCACGATCATCGCGCCTAAAGCCATCGAGCGAAGGGCCTGGTTGTCGACCATCCAGATCCCCGCCAGCGAGATGATCACCGCCATGCCCGAGAAGGCGACCGCCAAGCCGGACGTCGAAAGCGCAGCCTCGCGGGCTTCGTCGGCGGACCGGCCGGATCTCACCTCCTCGCGATAGCGGGCGAGAACGAAGAGCGAGTAGTCGACGGCCACGCCGATTCCGATCATCGACGCCATGTTCGTGACGAAGACCGACATCTCCATTGAGAAGGACAGGAGATAGATGACGGCGCCCGTGACGATCACGGCGACGAAGCCAAGCGCGAGCGGCAGGGCAGCGGCAGCCAGCGAGCCGAAAGCCGTGATGAGGATCAGGGCAACAATCGGAAAGCCGGTGGCCTCGGCGCTTTCGAGGTCTTCTTTTGAGAGCTCCTGAAGGCCTGCCCACGCGGCCGGCTGGCCGACGAGGTAGGGCGTGACGCCGTCAGATGTCTTTCCAGGCGCGAGGTCCTCGCGAAGCTCCACGGCCGCGTCGATCTGCTCGGAGACATCTGCCGATGCCTGAATCGAGACGACGGCGAGACCGTTTTGCTCGAGATCGCGGATGGCGGCATCCCGTGCCTCGGGCGGCAGGGAGAGGGTGTCGACGCCATCGACAGCCTCTTCAAGCCGGTCGACCGAGCTAGACAGGCCGGCAGAGGTCGCGCCGTCGTCCGCGCGCAGAACCGCGCCGATCGAGTTCTGTCCGGCTTCGGCGGAGTAGCGCTCCTGCATCCGCTCCTCGACTGCGGACGACTCGGACCCGGGCACGTCGAACCCACCGCCCGTCAGGTTCTCGGTCTGCTTCGCGGCGAGCGGAAGGGTCGCGAGGAGGACGACGAGCCAGGCGCCCCCGACCGCCCAGCGGTGACGCCCTACAAAGGCGGAGAGCTTCCTTGCAGCCGCGCGCATCGGCCGAAGGTACGGTCGCCGGACCGTTTTCTGTGTGACGTCGGCACGCTCCTAAACGGTGTCAGACACCGTTTAGAAAGCCGTTCAGTCAGCTGACAGGAGGTAGTGGGCGACGCCGTAGGAGATCCCGGCTGAAGCCTCGACGTCGTAGCTCGGATCGGTCAGCATCTGGACCGAGGCGCCGTCGCCGGCGGCGAACAGATAGGCCAGGACTGCGTCCGCGCTGAACCTGAGCTTGATCACGCCCTCGGCCTGCTTTCTCTCGAGGATCGTCGCGAAGGCCTCGCGCGCAGTGCGATACAGCTCGCCGAGCATCCGCGTCAGCTCCTCGGAGTGGCGGCCCGCCACGAAGAGCTCGGAGACCATGTAGACGTATCCCTGCCCCTCGGACATCGTGCGCTCGAACATCCCGAAGAAAGCGCCGATCAACTCGTCCGGGGAGTTCGCGGCTTCGAGGTCTGCGCCGAGCTCCGAGATCCTGATCGCCGTGTCCCGGCGGATGACCTCGACCAGGAGCTTCTCCTTCGAGCCGAAGTAGTAGTGGAGGAGCCCGCGGCTTACGCCCGCCTTGGCGGCGACGCGCTCGAAGGTCGAGCCGGCGATCCCAACCTCGCCGACGCTCTCACGCATCGCCTCGACGATCCGGACCGCCTTGTCAGACGACAGCGCACGCTCTTGCGTGACGCTTGTCGCCTCCATGATTCGGTTCGCCGGCCCCGGTGTGAGGGCTAAGAGGCTCCGCCGTTGGACGGCGCGGTCGTCGAGGTGTACTCGAACTCCTCCTCGGCGCCGAAGAGGCGATCGAGCACGGCCTTGCGGACATCTTCGGAGAGGACGACCGCCGCGATCGCGCCGACTATGGCGATGACGAAGAGTTTTCCTAGCACCGACCCGCCCTTCTCCTTCTTGCCGCGGAGACGATCAGAGGCCTCGCGCAGGGACTCCGCGGCTTCGCGAAGCTCCTTCTGCGTCTTCTTGTCATCCATCACCGCTTTGGCGGGATGCTTTTGCTTCTGGATGCGGCCGTAAGCCTTCTGGCTGGCGTCGTATGCCTCGCGGAGCGAGTCCCGGAGGTCTTCGTCTTCGATGAGCCGGCGGACGTATTCGTTCGAGCTGACGTTCTGGGCCGCGTCGCGCGCCTTCTGAGCCTTCGTGCTTGCCATGTGTTTCTCTCTCCTTAAGGATCTGCCGAAAGTTGGGTCTGCAGCTTATACCCGCGAAGAGAGTTACGGAACTGCGTTCATCACCGTCGTGGAGAACGCGTCGAGCTGGAGCTCCTCGGGGTTGCGGGCCGGTGAGTAGAGGAAGCCTTGCGCAAGCTCGGCGCCCAGCTGCCGCAACTCAGCCTGCTGGCGCTGTGTCTCTACGCCTTCCGCGATCACGGACAAGCCCAACTCCTTTGCGAGGGACACGACCGCGGCCACGACGGCCCTGTCCGACGTCGTATCGCCCAGGCCCTGGATGAAGGTGTGGTCGATCTTGATCTGGTCGACGGGGAGGATCCGAAGGAGGCCGAACGACGAGGCGCCGGCACCGAAATCGTCGATGGCGATGCGTACGCCGAGCGACTTCAGCCGGCGAAGGCTCTCGACGATCGGCCCGGGATCGCGAAGCAGCGCGGTCTCGGTGATCTCGAGGCAGAGCAGGTTCGCGGGGAGGCCGCTGGAAGTCAGCGCGTACGAGATGTCTGCTGCCAGATCCGGCCGGGTGAGCTGGCGGGGCGAGATGTTGACCGAGACGAAGAGGTCCCGGCCCTGGCGCTTCCATTGAGCGCCCTGTCGGCAAGCCTGCTCCAAGACGATGCGCCCGATCTTCGAGATCAAGCCGGTCTCTTCGGCGATCGAGACGAAGTCTCCGGGGCCGACCATGCCTCGGATCGGGTGTTCCCAGCGGACGAGCGCCTCGCACCCGATCGTCCCTCCGTCCGCGAGCGAGACGATCGGCTGGAACTGAACCCGAAGCTCGTGGCCTCCGATGGCCCCCCTCAGCTCGTCCTCGGTCGAGAGCATGACCGCCTGCTCGGCGCGCATCTCCTCGGCGAACGACTGCGCGTGTCCGCGGCCGTTCGCCTTCGCCCGGTGCATTGCCAGCGCGGCTTCGACCAGGACGTCGTCCGCCTGGCGCCGCTCCGCCGGACCGAAGAACGCCATCCCGATCGATCCGCCACAGCGCCGCTCCGTGCCCCCCGCATGGATTGCCGCCCCGCTTGAGATCGCTTCGATCAGCTGCGTGGCGACTCGGCCGGAGGCCTCGGGATCGCAGCCGGGAAGGATCATGGCGAACTCGTCGCCCCCGATCCTGGCCAGGATGTCCGTATCACGGAGGCGACCCCGGAGGACGGTTGCGACCTTCCGCAGAAGCTGATCGCCCGCCATGTGGCCCAGTGCGGAATTGATGTCGCTGAAACGGTCCAGGTTCAAGATCAGAAGCGCGCCGTCCGTGCCGTTCCGGCGGCCGGACGCGATCTCGCGCGTCAGCTCCTCCAAGAATCGGTTCCGGTTGTAAAGGCCGGAAACGGTGTCGCGGTTGGCAAGGCGGGAGAGCTGTTCCTCTTCACCCGCCTGCCCAGTGATGTCCTGGGTCGTGCCGATCAGGCGGTCGGGTACGTCCTCGTGGCCTTCGACGAAGGAGCCCCGGATGATCACGACACGCGTGTTCCCGTCGGGGCGAACGATGCGGTGCTGGCAGGCGAACGGGGTTCGCGTCGCAATGGCGTCGCGCACGATCGCCGTGTAGGTCTCGCGATCATCCGGGTGGATGAGGGCGCAGGCATTCTCCGTCGTCGGCTCGAAGCCGTCGCGCTTTACGCCGTGGATTTCGTACAGGGCGGCGGACCAGCGCGTTCGCCGGCTTTCCGGTTCGTACTCCCACGCCCCGTGGTCATGCTGAGGCTCGGTGAATTCCCGCATCAAGAGTTCCATCGGCTTTCAGGCGATTGCCCTTAGCCCTGCGCGCATGATGACGGCGCGCGGAAGGGGTCAGACCCGGGGTCAGACCCCTGTGACGAGCGCTACTAGGGGTCAGTTCGCGCTTTGGCGCAGGAGCAGCGCCGGCTGGCGCGGAGGCACGAGACCCGTAGGGGTGTCGGGCCGAAACGTGGAGCAGGGCGAATCGAGGTCGAGGGCGCACAGCTCGTTGCGGTGAAAGAAGCAGTCGGCGCAAGTGGGCTTGCCCTTACGGCCCGGCTTCAATCCACGCCGGGTGAGCCCCACAGCGCGGACCCATTCCTCGGTTCGATCTCGTTCCTTCAGCATCTCGGCGACTATTGCATCCCCTCGACCCGCCCGTGGGGCCGCTTTACGCAAACCGCGTAAATCGAGCCGAGAGGCGATTCCGCAAACCGCGCGAAAATCACCCGGCCGGCGAGCCTCTTGCCTACAATCGTGCGTATGTCCACTGAGCGCACAGCCCGTCTCAGCGCCTCTCCCCCGCTCTTTCGGTCCCGCTTCCTCGACTTCTTCTCGCGGGTCCACCCGGTGGTGCCTGCGCTGATCTTCGTTCCCGTCATCGTCGGGCTGATCGTCGTAGCCGTGAACGAGGGGATGGGCGGCGCCGAGATCGCGCTTTTGGCCCTCGCCGGCCTGGTCATCTGGACCCTTTCCGAGTACTGGCTCCACCGAAAGGTCTTTCACTGGGAGCCCGACCACCCCATCGGCTCGCGCATGCACTTCATCATCCACGGGGTCCATCACGACCATCCCAACGACAAGATGCGCCTCGTGATGCCGCCGGGCGCGAGCATCCCGCTTGCTCTCCTCTTCGCCGGCATCTTCTGGCTCATCTTCGGGCTTCCCACCGGCCTGCCGCTCTTCGCCGGATTCCTCGTGGGGTACTTGATGTACGACTACACCCACTATTACCTTCACCACGCGGTTCCGAAGACTGACTTCGGCAAGCGTCTGCGCGAACAGCACATGCGACATCACTTCCAGGATCACCGGTACGGATACGGCGTTTCCACGCCTATCTGGGACGCTGTCTTCGGCACGCTCCCTCGCAAGCGCCGTTAGCCACATACTTACTTTTGTGCATGCTCTGTAAGGTGTGAATTACACACTTACAGAAGGGGACTCCTCATGCCATCAGCAAGTAGCGCCGTCGACGAAGCGGCCAAGCTTCTTCGTGACCGCCTCTCAGAGCTCGACTCGGAGCGCGCCAAGCTCGAGCGGGCCCTTGCCAGCCTGACCGACGGCCGCGAGGGCAAGCGCGGTCCCGGCCGCCCCAAGGGGTCAGCCTCCGCCGGCCCGTCGATGAACGGGCGCAAGCGACGCCGAAGCCGCAAGGGCGGCACGCGCGCCGAGCATGCCCTGAGAGTGATCTCCGATGAGCCGGGCATCGGCGCTTCGGCAGTCGCCGAACGGCTCGGAATCAAGCCGAACTACATGTACCGCGTGCTGCACGAGCTCCAGGCCGACGGCAAGGTCCGCAAGGACGGCCGGGCCTACTACCCGGCCTAGCGACTAGAGCAGGGACTCCACAGCGCTGCGCTCCTCCTGGAGCTCGGCCACGGTCGCGTCGATCCGCTCGCGGATGGCGTCGCCGATGCGTAGGTCCTGGACGATCTCGTACTCGCCGTTCGCGCAGGTGCACGGGTGCCCCGAGATGATGCCCTCGGGGATGTCGTAGGAGCCATCTGCCGGAATGCCCATCGAGACCCAGTCTCCGTCCGGCGTTCCGAGCACCCAGTCGTGGACGTGGTCGATCGCGGCATTCGCGGCCGAAGCGGCCGACGATGCGCCTCGGGCGTCGATGATCGCCGCGCCGCGCTTGGCGACCGTGGGGATGAAGTCGTCGAAGATCCAGCCTTCGTCGTCCACGGCCATCCACGCCGACTCGCCGTTCACCTGGCAGTTGCCGAGGTCGGGCACCTGCGTAGTCGAGTGGTTGCCCCAGACCGTCATGTTGGTGATGTCGGAGACGCCGACGTCGAGCTTGCCGGCGAGCTGAGCGATCGCCCGGTTGTGGTCCAGGCGGAGCATCGCGGTGAACCGCTCCTTGGGAACGTCGGGAGCGTTCGACATCGCGATCAGCGCATTGGTGTTGGCGGGGTTGCCGACCACGAGGACCTTGATGTCGTCGGCGGCGCCGGCGTTGATCGCCTCGCCCTGCGGCTTGAAGATCCCGCCGTTCGCCTCGAGCAGGTCCGACCGCTCCATGCCCGGCCCGCGTGGGCGGGCGCCGACGAGCAGGCCGATGTTGCAGCCGTCGAAAGCCTTGTTGGGATCGTCGAAGATGTCGACGCCTGCCAGCAGCGGGAAGGCGCAGTCGTCGAGCTCCATCGCGGTGCCCTCCGCAGCCTTGACCGCGTCGGGGATCTCGAGCAGGTTCAGATGGACCGGCGTGTCCTTGCCGAGCATCTCGCCTGAAGCGATGCGGAAGAGGAGCGCGTAGCCGATCTGGCCTGCTGCTCCTGTGACGGTGACCTTTACGGGGGTGTTTGCCATTCAGCTCATCTCCTTTTGAAGGTTTTCATCAATCGACGCCAGGAACTCCTGCGTGGTCTGGAAGTCCTGATCCTTGCCCACGAGCAACGCCAGGTCTTTGGTCATCTTCCCGCTCTCGACCGTCTCGATGCACACGCGCTCGAGCGTCTCGGCGAACTCGGTGACCTCAGGCGTCTCATCCATCCGCCCGCGGGCCTGAAGGCCGCGCGTCCAGGCAAAGATCGAGGCGATCGGGTTGGTCGAGGTTGGATTGCCCTTCTGGTGCTCGCGGAAGTGGCGGGTGACCGTGCCGTGCGCCGCCTCGGCCTCGACGGTCTTGCCGTCCGGGGTCATCAGCACAGACGTCATCAATCCGAGCGAGCCGAAGCCCTGTGCAACGGTGTCGGACTGAACGTCGCCGTCGTAGTTCTTGCAAGCCCAGACGTAGCCGCCTTCCCACTTGAGCGCCGCGGCGACCATGTCGTCGATCAGGCGGTGCTCATAGGTGAGGCCCTTCTCGTCGAAGTCGGCCTTGAACTCGTCGTCGAAGACCTCCTGGAAGAGGTCCTTGAAGCGCCCGTCGTACTTTTTCAAGATCGTGTTCTTTGTCGTCATGTAGACGGGGTACTCGCGGTTGAGGCCGTAGCGGAACGATGCCCTGGCGAAGTCGCGGATCGAGTCGTCAAGGTTGTACATCGCCATGGCGATGCCGCTCGACGGAAAGTCGAAGACGTCGATCTCGATCGGCTCGCCCTCGTCCTTGGGCGTCCAGGTCAGGGTCAGCTTGCCCTCGCCTGGGATGAGGGCGTCCTCGGCGCGGTACTGATCGCCGAACGCGTGACGGCCGATGATGATCGGCTTTGTCCAACCCGGCACCAGGCGCGGGACGTTCGAGATCACGATCGGTTCGCGGAAGATGACGCCGCCCAGGATGTTGCGGATCGTCCCGTTGGGCGAGCGGTACATGTCCTTGAGGCCGAACTCCTCGACCCTGGCTTCGTCAGGCGTGATCGTCGCGCACTTGACGCCGACGCCGTGCTCTGAGATGGCGTTGGCGGCGTCGACCGTGATCTGGTCCTCGGTCTCGTCGCGCTTCTCGATGCCGAGGTCGTAGTAGAGGAGCTCCACGTCGAGGTAGGGGACGATGAGCTGCTCCTTGATGAACTCCCAGATGATCCGGGTCATCTCGTCGCCGTCGAGCTCGACGATGGGGTTCTTCACTTCGATCTTGGCCATGTGTCTCCTGAGGGGCTCCGGGATGGGGGATGCGCAGGCTATCTAGCGGGAAGTGCGCGGGTAAACCCGATCCACCCGGCTGCGCGTACCATTCAGCGGCCTATGGCGACCGTCGAACCCCGCACAGCTCACGCCACTCATGAGGTCCTGAATCAGGCCTCACCTCTCGAGAACTACAACGTCTTCGAGTCGAACCGCGTTCTCGTCGAGTCGCTTCGGCGCGAGGGCGGCGACTGGGCGGAGGATCGCGTTTTGGAGGTCGGAGCGTTCTCGGGCTCCGCGAAAGCACGCAAATGGGGCCGCGAGGCGAACGAGAACGAGCCCATTCTCGTCACCCACGACCGCTTCGGAAACCGGATCGACGAGGTCGAGTTCCATCCCGCATGGCACGAGCTGATGCGAGCCGGAGTCGGATTCGGGATCCACTCCCTTCCCTGGACCGATCCCCAACCCGGCGCGCACGTCGCGCGGGCGGCGATGTTCATGTCCTTCACGGCCGACGCCGGAGTCGGTTGCCCGATCTCGATGACCTACTCGGCGATCCCGGCGATCCGAGCCCAGCCGGAGATCGCGGAGGAGTGGGAGGAGCGCTTCCTCTCGTCCTCGTACGACGGGGAGATCCTGCGCCCCGCGGCCGACAAGGCGGGTGCCCTCTGCGGCATGGGGATGACCGAGAAGCAGGGTGGCTCCGATGTACGGACCAACAGCACCGCCGCGGTTGCGCTCAACGGCGGCGGTTCGGGCGCCGAGTACGAGCTGACCGGCCACAAGTGGTTCATGTCGGCGCCGATGTGCGACGCATTCCTGGTGTTGGCGCAGTCCGAGGGCGGCCTTTCGTGCTTCCTCCTCCCCCGCTTCACTCCTGAGGGCGAGCGCAACCGGATCCACATCCAGCGCCTGAAAGACAAGCTCGGCAACCGCTCGAACGCGTCCTCCGAGGTCGAGTTCCGCGGCGCCTGGGCCCAGATGGTCGGCGAGGAGGGCCGCGGCGTCCCGACGATCATCGAGATGGTCAACCACACGCGCCTCGACTGCGTGATCGGCGGCGCCGGCGGGATGCGCGAGGCCGTCGCGGCGGCCATCCACCACACCTCTCAGCGCGCTGCCTTCGGAAAGCTCCTGATCGAACAGCCCCTGATGAAGAACGTCTTGTCCGACCTCGCAATCGAGTCCGAGGCGGCGACGATCGGAATGATGCGCCTCGCCCGCTCCTACGACGAGTCCGCGGCCGGCGACCAGGGCGCGATCGAGTTCCGTCGCCTGGCCAACGCGGTCCTGAAGTACTGGGTGAACAAGCGGGCGCCGGCCCACGCGGCAGAGGCGCTCGAGTGCTTCGGAGGCAACGGCTTCGTCGAGGAATCCGGCATGCCCCGGCTCTATCGCGAGTCTCCGCTGAACGGGATCTGGGAGGGCTCGGGCAACGTGCAGTGCCTGGACGTCCTGCGCGGCATGGCAAAGAACCCTGCGGCGCTTGAAGCCTTCCTCGGCGAGGTCGCTGAAGCGGCGGGATCCGACGATCGGCTCGACACAGCGGTGGAGGAGCTCAAGAGCGAGTTCGGGGACATCGAGACGATCGAATCGCGCGCTCGCCGCGTCGTCGAGCGCATGGCTCTCGTGCTCCAGGCCTCACTCCTGATCCGGTTCGGAGACGAGGCGGTCGCCGATGCGTTCTGCGCGTCGCGGCTGGCGGGAGATTCGGGCCGCGCCTTCGGCACCTTGCCGGCAGGCACCGATTTCGACCGGATCATCGCCCGGCACGCGGTGGCGTGAAGAACGCGCCCCGGTCGCTGACGCGAGCGGCGCTCGCGTCGCTCACGATTGCCACCGCTCTGGGCCTCGCGTCGTGCGACAGCGCCGAGCAGGAGACCAATGCGGCGGCGAACCAGGTCGAGCTCGCGCGCTACCTGCCCGCCGACACCAGGTTCATCCAGACGGTCGACGTGGCGAGGGCGCGCGAGGAGCTGGACCTCCCCGAAGACGCGAACGCGCTGCCCACGAGCGACAAGACCTTTCCCCGGCCAAAGAGCCCAGAGGCGACGCTCTTCCAGGTCACGTCCAGGGCGTATCCGGATGTGAGCCAGGTGTTCACGGTGGAGTTCAACGGCCGCGGCGCCTCGCCACTAGACGGCACGCTCATCAGGGCGGCCGCAGGCGGCGCACAGGGCGTCAGCATCGTCTCGACCGCCGAGCCCGTCGACGACATCGACCGCAAGCTCGGATTGGCCGGCTACTCCCTCGAAGGAAAGTTCTACAAAGCGGGCGACGAAACGCCGGAGGGCGCATCGAGATTCGTCGCTGATGCGGGTAGCGGCAGATTCGTCTTCGCACGGGAGCTGAAAGACGCGCAGGAAGTCGTTCGGCGCATCCGAAACGACGCCGACCCGGGTCGCGCCGCGGAAGCTCTCGAGCCGGCGAGCGGGTCCATTCGCCTGGCAGTGACCAACAAGGACAACCGCTCGTGCGTGACCGCCTTCTCGGCGGCGATGGAGGCCAACGGTGAAGGTGCCGCGCTCGCGCTCATCATCTCGGGCGACAAGCCCGATCCGGAGCGGTTCGACCCGAAGCGCCTGGAAGGCATCGCCACCGGCACTCCGACCGTCCTCGTCGACGCCCTGATCGTGCCGATCCGCGTCAAGAAACCGCTCAAGGACGGGCTCGACGCGCTCGAACAGCTGATGAGCTTCTCGGACGCCTTCGAGGTCACGATGACGGGCAAGACCGTCGGCAAAAAGGAGTTCGTGCTCCCGCCGTTCAACTCGTACGACTGCCCGTAGGATCCCGCGCATGTCCGAAGACCGAGTTGAGATCGAAGTCCAGGACGGCGTCGCCGATGTCCGGATGGTGCGCACCGACAAGCACAACGCGCTCGACTGGCCGATGTTCCTGGCGCTCGACGCCGCGACCGACGAGCTGGCAGAGCGCGACGACGTCCGCTGCGTCGTGCTTTCCGGCGACGGGCCGAGCTTCTGCTCGGGCCTTGACTTTCCGAGCTTCATGGCCGGCGACATCGGCGTCGACGAGATGATCGCCGACGTCCCGGGCGAGGTGGCGAACATCGCGCAGCGCGTTGCGTACGACTGGCAGCGCCTTCCGATGCCCGTCATCGCGGCGATCCAGGGCAACTGCCTCGGCGGCGGCGCGCAGATCGCCCTGGGCGCCGACGTCCGCATCTCGGCTACAGAGCTGAAGCTCTGCGTCATGGAGATCAAGTACGGCCTGATCCCCGACATGGGCATAACCCAGGTACTGCCGGCACTCGTCTCGCTTGACGTGGCCAAGGAGATCGTGTTCACCGGCCGGACCATCGGCGCCGAGGAGGCGCTCGACCTCGGGCTGGTGACCCGGATCTCCGAGGATCCGGCCGGCGACGCGAGAACGCTCGCGGCCGAGATCGCGTCGAGGTCACCCCACGCGATCCGCTCGGGGAAGCGGCTTCTGAACGAGGCGTACACCGGCCGGAGTGAGGACGCATTGAAGCTCGAGGCGGAGCTTCAGCGTGCGCTGATCGGGAGTCCCAACCAGATTGCAGCCGTGACAGCTGCGATGACCAAGGAGCCGGCGAAGTTCGAAGACGTCTGACCCGTACCCGCGTTCGCGGAAAAGCTTTACGAGAAATGAAGGAAGAAGTCGCTAGCGTCCTTGGGGTGATTCGGGGACTTACAGCGCTCTTCGCGGCGCTCGTGGCCGCGCTCGCCTTGTCGGCGTGCGGCGGCGAAGACACGCCGGACACCGATGGCGGCCTCAGCGCCGCCGAGCTCGCGGCGAAGCTTCCTGACGGCGGGACGCCGCAGGCCATCGCGGTTGACGTCGATGCCGCGAGAGAGGCTGCCGGCCTTGCCGAGGGAACCGACCCGACGGAGATCAGCACCAGCCGCGAGGAGCTCCGCTTCGGCCTGAGCACTTTCTCCGCCCTCTTGAGCCTCGCGGCGCTCACGGACAACCCGGTCCGAGCCGCGATCGACCATTCGAAGCTGTCGGCCTATGCCGCCCACCCCTACATCTCGGATGACGCGGTCGCCCTGCTCTCGACAACCCAGGACTTCGACGAGATCGCATCGTCGCTCGAGGACGCCGGGTGGGAGCGCGACGGCGATGTCCTGTCGACCGATGGCGATCCCCAGGAGGTCACCTACACGGCCGTCGCGGCGGCGGATGGGTACGTCGTGCTTGGCTTCAGCCCAGAGGGCGTCGAGGCTGCCGCCTCAGGAGACGCAGAGCCCTCCACGACCGGCGAGCTGGCCGGCCTCGAGGCTCTCGATGCTCCCGTGGTCGGGGCCGTGGTGCCCGAAACAGCAGTCGAGGAGTGCGTCAAGCTGGTCAGCTTCGAGGACTTCGTCGACGAGACCTTCCGCTTCTACGTCACGGTCGACGGCGAGGCCGACGTCTCGAAGCTCTCCAAGACGCTCGCGAAGGAAGCCCCCGGGGTCGGATTCGATGTCACGTCGCAGGAAGCGCAGGACGACACGATCACCATCGAACTCGAGGGTGTCAACTCGGAGCAGCTCGTGAACTCGCCCGCCCTGCTCGTGGCAACGAGCCTCGACGAGACCGGGCCTCCCCTCTACGACTGCGAGTAAGCCTCGTTGACCGGGCGCGCTGCGCTGACGCTCTTCCGGATCCGAGGCATCCGCATCGGAGTGGATTACTCCTGGTTCTTCGTCCTCTTCCTGATCATCTTCTGGCTCTCGGGCTATTACGGCGACGTGACCGGCGCTCCCGACGGATCGGTGGAGCCGTTCGCGCTGGCGGTGGTGAGCGCGCTGGCCTTCTTCGGATCGATCCTCCTCCACGAGCTCGGGCATGCACTTGTCGCGATGCGCAACGGAATCGGGATTTCCGAGATCACGCTCTGGCTGTTCGGCGGGCTCGCCCACATGCAGCGCGACTCGGACTCGGCCGGCGTGGAGTTCCGGGTGGCGGCGGCGGGGCCCGCGGTAACGCTCCTGATCGCAATCGCCGCAACGGCGGTCGGCGTCGGCCTCGCTGGATCCGAGCAGGAGTTCATCGACGCGATGGTGGTCTCGGACGACGCCAACGTCTCCGGAGTGCTCGCCGTGATCGCCTGGCTGGCGAGCCTCAACGTCATCGTCCTCATCTTCAACCTGATCCCGGCGTTCCCACTCGACGGCGGGCGCATCCTGCGCGCGATCGCCTGGCGTCTGACGGGTGACCGCAACCGCGCGACCCGCTTCGCCGCGCTGACCGGCCAGGGCTTCTCCTACCTGTTCATCGCGGTCGGCGTCTTCATCGTCATGGCAACCGGGGATGTCATCTCAGGCATCTGGCTCGCCCTCGTCGGCTTCCTCCTGGGCTCAGCCGCCCGCGGGACCGTGAGGCGGACGGAGTTCGAGAGCCGGATCGGAGAACTGAGCGTCGCCGACGTGATGGACACCGAGCCCGTCGCCATCGCACAGGACACCACCGTCGATCGCGCGCTCGACGAGTTCTTCCTTCGGTATCGCTGGCCGTGGTTTCCGGTCACCGACGCGACCCAGCACTTCGTTGGCCTGATAGTCCGCGAGGCGGCAGATGCGGTGCCCGACTCGGACCGGACGACCCGCTTGGTCGGAGAAGTTCTCGAGGCTGACTCGGCGGGGACGCTTCAGGTGCGGGCGGACGCACCGCTGGACTCCCTGCTCGGAAACGACGCCCTCAGGCGCCTGGGCGCGCTCGCTGCAGTCGATGCGGACGGGCGGCTGCGGGGCATCGTGACGGCCGAGCAAATCGGCAAAGCACTGCGAGAAGCGGTAGTGGAACCTCCCCCCGCTACTTGAGGTAGCATCTGCCGGAAGAGCAGTCCGGGCGATTACCAGTGGGCGGTTGCCGGAGGGCTCTGGAAGAATCAAGCAAGACTTTCAGGTCGGCCTCTCCGGTTGAGCGCGAAGGGCTTGGGAACGGAACCGCTCACGCTTGGGAAGCGGATGCCATTCACGGGCGCGAGGAGCCAAGACCCCCCGGACAAGACGCAGACATCGCTCGATGTCGTCCTCCGTTGCCTCGTTGACGCCGTCGAGGCAGACTCCGGCATCGTCGTGGGCCGAGATGCCGACGGCAAGGTTGAGCTCCTGTCCGCCGCCGGCCACGCGGCTCGGCACGCAACGGTTCCGTGGACCCGAGGCAGCTTCCTCGGACAGGCGCTCGGAAAGGGCGGCGTGAGCCTCGAGGAGGCTTCGGGGTGGCGAGACAGCGGTGACAGGTCCGACCATTGGCATGCGGTCGCCTGCCGGATAGAGGGGCCGCTCGGCACCCTGGGTGCGATCTACGCCGGCTGGGAGCGCCCGTCTCACCTGGGGCGCGAAGAGCTGATGTGGGCCGCCGAAGCGCACGCGCGGCTGGCCGGCCTCTGCATGAGCGAGCGTGGCGACGCCGTGGCGCAGGTCCTGCGCTCGTCCGGCGTCGATCAGCTGACCGGGTGCCTGCGGTACGAGCGCGTGCTGGAGATGATGAAAGCGGAGGTCCAGCGCTCGACCCGCCAGGGCCACGAGCTCTCATGCTGCTTCTTCGACATCGACCACTTCAAGGCGATCAACGACGAACACGGCCACGTGATGGGGAACCGGGTGCTTGCAAGCGCCGGCGAGGCGTTGATCCAGTCTGCCCGAGGATTTGACTGCGTGGGCCGATTCGGAGGCGACGAGTTCGTGATCGTTATGCCGGAGACGTCCCTGGCGGATGCGCGCCGGGCCGCCGGTCGGATGCGCCGCGCGGTCGCCAACGCGGTCGGGCAATCGACCGGGCTCGAGCTGACCGCGTCGGCCGGCGTTGCGCAGTGGAAAAGAGGCCAGTCAATGCTTCAGCTCCTGGAGGCAGCCGATCGCGCTCTCCAGGCGGACAAGGCGATGGGCGACACTCACCTCGGTGCCGGTTCTGAGCCGCGCAGGGCGGGCGCCCTCACGGGTCTGGTCCATGCCGCCCGCTCACGCGTCCTGCCGCGCGCCGAACGAAAGGGCTCCCAGGGCTGAGGCACCGACGGGCCATGGGGCGCCGGGGTTTAGGATCGCCCGGTCCATGGCTGTCAGGTTCGCAAGAGGATGAGCGCCCCGGCGACGATGCCGGCCGAGCGCGGCTCGGCCCCCAAGCGCGGCGCCTGGCTCCGGGAGTTCTGGGACTCGTCGGTAGGAAAGAAGCAGATCGTCGCCGTGACCGGCATGGTGCTGATCCTCTTCGTCATCACCCACATGCTCGGGAACCTCAAGGCGTTCGAGAGCAACGCGCAGGCAATCGACCTCTACAGCGAATACCTACGCACGATCGGCGAGCCGGTGATCCCGAAGAACGGCATCCTGTGGGCCCTGCGCGTGGTCCTCTTGTTCTGCTTCGTCGTCCACATCGTCGCGATCGCCCAACTCGCCAAGAGGAACAGGGCCGCTCGGCCCGCCGGCACCCGGCCGGCGGTGATCAAGCGCTCGTTCTCGACCCGGACGATGCAGCTCGGCGGCGTCATCCTCCTCTTCTTCGTCGTCTTCCACATCCTTCATCTGACGACCGGGACGATCGACCCCGGCTCCTTCCAGCAGGGCGCCGTGTTCGAGAACCTGAATGACGCCTTCGACGACCCCTTCTTCGTCGCGATCTACCTGATCGCCGTTCTGGCGCTGGGCTTCCATCTGCAGCATGCCGTGTGGAGCTTCTTCCAGACCGGCGGCTGGGACAAGCCCAACCGCAACCCGACGCTTCGGCGGCTCTCGACGGTGATAGCCGTCGCGTAGACAGTCGGCTTCGCCGCCGTGCCCCTCGCGTTCTTCACGGGCGTGATCGGATGAACCTCGATCCCCGCATCCCCGACGGACCGCTCGAGGACAAATGGCACAACTGGCTTGACGCCCACCGGCTCGTCGGACCGCGGCAGCGCGCTGACCACCGCGTGATCGTGGTCGGCACCGGCCTTGCGGGCGCAAGCGCGGCGGCCACCCTGGCGGGCCAGGGCTACACCGTCGACGCGTTCTGCTTCCAGGACTCGGCGCGGCGCGCTCACTCGATCGCGGCCCAGGGCGGCATCAACGCGACCAAGGACTACGCGAACGAAGGTGACTCCGTCCAGCGCCTGTTCGTCGACACGATGAAGGGCGGTGACTTCCGCGCCCGCGAGGCGAACGTCTGGCGCCTGGCCGAGACGTCTACGAACATCATCGATCAGGCCGTCGCACAGGGCGTTCCGTTCAACCGCGAGTACGGCGGGATGCTCGCGACACGGTCATTCGGCGGCGTGCTGGTCGAGCGCACCTTCTACTGCCGCGGCCAGACCGGCCAGCAGCTCCTGCTCGGTGCGTACTCGGCGCTTCAGCGGCAGGTCGCCGAAGGCCGCGCGACCGTCCACAACCGCCACGAACTGCTGGACGTCGTCCTGGTCGACGGCCAGGCGCGGGGGATCATCGCCCGGAACCTCATCACCGGCGAGATCGAGCGCCATGCGGCGGACGCCGTGGTCCTCGCCACCGGCGGCTACTGCAACGTCTACTTCCTCTCGACCAACGCGATGGGCTGCAACGTCACCGCGGCCTGGCGCGCGCACCGCCGCGGCGCGGCGTTCGCCAACCCCTGCTTCACGCAGATCCACCCCACCTCGATCCCGGCCACCGGCCACTACCAGTCGAAGCTCACGCTGATGTCCGAGTCGCTCCGGAACGACGGGCGCGTCTGGGTTCCGCGCGACCCGGCCGAGGTGCGCGAGCCGGCCGAGATCCCCGATGTCGAGCGTTACTACTACCTGGAGGAGCGCTACCCGCGGTTTGGAAACCTCGTGCCTCGCGACGTAGCATCGCGTGCCGCGAAGATCGTCTGCGACGACGGCCTGGGCGTGGGCGGCACCGGGCGCGCGGTCTACCTCGACTTCCGCGATGCGATCTCCGAGCGCGGCGCCGACGTGATCGCCGACCGTTACGGGAACCTCTTCGAGATGTACGAGCGGATCACCGGCGACTCGCCGTGGAAGACGCCGATGATGATCTACCCCGCTCCCCATTACTCAATGGGCGGCCTGTGGGTCGACTACGAGCTCCAGTCGACGATCCCCGGTCTGTTTGCGATCGGCGAGGCGAACTTCTCCGACCACGGCGCTAACCGCCTGGGCGCGAGCGCGATGATGCAATGCCTTGCCGACGGCTACTTCATCGCCCCCCACACCGTGACCAACTTCGTCTCGGGTGTCTCCGAGCACGTGTCGACCGACGACCCGGCCTTCGAGTCGACCGAGCAGGACGTCCGGGAGCGCATCGACCGGCTCCTGGGTGTCGGCGGCAAGACGCCGCACACGGTCTTCCATCGCGAGCTTGGCGAAGTCATGCTCGACCACTGCGGCATCACGCGCGAGGCCGACGGCCTCCGTCAGGCTCTTGGCCGGATCGCAGAGCTCCGCGAGGAGTTCTGGACCGACCTTCGGATCGAGCCGGGCGAGGCGGGCATCAACCAGACGCTCGAGTACGCGGGGCGGATCGCCGACTTCCTGGAGCTGGCCGAGCTCATGTGCCGCGACGCCCTGGTGCGCGAGGAGTCGTGCGGCTGTCACCTCCGCGAGGAGCACCAGACCGATGAGGGCGAAGCTCTGCGCGACGACGACGGCCATGCCAATGTGCAGGTGTGGGAGTGGAAGGGCGAGGGCGAAGAGCCCGAGATGCAGCTCGAAGAGCTCGAGTTCGAATCGATCGAGCTTCAAACCAGGAGCTACAAGTGAGGTCCACGCGATGAAGGTCACGCTCAAGATCTGGCGTCAGCCCTCCGCCGAGTCGGACGGGGAGTTCGAGCGCTACGAGGACGTCGAGATCGACGAGGACGCCTCCTTTCTGGAGATGCTGGACGTGCTGAACGACCGCCTCCTCGAGGCGGGCGAGCGGCCGGTCGCCTTCGACCACGACTGCCGCGAGGGGATCTGCGGGACCTGCTCGCTTCTCATCGACGACATGCCTCACGGCCCGCGGCAGGTGACGAGCTGCCAGATCTACATGCGCGACTTCGAAGACGGCCAGGAGATCACGGTCGAGCCTTTCCGCGCCACCGCGTTCCCGGTGCTCCGCGACCTGATGGTCGACCGCTCACCGCTCGACCGGATCATCGAGTCCGGCGGCTACGTCTCGGTCAACGCGGGGCCCAAGCCTGAGCCCAACACCATCCCGGTTCACCCCGAAATCCAGGAGGCGGCGATGGACGCCGCCATCTGCATCGGCTGTGGCGCCTGCGTCGCGGCCTGCCCCAACGGGTCGGGGATGCTCTTCACCGGCGCCAAGGTGACGCACTTGAACCTCCTGCCCCAAGGCGAGCCCGAGCGCTTCCATCGCACCCGATCGATGGTCCGCCAGCACGATGACGAGGGGTTCGGCGCCTGCACCAACACCGGCGAGTGCCAGCAGGTGTGCCCGCAGAACATCTCGATCAAGGTCATCGGCGAGCTCAACCGCGAGTACCGCGGCGCGATGATCCACAAGCTCCGCGGCAGAGCTGGCCCGATCGAAGCTCAGTAACCGGGGAGCTGAGAGAAGGCGGCGTCGCGATCGGCCGTCAGTACCTGTCGGCAGCAGACCCCGTGCTCGATCGTCCACGCGTTCCACATCGGAACCACCAGCTCCATCCCACTCCGCGGCTCCCTCGTCTTCGCCTCGACGAATCCCGCGAGGGTCGGTCCACCGGGATCGAGGACCAACCTTGGGAACATGAGTCGCTGCTCGAACACATCGTCGAACTGGAGCAGGAAATCCTTGAGAGCTTCCCGGCCACGACCCTCACCCGTGACACCGACGGCGAGGCCGTCGTCGTAGCGAAAGCTCACGTCGTCGGCGTAGGCCCGAAGCATGGCGTCGAATTCCAGTCTGTTCAAGAGGCCGAAGGAGCCGCGGATCGCCGACGTCACGAACTTCTTCCTGAGTGGAGATCCGGCCGGAAGTTCCATTACCCGCCCCGAGACCGCCGCGCGGAACATCTTGCCCCGGCCTACCGCCCGTTCGTCGAACGTGCGGCGCGAGCCGGGCTCGATCGGCTCGACTTCCCAGCTAACCCACCCTTCGGGTAATTCCCCCAAATCCATTCGGCGATTGTTTCGGATCGCCGCCAAGGCGGTCGCAGTTACTCGATTCCAAGCGAAAATGTCGGATTTGAAGCGGCGCGCGTCGAATAAAGTCCGCCGCCGCAGATGCCTCGTCACGACGTACTCGTCATAGGAGCAGGGCTGGCCGGGCAGCGCGCCGCGCTCGCGGCTGCCCAGACAGGCGTGTCCGTCGGGATCATCTCGAAGGTCCATCCCGTGCGCTCGCACTCGAACGCCGCGCAGGGCGGGATCAACGCCGCGCTCAATCCCGACGACTCGTGGGAGTCGCACGCCTTCGACACGATCAAGGGCTCTGACTACCTGGGCGACCAGGACGCGATCGAGATCATGTGCCGCGAGGCGCCCGAGGAGATCATCCACCTCGAGCATCTCGGGGTCCCCTTCCACCGTGACGACGAGGGCAAGCTCGGTACCCGCGCGTTCGGCGGCGCCTCGGCCGCTCGCACCTACTACGTCGCGGACATCACCGGCCAGGCGATCATGCATGTCCTCTACGAGCAGCTGATGAAGCACTCGGACACGGTCGACCGCTACGAGGAGTACTTCACCACCTCGCTTGCCATCGACGGCGAGGGCGAGTGCGTCGGAGCGGTCACTCGGAACGTCAAGACCGGCGCGATGGAGCTCTTCGAGGCCAAGAACGTGATCCTGGCGACGGGCGGCAACGGCCAGATCTGGCGCCCGACCACCAACGCACTCATCTGCACGGGCGACGGAATCGCCATGGCCTACCGCGTCGGAGCGCCCCTCATGGACATGGAGATGATCCAGTACCACCCGACCACCCTGGCGGGCAAGGGCTTCCTGATCACCGAGGGCGCCCGCGGCGAAGGCGCTCACCTCTTGAACGCCAAGGGCGAGCGTTTCATGGAGCGCTACGCGCCCAACAAGATGGAGCTTGCCTCGCGCGACGTCGTCTCGCGCGCCGAGCAGACCGAGATCAACGAAGGCCGCGGCTTCCCCGACGGCACCGTCGCTCTCGACGTCACCGTCGTCCCGAAGAAGCGGGTCCACGAAGCACTGCGCGAGATCGTCCTGGTCGGCCGCGACTTCGCAGGCGTCGACATCACCAAGGAGCCCATCCACATCAAGCCCGGCAACCACTACACGATGGGCGGTGTCAAGACCGACATCCACGGCGCCACCAACGTCCCGGGCCTCTATGCCGTCGGAGAGTGCGCCTGCGTCTCGGTCCACGGCGGCAATCGCCTGGGCGCCAACTCGCTCCTCGACACGCTCATCTTCGGCCGCCGCGCCGGCGAGCACTCGGCCAACCGCGCCAAGCGGACCGATTTCGGCGTCGCCTCCCGCTCGGTCCTCGCCGACGAGGAGCAGCAGATCGCCGACATCATCGGCCGCGAGCGCGGCAAAGGCCGGCGCATCTCCGAGATCAAGCTCGAGCTCGGTCAGACCATGGACAAGCACGTCGCCGTATTCCGCGACAAGGAGTCGATCGAGACCGCGCTCGAGGTCGTCCGCCGGCTCAAGGAAGAAGTCAAGTCGGCCTACATCGACGACCGCGGCACCATCTTCAACCAGGACGTCCTGGGCGCGCTCGAGCTCAGCTTCATGCTCGACGGCGCCGAGTGCACCTGCCTGGGCGCGCTTCACCGCGAGGAGAGCCGCGGAGCTCAGTTCCGGACCGACTTCCCGGACCGGAACGACGACGAGTGGCTCAAGCACATCGACCTGACCATGAACGGCGACGGACCCGAGATCACATACTCGGACGTGACGATCACGGACTGGCAACCCCAAGAGAGGACGTACTAGTGGCTGAGTACACGCTTCGTGTCCGCAGGCAGAAGCCCGAGGCCGACGACCGCGGTCCCGCGGGCGCCTACTGGGAGGACTTCGAGGTCGACCTCGACCCCACCCTCTCGGTCCTCGACGGCCTGCTCCAGGCCAAGGACCGCCAGGACGGCTCGCTCGCCGTCCGCTGCTCCTGCCGCGCCGCCATCTGTGGCTCCTGCGGTGTCAAGGTGAACGGCCAGTCGACCCTCGCCTGCAAGACCCAGCTCGGCGAGGCCCATGAGGCCGCCAACCGCCGGAACGGCAGTTCCGACCCGATCGTCGTCGAGCCCATGGGGAACATGCCGGTGATCAAGGACCTGGTGACCGACATGGAGTCGACGCACTGGGAGAAGATGCGCCGCGTCACGCCGTGGCTCCTGGACGACGGCAACCCGCCCGAGCGCGAGCGGATCGTGCCTCACGAGAACATGGTGGACATCACGCAGACGATCTCGTGCATCCAGTGCGGCGCCTGCGTCTCCGCGTGCCTCTCGATGGAAGCCGACCCCGACTTCATCGGCCCGGCGGCGCTGGCCAAGGCCTACCGCTTCGTCGGCGACCCGCGCGATGTCGAGACGAAGGAGCGCCTGTACGACCTCTCGCAGGACCCGCACGGGATCTACGACTGCACACACTGCTTCAGCTGCATCACGGCGTGCCCCAAGGGCGTCGATCCGATGAACCAGATCATGCGCCTCCGCCGCGCCGCCGGCGAGGAGGGCATCGTCGACAAGAACAACGGCCACAGCCACGAGCATGCGTTCACGAGCATCATCGAGAAGAAGGGGACCCTGGACGAGTCCCTCCTCCTCCAGGAGTCGCTGGCTCCCGGCATCGTCGGCAAGATGAAGCCGAAGGGAGTGATGGGCCTGCTCGAGTCCCTCCCCACCGCCATCCGGGGCATCAAGACGGGCAAGATGCGCTCGCTCTCCAAGCTGATTCCCGGCGTCCACCCCAAGCTCCCGGGCGACTCGCAGGATCACGTGAAGAAGATCTACGAGCGCGCCGAGGAGTCGAAGTGGCAGCTCAACCTCTACATCACGGGGACCGACGAGGACAACATCGACGAGCACGAGTCCGACACCGGCCACATGAACGAAAGAGATTCCGACAAGCAGGAGGCCCACCCATGAAGCTCGCCTACTGGCCCGGCTGCGTCTCGCGCGGCTTCACGACTGAGCTCCACGGCTCGATGGCGCTGGTCGCCGAAGGGCTCGGAGTCGAGCTCGTCACGCTCGACCGCGCCAACTGCTGCGGCGCAGGCGTGATCGCCGAGCACAACCAGGAGCTCGCCGACACCCTGAACGCCCGCACCTTCGCGCTTGCGCAGGAGACAGGCCTCGCGATGATGAACATCTGCTCGACCTGCCAGGGCGCGCAGTCCGAGTGCCAGGAGCGCCTGGACGCGAACGCGGACTACCGCAAGCACATCAACGAGGCGCTCTCGGGCGAGGGCCTCGAGTACATCGCGGGCAAGGACGGCTTCACGAACAAGAACTTCCTGTGGATGCTCGTCGAGGACATCGGGCTCGACAAGCTCCGCGAGAACGTCAAGCGCCCCCTCGAGGGCCTTCGCGTCGGGCCGTTCTACGGCTGCTACGTCCTGCGCCCGAAGACGCGCCTCGGCTACGACGAGAACCCCGACCGCGACATCTACCTGGAACAGGTGATCGAGGCCGTGGGCGGCACGGTCGTCGACTACGACGGCTCGCGCAAATGCTGCGGCTTCCCGGTCATCACGATGAACCGGGAGACGTCCCTGAAGCAGTCCGGCACGCACGTCGGCGACGCGATCGATCAGGGCGCGGACTGCCTGGTCACACCCTGTCCCCTCTGCCACCTCAACCTGGACCTTCAGCAGCCCGAGGCCGCGAAGGCGGTCAACCGGGACCTGGGCCTGGCGGTACTCCACCTGCCGCAGCTGATCGGCCTTGCGATGGGCTTCGATCCGAAGGAGCTCGGCATGCACAAGCACATCGCGTCGACCGAGAACGTGGTCGAGCGGCTCACCGGCGCCGCGGCGTAGCGGCCGCGTCTCGCTAACCTGCCCGCCTCATGACGGACCATTCCGAACTCCTGAAGCCCGCCGCCGAGATCGAACAGCTAGTCCTCTTCGGGCGCATCGAGGAGGCCGTTGCGCTGTACTCCAAGCAGGCGGAGGTCGACGAGGCCACGGCCCGCGAAGTGATCGAGAAGCTCGCTGCCTCTTAGCCGGTCCGGGACGGCGATTCCGCACGGTTGAGCCGGCGCTCTACCCACTTTCCCCCGACCGTGTCGGTCAGCCCGTGGGCCATGATCGAAGCCAGGATCACGAACGCGGCGATCTTGAAGATCTCCGAGCCGTCGTCCACGGCTGATTTCAGCACGAGGAGCGCAAACAGCATCGAGGCCACGCCCTTGGGGCCGAACCACGACATGAAGAGACGCTCCGACCGGTGAAAGTCGGTCCCGATCAGTGAAATCAGCATCGCCACGGGCCGAGCCACGAGCAGGGCCAGGAGCACGAACGCGATCAGCGCGGGAATGGAGCCGTCGTATCCCGTGGCGACGATCAACGCGCCGAAGACGAAGAACGTGAGCACCTGGAAGATCGACGAGACGTTCTCGGCGAAGTCGTGGAACCGGTCGGGGATGTCATGCTCGGTCGCGCCAAGCGCAATCCCGGCTACGAACGCCGCAATCAGCCCGTTGCCGATCGTCGCGTCGGCGAGGCCATAGGCGGCGAGGCCGAGGCCCACCGCGAAGATGCCCTCATAGCGGGGCGTGATCCCGCCCGCCGGAGCAAGACGGTGGACCCACCCCCCGGCGATCCCGATCCCCGCGCCGATCACCGCGCCCGCGGCGGCTTCCCCCAGGACCTTGGCCCCCTCCGATCCCGCATCGCCGCCCGGGGTCGCGAGGACCAGAAAGAACAACACGAAGGGCAGCGCAAGCCCGTCGTTCAGACCTGATTCGAGGTTGAGGGTATGGCGCACACGCTCGGGCACGCTCTTGGAGGTGACCACCGACGAGGTGACCACCGGATCGGTCGGCGTGAGCACGGCCGCGAGCAAGAAGGCCTCGGCAACAGCGAACTCCGGGAAGAGGACGAGCCCCATCACGGCCAGGATCCCCAGCGTGATCGGCATCGCGAACACGATTGCGCGGGCAGGCGGCCCCCAGTGCATGCGAAGGAGCTCGCGCTCGACGACCAGGCCGTCGGCGAACAGGGTCAGGATCAGCGCCAGCTCGACCAGATGGATGACATTCGGATCGGAAACGTCGACCGTGACCACGTCGGCGAGAGCAAGCGCCACACCAAGGCCGACCGAGAGCACGGAGACCGAGAGCACCGTTCCGTGCATGACGCCCGAGAGCCCGGCTGCCACTGACAACAGGAGCCCGAAGAGAAGCAGGCCTTCGCCGAACCCGATGTCCATCAGGACAGGCTATGCGCCGGCGCGGTCAGGCGAATGACGCGGCGCCCTCGGGCACCCGCACGAGGTCGCGCTCAGCCAGAAGCTCGGCGACCTGGACGGCGTTCGTCGCCGCGCCCTTGCGCAGGTTGTCGCCGACGATCCACATGTTGAGGCAGCGAGGATGCGAAGGGTCCCGGCGGATCCTGCCGACCAGCACGTCGTCGCGACCGGCTACATCCGTGGCGAGCGGATAGATGCCGGAGCCGGGTGAGTCCATGACGACCACGCCCGGCGCGCCTGAAAGCAACTCGCGGCACTCCTCCGGGCTGAAGTCCTTCGAGGTCTCGACGTTGGCCGAGATCGAATGGCCGGTGACCACGGGCACGCGCGCGCAGGTTGCCGAAACCCGCAGCTCGTCGGAGCTCACGTCCAGGATCTTCGACGTCTCCGCCATGACCTTGCGCTCCTCCGTCGTGTAGTCGTCGCCGTCCTTGAAGGTCTCGACCTGCGGGATGACGTTGAAGGCGATCGGGTGCGGGTAGACGTGCGACTCGGGCGTCTGGCCCTCCAGTACTGCGCGCGACTGCGCCTGGAGCTCCTCGATCGCCTTCTGGCCCGTGCCGGAAACGGACTGGTAGGTCGAGACCACCAAGCGGTCGATCCCGATCTGGCGCTGGATCGGCGCGAGCGCGACCATCATCTGCATGGTCGTGCAGTTGGGGTTCGCGATCAGGCCCGAATGCCCGTTCGCGGCGTCCGGATTCACCTCGGCGACGACAAGCGGGACGTCGGGGTGCATGCGCCAGAAGCTCGTGTTGTCGACAACGACTGCGCCCGCATGGACGATCTTGGGCGCCCACTCGGCTGACACGGAGCCGCCGGCGGAGCTGAGGACGATATCGAGGCCTTGAATGGCCTCGTCGGATACCTCGACCACTTCGACCTCGCCCGTGCCGAACGGGACCCGCTTTCCCGCCGAGCGCTCGGAAGCGAGGGGGACGAGCTCGGAGAGCGGAAAGTCCCTTTCGGACAGGACCTGGAGAATGGTCGAGCCGACGGCGCCCGTTGCGCCCAGCACTCCGACGCGGTAGGTCATGAAGAGACGGTGGGCCGGTGGACGCCGGTCGGGTCCTCCGGCTGGATGCCGCCCTCGCCCAACTCGAACGCGGCGTGCAGGGCGCGCACTGCCTCTTCCACCTGGTCGGCGGCGATCACGCAAGAGATCTTGATCGGCGACGTGGAGATCATCTCGATGTTGATCTCGTGTTCGCCAAGCGTTTCGAAGACCCTTGCCGCGACTCCCGGGTGGCTGCGCATGCCCGCGCCCACGATGGAGACCTTGCCGATGCTCTCGTCGGTGAGGATCCGCTCGCCGACGCCGAGCGCCTCGATCGCCTCGGATGCGGTGCGGAGCTCGTCGCGGCCCACGGTGAAGGACAGGTCGGCCTTCTGGTCGCCGGCTACCGGCTCGTTCTGGATGATCATGTCGACGTTCACGTTCGCGGCGGCCAGTGCGGCGAAGATGCGCCCCGCGACCCCGGGCTCGTCGCTGACACCCGAAACCGTCACCCGGCCCTCGGATGAGGTGTGCGTTACGGCTGTGACCATCGGGCGTTCCATCGTCTCGTCCTCTGAGACGACGAGGGTACCCCTCCCCTCCTCGAACGAGCTGCGGCAATGGATGCGCACGTCGTGGTTCCTCGCGTACTCGACCGAGCGGAGCTGAAGGACACCCGCGCCCGAAGCGGCCATCTCGAGCATCTCGTCGAACGAGACGAGGCTGAGCTTCGACGCGTCAGGACATATGCGGGGATCTGCGGTGAACACGCCCGCGACGTCCGTGTTGATCTCGCACACCGTCGCGCCCAGTTCGGCGGCAAGCGCAACGGCGGTGGTGTCGGAGCCGCCGCGACCGAGTGTCGTCACGTCATGCGAATCACCCGACACGCCCTGGAAACCCGCGACCAGGACGATCCGGTCCTGATCGAGCGCAGCGCGGATCCGGTCCGCGCGAACCTCGAGGATCCGGGCCTTCGTGTGAGACGAGTCTGTGACGATGCCCGCCTGCGAGCCGGTCAGGGACACAGCGTTATGGCCCATGTCGTGGATCGCCATCGCGCAAAGAGCGCAGGAGATCCTCTCGCCGACCGAGAGCAGCATGTCCATCTCCCGCTCGTACGGGCGATCCGAGATCTCGTGCGCCATCTCGACCAGGTCGTCGGTGGTCTTCCCGCGCGCCGACAGGACGGCGACCACGCGGCTACCGCTCTCGCGGGCGGCGACGATTCGCGCAGCGGCTCGCTTCAGGTCTTCGGGCCCGGCAACGGAGGTTCCGCCGAACTTCATGACCACGATCTCGCTCACTTATGCACCTGGCGGCTCAGGACTCTCACGCGTCCGAGGATAATCAGGAGATGCCCGCCCCCAGCATGAGAGCCATCGCGGTGCGCGTTGCCTTTCTCGTCGTGGTAATCGGGATCGGCGTGGGCGTCTGGTACTTCGCGATCAGCGACGAGTCGGGTTCTTCCGAGCCCGAGAAGGAAGCGAAGGTGGAGCGAGAGCCTGTCTCCGAAGACCCGCTCGTCCGCGACATGTCGGTGGCCGACCAGGCGCAGCAGGTTCTGATGCTCGGCTTCGAGGGCGACCCCAGCGCGGTACCGGAGGGCCTGGGCGCGGTGCTGGTCCGCCAGGAGAACGGCGTCGGCGCGGCAAAGGCGCTCGCGAACCTGGGCGGCGAGGCCCCGCCGCTCGTCGCGGCTTCGCAAGAGGGCGGTATCTACCGATCCTTCCCCGAGCTGCCGCCGGCCGAGCGCCAACTCGACGTTGGTCGCTCCCAAGCGCCTGAAGCCGCGCTCGCCTGGTCTCAGACGGCGTCAAAAGCCCTTGTGGACGCGGGGTTCCAGCTGAATCTCTTCCCCATCTCCGATGTGGCCACGCTCGACAGCCCGCTGGCTGGACGAGCATTCGCCGACGACCCCGTCCAGGCGGCGGTCTTGACCGAGGAGGCGATCCGGGGCTGTAAAGACGCCGGCCTCGCCTGCGCACCGGCGCATTTTCCCGGCCTCGGCAGCGCGTCGCAGGACACCGCTGAGGGACCGGCGACGGTTTCCTCCCCGATCGAGGTTCTGAGCAACCGCGACCTCGTGCCGTTCCGTGCTGTTGCGAGCGAGGTACCGGCAATGGTGCTCTCGCTGGCCCTCTACCCGGACTTCGACGCAGCGGTTCCGGGAGCCATGACCGAAGGGGTCGCCACCGGCCTCCTTCGCGACGAGATCGGCTTCAAAGGCGTGGCGATATCCGACGATCTCGGCTCCGGAGCCGTGGCAGGCGCGTTCTCGCCTCAGGAGGCGGCCGTCCTGGCAATCGCCGCCGGTACGGACCTCGTCCAGATCGCGGCGCCGGAAGACGCCGACGGGGTGGCTGAGGCGATTGAGCAGGCTGTCGAGGATGAGGAGATCACGCCCGAGCGGCTCGCCGAGGCGGCTGAGCGGGTTGTCGCGCTCAAGCGCGAGCTCGGGCTTATCAACGACTGATTTCTGTGACCTAAGTCACGCAGCGCAGATATATCGTTGTGATATATCTAAACGCTATATGGAGCTTTCTGCCACAGGACGCGTGATCCTCGGCCTCGTCGCGAACCAACCGAGATCGGGCTACGACATCAAGACGATGGTCGACAAGTCGACCCGCTTCTTCTGGGCGGCCAGCTACGGCCAGATCTACCCCGAGCTGAAGCGGCTTGCCGAGCGCGGCTTCATCGAGGGCTCAGACGAGTCGCAGGGCGGGCGGCAGCGCACGGTCTACTCGATCACCGGCGAAGGCCGCGAGGCCCTGGGTGCCTGGCTGGCCTCGGGCGAGCAGGCGCACGAGCTTCGCGACGAGGCGCTCCTGAAGCTCTTCTTCTCCGGCCAGGCTTCGCGCGACGACCTCATCTCCGTAGTCGAGACGAAGCGCGAGGAGCACCTCGATGCCCTCGAGCGATTCCGCGAGATCGAGCCCCTCGCGGCGTCATCCGACGACTTCGGACCGCTCATGGTCCTTCGCTACGGCGTGGCCTACAACGAGTTCGCCGCCGACTGGTGCGAGCAGGCCCTCAAAGACCTCAAGAACCGAAAGGACTGACCCCCATGATGGACCGACTCGCAAACCTCGCCGGTGGCCACCCAAAGCGCGTCCTGATCTTCGCCGGGGTCTTCTTCGTCTGTGCAGGCGCCCTCGGCTCAGGCGTCGCGGACCGCCTGGACCCTTACGGCGCCGATGATCCGGACAAGGAAGCGTTCATCGCCAAGGAGAAGCTGGAAGCCGCGGGCTACCGCGATCCACAGGCGATCGTCCTCATCCAGGACGCGGACCCCACCACCCCGGAGGGGGCCGAGCGGGTCACGGAGATTGCGAATACCGTGTCCGGAGTCGAAGGCGTGCGCGGCGTTTCGGGCTTCTTGGAGACGAAGTCGGACGCGTTCGTCTCGAAGGATGGGCAGTCCACCTACGTGGCCGTGCAGTTCGAAGCCACCGATGACAGCGCTCTCCAGGACACGGGCGAAGCCCTGGTCTCCGAGTTCGAGGGCGACGACAACGTCCTGGTCGGCGGCAACGCGGTCGCGCAGCAGCAGATCAACGAGAACGTCGAGTCCGATCTCCAGCGAGCCGAGCTCCTGGCGTTTCCGATCCTGTTCCTGCTCTCGCTGCTCTTCTTCAGGAGCCTGGTCGCTGCGGCGCTCCCTCTTCTGATCGGCGGTCTCGCGATCGTCTCGACCTTCCTCCTCCTGACCGTCGCGAGCGAGATCGGCTCGATCTCGATCTTCGCGCTCAATCTGGTGACCGGTCTCGGCCTGGGCCTCGCCATCGACTACAGCCTGTTCGTGGTTTCTCGCTACCGCGAGGAGATCGCCAAGACGGGCGCAGGGATGCCGGCCCTTCGCCGCACGATGGCAACCGCGGGGCGAACGGTGGCGTACTCCTCGGTCACCGTCGCCGGCGCCCTTGCTGCCCTCGCCGTGTTCCCGCAGCGCTTCCTCTACTCCATGGGCATCGGCGGCGCGCTCGTCGCGCTGGCCGCGGCGCTCATCTCGCTGACGGTCCTGCCCGCCATCCTCGCCCTGCTGGGCGACCGGGTCAACTCGCTCTCGCCGAAGTTCCTCCAGCGCCGCGCCGAGTCCGACTCCCGCCCTGCAACGGAAGGCTTCTGGTACCGGCTCTCGCGCACGGTGATGCGCGTGCCCGGGCGCATCGCCCTTGCGAGCGCGACGTTCCTGATCGTTCTCGGTATCCCGTTCTTCAACATCAACTTCACCTCGGTGGACGCACAGGTCCTGCCTGAGGAGACCTCAGCGCGGATGGTCGATAACGAGCTTCGCGCCGAGTTCCCGCCCTTCCGCGACTCGCCCGTCCAGGTCTACGCCGAGGGATCCAAAGCCGAAGTCGAATCGCTCGCGAGCGAAGCGGCGCGCCTCGACGGCGTCGCCGAGGTTCTGCCGCCCCAGCAGCTTGACGGAGACGCTTGGGCGATCGAGGTGGTTTCGCAGAACGCGCCCCTCGACGAGCAGAGCCAAGACCTCGTGGCGTCTCTCAGAGACGTCGACGAGACCTCGCTCGTGACCGGATTCACGGCGAATTTCGTCGACCTCCAGGACAGCCTCGCCGAGCACCTTCCGCTCGTGCTCCTGATCGTCGGGCTCGTGACCGTTGTCGTGCTGTTCCTGATGACCGGATCCGTGGTCCTCCCCATCAAGCAGCTGATCATGAACCTGCTCGGGCTCAGCGCGGTGTTCGGGATCCTCGTCTTCATCTTCCAGGACGGCCGGCTCGAAGGGCTCCTGGGGTACACGAGCGACGGCGGCCTGGAGTCGACGCAGCCGCTTCTCTTGTTCGCGGTGGCCTTCGGGCTCTCGACCGACTACGGCGTCTTCCTGCTCTCACGTATCAAGGAGGCGCGAGACGCCGGCGCATCCGACTCGGAGTCGGTCGCGATCGGGCTCGAGCGCACCGGACGGATCGTCACGGCGGCGGCGCTTCTCTTCTGCATCGCCATCGGGTCTTTCGTGACCTCGGAGATCCTCTTCATCAAGCAGGTCGGCCTGGGAACTGCCCTCGCGGTCCTCATCGACGCGACGATCATCCGCGCTCTCCTCGTCCCGTCGCTGATGGAGCTCCTCGGCAAATGGAACTGGTGGGCTCCGGCTCCGCTCAAGCGCCTCCACGGCCGCTTTGGGCTCAGCGAGACCTGACCGGAAGTGGGTTTATGATCCGCGGCTCGATCACCCGGAACCGAACTGGAGGCAGGAGCATGCGTAAAGGACTCATGGCGGCAATCTCGATCGGCGCAATCGCGCTCCCGGCGGTAGCGCTCGGCGGCCCGCCGCCCACGCCCGAATATGGAGGCGAGCTCGAGAAGAAGGAGAACCACTACCTCGGCTTCGACGTCAAGGGCTCCGGTGGCGACCGCAAGATCAAGAACACGTTCGCAGTCAACGTGCCCTTCAAATGCGAAGACTCAAGCGACAATGGAACCCAATCCGGCTCTCTGGAGAAATCAGTCGCGGTAAAGGCAAACGGCTCGTTCGACGAGAAGGTCAAGTTCACCCCCACGCCGAGCATGCCCCGACGCGGCGGCTTGGACGAGATTCACTATCGGCTCGCTGGTGACCTCGACGGCAACAAGGCGACCGGGTTCATCCGGATCGAGCTGCTCAGGAATGGCCCGAATAACGACTGCGACTCGGGAAAGCAAGACTTCAAGGTCAAGAAGCCCGCGCCGAAGCCGCCGCTCCCGGACATGGAGTAAGCGCTAGACGCTCCGGCGACCCGAGAACGCGCGGCCGAGGGTGACCTCGTCCGCGTGTTCGAGATCGGCGCCGACCGGGAGGCCACTGGCCAGCCGCGTTACCTGAGCCTTGTCGCGTAGGAGCTCGGCGATGTGGGTGGCGGTCGCCTCACCAGTCGTGGTCGGGTTCGTGGCAAGCACCACCTCCGTCACGCCGCCCGCCTCGACGCGACGCACGAGCTCTGAGATCTTGAGGTCGGAAGGGTCGATCCCGTCGATCGGAGAGAGCGCGCCGCCGAGCACGTGGTAGAGGCCGCGGAACTCGTGCGTCCGTTCGACGGGAATCACGTCCTGGGGCTCCTCGACCACGCAGATGACATCCGAGTCGCGCCGTGTGTCCTCGCAGATGTTGCACCTGGGCCCCTCGGCCAGGTTGAAGCAGACCTCGCACAGGCCGACCTTCGCCTTCACCTCGCGGATCGCGTCGGCCAGGGCGAGCGCGTCGTCATCGGACGCGCGAAGTACGTGGAAGGCAAGTCGCTGAGCGGTCCGCTGCCCGATCCCGGGCAGCTTTGCCATCTCAGCGATCAGCCGCTGGATCGGCTGGGCGTACAAGGAACTTCCGTTCGCTACATGCCCGGGGAGGCCGAGGCCGCCCAGGCCGCCCCCGGCGGCTCCGCCCATGATTCCGCCCATGCGAGAGGACGCGAGCTCCTGCGCGGCCCGGATCCCCTCGTTGACCGCCGCGTGGACCATGTCCTGAAGGAGCTCGGGATCCTCGGGGTCGATGGCCTCGGGATCGATCGTGATCTCGAGCAGGCGCAGATCGCCGCTCATCTTGAGCTTCACCATGCCGCCGCCCGCGCTTGCATCGACGACCTCGTCCTTCAGGCCCTCCTGGGCCTCGTTCATCTCGGCCTGCATCTGCTGGGCCTGCTTCATCATCGCGTTCAGATCGAGCCCGCCGGGCCCGCCTCGGGGTCTTGCCATAAGTCTTATGCCGCCTCTCCGGTATCGATTCCCGGACTCGCGTCGAGTCCGGCGTCCATTCCTGCCGCCCCTGCATCCGTGCTCTCAGCGGCCGAAACGTCGAACTCGACGCCGTCGAACGCATCTTTCAAGTGCTCGAACACCTCGTCGGCGCTCATCTCCTCTTCGGTGAGCTCCTCCTCCGCGGCCTCTTCGCCCTCGAGGATCACGTAGACCGGCCGCAGCCTCTCGCCGGCGATCGTCTTCACGGCGTCCGCGAGCTTCTCCTTGGCTTCCACAGCCTCGGCCTTGCGCTTGTTGAAGCCGGCGCTGACCGGGAAACCCACCTGGACAATCGCCTGCTCGACGTCGACCGCGATCGGGCGGGCCACGGACAGAGCGTGTGAGAGAAGCTCGGATCCGGACTTGACCTGATCCATGACCGCCGGCCAGAGGCCGACCAGCCGCTCGAGGTCGAGTGTCTCCTTCTCCTCCGCCTGCGGAGGAGTGCCCGCTTCGGGCGGCAAGTCCGCGGGCGGCTCATCAACGGGCGGCGCGGTAGCCGAGGCCCGCGGTGCCTCGGCGGCCTCGGCCGGCACGGGGACTGAAGCTTTGGGCTCGCTTCGCGCTTCGGCCTTCGCGGCGACAGGTCTGCGCAGGCTCCGAGCCCTTGCCTTCCAACGCGCGCTCGACGCGCTCGAGGCGCTGGGCGAACGCCTCGCGGCCAGGGTCGAGCTGTGGGCGGGCGGCACGCAGAAGCGCGAGCTCCATCGTCATCCGCGGCTCGTCGCCCTCGCGGATTGCCGTCATCGCTGCCGAGACGGAGTCGATTGCGCGCGTAAGGCCCAGATCGGTGAACGCGTCGGCCTGCGTCTGCATGCGTGCCGGATCGGCCGCCTGGAGGGCGTCGGAGCCGAAGTCGTCGCCGGCGGCACGGATGATCAGAAGCTGGCGAAGGTGTGCAAGCAGGTCGCGGCCGAACTGCGCGACGTCGCGGCCCGACCGGGCGAGCCCTTCGCTCGCCTCCAGCGTGGCGCGGCCATTGCCTTCCGCGATCGCGTCGGCCGTAGCGAGGATCAGCGTGGCGTCGGCGACGCCAAGAACAGAGAGCACGTCATCCGTCTCGATGCGCTTCCCGCCGTAGGCGACGAGCTGATCGAGGGTGCCGAGAGCGTCACGGAAGCTTCCGGAGGCAGAGCGGGCGACTGCCGCGACGGCGCCGTCGTCGATCTCGATCGACTCAGCCGTTGCGACGCGGCGAAGCACCTCGGCGATCTGCTCCGGCGCGGGGCGCGCGAAGTCGAAGCGCTGACAGCGATCCACGATCGTGGGCATCACCTTGTGCGGTTCCGTCGTCGCCAGCACGAAGACGGTGGAAGGCGGCGGCTCCTCGAGGGTTTTCAGGAACGCGTTCCACGCCTGAGTGGAGAGCATGTGAGCCTCGTCCAGGATGTAGACCTTCCACTTCCCCGATGCGGGGGCGAAGCCCACCCGGTCGCGAAGTTCACGGATGTCATCGACTGAGTTGTTCGACGCGGCGTCCATCTCGATCACGTCGAGAGAGGTCCCGGCCGCGATCGAGGTGCACGCTTCACACGTGCCGCAGGGCTCGAGCGTTGGGCCGTTCACGCAGTTGAGCGAGCGCGCCAGGATCTTGGCGATCGATGTCTTGCCGGTCCCGCGAGAGCCGACGAAGAGGTAGGCGTGGTGGACCCGGTCGCGCTCGATCGCGTTGGAAAGGGTCCGCACCACGTGCTCCTGGCCGACCACCTGGGAGAAGCTCAAGGGGCGGTGGCGGCGGTAAAGAGAGGGCTGAGCAGACACGAAGATCGAGTCTATCGGCGCCTCCGACGGCTCATTTTCTTCAAGCTTTCAGCGGGCCTGCCGAAGGAAAAGACATGGAACGTCTGGGCGCCAGGGGGGTGCTTGGCCTCGCATTGGCCGTGCTTTCTGTGCCTCTGTCTGGGTGCCGTCGCGACGGCTCGCCTGAAGACCAACCCGGCGAATCACAGAAGCCTGATCGACAAGCCGATCGAGGACCCGAAGTACCACCCGGGACGGAGTTGCCGAGACCACCCGCCGAAGGGGATGCTCGAGTTCCAGGACTGGCTCCAGAAGAACGTCCGCGGCTCGACGTGGGGAATCATGCGCTGCGAGAACTGGGGCGGCGGGAACTTCAGCCTCCACGCCGAGGGCCGCGCAATCGACTGGCACCTCGACGCCCGGAACAACGGCGAGGAGAAAGCTGCCATGAACCTCATCCACACGCTGATCGAGCGTGACAAGAGGGGCAACACCACCGCCCTCGCCCGCCGGATGGGCGTCCAGGGGATCATCTTCGACTGCAAGACCTGGTGGGCCGGCACGACGGGCCTCGGCCGCTACTCGTACTGCTTCAAGGACAACGGCGAGAAGAAGGACAACCTCGACCCGACCCAGGCGCACATCGACCACGTGCACCTGGAGCTGAACTGGGCAGGAGCGCGCGAGCGCACCAGCTTCTGGCAGTCCCCGCTCGCCCGCTAGGGGTGCTCGATGGGCGATTCGTCCCGGTGATTTCAGGAAAAGGAATTTCGCACCGATGTTCGACGTGATGACTCGAAAGGCATCCATCGGAGGAGTCGCAGCCGTACTCGCCATCGTGGCGCTCGTGGCCGTGCCCTCCGGCTCGGCTCGCATGACGAGCGTCCAGGTCAGCGAGAAGGTCTGCCAGACCACGGGCGGCGGCAAGATCGTCGGCATCCCGGGTTTCCCGGGCGAGAAGATCGACCAGCGCCTGCTGAACGACATCAAGTATCTGCGGCGCAAGTACAAGATCTTCATCACGGACGGCTACTCGACCGACCCCGTGCACTCGGCCAACGGCGAGCACCCGCGTGGCGTCGCCATGGACATCGTCCCCGAACTTCGCCGCGGGCGGCGACTGGAATGACATCGATCGCCTCGCCAAGATGGCCGAGCCGAACCAGAACCAGCCCCGTTCACCCTTCCGCTGGGTCGGCTACAACGGCGACTCCGGACACGGCCGCGGACATCACCTCCACCTCTCTTACAGCCACTCCGGCTCGGCGTTCGGCAAGACGCCGAAGACCGTCTACACCATCCGCTGCCCCAAGTCCGGCGGCGGCGGAGGCGGCGGCGAGCCCGACCGAGGCGATGGCGGCGGCAACGACGGCCCCGCCGGCGGCATCACGCAGGACGGCGGCGGCGGTGGCGGCTCCGGCGGCGGCGGGGGCGGTGGCGGTGGTTCCGGCGGTGGGGGCGGCATCTCCCCTCGCGCCTTCGACCAGGCCCAGCTCGCACCGGTCGCACCCGAGACCTCCGGCGTCGACGGCTAGCGCCACTCACCGTTTTCGGGCATGGACCGTGCGGGCCCGCCTTCGAAGGCGGTTTCCCGAGCGTTCCCGTCGTGGCTGGCTCCGGTCAGGCCTATCCGCGTCGCTTACTCACTACCGCTTAAGGCTGCTTCCTTCCGGACCTGACCTGATTCACGGGTGCGCATCGCGCGGGACCTGACCATCAACGCCGCCCTCGACGTACTGACCCCGAGAGAACCACTGTCCTCGAGCGAGCGTTCAGCCCCGCTAGAGCGGATTGCGGGTGACAAGGCACCGCTAGCGCCCCACCTAGCACGGTCCGTTAGGGATAGCTGAGTAGGTGCATGAGCGAGAGATTCGACGTCCGGGGCAAGACGGCAATCGTCACCGGCGGTGCGCGAGGCATCGGCCTCGGCTGCTCACAGGCGCTGGCAAAGCGCGGCGCGCGGGTCGTGGTCGTGGACCTCGACCAGGAGGCGTGCGACGCCGCGGCCGCTGAGGTCTCGCCCGACTCCTTCGGGCTCGCAGCGGACGTCACCGACCTCGGCGCGATGCAGGAGGTCGTGGCGAAGGTCGCCAAGGAGTGCGGCGGCGTCGATATCGTCATCGCCAACGCGGGCATCGCGCAGACCGGCGCGACCGTCAGGGCGATGCCGAGGGAGCTGGGCGACCGGGTCCTGGCCGTGAACCTCAACGGCGTCTACAACACGGCACTCGCTGCCCTGCCGGAGATCGCGAGCCCGTCGAGGGCACATCGTGGTCACCGCCTCGGTGTACGCCTTCGTGAACGGGACGGGCCAGGCTCCGTACGCGATGGCGAAGGCCGGGGTCGAGCAGCTCGGCCGCGCGCTCCGAGTCGAGCTCGCGCCCATGGCGCCGGCGCCAGCGTCGCCTACTTCGGCTTCATCGACACCGATGATGGTCCAGCAGATGCTCGACGGCGATCGCTCCGCCGACAAGGTGAGGGACCTGGTGCCGAAGATGCTCCTGAAGCGGCTGACGCCCGAGCGCAGGCCGGCGAGACGGTCGTCACGCGGCATCGAGACGCGCAAGCCGCGGATCATCACCCGCGGCGCTGGGCCGCCTACAGCACCTTGCGCGGGGTCATCAACCCGCTGATCGACTCCTGGATGGTCAAGAACGCCGAGACGCAGGACCTCGTGCGCGACCTGGATTCGCGCGCCGACGAAGAACAGATCACCTCGGCCTGAAGTTCCGTAAGACGCGTTCGCTAGGTTGGCGCCGCTAGCCGATGTCAGCGCTCGCTTCATTCGTCACCGGCCGCCGCACCAAGTGGGTCGTCATCGCGCTCTGGATCGTCGCGATGGCCGCCTTGGCGCCGCTCGGCGCGAAGCTGTCGACGAGACCCAGGACGACACGGCGTCGTTCCTGCCCGGAGTCGGCCGAATCCACCGAGGTCGTCGAGATCCTCGACGAGGAGTTCGACGCCGGGGAGACCACTCAGGGCCTGTCTGATCTATTACCGCGAGGGCGGCCTGACCGCGGAAGACGAGGAGAGGATCGCCTCGGACGCGGACGAGCTCCAGGCGCTGGCCGACGAGGACGCAGAAGAGCTGCCGCTGATCGATTCGCTCGTTCCGTTCTCCGGGGACGAGGGGACCGAGGAGCTCGTTTCGCCCGAAGGCGACCTTGCCTACACCGTCCTCATCGTCCCGACCGACTTCGAGAAGGCCGCGGACTGGGGCGAGAACGTCCGCGACACGACGGGCGACGGCGAAGACGGGCTCGAGGTCCTGCTCTCGGGAGACCTCGGCTTCTCGACCGACGCCGAGGAGGTGTTCGCCGATTTCGACCTGAAGCTCCTGATCGCGACCGCGCTGCTGGTCCTCGTCCTCCTGGGGCTGATCTACCGCGCCGTCCTGGTCGCGCTGACCCCGCTCGTCGTCGTCTTCTTCGCGTACTCGGTTTCGCACCGCGTTCATCTACCTCTACGCCAAGTCGGGCGCGACGGTCTCCTCGAACGGCACCTCGATCCTGATCGTGTTGATGTTCGGGGTGACAACGGACTACTGCCTCTTACTGGTCTCCCGATACCGCGAGGAGCTCCACGCGATCGAGGACAAACACGACGCGATGCAGCGGGCGGTTTCGCGCACGGGCCCGACGATCCTCGCTTCGGGGCTGACCGTCTCGCTGGCGATGCTCACGCTGGCGCTCGCCGACGCGCAGCTCACCTCGACGCTCGGGCCCGTCGCCGCGATCGGCGTCGCTACGGGCATGGTCGCCGGCCTCACCCTCCTCCCCGCGCTGCTCACGATCTTCGGGCGCAAGGGCTTCTGGCCGCGGCAAGGGATGGTCGCCTACGACCCCGACCCACGAGTACGAGCGCCGGGAAGGCATCTGGCGGCAGCTCGGCGACCGCGTTCTGCAGCGCCCGGCACCGCGCTGGCAGTAACGGTGCTTCTTTTCGTCGGCGGGCGCGCTCGGGCTCCTGGCGTACAAGGTCGACTACTCCACGACCAACTTCTTCAAGAAGTCCGTCGAGTCGGTCGAGGGGTTCGAGCTCATCGAGCAGGCGTTCCCCGCCGGACTTCTCTACCCGACCACGCTCCTGATCCAAAGCGACGACGGCCGGTGAGCGAGGAGGACGTCGCAGCCGTGAGCGCCGCGGTTGAGGAAGTCGATGGCGTGCTCGGCGACCCGCCGACCGGCCAGGTCTCCGACGGACGGCGACATCACCACGGTCGACGTGATCCTCGAGGACGACCCGTTCACGAAGGCGGCCTTCAACGTCGTGCCCGACATCCGCGAGGCAGCGTCAAGGCGGTTCGAAGGGGTAACCGTCCTCGTCGGCGGCGGCTCGGCGATCCAGTACGACTTCGACAAGGCGATCGAAGCCGACCTGAAGCTGATCGCGCCGATCGCGCTCCTGGTGATCGCGGTCATCCTGGCGATCCTCCTGCGCTCGTTGATCGCGCCGCTGGTGCTGATCGCAAGCGTGATCCTCGGCTTCCTGTGCACGCTTGGATTGAGCGTGCTCTTCATCCGCTACGTCGTCGGCGACCCGGGCCTCGACGCCTCGATCCCCACCTTCGCCTTCATCTTCCTGGTCGCGCTCGGGATCGACTACACGATCTTCCTCATGGCGCGCGTGCGCGAGGAGGCGCGAACGCATGGGACCCGCGAGGGCACGCTGCGCGCGCTCGCCGCCACCGGGCCCTGTCATCACCAGCGCCGGGATCATCCTCGCCGGCACCTTCTCGGTCCTCATGACCCTGCCGGTCACGTTCACGTTCGACCTCGGATTCATGGTCGCGCTGGGCATCCTGCTCGACACCTTCATCGTGCGGACGATCATGGTCCCGGCCGCCATCGAGCTGATCGGCGACAAGATCTGGTGGCCGTCAACCGCCCAGAGCGGCGGCGGGCTCCACGAGGAGACCGACGACGGCACCGTCAGGCTAGCGCTAGGCGCTAGTGGCGCGGGTCGCGCGGGTCGCGCGTGACGACCGTCTCCGAGCGCGGCGCGCGGCTCATCAGGAAGAGGCCGATCACGAGGCCGATGATGCCGACGATCATCAGGATCAGGCCGACCGTCGTGAGGTCGACCTGCTCGATCGAGTCGTTGACGGCGAACCGCAGGATCGCGCCGACGGCGATCAGGAAAAGCGAAGTGCCAATAGCCATTGCGGGCGAGTATGACCGAAAACGGGGACGCCCAAACGCTCGATGGCCGATTGTTGCGCAGAATGCTGGCCGTGACCGACCAGGAGATCTTCAACGCGCAGCAGCGGATCGCCGCGCTCGAGCGCAAGGTCGCTGACCTCTACGAGCGCATCGGCCAGGAGGAGCCGCAATTCGGCTTCGCCGAGCGATGGCACCGGCGGCGGCCAGGCGCTGTCGGCGGCCGAGTCCGACCAGGAGCTGATCGAGCTCGTCCAGAACGGCAAGGAGGTCGCGGCGATCAAGCGCTACCGCGAGCTGACCGGCCTCGGCCTCGCCGAGGCGACCGACGCGGTGCGCGTGCTCCACCGCGAGCACGGCCCGATCGACGACCAGCAGTACTAGGCAGCCGCTCTAGAATCGCCCGCCCAGGGCGCGTAGCTCAGTGGGAGAGCGCTCGCTTCACACGCGAGAGGTCGCAGGTTCGAAACCCGCCGCGCCCATCCCTGGATCGCACACAGTCAAGCGGTGCGGGAGCATCCAGCGAGGAGCGTCGGGCAAGCATCCCGTCAGATGGAAACGCGCTGGAAACGTCGCGCTCTCAGAAGGGTCAACGGACGCGTCCAGCGAAACATGCGAGCGCCGTCTGGATCGGGGCGGCACTTTTGCGCTTTGCATGGAAAGCGCTTATTGGTCGGCGCTAGCCGGAGGAGGAATTTGAACCCCTGACAAGGGTTCTGAGCCGCGCAGGTAAATTTCCCCGGATGACTTTCAGGGAGATCGGTGCGCTCGTCACCGCCACGCTGTCACTGCTCATCGCGACGGCGCCGGGGGCGCAGGCGCTCGACAGGCGCACCGCCGAGAGCGAGCTCAAAGGCAACGGCTTCGCAGTCGCGGTAGCTGAATGCCGTGACGATGAGCGAGTCGTGTCAGGTGGGTACCACCTCGGCGACGGGAGCAGCGATACCCCGATCGTCAGCAGGGCGAAGGGCGAGCAGCGTGGACCGTGACGGCGGAGGAGGACAACTTCACGGCCTATGCACTGTGCAGCAAGAACATCGGCGTCAAGGAAGTTGCCGAAACCGTCGGCTTCAAGAGCACCAATCAAGGCAGCGGCACGGCTGCGTCGGCGAAATGCCCGAGCGAGAAACGTGTGATCTCGGGTGGATTCGAGTTCTCGACGCTCGTCAGCAACAGCCCGGTATTTCGAAGCCGTCCAACTGATCAGCGAAGTTGGTCCGTACTCGCGCTCTCAGAGGACAGCGACTCGAAGCTGAAGGTTCTGGCCTACGCGTGCCCGACCGAGGCGGCATCTCGACCCGTAAGGACTCGACGCAGATCGGCGCTAACCAGGTAAGGACCGTCGAGCCGAAGTGCAAGTCGAGCGAGACCATGCTGAGCGGCGGCTGGACCGTGAGTCCGCGTCCTGACTGGGACAACGAGGACGGCCCTGACACATTCTTCTCGAGTGCCTATCCCGCCGCGCAACAAAGCTTTGTTGCCACAGCGATCAACTTTTCGGCCGTGGCGGGCAGGATCAGCGGATTCGCTATCTGTGCCGACTAAGAGTGACCGCGTTCGTTGGATCCGGTGACTCCTCGGCAGAGGCGCGAACCGGACTTAGTTGAGCGATGCCGGAGGGGGGACTTGAACCCCCGACACGCGGGCCAGGTGCCCCTGCCTGGTGGGAAGGGTAGGCACAGTCCGCTGACTTAGGTGCCTCTCGTTCCGAAGCTCTAGCCGACCAAAAGAAAGGGCCCGCCGAAGCGGGCCCTTTCCTTACTCGATTCTGGCCTGGGCTACGAGGTCGTTGCCCGGCAGAAAGCGGGAACGGAACCGCCTCCGAACTGCTTGTTGTAATCACCCACGGAGTTGCCCCGCGTCGGGTTGTCGGGGTCGTTCGGGTTGTTGGTGAATGGACCAGGCGACTGAGTCGGAACGACGTTGCCACCCTTGGTGCCGGGAGCCTGCTCGGCGGGTCCGCCGGGGGCGCCATTCTTCATGTTCGGCTCATTGCCGTAGATGCCATCGGAAATGCAGTCCCCGACGGTCGGTCCGCTCTGGGCATTACCTGCCGCTGCACTTGTGGCGGGGACGATGAGCGCAACGGCCGCAGCCGCACAAATAACGATCTTCTTCAAGAGAACTCCCTAATCCAGCCCTGCATGTCGGTCAAGCGCAAGACGCACCGTGACTCAGCATCGACCCTAAGCGCGCCCCTTGAACGAGGCAACCGCAGTTTCCACGGTTCCTCGTGCGGTCTTTTTACTAAAGGTTCTAGGTATGTATGGACCCCCCGGTCGTAGGACTTGGGTGTTGCTACCGCCGTGCTGGATCGGCGGAACCTGAGGTCGCCGCGAGACGAACAAGACTGGGGGTCTGGGCTGAGAACTCGACTGGGCAGACAACCGCCCTGTATGCCCGAATCGCACTCTCACGCGAGAAGTCGCAGGTTCGAAACCCGCCGCGCCCATCGACGAGTCATAGTGGCTGCATGCTGAAGGACCGCAGGGCAGTTGCCGTCACGGCGATCATCGTCTTGTCGGCCCTGTCGCTCACGGCCTGCTTTGAGGAGGACGCCCCGGAGCCCGACGCGAATGCCGAGCGAGCGGCACCGGCTCTCGGAGAGCAGATGCAGCTGGAGTTGCTCGTCTACAACGTCGAGTACGGGGGCAGACGGGGCAACCGACAGGGTCATACGGCAGGTCGACGCCGATGTCGTCGGCGTGCTCGAGTCCTACGACCGTCTCCCCGAGATCGCCGAGAAGACGGGCTACCCGTACTACAACGTCTCGCTCCAGCTCCTCTCGAAGTACCCGATTCACGAGCCTTCGGGCGGTGACGGCCTCTACGCCCTGATCGAGGTGGAGCCCGGCTACGTGATCCCGTTCTTCAACGACCACCTCGACTACGTCGAATGGGGACCGCGCGCGCTGCGGAACGGCGCGTCTGTGAAGTCGGTGATCGAGACCGAGAACGAGGTCCGCACCTCGGCACTCTCAAAGCCGCTGGCTGCGATGAAGGACCTGATCGAGCAGGGCTATCCCGTCTTCCTCACGGGGGACTTCAACGAACCCTCCAGCCTCGACTACACGAAGGAGACGATCGGCAGCCGCAAGGGGATCGACCAACCCGTTCCGTGGCCTGTCAGCGAGGCGCTGTTCGAGGCCGGGTTTCGCGACACCTATCGCGAAGAGCATCCCGATCCGTTGAAGAAGCCTGGGATCACCCATCGCAGCGGCGAGCGCATCGACTACGTCTATGCCGGCGGCCAATCGAAGACGCTCTCCAGCGAGATCGTCGGCGAGAAGGGCGGCCAGGACGTCTCGATCGAGTTCTCGCCGTGGACGTCGGACCATCGCGCCGTGCTCTCTACGTTCGAGGTCAGGCCGGTGGCGATGCCGACGATGGTCTCGGTCGACGCTCGCCTGCGAACCGTCGGAGACGCGATCACGGTTGCCTACAACGCGCCTGATTCCGACGGCAACCAGATCTCGATCGTGCCGGAGGGCGGTGATCCGAGCTCGCCGGTGCGCCGTCTCGAAGTTCGCGGCGAGCGGGGCACGAGGAAGCTCGACACCTCGAACATGGACCCCGGTAGCTACGAGGCGGTGCTCGTCGACGGCGAGGGCGACGAATTGGCCCGGGTCTCCTTCTGGCTGAGGGACCCGCAGGCGGAAACCGAGGTCTCGACCGATCGGCGGACCTACGGGCGGGGCGAGCCGATCGAGGTCGGCTGGAGCGACGGCCCCGCCAATCGGTGGGACTGGCTAGGGGTGTACAGGGCCTCCGCGCAGGACCCTGGCTCCAATTACCTGATCTGGGAATACACGGGTCGGCACGCCGCCGGCACGGTGCCGCCGCGAACGGAGGGCTCGGTGACCTTGGGGGCGGACGCGCAGGGAGGACCGTGGCCGCTGCCGCCAGGCCATTACACCGTTCGCTACCTCCTCGCGGACCAGTACGACTCGGCCGGCGAGGCTCGCTTCACCGTCAGGCGTTGACCTCGGCGCCTGGAGCGCCCTCCGGATAGCGTTGCGCGGATGGATCGCAACCGGCAAGACACGGTGCGCCAGCTTCTAGCCGCCAGGGCGGCTGGTGATCTGGAGGCCGCACTCGATTGCATCGCGGCAGACGTCGTTATCGACGCCTCGCGAAGGACGTTCGACCCCGTGAAGCTCCATGGTCATGACGGTTTTCGGGCATTTGTTTCAATGCTCGACGAGACTTGGAAGAGCCAGGAAATCGAGCCGGAAGAGTTCATCGAGCGGCGTGACGCGCTAATCGTCTCGGTAAGGGTGGCCAGCATCGGGCGCGAAAGCGGAGTTGAAGTACGAGCAAATCCCGCGTGGGTCGCGACCTTCAAGGGAGACACGATCGCGTCGTTGACCGTTTTTCAATCCCTGGAGGACGCACTCGCTGAGACGAGCGAGTAAGGGTTTGACCGGGCTGTGGCGGCCATTCTTTCGCGTAGCGAAAGTTTCTCTCAGCGGAACCGAACCGACAGGCATAAGCGCGAAACGCCTCGACGTAGCCCTGCCACTGCTGGAGCGCCAGCTCGACGTCAACCGCCACGCGGTCCTGGTGCGTCAACTCACCGGAGGCAAGTCGCGGAGATGGGGGTCGGACGAGGAGGTGGGGGCGCACCGGGGCAGTGTCGCAGCGGCATCCCCGGGATACTTCCGGGGTGCCGACCGAAGCGTTGCCGCAGCTCCTGCCTACCGACCGCCTCCGTGCTCAGTTCCCGGGGCTGACGCCTGAAGTCGCGGCCCTGGATGGCGCCGGCGGGACGCAGGCGCCGCAGGCGGTCATCGACGCTGTCGCCGAGGGCCTGGTGACGGCGATGTCAAACGTCGGAGGCGCGTTTCCCGCAAGCGACGTGAGCGGTCAGGCCGTGACCGATGCCCGGTCCGCGATCGCCGACCTCGTCGGCGGCGTGCCCGACGGGGTCGTACTCGGGCCGAGCATGACAACGCTGACTTTCCGCATCGCCGACACGCTCTCGCGCGCTTGGGGGCCCGGCGACGAGGTGGTCGTGACCTCGCTCGATCACGACGCCAACATCCGGCCCTGGTGGCTGGCGGCCGAGCGCGCCGGCGCGACCGTCCGGGTCGCCGAGTTCGACGTCGAGACCGGCGAGCTGCCTGTCGAGTCGGTCGAGAGCGTCCTCAGCGACCGCACCCGCCTGGTCGCGGTCACCGCCGCCTCGAACGCGATCGGCACCAGGCCGGACGTGCGCGCGATCTGCGACGCGACGCACCGCGCGGGCGGGCTCGCGTACGTGGACGGCGTGCACTCGACGCCGCACGTCCCAACCGACATGACCGCGCTGGGAGCCGACTTCTACGCGTGCTCGTCCTACAAGTTCTGCGGGCCGCACACGGGCGCGGTCGTCGCGGATCCCGCGCTACTGGAAGAGCTGCGGCCGGCGAAGCTCATGCCGGCAACGGACGATGTGCCGGGTCGCTTCGAGCAGGGCACGCCGCCCTTCGAGCTGCTCGCCGGCGTGCGCGCCAGCGTGGACTGGCTCGCCGGCCTCACCGACGCGCCGGGCGACCGGCGGGCTCGGCTGCTCGCGGCGTTCGCCGCGGTCGAAGCGCGGCTACAGGGCCTCCTCGGCCAGCTGGTCACCGGCCTTTCCGCCATCGACGGCGTGGAACTCCTGGGCGCGCCGCGCCTGCGCACTTCGACGGTGTCGTTCGTCGTCGACGGGCACTCCCCGGCGGCCGTCGCCGCCCACCTGGCCGATGAGGGCATCGCCGTCTGGGACGGGGACAACTACGCATACGAGTTGATGAGCCGCTACGGCCTCGGCGAGACGGGGGGCGCGATCCGCGCGGCCATCGTCCTCTACAACACCGCCGAGGAGATCGACCGCCTCGTCGCTGCCGTCGCGGCCTTGGCAGGGCGCTAGACGCTCGACGCTATCCGTAGGTGGCCGCGTCGACCGACCGGAACCCTGCATTGGGGGTGTCGCTCACCTGGCCGACGTCATCGGACCCCCAGCAGACGACCTTGTCGTTCGGCTTGATCGCGCAGCTGTGGGCGCTGCCGACGCTGAGCTCACGGAAGGTGCCCCCTGGCTTGTCACCGACCTGGTTGTAGTTGTCATCACCCCAGCATGTGATCTTCCCGTCGAGCTTGAGCGCGCAGCTGTGCTCGTAGCCGCTGCCGGCCGACTCGAAGTTCGCCGCGTTCGGCGCCTCGCTCTTATAGGAATAACTCTCGTCGCCCCAGCAGGCGACCTTGTCGTTGGTCTTGACGCCGCAGCCGGTGTAGGTGCCGACGCTGAGCGAGCGGATGTTCGACTCCGGCGCGTCGCTCAGCTGCTGATAGTCGTCGATGCCCCAACACACAACGTCATCGTTGTTCTTGACGCCGCAGCTGAAGGCACCGCCGCTTGAGACCGAACGGAAGCTGGACGCGTTCGGCGCGTCGCTCACCTGGTTGTCGTCGTCGTTTCCCCAGCAGACGATCTCGTCGCTCTTCGTGACCGCGCAAACGTGGTAGCCACCGGCGCTGATCGAGCGGAAGTTGGACCCACTCGGCGCGTCGCTCCTCTGGCCATAGTCGTTGGCGCCCCAGCACACGATCTTGTCGTTGGTCTTGATGCCGCAGGTGAAGGCATAGCCGGCGGTTACCGAGCGGAAGCTCCCCGGCTTCGGCGTCGCCTGGCCCTCGTCGTCCTGCCCCCAACAGGCAACCTCGTGGTTGAGTTTTACACCGCAGACGTGTCGCTCATCGTGGCTGGCAAGTGCTCCGGCAGGGCCGGCGAGTAGCACGCCACAGGCCAGCGCGAGGCTCAGCCAAAGGCGCTGCCCCCTGATCACCGATCCGAAACCGCTCGTTGCGAGGTCCATGTGGCTCCCCCGTTAAGTCGCCTGCGCGGTGTCCAAGGCTGCCCACCGCCTCGTCGCGAGAGTAACACGGAAACCCCGTCGCCCGTAGGTTCCAGAGGCGATGAAGAATCACGTCAGCGATCGCGCAGGCGGTCGCCCCAGGTAGGTTCTGAGGCTCGTGGCCGGGTCGCTGCCCTTCTTCTTCGTCGACGTCTTTGCCGACGCGCCGCTGACGGGCAATCCGCTGGCCGTGGTTGTGAATGACGAGGGCATCGACGTGGACTTGATGCGCGCGATCGCGCGGGAGTTCAACCAGTCCGAGACCACCTTCGTTCAGGCGTCGACACTTAAAGAGGCGGCGTGGCGGCTGCGCTCCTTCACTCCCGCGGGCGTCGAGGTGGGCGGAGCAGGCCATAACGCCCTCGGCGCCTGGTGGTGGCTCGCTGACGCCGGCCGCCTCGCGCTCTCCGAAGGCGCAAATCGCTTCCTGCAGGAGATCGGCGGACGAGTGCTGCCCGTCGAGGTGACCGTGGAGGACGGGCGCCTGCGAGCGATCGCAATGGAGCAGGAACCGGCGCGGTGGGGCGATGTCGTCGGTGACCTGGACGAGCTGGCGGCGTCGTTGGGGCTGCCTGCGGATGAGCTCGGCGACGATGCCCCGGCGCAGGTCGTATCAACCGGAGCGCCACACCTCCTGGTCCAGGCCGGGACCCGAGAGGCCGTCGATCGTGCGGCCCCGGACGTCCCTCGCCTGAGGGAGGTACTGCGCACCGCTGACGGGGAGGGCTGCTACCTCTACAGCCTCGATCCATTCGATCCAGCCTCCGCGGCCTACGCGCGATTCTTCAACCCAACGGCCGGCATCTCCGAGGACCCGGCAACGGGCACCGCGGCAGGCCCCCTCGCCTGCCACCTCGTCGCCAATCGGCTGAGCGTCGACGATTCGAAGCTCGTGATCGAGCAAGGCCATCGGATCGGCCGTCCGAGCCGGCTCGAGATCCGCATCCCGAGCGACCGCGCGATCATCACCGCGGTGTGCGTGATCGTCGCCGAGGGCACGCTTCGCCTACCCATAGTCTCCGGGCCATGAAAAAGCATGTCTTGATCCTCGGCGCGGGCTTCGGCGGCCTGGAGCTGGCGACGCGGCTCTCGGAGACGATCCCTGACCTGGTTCGCGTCACGCTGCTCGATCGCAACGACTCGTGGTTCTTCGGCTTCTCGAAGCTCGACGTGATGCTCGGTCGGCGAACGGCTGAGGACGTGCGGATGTACTACCGCGACATCGCGAAGGAGGGCGTCGAGTTCCGCCACGAAACGGTGACCGGTATCGATCCCTCGGCCCGGCGGGTCACGACCGACGCCGGCTCGTACGACGCCGACTTCATCGCGGTGGCAATGGGCGCCGACTACGACATGGCCGCCACGCCGGGCTTCGAGTCGGGCGGCCACGAGTACTACACGATGGCCGGGGCCGAGCGGCTGCGCGACGAGCTGGCTCGGTTCAGCGGGGGAAAGGTCCTGGTGTCCGTCCTCGGCGCGCCGTTCAAGTGCCCGCCGGCTCCGTTCGAAGGCGCGTTCCTTATGCACGAGCTGTTCACGGAGCGCGGCATCCGCGACTCGGTCGAGATGACGTCGACGTTCCCCATGAAGCGCCCGGTGCCCGTGACCGGCGACGTGGCGCAGATGTTTCGCGACGGCCTCGCCGACCGGGGCATCGAGGAGCGGGCCGAGACTCTCGTCACCAGCATTGATCCTGCGACCCAGACGGCGCAGCTTGCGAGCGGCGAGACGCTGCCGTACGACCTCTTCGTCGGCATCCCGCGGCACCGGGCTCCCGATCCGCTTCCGGCTTCCGGCCTCGCCGTCGACGGCTGGGTGCCGGTCGACCAGACCAACCTGAGGACCACGTTCCCCCAGGTCTACGCCCTCGGCGATGTCTGTACCGGCCCCCGCACCGTCGCCAAGGCGGGGATCTTCGCCGAGGCGGCGGCGAGCGTCGTCGCCGACGACATTGCGGCCACGATCGCCAGCGAGTCGACAGCCTCGCGGTACGAGGGGTCGGGCATCTGTTACGCCGAGTTCGGCGGCGGGCTCGTGAGCAAGGTCGAGGTCAACTTCCTCGGCGGCGAGTCGCCGGTGGCCGACCGAAACGATCCCTCGCTCGAATACGCCGCCGAGAAGGCGGAGTTCGGCGCGAGCCGGAAAGCGCGCTGGTTCGGGCGCTGAGCGCTCGTCCCGTCTAGCGCTCGACCGCCGCCGCCGCCGGCCTCGGTACCTCGCAGACGCCGCCGGCGCAGATCTCGATCTCGTCGTCTTGAGCGATCAAGCCGCGCCGCCTGAGCGACGCGTAGATCTCGCAGCCGGCGCAGAAGCCGAGCGCGGACTCCATCCACATCAGGACCAGGCAGATCGAGCAGAGGGTCGCGGGCAGCGCACCGCGGATTCCCGAGTTGGTGATGATCACCATGGCGAACGACAGGACGACCCCCATCGACCAGGCGAAGCGTTTGGGCCTCGCCGAGACCCACTCCGGCTCGTGGCGCCTCACGAGGACGTGGGCAAGGCGGCCAAGCGGGCTGTACTGGAGCCCAGCCGTGACCCGGATCCCGAACTCGATGAAGAAGAAGATCGTCATGAGCTGGAGGGGGAGGTAGATCTTCTCGGTGAGCGCGAGAACGAACACCACGGCCCCCATCACCATCGTCATCCCCGCGGCAGCGCGCACCTCGTTCTCATTGAAGACGCCGGCTTGGAGCTCCCTGCCGTTCACCGACAGGCCCTCAATCTGCTGGCCGTAGACGCCCGCTTTCACGTTTCCCCTTCGCGCATCGCGTATCCGGAGCGATGGTACAGCCGCCGACGAGGCGCTGAGGCATGGCGCGCGATACTCCATGCATGCCAAGACTGGTGAACGCCGAAGATTTCCCGGGGTCGAACAGGTCCGCCTACCTGGACGCCGCGAACATCGGGCTGATGTACCGCGGCGCAAAGCAGGCAATCGTGGATTGGCAGCGCGAAGTGGCCGACAACGGCAGCCTGGCGCTCCCCGAGACCGTCGAGGGCAATTCGCTCGACGACCTCCACCGGGCCGCCGCCAAGCTGTTCAATGCCGAGCCCGAAGACATCGCGGCGGGTTCGAGCGTGACGGAGCTCCTCGGCTCCCTGGCCTGGGCCGTCGCGCCGGGAGCCGACAAAAACGTCGTGGGCACCGCCCCGAGCTTTCCGAGCACGGTCAATCCCTGGCAGCGGGTGGCGGCTCACACCGGCTGCGAGATCAGGCTTGCCGAAGGCGAGGGCGACATCGTGCGCCTCGAGGCCGTGCACGAGCTGATCGACGACGCCACCGCAGTCGTCTGTATCTCACACGTGGAGTACGGACGGGGCCAGGTGTTCGACCTCTCGAGCCTGGCCACGGCCGCGCACGAACACGGCGCCCTCCTCGTCGTAGATGCCACGCAATCCGCGGGCGCGGTTCCCATCGACGTCCAGGCAGACGCGCTGGATGTTGTCTTGTCATCGGGCTACAAGTGGCTTTGCGGGCCGTTCGGAGCGGCCGTGATGTACCTCGCGCCCCATCTCCAGGCCGCGCTTGAGCCCGGACTGGTCGGATTTCGCAGCCACGAAGACATCTGGGACCTTCGGACCGATCAGCTTGATTACGCACGTTCGGCGCGGCGCTTCGAGTGCAGCACGATGGCCTATGGCTGCGCGATCGGCTTGGCGCGCTCGATCGAGTTCCTGGCCGAAACCGGGGTCGACCGCATCTTCGAACACAACATGGCGCTTGCCGATCTCTTGATCGAAGGACTGCTCGACCGCGGCATGGAGATCACCTCCCCGCGCGCGGATGCGGAGCGCTCGGCCATCGTCACCGCGCGCAAGCAGGACATCGACTCGGCCCAAACCGCCGACCGGCTCCGGGCGGCACGCGTCGTCGCCTCGTCGCGAGGCGACTCCCTCCGCTTCTCTCCCCACCTCTACACCGTCGAGGAGGACGTGGAACGCACCCTTACCTGCCTCGACGAGGTGCTTGCTGCGTAACGGCAGCGGGTCCGGCTACTCGCCCTTGTGGGCGACCGACCCCCTGCGCTCCTTGGTGGGCTTGACCTTCGGGTTCTCGATCTCGCCGAGGCGCTGGATCAGCCGCCTCCACTGCGATTTGTCGAGCAGGCGCTCATCCGTTGCGAGGTTCTCGGCCAATGCGCCGCTCGGCGACGGGGCTCCGGCGATGCTGTAACCGACGTGGACGTGATCCGCGTGGTCACCCATAACGAGCGTGGGGCCGCCCAGGTCCATCAGGGAGATGACCTGGTCCGGTGTCATCGCGCCCTGAAGCTCGAGGATCTGCTCGATCAGGGTCTCGGTGATGGAACCCGTCCCCTGGTTGCCGAGGACCGGTATGCCGTTGATCTGCGCGATGTCCACGGCGCTTCCGACCGAGTGGGCACTGACGTTGCCCGAGCTCGTATAGACGCCGTGACCGCACTTGAGCGAGGTGACCGTGAGGTCGAATCCGCTCCGCGCGAGATAGAGCAGGAGACGCATGATCCGCACGTCGATCTGACCGCTCCGGATATCGGCGATACCGCACTCGTAGATCGAGACGCCGGACTCGGCCACGAGGGCGCGAGCGGCCTGCTCCTTAGACATCAAAAGCACTTGACTCGGCTCCGCGGCGCTTTCGGCGAACGGATCCTTGCCCATTGCGCGGTAGAGATGCGTGGCCTCGAGGAGCTTCCAGCCGTCGAGGATCGGCTTCGGGTTGATCTGCGGCGCCCCGCGCCCCGCTGGGCGAATCGCGAAGTTCAGGTGCGGTGCGAGCTTCCCTTCTGAACCGACCGAGCCGAGGATCGTGCCCGCGAGGACCTTCGAGCCCTCTTCGAGCTTGCGGAGCTCCATCTTCTTCGCATCGAAGCGGAGCGGCCCGTACTGAGACTCAAAGCTCTCGTACCCGAGCTTCTCGAACGCTCTTTCGGAAGGATCGAAGGACATCGGGGCTGCACCGTCGCGCTCCGGGAACGCTGAGATCCGCTCGCGGAGGTCCTCCGTGTTGGCAGGCTCCGCGGCCACCGGGGCCTTGGCGTTCTGCCCTCCGCCCTTCTGGCCAGTTGAGCCCTCTGAGTGTTCTGAGTGCTCTGCTTTGGGGTCGCCATCGCGCTCGCGCGGGACCGGGTAGGCCTCCGCGACCTTGCCGAGCTCCGCGTAGGTGAAGCGGTTGCCGTAGTTGTCTTCGAGCACTACGTACTTGCCGAGCTCCTTCGAGTCGCCGACCTTCTGGATCGTCCCGTCGTTTACCGCAACTGCGGATGCGCCCTCCTTGGAGTAGATGTTGATCCCGCGGCGGGTCGGCGAAGGCGGAAGGTCGGTGTTGCCTTTCGCGCTGCGCTCGGATACGTCGTCCGCGTAGCGGGAGTTCGCCGCGACCGGGAAGCGCGCGCCCTCGGTCAGGCCGGTGATCGAGCTGACCAGGTCGCCGGGGATGTTCGCGTACTGGCGGGCATAGAGGAGAACCTCGTCGACGTACCAGTCGGCGTGGTTGTAAGCGAAGATCGCGCCGGGGAGATCCTCCCGCGCACCCGAGGCCTCCAGGTAGTTCGCAGCCCCGCAGATCGCGTCAACGGGGTTATAGACGTCCTTGCGCCCGTCGTTGTTGGCGTCGACGCCATACGCATCCCAGGTGGCCGGCATGAACTGCATCCAACCCTGAGCGCCTGCAGAGGAGACGTTCGTGTTGGTGCCGAATGCAGTCTCGATCCGGTTGATCGACGCGAGCACGTACCACGGCACCCCGTACTCGGTGCCGCAGGCCTGGTAGATCGGAAGCAGGAACGGCGGGATCGTGAAGCTATCGATAATGAAGTTCGGAACGCCGATCGGCGAAGGGCCGAATGTCGCGAGGCTCAAGGTCGGATTGGCTGCGGTCGGCACACCATCCGGCTGGCGGATCTGGTCATCGACCTGGTTTCTTTCTTCGCGCCGCTCGGCCGGCGTCTGCTCTTCTTCGTTCTCGGCGTGGCCCTGGCCCTTGCCGCCCTTGCCGCCGCCACCGGCGGTGGCCCCGTCGTCCGAGCCCTCCTCGCCGTCGACTTCTCCGCCCGTCTCGCCGCCTGGTGCTGTCGGCGTACCCGGCGTGATCGGAGTGGAAGGAACCGACGGGGTGCTTCCGCCTCCGCCTGGAAGCGGGATCGTCCCGCCGCCACCCGGAAGGGTCACTCCGCCGTTGCTACCGCCACCTGGAAGATTGATGTTGCCGCCCCCGGGCAGGTCGGTCCCGTCGCCATCGAGGTCGGGCAGGTTCCCAGTGACGTCGTCGAGGACCCCTGCCTTGGCGACAACCGCGCCCACGGCGACGACAAGTACGGCGAATACGTTTGCGACAACGGTCAGCGCCTTCCTTGACATCTCTCGCTAGCCCCTCCTGGGCGATCCTGGATCGAGTGCTTCTTGGTTCTACCCGATGAAGCTAGACCGAAAACCGCGCGGATGCGCCGGTTCCCCGGGGGTGAAGCTAGACCTGAGCGTTACCTAAGGCTTTTTGCGCCGCCGCCGTCGCCAGTTCGCAGAACCGGTCACTTCCGGCCGAGGTTCGCAGCATGTTCCCCTGGACCGGGCGCCAGATCAGGAGCTGGCGGCCGTGGATCTCAAGGCGATACTCCTCGGGCACCGAGACGCTCGCAGCGTCCGGGGGCAGCTCCTCGCCGGCCTCGATGAGGATCGCGCTGGCGGCGAGCAGGCGATCGGAGGTGAATGCCATCTCCTGCCCCGAGGCCCGAAGCTCAGCCGCATCCCCGAGGAACAGGAGGCGGCCGGACAACCCGTGTCCGCCGGGCAGCTCGCCCGCCAGTACGTGATCGGCAAAGCCCGGCATCGGCAGCTCTCGGTGGGCCCCGTGGAATTGCCAGCGGTCCTCGAAATCCGAGCCCGCGCGACTCCGCGTATCCGCGAGTCCAGATCTCAAGGCCCACCCTTGACACCGAGATCGTGCCCCAGCGGTAAGCCGCCCTGCTCACCATCCAGCCGAGCCAGAGCGCAAGCGGCACGAAGACGATCGCGAAGAGCCCGCCGGCTGCGGGATGGACGATGGCCCCGAGCGCGGCGGCGATGGCAGCGGCGACCGCCCCCCAGATCAGCGCGCGCAAGATCGTCGCCGGCTTCGCCCCGGCACGAGCTTTGGCGGCAGCGAGTCCTTCCTGGACGCTGTCCGGCCGGGCATCGGCACCGACGTCCTCGACCGCTCGATCAAGGTCGCGGAGCTCGGCGGCCTCGTCGAAGACGTCCGAAGAGACGCCGCCCTCCTCGTCGATCTCCGCTTCGACCCGCCGAGCCACCTCGCCCGCCAGCGAGGCGAACCCGTCTCTTTCCGAAGCGTCGAGGTGGCGGGGCATCGTGATCGCGAGGAACCCCTCGTTGAGCTCCAGGCCGAAGCCGTCAGGCGGCTCGCGCTCGAGCCAAGCGATGAGCGATGGCGAGAACAGCTCGCGCAAGAGTCCCGGATCCTGTCCCGCGAGGGTCAGGAGCCGGTAGCGGCGGTTGAACGCGTCGCTTTCGAGAGGCGTCTCCTCCCAGCGCTCGGTGGGCAGCTCCGCCGGGCGTCCCGGCGTCGTCGCGCGGTCGCGACAGGCCAGAGCGGGAATGAAGGCGATGGTCGTGCGGACTCGCGTCAGGAGTACGGTCGAAGCCTGCCGGCCATCGCCGAACTCGAACAGTGTGCCCTGGAGCCCCGAGCTGAGCTCGCGGTCCTCGCGGCTTCGAAGGCCCGCCGCGACGCCCGCGATCATCGCAGGCGTTACCTGCCGGACGTCGCTCAACCGACGACCCAGGTGTCTTTGCCGCCGCCGCCCTGACTGGAGTTGACGACAAGCGAGCCCTTGCGAAGCGCAACGCGCGTCAGGCCTCCGGGCATCAGCCTGACCTCGTCGCTGGTCGAGACCGCGAACGCGCGAAGGTCGACGTGCCGGGGCTCGATCGCATCGCCGGCAACCGTCGGGCAGGTGGAGAAACTCACGATCTCCTGCGCGATGTACTCCTTGGGACTGCCGGTGACGAGGTCGACGCAGGCCGCGAGCTCGTCCGGCGAGGCCTGCGAGCCGACGACCACCCCAATCCCGCCCGACTCGGATCGTGGCTTTACGACGAGCTCTTGCGGGCTGCGGATCACCCGCTCCAGCGCAGATTCCTCCGCGCAGTCGAGCGTGGGGATCTGCGCGACAAGCGGCTCCTCGTCCAGATAGAAGCGAATCGCCTCGGGAACGTACGCGTAGACGAGCTTGTCGTCGGCGAGCCCTGAGCCGAACGTGTTGACCATGCCGACCGTGCCCCTCCGGACGGGGCCGTAGAGCAGCTCGCCCACCCAGGTGATGCCCTCGCCGCGCTCGGTGATCCTGTCGGCATCGGTTCGCCGCAAGACCACGTCCGCCTTGCGCGGGGAATCGTTACCCGCGCGAAACCACACCTCGTCATTCCGAACATCAACATCACGGGGCTGGACGACCGGCACGCCGATGCGCTCTGCGACGACCACGTGCTCGTACCACGCTGAATTGGCGGGGCCGTCGCTCAAGAGGACGCAGACGGGATCCTCGACCCCGGCTGGCGCTGCGCCGCGCACCGCCTCGGACAACCACTCGAAGACCGGATCGAGCGGGAGGGCCTTGTCCGCCGCGTCTGGAAAGAGGACCTCGCTCACACCTCGAGCGGCGGTTGCATAGGCCATGCCCGACGGAGTGCGCGAGTTGTCTTCGAGGACGACGAACTTTCCGTCCTGTCCGCGAACGAGGTCGAAGCCGATCACGGTCGCAGGCCTCTCGCCGGCCAGCCCTTCCATCTCGGGCTCTAGATACTCCGCACCGTTCAGGACCCGGTCCGGGATCACGCCCTCGGTGACGATGCGCCGCTCACCGTACGAGTCGGCCAGAAGCGCGTTCAGCGCGCGGGCCCGCTGGGCAAGCCCGCGATCGAGCTCCGCCCACTCGGCGCCGTCGACGATCCGCGGGATGGGATCGAGGACGAAGTCCTCCTCTGCGTCGCCCTTGCCGAAGCGGATCTTGTGCTCGTGGACAACGGCGCGCGAACGCTCGTGCGCTCCCGCCGGGTCGGCAGCAATCGCATCCAGCACCTCGCGATAGGCCGGGCGGACCTCCCCGCCGGAATCCATGCCTTCGTCGTAGAACTTGCCGGGGTCGTACATCGGGACAGCGGAAGGTAGCTTCCGCCGGGATGTGCCGGCCGCCTACTTCTTGCGGTAGAGGCGCGAGGTCAACGGCACGAATACAGCGGTGAGCACAACAGCGGTCGCGAGGACGAGCAGGATGTCGCCGGCCTCGGCGGTGCCGTTCATCAGCCCGCGGTTGGCGGTCACGACCCACGAGATCGGGTTGATCTCCACGAAAGCTTCAAGGCCGCTCGGCAGGGTCTCAGGCGGCACGAACGCGTTGGAGAGGAAGGTGAGGGGGAACAGGGCCATGAAGCCCGTGTTCATGACCGCATTCGGCGAGCGCATGATGAGCCCGAGGGTCGTGAAGACCCAAGCCAGGGCGAACGAGAAGATGATCGTCAAGGCGAGTGCGGCAAGTACACCCTCCCAGCCGCCGTCGGGGCGGTAGCCCAGGACGGCGCCGACGATGATGACGACGGTGCCTGCGACGAGATAGCGCACGCTGTCGCCTACCACCGAGCCCACCAGCGGCGCCGGCCGCCAGATCGGAAGCGAGCGGAACCGGTCGACGACGCCCTTGGTGAGGTCCGTGTTCAGCGCGACCCCCGAGTAGACGGTCGTGAAGACCACCGACATCATCAGGATTCCGGGGAGGATGAAAGTGAGGTACTCGGAGGTCGAGCCCGAGATCGCGCCTCCATACATGTAGGTGAACATCAGCGTGAAGAGGACAGGGGTCATCGTCGCGTCGATCAGCTGCTCGGGGACGTGCTTGATCTTCAGGATCCCGCGCCAGCCGAAGGTGAGGACCGCCGAGACCGGGCTCGGGCGCGCGGGCCGGGGGGCCGACGAGAGAGCTTTCCGGATCGCCTGCTCCTCGACGCCGTCGATCGCCGTATCGCCCGTTTGGGTGTCGCTCATGCCGCCTCGACCTCCTCGGCGCTTGACTCGTCCTCGACCGGGCGTCCCGTCAGGGCAAGGAAGACCTCGTCCAGGCTCGGCTGGCCGAGCGAGAACCCGGCAATGGCAACGCCGCGCCGTGTCAGCTCGGCCACGGCCTCCGCGCCGCGATCGGCATCCTCGCACGCCACCGACAGGCCGGCGGGGTCGGGTTCGAGCGTTACGTCTCCAAGCTCGCGGTCCAGAATCTCGGCGGCCTGGGGCCTCTGCTCCGGCTCGAGCAGCCGGATGTGCAGCGTGCCGGAGCCAACCGAGGCCTTCAGCTGGGAGGGCGTGCCCTCGGCGATGACCTTGCCGTGGTCGATCACGGCGATCCCTTCCGCCAGTTGATCGGCCTCGTCCAGATACTGCGTGCATAGAAGGATCGTCGTGCCCTCCTCTGCGAGAGCCCTGACGATGCCCCAGACCTGATTGCGGGAGCGGGGATCCAGGCCTGTCGTCGGCTCGTCGAGGAACATCAGCTCAGGGGTGACGACGATGCTCGCGGCCAGGTCGAGCCTTCTGCGCATTCCGCCCGAGTAGTTCTTGACCAGACGGCCGGCTGCCTCGACGAGGCCGAAGGCATCAAGGAGGTCGTCGGCACGGGACTTCGCGGCAGGGCGGCCGAGCCCGAGCAGGCGCCCGATCAGGATCAGGTTCTCGCGGCCGGTGAGGTCCTCGTCCACCGAGGCAAGCTGGCCCGTGAGGCTCATGACACCGCGCACGGCGTCCGCCTCGGTGACGACGTCGTGGCCCAGGACGCGCGCCGAACCGGCGTCGGGGCGAAGCAGCGTCGCCAGCATCCTGATCGTCGTGGTCTTGCCCGCTCCGTTCGGCCCGAGCATCCCGTACACGGCGCCCTTCCTCACGGAGAGGTCGATGCCGTCGACGGCCTTCGTCTCGCCGAAGGACTTGACCAGCCCTTCCGCTTCGATCGCGAGGGTATGCGCCGCGCTCACGCGGGCACTTCCAACTCGACAGGCGTCGGCAGCTCGAACAGGTCGCAGAGCCGTGCCATCGCGTCGCGGTCGCCGTCGATCGAGATCGTCCCGGCGGCCTCGGCCGCTTCAAGGTCCTCGCCGTAGTAAAGGATCCCGATAAGCGTCATCGGGTCGGTCTTTACGACGGTGTCGGCGCCGTCCGCATCGGCGCGCTCGACCTCGAGCGACCCGTTCGCGATCTTCAAGACGAAGGACTCGTCGCCGAGCACAAGGCCGATCGTCGACTCGATGCCCGCGGCCTTGTCGCCCAGGAACATGGACTCGAGATTCATCGCGAGCGAGCTGGGGCTGAAGTGGCCCGAGTCGGGGAAGTGCGGCGAGCGCGCCGCCCATGTCCCGAGCGAACGCAGGGTCGGCTCGAGCTCGCTGCCCCACTCGGTGAGCTCGTACACCTTGGATGCCGCCGGCGGCGCCAGAGTGCGCCGGCTGACGATGCCGTGTGCCTCGAGCTCGCGAAGGCGCTGGGAAAGCACGTTCGGGCTCGCGCTGGGCAGCCCGGAGCGGATGTCGGTGAAGCGCTTGGGCCCGTAGCTCAGCTCGCGAAGGATCAGGATCGCCCAGCGCTCCCCCACCAGCTCGAGCGCGTGCGACAGTCCGCAAAGGTCGTTGTAGGTGCGCTTCTTGGTTGTCATCGTGCCCGGATCATAGCCCTTGGTCCTAAATTCGTCAACAAGAGGTTAGTTTTTAGGACTACGGTGGTACCTTCCTTGGAAGCGAACGAAATGGAGAAGAACATGAGTCTCAAGGACAGCAAGGTCGGCACAGCGGTAGCGGTCTCCGACATGGCACGCGCCCGAAGCTTCTACGAGGGCAAGCTGGGCCTGGAGTCGAGCCAGCAGAACGACGAGATGGCCGTTTACGACTGCGGCGGTGGAACCGGGCTCTTCGTCTATGTCTCAGAGCACGCGGGCTCGAACAAGGCAACGCTTGCCGGTTTCGACGTCTCCGATTTCGAGGCGGCTCGCTCGGAGCTGGCCGCGAACGGCGTGGAGTTCGAGCGCTACGACGACGAGAGCGGAGTGACGACCGACGAGAACGGCGTCTTCGACGGGCCGGGCTTCAAGGCAGCGTGGTTCAAGGACCCCGACGGGAACATCTTCGCCATCAACGGGAACTAGTTGATCGCGAGCAGGTCGATCACGAAGACCAGCGTGGAGTCCGGCGGGATGTCCGGCGGCTGGCCCTGCGGCCCGTAGGCCAGGTCCGGCGGGATCACCAGCTGGCGGCGGCCGCCGACCTTCATGCCCTCGAGCCCCTCGTCCCAGCCGGGGATGACGCCACCCTGGCCGAGCACGAACTGGAACGGCTCCGGTCCTTCGAATGAGGCGTCGAACTCATCGCCGCCGTCATAGAGAACACCGACGTAGTCGACCGTGAGCGCATCGCCGGGCGCAGCTTCGTCGCCTTCGCCCTCCTCGAGGTCCTCGACCACGAGCTCCTTCGGCGGAGCCCCGTCCGGGATCTCGACTTCGGGCTTGTCTTGCCGCTCTGCCGTCGCCGGCTCGGCAGGCTCGTCATCGCCCCCACCCTGTGCAACCAGGACGACCACGATGATGACCGCGAACAGTCCCAGCGCGCCGATGAGAGTTTTCATCCTGGAATCCATGAGTCGGTGATCCTAACCCGAAAGGTGCCAGGCACCGTTAACAGTTGTGCCGCGTGCGTCACGCCGTCGCGGCCGGTGCCAGGCACCATCTACCCTCAGCCGCCTCATGGCTGACGAATACATCTACTCGATGTACAAGGTCTCGCGGACCCATCCGCCGGACAAGAAGGTCATCGAGGACATCTCACTGAGCTTCTTCCCCGGAGCCAAGATCGGCGTGCTCGGGCCCAACGGCGCCGGCAAGTCCACCCTGCTTCGCATCATGGCCGGCGAGGACACGGACTACCGCGGCGAGGCGCAGCTCCACAAGTCGGCCACGGTCGGGATGCTCTCCCAGGAACCTCAGCTCGACGAGTCGAAGGACGTCCGAGGAAACGTCGAGGACGGCGTCCGCGCCACGCGCGACCTCCTGGACCGCTACAACGAGGTCGCCGCCAACTACTCGGACGAGACCGCCGATGAGTTCGCGCGCCTTTCCGAGGAGATCGAAGCCGCCGACGCCTGGAACCTCGACACCGTCGTCGAGACCGCGATGGACGCGCTGCGAGTGCCGCCTGGCGACGCCGACGTGACCAAGCTCTCCGGCGGCGAGCGCCGGCGCGTCGCCCTCTGCCGCCTCCTTCTCCAGGCACCTGATCTGCTGCTCCTCGACGAGCCCACCAACCACCTTGACGCCGAGTCCGTCGCCTGGCTCGAACGCCACCTGGACGAGTACGAAGGCACCATCGTCGCCGTCACCCACGACCGCTACTTCCTGGACAACGTGGCGGGCTGGATCCTGGAGCTCGACCGCGGGCGCGGCATCCCCTTCAAGGGCAACTACTCGAGCTGGCTCGAGCAGAAGCAGGAGCGGCTCGCTCAAGAGGAGCGCAAGGACTCTGCTCGCGCGAAGACGATCGCCGCGGAGCTCGAGTGGGTGCGCGAGAACCCCAAGGGGCGGCGGAAGAAGTCGAAGGCTCGCCTCGCCCGCTACGAAGAGCTTCTGGCCGAGGACAAGCAGGTGAAGCTCGAGAACGTCCAGATCCGCATCCCCGCCGGGCCGCGGCTGGGCGGCGTCGTGGTCGAGGCCGACGGCGTGACCAAGGGCTACGGCGACAAGCTCCTCTTCGAGAACCTGTCGTTCGAGCTGCCGCCCGCCGGCATCGTCGGGATCATCGGCCCGAACGGAGCCGGCAAGACGACGCTCCTTCGGATGATCGTCGGCGACGAGGAGCCGGATGCCGGCACCCTCCGCCTCGGCGAGACGGTTCAGCTGGCCTACGTCGACCAGTCCCGCGATTCGCTCGACGCCGAGAAGTCCGTGTGGGAGGAGATCTCCGAGGGATACGACCAGATCAAGGTCGGCTCCGAGGAGATGAACTCACGCGCCTACACGTCCGGCTTCAACTTCAAGGGATCCGACCAGCAGCGCAAGGTCGGAACGCTCTCGGGCGGTGAGCGGAACCGGGTCCACCTGGCGAAGCTCCTGCGCTCAGGCGGGAACCTTCTCCTGCTCGACGAGCCGACGAACGACCTCGACGTCGACACGCTCAGAGCGCTGGAAGAGGCGCTCCTCGCATTCGCCGGTTGCGCGGTGGTCGTATCGCACGACCGCTGGTTCCTGGACCGCGTTGCCACCCACGTGCTTGCCTTCGAAGGGGACTCCGAGGTGACCTGGTTCGAGGGGAACGTCGAGGCCTACGAGGAGAACCGCCGCGCTCGCCTCGGTGCAGCCGCCGATCGCCCTCACCGCATCACGTACAAGCGGCTTTCACCGAAGTAGCCCGCCCGCCGGCACCATTGATGCGTTCCGGCCGAATGTCCCGCACCGGCCTCGGGCCGGTCGCTCGCGCCACGGTCACTCCCCTCGCCTCGATCTTCGGCAGCGGATTCCTGATCATCGTGCCGGTGCTGGAGCGCACGCTTGGCGGGCTCGCGGTGGTCGGAGCGGTCGCGATCTCCGCTCTGGCCTGGTTGGTCGGCACGGCGATCCGCCACAACATCAGGGTGGTCGAGCCGCTTGACAGGGAAGACGAACTCGACCGCTTCAGCCAGGGACTCGAGAGCCTGAGCGACAGCGTCATCGCGGTCGCCTATGTGATCTCGGTCGCGCTCTACCTGCGCATCATGGCGGAGTACATCGTCGACTCCGTTGCCCCGGAAGCGGATGCTGCGGTAAGCGCCATTGCCGCGGGCGCCGCGGCGGTCATCGTCTTGGTGGGAGTAACCCGTGGGTTCGGCGGGCTGGACCTGATGGAGCGCGTCGCGCTTGGCGACGGTTCTTCTCCTCACGACGGTCCTGGGAGCGGCCTACCTCGTCGAGAGCGGCGGACAGCTGCTCGGCCAGGGAATCGATCCGCCACCGATCCCCGACACCAGCATCGTCGCCATCGCGCTGACCCTGGGAGGGGTCAGTCATCACCGTGCAAGGGTTCGAAACCGTTCGCTACCTGGGCGACGAGTTCGACGCCGAGACGAGGGTCTGGGCATCGCGCGCAGCGCAGGCGATCGCCGCCTCGATCTACGTCGGCTTCGTTTTGGTGGCTACGCCGCTCATGGGCCTCGGCACTGCCGATGGCGCGGACTCGACCCTGATCGACATCACCGAACGCGTTGCGCCTCTCTTGGTGATTCCCCTCGTGATCTCCGCGACCCTGAGCCAGTTCAGCGCGGCAACCGCCGACACGGTTGCGGCACGGGAAAACCTCCACTGGCAGTTTCCGCACGCGCTGGGCGGAAGCCGCGCCTACGTCGCTGAGCGGGAGTCGCGGCCGTGGCGATGATCCTGACGATCCCGACATTCACGATCGTCACGATCGCTTCGCGCGCGTTCGCCGCCTACTACTGCCTTCAGTGCATCGTTGCGATGCGGACGGCACGCTCGCGCACGAGCCTCGGCGGGTTCGCCGCCCTGGCATTGGTCATGGCCCTGATCACTCTTTTCGCCCAGCCGGTCGGATGAGAATCTTGCGCCTTTCACCCAAATAGCGGCTTAACCGGACGCGCCGAGGTTTGAGACTCCGGCTGAGGCGGAAATAGCCTCATTCGAACTTCTAGGGATAAGGACGCGCTGCCGGCCCCTTGGGCGAGGGGCCGGCAGCGCGACCTACCAGCGATCAGTCAGCCGTCAGGGCCTGAAGGAGCACGTCGTACACGTGGGTGTTGTGGTGGACACCCGTGAACTGCTCGGCCAGGGGGCCGGACGCCGTCACCGGGACGTATCCACCCGTGTGCTCGGGGGTCGTCCAGTCGACCTTGAACTTGCGGTCGGTTCCCTTGATCTTGAACGGGCCGCTCTTGGGCGGAACCTCGCCGTTCGGGCCGGCGTTGTTCTTCGAGCCGTCTCCGTAGTACGGGACGGGATCGTCACCGTTGGAGTTGGTGTTGGTCTCCGAGGTGTTCTCGATCGTCATGCCGCCGGTCTCGTGATCGGCGGTGACGACCAGGAGCACGTCGGGATGCGTCAGGCGGAACTCCTCGACGATCTCGACCATCTTGTTGATGTTCATTCCGGTCTTGATGACGTTCTGGCCGTCGTGCTCGTGCGCGGCGGAATCCAGGTCGTCGCTCTCGGTGACCAGGAAGAACCCGTCGGGGTCCTGGCTCAGGATCTCGAGCGCCTTGGCGAAGAGATCCGGCTCCTTGACGTAGTACGGATCCTCGTTCGGCTTGTAGCCCTTGATCTCCTTGTAGCGCTGGAGGCCAGAGTCCTGGACGAGCGCAAGCGCCTTGGGGCCGGTCAGATCGTCGACCGTCTCGCGGTCGTACGCGTACTGGTAGCCCATGTCAATGGCTTCTTCGACCAGGTTGTCCTCGCCGAGGCTCTTGTCCTCGTCGGCCACCACGTTCGGGATCATGCCCTTGTCGCCGCGCGGGTACCAGTAGCCCTCGCCACCGCCCATCATCACGTCGGGCGAAATGCCTCTCAGCGTCCGCTGCGCGATCGCGACCTTCCAGTCCCTGTTCTCGATCGGTGCCGCGAAGCTCGCCAGCGTCGCGTTGGTGATGTCGTGGTCGTTGACGATGCCGGTTGCCTTGCCCTGGTCCTCTGCGATCTCCAACAGGGTCGGGACACGCACCCTGTCGCGGCCGAGCCCGACAAGGCCCTGCTTGGTCTTGACGCCGATCGACCATGCCGTCGCTCCGGCCGCCGAGTCCGTCACGGCCGTGTTGCCGTCGTGAATCGTGTCGAGGAAGCCCGCGTACGGCAGGGCATCCATCGGCTGGCGCTCGTCCAGCCCATAGCCCGCGTACTGAACCGCCGTGCGCTGCTGGACTCCCATGCCGTCGCCGCTGATGAAGACCACGCTGGTGGCCGGAGTCGGCGGATCCGCCTTGACCTTTTCGTTCGATCCGAAGACGGCGATTGCGGAAGCGAGTCCCGCGGCAGCCACCCCCAAGAAGATGCGGCGTTTGGCCAGTGAGCTCGTCAATTCCATTTGAGTTCCTCCCCGAGGGTAAGATTGTTCAACAACTCCATCATGGCACATAAATGCGGATGACGCATTAAGAAGCCAGCGAGTAGCCCTTCAGCAAGGTCTCGTGAACGGTCCATACCGTCTCGGTCCCCGCCGCGAGAAAGCAGAGATCTCCGGCCCCCACCTCGATCGAGCCTCCCGCCCACTCGATCGTCGCTTTCCCTTCCAACACCACGAAGGCCTCCCGAGTTTCGGTATCCCGAAAACGGCCCGGGGTGCATCGCCAGATGCCGCACTCAAACCCGTCCGCCATCTCGACGAGCTCAAACGCAGAAGTTCGCGGGTCGCCATCGAGCACCTGGCCGGGGTCGAGCGGGTCGTCTCGGAGGGCCGCTCCGCGCGCCGCAACGCGCTTGACCGGATCAGGCACCGGTGAGCTCGGCCGCCGCTTCGGCGAACGCCTCCGAGTGGCGATCGACGTGCGCCTCGGTGGTTGCCGGGGACATCAGGGCCATCATGTGGAACGGGGTCAGGAGGATCCCGCGGTTGAGCATGTAGAGGTGGAGCAGCGCGTCCAGCTCCTCGTCGAGTGCCGCGGCCGCCTCACCGCCGTTCCGGGGAGGCGAGGCGCTGAACATGTACTCGACCCTGCATCCCAGACGGGTGACCGACCAGGGGAGCGAGTGATCGGCGATCGTGCCGGCCACCGCGCTCTCGAACCGTTCACCCAGGGCGATCATGTGCTCGAACGCGTCGTCGGTCAGGACATCCGCAAGCGTTGCGCGCGCCGCGGCCAGCGACAGCGCGTTGCCGGCCAGCGTCCCGCCGACTCCGCCCACATCGGCCGCGACCGGGACCGTGTGGTCGACCACCCGCTGGCCGATCTCGTCGGTGAAGCCGTATGCCCCGATGGGGACTCCGCCCCCGATCGACTTTCCCATCGTCAGGAAATCCGGCTCCAGGCCTGCGACTGCGGTGTATCCACCCGGACCGCAGCAAAGGGTGTGGGTCTCGTCGATCACGAGGAGGGTTCCCGTTTCGCGGGTCAAGGCGCGTAGGCGCTCGTGATACCCATCGTCGGCGAGGACGATGCCGATGTTGGTCAGCGCCGGCTCGACCAGAACACACGCAACGTCTCCGTAAGAGAGCTCGCGCTCGAGCGCCTCGAGGTCGTTGATCTCGACGATGCGGGTGGTCTCCGCCGGATCGACAGGCGCCCCGACATTGCCCTCGCGCAGACGGACCTGGCCATCGATCAGCGTGGTGATCGTCTCGTCGACGCTGCCGTGGTAGCAGTGGTTTTGCACGAGGATCCTGGGACGGCCGGTGATCTCCCTCGAGATCCGGATCACGAAGCGGTTTGCGTCGGTTGCGGACAGGCTGAACTGCCAGTTGGGCATCCCGAAGCGGCGCTTCATCTCCTCCCCCACATGGACAGCGTCCTCGGTCGGCAGCATCGCCGTGATGCCCTTGGCGACTCGCTCCTGAACTGCTTTCACAGTCGCGGGCGGCGAGTGGCCGGTCATGGCACCCGTGTCTCCGAGGCAGAGGTCGGCGTATGAGTTGCCGTCGACGTCGGTGACATCGGCCCCCTGCGCCGTCTCGACGAAGATCGGGAAGGCTCCGGGCCACCGCGTCATCCAGTTCATCGGCACCCCGTCGAGGAGTGATTCCTTGCCACGCTCGTGCAGCTCTCGAGATCTGGGATTTGCAGCCATAAAGCGCTGCTGCTCGCGCTCCATCAATTCCGCGATCCTGCTTCGTTCGACTCCGGTCATAGCGCTCCTCAACTCCTCGTTTTGAGATTCGACTTGACGCATCTTGTCAGATTGTGGAATGATGTGACACATGGTCAAAACAGATTCCTCCCCAACACCACCTCAGGACCAGCCTCCCGAGACCCTCCAGCTCGCGACCGTCTCCACCGTCGAAGCGGCCGCCAACGCGCTTCGCGAGATGATCTTGGACGGTCAGATCGAAGGCGGGTCCAGGCTCCGCGAGACCGAGTTCGCCGGGCGCCTTGGAATCGCCCGGCACTCCTTCCGCGCCGCGACGCAGATCCTGATCTCCGAAGGCCTCCTGCTCCGCGAGCCCAACCGCGGCGTACAGGTTCCAACCTTCGATCCCGCCCACCTGATCGACGTCTTCCGCCTTCGCACCGCGCTCGAGGTCGAGGCGGTCCGGCTGGTCGTGACGAGCGGCGAGATACCTCCCGCCGCCGAGCAATCGGTTGCCGAGCTCTCCGGCGTCCCCGACGACGCTCCGTGGCGCGCCGTGGTGGAGCCCGACTTCAGGTTCCACCGCGCGATCATCGACGCGACCGGCTCGCCGCGCCTCGCCCGTGCCTACTCGTCGGTTCAGTCGGAGGTACTCCTCTGCCTCGCGCAGCTCCGGGAGCACTACCAGCGCCCCGCGCAGGTGGCCGCCGAGCACGAGGAGCTGATCGAAGCGATGCGCGCGGGCGACCCCCAGCGCGCGGAGGACCTCTTCAGGGCCCACCTTGCAGAAGCCGTCGACAACTTGACAAAAGCCTGGCAACTACAGACCGGAGAGAAGGTGATCGTATGAGTCCCGTAATTACGAATCTGAGTGCTCGCGAGGTGCTCGACTGCCGTGGATTGCCCACGGTACAGGTCGACCTGGCGCTCGACGACGGGACGGTCGCAACAGCCGACGTCCCCTCGGGTCGCTCCACCGGCTCGATGGAGGCAACGGAGCTCCGCGACGGCGGTACGCGTTTCGGCGGCTTCGGCGTCCTCGGCGCCGTCGGCGCCGTCAACAACGAGCTCAATGAGGCGCTCGTCGGCAGGTCACTCCCGGGCCAGCGCGAGCTGGACTCCGAGCTGATCGCGATCGATGGCACCGAGCAGAAGTCAAGGCTCGGGGCCAATGCGATCCTGGGCGTCTCGCTCGCGGCCGCCCGTGCCCGCGCCGCCTCGGCGGGCACGCCGCTCTACCGCGCCCTGAACGCGAACGCGCACGTCCTCCCCGCGCCGCTGGTCAACCTGATCAACGGAGGCAAGCACGCCTCGAACGACCTGGACTTCCAGGAGTTCATCGTCATCCCGGTCGGCGCCGAGTCGATTATCGAGGCCCTTCAGATCTCGACCGAGGTGAACCTGGCGCTCGCGGAGATCCTCCTCGAGCGATACGGCAAGAGCGCGTTGAACACGGGTGACGAAGGCGGCTATGCGCCGGCCATCTCGGATCCGCGTGAAGCCCTGGGCCTCCTGCACGAGGCCGTTGCGAACGCCGATCACGAAGGCCGGTTCCGTTACGGGCTGGACTGCGCGGCCACCCACTACTACGACGCCGGCAGCGGTACGTACGAGGTCGCGGGCCAGACGAGGGACCGCGACTCGATGATCGAGCTGTATCAGGAGCTCATCCGCGATTTTGACGTCGTCACGATCGAGGACCCGCTCGACGAGAGCGACTTCGAGGGCTTCGCGGAGCTCACCGAGGCAAGCGGCATCCAGATCGTCGGCGACGACCTGTTCGTCACCAACCCCGAGCGCCTGCGGATCGGCCTCGAGGCCGGCGCCGCGAACTCGCTCCTTTGGAAGGTGAACCAGATCGGGACCCTCTCCGAGGCGCTCGATGCCGCCGACATGGCGCATCGCGCGGGCTACACGGTGGTCGTCTCGGAGCGCTCCGGCGAAACCGAGGATCCGATCATCGCCGACCTGGCCGTCGCCCTGGGCGCGGGCCAGATCAAGACCGGCGCGCCGGTCCGCGGCGAGCGCACGGCGAAGTACAACCGCCTCATCCGGATCGAGGAGGAACTCGGGGCGACCGCCTCTTACCCGGGCGACGTCTTCCCGGCGGCGATCGCCGCGTGATCTCGAACTCGGAAGACCTGGCCGCCGCCGGGATGGCGGACGTGCGCGGTCTTGCGCTGAAGGTTGCCGCCGCGGGGCTCGAGGCGTGCGACGTCCGGCTGGCAACCGCGGAGGCCGTCGAGCTGACCGACGCGGGGATCGCATTCGAAGGACGCGAGTACGCGCTGGAGCCCGGCGCCCGCGTGATTGTCGTCGGCTCGGGCAAGGCCACGCTGGCGATCGCGGCGACCCTCGAAGAGATCCTGGGGGGCCGCCTCGAAGGCGGAGCCGTCGTGGTTCGCGACGGAGCGGACTCGATTGAGCTTGACAAGGTCGAGGTGCTCCTGGCCGACCACCCCCTCCCCACCGAGCGCTCAGAAGCAGCTGCCCGGCGCGTCATGGACCTGGTCGAAGACCTCGGTCCCGGCGACCTGGCGATCGCCGTCTTCACCGGCGGAAGCTCGGCGCTCACGAGCCTGCCTCCCGAGGGAGTGACCCAGGCCGAGAAGCGGCGCCTCCACGAGCTTCTCCTGGGCTCTGGCGCGCCGATCGTCGAGGTGAACGCGGTTCGCAAGCACGTCTCGGCGATCAAGGGCGGGCGCCTGGCCGCACGCGTCGCGCCTGGCCGGCTGGTCGGCCTCACGGTCTCAGACGTTGCCGGCGACGTGCTCGACGCGATCACGGACCCGAGCGTCCAGGACACATCGACTGTGGAAGACGCTCTCGAGATCCTCCACCGCCGGGGCCTGTGGAAAGAGCTTCCTCCCAGCATTCGCGAGCATCTCGCGTCCGACGCCGCTCACTCCCCCCGTCTCGAGGCCGAGCCTCAGACGGTGATGCTCGTGAACGGCGCCGGGGTCTGCGAGGCGATGGCCGCCGAAGCGGATGCGGCAGGCGTAAGAGCTCACGTGGTCTCGACGGAGCTCGAAGGCGAGGCGAGCTTCGTGGGCCGCCACCTGGCCGAGCTCGCGACGAGCTGCGCGCGGGACGGCACGCCGGCTTCAGCCCCATGTGTCTTGGTCGGGTGCGGCGGCGAGTCCACCGTAACCCTCGCGTCGAACGGGGCCGGGGGGTCGTTCGGCGCGGGGGGACCCAACCAGGAGGCCGCCGTGGCGGCTGCGCTCCATCTCGAGAGCGGAGCGCCCGTCTCGGCCTGCTTCATCGACACCGACGGATCGGACGGCGGGACCGACGTCGCCGGAGCGGTGGTCGACGGCCTGACCGCCGAACGCGCGCAGACTGCGGGGATCGATCTCGCGGCCGCGGTCGCGGAGCACCGCACGGGCGAAGCGCTGAAGGGCCTCGGAGACCTGATCGTGACCGGGCCGACACAGACGAACGTGAATGACATGTTCGTGATCGCGGTGGGAGCGGAGCGATGAGCGACGCGATGATCGTCCTCGAAGGCGTGACTCGCAGGTTCGACGAGGTCCCTGCTGTCGATGATGTGTCGCTCGAGATCGCGGCCGGTGAGTTCTTCTCGCTCCTGGGACCGAGCGGCTGCGGCAAGACGACGACGCTGCGCATGATCGCCGGGTTCGAGGAACCGGACGAGGGCCGGGTCTTCCTGGACGGAGAGGACGTGACTCACGTCTCGCCCAAGAAGCGGAACGTGAACATGGTCTTCCAGGACTACGCCCTCTTCCCGCACATGACGGTTGCGGACAACGTGGGCTTCGGCCTCAGGCTCAAGCGCGTCGCGCGCCCGGAGATCGCAGAGCGGACGGACGAGATGCTCTCGATCGTGAGGCTCGAGGGACTTGCGGATCGCAGGCCGGGCGAGCTGTCCGGTGGGCAGCGCCAGCGCGTCGCGCTCGCGCGTGCCCTGGTCAACCGCCCCGCCGCCCTGCTCCTCGACGAGCCGCTGGGAGCACTCGATCTCAAGCTGCGGCGCGAGATGCAGTTCGAGCTCAAGCGGATCCAGAAATCCACGGGCACGACCTTCGTATACGTCACGCACGACCAGGAAGAAGCGCTCACGATGTCGGACCGGATCGCGATCATGGACGCGGGCAAGGTCCAGCAGCTGGCCGACCCGCGCTCGCTGTACGAGCGGCCTAAGACGTCCTTCGTCGCCGGCTTCATCGGCACGTCGAACGCGCTCCGGATCGGCATCACCGAGCGCTCCGGCGACCTGGCCGTGATGGGCCTGGGCGAGGGGATGCGCATCTGCGTCGACTGTCCCAACCCCGCCGGAGACTCGGTTCAGATCACGGTTCGCCCGGAGAAGATCCGGATCGGCGGGGCCGACGACGACCACGCGCGGTCATGGGTCGTCGGCGAGGTGGTGGAGCGGATCTACCTGGGCTCCCTTTCTCAAGTGCTGGTCGAGCTGCCGACGGGCGAGCGCCTGGTCGTCCACGAGCTGAACGACGACTACGTCTCCACCGGCGGCGCCGGCGACCGCATCGAGCTCAGCTGGGCAGCCCGCCACAGCCTCGTCGTCGAGGACGGTGTAACCGCTCCGTGATCCGCTTCCGCGCAGCGTGCAGCCTGGCCCTGCTGGCCCCATTCGTGGCCGCGTGCGGCGGAGGCACCAGCGAGCCCGCGGCCGTCGCGGATGCCCCGGCTGATCCGGATGCCCCCGCGACTGGAACCCTCAGCGTCTTCGCCTATCAGGACTCCATCACCGACGCGCTCATGGATCCGTTCCTCGAAGCCAATCCCGATCTGGAGGTGGAGACCGCGAGCTTCGGTTCCAATCAGGAGGCCGCCGCCAAGCTGGCGGGTGGGTTCGAGGCCGATGTGGTCGAGGTCTGCCTCGACGAGATGAGCCCCCTGACGGCGAGGAACCTGCTCAGGCCTCTGGACACGGAGGGCGTGACAGATTGGGACGACCTTGTCTTCACGGATTCTCCCGGAGTTCTCGATGGCAAGAACGCGATGCTGGTCCCGCTCTCGGCCGGCCCCCAGGGCCTCATCTACGACGCCTCGGAGGTCGAGCCCGGCGAGGTGGATTCGTTCACCGACCTCTTCGACCCGCAGTTCGCCGACCGGGTTGCGCTGGAAGCCGACTACCCCCTGCCGGCGATCGCCGAGACCGCTCTCGCCCTGGGAATCGAAGAGCCGATGGAGCTCTCCGCGGATGAGCTCGAACAGGTCAAACAGCATTTGATCGACAACCGCGAACAGTTCCGGTCGCTCTGGCGATCCGACGCGGACGTCGTGAACCTCTTCCGGTCCGGAGAGATCGTGCTGGCCGACGGCGGGCCTGGGTTGACCGAGCGCATCCGGGAGACCGGGGTCGACGCCCGTTGGGTCGCCCCGAAAGAACGCCCGCTCTCGTGGGTCTGCGGGCTCGCGGTCACGGGCGACGCTCAGAACCTGGACGCGGCCTACCGGCTCATCAACTGGCAGGCCTCGCCCGAGGCGCAAGCGATCCGGGCCGAAGGCGGATACGTCGTGACCAACCCGGATGCGATCGACCTGATCGACGCGAAGTACCGGGAGACGGCGGATCCCGCCTCGATCAAGGACGCGATCCCGGAGACGGAGCCGCCCAACTACGACGAGTGGGTCAAGGCGTTCAGAGAGTTCCAAGCGCAGTGAAGAGGAGATTTTCCATGAGACGAATGACGATGGCGTTGGGAGCAGCGATTGCGGTTGCTGCGGCGGGTTGCGGCGGCGGAACCAGCGACAACGACGCGACGGTCGCGCCGGCGCCGAAGGACATGGAGTCTCCGGCGACGGGCACGCTTCGGGTCTTCGCCTACGGCGACACGGTCCCGGACGAGATGCTCGAACCGTTCAAGGAGGCCAATCCCGACGTCGAGCTCGAGGTCGCGACCTTTGACTCGAACAAGGCCGCAGCGGCAAAGCTCGCGGGCGGGTTCGAGGCTGACGTGGTCGAGGTCTGCACGGATGAGATGGAACCGCTCCTCGCGCGCAACCTCATCAGGCCCGTCGACCCCGAAGCGTTCGATGAGTTCGACGAGCTCGCGTTCTCCGATGCGGACGAGGTTCGCGACGAAGACGGCGAAGTGCTGTTCGTGCCGGCCTCCGCGGGGCCGCACGGCCTGATCGTCAACACCGAGGAGCTCGGCACGGAGATCGATTCCTACCAGGCCCTCTTCGATCCCCAGTACGCAGGCCAGGTTGCGCTCGAGGCCACGCCGCTCACCGCGATCGCCGCCTCCGCTATGGCGCTGGGCCTCGAGGACCCCATGAACCTGACCGACGAGGAGGTCGAGCAGGCGAAGCAGAACCTGTTGGAGCACCGCGACAACTTCCGCGCGTTCGCGGAGTCCGACGCGTCGATGGTGAACCTCTTCAAGTCGGGTGAGGTCGTGCTTGCCGACGGTGGCCGCGGGACCGCAGAGGCGATGATCGACGACGGCCTGCCGGTCGAGTGGGTCGCGCCGACCGAGGGTGCTCTCTCTTGGGTCTGCGGTTTGGCGATCAGCTCGACGGCGGAGAACACCGACGCCGCCTACAAGCTGATCGACTACTACGCCTCGCCGGAGGCACAGGCGATCTCGGCCGAGATGGGCTTCGTCGCGATGAACCCGGACGCGCTGGACCTGCTCGACGAGGAGTACATCGACTCCGCCGACCCCCGGAACCTCGAGGAAGCCATCGCACAGACCGAACCCGAGAACTCCGATGTCTACGACCGCGCATGGCAAGAAGTACTCGCCCAGTAGGAGTCCGCATGCGCCAGTCGGCGCCGGGTGCTGCCAGCGTGGTGCTGGTCGCGGTCGTGATGGTGATCCTGTTCGGCCCGGTGCTGATGCTGGCGCTGTTCTCGTTCAACGACTCGTCGATCATCTCGCTGCCGTGGGAGGGCTTTACGACCCATTGGTACGAGGACGCGTGGAACAACCAGCAGGCGCGTGACGCGATCGTCAACTCGGTCGTGGTCGCGTCGTTCGTGACCGCGATCTCGCTCGTCCTCGGCACTGCGGCGGCCTGGGGCCTCACGCGGCTTCGCTTCTTCGGGCGCGGGGCGATCGCCGGCCTCCACGGCTCCGTCCTGGTCGTCCCCTGGCTGATCATCGGGGTCGCCGGGCTGATCTTCTTCAGCGAGTTCAGGGTCTCGCTCTCCCTCAAGACCGTCGCGCTGATGCACCTGGTTGTGACCTTTCCGCTCGTCGTCGCCATCGTCTCGGCCGGCCTGGTTCGCTTCCAGCGTTCCCTCGAAGAGGCGGCCATAGACCTCGGCGCGTCGCAGCTCCAGATGATTCGCTACGTGGTGATCCCCCAGATCGCTCCGTCGCTGGCCGCTGCCGGGATCTTCGCGTTCGCCTGGTCGTTCAACAACTTCGAGATCTCGTTCTTCACCGGCGGCTTCGACCAGACCTTCCCGGTCTGGGTCTTCTCGATCCTGCGCCAGTCCGAGAACCTGCCGCTGGTCAACGCCGCATCGACGGTCATCGCGGTGGTCCAGATCGCCGCGGTCTTCGGCGCCTGGCAGCTGATCAAGTTCCTCAGCCGCCGGCGCGGAGACGGCAAGGACGAGCTCACCGACCTCCTCACCGGGACGGCGCGCTGATGCGAAAGCAACTGAGGGCATTCGGCTTCCTGGCTGTCCCGACGGCGATCCTCGCGGCGTTCTTCCTGGCGCCGATGTTCGTGATGCTCTTCATCGCGCTTCACTTCGGCGTCTTGAGCGGCGACACCGGCTGGACGCTCACGAACTTCACCACCGTTCTCCAGGATCCGCTCTATCGCGACGTCGCGCTGACCACCTTCCAGATCGCGACCATCGCGATGCTGATCCAGCTTGCGATCGCGATCCCGCTCGCATACGTCCTCGCCTACAAGGCAGGAAAGTTCGAGCTCGGGCTCCTCTTGTTCTTGGTCCTGGCGGACGAGCTCAACCCGATGGTGCGCATCTACGCCTGGCGGATGCTGCTCGGCCGCGAGGGGATCATCAATGAGGCACTGATGCGGATCGGGCTGATAGACGCTCCGATAGACGCGCTCCTGTTCAGCAAGTTCGCCGTGATCGTCGTGCTGTCGACGAGCTACCTGACGTACACGGTGATTCCGATCTATGCCGCGATGAAGGCGATCGACCGAAACGTCTTCGAGGCCGCGCTCGACCTCGGATCGGGGTGGTTCACAACCTTCCGCCGGATCCTGTTGCCGCTGATCGCTCCCGGGATCTTCGTCGCTCTGTTGCTCGTCTACATCCCGCTCTTCACCGACTTCGCCAGCCCCGCGCTCGTCGGCGGCACCGAGGGCTACATGCTCGGAAACGTCGTCAACGACCTGGTGCTCGAAAGCGGCGACCTGAACGGCGGCGCCGCAATGAGCATGCTGATGCTCGGAGCGTCGGCGATCTTCGCGCTGGTCGCGTACCGCCTCACGAAGATCAAACAGCTGGAGTCATGAGCGCTCAGAGATCAAAGACCTGGGACGTAGCGATCGTCGGCGGCGGCCACAACGGCCTGGTCGCCGCGTACTACCTCGCAAGCGCCGGCCTCGACACGGTGGTCCTGGAGCGCCGCGAGATCGTCGGCGGCTGCGCCGTCACCGAGGAGTTCGCGCCCGGCTACTTCGCGTCGACCGGCGCCTACGTCCTCAGCATGCTGCGCGAGCCCGTTTGGCGCGACCTTCGCCTGGTCGAGCGTGGGATCAAGGTCGACCCCGCGGGACCGGCACTCAACCTGGGCCCCGACGGCTCCTCGATCCTCCTTGACGACGACCTTGCCGCGACCCAGCGCGAGTTCCAGAGGTTCTCGGCAGCTGACGCGCGCGCCCTGCCCGAGTTCGAGAAGGAACTGGCGGAAATCGCCGGGCTGATCACGCCGCTCATCGACACGACTCCCCCGGACCCGCGCAACCTGCGCCCCCGCGAGCTCGCAAGGCTCGCGAAGCTGGGTGGGATGGCGGCTCGCCACCGGTCGCTGATCGCCGACGCGACTTTCCTCTTCGGCACGTCGGCCACGCAGTTCCTGCGCGAGTGGTTCGAGTCCGAGCAGGTGCTCGCAACTCTCGGCTGGCACGCGATCAACGACTCGACCGCGGGCCCGTCGACCCCGGGCACCGCTTACGTGCTCCTTCACGACCACGCCTCGGAGCAGGCCGGCGGCGGCATCCGCCAGTGGGGGTTCGTCAGGGGAGGCATCGGCCGCCTCCCTGAGGCGATGGCGGATGCCGCTCGCGAGGCCGGCGCCACCGTCAGGACCGAAGCCCCGGTGGAGCGAATCGCCGTCGAGGACGGCCGCGCCGGCGGGGTCGTCCTTGCGAGCGGCGAGGAGATCCGCGCCCGCCGCGTGCTCTCGAACGCCGACCCGAAGACCACGCTTCTCGGGCTCGTCGGTGAGGCGTCGTTGCCCGAGCGTTTCAGCGCGGCTCTTCGCGCCTACCGCTGCGAGGGGACCAGCGTGAAGATCAACCTCGCGGTCGACCAGCTGCCGATGGCGGAGGCGATCGGCGCCAACGGAGTCCAGCCGTACCACGGCGGGATCGCCGAGATCAACCCCACCATCGCCCAGATGGACGAGGCGCAGGGCGAGGCGCGGGCGGGCCGTCCCGCGCTGGATCCTCATATCGAGCTGTGCGTGCCGACCGTTCATGATCCGTCGCTGGCACCCGACGGAAAGCACGTGGTCACGATCGACGTCAACTCACAGCCGTACACGCTCGCCGAAGGAACGTGGGACGACATCCGCGATGAGGTCGCCGACCGCGCAATCGCGAAGATCGGCGAGTACTTCCCGAACCTCCCCGGATCCATCCTCGAGCGCCAGGTCCTGGCTCCCCCGGATCTCGAGCGCGTGCTTGGCATCGGCGGTGGTCACGCACTCCACGGCGAGATGGCCTTCGACCAGCTCTTCAACCTCCGTCCCGTCCGCGGCTGGGGCGAGTACCGCACACCGGTCAAGGACCTGTGGATCTGTGGCGCCGGAACCCATCCGGGCGGAGGCGTGACCGGAGCCAACGGCCGCAACTGCGCGCGCGAGGTCATTCGGGAGACCAAGAGCCTCGCCTCACGCTTCAAGGGCCGAAAGTGAGCCCGCTCTACCCCGCAGCTTGGGACGAGATCCAGGCGCCGTCGATCGCGACCGAGCCTCCCGGGCCGCGTAGCCGCGAGATCCTGGAGAGGGTCGGCAAGACCGCATACGCCGGCCTGACATCCGGCCTGGCGCCCCTCGCCCTGGCGGACAAGCAGGGCTGGACCGTGACCGACGCCGACGGCAACGTGTTCATCGACTGCATCTCTTCCTCGGCGTCCGTTCCCCTGGGCATCGGCCGGCGCGAGATCCTGGAGCCGGCGATCGCCGCCGTCGAGCGATTCGGGAACGAGGACTCCCACTCCCTCATAACGGAGCTCACGGCCGAGCTCGGCGAGAGGCTTCTGGCCGTTACGCCCAAGAGCCTCACCCGGTTCGACATCGCGCTCAACGGGACCGAGGCGGTCGAGATCGCGGTCAAGATGATGCGCCGCGCGACCGGGCGCCCGGTGATCATCGCCTTCCACGGCTCCTACCACGGCGAGTCGACCACGACCGCTGCGCTCGGAGCGGAGGCCGCAGAGATATCCAGCGGCCTGCGCGCCCTGGTCCCCGGCTTCGTGCACGTGCCGTACCCGCACGAGTACCGCTCGCCCTTCAAAGAGCCGCGACCGGGCGGCAGTGGCGACTCCACGGTCGACTACATCCGCGACCACATCCTCTTCCACACGCTGGACCCAGCCGACGTCGCGGGCGTCATGATCGAGCCGGTCCTCGGCTCAGGTGGCTGCGTAGCTCCGCCCGACTCGTTCTGGCCGGCGCTCACCGAGCTCTGCCGGGAGCACGATTGGCTCCTCTGCGCCGACGAGGTGAAGAGCGGCATGGGCCGGACAGGGCATCTCTTTGCCGTCGAGCGCTGGGGCGTCGAGCCCGACCTGATGTGTCTCGGCAAGGCGCTGGGTGGAGGGGTTATGCCCATCGGCGCGCTCCTCGCCAGTGAGCGGGTCCTGGGCGAGATCGACGACGTTCCGACCGGCAGCACCTGGGCTTGGCTTCCTGGCTCGTGCGCGGCGGCAATCGCGACCCTCGACGTCTTCGCCACAGAGCCTGTGCTCGAGAACGTCGCCACGCTCGAGGCGGTCGCATCGAAGCGCCTCGGCGAGCTTCAGGGCAAGCACGACGTGATCGGTGACGTCCAGGGCGGTCGGCTGCCTTCAGGCGATCGAGTTCGTCAAGGACCGCGAGCTCGGCCAACCTCGACCCGGACCTGATGAACGCTGTGGGCGCGGAGATGGTCCGGCGTGGCCTCCTTTCCGATCCGTCGAGCACCTCGCTCAACATCCAGCCGTCCCTCGTAATGCCGCCCGCGGTGCTCGAAAGCGCCTACGACATCGTCGGCGCCTCGATCGAGTCCGTGCTGAGTAGCGGCGGATGACTCTCGAAGCTCAGCTCACCGCCGAGCTCGACTCGATGGACGAAGCCGGGACGCGCAAGTCGATTCCGGTTCTGCGCTCGCCCCAAGGACCCGTCGTCGAGCTCGAAGGCAGGGGCGAAGTGATCTGCCTGTGCTCGAACGACTACCTGGGGCTGGCTGCCGACCGGGCAGTAGTGGCGGCGGCGACCGACGGCCTCCAGCGCTACGGCGCAGGGACAGCGTCGGTCCGGTTCATCTGTGGCAAGTTCGAGCCGCATGTCCAGCTCGAGAACGACCTCGCTGACTTCCTCCATACCGGCGCCGCGCTCTCATATGTGTCCTGCTGGAACGCAAATGCCGCCCTCCTCGACGCGCTTTGCGACGTCCCGGCGGCGATCTTCTCCGACCGCCTGAACCACGCCTCCATCATCGACGGCATGCGCCTGTCGCGGCCCGCGCACAAGGCGGTGTTCGAGCACTCGGACATGGGTGACCTGCGGCGAGTGCTCGAGGAGGCGCCCACCGTCGACCGTCGGCTGATCGTCACGGACGGCGTCTTCAGCATGGAGGGCGACCTGGCTCTGATGCCGGAGCTCGCCGACCTCGCGGCGGAGTTCGAAGCGACGCTGGTCGTCGACGACTCGCATGGGATCGGCGTGGTCGGCGAGGCGGGTCGCGGCGTGATGGAGCGGTTCGATCTACTGGGGCGCGAAGACATCGTTTTGACGGGAACGCTCGGAAAGGCGCTGGGCGGTGCCGCGGGCGGGTTCGTCGCGGGCAGCCGCGCACTCTGCGATGTGCTGGAACAGCGCTCACGTGCCCAGCTTTTTTCGAACGGGCTTCCGCCTTCCGTCGCATGTGGCGCGCGGGCCGCGGTCGGCGTGCTTCGCGACGACCCCTCGCGACTCGCCCGGCTACACGCGAACGTCGACCAGATGCGCGCCGCGCTCACGGAGCAGGGCATCGAGCCGCTCGAGGGCGAGAGCGCCATCGTCCCGATCATCGTCGGCAAGACGTCAGATGCGATTCGCGCCAGCCAGATGCTGCTGGATCACGGCGTCTACGTCACGGGGTTCGGCTATCCGGTCGTCCCGGAGGGCACCGCGCGCATCCGGATCCAGCTCTCCGCCGCGCTCGAGCCTGCGCAGATCGACCGCGCGGCCGATGCGATCGGCGCCGTCGGGCGCGACCTCGGCCTGAGCGCCTGACAGACGTCGACCGCCGCCGGCTCACCGAGCCGGCGGCGTGACATTCAACTACTCGACGTCGAACTCCTCGAGCTGACCGAGGTCGTAGTGGGCGCCGTCCTCGTCCTGGATGGGACAGAGCATCACGTACGGGCCCGGAGCGACTTCCTTGTCGACCGCGACGGACGCGGTTTCTCCCGGGGCGGCTTCCGTTTCAGCAACCAGCGTCGCCGTGCCCTTCTCGCCTTCGGCCTTGATCGCCTCTTCGAGGCTGACGCCCTCAGCGATCTGAGCCCAGATCATCACATGGAACTTCTCCCCCTCGTTCACGAACTTGATCGACTCGGTCGCGGTCGTGGGAGTGGCCGAGAGGTCGAACTCGTACTCGGTCGCGGTGACCGTGACCTCCTTCGAGTCCTCGATCTCCGTAGAGGTTTCGCTCGAGTCCGAGCCCTCGTCGTCATCGTCGTCACCGCACGCGGCGATTCCGAACGCAAGCACTCCGGCGATCGCGAAGCTTGCGAGCTTGCGCTTCCCCCCGGAAGCAGAACTGAACTGCAAACTGTCTCCCTTGTTAGTTGGACGGACGCTCGCACCCTATTGCGGGCGGAGGCGGACGGTCAAGGGCGGCGGCTGGCTCGGATCAGGAAGTCCACCTGGTTCTGCTTGCGAAGGATCAGGTGCTCGAGGAGGTGCTCGAGCGCCTCGGAGACTCCCTCACGGCCCGTCGGCTCGATCGCGGCCTGCAGGGCCTCGATCGTCTCCTCCTCCGAAGAGATGAGCCACGCGACGACCTTCTCGGGCTGGTCTGACCACTCGAGTGGAGCGACCTCGGTGGTGGGCTCGCCTTCGAACGTCGCGATCTTTTCGACCAGCCGCTTCGTGTCGTCGATCTCGGCTCTGCCGAAGTCGGCGAGCTCGGCCGAGAAGCCCTGGTACTCGAAGCCGGACATGCCGCCGGCGGCGAGCGTGTAGCCCAGAGCCGAGCGGTACTGAAGCCGGAGGGCCTTGTTAAGGCACTCGATCGCGCCTTCTACATCAAGTGTCTCTTCTTCGTCGGGACTCACGACCTGCGTATGCCCCCTCATTCCCGGCCCAACCTTCGCGCGGATAAGGTCGCGCGGTGAAACGGATCTCGAACGTCGGCGAGTCGCCGCTCTTTCGCGACGACGGGCCGCTTGGCGCGCGGATCTTCAGGCGCGTGCGCGGGATCACCCTCGAGATCGTCGCGTTCGTCCTGGTCACCGTCCTTTTGCCGGTTCTTCTGCTCGGCGCGGCAGTGGTTGACCTGGTTCTTTGGCTCAAGCGGCGAAAGCCGTGGGTCGGCGTGAGGCTGACCGCGTTCCTCTGGTGGTTTCTCTTCGGCGAGATGCGGGCGCTTTTAGGCCTGCTCGGCATCTGGATCGTCACCGGCGCCTGGTTCGGCGTTGGATCCAAGCGTCGCCGCGTCCTCCTCTACCGGCTACGCGTCCATTGGTGCAACAGCCACCTCAGCGGGATCCGGATTCTCTTCGGGCTTCGCTTCGAGATCGAGGGGCTCGACGAGGCGGCACCGGGCCCGGTGATTGTCATGCTCCGCCATGCGTCGATCATCGACAACATGCTTCCGGACTCGATCGTCTCCCGGACACATGGGATCGGCCTTCGCTACGTGATCAAGCGCGAGCTGCAGATGATCCCGACGATCGACATCGGCGGGCGCTGGGTGCCCACGAACTTCATCCGCCGAGGCTCCGGCGACACCGAGGGTGAGGTCGAGCGGCTGTTGAAGCTGACGGAGGACCTCGTCGAGGGCGAGGGCATCCTGATCTATCCCGAGGGCACTCGGTTCACGCCCTCAAAGCTCGCCCGCGCGCAGGAGATCGTTCGCGAACGGCAGCCAGAGTACGCGGAGTTCGCCGATCGACTCGAGCACCTCCTTCCCCCGCGGCTGGGTGGGCCACTGGCCTTGTTGGAGAAGGCGCCGGAAGTGGACGTCGTCTTCTGCGGCCATGTGGGCTTCGACGGCTTTCAGTACATCTCGGACGTCTGGGCCGGCGAACTCGTCGGCTCGGTCATCGGCGTCAGGTTCTGGCGCGTCCCGGCTTCTGAGATTCCCAAGGACGACGCCGGCCGGGCGGAATGGCTCTATCGAAACTGGCAGGAGATGGACGACTGGATCGCGTCCAAGCTGAAGCGCTCCGACGCCGAGCAGGGCCGCTTCGACCCGGAATGAGTCGGAGGCCGCGTTGTGGGTAGGCGTTGGTCATGAACCAAATTGCCGAACCGCGTCTCGAGACACCCGCGCCCCCAGCACCCGGGCCCGGAGGCCCCGGTGGCCCTCCCGGACCCGACCCCTCACCCCCCGCCCCGGGCCCCGACCCCAGCCCGCTTCCACCTCAGCCCGACCCGGAGCCCCCGGTCGAGCCGCCCATGGAGCCGCCGGGGCCGGTGCCGCCGACTCCTAACCCCGCGCCGATCTAGGCCGTTCGGCCTCCCAGCGTTTAGGCTGGCGCCGTGGACACTTCCGCGGCACTCGAGGGGCTCGAGCGGACCCAGTCGAAGCTCGAGGCGTACGCCGCCGAGCGCGGCTTGACGGTTCGGCCGGAGCTGATCTGGCCCGGCATGCCGCTGCCCGCCGAGCAGACGGGGCCGATCCGCCACGCCTGCTGGTCGGTTGCCGGCAAGCTCCCCGGCGGAGTTGCCGGGCGCCTTCGCCATCAGGCTGTCTACGGCAAGACGTTCGGGATGAACGTCACGATGCAGCACACGATCATGGTCTGCCGAATCCCCGAGTCGGTTGGCTACCTGCCGATGCTGTCGGTGCGGGCCGAGGGCCTGGAGCCCGCGATCTTCTACTGGGCAAACGATCGCCGCCCACGCGAGGACGTAGGCGGCTTCGAGTCGGTGGAGCTGGACCGCAAGTACATCGTCGAGGTCGCGAAGGGACAGGACCACGCGTGGCTGCGACAACTTTTCCCGCCGTCGTTCATCGACTGGCTCGCCTCCAACACGCCCGTGGACTTCGGCTTCAGACTCGACAGCGGCGTGTTTACCTGCGAGTGCCCGCAGTACCGCGGCCAGCACCGCGCCGACGGCGAGGTGGACGAGGAGCACCTTGACCTGTTGGCCGGAGCCGGTGGGCGCGCGGGCAGCCGGATCCGCGACGAGGTTCTGGAAGAGGCGGACGTCAGCTGGGGAGGGACAAATCCAGACTCGGCCGCGGCGCACGAGGCACGGGCGAGCCAGCCGCTTGGCGGGCGGATCATCCGCATGCTCACCAAGTTCGCCGAGGGTGTGGACACGAGCCTCAAGGACTTCGCCGAGAAGCACGGAATGGCCGCGAAGCCCACCTCCGAGTTCCACGCAAACCACATCCGCCTTCCGCTCCCCGGCACCGCCACTGACGTGCTCCAGGGTTCACTCCCCGGAAGCGACCGACAAGGTGAGCTCGCCTGGCTCAAGTTCTCGAGCATGGTCGACATGGAGAAGAACTACATCGCGCTCGTGGTCGACACGGGCCACGACCTTCCGAACGCATGGATCGACGCGGAGGACGTGACGATCCCGGGATTCGGCGAAGGTCTGTCGGAGCGGGCCCTGGAGCTGGCACGGGCCGGCACCTATGGGGTGTCGACGGACGGACGGAAGGCTTGCGTCTACTTCAAGAGCAACTCCCCGGGGAACTGGCCGAGCGGCGAACAGATCGAGGCCTTCGTCCCGCGGGCCCTCGAGCTTTCAGGCTCGCTGGCGTGAGCGGTGTCGCCTCAGAGCTCAAGCTGGGCCCGACCGCGCTCCTTCGCGTCGTTCGGAGCGACGCCGACGAACTGGAGGTCGAAGCGACCTACGCGGCTGGAAGCGCAGCACCCCCGAACCACTTCCACCCTGAACAGGACGAAGCTTTCGAGATCTTGGAGGGGTCAATGCAGGTTCGGATCGACGGGGCCCCCGAGCAAACGCTTCAGGCAGGCGACACGCTCGACGTGCCCCGCGGAAAACCGCACACGATGTGGAACGGCGGCGATGTCCCGGCTCGGACGAAGTGGATCACCCGCCCCGCGGGAAGGACCGAGGACTGGTTTCGCACGCTTGACTCGTTCCAGCGGCGCACCGAGGCCGGCGAGACCGTGGAGCCGGAGGAGTTCACGAACGCCCTCGCGGAGTTCGAGGACGTCTTCCGTATCGCGCTGTAGCTAGTCCGCCTCGATCGCTACGCGCCGGGTCGCGCCCGCGCCGGCGAGGCGCTGCTCCTGGCGCTCGGGGCTGATCCGGACGACGTCCCACGCGAGGCCGAGCTTCTCGAGCAGGGTGATCACGGCGGCGGAGATGTCGATCTCCCACCAGCGAAGCCCCTGCTGCGCCGCGCGCGGAAACGCGTGGTGGTTGTGGTGCCACGACTCGCCGAGCGAGGGGATCGCGAGCCAGAAGACGTTCGTCGACTCGTCCTCGGTCTCGAAGCGCCGGCTTCCGAAGAAGTGGCAGACGGAGTTGATCGACCACGTGACGTGGTGGACGAAGAAGACGCGCACCAGCCCGCCCCACAGGAGGCCTGTCAGTGCCCCGGCAAGCGTGCCGGTCAGGAGGTAGCCGAGCGCGGCCGGGATCGCGAGCGTCAGCCCGACCAGCGGCAGGAAAGCGTTGTTGATCCTTCGCATGATCGGGTCCTCGAGCAGATCCGGAGCAAAGCGGCGCTTGGTGGCCTGGCCCTGCGTGTCGATCAGCCAGCCCATGTGCGCGTACCAGAGGCCCGAGAACGCGCCACGCAACCCCTCGCCGTGGCCGTGGGGCGAGTGCGGATCGCCCTCCTGGTCCGTGAACGCATGGTGCTTGCGGTGGTCCGCCACCCAGTCGATGATCGAGCCCTGGACCGCCATCGAGCCAAGGACCGCGAGCGTGTAGCGCACTGACGGCTTGGCCTCGAATGCCCGGTGGGTGAAGAGGCGGTGGTACCCGATCGTGATGCCGAATGCGGTCGGCAGGTACATCGCGGCGAAGATCGCGAGGTCGGTCGCGCTGACCGCCTCGTTCCAAAAGAGAAGGATGGCGGCGATGAACCCGGCGAACGGGAGGAACACGGCGGCGAGAGTGATGTTGCGCTGAAGTCTGCTCATGTCACTAGCTTTGCAAGCAGTTCAGGCTTCGCCTACTCGCCAGAGCAACGATCCGGCCGCAAGTTTTCATATGCTTCGTATGAACATGACCACGGATCGAGCTCATCTCCAGGCACTTTCCAGCGTCCGCCGCGAGCTTGCGCCGCCGATGCGGCAGGCGCTCCCGGAGTTGGGCGACGAGGTGATCGCAGGGATCCGCGACTCGGTCCCCGAGTACGCGCAGCCGCTCGAGGGGCGGTTCGGGGAAGCGGTGCGGACCGGCGTCGGGGTCGCGCTCAGGCGGTTCGTCGACGACGTCGAGCGTCCGGGCCAGGACTCAGAGGGCTGGCGCACCGTGTATGAGAACCTCGGCAGGGGCGAGTACCGCCAGGGACGGACCCTCGAGGCCCTCCTGGCCGCGTACCGCCTGGGCGCGCGGATCTCGTGGCGCCGGATAGCCGACGCGGCGACGGCCGCCGGCGCCGAGCCATCCGAGCTTGCGGCCCTGGCGGAGGCGACCTTCGCATACATCGATGAGCTCTCATCGCTCTCGGCCGAGGGCTACTCGGCCGAGCGTGCCGAGTCGGTCGGTGAACGGCAGCGCCAGCGGGAAGAACTGGTTCGCATGCTGATCGAGGGCGCGTCGCCGGAAGCCATCTCAATCCTGGCGGATGAGGTGGGCTGGCCGCTGCCGGCCAGCGCTGCCGCCCTCGTGGCCGCGGAGACGGCGCCCGGCGCCTTGGCCACGCGGCTCGGCCACGGGGTCATCGCGGCGGGGCTCGGTGACGGCGCCACCTGCGCGATCGTTCCCGATCCCGGCTCGCCCGGCCGGAACGCATCGCTGGCGGCGGCGATTGGCGACAGCGTCGCGGCGATCGGTCCGGAAGTGCCTGCCACGGACCTGGGAGCGAGCTTCGCCCGGGCCCGGCTCGCCCTGGAGGTTGCGGACGAAGGATCTCTCGGGCCGGGGCTGATCGCCTCATCGGATCACCTCCCCACCCTGATTCTCCACCGCGATCCCGCCCTGCTTTCCGAGTTGGCGCACGCACGGCTCGGCCCGTTGCTCGGCGAGACGGAGCAGTCGAAGGTACGGCTCGTGGAGACGCTTCGCGCCTGGGTTGACCACCCGGGCAGGCCGACCGAGGTCGCACGGGCCGTCCATATCCACCCTCAGACGGCCCGCTACCGCCTTCGCCGCCTGCGCGAGCTTCTGGGCGAAATCGACGATCCGGACGCCCGATTCGAGCTGGGCCTGGCGCTGCGGGCGCCCGAGTTCAGCGACTCAGGCGCTTGATCGGGCCGGCCCAGGTTCATTCGCCCGCTCAAGGAACAGCGCCGGATCCCCGATATAGACGAACGCATGGATAGTCGAGTTGAACGTGTGGTCTTTGAGACCGATCGCCACTGGATCGTCGGGGACCTGACGCTTCCGAAGGAGGGCTACCGGTCCCGCCTCTCCGACTTCCTCAACCGCGGCGACCTCGACTTCATCCCGCTCACCAACGTGGAGATCTCAAGCGTCGACGCCCAGGGCCACGAGCCCGAGGAGAAGCCGTTCATGGCCGTCGCGCGCGGGCACATTCAGATTGCCCATCCGCTCGAGGCCGGCGACAAGCCGCCGTCCGCGAAGAGCAGGCGCAGCTAAGCGATCCGGTCGCCCGGCTCGGCGCCGGGATCCGGCTCGAGCAGGATCACCGTGCCGTCGCGCTTCACGGCGCCCAGGACGAGGCACTCGGACATGAACGGCCCGATCTGCTTGGGCGGGAAGTTGACGACGGCCACGACCTGGCGCCCCTCGAGCGCGGAGCGCTCGTAGTTCGTGATCTGCGCGGAGGAACGCCGCTCGCCGACCTCGGGGCCGAAATCGATCCGCAGCTTCCACGCCGGCCGTCGCGCCTCGGGGAAGTCTTCGACCTCGAGGACCCTGCCGACGCGCATGTCAACCGCCTCGAACTGGTCCCACGTAAGTGACTCTTCGGGCATCTTCCGCGCGCTCTCCGTTAAGGGGTCTGACCCCGGGTCTGACCCCTTTTGCCGGTTTGTGCCCTGGCCGTCACGGCGTGAGGACGATCTTCAACGCTTCGCGGCGGTCGTATGTGTCGTACGCCTCCGATGCATCGTCGAGCTTCATGTGGTGGGTGACGAGGGGGCTGGGGTCGAGCTTGCCGGTGGCGAGGGCGTCCAGCACCGGGTCGACGTGCTTGATCACGTTGGCGTGGCCCGTCTTCACGGTCAGCGCCTTGATCCAGACGATGCCCATGTGGACCTCCATGCGCTCGGCGTAGACGCCGGTCGCGGAAACCGTCCCGCACTTGCGTGTGAGCCGGCACGCGAGGTCGAATGCCTCGGGATGCCCGACGGCGTCGATCGCCGCATCGACGCCGCGCCCGTCCGTTGCGGCCTTGGCCGCGGCCTTCGGGTCCTCGTCGGTCAGGTGCACGGGCTCGGCGCCAAACGCGCGCGCCATCTCCAAGCGGTCGGCGACGGTGTCGATCGCGATCACGTGCCCGGCCCCCGCGGCGTTGGCCGCCTGCACGGCGCAGAGTCCGACGGGGCCGAGACCCAGGACGGCGACCGCATCGCCGGGGCCGACGCCTGTCTCGGCGACGGCGTGGTAGCCCGTGCCCATCACGTCGCCGGCAAAAAGAGCCACGTCATCGCTCATGCCGTCGGGAACCTTGCGGAGCGTCAGGTCGGCGGTGGGCACGAGCAGGAGCTCCGCCTGGGCGCCCTGGAGCTCGCCAAGGAGCTTGCCGTGGCCGAAGACCCGGCCGTAGTCGCACTTGTGGAAGTCGCCGCGCTCGCAGAAGAAGCACTCGTTGCAGGCGGTGCAGTACGTGCCGAGCACCCGGTCGCCCACCGAGACGCTCGAGACCGAGTCGCCAACGGCGACGACCTCGCCGACGTACTCGTGGCCGATCGTAAAACCGGGCTCGATCGCGACCCGACCGTGGTAGATGTGGAGGTCGGACCCGCAGACACCGGAGGCATCGACCCGAACGATCGCGTCGCCTGCGCTTTCGATCTCGGGATCGGGCTTCTCGTCGATCCGAATCTCGCCCGGGGCCTGGAATGTGACCGCTCGCATCGCGGCGGGACTCTATTGAGGGAGCGCGGCAGGCGGGCCGATATGGCGCGCCTTAAGACAAGCGCCCGCTTAACTCACGCACCGTGACCGTCAACGTCGAAGTCGAATCCGAGGCAGCGCCGGAGCGCGTCTGGGACCTCTACGCACAGCCGGAGCGCTGGAAGGAGTGGGCCCCCCACATCCGGGCGCCCCGCAACCTGGGCAGCCCAGAGGTCGAGCCTGGCGCAAGCGGGCGCATCCGGCTCGTGGGGCTGGCGCCCGTCTGGGCCGAGGTGACCGCCAAACGGCCCGGCCAATCTTGGACCTGGCGGGTAGGACTCGTCGAGCTGACCCACACCGTCGTGGCGCGGAACGGCGGCTCGACCATCGGCCTCCAGATGCGAGCGCCGGCGCCGGTGGAGATGGCAATCCGCGCCACCTACGCACCGATCACCAAGAAGCTCCTGAAGAACCTCGCGCGCAAAGCCGAGGCCTAGCCGCGGCATTAGGCTCCGCGGCATGAGCTCTCAATCCAAGGCGGTCCTGATCACGGGCTGCTCCACGGGCATCGGGGCCGAGACGGCCCGCCATCTCGCCACCAAGGGCTGGACGGTCTATGCGACCGCGCGGAAGCCCGAGACGCTTGCCGATCTCGCCGAAGCGGGGTGCAAGACGCTCGCTCTGGACGTGACCGACGAGGCGTCGATGAGCTCCGCCGTAGGCCAGGTCGTCGAGGCCGAGGGGGCCGTCGGGGTCCTGATCAACAACGCCGGCTACAGCCAGTCGGGCGCGGTCGAGTCGATCGACCTCGAGTCGATCCGCCGGCAGTTCGAGACGAACGTCTTCGGGCTGATCCGGATGAGCCAGCTCTGCCTGCCCGGCATGCGCGAGCAGGGTTGGGGGCGGATCGTGAACATCGGCTCGATGGGCGGCAAGCTCACCTTCCCGGGCGGCGGCATCTACCACGCCACCAAGTACTCGGTCGAGGCGATCTCGGACGCGATGCGCTTCGAGACGCGCGGCTTCGGTGTGAACGTGGTCCTGATCGAGCCGGGCCTCATCACCACCGAGTTCGCGAGCGCTGCCAGCACCTCTCTCGACGAGGGTGTGGCCGACGAAGGCCCGTACGGGAAGTTCAACCACCACGTCGGCAAGATGACGGTGGGGGCGTACGAAGGCCCGCTGGCCAAGCTGGGCGGCGGCCCTGACGCGGTCGCCAAGGTGATCGACAAGGCGATCTCGTCGAGCCGCCCACGCCCCAGGTACACCGTCACGCCGTCCGCCCGCCTGTCGATCGCCCAGCGCAAGCTGGTCACGGACCGTGCGTGGGATCGCCTGATGAGAACTCAGTATCCGACGCCGGGCGCCTGAGCGAATTAAAGTGCGCTAGCGTCCATTTGGGTTTCGGCCTGCCAGTTTGAGGAGATTGGCGAAGAATGTGTTTCGTATAAACGGACCACGTGTCTAGGAGAGGAGTCCGGATGAGGTTTTGGAACAAGGCCCACACGCACGCAAGGGGCGGACGATCTGCGTTGGTCGCTCTTGCGATTGCTGCGGGAACCCTCGGCGTCAGCGCTTGCGGTAGCGACGACGACGAAAGCAGCGACGGGGACGCAGCCGAGGGCGGCGAGATCACGATCTCCCAGACCTCTCAGCCTGACTTCCTTGATCCGGCCCTCACCTACACCGTGAACGGCATCGAACCTCTCTGGATCGTTTACACGCCTCTCCTTACCTACGCCCACGAAGAGGGTGACGCCGGAACCGAGCTCATCCCAGGGCTCGCCGAGGACCTCCCGGAGATCTCCGAGGACGGCCTCGAGTACAAGCTCACGCTCCGCGACGGCCTGAAGTACGCCGACGGCCAGGACGTGAAGGCTTCTGACTTCGAGCACACGATCAAGCGCGTGCTCTTCCTGGAATCCGGCGGCTCCGCCTTCTTCGAGCAGATCGAAGGCGCCGCCGAGTACATCGACGCCGGCAAGGAAGACGGAGACATCTCCGGCATCGAGACCGATGACGAGACGGGTGAGATCACGATCACGCTCACCGAGCCGTACGCGGCCTTCTCGCAGGTCCTCGCGATGTGGTTCGCGGGCCTCGTGCCCAGCGACACCCCGTTCGAGGTCCTCACCAAGGATCCGCCTCCAGGCGTCGGCGCGTACACGATCACCGAATCCGTCCCGAACAAGCAGTTCGTGATGGAGAAGAACCCCGAGTTCGAGAAGCTCAACATCCCGGACATCCCGGTCGGCAATATCGACAAGATCACGACCGTGTTCGGCAGCGAGTCGCAGCAGACTCAGGACGTTCTGTCGGGCGACCTCGATTACATGCAGGACCCGCCCCCGCCGGACCTCATTCCGACGGTTCGCGAGGATGCGGCCGACAGGTACGAGGAGTTCGCAACTCCCTCGACCTACTACTGGTTCCTCAACACCCAGACGCCTCCGTTCGACGACCCGAAGGTGCGCGAGGCCGTCAACTACGGCATCGACAAGCCTGCGCTCGCCCGCCTCTACGGCGGCACGATGCAGCCGGGCTGCACGTTCATCCCGCCGGGCGTACCCGGTTACGACGAGGAGTTCGACACGACCGGATGCCCGTACGGCGATCCGACCCAGCCACCGGATATCGAGAAGGCGCAAGACCTCCTCGAGGAAGCCGGCGCGGTTGGCGAGAAGGTCACCGTCTGGGGTAACAACCAGGATGACTCTCAGCCCGTCGCTGAGGCGTACACCGACATGCTCAACGACATCGGGTTCGACGCTGAAGTCGAGATCGTTGACGCGGCTGTGTACTTCCAGACGATCGGTAACGAGAAGACCGGCGCACAGACCGGATTCTCGAACTGGTTCATGGATTTCCCGCATCCGCTGAACATGTATTTCCTGGTCGATCCGGATTCGATCCAGCCGACCAACAACCAGAACTACGGGAACGTTGACGACCCGAAGATCAAGGAAGAGCTCACCAGGCTCGAGTCGGAGACCGACCTCGAGGCTGTGGCTGACGATTGGGCGGCGCTCGACGAGTACCTGATCGCGCCACCTCAGAGCTACATCGCTCCGTATGGACACCGCCTGACGACGAAGTTCCTCTCCGAGAGGATGGACTTCGACGTGGCTCAGTTCCACCCGGTGTATTTCAACGATTACTCGAGTTGGGCTCTCAAGGAGGGCGAGTAGGAGTCGGGCGGCGGGAGGAACGACCGATGAACGTTTCTCCCGCCGCCACCTCCAACCTGGGCTGAAAGAGCGAGCTCGACGCGATGCCTGAAGATGCAATCGCAGCGGAGGTCGAGCTCGACGTAGTCGGCGTAGATTCGGCGGCTGCGGCCGGCGGGCGCCTCCGGCCTCAGCCCCGGTCGCCTTGCGCTCCGCAGGCTCCGGCGCGACCGGAACGCCCTGATCTTCGGAGCGATCTTCCTGCTCCTCGTGGCCGCTTGCATCGCCGCGCCGCTGTGGTCGAAGCACGTCGCCCATCGCGGGCCCGACGATCAGCCGAGCTCCTCGGAGACCGTGACCATCGACGGCGAGGAGGTGCCGATCCTCGGCGAGTTCTCGGGGCCCAACGCGGGCGTGCCGATCGGGCCCACCTGGAAGGGCGAGTACTTCCTGGGCGCCGACAGCCGCGGCCGGGACGTAATGGTGAGGCTCCTTTACGGCGGGCGGAACTCGCTCATGATCGGGATCACGGCGGCGGTCGTGACCATCCTTTTCGGGCTCTTCTTGGGGATCATCTCGGGATTCCTGAGAGGCTTCACCGACACGTTCGTCACCCGGGGGATGGACATCATCTGGGCCTACCCCGCGGTTCTCCTGGGGATCGCCCTGGGCACGGCCTTCGCGCTCGGCGGCCTCAAGATCGGGCCGATCACCATCGCCGGCGACAGCCTGATCCTTCCGGTGCTGATCATCTCGGTGATCTACGTCCCCTACTTCGCCCGTCCCTTGCGGGGCCAGGTCCTCGCCATGAGGGAGCGGGAGTTCGTCGAAGCGGCCCGCGCCCAGGGAATGGGCAGCTTCCGGATCATGCGGACCGAGGTCCTTCCAAACCTCTACTCGACGGCTCTCGTCTTCTTCCCGCTCCTGGTCGCAAACGCGATCCTGCTGGAGTCCGCCCTCTCCTTCCTCGGCGCAGGTGTGCGCCCGCCCAATCCCTCCTGGGGAACGATGATCGACGAAGGCGTCTCGCGAATCATCACCGCTCCGTATCTGGCGATCGTCCCGGGTCTCATGGTGGTGCTCACGGTGCTCTCGCTCAACGTGTTCGGCGAAGGGGTCCGCGACGCGCTCGACCCGCGAGGCAAGCTGAGGCTCAAGACGTGACGGCTATCGCGCGCAAAGAGGTGGTGGCATGGCCAGGTTCGTAATCAGGCGGCTTGCCTCGGCGGTGTTCGTTCTGTTCGCCGTCTCCGTCCTCACCTTCCTGATCTTCAACGTGATCCCGAACGGCGATCCCGCCGTCCGGATGGCCGGCAAGCAGCCGACCGAGCGCCAGATCGAAGGAATCCGCGAGGAGTGGGACTTCGACAAGCCGATTCCCCAGCAGTACCTGACGACGATGAAGAAGCTCTTCACCGGCGACATGGTCAGCTACTTCACGCAGCTGAACGTGCTCGACGAGATCAAGAACGGCCTTCCGAGGACGATGGCTCTCGCGATAGGCGCGGCGCTCATCTGGATGTTCTTCGGAGTCGCCCTCGGCATGTACGGCGCCTTACACCCGGATGGCTTCCGCGACCGATTACTGACCATCCTCGCGCTCGTCGGCATCTCCATGCCCGTGTTCTGGATCGGAGCGCTGATGAACCACTACTTGGGCTACGAGTTGACCAAGTCGCTCGGGTTCGAGTTGTTCCCGAACGGCGGCTACGTGCCCATAACCGAGAACCCGTTCGAATGGATCCATCACCTGATCCTGCCGTGGATCGCCTTGTCGATCCTCTTCATCGGGGTGTACTCGCAGGTCCTGCGCTCGAACCTCCTCGAGACCTCGAACGAGGACTTCGTGCGCACGGCGAGGGCCAAGGGCCTTTCTTCGCGCCGCGTCCTCTTCAAGCACGTCCTGCGCAACTCGCTCATCCCGGTCGTCACCCTCTGGGGCCTCGACTTCGCGGTGGTGGTCGGCGGTGGAGCCATCCTCACCGAGACCGTCTTCGACCTCCAGGGAGTGGGGCAGTACTCGGCTGAGGCAATCGGGCAGCTCGACGTCCCGCCGATCCTTGCCGTGACGATGCTGGGCGCCTTCTTCGTCGTGATCGTGAACGCGATCGTCGACATCGTCTACGCGTTCCTGGATCCGCGCATCCGCCTCGACTCGGGTGAGGCGGCGACGTGAGCGGCCCGCTCCTGAAAGTCGAAGACCTCAGGGTCTCGTTCGAGACCGAGGACGGCAACGTCCAGGCCGTGGACGGCGTCTCGTTCGACGTCTCGCCCGGAGAGGTCGTCGCGATCGTCGGCGAGTCCGGCTGCGGCAAGTCGGTGACCGCGATGAGCCTCATGGGCCTCACGCGAGACCGCAACGCCACGATCACCGGGACCGCGAACCTGGAGGGGACGGACCTGATCTCGGCCGGCGACGACGACCTTCGCAGGCTGCGAGGCGACGACATCGCGATGATCTTTCAAGACCCGATGACCTCGCTCAACCCGGTCTACCGGATCGGCGACCAGATCTCCGAGCAGATCAAGGCTCACCGCGACATCTCAGACGAAGAGGCGCACGAGCAGGCGATCGAGCTCCTGGAGCAGGTCGGGATTCCGGGCGCCGCCCAGAGGGCGAGCTCGTACCCCCACGAGTTCTCCGGCGGCATGCGGCAGCGCGCGATGATCGCGATGGGGCTTTCACTCGAGCCCCGGATCCTCATCGCCGATGAGCCGACCACCGCGCTCGACGTCACGATCCAGGCGCAGATCCTGCGCCTCCTGAGAGAGCTGAACCGGGAACGCGGCTTGGCCGTGATCCTGATCACGCACGACCTCGGCGTGGTCGCGGAGATCGCCGACCGCGTCCTCGTCATGTACGCGGGCGAGATCGTCGAGAAGGGGACTCTGGACGAGATCTTCTACGCGCCGCAGCACCCGTACACGTGGGGCCTCCTGGGATCCGTGATGAGGATGGACAGGCCCGGCCGCGAGCGGCTCTCCCAGATCAAGGGCCAGCCTCCGTCGCTGGCGAACCCGCCCGAGGGATGCAAGTTCCGGCCGCGCTGCCCGCACGCTTTCAGTAAGTGCACGGAGCATCCAGACCTCGCGGAGCGCGGCGGAGCACCGGGTCAGCTCGATCGCTGCTGGCTCTCGAGCGAGCAGAAGAAATCGCTCCGGGTCCTGGATACCGGCGATATCGGCCTGGAGGCACCGGCCGCATGAGCTCACCCGAGCGCGCTCCTCGAAGTGCAGGACATCACGAAGCACTTTCCGATCAAGTCCGGCGTGATCGTCGATCGCCAGATCGGCGCAGTGAAGGCGGTGGACGGGGTCTCGTTCACCGTCGCCGAGGGCGAGACGCTCGGCCTCGTCGGCGAGTCCGGATGCGGCAAGTCGACGCTCGCCCGCACGATCCTTCAGCTCCTCAAGCCAACTTCTGGGTCGGTCAAGTTCGAGGGCGTCGAGCTCACCGAGCTCTCCAAGCGGGCGTTGAGGCCGCTCAGGCGCGACATGCAGATGGTCTTCCAGGACCCCTACGCGTCGCTCAATCCCCGGAAGCGGATCGGCCAGATCATCGGCGATCCGCTCAAGTTTCACGGCATCGCCGACGGCAAGGAGCTCCGCTCCCAGGTCGAGGAGCTTCTCGACCGGGTGGGGCTCCCCACCGAGCACTTCAACCGCTACCCCCACGAGTTCTCAGGCGGTCAGCGCCAGCGCATCGGCATCGCTCGGGCGCTCGCGCTGAAGCCCAAGCTGATCATCGCCGACGAACCCGTCTCCGCTCTCGACGTATCGGTGCAGGCACAGATCATCAACCTGCTCCGCGACCTGCAAAGCGAATTCGGCCTCACCTACATCTTCGTGGCGCACGACCTCGGCGTCGTCCGCCACGTCGCGGATCGCGTTGCCGTCATGTATCTCGGGAAGATCGCCGAGATCGGCTCCTCCAAGGAGGTGTACTCGAACCCGGTCCACCCCTATACGGAGGCTCTCCTCTCAGCGGTGCCGATCCCAGACCCGCGCGCAAACGCCCAGCGCGAAGAGCGGATCCTCGAGGGCGATGTTCCTTCGCCGGCCGCCCCGCCATCCGCTTGTCGCTTCCACACGCGCTGTCCGTACGCAACCGAGATCTGCTCGGACGTCGAGCCCGAGCTCGTTCGGCACCGTGGCACGCAATGGGCAGCGTGCCACCACCCGCTCAATAAGGGCTCCGCGGCTGAACAGCCGGCGGCTACGACCGCAAGCTGAGCAAGACCCGATTTCCATCGACGTCGTCGAAGGCGGCCGAGCCTTCGGCGCGTTCGACCGCAACGCCTGCCCTCTCGAGGCGGTCCGCGGCCGCGTCGACCGCGTCGACGGTACGCATGCGGAGCTCGAACGAATCCAGGCCGGGCCTGTCCGACGGGGCGGCACTCGCGCCGGCGGATTGCCACGAGTTGGCACCCAGGTGGTGGTGATAGAGGCCCTCGGCCAGGAACGCCGCGCTGGGGCCGAAGCGCTGGCGCTCGTCGAGTCCGACCGCGTCGCGCCAGAACTCGAGAGCGCCGGCAACATCCGATGTCATCAGGTGGATGTGGCCGATGTCCGGAGCCACGGCCTGGCCGGCTTCCTCGAGGAGCGCCGGCAGGTCAAGGGGCGCGGTGAACATGCCGACTCGTCCCTCCTCGGCTTCCGGCCAGTCCTCGAAGGGGCGATCGCGATAGAGCTCGATCCCATTGCCCTCGGGGTCGGCGAAGTAGACGGCCTCGGAGACCCCGTGGTCGGACGCGCCCTGGAACTCCGGAGCCAAGCGGGCTGTTCGAGCCACCGCTGCGGCAAGCGACGCGCGGTCCGGGTAGCGGAAAGCCGTATGGAAGAGCCCGGTGTGCGGCACGCGCGCCGGCTCCGCGGCAGCCGTGCGCGTCGAGTCGAGGCGCACGAGCGGATGCTCGCCGGCGCCTCGCAGCTCGGCGACTCCGCCATCCTCGGAGATCGTCGCCAGGCCGATCCCTTCTTCATAGAAGCGCCTCTGCAAACCGGTATCGGCGGCCCGCAGGGTCACCGTGCCAACGACGGAGTCGAAGATGTGCGAGAGCTCGTCAGCGCTTGCCACGAGGTGCAGCTTCCCGCTCCCGGTCAAGCTCAATCCGCTGCGGCGCCTTCGAGGTGTCGATCTCCGGGCGCGAGCCGTTCCCATTGCCGCCATGGCGGCCGTTGCCGCTGCCGTTCCCATGCCCGACGGCTACGGGCTCGGCGAGCTCGTCGCCGGAATCGAGCTCGGACTTGGCGTTCGCCAGCGCGCGGCGCACGTGCCGCTTGCGGACCCACTCGGCTGCGTAGTAGCTGCCGATGACGAAGGCGAAAGCGGCGAGCTGGCCGCCGATCGTCTCCCACGTCGGGAAGATCCCCAGCCAGGTCCCCATCCAGAGCGGGAACTCCACGTCGATCGGCGTGATCGACAGCCAGCCCACGCCCTGGAGAGTCCTGAGCGTGTTGCCGACCATGACCACGAGGACGAGCGACATCAGGACGCCGGTCACGATCAGCATCCGCTTGTAGGGGAGCTTCTGCTCCAGCCTGAAGGTGAGGGTCCCGATCGCGGCCACGCCCAGGAGCCCCAGGGTGACGCCGGCAAGGACGATGGGCGTCCCGGACTCGAGCTGAAGCGCCTGCAGGAAGAGAACGGTCTCGAAGCCTTCGCGAAAGACGCTCGTGAAGCCCAGGAAGTAGAGGCCGAAGACGGTCGCTCCGGCGGCAACGCCCCCGACCACGGCCCCCGTGAGGACCTTCGAGCGCTTGCGGTGCGAGGCGATCCATTCCGTCCAATAGACCTTGTGGAAGAACCAGTTGAGCACCAAGATCAGGACCAAGACCGCAACGATTCCGACGATCGCCTCGAGCTTCTCGCCGTACTGCGAGAGCTGGTCCAACAGAAGGATCGCGACCAGGAACAGGGCCGCCGATGCGGGCAGGCCAAGGAGCGCGCCGCGGATCACGGGCTTTCTGAGTCGGCGGTTTGCGCCCACCATGCTGGCCGTGATCGCGGCGATGATGAGGATGGCCTCGAGGCCTTCGCGGAAGACGATCAGGGCGGCATTGGTGACAACCGTGACGTCGCTCGCGCCGTCACCCGTCGTCCCGCGCGCCTGCTCCAGGGCCTCGTCCAGCACAAGTCGCGTGTCGGTCACTTCGCGAGCTGTCGTTTCATCGCTCGCGATCAGCTCAGCCAGCCCTGGCGTGTCGTTCGCGCCGAACCAGATGTAGCCCTCGATCTCCTGCGTCAGCGCCGGGTCGAGAGCGCGCAGCAGGCGCTCGGGCCCGAACTCGAAAAAGGCGTAGGCGGATAGCCGGGCCTGTTCGGCCTGCTCGCGCTCGCCGGCGGAGACCGCGGCCTCCATCTGGTCGAGGCTGATGTCGACAAGGTCGAAGTCCGCCTCCGAGCTCGACTCCAGCCACTCCTCGGGCGCCATCTCCTCGAAGCCGGTCGCGGCGGTCTCGTGAACGGCTTCGATCTCGTCCTGCGAGGCGACCTCGCCACCTTCGTTGGCCGCCTTCGAGATGGCCTCGAGCTCCACCAGCGCGGCCTCGACCTCCGCGGACGCCTCGGGATCGATTCCGGCAAGCGTCGGCTCGAGGTCTGTGAACGCCTGCTGAGCGGCCTCGGAGAACGCGACCGCCTCCCCGACCTCGAAGGCGAGCGTGACCTCGCTGTCGTTCGTGCCGCGGTCGTACTCGACCGGCACCAGATCGAGGAAGCGGATGAACTGCTGGGCGCGGCGGACCTCCTCCTCCGGCGTGAAGGGAGCCGCGGTGAAGCCGTCGATCTGCTCCAGCACCTCGTCGCGGTCGGCGCGAAAGGTCCGGTCGTCGCCGCGGAGCGCATCGGCGGCGATGGCCGAGAAGGTCTCGTCTACCTCCTTGCGATCTTCCACGGAGCGCTGCGACTGGTACTCGGGCGAGATGATCTCCCAGTAGCCGTTGGCGAGCGCCGCGCTCTCGGCGAGGGTTGCGTTGTACCCGCGCTGGGATGCCTGATCGGCCTCGTCCAGGAAGGTGGTGAGGCGCGTCTGATACGCGTCGTAAAGGTCCTTCCGAACGCTCAGAACGGCCTCGTCGGCCGTGATGTCGCCGGCCTCGAGCTGATCGAGAGCGCTGGTGGCATCTACGCCCGGGCGGGTGAAGCGGGTGATCTGGCGGAAGTCCCGGATCAGAAGCCAAGCACGCGCGCGATCGACCTGGCTGCCGGCGGTCGCCTCGATCGCGACGTCGTACGCGCCGTGGCGAAGCGCGGCCAGGGCCTCGCCCCGGGCCGCCGCAACGCCTACTTCGTCTCCCTCGGCGACCGCCTGCTCGGCGTCCTCGAGTGCGGCTTGGAGCGCTTTGTAGTTCTTGGGAGAGGACTTCTTAAGACCGGCCGCGAGCGCGCCTGAAAAAGCTTCGCGTGCAGCCTCCACGTCTTTGGCCGCCTGGGCGCCGCCGTCGAGGATCAGACTCGAGCGGGCGTCGAAGAGTTCCGCGGCGATCGTGTCGGCGTGTTCGTAGGGAGCCTTGGCCCCCGCAGTCGGGGCAAATGCCAGGACTGAGAGCGTTGCGAGTGCGAGGGCTGTGGCTAGGCGAGTCAGGCGCAAATTCGGGTTCCCGAATTAGGGAGCCCTAAGAGTAGACCAGACAGGGCCGTCCTGGAGGCGTCGGCCCTGTCTGGTCCCGCCCTAGGCGTCTTGGATTTCGATGCCGGACTGTTCGGCAGCTTGAGTGACCTGCCCGGCGATGGCCTCGGCTTGGCGCTGTGCCTGGGATCCGAGCGTGTCGGCGTCCTCCGCGGAGAACTGCTCGCCCTGCTCCTCGCGGTCGCGCAGGTCCTCGACGAACGCGAGGAGGTCCTGGAGCTCCTGAGCCGTCTGTTCGGCCTGCTCCGGCGATTCCTCTGCGATGACCGGCTCGACCTCGTCGTAGACGAAGACGAGACCCTCGAGGATGTCCGCGATGTCGGACAGTCGCGACGTCGCGACGAATCCGAGCTCGGAGGCCTTCTCGCCGGCGATGAACTCCGAGTTCTTCCAGGCCTCGAAGTACTCGGCCATGGTCGGGGTCATCACCGTGATCGCGGTGAAGGCGTCGGACTCGGTGGCCTCGAACTCTTGAGCGTCGGCGTCGAGCGATTCGGCCTGGCTGAGGAACTCGTCCACGGCAGCGAGATAGATGTTCGCGTCCGGGACGCCCTCGCCCGTCTCCTCCTTGCCGTCGCCGTTCAGGTCCTGCGGAACGTCGGCGGCGAAGTCCGGGTTCGTGCCGTAAAGCGCGGTCTCCGTGATGAAGAAGAGGTTGCCGGGCTGCTCGAGAGTCTCGCCGTCCGGCGTCTCGAGCGAGAATGAAACGGCGCTCTCCGGGTCGCTCGCGTCGCTGCCGGCGTCGATGTCGACGTCGTACTGGGCAAGGCGCGGCACGCCCGCAACGACTCCCTCCATCTCCTCATAAGCCGGGTTGGCGGCCTCGAAGGCCTCCTGGGAGTCGAGGATGATGCCCTCGACCTCGTCGCCCGACTCCTTCATCATCGCTTCGTAGTCGAAGTCGTAGGACTCGGCGAGGTCGTAGTACTCCTGCCCCTTCTCCTGAAGGATCGTGACCTGCTCGACGAGCTCCGCGGAGTGGTCTGTCAGATAGGTCTCGATGGCGGCGAGCTCAGAGCTCGACTCCTCCGTGCCCGACTCCGAATCGGAATCCGATTCGTCGTCACCACATCCGGCCACTCCAAAGGCCAGTCCGACGGCACCGGCCGCCAAGGTGCTTCTGATTCCAAGCTTCACCGCGTTCAAACCCTCCAAGAGTCATTGTTAGGTATGCCTAATAAGGCGACCCTAACAGAGCTTGGCCGCAATCTGCTCCACAGTGCCCATGGTTCGCATGGTCCATGGGCCGAGCAGGCCCCACAGCGCCTTGAGGTCGAGCTCGGTCGTCTGGGTCCCCTCAGCGGGAAGCCAGAAAAGCTCGGATCCGTCGATTGCAATGGGATCCGAATCGAGCTGCAGGTCCAAAGCCTCGGCTGTGGCGGACTGCGATGGCTTCTTCTCGAGGAACACGACCTGCAGCTTTCCCTTAGAGGCTTTGACCTGCTTTGGCGTGAACGGGTCCAGGCCGGCGATCCGGTTCAGGCGACTGGCCGAGCGCAGGAAAGCCTGAGAGGAAAAGCCGATCTCCTTCTCCAGCGCGGCCTCGATTTCGGGCACCTTCGGCTTCCCGCGCCCGGGGTGCTCGAAGAGGACATTGCCGCTGGCCCTGAATGTGGAGACATCCTCGAAGCCGCACGCCTCGAACGCCGCGATCAGCTGGCTCTTCGTTGCCCTGCGGCCGCTCACGTTGATGCCCCGTAGAAACGCCGCGTAGCCAGCCATGGGCAAAAGGTACTTCGCCGGCGTCCGAGCGATCTTGACTCGGGTGCGAACATATGTTCGTGACCGCCGCAGGCTCCCCCCGCTCCCGACTACTTCGCGCGATCGAACGGGGAAATCTCGAGCTCGTCCGGTTGACGGCCGTGGATTGCGAGCGGATCGAGCTCGAGGACGCGCTGCGGATCCTGCTCCTCATCCGCGATCAGGACCCTGATCGCTACGAGCGCGCGGCCGTTCGCTGGAGCGGGCGCCTCCTCGCCAGCCGTCCCGCGATCGGCTTCGGACGCGCAAACGAGGTTCTTGCGAATGCCGAGAACCTTGCGAGCCCGGAGGGGGCAGTTGCAGCAGCGCGCCTTGCGCTCGTAATGCGATCGTGCGGCGAGCCGCGGCTGGCCGAGGTCCTGGAGCGCTCCTGAAGCTCTAGTCGCTCGGGCGGCGCATGTACCGGCCCGACGGCACAGGCGCGAATCCAAACCGCTCGTACATCGTGTGCGCGTCCTTGGTCGCGAGCATCAGCGAGCGTAGACCGAGCCTGTCAGCCTCGTCGACGGCCGCCTTCGCCAAGCGGACGCCCATGCCGCGGCCGCGGTGCTCCTCGAGGACGAACAGGTCCGCCAGCCACGCGAAGGTCGCACCGTCGGTGACCAGGCGGGCGAACCCGGCCTGAGTGCCGTCCGGCGCGTACAACCCGAATACGGTTGAGCCCTCGATCGAGCGAACGACCACGTCGTGCTCTACCCCGGCCGACCAGTAGGCCGTGTTCAGGAAACCCCAGATGAGGTTGATATCGAGCCGCGATGGATCGCTTGAGATCTCATATCCGTCGCCACGAGAGTCCACCTCGGGGGAAGCTACCCGGCTACGAGCCCCGCCACGATGCTGGCGGCGCCCGACACGACGATAAGCCCGAGTCCGGCGACGCGGAACGAGCGCTGGTCGAACCGGTCGAAGAGGATCCTGCCGCCCGAACGGCCAACGACGACCATCCAGATGAGCACGCCGAGCACCCATAGCTCCGGCAAGTCAGCTCGTCCGCCCGCGATGACGAGCGCGATCGCGCCCATGATGTTGAGCCCGAGCAGAAGGGCGGCCATCGTGTCGCGGAACTCCTCGGGCCGCACGCCCATGCTCTGGAGGAACAGGACCAGCGGCGGTCCGGCGGTCGCCGTGGTGGTCGTGAGCGTGCCCGCGGCAAGCCCTGCCCCGGCGCGCGCGACAGGGTTGCCTTCCTTCACTTCGCCATACGCGCTTCGCGCCTGGATCACGACCGCGACGATCACAGCGATGCCGACGATCACCTGAAGGGTCGGCTTCGACAGCGCGATGAGGATGAAGATCCCGGCCACCACCCCCGGCGCCGCCCACCCGAGAATGCGCACGACCTCGCCGCGCCTCACCTCGGACGGCCGCCTCTCCGCGAGCATGATCAGGAGGTTCAGGACCGTTCCCAGCGCAAGCAGGATCGTGATCGCCTCCTCCGGCTCGGTGACCGCGAACACGGCCGGGCCGGCAACCAGCGCGAAGCCGAAGCCCATCGCCGACTGGAGCGTCGCCCCCGCGGTGACGCCAAGCGCGACGAGAATGAGCTCCGTTGCATCCATCAGCTGAGGGGGTGCGCGAGCTCATCCTCGCCGAGTCGCCCCAGCCGGAACATGATTGGCGCGGCAGCCGCCGAGGCGACCGCGGCCACGACGAACACGGCCGTCAAGCCGAACGCCTCCGCGGCCGGGCCGGCGAGCGCCATCGACGCGGGAAGCAGCGCGAGGGACATGAAGAAGTCGAGGCTCGAGACACGACCGCGCAGCTCGTCGGGAACCCGGCGCTGTAGGAGCGTTCCCCAGATGACGGTTCCGATCCCCTCGGTGATGCCGACCACCATCGCTACGACGAGAAGAACCCAGAGCTGAGTTGCGATGCCGAAGAGGGCCAGCGGCAAAAGCCCCAGCCCCCAGGTCCAGAGCATCACCGACAGGTAGCGTCGAGGCAGCGGCCGCGACGAGATTCCCAGGGCGCCGATCGCCGAGCCGATGCCGAACGTCGCCAGCAGGACCCCGTACTCGGCCGACCCTCCCCCGACCCGGTCGGAGATCACGAACGGAGTGAGGACCTCGAATGGCCCGACGAAGAAGAAAACGGCAACGAACGCGAAGATGAGCGTTGCCCACAGCCAGGGGGTCCGGCGCACGTACGCCACGCCCTCCCGAAGATCCGAGAATGCGCTGCGGTGCTCCTCGATCTCCCTCTCAGGCCTGGAGTCGACGCGCATCAGCCAGAGGCACGATGCGGAGAACACATAGGCCGCCGCAGCCATACCGATCGCCAGGCCCGGATCGAGAAGGGCCACGGCGAGCCCGCCGATCGCCGGTCCCACCGCCTGCTGGGCGAGCGGGCGAAGCATCCCTTCGAGGCCGTTGGCCGCCAGGATCTGGTCGTCGGGCAGAAGCTGCGGGACGAGCGCCGTGTAGCTGGGGATGAACAGCGCCTCCCCCATGCCGATCACGCCGCTTGCGACCGCAAGGTGCCAGAGCTCGAGCCCGTCGGTGAGGGAGAGCACGGCGATCACCGCGACCGTGGCCGCACGCAGGAGGTCCGCGCTGAGCATCACGACGCGGCGAGGCAGACGGTCGGCGATGATCCCGGCAGGGAGCATCAGCCCGATCAGCCCGACGCTGTACGCGGTCGCAACGATCGAGAGCTGCACGGGGCCGCCATCGAGCTCGATGACCTGCCAGGCAAGCGCCACCAGCCACATCCCGTCCCCCGCAAGCGAAACGGCCAATCCGGTCCATAGGAGCCGGAAGTCCCGGTATCGGAGGGGGCGAAGGGCGGGGATGGAGAGTCTCATCCTCGTCCTCCCATGAGTCAGGGCCCGGGAAAAGGCCCGTCGAAGCGCGGAAGCCCGTCGTCTGGAACGGGCTCCCAGACGGCTGCGCTCTCGAGGTACTGATGACCCATCATTCGAATGCCCGGGTCGCCGTCGATCACGCCCATCCTCACGAGCGAGTTCTCATCCGATCCCGGCGCACGACCGAAGAGCGCCGATCCGCACTCGCCGCAGAAGACCTTCGCGAAGCCGCCCTCGGGCTCCCACGCGCGCAGATGCTCCTCGCCCGCGACGACCCTGAGCGAGCCGGGCGCGACTCGCGCGCTCGCGGACGCCGCCCCGCCGGTGCGGCGCTGACAGCGGGTGCAGTGGCAGTAGCCGGCGGCCTCGAGCGGCTCGTCGATCTCGAACTGCACAGCGCCGCATCCGCAGTGTCCTGTGAGTGCGGGCTCGGCCATGGATTTCAGCCTACGCTAGACGCCATGACGATCACTTTCCGCCCCGTCCCGCTAGAAGAGGAGCCGGCTCACTCGCTGGTCATGGCCATGCGCGAAGAGATCGCCCAGATCTACACCGGCCTCGTCCTCGACGGCCCGGAGATGCCGAAGGCCGGGCCCAAGGAGCTGGGCCCCCCGGGAGGGGTCTTCCTGGTCGGCTACGACGAGTCGGGCGCTGCTGTGTGCGGTGGCGGAGTCAAGGACCTCGGCGAGGGCGCGTGCGAGATCAAGCGCATGTACGTCGTGCCCGCAGCGCGCAACGCAGGGCTGGGCCGGCAGCTCCTGGTGGCGCTCGAGGAGGCGGCGCGCGAGCTCGGCTACGAGCGCGCCCGGCTCGACACCGGCCCCGACCAGCACGGCGCCCGCCGGATGTACACGGGCGCGGGCTACGAGCCGATCGAGAACTTCAACGGAAACCCGATGGCAACGTTCTTCGGAGAAAAGCGACTGTAGAAGCGATGCCTGATGGGGGGAAGCGAGATTCCCGGCTCCTCGTAGGAGCCGTCGGCCTTTCGGCCGGCGGCGACTTTCTGGCGCTCGTGCCGCTAGCCGCGCTGGTCTCGGAGATCTCCGGGTCCGGCTGGGCGGTGTCCGGCCTGTTCGTCGCTCTGTGGGGGCCGATGGTCTTGCTCTCGTCGCCCGCCGGGAAGCTCATCGACCGCGTCGAGACGCGGGGCCTCCTGATCTGGACCTCGCTCGTTCAGGCGGTGATCGCCGCCGCGCTGATTCTCGCCACAGACTCGGTGGCCGCGATCATCGCGCTCGTTGCCGTGCTTGGCTCGGTCAACGCCTTCTCGGCGCCCGCGGAGTTCGCGCTGACCGGATCGATCGCCTCGGGCGAGCGGCTGAAGCTTCTCAACGGCCATGTCGAGACCGCCCGCTACATGGGTATGACGATCGGGCCGATCGTAGGTGGCGCGCTGGCGGCCGCCGGCGGGATCGAGATCGCGCTGGCCTTGAACGCGCTGACCTTCTGTGCGGTGGCCGGCGCCGCGTGGATGCTCTCGGTGCGGCGCCGCCCCGCTCCGACCGGCGAAGGCGAAGAGCACGAGGTTCGAGGGGGCTTCGAGATCCTTGGCCACGACGCGGTTCTGCGCCTGATGATGGGCGTGACCTTCGTGACGCTGCTCTTGATGACGGGCGTTGCGACCGCGGAGGTCTTCTACGTGCGGGAGGACCTCGACGGAGGCGACTTCGGGTACGGCGCCGTGATGACCGCTTGGACGCTGGGGATGGCCGCCGGAGCTCTTTTCATCTCGTCACGAATCGGCGCGACCTCGCTGGCCGCGATGGCGATGGTGATGATCATGGTCCAGGGCGCCGGGCTCTCCGTCCAGACGATCGTGCTGTCGCTGCCGCTCGCGATCGGCTGCTACCTCGTCGGCGGCATCGGGCACGGCACAAAGAACGTCCTGGTCCGAACCCTGATCCACGAGCGCACGCCGGCAAACGCGCATGGACGCTCAGGCGCGGCCTACAACGCTCTGAGGAACGGGGCGGAGCTCGGCGCGCTTGCGATCGGCGCTTTTCTCGTCGAGGCCATCGGCGCCCGCGGAACGCTTGCGATCCAGGGAGGCGCCCCCATCCTCGTGGCGATCGCCGGCCTGGCGATCCTGACATTCAGGCTCGGAGGAGGCCCCAGCGCCGAACCGGAGCCAATCGGTGAGACCATGGAAGACGAGTCAACGGAGCCGACGGCTCCGGTGAGAGGAGAGATGGCATGAGCACTGACTATTCAGTCGCAAAGCGCGAGGAGGCCGAGGACTTCATGTCGAAGTACCCCGGCTTCGGTGAGCTCCGCTCCTTCGGGGGCGCGACGGACGCCGAGCAGGTCGCGTTTTCATGGCGCCTGATGCCGCCCGGGACCGGCGGCCGCGGCAGCTACGGGCACAAGCACGCAACCCAGGAGGAGATCGTGTTCGTCGTCGGCGGCACGGTGACGTTCAAGATCGGCGACGACGTCTTCGAGGCCGGCCCCAAGACCGCGGTCCGCATAGCTCCCCAGGCTGTGCGCTCGATCCACAACGACGGCGAAGACGAGGCCGAGGTCATCCTCTGCTCCGTTCGGGTGGATGACATCGAAGCGGACGTCGAGCTCGAAGAGGACTTCTGGCCTGAGTAGGGCGGCTCGGATACCTTCCGAGTCATGGAAGCCACGGCTGCACCACCGCAGAAACCGACCCTCTGGGTCTGCCACGGCGACATGGAGGGGCCGAGCATCCACCCGTGCCGCAAAGTCCAGGAGGCGCTTCAGGAGGCCGGGATCGAGTACGAGAAGAAGATGGGCGGCCACGGACACCCGATCCCGTTCTTGAGGAAGGGCAACAGGGACGAGCTTCATGAGGCGACGGGAGACACGAAGCTGCCGACTCTCGTCCTCGCAGACGGCACCGTCATCAAGCACGGCAAGGCGATCCTCAGATGGGTCGACTCGCAGCGCGCTTCCTGAGCTGAGTGGCGTTCAGGACCCTTCCTGGCCAAGCGCGACTGGCCAACGGCGAGCCCCCAGCTCTCGGGAGATGCCGCGAGCGGCGTCTGCCACCGCGGCCCGCAGTCCCTTCGACGGGCCGCGCGGCATGATCGTCTCGGTCTCGCCAACGACACCGATCGCGCCCACGGCGGCGCCCGGTCCGATCGAAGATCGCCCCCGCGAGACTCGACTCGCCCGAACACGGCCTCGTCACGCTCACGTGCGATCCGCGGTCTCGCGAACAGCCTTGAACTCGTCTCGAAGGCCCTTGGCCGGCAGCGTTCGGCCGGTCAGCTTCGGCAGCCCCTCGGCCACCATGATCGTTGACCAGCTCTCGCGGCGCATAGGCGAGCATCGCCTTGCCGAGCGCGCTCGCGTGGACCGGAAGCTCGGCTCCGACCTCGAGCACCTGAAAGGCGGCGTCCGGGCGGAACACGTGATGGACGACGACTACGCTCGGGCCATGCATGACACCGACCCGGACCGCGGCCGAGGTGCGCTCGGCGAGGCGCTCGGCATGGACGATCGAGCGGCCGCGGAGCTCGTTGAGATCGAGGTACGAGTTGCCGAGATGCAGGAGCCCGGGGCCGAGTTGGTACTTCTCGGACTCGTGATCCTGCTCGACGAACCCGTGCGCCTGCAGCGTCTGGAGCAGGCCGTGGACGGTCGGGCGTGTGATGTCCGAGCCGGTCGGCAAGCTCGCTGACGCCAAGCCGTCGTGGGTCCGCTGGCGAGCGCTCGAAGGATCCGCGCGGCGCGGTCGACGGACTGAATCGTTCCCTTAGTCCTGCCCGTCTTCGGTGCTCTGATCCTCCTGGATTTGTTCGATCTGATTCGGCATTGTCGAATGGCCTTCGATGATGTAGACTACCCCGGATGGCGGAAGAGGCACCCCAGATGGTCGGGATCGTGCTCGTTTCGCACAGCGCCGCCCTCGCCGAGGGCCTGGCCGAGCTAGCCGCCCAGATGGCCGGGCCCGACGTGAACATCATCGCAGCGGGCGGCGGTCCCGACGGGCGAGCTCGGAACCGACGAGGACCGAGTGCGAACCGCCGTGCGGCGCGCGGATCGACGGTGGTGGGGTGGTTGTGCTCGCCGACCTCGGCAGCTCCGTGTTGACCACCCGCCACGTGCTCGAAAGTCCGCGAACGGACATGCACGCCTGGTCGACGCCCCGTTCGTCGAGGGCGCCTCGCGGCCGCGGTCGCCTTCATCGGCGGCATCCCGATCGACGGCGTCGTCGAAGCGGCGGAGGGACGCGCGGTGTCAGACAAGCTCTGAGACCGTGTCGAATTGCCTGCCGACGGTCGACCTCCACGCTCGGCCGGCTGCCAACTTCGTCCGCGCGGCGATGCAGTTCGACGCTGACATCACCGTGGCCGCGGACGACCGCGAGGCGGACGCAAAGAGCCTGCTCGCCGTGCTCGCGCTAGGCGCCAGGGGCGGGTCGACGCTGCGCCTCAGCGCCAGCGGCTCCGACGCCGACCGGGCGCTCGAGAACCTCACCGTCTGCGTCGACTCGCTCGTGTAGCGATAGGCGCTCCGACGATCGCCGGCGACCAGCTGCTCGACCTGCAGCGGGCGACTCCAGCCGCCGGGCTCGAGATCTCGAGGTCGCTCATGCGCCGCGAAGCTGAGCGACCGGATCCAACTGCCGAACCGTGCCCGACCCGCGCCGCACCGACGCTGACCTCGTCGATGCCCGGAGCCGATCAAGAAGCGGCGCGGCGATCGGGTCGGAGGCCGCCTCGCCGCAGACCTCGACCGGCACGCCGCGCCTGAGCTCGCCGCCTCGACCACGGTCGCGATCGCCCGCAGGACGCGAGGGTTGTGGGCTCAGCGCCACCTGCGGTGAGAACCGGTCGCGTTGAGGATCGAATGGGTGAGGTCGTTCGTCCCGATACTGAGGAAGTCGACCTCGGAAGCGATCGCGCGCGACGGCGTCAACCCCGGCGGTGGTCTCGATCATCGCGCCGATCCGGGGCGACGGCGCCCGGAACCGCTTCGACCGCCGTCGAGCATCGCCAGCCGCGCGTGCTCGATCTGGTCGACGCTCGCGACCATCGGCAGCAGGATGCGCAAGTCCGAGGTCCCGGCGCTCGCCAAGATCGCTCGCAGCTGAGCCGCGAGCGCGTCGGGATGGTCGAGCAGCAGCTCGATTCCGCGTGCTCGACTCCCGCAGGAAGGGCGGCGTCTTGTCGCCGCCGAAGTCGAGGACCCGGACCGTCGCCGGTCGGCCCTGGAACTGCTCCAGGATCGGAGTCAAGCGCGTCGGTGCTCGTCCTCGGTCGGCCACTCGGGCGCGGCGAGGAAAGCGAGCTCGGTGCGCAGCAGGCCGACGCCTTCGGCGCCTGCCTCCAAGGCCACCGCCAGCTCGGCGGCTCCCGAGACGTTTGCCAGCACGCGTACCGAATGGCCGTCGTCGGTCACTGACGGCAAGTCGCGGGTGGCGATCGCCTCGCGCGCGGCTCGCTGTCGCGCCGGCTGAGCGCCAGCGTCGGCCGCTTCGGTCCGCTCGGCATGCCGGCGAAAGGAACACGCTTCCCGTCGTTCCCGTCGATCACGACGTCGGCTCCCGGGAGCGGCCGCGAGCAGATCCTCGCCGACCCCGACGACCATCGGGATCCCAAGCGAGCGGGCCACGATCGCGGCGTGGGCCGAGACGCCCCGGCCGCAAGGGCGATCCCGGTCACCTGCGCGTCAAGCTCCGCGACCTCGGCCGGGCCCAGATCCGCCGCGATCAGGACCTCCCCGCCGCCGTCGCGGGCGCCGTCTTCGCTGCGGCTCGGCGGCGCGGCCGACCAATCCCGGCCGCTCGCCGGCCGACGCTGCGGATGTCATCGGCGCGCTCGGCAAGCCGCGCGTCGTCGATCGCCGCGACCACCTCCGCCTGCGCCTCCGCGGAGTCGAGAATCGCGGCCGCGGCCGGCACCCCGCGCTCGAACACGGCGGCCAGGACCTCTCGCTGAAGCGATGGATCGCGGGCGATCAGCGCGCCGGTTTCGACGATCTCCGCCTCCTCGGTTGCCCGTCCTTTGCGCCTCAGCCTCGCGGCGATCGCCTCGATCTCTGCGGCCGCGCGATCGAGCGCCTGACGCGCCGTCGCGACCTCACCCTGCCGCTGGTCGTGGCGGAGCGGCTCGCGATCGACGAGCATCGCGGGCGCCAGGACGCGAGCTCGGCCGACGGCCGCCCGGTGCGGCGGCAAGCCCGTCGAGGGCCCGTTCCACGGCTCAGCCCTCGGCGGCCACGGCGGCATCGAGCGCGCGCACGATCAGCGCGGTCGAGGTCGCGCCGGGGTCCTGATGTCCCACGGAACGCTCGCCGAGGTACGACGCACGGCCCTTGCGAGCCTGCATCGGGATCGTCGCTCGCATTCCCTCCTCGGCGGCCTCGGCGGCCGCTGCCGAGGGCGACCGGGACCGGCCGTTCGGCCTCGATCGCATGACGCAGCGCATCGACGGCCGGGCCTAGCGCGTCGACCATCGTCTTGTCGCCCGTGAGTGGCGGCGCCGAGATCGACGACGCCGTCGAGCGCCGCATCGAGCGCGCGACGAGGTCCTCGCCCTCGAGCTCGCTGCGGTCGCCGAGCGAACGACCGGCTCGGCGCAGCGCGGTGCCCCAGAGCGGGCCGCTCGCTCCGCCGATGGTCGAGACCAGCGTCTTGCCGGCGACGATCAGAAGCCGGCCGGGCGGGAGCGAATCCTCCTGCCCGGCCAGCGCCTTGGTCACTGAGTCGAATCCACGCCTCATGTTGAGGCCGTGGTCGCCATCGCCGATGGCGCTATCCAGCTGGGTGAGGTAGTCGCACTGGGCGCTGACGGCCGTTGCGCTTTCGCTGCATCCAGTTGGTAATCGTCTTGTTGTTCACGACCGACTCAGTGACCATTCGTCTCTCAGACCCCCCAGCGGAGGGCCGCAGTCTTGACGGGAGCATCCCACAGAGTGGTCATCTCGTCATCCAGCTCGAGCAGCGTCAGCGAAGCGCCCGCCATCTCGAGGGATGTGATGTAGCTCCCGACCAGCCGGCGGACCGGCTCGAGACCGGCCTCCTTCAACGCGTTCTCCACCTCTCCATAGAGGAGGTAGAGCTCGAGCTGCGGCGTGCCGCCCATCCCGTTGACGAACGGCAGGACCTTCGCGCCGGCTGCCGGCTTGAGATCGCTGAGACGACCGCGTCGACCATCAGCGCGGCGATCTCGTGAGCGCTCGCGAGCGGCTCACGCCGCCGTCCGGGCTCGCCATGAATCCCGATCCCGACTTCCATCTCGCCCTCGGGGAGATCAAAGATCGGTTCCCCTCCGGCGGGCGGAATGCACGACGACAGTGCAATGCCGAACGAGCGGGCCTTGTCGTTGACCTGACGAGCGATTCCGGCGACTGCTGCCAGGTCATCCCCGCCTCTCGGCCGCCGCGCCCGCGATCTTCTCTGCCAGGACCGTTGCCCCGACGCCGCGACGTCCCGCGGTATAGAGCGAGTCCTGGACGGCAACGTCGTCGTCAAGCAGAACGGACTCGACCTCGATGCCTTCATCTGCCGCATCTTCTGCAGCGAGCTTGAAGTTCATCACGTCGCCGGTGTAGTTCTTGACGAGATGGACGACACCCGCACCGGCATCGACCGCTTTGGTCGCTGCCAGCATCTGATCAGGGACGGGAGAGGTAAAGACCGCGCCAGGGCAGGCCGCGTCCAACATCCCCGGCCCCACGAATCCGCCGTGAAGCGGCTCGTGTCCGGAACCGCCGCCCGAAATCAGAGCGACCTTGTCCTTCACCGGAGCATCCGATCGAACGATGATCTTTGCCTCGTCGTCGTAGCGCAGGATGTCTCCATGCGCCGCGGCCAGCCCGGCGACCGACTCATCGACGATCGCTTCGGGGTCGTTGAGGAACTTCTTCAACGTCGTTGCCACTGTGGTGCTCATGATTCTCCTTACTTGACCGCCGCGACCTGGTCGCGGGAGCCGTCGGCACCGTTCGAGGCACCGGGATCGGGGTGGGTGACGGCTTCCGCGATCGGCCTCTCGACGATCCGCGGGGTGGCCAGGAAGTCGTAGGCAAAGGCGGCCAGCGCCGCACCCACGAGTCCGGGGAGGAGGTAGACGGGGACAAACTGGTTCCAGAACGTCGCTCCGTCGCCAATCGCCGAGACCAGCTCTGGGCCGAAAGCCCTGGCCGGATTCAGGCGATGCACCCGTAAGTGGGCCAACGATCATGATGATCGCAACGACGACACCGCCAATGATCAGGCCGGCGAAGTCACCCGGGGAGCGCTTGTCGACGATCCCGAGGATCGTGAACATAAGGATGAACGTTCCGATCCCCTCAGCGAAGATCGCGGAGCCCCAACTGGTCGTGCTCTCGTCAAACGAGGTCTGACCCATACCGAGGTCGATTCCGCCCTGAGCAAACAATGCCCAGATCGCAAAGGCGCCGATTACTGCACCGATCACCTGGGCCGTCATGTACGCCGGGACTTCCTTCCAGGGAAACCGCTTGGTTGTCGCGAGCGCGAAAGTGACCGCCGGGTTGATATGGCAGCCGGAAACCTTCCCGATCGAATAGACCATGGCGGCGATAACGAGTCCGAAGGCGAATGAGATCCCCAGGAGATCAGCTCCCGTGAATGCTGCATCGCCCCCGAGCTTCAAAGTCGCGACCACGGAGCCAGGGCCAACGAGTACGAGCAACGCGGTACCGAGTCCTTCGGCCATCGAGCGCTGTCCGAGTGAGTGTTCCATTCTCTCCTCCTCCTCTTGATTTGCATTCGATAATGTCGAATGCAGTTCACGAACCATACAGACGGCCAGAGGAATGTCAAGCCGGAGTTGAAGAGGCGCCTAGAAGGCGAACAGGTCCGGCAGGCGCGCGCCGAGCTTCAGGTCGCCGAGGACCGTGAGCTTCCGGCGCATCGCGAGCCGGCGAGGGCCGGTCTCACCCGCGAGCATCGCCCGCAGGTCCTTGGGCCGGATCTTGAGCGTCATCTGGGCGTCGTCCCCGGGCTCGTCGGAGATCTGGCAGGTGCCGTTGGCGATGCGCATCTCGAAGTGGTCGTAGCCGCCTCCCGGCTTGTCCCAGAGCTTGATGTGGATCACAGCCTCCAGGTCTCCCGCCTTCTCGGGTCTGAAGAGCCCTGCCATGTGGCCGACGAGAGCGCTGGTGATGAGGTCGCGGCTCTCCGGATCCTCCATCAAGCCGTCGAACTCGTCCGAGTCCATCTCCTTGACGGCCTCGTAGATCTCGGACGGGCTGGCGGTGGTGAGGTCGATCGAGCTCATGCCGGCGCATTCTGCCGAGCCAGGCCGTCGACCTCAAGAAGGTCGACGTCTCGTCGGACCTCAGCCCTCGGGGGCCGGGGCAGGAGCCGGCTCTTCGGCAGCCGCGGGATCGGGAAGTTGAGCGCCGTCGTCCGCCGGCGGCTCTACGCCCTCAGGGCAGACGTAGCTGATGTACTTGCCGTCAAGCACCTGGCGCTCGCACTCCCCCGCAGGAGCGCTCGGCTCGTCGGTATCCGTGCTCCGAGTCCCGGTCGGCGTGTCCGACGAACCACCGCCTCCATCGTCCCCTACCCCATGTGGGTGAACGGGCCACCCCCTCAGTAGATGTGCAGCTTGTCGAGCAGCGCGAGCGGCTCATCCACGGACTCGAAGAGATCCTTGTTGTGCTTGATCATCTTGCTGCGCATGTAGACGCGGAGCCACTGCTTGTACATGAACACCTCGTAGCGATCGAGCATGTCTCTTAACGGGAGGTCACGCTGCGCGAGGAGTCCCGCCAGGTACATCGCGCACTCGAAGCCAAGCGAGATCGACTGGAAGTAGGGAGAGCCGATGGCCGAATCGCCGGCCAAGAACACAGGGGAGTTGGCGAATGGATGGTCGGAGGGTCCCGTGGCCCGCCACTGCCGGTTGGTCGCATTCCGAGCCCGGTACAGATCCAGCGGTATCCGGACGATCTGCAGGTCACCGAGCAGCTCGCCATTGGATTCCTGCTTGATCTTGTCGATGAAGCGGTCCATCGACTCCGTGACGTGCGGGAAGTTGCTTCGAAGCCACTCGCCGTCGAATCGGGGCGGCATCGCCTCGTACTCCTCGGCGGTGATGTTCACGATGCCCGTGACGTGGCTCACGCTTCCGTCGTAGTGCGTTCGGTGCACCATCGGGATGAACTTGTAACGGGCGTTGTCGCGGTTCTTGTAGTACTTGCAGTACTCGTTGCAGTCGTATGTCTGGCCGTACAGGAAGGTGATGACGAGCGCGTACTCGAGCCGGATCTTGAAGGTGTTCGTGTCTTGGTCCGTCGCGTTGGATCCGGGCATGAGCCGATCTCGAAGCAGCGAGCTACTGCCGGTGCAGTCGATCAGGACGTCTCCCGGCTCGAGCATGGTCTCGGCCTCCTCCGCCGATATGACCGATCGCACTGCGCTGCAGCCCGTTGGAGCCGCGAGAATCGATTAGATCGCTCAGGGAGCGCTCGATCTCGTTGAGCGGGCAGAAGCCCAGGGTCCAGTCGTGAAGAAGGGTCGTCAGCTCCGGCGCCATCGACTGCCTGAACTCAAGCCCCGTCTCGAGCTCGAGCGGGTCGAAGAGGGCCTGGATGCTGTCTCCATCGATGGCGTCCGTGCGGTAGCTCTCGATCGAATCAGCCACGAGGTATGGCGCGAGTTGGACCATCCGTGTTCGCGTGTACTCGCGCCGCTTCTCGTAGAGGCGGACGGAGAACTCGTCCATCGACTGAAGCAACGCCGTCAACAGAAGACCCACGGGACCAGCACCGACGACGTGCACTTGCCCGCCGCGAGGCAGTGTCTCAAGGGTTGTGGAACCTTCCATGGCCTCTCCTTCTGGAAGTCGCGTGGCGTATGCACCGCGACCCGGTGACACTACCTCCGTAGTGGGCCCGTCGCGTTTCGACCGCGGTCCCCGTCGAGCAGCCCACCCTTCCCGGGCTCTACAGCGGAGAGGGAGGGATTCGAACCCTCGATAGACGAGAAAACGCCTATAACGGTTTTCGAGACCGCCGCATTCAACCGCTCTGCCACCTCTCCGAGCGATGGCCAGAGGCTAGCGAGGAAAACGCGACGAAAGCGGAGCGGGCCGCGCCGAGGCGCGGCCCGCCTGCGGTCAAACTCTTGCGGTGCTGCCCGAGCTGATGCGCGGCCAGATAAGCAGGACGAGACCGATCACGATGCACGCGATGCCGAGTCCGTAATGGACGAGGATCGCCAGCACAATGCCGATCAGGATCAGGAGTATCGGTAGTGACATAGACATGCCATTACGTCTACCCCGCCTGGGCTGACGGAAACTCAGTAGGCGCCACGTGGGCGCCCACATTCGCGCGGAGCTAGTCCTTCGCGATCACGTAGCGCAGGATCTCGACGACCTGCTCGGGGCTCTCGGCGGTTGCCATCGCGGCACGGTCGATCTCCTTCAGCGCGTGATCGTGCTCCGGTGGGTGGAGCGTGATCACAGGCTTGCCAAGCGCTGCGGCATAACCGGCGTCGAACGCCGCGTTCCACTGCTTGTACTTCTCGCCGAAGCGGACGACCACGACGTCGGCGCGCTTGATCAGCGTCTGCGTCCGGACCGCGTTCACGCCCGCGCCCTTGTGGTCGTGCCAGAACTTGTCGTCCTCAGAGCCGAGGATCTCGACGCCGACGTCATCCGATGCCTCGTGGTCAGTCACGGGCGCAAGGAGCTCGACAGGGAGCCCTGCCTCGCGAACGCCGTAAGAGATCCGCTCCCGCCAATCGGAGTGGATCTCGCCGGCCAGGTAAACGTTCCAGGTGCCGTTCTCAGCCATGCCCCGATCGTAACCACGGTGGCAGGATTCCGCTTAGGATCGAGATGTGTCCAAAGCGATCGTCGTTCCGCCCGGCCAGGGCCACGTGCTCGGCAACGTCGAGTTTCTCGCTCGAACCACTGACACGCCGCGGTTCAACCTCTCGATCATCACCATCCAGGCAGGGCGCGAACTCGAGTCGCACACGCACGAAGACGAGGACGACTCGTTCTTCATTCTCGAAGGCGAGATGACCTTCGTCCTGGAGGACGGCGAGGCCGCGGCGCCGCCCGGCACCTTCGTCCTGGTGCCCCCCGGCGTCGAGCACGGATTCCGAAACGACGGTGAGGTTCCGGTCAGGATGCTGAACATCCACGCGCCCGCCGGGTTCGATCGCAGGATCGGACTGGCTCCCTAGCCAGGGCTCGCGCTTAGAATCGGCCTCGTGCCCGAGCCCGTCAAGTATCTGCTGCCCGAGTCGGAGATACCGACGACCTGGACGAACCTCATGGCGGACCTGGGACCGCCCGAGCATCCGCCCCTCCATCCCGGCACCCAGCAGCCCTTGAACCCCGAGGACCTCGCGCCGCTCTTTCCGATGGCGCTCATCGAGCAGGAGATGTCGGCCGAGCCCGATATCCCGATCCCCGACGAGGTGCGCGAGATCTACGCGATGTGGCGCCCTACTCCTCTCTTCCGCGCGCGGCGCCTCGAGAAGGTCCTGGATACGCCCGCCCACATCTATTACAAGTACGAGGGCGGCTCCCCCGCCGGCTCGCACAAGGTCAACACCGCGATTCCGCAGGCCTACTACAACAAGGCCGAGGGGATCCGCAAGCTGACGACCGAGACCGGTGCGGGCCAGTGGGGGTCGGCGCTCTCGCTCGCCTGCGGGATGTTCGACCTCGAGTGCGAGGTGTTCATGGTCGGCGTCTCTTACGACCAGAAGCCGTACCGCCGCGCGATGATCGAGGCCTGGGGAGCGACGATCCACCGCAGCCCTTCCGAGCTGACCGAGGCCGGTCGCTCGCAGCAGGCGAACATCACGGGCTCGCTCGGGATCGCGATCTCCGAGGCGGTCGAGCTGGCGGTAGCGAACGAGGACGTCCACTACTCGCTCGGCTCGGTGCTCGGACACGTCTGCGTCCACCAGACGGTGATCGGCCAGGAATGCCTGAAACAGCTCGAGCTCGCGGGCGAATACCCCGACGTCGTGATCGGCTGCGTCGGCGGCGGCTCCAACTTCGCCGGCATCACGTTCCCGTTCATCCGCGAAAAGCTCCAGACGGGCCGCGACATACGCTTCATCGCGGCAGAGCCCGCCGCCTGCCCGACGCTCACGAAGGGCGTCTACGCCTACGACTACGGCGACACGATCGGCATGACGCCGCTGATGCCGATGTACACGCTCGGACACGACTTCGTCCCTCCGCCCGTTCACGCCGGCGGCCTGCGCTATCACGGCGATGCGTCGGCGGTCTGCGCGCTGGTCAAAGAAGGCGTCGTCGAGGCCCAGGCGATCACCCAGACCGACGCGTTCGCCTCGGCCGTGCGCTTCGGCCGCTCGGAAGGCATCCTTCCCGCTCCCGAGCCCTCGCACGCGATCAAGGTCGTGATCGACGAGGCGCTCGAGGCCAAGGAGTCCGGCGAGGAGCGCGTGATCCTCTTCAACCTCTGTGGCCACGGCTACTTCGACATGGCCGCCTACGACCAGTACCACCGTGGCGAGCTCGAAGACCTCGAGTTCTCAGAAGACGACATGCAAAAGGCGCTCGACCGCCTGCCGCAGGCGCCGTCGCTCACCTGAAAGCCTCAGGGCTCTAGGCTTTCCGGTCGCTACTGGAGAGGTGACCGAGTGGCTGAAGGTGCACGACTGGAAATCGTGTGGGCGGTGTAAGCCGCCTCGTGGGTTCGAATCCCACCCTCTCCGTTACTTAGCGTGAGATAGTCCGAAGGGTGGAATCCATCCGGGCGGACGGATTGAACATCGCGTACAGGCGCTCTGGCGCCGGGCCGCCCCTCTTCCTCCTTCACGGCGCGTTGTCCGACAGCCGCTATTGGCGGCTCCAGGCCGACGGACTCTCCGACGAGCTCACCGTCATCGCGTGGGACGAGCCAGGGACCGGGCAGTCAGATGATCTTCCCGAGGGCTTCACGCTCGCCGGCTACGCGACGTGCCTCGCGAGGCTCATCGAGGAGGTCGATCTCGGCCCGGGCACTGTTTGCGGCCTGTCCTGGGGCGGCGTCGTCGCGTTGGAGCTCTATCGCCTGCGTCCAGATCTCGTCGCAAGCCTGATCCTCGCGGATTCATACGCCGGCTGGAAGGGTTCGCTCCCGGCGGACGAAGTCGCAACCCGCGTCGAGGGCGTCCGCCGGGTCCTCTCGTCGCCGACGCAGGACTTCACGAGCGGATTTCCCGGCATGTTCGGCTCGGCGCCGAACGAAGCAGCGGTTCGGCTGATCGAGGAGATGGCCGCGAGCGCCCGACCGAGGTCGGTCGAAATCCAGGTGGGCCTTGTCGCGGGCGCCGACCAGCGCCCGATCCTGAATACCGTCGATGTGCCAACACTTCTCATCTGGGGCGAGGAGGACGCGCGCTCTCCGCTCAGCGTTGCGGAACAGTTCCATAGTGCGATTCCGGGCTCCGAGCTGGTCGTCATCCAGGGGGCAGGACACGTGAGCAACCTCGAACAGCCTGAGCAGTTCAACGACGCCATCCGCGGCTTCTGCCGAGCTCAGCGCTGACCGACCGCCCGGCGCGCGGCAATGTCCCTGCCTTTATCCTCGATCGGTGCGGAAGCTTCCTTTGATCTTCGCCGCGATGCTCGTCGTCGCGATTCTCGTTCCCGCCCAGGCGCAGGCGTTCAAGCCGGACATCGTGTACGTCCGCGCGACCGAAGACGACGAAGGCATCGCCTTCACCGTCAAGGTCCGCATGGACAAGGGCGGCCGCGACGAGCGCAAGGTCTCGGTGACCTATGAGGGCGACAGGAAAAAGGCGCTGGCACTCGAACGGCCTCCGCTCTCCCACTACGAGACGAAGGCCTTTTCGATCCCGTCGCGCAACTGCTACCCGGTCAAGGTCGTCGCGCACAACCAATTCGGCACGACGATCAGGAACATGCGCGCCGATCTGATCGGCACCAACGGCTGCGGCTAGGCCGCGGCGTCCGCGTAGAAGTCCGGCGCCATCGGCAGCCCGCGGGCCTTGCTCTGCGCTGACGAGTAGTGGCTGAGCGAGAAGATTCCCGCGAGCGCTCGGAACGGCTCGTAGGGGGCGTAGAACTCCTCTACCTCTGAGACCATCGCTCGGCGCCCGAGGCCCTGCGCGACGCCGACGAGCTTCACGTAGGCGAGGTCGCCCGCCGGCAGGGAGTCGAACTCTCCTCGGCCGAAGAGCCCAAGGCACTGGAGAGTCCAGGGGCCGATCTCCGAGATGCGGAGGAAACGGGCGTCGGCGTCCCGGTTGGCGGGGTCGGCACGGCCCGCGGCCACCTCCTTTGCGCACTTCACCATGGCGATTGAGCGCGCGGGGGCGAGATCGCAGCTCGAAAGCTCTGCCGGCGCCATGCCGGCGAAGGTCGTGTGACAAGGAAGGTCTGAGAGCGGGCGGTACTCGGCGCCCTTTCCCTTCCAGGCGCTCGTGCGGCCCCATTTCCGGATGATCCGCTTCTGGATCTGCGCAGCGCGAGAGGACTCGATCAGCTGCTCGGTAATCGCCCACGCCAGCGCCTCCCATGCGAACGGGCGGCGCTTGGCCCGAAGCCATGGGCGCCGGCGGATCGCCGGGCCGATGAAGGGGTCGCGCTTGAACTCCTTGTAGAAGGGGTGAAGGTCGTCGTCGACGGCCAGCGAGAACCGCATACGGCTGACCGCTTCCTCCAGGGCGTGCGGCGGCAACTCTGCGTCGGGATCAGCTGCGACCGCGCGGATCGCGACCGAACCGTCACGGCGCTGCCAGCCGTGAACGACGATCGGCGCGCCGCCGATGTGGAGGAGGCGGGTGAGGACCCCCCCGCCCGAGCGCATGACGCCGTCCATCCGCCCGCGGGCGGGCAAGCGGTAAGGGCAGGGTGGCCGAACCTCGATCTCGAGCTGTCTCGCCGCCCCGCCCACTGTCAGGACGTCAGCGGCCGAGAAGGTGAACGTCGACCAGGAACGAGCGACTCGCGATCACGTCGTCGCGCTTTCGCCCGGCGATCGTGCGCTTGGAGCGCTTCGGAGAAGCGGCACGCGAGACAGCCTTGGCGACCACAACGGTCGCGGCGCCCGCGACGATCCCGCCCGCGGCGGCGATTGCAACCGTGCGGGCCTCGAGCGAGAAGGGCACGACCTCGGCCGGACGCGCGGTCGCCGGAAGCGGGCGCTCGTCCTCGAGCTCCTCGGTCTCCTCGACCGCCTCAGCCTGCAACACCTGCTCTCTCACCTCAACCACTATAGGCGGGGCACTCGAAGACTTCCCTAAAACTCGGCGGTTAGCTCGCCGATGTAATGCCTGATGGAAACGAAATCGACAATCGTCAGGCAGGGTGAGCCTCAAGAGCCTGATCAGAGTGCCAAAGGGATGAGGTTTCTGACCGGAGGCCTGACCAGCGAAGGCGACACGTTCCTGATCGGCGCCGCCGCGGTTCTACTGACGGGCTTGCTCTACCCGCTCGTCGGCCCCTGGTCACTCCTCGCGTTCGTGCTCGTGCCCGCTACAGCAATCCTTCTGCGCGGCGCAGACGATTAGGGCGTCTCGTCCAGAGCGATACTTCTCGGGTACTCGCCAGAGGTGGCTGCCAGGGCCGGCCCTAGTCGTGTCAGGGGGTCTCCGCCCGCAAGCCGAACTGGCCTATCGCAGCCGCGGGCGCGCCCTCGTGGGACCATTCCAGAGAGATCGAGTCCAGCGGACTGATCGCGACAGCCGCCCCAGGAGCCGAACAGGTCTGGAGTATCCCGGTGACGCTGCACGAGAGATTGGTATCGAACCCATTTACGCGGAATGTGAGTGTCCGTACGGCGTTGCCACCCGGTGGCTGACTCAAGACGAATACCAGGTCTGTGACCACCATCGCAACCGGTGCCGGAGTCGCAGCGAATGCCTCATTGGCGAAAGTGGAGATTCCGCTGGGGGACACGTATGCCAGGCCTGGGATGTTGCCCCCTGTGTTTCCCATAAACACGGTTCCGTCGGAGCCGGCGGCGTCGAAGTCATCCGAGTCCATGCCGTCGAGGGTGTCGGCGTCGGTTGCACTATCCGCGCTGAGCGCAGAGGGCACCTTGCCGAGTGAGGACTCATCGATAGCGGCCGCGCCCAAGCTGTCGGGGGCCACGTCAGCACCCTGGACGCCCTTGCCATCCTTGAGGTCGATGCTCTTCAGCGCGTTGTCGGCGACGTCTTTGCTCTTTACGGTCGCCGCCGCCCAGGTCACTCCTCCGAGCGCGATGAAGACGGCGACGGTCGCCATCACGTTGGCATAGGTCAACCGGCTGCGAATCCCTGCGATCAAGAGGTCCCCCTCCGTAGCGGCCCCCATCCGCGGTGGACCCTGGTCTGCCCACCCTGTCACAAGGCGTGGGGGCGAGTCAAGGAGGGGGTCTGATCGGCCTGGCGAGTGCCTAGAGAGCCTTTTCGTAGATCCGGTAGCGCTGGACGACCTTGCCGCCCATGCCCTCCATGGCGCGGTTCATCGGCTTGTTCGTCTCGAGGATCCAGCCCATGTGGCCTCCGGGCGGCCCAACGTGCTCGGCCGAGTGGAGGTGCTTCTCATAAAGAGCGGCGGCGACGCCCAGGTGCTGATGCTGCGGCAGGACGCCGAGCGCGAAGACGCGAAGGCGGTCGATGTACTTCTTTCGCCGCAGGAAGTGGACCCAACCGAACGGCAGAGCGCGGCCCTTCATCTTCGTCAGCGCCTGGTCGACGTCCGGAAGCGTCAGCGCCGCACCGACGACCTCGCCGTCCTTCTCGGCAATCATCGCCCAGTTCTCGTCGAGGACGGGCTTCAGGTTCTTGGCCTGGAAGCGCACCTCGGCCTCCGTGATCGGGACGAAGCCCCAGTTCTTGCCCCACGCCACGTTGTAGACCTCCATGAAGCGGGTCACCTCCGCTTCCATGTCGGAGCGTCGCATCTCCCGCACCGTCACGCCCTCCTTCCGCGAATGCTCGGCGGCCGCATGGATCATCGGGGTGAAGGATTCGCCTTGGTCGAGGGAGCCGAAGTAGAGCTCCCACATGAAGAGGTCGATCCGCTTCTCCAGCCCGTATCCCTCGATCAGCTCCTTGTAGTACGGGGGATGCCAGGGCTCGAGGATCATCGACGGCTCGTTGTAGCCCTCGATCAGGATTCCGCACTCGTCGTTCATCGTGAAGTCCATCGGCCCCAGGATGCGCTCGCGGCCACGGGCGCGCACCCACTCGGCGGCCGTGTCGAGGAGTGCCTTGACCGCCTCGGGGTCGTTCGCCACCTCGAAGAAGCCGAAGAATCCGTCAGACCCGCCCTGGAACTCGTCCCAGCGGCGGTCGATGTGCGCGGAGATCCGCCCGACGGCCTCTCCGTCGCGCTCGGCGAGGAAGAACTCGGCCTCGGAGTGCTCGAACCAGGGGTTCTTCTTGCGGTCGAGGAAGGCCCTGCGCTCGAAGCGAAGCGGTGGTACCCACTGCGGGTCGTCCCGGCGGAGGCGGAACGGGACGTCGATGAACGCGTTCATGTCCTTGCGGCCCGTTGCGGTGCGCACTGTCAAAGCCATCGCGGGCACGCTAGTGGAAATGGCTCTCTGGAAAGATTGACGGGATGTCAGATACCACCAAGGCACCCGTCGACGTCTTCGCCAAGGCAAGCTCCCACGAGCGCATGGAGCAACTCGAGGCCGCGCGCGAGAACGACCTCCTTCCCTACTTCCGCCTGATCGAGTCCGAGGCCGGGCCGCTCATGGAGGTCGAGGGCCGTGAGGTCGTGATGCTCGGCTCGAACAATTACCTTGGCCTCACGGGCGACGAGCGGGTGCGCCAGGGGGCGCGTGACGCGCTCGACCAGTACGGCACCGGCCTCACCGGCTCGCGCTTTTTGAACGGCACCACCCCTCTCCACGTCACGCTCGAAGAAGAGCTGGCCGACTGGATGGGGACCGAGGAGACCCTCGTGTTCTCGACAGGCCACGGCGCGAACGCCGGCTCGATCGGGACGATCCTCGGGCCGTCGGACACGGTCATCTGCGACTCGGCCGACCACGCGTCGATCATGGACGGCGTCAGGCTCTCCGGCGCGAAGCTCCGGCCGTTCCGCCACAACCAGATGCCGAAGCTCGAGCGGATGCTGGAGCGGGCGGCCTCAGACGGAGGCGGCGTTCTGGTGATCGTGGACGGCGTCTTCTCCATGGAGGGCGACCTGGCTGACCTTCCGACCATCTGCGACCTGTGCGAGCGCTACGGCGCGCGCCTGATGGTCGACGAAGCTCACGGCGTGGGCGTGCTTGGCGCGCGCGGCGCGGGCGCTTCCGAGCTCTTCGGCGTCGAGGACAGGGTCGATCTCCGGATGGGGACCTTCTCGAAGAGCCTTGCCTCGTGCGGCGGGTTCATCGCCGGTTCATCGGACGTCATCGACTTCGTCCGCTACAACTCGCGCCCGTTCATCTTCACGGCCTCGGCCGTTCCGGCAGCTGTCGGTGCGGCTCTCGCCGCCCTCCGCGTCGTGCGCGAGGAGGGTCCGGAGCTGATGGCGCGGGTGCTCGAAAACGCCGACTACCTCCGCCAGGGCTTCCGCGGGCTCGGCCTCACGGTGATCGATCCCGGCAAGCTGCCCGACGGGTCGGAGGCATCCTCCCCGGTGGTCCCCGTCGTCGTCGGCGAGGACTGGCAGGCGGTCCTGTTTTGGAAGGAGCTCTTCGACGCCGGCGTCTACACCAACGTCGCGATCCACCCCGCGGTCCCTCCGGGCGCCGCCCTCCTTCGGACGTCGCTGATGGCGACCCACGAGACGGAGCACCTCGATCGCGCCCTCGCGATTATCGAGAGGACACTCGAGCGCTTTCCGGAGATACCCCGACAGGGTTAGTTCTTCCTTGTCCATTTGTGAACAAGGCGTTACCGGAACTAAAAAAGCTGCTCTTAGCGAAAGTCGCACCCGACTTGCGGGAAAACCCGGTTGCCTTCGGGGCGCCTGTCACCTAAGTTCCCCCTCGCGCCGGACCCCGGTCCAGTGAACAGGGAGCCCAAGGAGCCGTAAGCCACACGACTCCACGGGTCCCGGGCAGCCCAATGGGGGGAGCCCGAACGGAACGGTCCCGTGCGCCTATATCCCTAACCCGCCCGCCACCACTCAGAGGAGGAGTGTCAATGGAAGCTGCCACAACGATCGCCCCTGCGCCCTCGCAGGCACCCCAACACATGCAGGCCCTGGCCGAAGCCAACCGGGTAAGGCTCGCCAGAGCCCAGCTGAAGCGGGAGGTGGGCGCAGGAGAGGTCGAGACAGCGACCATCGTCCGCGAATGCCCGTGGCAGGCCGAGACGATGACCGTCGGTGAGCTACTACGCAGCCAGCGTCGCTGGGGCCGCACCCGCTCCCGCAAGTTCCTCGCGGCGCTGACGCTGAATGAGAACCGGGAGCTCGGCCGCCTCACGAGCCGCCAGCGCCAGATGCTGGCCGCGGAGCTCGAACAGCGCCACGGAGGGTTCGGGCAGGGCTAAGAGCGAGCGCGTATGCGAGTCGCATGAACGGGCGGGCCGTCGAGGCCCGCCCGTTTTCATGAGATCTGAGCTCGGATCCTCGTGCCGAGATCGCGCATCGCAGTCATTACCCCGTCCAGCATTCCGGGCCCTTCCCAGTTGGCGATCACCGCATAGGTCGCCGAGCCTTGAGGGCCGCCCGCGAACCCCACGTCCGCTCGGACTCCGGCGGCCGTGCCGGTCTTGTTGACGACGGTGAAACCGCGAGTCATCGTGGTTCGCGCGAGCGGATCGAGGTTGAAGGCCGACGCGACCATCGACAGGTCGCATCCCAGCCCGAGCCAGCCCACAGTCATCCGTTGAGCCTCGCTCAGAGGCCCGGATGGCTCCCGTAGTCCCTCGAAGAGCTCGAAAAGCTCCGTTGCCGAACCCTCTGAGAGGGCGGGCGGATGTTCGGGCGCGCGAACGTCCCGGACGTAGTCGTTCAGCCGCGTCTCGGTCAGGCCGAGGTCTGAGCGAACCTCATCCACGGCATCGAAGCCGACCCTTTTCAAGAGCACGTTCGTTGCCAGGTTGTCGCTTGCCAGACCCACCAGAGCGGCCAGGTCCGAGACCGCGAGATCGGTCTGGTCCAGGTGCTGCCACACGCCGGAGTCGGCGACATCCAGAGCGCTCCCCCGGTCGAATCGCTCGGACGGGTCCAGATCGCCAGCGACGATCAGCCGGGCGGTAGCGAGAAGAAGCAGGACCTTGCCGATGCTCGCGGTTGCGAGGCGATCGCCGGCATGATCCGACTCAAGCTCGAGGTCGGATCCGGCCCGCACGCAGATCCCCCACTTGACGCCAGGCGTTGTCTCCATCGCTCAGCGGATCTTGACCGCCACGCCCGCCTTCCGCTTGAACATCTGCTGGAAGCCGAAGAAGGCCGCGGCGAACACCACCGCGCCGATCCCCACCATCGCGATCGGCTCGAGCGAGTCCGGGCCTGCATAGAAGAGAAGGCCGAGAACCGCGATGGCGGGCACGCCGGCCAGAAGCGATGAGTGCGACCGGAAGCCCCCGAAGTGCTCGCGGATCGCGAGCTCGAGTCCTCCGAGTGCCGCCAGCCCGATGCCGACGCCGATTGCGAGCGCTCCGTCCTCGGTGCCGATGATCAGCCCGGCGACGACGAGGATGATCCCCATGAGCACGCAGATCTCGACGAGCGGGAACGATCCCCACGGCGCGGGCGGGCGCGTGTCGTCAGCCGCCGCGCGCTTTCGCTCGGCGGTCTGGCTAGCCACTGCCGGCTTCGGCTGGACGGGCGCTGCCTCGCGCGGCTTGCGCGGGCGCTTCTTGCGCTTCTTTGCCATGGGAGAAACCCTAGACGGAGGGATCGCGGCGTGAGCGTTTCGTCAGGTACCGGGTACCGGGGCCGCAAGCCCCGCGGCTAATGGGCAACCGGAGGAGAGCTTGACTCTCCACCAGCCCATCAGCATTCCGATGAGGCCCATGCGGGGCCGAGAATGCCAGTGCTTGCACTCGCGGTCGCCGACGTCCTCGTTCGAGATCTGAACCCATGGGTAGCGCTCGGGCTCGGCGATCATGCGCTCGACGAGACCGCGGTTCTTCTCTTCCACGTCGGCGCGGCGAGCGAGCTCGGTCTGCGCCTCCCGGATGCGGACCAGGAGCGCGTCACGGACGCGCTCGAGCTCTACGGCTCCGAGGATGCGCGGGCCGCCGACGGCTCCGACGGTCCAGTCGATGTCCTTGCGGGGGAAGGCCGAAGTCCAAAGCTCCGCCAGCTGCTGCTCGAGGCGTGCGATCTGGCGGCGAAGCTCGTCACGGACCGGACGGTCATCCGCGGTGACGAGAAGCTCCAGAGGCACCTGCCCCCGGCCGCCTCCGGCTTCCGTCTCGTATCCGAGCGCTTCAGCCATTCCGCAGGTAATCCTACCCCCGCATCACCCCGGCGGCAAGCCATATCGCCTCTTCGACGGCGATCTCAGGCACGCCCTTAACCTGAATTGCACACAGAAGGGTGCGCTCCGTCTTGTTCGAGACGCCCCGGCCCGATCCGATCGCTCCGAAAAGGAGAGCGAGCGGGCGCTTCTCGTCCGCGATCACGAGCGTCCCGGACGGCAGCTCGCCCGGCCTCCCCTCGAGCGGCTCACCGGGCGCGCTCAGTCTGATGCCGATCCGGCCCTCGACCCTGTCCGCATCGAACGCGCGAAGCGCCACGCCCGACTCGGCGATCGCGATCGTGAGCGCGTCGTCCAGCAGGTTCTGCGATGGAAAGCCGCCCTTTTCGCATCCGCTCCAGCGCGATCTCCTCCACTGGTGTTCGCTGTTCGTCGGGGTCGAGTCCGATGTGCCGGAAGAAGACGCGATATGCCCAGGGAATCGCCTGGTGGCGCAGGTTCACGGCCGAGGCGCCCGAGAACCGGCCGGCCAGTTCCTTCAACTGGTCCTTCACGTGGCGCGGGCTGCGGCCGGAGCCCTGGTTCAGCACCAGGAAGTGGATGCCGAGGCCGGCCAGCTCCTCGGTGACGTCATCCGCGACCCAGCCGCGCTCCGGGACGGCCTCCGAGGTCATTTGATCGCGGCCTCCAACGCGATCGAATCGTCGATCAGGCGCTCGAGCTCTGAGTCGAGCGCCTCGTCGGTGAACGCGTCTGTGCCGATCACCGCATCGTCCAGGATCCCGCCTGGCAGGGCGAGGGCCATCGTCGGGCACAGGCCGACGCGGTAGGCGTTGGACACCGCGCCGTCCTTGTCCCAGCCGACCGGCACGCTCCAGCGCCGCTCTTCCACGAGCTCGCGGACGTCCTCGATGTCGTCCCGGATGTTCACGCTCAGGAAGTTCATCCGGCCCTCGAATCGCTCGGACGCCCGGTTGAAGGCATCTTGCTCGGCCAGGCAGTCGGCGCCACCCGTGAACCAGAACGAGATCGCCAGCGGCTTGTCGAAGAGGTCGCAGACCTTGATCGCGCGCTCCTCCTCGATCTGGCAGGCCGGGACCCGCGGCTCGGGGCAGGGATTCTGAGACGTTTCGCAATCGTCCTGATAGACGTTCGCGTCTCCTTCGAGATCGGTCGTGATGTCGGGCACCGCGAACTCGGGAAGAGCCCTCCCCCGCTCGGCATCGTCCGCTCCGAGCAGGCCGCCTTCGTCGGTCTGGATCGAGTTGTACGTGGCGTAGGCGATGAGCGCCACGAAGGCGATTCCGACGACCAACGGGTAGCGCGCGCCTGGTCGGGGCTTCTCGCCCTCCGGCGCTTCCTCGCCGGGCTGCCGCGGTTCGCTCATTGCGAGGCCGGCGCCTCCGACGGACGGCGGCGACGGACGCGGCCGATCGCCGCCCTCGCCGAGGCGAAGTCGCCTTCGGCCCACACCAATACGGCGGGCAGCACGAGCAGCACGCCGGCGAGCGCGATCACGAGGTCGATGACGCCGACGACGCCGAACTCGGTGAGCATCCTGATCGCGTCGCCGCCGAAGATCGCCGTGACCGGCGCCGCCAGGGCGAGGACGGCGAAGCCCGCGATGGCGGTGAGGCCCGACGCGATCACGGCAGCTCCGGTGCGCGAGTAGGTGAGCCGCAGGGCTTCCCCGACCGACTCGCCGCGCTCACGCTCCTCGTAATAGCGCGACGAGAGCAGGACGCTGAACTCGGTCGCAATGGCGATCACGAGCGCGCCCAGCGTGGCGGACATCGGATTCAGATCCAGCTGCGCGCCCTCCAACACGAGCGCCGACCAGCCTGGGGCAAGCACTACCGGGATGAGCGGCACGAGGGCGCGGCGCGCGGCCTTGCCGGCGGCTGGGCCATACCCGTCCTCACCCGTCTTCCGAAGCCGCCTGGCCGCAGGGATGAACCCGACGGCGAAGAGGACCAGCGCCACCGCGCCGAGCCCCGCAAAGGTCAGGAGGTAGCGGTTGGATCCCAGCGACGCGTTCGCGTCGGCGGCCAGGACCGCCAGGCCGAGAACGTCCACCTCGGCGCCCTCCGGCGGCGTGACGCTGACCTCGACGCCCTCCGGCGGTGGGGTCGCACCTGGCGAGTCGACCAGCTCCCGCATCTCGTCGACGAGCTCCTTCTGCTCGTCGAACGGCATCACCTTGATCCCGAAGGCGAGAAGCGCGGTGTTGCCGGCCTCGCCGGTGTCCGGGTCGGTCTCGATCACCGCTTGTGCGAAGTAGGCGGGCAGAAGCGAGAGCACGCCCTGGATCCGTTCGCGGTCGGGCAGCTCGTCGCCGAAGAGGTCCGGAAGGGAGATCGCCGGGCAAACGCGGGCCTCCTCCGCACGGCAGTCGTCGTCGTACCCGCCGGCGTCCAGGACGCGCTGGCGGTAGTCCTTCATCCAGGCGATCACCTCGGGGTCAGTCAGATCGTCGGCGGTGACCGCAACGCTCACCTCGCCTGAGACGCCCGTCTCTTCCTCGAGGGCACCGACGTCCTGGAGCTCGGGCAGGCTCGCCGGCAGGAGCTCGTGGAAGTCGGAGACGATCTCGGTCTTGGTGCCCGCAACCCAGCCGGCGAGCGCGAGCACGGCTGACGCGGCCACCACCTTGCCCGGCATCGCGATCGATGCCGCGAGGGAGCGTGGTCCCACCTTCGAAAGCTTGGCCCGGAATCGCGGCACCCACCCGGGGACGGGGATCCTCGCGCCGGCGCCTTGCACCTTCGCGACGATCGGGGCCACCCGCGACTCTCGCTTTTCGTCGCCATCGCCTGTGGTCATGGAAAGGACCGCGAGGCCGGCGGTCAGCGCGAGGAAGAACGCGATCGCCAGGCCACCCACCAGGAGAAGGCCGAACGACTGGACCATCGGAATCGGCGAGAGGATCAAGACCAGGAAGCCCGCGGCGGTCGCGAGCGCTGCGGTGGCAACCACCGGGCCTCCCGCGGCCGCAGCCTCGGCCGCGGCGCGCGGAGGCGACGAGCCTGACCGGCGCGCCTCGGTGAAGCGCGCGTGGAGCTGAATCGCATAGTCGACGGCCAGCCCGATCAAGATCGGCAGCCCCGCAATCACAGCCATCGTGAGCGTGCCGCCAAGGAGAGCCAGCGCGCCGAATGCGATCGCGCTCGCCGCCAGTCCGATGGCTAGCGGCAGCAGCCGCAACGGCGGATTGAAGACCAGCGCGAGCATCAGCGCCATCACCACGAGCGCGGCGATGAGCAGGATCGTGATCTGCCCCTGGAGCTCGTCGGTGAGCCCGTCTGCCAGAACGGGCGCGCCCGAGACGAGATATGACGCGCCCCGGATCTGGAAGACATCCTCTCCAACCGCTTCCCGGATCTGGTCGATTGCCTCGCTCCGCTCCTCCTCGGTGAGGTCGGGGCGCAGGCGGACCGAGATCGCTGCCGCCTCGGGAGACGGGAAGAAAGCCGAGAACTTCGACTTCGGGATCGGGTCCGTATAGCGGTTGTCGAAAACAACCGCGCGGACGAACTGGGGATCGCGGATCGACGGGATCTCCAGCCCGAGCCCGTACTTCGTGCCGAGCGCCACGGCCTGCTCCAGGAACTCGCGCTGGACGGCTTGCGATGCCGCGTTGGCGGCGGCGGTCGCTTCCTCCTTGCCGAGCCCCTCCTTGATCGCAGCGTCGTAGGCCTGCTGGCCGGCGGCCTCTCCTTGCTCCTGAGCGGCGACCTGCTGCTGCTGGAACTGATCGGCGGCCTGAGTCGCGAACTGGTTCAAGAAGGTCGCCGGCCCGAAGACGACGCGGGCGGGCTTCGTATCCGAGAGGTCGTCGCAGACGGCGGGGGTCTCGACTCCTTCTCCCACCTCGCCCTCGGGCGCGGTCCCGGCGAGGCAGGCCTCGAGGAAGAGGATGCGCTGGAGATCCTCGGTCAGGACAAGCTGCTCGAGATCGCCCTTGATGAGGATCACGATGGGGTCGTCGCCGAACTTCTCCTTGAGCTCCTCGGTCGCCTTGTACGTCTCCGAGTTCTTGTCGACGAGGGTGTCGGCCTCGCCGTTCGGCTTCAGGGTCAGCGCCCCGACCACGCCAAGGATCGTCAGGAGCACCGCGAGCGCGATCACGGGCCCCGGGCGCTCGACGCACCACGCGCCGATGCGTGCGAAAACGCTCCTCATACGCAATTCAGCCTACGCGGGGGAATCGGCGGGCGAGCCGGTCGGCACCGGCCCTTAACCCGCGCCCAACCTAAGCTGAGGACGTGACCATTTTGCGCATGGACAACGTCCTCATCAACGTCGAGGACATGGAGGCAGCCAAGGCCTTCTTCGTCGAACTCGGGATGGAGCTCGTCGGTGAGACGCAAGTCGAGGGGGAATGGGCGGGCAAGGTCATCGGGCTCGAGAACGTCCGCGCCGACATCGCCATGATGCAGACCCCGGACGGCCACGGCCGCGTCGAGCTGTCGAAGTTCCACTCGCCACCTGCGATCCGGCCCGAGCCGCAGAACGCGCCGTCGAACACACTCGGGATGCGCCGCATCATGTTCACCGTCGACGATGTCGACGACGTCGTGGACCGCCTTCGCAAGCACGGCGCCGAGCTCCTCGACGAGATCGCGCAGTACGAGGACCTCTACAGACTCTGTTTCGTTCGCGGCCCCGAAGGCATCATCGTCGGGATCGCCGAAGAGCTCGGCTGAGGGCGGGCTTGAACACGGAGCCCGAAGCCGTGGTCGTTACCCGTGAGTCCGCGGACGCCGTCGCCGACGCGGTTTCTCGAGGCTTTCATGACAACGAGATGTGGTGTTGGATCATCCCGGATCCAAGACGTCGCGAGCGGCTCCTCGAACAGTTCTACCGCGCCACAGTGCGCCACGTCTTCGCCCCGCGCAAGCACGCGTGGACAACTCCCGACTTCGCGGGCGGAGCGCTGTGGTTCGCGCCCGGCGAAGAGGGCATCGCGCCAATGCAGGCGGTGCGTGAGCTTCGCGTTCTGGCGCCGGCGCTCAGGGCTCGCGGGTTGCGGCGGGCGCTCGCGATCGAGTCGGTGAAGAAGCGCCACCGTCCCGCGGAGCCGCACTGGTACCTCGAAACGCTCTCGGTGGCGCCCGAGAAGCAGCGCAGCGGAGTTGGCACCGCGCTCATCGCTCCGGTGCTCGATCAGTGCGACAGGGAGGGGATTCCCGCCTATCTCGAGACCCAGCGCCAGGCGAACATTCCCTATTACGAGCGCTTTGGCTTCTTGCTGCAGCCCGAGATGACCGCCCTGGACAGCCCTCCGTTATGGCCGATGCTGCGCCGGCCTCCGGGCCGGGCCTAGTCCATCGCCAGCGGGCCGATGGTCTCCGCGTTGAGGAACTGAGAGACGAACTCGTTCTCGGAGTCGAAGAGCTCTGAGGACGGGCCGGATTCGACGATCTTGCCCTTCCAAAGCACAGCGATGAAGTCGGCGATACGCCGCGCGGTGCCGAGGTCGTGGCTGATCACCATGTAGCAACCGCCGTTCTCCTCGTGAATCTCGCGGATGAGCTCACAAAGGAGCGCGGTGCGCACCGGGTCGAGGCCCGAGTCCGGCTCGTCGAACATGACGATCGCGGGGTCGAGCACCAGCGCCCGGGCGAAGCCTGCGCGCTTTCGCATACCTCCCGAGAGCTCGTTCGGCATCTTCTCGGTCGCGCCTCCGAGACCGACCTCCTCGAGACGCCGGCCGACGATGTCGCCGATCTCGTCCTCGCCCTTGTCGGTGTGCTGGCGAAGCGGGAACGCGACGTTGTCCCAGATGTTCATCGAGCCGAAGAGCGCGCCATCCTGGAAGAGGAGGCCGAACTTCTTGCGCATCTCAAAAAGCTCGTCGTCGGACATGCCCGGGACGGATTCGCCGTGAACCAAAAGGTCGCCCGAGTCGGGATAGAGCAGGCCGACGATGTGCTTGATGAGCACTGACTTGCCGGTACCCGAGGGGCCGAGCACCATCGAGATCTGGTTGTCGGGAAGACCGAGCGACAGGCCGTTCAGGATCCGCATGCGGCCGAACTGCTTGACGACGTCGATGACCTCGATCGCGTCCTCGCCGCCGTGGTCGCGCTTCTCGCCCGTGTGCCACTTGTAGGGGTTGTCCTCGTCTGAAGCGACGCCCGGTAGGACGTAGTCCTTGTGCAGGTATCCGAGGTCCGGCGCGGGCTCCTCGTAGGGCTCGGAGTCGCGCTCCTGCTCCTCGGCGAACTTCTCGAACTCGGCCTGCCTCTGCTCGCGGTCCTCGCGATCCGACTTCGCGCTGGTACGCGAGTCGCCGTCGTCGGCGCTGTCGTCGGCGGAATCCGTGGCCTCGTCGTCGAAGTCCTCGTCGGCTTCCTGATCGTGAATGCGTGACTCGTCGTCAGCCAAAACTGCTCCTTATCCGCCTATCGGCGCGCGTGGATTTGCTCCCCAGAAGACCAGGGTGCCCATCATCCCGATGATGTGGACCAAGACGATGTTCAGCACCATCGACTTCGCCGTCGCGGTGCCCACCCCCACAGGACCGCCCGAGGCCGTGTAGCCGTAATAGCAGCCGACGAGAACGATCGCAGTCGCCATGAACATGCCCTTGATGACGCTGAATATGAGGTCGGGAGGGTTCTGGAACATCCAGAAGATCAAGAAGTAGCCGCCCGCCGAGACCTCGCCGACCTGCTGGACCACCGCCAGATACGAGGCGAAGAAGCCCACGCCGATCCCGGCGAGATAGATGAACGGAAGAGTGAGCCAGGCGGCGAGAAGGCGGGTCGCACAAAGGAAGATCATCGGGTTGACGCCCATGACCTCGAGCGCGTCGACCTCGTCGGAGATGCGCATGGCGCCGATCTCGGCGACGATTCCGGTCCCGACCTTGGCGGCCATCATGTAGCCGAAGGCGTAGGGGATGACCTCGCGGAGGTCGCACCACGCGGCGAACACGCCGGCATTGGAAGGCGCGCCGACCGAGCGCGAGAAGTACGCGCCCTCGATGCCGCACTGAAGCCCGAGGATGAAGGTGAGGCCCCAGATGACGAGCGCCGAGCCGAGGATGAGGATTCCGGCCTGGCGAAGCGCCTCGCCGAAGAACCGGAACACGCGGCCCGAGTAGACGAGCCCCATGACGCGGCCGCAGAAGCGGGCGATGGTGCCGAGCGACCCGAGCCACTCCCGTGGCAGTGCGAGCCAGCCCATTAGGCGCACCACTCCCTTGAAAGCGCGAACATCGTCACTTGATCACCGAGATCTCGGGATGCGTGGCAAGCAGGGTCTGGGTGAAGACGTAGTTGAACGCGAACACGCCGAGGAAGGCGATGACGACGCCGACGTTCACGGCACGGCCTACTCCCTCTGCGCCTCCGGACGCATTCATCCCGTAGTAGCAGCAGACGATGGCGATGATGGCGCCGAACATCGTGCACTTGAGCACGGATCCCCATAGGTCCGTCACGGACGCGTTGGTGAACAAGGTGGCGAAGAATCCTCCGAGCGGCTGGCCGTAGGCGATCTCGGCGAAGAGGCCGCCCGAGATGCCGAAGAGGAGCGCGTAGATGTCCATGAGCCCGGTGATGAGCATCAGGGCCAAAAAGCGCGGGACCACCAGGTTCTTGATCGGATCGACGCCGAGCACCTGCAGCGCGTCCAGCTCCTCGCGGATCTTGCGGGCGCCGAGGTCCGCGGTGATGGCGGTGCCGGCGACGCCGGCGACCACAACGGCGGTCACGAACGGAGCGAACTCGCGGACCGACGCGAGGATGAAGAATCCGCCGAGGCGGTCAAGCGCTCCGAAGAGCGAGAGGAAGTTCGCGGCCTGAAGGCCTGGAGCGCCGAACCCGAATGCGATGGTGGAAATCATCATCGGGAACCAGCACAGCTGGAGCGCGAAAAGGAACTGCGAGATGAACTCGCCGCCGTACGGGTAAGGCGGGCGTGCGGCAGCGACGATCGTCTTGCCGGTCAGAATCATCATGTTTCCGACCTGCTCGAAGAGCGATTTCGCTGGTAGGAATGCCCTGTCGGCTGCTGATCTGACCATCTCTCACCCTGAGGCCCAAGCCTGTGCCCGGCCCCAACGAGCACAAGACTAATCCATGGCGAGGCAGGACGGCAACCGACAACCTCGCATTCGACCGGCTTAACGTGCCCTTCACGAATGGTATGTTCCCCGCGCCTTGCGGGTGGAGACCACAAGCCCCCGCAAATCGCGGGTACAAGGCCGCCGAGCGTTCTGCCTCGGATTGGCCGCCGTGCTCATCGCAGGCTGCGGTGGATCGAACCCACGCCAGGACGAGAACGAGGAGGAGGCGGACTACCCCGTCGAGGTGACTGTCGCCGAGTTCGCGCCCAAGCAACGTCTCGCTGAGACAACCGACCTCGAGCTCGCCTTCCGCAATTCCGGGGACGAGACCATCCCCAATCTCGCGCTCACCATCTACACGGGCGACGAGAAAGCTGACGGAGCCTTCAACATGCGCTCGAACCAGGAGGGCCTCGCCGACCCGAACCGGCCCGTCTGGATCCTCGAGAACGAATACCCCAAGATCCTCGAGACCGGCACGACCACCAAGGACCTCGACTCCGCGCCGACCGCGGGCGCCGAGACGTCCTCCACCAACACTTATGCGTTCGGCGAGCTCGAAGCGGGTGACACGATCCACACCGTCTTTCGCGTGACCCCCGTCGTCGCAGGGACCTTCACGGTCCACTACGAGGTCTCCGCCGGCCTGGACGGCAACGCACGCGCCGTGACCGACTCGGGCGAGCCAGTCATGGGCGAGTTCGTTGCCACCATCACCGATAAGCCCGAGGCCACGAAGGTGGACGAGGACGGCAAGGTCGTCCCGGCGAACTGACGAGCGTCCCCTACCGTTTGGGGTCAATGCGCAGGCAAATCGCGATCTTCCTGGCGGTCGGATCCCTCCTCGTCGCCGGCTGCGGCGAGAAGGACGAGCCTGAGATTCCTCCAGGGCCACCCGTCGTAACCACGCCTGACGACGGTGGAAACGGCAGCCAGCCCCAAGGCGGCGTCGCCCTCGAGGAGATCGGCGAGTTCGACGCCCCCGTGTTCGTGACCCAGCCCGTCGGCGACTCGTCGCTCTACGTCGTCGAGCAGGGTGGGCGGATAATCCAGGTGAAGCCCAGCGGCAAGGAGTCGACGCTCCTCGACATCTCGGACGAGATCACGGTCGGGGGCGAGCAGGGGCTTCTCTCGGCCGCATTCTCGCCGGACTACCGCCGCTCCGGCCTCTTCTACGTCGACTACACGAACACCAACGGCGACACGCGCGTCGTCGAATACCGGACGGCCAACAACGGCAAGGTCGACGAGCGCTCTGCCAGGCCTCTCCTCGAGGTGCCGCAGCCCTACTCGAACCACAACGGCGGCCTGCTGCTCTTCGACGAGGACGGCAACCTCCTCGTCGGCCTCGGCGACGGCGGTGCGGCGGGCGACCCCGAGCGAAACGGCCAGGACCTCGGAGCGCTTCTCGGGAAGATCCTGCGGATCGATCCATCGGGTAAGGCCAAGGGGCTCGACTACGCCATCCCCAAGGAGAATCCGCACTCAGGCGACGACGACGCCCGCCCGGAGATCCTCGCCTACGGCCTTCGCAATCCATGGCGCTTCTCGTTCGACTCGAAGACGGGAGCGCTCTGGATCGGCGACGTGGGCCAGAACTCGCTCGAGGAGATCGATTACCTCGACGAGCCCGGACAGGAAGCCAACTTCGGCTGGTCCGCCTTCGAGGGCACGGAGCGCTTCAACAACGACGAGGAGGCACCGGGCGCGATCGATCCGGTCCTGACCTACGGCCGCGACGCGGGCTGCTCGGTCACCGGCGGCTACGTCGTCCGCGACCGGGAGCTCGAGTCGCTCTACGGCCGCTACCTCTACGCCGACTTCTGCCAAGGCCAGCTCCGCAGCTTCGACGCCGAGGGCGCAGCCGAGCAAGGACAGGCAACGGACGACCAGGCGCTTGGCCTGCAGGTTCCCTCGATCTCCTCGTTCGGCGAGGACCAGCGCGGGCGCGTCTACGCCGTGTCCCTGGATGGGCCCGTGTTCCGTCTCGTGCCCGAGAAGGGTTAGCGCAACTCACGGGGTTCGCAGGGGTTGGCGCTACGGTGATTGAAGGTTGAAGGCGGGAAAACTCAAGCGCGTGGGGCTCGCGGGGACGTTGACGGCGTCCGCATGCGCCGTCGCGCTTGGCCTTGTCCTGGCGCCAGGCGCCGGCGCCGGCGCAACGCCCACGGTTGATCCGATCGTGACCCAGGTCGGCGGTTCGTTCACCACCCCGGTGCATGTAACGGGCGCGCCCGGCTACGACAACCTCGTATTCGTCACCGAACGCGGCGGCACCGTTCGCATCATCCAGAACGGCGATCAGCTCCCCAAGCCTTTCCTCGACATTTCCGACGACATCACGGCGGGTGGCGAGCAGGGTCTCTTGTCGATCGCGTTCCCGCCGAACTACGCCGAGTCGGGCCTCTTCTACGCCTACTTCACGAACAAGGACTGCAACGGCAACACGGGCGGCTGCAACATCGAGGTGGCCGAGTTCAAGCGCCGCAACCAGAGCTCGCTCGATGCGCGCGAGACGTCCTGGCGCACGGTGATCGAGGTCCCGCACCAAGACGCGGGAAATCACAACGGCGGCACCGCGGCGTTCGGCCCGGACGGGAAGCTCTGGATCGCCACGGGCGACGGCGGCAGCGGGGGCGACGAGTTCGACAACGCCCGCAAGCTCAACAAGCTGCTCGGGAAGCTGCTGCGGATCAACCCCAAGGAGCCGCGAAGTGGCAGCCTTGATTACCGCATCCCCAAGGACAACCCCTTCGTCGACGTGAAAGGCCGCGACGAGATCTGGTCCATCGGCCTGCGCAACCCGTTCCGATTCTCGTTCGACGGCGACAACATCGCAATTGGCGACGTGGGTCAGAGCGCGCGCGAGGAGATCGACATCGTCCCGATCGCGACGGCCAAAGGCGCCGACTTCCAGTGGCCGGCCAAGGAAGGGTTCCTCGATTACGACCCGAGCCGCGCGACATCGCTGCCGCAGATCCCGCCGGTCCACGACTACCCCAGGCCGGTGGATCCCGCCGACTCGACCTTGCGCGGCGTCTCTGTGATCGGCGGCGTCTTTGCACGCGACCCCCGCCTGGACGGCACGTCCTTCGATCCGGACAACAACCGCTACTTCTTTGCCGAGGCCTTCACCGGGCCCAACAGCCGCAGCCTCCTTCCGAACGTCGGAACCCAGACCTTCTCGGATCTTCGCTCGCACGCATTCGGCATCGGCAGCGTCGCTGGGATCGGCGAGGACAATCTCAACCAGATCTACATCGCCTCTCTCAACGGCACGGTCCACCGGATCGATCCGCCCGGCGCCCGGCGCCAAGGCGCACAGGCCGTCGGAAACGGCCAGGGCGAAGTCGACCTCGAGCCGGTCGGCGGCACCTTCGACACGCCCGTCAACTCTGCCTTCGCACCTGGCGAGACAGACAAGGTCTATGTGGTCGAGCAGGGGGGAACCGCAAGGGCCGTCGTCGGCGGCACGACGCAGCCTGACCCCTTCCTCGAGATCACGGACCTCACCGACAACTCAGGCGAGCAGGGATTCCTGAGCATGGCCTTTCACCCTGATTTTCAGACGAACGGCCTCGTCTACGCCTATTACACCGACGAGGACAACGGCGACATCGTCGTCTCGGAGTTCCAGACCAACTCCGAGGTCGACGCCGACGAGGAGACCGAGCGCGAGGTCATCAGGATCCGACACCGCTTCGCCTCCAACCACAACGGCGGCCAGGTCGTCTTCGGGCCCGACGGCTACATGTACCTCGCGACCGGCGACGGCGGCTCGGGCGACGACCCGCGCGAGAACTCGCAAGACAAGGAATCGCTTCTGGGCAAGCTCATCCGGATCGACCCTCTTGGCGCCGACGACGGCGACTACACGGTGCCTTCGGACAATCCCTTCGTCGGCAAGAAGGGCGACGACGAGATCTACGCCGTCGGGCTTCGCAATCCGTTCCGCTTCAACTTCGAGCCGGACAGCGGCAACATCATGATCGGCGACGTCGGACAGAACCGCTTCGAAGAGGTCGACATCGAGACCGAGGATTCGCTTCGCAAGGCCAACTTCGGCTGGGACCGCTTCGAAGGCTTCAAGCGCTCGAACGCGGGCGACACCGCCGACAGCCCGAAGAAGTCAAAGCACGACAAGCCCGTCCTCGTCTACGACCATGGCGAGGGCGCCTCCGTTATCGGCGGAGTCGTCGTGCGCGACGAGGACCTCACGAACCTCTATGGCCGCTACCTCTTCACGGACTTCTACACCGACAGGTTCCGCAGCTTCGTCCCGCAGCTCACCAAGGTCGACGATTACGCCGAGCTCGACACGGAGATCAACGCGATCTCATCGTTCTCCGAGGACCCGGCCACCCGCGAGGTCTACGTGACGTCGCGGGGCGACGAGGCGCTTTACCGCCTCGAGCCTGCCAACTAGACCCGCCGCCGCGAACCCGCTTGGGCGGTAGAGTTCCGGCCATGGAGCCAACCGCCGCTACCACTGCGCCAGAGACGACCGAGGCAAGCTCGAACGGGCATGCTGCGACCGCCGAAACCTTCGATGTCCACCGCCCCACTGACGGCTCGGTCATCCAGAGCGTGCCGATCGACTCGCCCGAGCGCGTGGCCGAAGTGGTCTCTCGTGTCCGCGCGAACCAGAGCGAGTGGGAAGCGATGGGCTTTGCCGAGCGCGGTCGCTGGCTCGAGCGCTGGCGCGACTGGCTGATCGAGAACCGCGAGCACATCGCCGACGTCGTCCAGGAGGAGACGGGCAAGGTACGCGGCGACTCCGGCCTCGAATCCATCTATCTCGAGGTCGCTATCAACTTCTGGTCGAAGAACGCCGAGAAGTTCATGGCCGACGAGACGCCCAGCCCCGGGCTGATTCCCGCCAAGGTCAAGAAGCTCCGCGTGCGCTACCGCCCCTACCCCGTCGTCGGGATCATCAGCCCCTGGAACTTCCCGCTGATCCTTTCGGCCGGCGACGCGATTCCGGCACTGATGGCCGGTGCGGCGGTCGTCATCAAGCCTTCCGAGTTCACCCCGCTCGAGCTGATGGAGGTGATCCGCGGCTGGAAGGAGGAGGTCGGCGGACCCGACATCATCGACTTCGTGAACGGCACTGCCGACACCGGTGGCGCCCTGATCGACAACGTGGACTACATGCACTTCACCGGCTCGGACCGCACCGGCAAGGTCGTCATGAAGCGCGCCGCCGACACGCTCACGCCGGTCTCGCTCGAGCTCGGCGGCAAGGACCCGGCGATCGTCCTGGCCGACGCGGACATGGACCGCGCCGTCAACGGATGCGCCTATGGCGCGTTCGTCAACACCGGTCAGGTCTGCATGTCGATCGAGCGCATCTACGTCGAAGAGCCGGTGTACGACGTGTTCGTCAACCGCCTCGCCGACCAGGTTCGCGAGCTGCGCCAAGGCGCAGACGGCCGCGCATACGACGCCGAGCAGGGCGCGATGACCTCGCCCGCCCAGATCGACATCGTCTCCGACCACGTCGAGGACGCTCGCTCGAAGGGCGCGCGCATCCTGACGGGCGGAAAGCGCAAGGACGGCCCCGGTGACTGGTACGAGCCCACCGTCGTCGCCGACGCCGACCACACGATGAAGGTCATGGTCGACGAGACCTTCGGTCCCGTCGTGGGCGTCATGAAGGTGCGCGACGAGGCCGAGGCCATCCAGATGGCCAACGACACGCGCTACGGCCTCTCTGCGTCGGTCTTCTCGAAGGACGTCGGCCGCGCCGAACAGGTCGCTGAGCAGCTCGAGGTCGGCGCCGCGAACATCAACGACGCCCTCGTCAACTACTTCCACCTGGAAGTCCCGATGGGCGGCTGGAAGGACTCGGGCATCGGCTGGCGGCACGGAGCGGGCGGCATCCGCAAGTACTGCCGGACGGAGTCGATCGTCTCGCCGCGCATGCCCACCGCCAAGTCCGAGCCGCTCTGGTACCCGTACACGCCAGGGCGCCGCAAGCTCCTGAACCGCCTCTACCGCGCGGTCAACGCGCGCGGGTTCAAGAACCGGCTGGGGCTCTAGCCAACTGACGCTTTCAAGGGCAACCGGCTGGGGGCTTGCCTGCGTCGCGGCTCTCTGCCTCGTCGCCATGCCTGCTTCGGCGGGCGCGAAGCGCGGCGGGCTCGAGCTGAACCCGGTCGGGAGCTTCGACTCCCCCACCTACGTCCATGGCCCCAAGGGCGCGAAGGGCTTCCTGTTCGTAGTCGAGCGCAAGGGCACGATCAAGGTCTCAAAGAACGGGGAGTCGAGGGGCACGTTTCTCGACATCAAGGGCCTCGTCCGCTGCTGCGACGGTGAGCGCGGCCTGTTCTCGATGGCCTTCGCCGACTGGAAGGACTCGCGGCGCTTCTACGTCTACTTCACAGACGGATCAGGTGATCTGAACATCACCGAGTTCCGCACGAAGCGAAACGACCCGACCCGGGCCGACAGGTCGACCAAGCGAAAGCTCCTAGACATCGATCACAGCCGCTACGCGAACCACAACGGCGGACAGCTCCAGTGGGGCCCGGACGACCTCCTCTACATCGCCACGGGCGACGGCGGCGGAGGCGGCGACCCGCTCGAGAACGCGCAGGACAAAGGGAGCCTCCTGGGCAAGCTCCTTCGCATCAACCCCCTCCGCAACCCGAAGGGAAAGCTCAAGTACGGCATCCCGCGGGACAACCCCTACATCGGGGAGGCCGGTCGCAACGAGATCTACTCGCGCGGCCTTCGCAACCCGTACCGGTTCTCGTTCGACCGCAACCGGATCGCAATCGGAGACGTCGGCCAGGACCGCTTCGAGGAGGTCAACTTCCTGTCGGTCGGCAGCGCCAAGAACGCGAACTTCGGCTGGGACCACTACGAGGGCACCGCGCGATACGAGGGCGGGCCGCTCGACAACCACCGCGAACCGGTCCACACCTACTCGCACTCCGGGGGCGGCTGCTCGATCACTGGCGGCTACGTGGTCCGCGACAAGGATCTGGGCGCGGCCATCCGCGGCCGCTACATCTTCGGCGACCTCTGCACCGGCGAGGTCCGCTCGATCCGGGCTGACCCGGGCGGCGCGGGGGGCAGCGACGGAACGGGGCTCTCCGAAGACGGCCTGGTCTCGTTCGGCACCGACGCTCGCGACCACGTCTACGTCGTGGCCGGCGGCACCGTCTACCGCATCACCCAGTAGCGCTCAGCGCTCGACGGAGCCGATGTCGCAAGCGTCGTCCTTGGGGCGTGGCTTGAGACGCTGGTCGAGCGACGGACAGCCGTTGCCGCCTTCGTCGATGAGCGATGACGCGGCTGTTGGCTTCATTGTCATGGTGGGCCCGCCGTAGTCGCCGATCGGGCCTAGGAGCGCAGGAAATCCCGAGATGTCGCCGGGCCCGTCGAACGTGTTGCAGCCGCCCGGGTCCCCGATGAAGTTATGCCCGCTCGAGACGACTGGCGCATCGCAGTCCGATTCTTCGAGCCCCATGTTCCCGTCGATCACAGTGCCTTCCGAGAGAAACGAGCCGCCGTCATCGCCGCCGATGCCGCCACCACTTCCCGAGTTGTTCTGAGAGATCGTCGACCACCGCAGGTCGACCACCGAGTCGTTTGCGCCGGTGGGCTGGTCGTTCGCGACGATGCCTCCGCCAAGCACGCCTTCGTTTCCCTGGAAGGTCGAGCTCTTGACGATGATGCGCGCGCTCCCGGCCCGCAGGCCGCCCCCGTCCGTGCCCGCGACGTTCTCGGTGAAAGTGCTCCGCTCGATCACGAACGGATCCGAGAACAGGACGCTCACGCCACCGCCCTCGTCGTTGGCGAGGTTGTCGTGGATCGTCGAGTTGATGATCGCTTCGCCCCCGAATACCTCCACCCCGCCGCCGTCCTCTGCGGACGTGTTCTGCGTGATCTCCGACCCCACGATCTGCGAGCCGCTGCCGAGGCAGACGCCGCCGCCGCCGAAGGTGAAGCCACCGGACGGGACCGTCTCGTTCCGGGCGACCAGCGAATCGGTCAGGATTCCCGCGTTCAGGTCGACACCGCCGCATTGAACTGCCTCGTTGTCGGTGATCTCGGACTCCTCGACGATTCCGTTCGAGATGAAGAGGCCGCCGCCAACGGTGTTCTCGAAGATCTTGCTGCGCTTGACCAGGAACGGCTTGTCCGCGTTACCGGCAAGCGAGGCACCGCCGGTGTTGGTGCCTTCGTTGAAGCTCACCTCGCTCTTGACGAGTGAGCCGCCGCCGTGGGCGGAAAGCCCTCCGGTCGAGTTCCCCGCCGCCGTGTTTCCTGTGATCTTCGATCGCTTGATGTCGACGCGGGCAGTCGGTGAGTAGAGGCCAAGGCCCTGCACGCTGTTCTGAGTCGTCAGCCCTCCCGTGAGCTCGAGGCCGATGACCTTCGTCTTGGCCAGCACATGCAGCACGCGGTCGATCCCGTTCGCGTGGATTACCGCAGGCTCCTTCTTGGACGCCTTGATCGTCGTCTTGCCGAGGAGGTCGAGATCGCCGGTCTTCGACTTGTCCTCGTCGACCCCCGGGATCGCAAGGCCATGCAGGCGGCCCGAGCGCAGGACAACTGTGTCCTTTCCGTTGTTCTTGTTCGCCGCGATGATCGCTTCGCGCACCGAGCAGTCGTCCTTGGTGCAGCCGTTCGGCGCCAGGTCGGCGCCCGTGTTCACCTTGAAGGTGTCTGCGGCCGCGCTTGGCGGTCCCACGAAAACGACGGCGATCGCCGCGAGAACGGACGTCTGAATCAGGCCCCAGCGCACTCCCTGCATGGTGGCGGATCAAGGCCGAAGGGTCAAGCGGCGAAAACCGCCGCTTACTGCGGTAGATATGCCGCATGGACGGACCCGTCGAAAGGCGCCTGGATCTCGGGGGCTTCGAGACCCGCGCGCTTGGGCTTTCTGCGACGGACAGCCAGGAACACGCCCTCGTTCTCCTCCACGGCTATTCCGACTCTGCGGACACGTGGCGGCCGCTGCTCGAACGGCTCGAAGCGGATGGTCGGGGCGCGCTCGCCCTCGACATGCCCGGCTTCGGATTCGCCGATCGCCTGGCCCTCAAGGCGCCGATCCTTCCCCAGCTCGACAGGTTCGCCCGCGCCGCGATCGAGCACGCGGCATCGGAGAGCCCGACCGGTCAGGTCGTAGTTGCCGGCAACTCGCTGGGCGGATGCATCTCCCTCCGAGCCGCGCAGCGCCAGGGCCTGCCCCTCGCCGGGATCGTTCCGATCGCGCCCGCCGGCCTCGATCTCGCCCGGTGGATCTCGATCGTCGAAGGAGCTTGGGCGATCCAGGCGATCTTGCGCTCGCCCCTCCCGATGCCGGAGCGCGTGATCCGCGAGCTCGTCGGCCGCGCATATCGGCAGCTCGCCGCGGACCAGGCGGGCAGGATCGATGCCGAGGTCGTCGCGAACTTCACCCGCACCTTCGCCACCAAGCGCGATGTCGTGCGCATGCTCGGCACGGCGCGGCGCCTGAGGCCAGAGATCCAGAACCCCTTCGAGCTCGGGTGGATCGAGTGTCCGGTCCTCGTCATCTGGGGGGAACGTGACCGGATGGTGAGCGCCAGGGGCGCCGAGCGGATCATGGACGAAGTCGAGGGCGCGACCGCGGAGATCATCCCCGAGTGCGGCCATTGCCCGCAGGTCGAGGTGCCGGACGTAGTCCACGGCCTGGTCGCCGAGTTCGCGCAAAGTGGGCTTCGCGCAGCCGCTTGACGGGTAAGGGCCGGGAGAACCTGGACCTCGACTGGAAGGACTTACTCATGGAAGAGATGCTTTGGCGCCGCCGTCTCGCGGTCGCTGCGTCCGTGCTCGCGCTCGGTGGATTTGGTGTCGCCGCCGCGGGATGCGGTGACGACAACGGCGACTCGGAAGACATCGAGAACGCCGCCGATGACGCCGTCAACGAGGGTGAAGAGGCGGCCGGCGATGTCGGCGACGCCGCAGACGAGGCGACTGATGACGCCGGAGATGCTATGGACGACGAGGGCTCGGAGGACGACGACAACTAAGGGTAGATTCGGGGGGTGATGTGCCGGAGGGGAGCTCTCATAGCCGTGCTCGCGGCTGCGCTCGCGACGCCGCTGATCGCCGCTGCCACTACTTCCGACGGGCCCGTGTTCAGGGGGACGGTGGAAGCTGACGAAAACGCGACGTTCAGATTCGAGGTGCTCAAGAACAGGAAGGGCAAGCGCAGGGTCGACTACCCGAAGTCAAAGCGTCTCGACGCCCAGTGCGAAACGGGGCCCCAGGACATCGACGTGACGTTCGGCTCTCCCGAGAAGCCCGCAAAGATCTCGCAGGACGGGGACTTCAACTTCGACAACTCGGGCGAGAAGTACGTCGTCTACGTGAGGGGAAGGATCTCGGGCAAGTCCGCCAGCGGCGTGCTTCGATACCAGGGTCCGACGGACTTCCGACAGGGTGCGCAGGACTGCGACTCGGGCGAAGTGGAGTGGACCGCGAAGAAGACCTGAGCTAACCGCTCTCCTGCTCACGCAGCTCGATCCGGCGGATCTTGCCCGTGAGCGTCTTCGGCAGCTCGTCCGTGAACTCGATCTTCCGCGGGTAGGCGTAGGCGGACAGCCGTTCGCGCACGAACCGCTTGATGTCGTCTGCCAGCTCGTCGGATGGCTCGTGCCCCTCGGCGAGGACGATGAACGCCTTGACGACGTTGCCCTTGACCTCGTCCGGCGAAGCGACGGCGGCCGCTTCGCGGACCGCCTCGTGCTCGATGCAGGCGGACTCGACCTCGAACGGCCCGATCCGGTAGCCGGCGGCGATGATCACGTCGTCGGCGCGTCCCTCGTACCAGTAGTAGCCGTCTTCGTCCTCGGACGCTGCGTCCTTCGAGTGGAACCAGTCGCCGCCGAACGTTTCCTTCGCCGCCTCGTCGTTTCGCCAGTAGCCGAGCGGATAGTGCGGGTTCGAGCGGGCGCGGAGGCAGATCTCGCCCTTGTCTCCCTGCGCGACCGGCTGCTCGTCCTCGTCGAGGATCGCTACGTCCCAGCCGGGCATCGGCTTGCCCATCGAGCCCTCGCGGACGTCCATGAACGGGTAGTTCGCGCAGAGCGGATAGGACTCGGTCAGCCCGTAGTAGTCGAGGACGGTGACGCCGTACTCGTCGCGAAACCAGCGGATCGCCTCGGGGTTGAGCGGCTCGCCGGCCGAGCAGACGCGGCGAAACTTCTGCGGGTGCTTCTCGCCCGCCCCCTCCACGGCCATCATCGCCCGCATCGCCGTCGGCGTCGTGAAGACGTTCGTCACTTCGTGACGGCTCAGGAAGTCGAGCTGCTTGTGCGGGTCGAACCCGCCCTCGCGCTGATAGACGCACTGGAGAGCGCCCAGACGCCAAGGGCCCAGGAGCGGAGCGATGCCTGCCGCCCATGCCCACTCCCCCATGCCGTGGAAGCGCTCTCCGTCCTGGACCTCGTGGCAGTAGGTGAACTCCTGGTGTGCGAGGAGATAGCGGTGCGCGTGGACGATGCCTTTCGCCATCCCGGTGGTGCCGGACGTGTAGTAGAGCTGCGCCGGGTCGTCGGCCGCGGTGTCGGCCGTCTCGAACTCGGTTGACTCTCCGGCGAAGGTGTCTGCGTCCAGGATCAGGATCTCGACGCCCGAGCCTTCGAAGCGGGGCGCGTTGTCGGCGTCGGTCACCAGGATCCGAGGCTCCGAGTCGGAGAGCCGGTGCCTGATGCCGTCGTCGCCGTAGAGCACTGACATCGAAAGCAGCATCGCCCCCAGCTTCCAGGTGCCGAAGAAGATCGCCGCGGTCTCGGGAGTAGGCGGCAGAACGACCGCGACCCGGTCGCCGCGCTCGACGCCCGCGCCGGCCAGGACGTTGGCGGCCTGGTTGGAGAGATCCTGGAGCTCGCCCCAGTTGAGCTCTCGCACCTCGCCGTCGTAGCGCTCGTGGACCATCGCCGGCTTTTCGCGGTCGTGCTTGTCGCAGACGTCGGTCGCGATGTTGTAGCGCTCGGGGACGTCCCAGGAGTGCTCGGAGCAGGCGTCCTCGTAGCTCGAATAGTTCATGGTCTTTCCCTTCCCGGCGAGCGCTTGCCCGAACCCGGAATCTGCGGCCTCATACATTCACACAATCGGGCTCGAGGACGACGGCCGCTGGCTCATCGTCGCGTCGAAGGGCGGAACCGACAAGAACCCGGCCTGGTTCCACAACCTCGTCGCATCGCCGGCAACCGAGATCGAGGTCGGCAAGGACCGGATCCCGGTACATGCGAGGCAGATCGAAGGCGAAGAGCGCGAGCGCGCGTGGTGTCTGGCACCGAAGGTGCCTGACACCAAGTTCCGTTAGGCCGGCGCTGCGTCCGAGGCGGGCTCTTCCTCGATCGAGCCGTCGCCCTCGAACTCCTCGTCGGGCGGCAGCTCGCCTCCGCGCTCGGTGCCGGCGATCAGCTCGTCCGTCTTCGGCTCTTCCGGGACGAAGCCCGACTTCATGCCGAAGTAGACGGCCTGCGGATGGTGGGCGATGATCGCCACCGTCGACTGCTCGGGCTCGACGGCGTGGCCGCCCGAGAGCGTCATGCCGAGGTCGTCCAGCTTCAACAGGCGCCAAAGCTTTTCGTGTTCGGATTGGTCCGGGCACGCCGGGTAGCCCCAGGAGTAGCGGCGCCCCTGCCCGGCGTCCACCCCCAGCTCCGAGCGAATCCGCGCGTGGTTCCACTCGGCCAGGCCCTCCGCCGCTTGAACCCCGAGTCCGTGGACGAAGAGCTGCTCGGCGAACTCGCCGTCCTTCTCAAGCGCCTGGATCCGCTTCGTGACCTCCTCGCCGACGGTGACGCCCTGGAGCGCCACCACGTCGCGCTCGCCGGAGTCAATGGGGCGGTAGAAGTCGGCGAGGCAGATACGGTCGTGCTTGGGCTGGCGCGGGAAGGTGAAGCGCTCGATCTCTGAGTCGTGATCCTCCGGGTCGAAGACCACGAGGTCGTTGCCGTCCGAGTTGCACGGGAAGTAGCCCAGGCGCACCTTGGGCTCCAGATAGTCCTGCTCGGCCCACATGCGCTCGAGCTTGGGCGCGAAGCCTTCGTCGCCGTCGTGTCCCTCGACGATGCGGCGCCAGTCCTCGCCCTTCTTGCCGCGCCCGCCCCAGTGGAGCTTGAAGAGAACGTGGCGGTCAAGGTACGGATAGACCTCGTCGAGGTCCACGTCCACGTCCTGGAAGCCCCAGAAGGGCGGCTCGGGGATCTCAGCGTCGGTGCGGACAGCCGAGCGGACGGAGTCATCGGTGGTGGGCGGAGAGTCGTCCACAACCTCGGGCTTCTCGCGGAGCTGCTTGGCCTCGTCGCGGATCTTCGAGACAAGGGCCTGGCGCGCCTCGTCGTCCACCAGCGCATCGACTGTGTCGAGCCCGGCGAAGGCGTCCTTGCAGTAGAAGACTCCGGGCTCATAGACCTCGTCCGACTCCTTGCCCAGCGGGTAGAGAACGCGCCGGCCGAAGTCGCGATTGATCGCAGCGCCGCCGATCAGCACCGGGAACTCGTGACCCCGGGAATGGAGCTCCTGGATGCACGCGGGCATCTGCTTCGAGGTCGAGACGAGAAGAGCGGAGAGGCCGATGGCGTCCGCGTCGTGCTCGACGGCAGCGTCGATGATCGTGTCGATGGGGACCTGCTTGCCGAGGTCGACGACCGTGTAGCCGTTGTTGGTGAGGATCGTGTTGACGAGCGACTTGCCGATGTCGTGGACGTCGCCGAACACGGTCGCGATCACGACCTTCCCCTTCGTGTGGCCCTCCATGCGCTCGAGGTAGTTCTCGAGCTGCGCCACCGCGCGCTTCATCACCTCGGCCGATTGGAGGACGAACGGCAGGATGAGCTCGCCGGCGCCGAACTTGTCGCCGACCTCTTTCATCGCCGGCAGCAGGACCTGGTTCAGCGTCGGGACCGCGCCAATCTTTTCGACTGACTTGTCGATCCAGTCCTCGACGCCGTCCTTCTTGCGGCGCAAGATGTGCCAGTGGAGGGCCTCTTCGGGCTCCATGTCGGCGGTCGGGTCACCCGCCTCCTCCGCCTCCTCGGGTCCCTTCGACTCGAAGTGCTCGATGAACTTCTCGAGGGCATCCTCGCGGCGGTTGAAGACAAGGTCGTCGGCGAGCTCACGCTCTTTCTCGGAAATCTCTCCGTAGGGCGTGATGTGGTTGGGGTTGACCATCGCGAGATCGAGCCCGGCGTCGACGCAGTGATGAAGAAAGACCGAGTTCAGGACGGCACGGGCCGGCTGGCCGACGCCGAACGAGACGTTCGAGACCCCCAGCGAGGTCTTGACGCCGGGGAGGCCTTCCTTGATCGCCCGAATTCCCTCGATGGTCGCAACCGCAGACGGCTTCCACTCGTCGTCGCCGGTGGTCAGCGTGAAGGTGAGCGCGTCGAAGATGAGCGCTTCGGGCGCCAAGCCATGCTCGTCGCACGCGATCTCCTTGATGCGCTTCGCGATCTCCAGCTTTCGCTCGCCGGTCTTCGCCATCCCAACCTCGTCGATCGTGAGCGCGATCAGCGCCGCGCCGTGGGCCTTCGCCATCGGGATCACCCGGTCGGCCTTGTCACGGCCGGCCTCGAGGTTGATGGAGTTCACGATCGCGCGCCCTGGGATCGCCTCGAGCGCGGCCTCGATCACCTCGGGCTCGGTGGAGTCGATCTGGATCGGCGCGGGCTGCGTCAGCGAGATCCGCTGCACCACCTCGCGCATCTGGACGTCCTCGTCCTGGCGCTCGGTCAAAGCGACGCAGATGTCGAGCACGTGCGCGCCGCCGTTCACCTGGTCCTCGGCCACCTGGACGAGGCCGTCGTAGTCGTCCGCGAGGAGAAGCTCCTTGGCTTTGCGAGATCCCTGCGAATTCACGCGCTCGCCCACCAGCGTCGGGCGGGGCTCCTGCACCAGGTCCGTCGCGGTCATCATCGAGCTCACGAACGGAGGCGGCGCCGCGGGGCGCTCGCCGAGCTTGTGCTCTGAGACCCGCTCGGCAATCGCTCGGATGTGTTCCGGCGTGGTGCCACAGCAGCCGCCGACGATGCCCACCCCGTGGCGCTCGACGAACTCGCCGAGCACCTTGGAGATCTGCTCGGGGGTCTCGGGGAAGATCGTCTCGCCGTCGGGGCCCTGCAGCGGCAGGCCCGCGTTCGGGATGCAGTGGACCGGCAGCGGCGATACCTCGCCGAGGTAGCGGATCGCGTCGCGCATGTCCTCGGGGCCGGTGGAGCAGTTGAGCCCGATCACGTCGACGTCCAGGGCGTGCAGCGTCGTCAACACGGCCTGAATATCGGTGCCGAGGAGCATCTTGCCGCCCTGCGGGAGCAGGGAGACCGAGGTCTGGATGGGCAGCGTGCGTCCGGTTGTCTTGAAGGCCTCGCGCGCGCCGAAGATGGCCGCCTTGACCTCCAGGATGTCCTGGGCCGTCTCGATGATGATCAGATCGGCGCCACCCTCGACGAGGCCGCGTGCCTGCTCCTCGAAGACCTCGACGAGCTTGCGGAAGGAGATGTCGCCGAGCGTCGGGTCATCAGATGAGGGAAGGAAGCCGGTCGGGCCGATCGAGCCGGCGACGAAGCGGTCCGGTCCCGCTGCCTTGCGGGCGATCTCGGCGGCGCCGCGGTTGACCTCGAGCGTGTGCTCGCCCAGGCCCCACTCCTCCAGCTTCAGGCGGGAGCCCTGGAACGAATCCGTCTCCAGCACCTCCGCGCCCGCTTCGAGCATCGACTCGTGGACCGACTGGATGACGTCGGGGCGGTTGAGGACGAGCGCCTCGTGGCACTTGCCCTGAAGCCCGCCGTAGTCCTCCTGCGTCAGGTCGAACTGCTCCAGGGTCGCGCCCATGCCGCCGTCGAAGACGACGACGCGGTCGCGGGTTGCGGCTATGAAGTCTCGTTCGGCCATCTGGGTTGGGGATCTGCTCGCTTACTTGGTATCGGTTTCCATCGCTCCGGGCGGTAGCACCCTGCTCCGTGGATCACCACGTTCGGGTTGCTGCGGCGTCGTCGGGCCAGGCCCCTCAGCCGCTCTCGATGGTCAATTCAGGATACCGCCCGTCAGCCGTCGGCACGGACCCGGCCGGGCGAAACGGGCGTCAGGCGAACGGGTGCGCCCGAGAGCGCGCCGGCCCGCATGTCGGACCAGGTGACGCCCTCGCGGACCAGCGCGGGCAACCCGAGCGCCACCGCGGTCGCGATCTCCACCGCCTGAAGGATCACGCCGTAGGCGAGCGCGTCGGCTGCGCTCACGCCGAAGCCGGTGGTCAGGACGCTCACCGTCGCAAGCTGGAAAACGCCGAAGTTTGAGGGGGTGGCCGGAACCACCGCGGTCACATTCACCGCGAAGAGCACCGCCGCCGCGGCCCCGATCCCGACACCCTCGAGGCCGAGCGCGTAGAAGAGGACGAGGCAGGCCACCAGCTGGAGACCCCATGCGGCGAGTTGGGTCGCCGCCGCAGCGAGCCCGTGCCGCGGGTCGCGGAAGACGAGAAGGCCTCTTCGGACCTTGGCCAGGGCTCCCCGCATGGCGGCGACGGCCTGCGCGGCGTGACCGGAGCCGCTTCGCCGCAAAAGCGCCGGTGCGATCAGCACGACGGCAACGAGAAGGAGAGGCGCGGCGCTGACGAGGAAGAGCTGCTCGGTGCCCGCGGAGAACAGGTCGGTGGAGCCGACGATGATGGCGCCGAGGAGAGCGAGGGCAGCGAGGTTCAGGATGGTCTGCGAAACCAGCGTTCCCAGGAGGACGGCGAACGTGTCTCGCACGCGGCCGACGTGTCTTGCCAGGACCATGGCGCGCGCCGGCTCGCCCAGGCGCGCCGGCAGGGTCGCCGACATGAGAACTCCGACCATCGTCGCCGAGGTGACGTCGCGGCGCCGGAGCGTCGCGTTCGGCAGCGCGGCCCGCGTGATCGCGAGCCACGACTCGGCTCGGAGGAGCACCGAGGCGATCATCAGCGCCGTCGCTACGAGGACCCAGTTGAGGTCGGAGCGAAGGACCGCGTCGGCGACCTCACCGACTCCGATGCGGGTGACGGCGAGGTAGGTGAGCGCGGCGCCGATTACTGCCGCGGCGGCGAGCCCGGCGCGGCGGGCGAAGCTCGCTTGCTGCCGCGGCGGTTCGCTGGCCAGTGGCGGGATGCGCCGAGCCGGCACGCGCGGCGACCCGTCGATCGGGACGAAACCGAGCCGGCGGGCGCCGGGTGCCGAGGAGCCCGACGCGTCTCGGTGCTTCGTGTAGGTGGCGGCGGCCCGCTCGTAGACGCCTTCGACCTGTTCAGCGATTTCGGGCCAGGCGTATTGCCGCGCCGACTCGCGCGCCGCCTTGCCCATGGCGCGGCGCCGCTCGGGCTCGAGGTGCATGCGCTGGAGCTCCTCGGCCAGGCGCTGCGGATCTCCCGGCGGAACGAGCGTTCCGTCGATGCCGTCCGTCACGACCTCCGCGTAGCCCGCAATCGCCGAGGCGACCACGGGCGTGCCCGCCGCGAACGCCTCGATGAGGATCATCCCGAAGCTCTCGCCCCGAAGCGACGGCGCGCACAGGACGTCCGCGCTGTGAAGCCGCTGCCAGAGCTCGTCATGCTCGACGCGCGCAGTGGCCTCGATCCGCGCCTGCGCGGCCGGATCGCTCAGGTGCCGCTCGACCTCGTCAAGCGTTGCTCCGATCACCTCCAGGCGAGCGGGCACGTGTTCGGCAAGCGCCTCGAACGCGCGCAGCAGAACAGGCAGACCCTTCCGCTCCTCCGCCCGGCCGACGAACAGCACGTTCAGCTCAGCCGACTCGGGCTTCGGCTCTTGGGGAGGGCCGGTGAGGTCGACGCCGTTCGGGATGACCTCGTACTCGCCCCCGAACCACCGCATGCCCGTCCAGCGTGCGGCCTCGGAGACCGCGATCCTGGCGTGGAGCTGGTTGAACTTTCGGCGAGCGCCGATCAGCGACGCGGCGTGGTTGGGCCACGCCTTCGTCGAATAGGAGTGAAAGGTGCCGACGACCGGCGCGGCGCGGTACGAGCAAACGTCCCACCCGGCCACCGGTGCCACCGGCTCGTGCACGTGGACTACGTCGGGCTCGAACCGGACGAGGGACTGGCGTAGCGCCGAAACGCCGGTGGGAAAGGTCGAGAGGTTCGAAACCGACCCGTTCGCACCGATCCCCACGCTGCGTCCGAGGCTCCAGACGTCGCTCCGGAAGCTCGGTCACGCGCGGCTCGGAGCGATGGAGCATGCGCGTAACCCGGTCGGGCGGGTCGAACGGCGCCATGATCGCGACCTCGTGGCCGCGCTCGCCGAGCGCGCCAGAGAGCGCCTCGACATGCCGGTTGACACCGCCCGGATAGCTCCAGGAATAGGGGCTGACAACTGCAATCCGCATGCGGGCTCCGACCGTAGCGCAAGGCCCGGCTGCGGCTAGCATCGGTTGAATGACCGAGCGCACTTTCGCGAAGTTCACGTTCATGAAGCTGGATCCCGCGTGGCAGCGCCGCGACGCGGATCTGCGCGCCGCCGACAAGGCCGAGTTCCTTGCGGCGTGCGAGGACTTCGCTGAAGACCGCTCGCTCCGCGCCTACTCGACCGTCGGCACGCGGGGTGACGTTGACCTCATGCTGCTCTCCCAGAGCCCCGTTCTCGACGACATCCACACCTTCCACGTCGTGCTCGCGCAATCGGGCCTCGCCAAGTGGATGACCACTCCCCACTCCTACCTGGCGATGACGAAGCCCTCCCCCTACTCGGATGCTGCCGCCCGGCCCGAGATCTGCCAGTCCGAGCGCAAGTACCTGTTCGTCTACCCGCTCGACAAGAAGCGCGAGTGGTACCAGTTGCCGCTCGAGGAGCGCCGGCGCATCATGGCCGACCACATCGCGATCGGCAGGACGTACCCCGACATCGCGATCAACACCGCGTACTCGTTCGGCATCGACGACCAGGAGTTCGTCGTCTCGTTCGAGACCGACGAGCCTCACCGCTTCCTGGATCTCGTCCAGGAGCTGCGCGCCTCCGAGTCGAGCGCCTACACCCTCCGCGACATTCCGATCTTCACCTGCGTCTCGATGTCGGCATCGAGGGCGCTCGACGCCCTGGACGGCACCGCCGCTTCGGCCCACGCGGGCGCCATCAACTGACCATGCCCCAGGCAGGCACCGAGGAGAACCCGCTGCGGGTTGCGATCGTCGGCTCAGGCCCCGCGGGCTTCTACGCAGCTGAGCATCTCCTGAAGCACGAGGATCACGTGATCCAGGTGGACATGTTCGACCGGCTGCCCACCCCTTACGGCCTCGTGAGAGCCGGTGTCGCGCCCGACCATCCGAAGATCAAGTCGGTCATCCGCGTTTACGAGAAAACGGCGGCCAGGCCAGGATTTCGCTTCTTCGGAAACGTCCATATCGGTCGGGAGATCACGGCGCTGGAGCTCGCCGAGCACTACCACGCGGTCATCTATGCGTACGGCACGGCGGCTGATCGCTCCCTGGGCATCGACGGCGAGCACTTCAGCGGCAGTCATGCCGCCACCGAGTTCGTCGCCTGGTACAACGCCCACCCGGATTTCGCGGGCCACGAGTTCGACCTGTCCGCCAAGCGCGCGGTGGTGATCGGCAACGGGAACGTCGCGGCAGACGTGGCTCGAATGCTGGCCCTGACCCGCTCAGAGCTCGAAGAAACGGATACCGCCGACCATGCGATCGAGGCTCTCGCCAACTCGAGCATCGAGGAGATCGTGGTGCTGGGCCGGCGCGGCCCTGCGCAAGCGGCCTTCACCAACCCGGAGGTGCGCGAGCTGGGCGAGATGCTCGACGCCGACGTGATCGTCGATCCGGCCGATATGACACTGGACGAGATCAGCGCCGAGCTCTTGGAGGCGGACGACGCGAACCCGACCAGCAAGCGGAACGTCGAGATCCTCAAGGACTTCTCCGAGCGGTCGCCCGAGGGAAAGCGGCGCCGCATCGTCCTCAGGTTCCTGTCCTCGCCGATCGAGATCCGCGGTGACGACAAGGTCGAAGCGATCGTGGTCGGGCGAAACGAACTCACGCGTGACGAGTCCGGGGCCATCCGAGCGACCGACACCGGTGAGCGCGAGGAGATCGAGTGCGGCCTGGTGCTCCGTTCGATCGGCTACAAGGGAATCGGGCTGGATGGACTCCCGTTCGACGACTCGGGCGGCGTCATCCCGAACGAGAGTGGAAGGGTCGTGAATCCGGAGACGGGCGATCAGGTCCCCGGCCAGTACGTCGTCGGCTGGATCAAGCGCGGACCCAGTGGCGTGATCGGGACGAACAAGAAGGACGCACTGGACACCGTTTCTAGCCTCATCGAGGACCTCGTCGCCGAACGGATCCCGGAGCCTGCGGATGACACTTCGCCGGACACAATCGCGGCGCTTGTCTCAGAGCGAGTGCCGGACTTCGTTTCATTCGGCGGCTGGCAGGCGATCGACCGGGCCGAGGTCGAACGGGGCGAGCCGCTCGGCCGGCCTCGAGTCAAATTCGCAACTGTCGAGGAGATGCTCGACGCGGCGCGCGACGGCGGAGACCCGCACTAGGTTTGCTCGATGGCCGCCGACCTCAAGGAACTCGAGGAAATGATCCGCGCCGCACTGCCGGGCGCCGACGTTCAGGTGCTCGACGAGGGCGGGGGCGACCACCTCCGCGCGATCGTGAGCTCGGCGGAATTCGACGGGCTCAGCCGCATCGACCAGCACCGGCTCGTCCGCGCCGCTGTCCGCTCGCGCTTCGACGACGGCAGCATCCACGCGCTGTCGATCCAGACTTCGATTCCTGGCTGACCCTTTAGGTACCCTCGACTCATGGCTGCTGATCCAGAGCTCAAGGCGCAGGTCGAGCAGATCCTCGCCGAGAACCCCGTCCTCCTTTTCATGAAGGGCACGCCCGAGGCGCCGCGCTGCGGCTTCTCGATGCGGGTCGTCCAGGTCCTCGAGGCCCTCGAGGTCGAGTACGGCGCGATCGACGTGCTGCCGGCGCTTCAGCCGCTTCGCGAGGTGACGCAGGAGATCTCCGACTGGCCGACGTTCCCTCAGCTCTACGCCAAGGGCGAGTTGGTCGGCGGCTGCGACATCGTCGAGGAGATGCTCGACTCGGGTGAGCTCGCCGAGCTTCTCGGCGTCGAAGACACCGACGCAGAGATCCCCGAGGCGGAGCGCATCCTTCCCGGCGGCACGCAGACCAGCCCGCCGATGCAGCTCGGCTAAAGAACTTGGCTGGGGCTCCGCCCACCCTTTACGAATGGGCGGGCGGCACTGAGGCTTTCGAGCGCCTGATCAACGCGTTCTACGACCGGATCGAAGCGGAGCCGAACCTCGCGAAACTCTTCGGCGGCGCTGTCTCCGAGGAGCACCGGGACCACGTCGTGGCTTGGTGGTCAGAGGTCTTCGGCGGACCAACCCGTTACTCCGATGAACTCGGCGGCTACGAGCGCATGATTTCGAAGCACGCTGAGCTCGGGATCACGCGTGAGCAACGCCTCCGCTTCGCGTTCCTGATGAGCATGGCCGCCGACGACGCCGAGCTGCCCGCGGATCCTGAGTTTCGATCGGCTTTGATCGCCTACCTCGAGTGGGGCACAAGGCTCGCGCTCGCCAATTCGCAAGCAGGCGCTGACGTTCCACAGCGCGCTCCTGTTCCCAGATGGGGATGGGGCGAGGCGCCCCCGTACGACGGCTGAGCGGCAAACATCACACAGCTCAGGGCATCGTGCGGATAACGTGCCGCGCCCGATGAGCGGATACGCATTCGACGAGGCCACTGCGCTCACCCCCGCCGGCGAGGACGCCTGGGACGGCGCGATCGCAGACGGATGGGCCACGCCCAGAGGGCCGCTCGGCGGGTACGTGATGGCGATCGTGATGCGCGGCTTCGAGCTGGCGATCGGCGACCCCACTCGTTCTGCTCGCTCGGCGACGATGCATTTCATGCGACCGCCCGACGTCGGGCCGGTGAGAGTCGAAGCCAAGGTGGAGCGGGCCGGCCGCTCGCTCACGACGGTCAGTGGCCGACTGTCGCAGGGCGACAAGCTGGTCGGCCTTGCGCTCGGTGCCTACTCGCCGTCTTGGGATGCACCAACCCTCGAGGACACCGAGCGCATGCCCGAGGTCGAGCCCCCGGAAGGCCGCGAGCCGCTGAGCGTCGGACCGCGCGAGGGCGCCCCACCCCCGGACTTCGCGCAGCGCGTCACCATGCAGCCGCGTTTCGGCGACACGCCCTTCTCGGGCGGATCGAGCGGCGAGGTAGGCGGCTGGATGGGACTCACCGAGGAGCGCCCGCTCGACGCACTTTCACTGGCCGTCCTGGCCGACGCATGGTTTCCCGCGCCCTGGCCTCGCCTGACCGAGTTCGCGGCCGCGCCGACGATTGACCTGACCGTCCACTTCCGGGTCGGGCTGCCCCTGCCCGACCAGCTCCTCCTCGGCCGCTTCCGCAACCGGATGGTGCGCGAGGGCTTCTTCGACGAGGACGGGGAGCTTTGGACTTCCGACGGAACGCTGATCGCGCAGTCCCGCCAGCTCGCGCTCCTGATCGGCGCTAGCTGAGCGCCTCCCAGCGCTCGGTCAGCTCTCTGACCCTCTCCTTGGCCGCGTCGTGGCGGCGCGTCGACTTCGCGGCGATCCGTGCGTCGGACCAGGCGGACGGGTCGGACAGCTCCTCCTCGAGCTTGGCGAGCGAGGCCTCAGCCGCCTCGATCTCGTTCTCGAGCTTGCGGACGTCCGCAACGGCGGCGCGCTCCTGAGCGCGAACCCGGCGCGCCTCCTTTCCGCGTGGGGCCTCCGCCCCGGGCCCAGGCACGGTGCCTGGCACCGCTGACCTCGCGCGCTCCTGTTCGGCCTGTTCGGCCTCGCGTTCGCGGTACTCCGACCAGCCTCCGTTGAAGACGCGGAGCTTCTGGTCCTCGACGGCGACTGTGCGCGTTCCGACCGCCTCCAGCATCGCCCGGTCGTGCGAGACGAGCAGGAGTGAGCCGCCGAAGCGCGCGAGCGCGTCCTCCAGCGCCTCGCGGCTCTCGAGGTCGAGGTGGTTGGTGGGCTCGTCGAGGATGAGCACGTTCGAGTCCGAGGAGACGAGAAGCGCCAGGGACAGGCGCTGCGCCTCGCCGCCGGAGAGCTGAGTCACGAGCTTCGTCACGTCGTCGCCCGAGAACAGGAACTGGCCGAGGAGGCCACGCGTCTTTGCCTCGGAGAGGCCGGTGGAGCGCTGCGCGTGAGAAAGCACGGTCAGGCCCGGCTCAGCCGGCACCTCGGCGTGCTGGCGCAGGTGTCCGAGCTCGACGTTGTGGCCGATCTTCAGCCGGCCCTTCACCGGCTCGCGCTCGCCTACGAGCGTGGAGATCAGCGTCGACTTGCCGGACCCGTTGTGCCCGATCAGGCAAACGTGTTCTCCCGCTTCGACCCACAGCTCGGCGTCCGTGAACAGCCGCTTCGACCCGGCTTCGATCGTCGCGTCCTCCATGGCCAGCACGACCTTGCCTGACCTCTGCGCCTCACCGAACGAGAACGCGAGCGACTTGGACGCCCCGGGATCGCGCACAGGTGCGTCGCGCTTGATGCGGTTGATCTGCTTCTGCTTCGACTTCGCCCGCGTCGCGAGCGTGTTCTTCGCCTTGAACCGCTCCACGAACCGCTCGAGCCGGGCGATGTCAGCCTCGCGGCGCTTGGCGTCCCGGTCCAGGAAGAGCTCACGACGCGTCTTCTCGATACGCCACTCGTGCCATGGGCCGGCAAAGAACTTCGGGCGCCCCTCCCCCAGTTCGAGCACCGAGTTGCCAACGGACTCCAAGAACCAGCGGTCGTGGGCCACCAGGATGACCGCCGCGTCCATCTCGCCCAGCGTCCGTTCGAGCCACTCGAGCGACGCGATGTCCAGGTGGTTGGTCGGCTCATCCAGCAAAAGGAGGTCCGGCTTAGCCGCCAGTGCGCGGGCTAGCGACGCGCGGGTGAGCTCTCCGCCCGAGAACGTGGACAGGTCGCGGTCGAGCTCGTCCATCTCGAACCCGAGCCCGCGCACGGTCTCGCGCGCCTCGTCGCGCCACCGGTAACCGCCGGCGACTTCGAAGCGGGCCTGGGCGTCCGCGTACGCAGCCAGGGTGGAGTCGCTGGCATCGGACGCCATCCGCTCCTCCAGCTCAGCCAGCCTGCGCTCGATCTCGAGCACCCAGCCAAGGCCGCCGACGACGTAGTCGCCGAGCGTCAGATCGAGGTTCCGAGGTGGGCGCTGGTCGTGGAGAACCACGCGCGCACCCTTGGCCAGCGAGACGCGGCCCGAGTCCGCGGAGGCCTCCCCCGCGAGGATGCGGAGGAGGGTCGTCTTGCCCGAGCCATTGCGGCCTGAGAGCGCAAGGCGACCGTCTCGTTCCAGCCGGAACGAGACATCCTGAAGGAGTTGGCGCTCACCGATGAACTTGGTGAGGCCGGAGGCCTGGACGACAGCCATGCGGATTACCTACTTAAGGTCGAAGGGCGAAACGAGAACGGGGCCGGACTGCCCGCTGTTCAGGCCGGAGCCGCTGCGCCCGGCGCTTCGTCTTTGACCTGGAACGAGGAACCGCAACCGCAGGCGGCGACGACGTTCGGGTTGTTCACCGTGAAGCCGGCGCCTTGGAGGCCATCCACGTAGTCGACCTCGGAGCCGAAGACGAACTGCATCGAGACCTTGTCGACCAGAACTGAGATGCCCTCGTGTTCGAAGACGTGGTCGTCCTCCTTCGGCTTGTCGAGCGCGAGGGAGTACTGGAAGCCCGAGCAACCGCCGCCGCGCACGGCGACGCGAAGCGCCTGCTCCTCGGCGTTCTCGTTCGACACGGTGAGCTCGCGGATCTTCTGAACCGCTGAGTCCGAGAGCGTCACTGCTGTTTCCGGGGTATCCATCGCTTCACATTGTATAGCCCAGTAGGGCGGGTCTCAAGAGCGCGCCGATTGACCCGGCTGGCTCCGCTTCCAATCCAGGTATTCGACGATTCGCTTCGAGTCGTGAACAACCTCCTCGGAGTCCACCAGAACCGGCACGCGGCGCTGTCCGGTCAGCTCTTCGATCTCGGGACGCGACTTCTTTTTGTAGGGCACGCGCTCGGTCCGGAACTCCACGCCGGAGCGCTTCAGCTTGCGAGCCGCGGTGCCGCACGGGCACAGGAAGTTCGTCGGCGTCGGGCACCGGTAGAGGACGACCTTCGGCTCCTTCTCGCTCACGAGCGCGCCCCCGCGATCTGGGCTCGCTGCCATTTGACGGCGTCCTGGAGCGTCTCCTCGTGCGGGCGCGCCTTGAACCCGAGCTCCGACTTCGCTCGAGTGTTGCGGAAGCACCACCAGAGCATGGCCGAGCGGATCTCGTCGGGGGACGTCGGCATCGACATCGGCAGAGGCAGGCGGTCGCCGGCCTGGAGCATCCCCAAAAGCGCCGATCCCGGAAGCTTCAGCCGAGGCGAATCCACTCCGGAGATCCTGGCGAGGTCGGCAAACAGGCGGTCGAACGTGAAGTTGCGGCCGGAGAGGATGTAGCGCCTGCCGATCTCGCCCTTCTTGTCCGCCATGAGGTGCCCTTTCGCGACGTCGCGGACATCGACGATGTTGAGGCCGCCGTCCACGTAAGCCGGAATCTTCTTCTGGATGAAGCGCTTGACCAGGTCCATCGAGCTCCCGCGCGGCGCGTCGGGACCGAGGACGAAAGAGGGGTTGACGATCGTGACGGGCAATCCGCGGGCGGCGAGCCGAAGCGCCTCGACCTCGGCCTCGTGCTTCGAGTTCACATAGGTGATCCCCAGGTGGCCGATGTCGAAGATGGCTCCCTCGTCCACCGGCTTCGGCTTCTTGCCGACGCCCACCGCGGCCACGGACGAGGTCAGGACGACGCGCTCGACCTCCGCCTCGAGCGCTGACTCCAAGACGACTCGCGTGCCGCGCACGTTCGTGTCCCAGACCGAATCGCGATCCTGGGTCCGCAGCGAGGTGCGCCCGGCTACGTGGAACACCCGTTCGACGCCGGCCATGGCGCGCCGCACCGCACGCCGGTCGGTCACGTCGCCGATCGCCCGCTCGAACTCGATGTCCGAGAGGATGTCGACCTTGCTCTTTCGCCGGGTGAGCAGGCGAAGGTCATCGCCCCGCTCCGCGAGCGCTCGAGCAACGTGCGAGCCGATGAATCCGGTGGCTCCTGTGACCAAGGTCGTACCCATCGGATCATCGTAGATAGCCAATGACCTGATACACCGAGGCTTAATGAACGCCTCCACAGCCTCCGCGAAGACCTCCGTGGTCGTCGACTCGACGGCCTACATGCCCGACAACCTCATCGCTGAACTCGGACTCCACCGCGTCAGCCTTTACGTGACCCTCGACGGAGTCGAGAAGCGCGAGTCGGAGATCGGCGCCGCCGAGTACGACGACTTCTATGAGCGGCTCAGAAAGAGCTCGAGCGGCGCAACGACCTCCCAGCCTTCCGTCGGGGATTTCACGGCCGTCTACGAGCCGCTCCTCGAGAACGGCGGCGAGGTCGTCTCGATCCACCTCTCGGCCGGCATCTCGGGCACTTACGAGTCGGCCAACCTGGCGCGCCAGGCGCTGATCGACGAGGGCAAGGGCGGCGAGCGGATCCATGTCTATGACAGCCGATCCGCGTGCGGAGGCGCGGCGTTCGTCGTGATCGCCGCCGCTCGCGCGGCCAAGGCCGGAGCGAGCGGAGCCGACGCATTGGCGGCCGCCGACCGCGCCCGCGGCGGGCTCAAGATGTGGTTCGCGATCGACACGCTCGAGTACCTCCGCAAGGGCGGGCGCATCGGCGCTGCCCAGGCCTGGATGGGCTCCGCCCTCCAGATCAAGCCGATCCTGACGCTCGAGGAGGAGATCACCCCGGTCGAGCGAGTCCGCACCCGCCGGAGAGCCTTCGAGCGCATGGTCGAGTTCGGCCGGGAGCTCTACGAGTCAGGCTCAACCGCCTGGGTCGTCCAGCACATCCACGACCACGAGACCGCGCGCCACCTCGTCGACGAATGCCGCCAGATCTTCGACTCGGACCCGGTCTTCGTCTCGCAGGTCGGTCCGGTCATCGGCGCCCACACCGGCCCAGGGCTCCTGGGCGTGGGCGGCGTGGACCCGAAGCTATTGGGCTAGGGGGCGATCCTCCGCCGACACGCGAAGGAATGCCGTCGCTCTGGCCCCCTCAACCCTTCAGAAGATGGGCAGCTTTCGCCGCTAGCGGCGGCGGAGCGCCAGGAAGCCGCCGACTGCAAAGCCGACCACCGCGGCGCCGATCGCAAGCTCGCGTTTGTGCTCGCGAACCTGGCGGCGCCAGTCCGTCAGCTCGCCGACGCGGCCGCGAAGCGCCTCGACCTGCTTGCCGAGCTCCTCGCGCTCGCGCACGATGTCGTTGCGGATCTCATGAGAGGTCCGGGTGCCCGGAGCCGGGCGTGGGCGCTGCGTGCGCTCGACATCTGCCGGCGGACGGGGGACGAGTTCGTCAGTCATTGTCAGAACCTGCCTGGAGGGCTTCCTTGATCTCCTTGCCCTCTTCGATCGCCATGGCAGGCACAGGGGGCGCGCCGGACTTGAGGGATCTGTAGGCGATCAGGCCGGCGATGGCCGCGATGATGAACCACATCACGGCCTCGAGCAAGAAGCCGAGCCAGACGTCGTTCTCGAAGAAGAGGTCGTTCAGAAGCCAGGCGAACGCGTGCATGAACATCGCGAGGCCCAGCAGCACGAAAACGCCGGCAGCGATTCCGACGGCCGATCCCTTGGCGAGGCTCGTGACCTTCTCGGTGACCTCGGCCTTCGCGAGCTCGACTTCCTCGCGAACGAGGAACGAGACGCGCTCCGAGACATCGATGGCCATCTCGGCCACCGAGCGCGGGTCGCGCGGTCCTGTCCGGCCAGGGCGCGTCGCTCACTCGGGCGGGTCCTCGTCGAAGATGCGCTGGTAGACGACGGCCGCCATGCGTGCGGCCACGATGCTGGCAAGTGCGCCGAACCCGGCGACGAGGCCGGTCCACGCGAGTCTCTTGACGATGTCGTTGTCCATTAGGGCTTCCCTTTCCCGGTTCGGGCGGGAGTAAAGCAGCCTGACCGACCTGAATGAGCTATCGGGCCTCGAGCCCGCCGCAGATGGAATCGACCAGCGTCTCGCGAGCGCGGTCGAAATCGCCTTCGCCGCCGGGAATCAGCTCGAACACCCACCCGGACAGGAGCTGCTCGATTCCGCCGTAAAAGAACATCGAGGCGAGTCGCGCGTCCACGTCTTTTCGGAACGTCCCCGCCTTCTGGGCATCGGTGATGATCTTCTCGATCGCCTCGTAAGCCTTGTTGATCTCCGGCAGGTGGGTGCGGCCGAACGAGTTCGCCGCCCGCGTGACCTCGACGATGATCACCTGCATCAGCTCAGGGTCGTGGCGATACGAATCGATGATGAAGCCCGCAACCGCATCGAGCTTTTCGCGGCCCGATTTGTCTCCGCGGTCGACCTCGTCGATCGCTGCCAGGAGCAGTGACCATCGCTCCGTGAAGAGCTCGTTCATCACCTCGTCCTTCGAGCGGAAGTAGTGGTAGACGAGCCCGTACGCAACCCCCGCCTCGTCGGCGATGTCGGAAACCCGGCACGCGTGGTATCCCTGGCGCGCGAATACGCGCACAGCCGCGTCCAGGATCTGGCGGCGGCGGTCGGTGGCAGGCGCAGCCTTGGCCATCAGACGGGCGCCTTCACCGGCCAGGCGTATGCGTCACCGCGACGGTTGGCAAGTGCGGGCAGCGTCTCGCGGACGCGCTCGAGCTCAGAGAGGTCCAGGTCTGCGCAGGCGTGGCCATCGCCCTCGGCGATCGCCGCGAGCACCCGGCCCCACGGATCGATCAGCATCGAGTGTCCCCACGACTCGTAGTGAGGCTCCGCCGTGCCGACCTGCCCGGCGGCGATGACGAACGCGGCGTTCTCGACCGCGCGGGCCCGGAGCAGGATCTCCCAATGAGCTTTTCCGGTCACCGCGGTAAAGGCCGAGGGAATGGTGAACGCGGTAGCGCCGCGTAGGGCGAGGATCCGGAAGAGCTCGGGAAAGCGGAGGTCGTAACACACGGTGAGGCCAAGCTCGAGCTCGCCGGCCGTTGCAGTCGCGATCTCCTGCCCTGCCCGTTCGTGCTCGGACTCGCGGTACTCGGTTCCTTCGACCTCGACGTCGAACATGTGAAGCTTGCGGTAGGTCGCGGCAATCTCGCCGTCCGGGCCGATCAGGACGGACGTGTTGAACGGCTTGTCCGCGTCGCCGGCATCCTCCGGAACGCTGCCGGCGCACAGGTGAATGCCGAGCTCGCGCGCCCAGCCCGCGGCGGCGCTGACGATCGGCCCGTCCAGCGGCTCGGCTCCTCGAGCGATGACCTCGCCCGGACCCAGGAGAGCCCACTTCTCGGGCAGGCAGACGAGCTCTGCGCCATCCGCGGCAGCGGCGCGCACGAGGCGCTCTGCACGCTCGAGATTGCTCGAAACGTCCGAGCCTGAGTTCATCTGGACAACGGCGGCACGCATTGGCACTCTCGCTCCAAATAACCGAGGCGCGGGAGCTCCTCGGCGGTTGACTGACCGGTCAATCGGGAGTATAGAACCGCCCCGGGCTAGCCTCGATGCGTGACCTCGATCCCACGCACGGCGTTTGTCACCGGCGGTTCCGGCTTCATCGGAGGTGCGCTCATCACCCGCCTCGTCGCAGGCGGATGCGAGGTCACGGCGCTTGCTCGCTCCGACAGATCGGCCAGTGCCGTCGAAGCTCTCGGGGCATCAGCAGCACGCGGCGACCTGGGCGACGTAGCGGCCATGACCGATGGCGCTCGCGGCGCCGAGGCCTTCTTCCACCTCGCGGCGCACGTCGAGCAGTGGGGCCCCTACGAGGACTTCGAGCGCATCAATGTCGACGGAACACGCAACGCCCTGGAGGCGGCCAAGGCGGCGGGCGTCCGCCGCTTCGTCCACTGCGGGACAGAGGCGGCGATCCTCGCCGGCCAGCCTGTCGTCAAGGGGGACGAAACGCTGCCGCTTCGCCCCGACTCATCCGCCCCGTACCCATCGACCAAGGCCAAGGCCGAACAGCTGGTGCGCGACGCGAGCACAGCCGACTTCGAGGCGGTCGTTTTGAGGCCGCGGTTCGTCTGGGGCGTGGGAGACACCACGCTGCTGCCCGGGATCGCGGACGCCGTGCGGGCGGGCAAATTCGCCTGGATCTCCGGCGGCGATCACCTCACCTCGACGACTCACGTGGACAACGTCGTCGAGGGCCTCCTGCTGGCCGCCGAGAAGGGCAGCGCCGGCGAGGCCTACTTCGTGCTCGACGACGGCGACGTCGAGTTCCGCGAGTTCGTCTCGCAGATGCTCGACACCCAGGGCATCGAACCGCCATCCCGCTCCATTCCCGGCCCTATCGGAGCGGTAGTCGCTCATGGCGGCGAGTTGACGTGGCGCCTGCTCCCGCTCAAAGGCGAGCCGCCACTCACCAGGTTCTCGCTCTGGGTCTCCACCCAGGAGTGCACGCTCGACGACTCCAAGGCGCGCTCTGAGCTCGGCTACAAGCCGGTGATCACGCGCGAGGAAGGCCTCGCCGCCCTGGCCGGCTGACGCTCGTCAGCCGCCGGCAAGAAGCCAGACGACGACTGTTCCAACGACCAGCGCGGACTCGATCACCAAGATCAGGCCGACCGCACCGCCCAGCGTCGCGGTGTCGAAGCCGGCGGCCAGGCCGCCAGCCAGAAGGGCGCCGGCCACCAGCCCCCAGACCACCAGCGACGCTTCCCAGCGCTTGTCCCGATCCGGATATCGCTCGCGCAGGCGCACCTCGAAACCGAACGGGAACGCGATGAGCGCCGCCATCAGGCCGGCGGCGAAGACGACGATCCAGGGGTTGACGCCCTCCGCCTCGAGATAAGGCTCCCCCGCCGCCGCGGCAAAGAGAACCGAAAGCAAGGCCGTAGCCGCCCCGCCGAGAGCCAATAGCGCCGCGAAGCGCCCCGATCGCTCGCTATCGCCCCATCCGTTCGACATGCACGGGATCGTATGCCCGCGCCCGGCTGACGAATAGAGTCCCGCCCGCGATGGGCGATCTCAAACTCGGCTACAACGTCGGCTACTGGGCCAAGGGGCCGCCGCCCGGCGCAGCCGAGGCGATTGCGACCGCGGACTCCCTTGGCGTCGATTCGATCTGGACGGCGGAGGCATACGGCTCGGACTGCCTCACTCCGCTCGCGTGGTGGGGCTCGCAGACCAAGAACGTCCGCCTGGGCACCGGGATCGTGCAGCTGTCGGCGCGCCAACCCGCTGCGACTGCGATGGCCGCAATGTCGCTCGACCACCTCTCGGGCGGCCGTTTCATCTTGGGCATCGGAGCCTCTGGGCCGCAGGTTGTCGAGGGCTGGTACGGGATGCCGTTCTCAAAGCCGCTTGCCCGCACCCGCGAGTACATCGGAATCCTGCGCGACATCTGGCGGCGCGAAGGGCCGGTGACCAACGACGGCCCCGCATACCCCCTGCCCATGCCCGGCGGCACCGGTCTCGGCAAGCCGCTCAAGTCGTCGATCCACCCGCTTCGCGAGGACATTCCCATCTTCCTCGCCGCAGAGGGCCCGAAGAACGTCGCGATGGGCGCCGAGATCTGCGATGGCTGGATGGCGATGCTGCTCTCGCCGGAGCCCGAGCATCTCCAGCTCTACAACGATGCGCTTGCCGAGGGCTTCGCCCGCGAAAACGCACGGCGCAGCGCCGAAGACTTCGAGGTGGCGGCGATGGTTCCGATGATCGTCTCCGACGATGTCGAGGCGGCCGCCGACGCCCTTCGCCACTACTACGCCCTCTACTTCGGCGGCATGGGCGCAAAGAAGACGAACTTCCACGCCAACGTCCCGATCCGGATGGGCTACGGCGACATGGTCGAGCAGGTCCAGAGCCTCTACCTGGACGGAAAGAAGGACGAGGCCGCCGCCGCGATTCCGTTCGAGTTGATCGACCAGATGTCGCTGATCGGCCCCGAGGACAAGATCCGGCACGACCTCGACGCCTGGCGCGAGTCCTTCGTCACGACGATCCTGATCGGCGGCGACGTCGGTCTCCTGCGGACCGCCGCCGACCTCGTCCTCGGCTAAGCGCCTAAGCGTCGCGTTTTCGCTCGAGCTGGTCCGTCAGCGCCTTCGCGTGGAGGGCGCCGATCAGGTCCGGGAACGGGCTCATCCCGCTCTCGAGCAGCTCGGCCGCCTTGACGGGGTCGAGCGCCGAGAAGCGCTCGACCATCAACGCGAGCTCGTCCTCGACGACGGGGGCCAGCCCATCCATCAGGCGCGCGACGTCGCGAGCGCCGAAGCCGGTCGTCTCGTTCCAGCCTTCGGCGCGGAAGCCGGCGACGGCCTCGATGATGCGCACGTCAGCTTGTGAGTAGCCGGTGGAGTCGGGGCTCAGCACGCCCACCTCGGCGAGACGGTCGAGGGCGCGCGCAGGCAGGTCGAAGCGCTCCAGGATCTCGGACTTCGGGGTGCGCTCTGCGAGGAGCGCCTCCTTGATGACGCGGAGAGGCATGAACCGCTCCTCCTGGAGGCGCTTGATGGTCCTGATCCGCTCGACGAACTCGGGTGGGTAGTACGCCATGTTCTTCGACGTCTTCACCGGCTCGGGCAACAGGCCCTCCCGCAGGTAGTGGCGCACCGTCGCCACCGGCACGTCGGCTCGCTCGGCAAGCTCCGAGATCTTCAGCAGCTCTTTGGCGGGCGCGGCCATCGCTCACACACCTGCACATGCTCTTGCGACTCGTAGCTCATAATAACGAGCCGGTGGCCTCCGCGCTGAGCTCGGCAGCTGCGCCTGACTCAACCAGCTCGTCGACCTCGGCAGCTGCGTAGCCGGCGGCCTCGAGCACCTCACGCGTGTTCTCTCCAAGCGCCGGGGCCGGCCGGGTGGGATCGCCGGGCGTACGCGAGAACTTGACCGGCATGCCGAGGAGGCGGACCGGTCCCAGCTCCGGCTGCTCGAGCTCAACGACCATCTCACGCTCCTTCGTCAGGTCCGAGTCGAGCGCCTCATCCAGGTCGAGTACCGGCTCGATGCAGCAGTCGTGCTCGTCGTTGAAGGCGGCCCATTCGGCCTTGGTCTTGGTCATGAAGACCTCGGCGATCGCGGCGTGGCCCTCGGAACCGGGCTTTGCAAATTGGTGTTGCAGGAGATCCTCCCGGCCCGTGCCGTTGCAGAAGGCCTTCCAGAACTTCGGCTCCAGCGCCCCGCACGAGATCCAGCCGTCCGCGCACTCATACGGGAGGTAACAGGCGACGCCGCCGTTCAGCATCTCCTTGCCGCGGTGAGGCACCTTGCCGTCGGCGAGGTGCGCGGCCGCCACCATCGCGAGCCAGCTCTGCGCACCGTCGGTCATCGAGACGTCGACGAGCTGCCCCTCGCCAGATCGCTCACGCTCCCAAAGCGCCGCGAGGATCGACCACGCGGCCATGAGCCCGCCGCCGCCGAGGTCTGCGATCTGCCCCGCTGCCGAGACCGGCGGTCCGTCCGCCTCGCCCGTCAGGCCTAGGACGCCGCCGAGCGCAAGGTAGTTCGTGTCGTGGCCCGCTCGGGTGACATTCGGACCGGTTAAGCCATATCCCGTGATCGCGCAATAGACGATGCGCGGGTTCTCGGCACGGAGTGCGTCGTAACCAACCCCGAGGCGGTCGAGCACGCCGGGACGAAAGCTCTCGAGCACGACGTCGGCATCGCGCGCCAGGCGCAGCAGCGCTTTGCGGCCGTCCTCGGACTTGAGGTCGAGGCGGATCGAGCGTTTGCCGCGGTTGAGCGACAGATAGAGCGACGAGCGCGTGCCGAGGCCCTGGTGCTCGTCCTCCCCGTAGTACGGAGGAGCCCAGCGGATGTAGTCGCCCATCCCCGTGTCCTCGACCTTGATCACGTCCGCGCCGGCGTCAGCGAAGAGCAGCGAGCAGTACCCGCCGGGCAGAAGCCGGCTGAGGTCCAGCACCGTGACGCCGTCGAGAGTGCCCGGCTTCAGCATCAGGCAGCGGCTCCGGCCTTGCTGAGCGCCTGCGACTTCTCGCCGAGACCCAGCATCTCACGGGCCTCGGGAATCGTCGCCGCGCGGCGGCCGATGTCCTCGGCCATCTGGCGCGCCTTGCCGATCAGGTCACCGTTCGAGCGAGCCATCTCGCCACCGGGCAGATACAGGTTGTCCTCGAGCCCGGCGCGGACGTTCCCGCCGAGCGTGAGCGATGTGGCCAAGAGGCGCCACTGGTCGCGAGAGATGCCGATGACCTGCCAGTTGGCGCCGCGGTCCGGGCCGCCCGGGATCTGCTCGGACATGAATCCGATGTTCTTCGAGGTCGGGCGGATGCCGCCGGTCACTCCCATCACGAGCGAGATCTGGTGCGGCTCGGTGACCAGTCCCATGTCGATCAGCGGGTCGAGGTTTGCCACGTGGCCGGCGTCGAAGCACTCGTGCTCGGGCTTGATCTGAAGCTCGCGCATCTCGGTGAGGAACTCGATGATCGTGTCAAACGAGTTCTCGAACACCGCCTTGAAGACGAAGTCCTTGCGCCGGCGCGAGTACTTCGCGTAGTTCATCGAGCTCATGTTCAGCGCGGCGACGTCGGGAGTGAGCTCGCGCAGGTATGCGAGGCGCTTCTCCATCGGTACGCCGATCGCGCCGGTGGAGTAGTTGATGATCACGTCGCCGACCTCGTCCAGGATCGCCCGGGTGATCGCGCGGAAGTCGTCGATCTCATACGAGGGAACGCCGTCGGGCGTCCGCGCGTGAATGTGGATCTGCGATGCGCCCTCGTCGACGGCGCGCCGCGCTTCGGCCGCGTACTCCTCCGGCGTGTAGGGGATCGCCGGGCACTGCTCCCGGTTTGCGATCGCGCCCGAGATCGAGCAGCTGATGATCACGGGCTGGTCAAAGGTGCTCATGCGTCCTCCTCGATTTGATTGCCGTCTTCGTCCACGCCCGCTTCGCGCATCGCCTCCGAGCGGTCCTGGAACACCTTGGCCGCTTTCATCTTGCCGTCCTCGACCGTCCAGACAATTGCCATCGGCATGTCAATGGGAACGCCGCTTCCACGGCCCCTCCCGAGAATTCGGTACAGATGAAGAACCCGGCCCGTCTCGCTCGCTATGAAGCGAGAATCCTCAGCGTGCCACTCCTCGAACGCCTCGTCGACGTCGGCGAGGTAGCGCAGGATCCCGTCATGCCCTCGGTAGAGCCCGGCGCCCTCTCCGCTCACGAGCACCGAGTGATACTCGGAATCTTCGGTGCTCAGTAGCCGGAGCTGCTCTACGTCCCGGCGGTTGAAGGCGTCCACGTACGCCTCGACAACTTCCGAGTTGGAGGCCGCCGCCATCAGACCGGCATCACCCCGTGCTTCCGCCATGGCCTCTCGACCTTCTTGTCCTTCGCCATCCGCAGCGCCGAGATGATTCGCGGGCGCGTCTCGCGCGGGTCGATGACGTCGTCGATCATCGCGTTGCCCGCGGCGATGTAGACGTCGATCTGCTCGCGGACCGCCTCCAGCATCGCCTCACGAGTCGCATCGGGATCGTCCGATGCCTCGATCGCCGAGCGGCCGATGATGTTCACGGCGCCCTCGGCGCCCATGACGGAGATCTCGGCCGATGGCCACGCGTAGATCTGGTCCGGCTCGTACGCCTTGCCGTTCATCACGTAGTAGCCCGCGCCGTACGCCTTGCGGATCACGACCGTGACCTTCGGCACCGTCGCACGCGAGATGGCGTAAAGCATCTTCGCCCCGTGGCGGATGATTCCGGCGTGCTCGGTCTTCGAGCCCACCATGAAACCGGGCACGTCCTGGAGGAAGACAAGGGGGATCGAAAAGGCGTCGCAAAGGTTCACGAAGCGCGCTGCCTTGTCGGCCGAGTCGTTCTCGAGGATCCCGCCGAGCTGCTTGGGCTGGCTCGCGACGATCCCGACCGGCTGGCCGCCGAAGCGGGCGAGGCAGGTGATGACGGTCTTGGCGAACTTCGGCTTCAAGTCGAACCACTCGCCGTCGTCGACGATCTCCGAGATCACGTCGTACATGTCGTACGGGTGTCGCGGCGACTCGGGGACGATGTCGAGGAGCTTCTCCGACATGCGGTCGTCGGGGTCCTGGGTCTCGCGAACCGGCGGCTTCTGCTCGCAGTTGGACGGGAAGAACGAGAGGTAGGTCTTGACCGACTCGATGCACTCGGCGTCGTCCTTTACCTCGAGATCGCCCACGCCCGACTTGCGGCAGTGGACCTTCGCGCCGCCCAGATCCTCCATCGAGATGTCCTCGCCCGTGACAGCCTTGGTCAGGTGCGGGCCCGCCAGCGCCATCGCGCCCTGGCCGACGACCATGGGCACGAAGTCGGAGAGGCCGGGGATGTACGCGGTGCCTGCCGCGCACGGTCCGAGCATCGCCGCGACCATCGGGACAACGCCCGACATCTCGACCTCCTCACGGAAGAGGTGGCCTGAGCCGGCGAAGAGCGATCCCGCCGCCTCCTGGATGCGCGCGCCGGCCGAGTCGAGAAGCCAGATCAGCGGCATCCGCTGCTTCAGTGCGATCTCGCGGAGGCGGGTTACCTTGAGCTCGCCGGTCATGCCCATCGAGCCGGCCATCACGGTGAAGTCGTAGGCGGCGATCGCGACCGTGCGGCCGTCGACCTCGCCCCAGCCGGTGATCACGCCGTCGGCGGGGGCGTCCTTGCCCTCCATGCTCTTTTGCGAGAAGTGCGGGCGGCCATGGATGCCCATCTCGACGAAGGTGCCCTCGTCGACCAGAAGGTCGAGGCGCTCGCGCGCGGTCAGCTTGCCGCGCTCGTGTTGCTTGGCGATCTTCTCCTCGCCGCCGCCCAGCTTCGCCTTCTCGCGGCGCTCGTGAAGGTCGGCGACCAGCTTCTGCATGCCGGTCTCCTGCCCTGCGTCGGTCTCGGCGGGAGCCTCAGCGGCTTCGCCGGCGTGTTCGGTGGTGTCGCTCATGTCATCGTCCCTTCCATTCGGGCTCGCGCTTTTCGAAGAACGCCGTGACGCCCTCGATCGCGTCCTCGGTCTGGAGCTCGATCGTCAGCTGGGAGCGCAGGTAGTCCAGGGCGTCCATCAGCGGCATGTCGAGCTGGCGCCACATCGCGTCCTTGCCGAGCTTCATCACCAGCGGCGACTTCGACGCAAGCTTTTGCGCCCACTCGGCCACTGCGGCATCGAACTCCTCGGCCGGAACGACCTTGTTGACGATGCCGGCCTCCCGAGCCTCCTCGGCGGTGAGCCGGTCGCCGAGCAGAAGCATCTCCGTCGTCTTCTTGCGCGGGACGTTCCGGTAGATCAGCGCCATGATCATGAACGGGAAGAGACCAACGTTGATCTCGGGCGTGCCGAACCCGGCGGTGTCCTTGGCGACGATCAGGTCGCACGCGAGGGCGATGCCGAGCGAACCCGCCAGGACGTGTCCGGAGGCGGCGACGATCGAGGGCTTCCCAAGCTCGCCGAGCTCGACGAAGACCTGGGGGAAAAGCCCGGTGGCGAAGTACTTGTGAGCGGTCGGGGCATCGGCCGCGAAGCCGCCCAGGTTTCCGCCTGCCGAGAAGACCTTCTCGTGTGAGGAGGCGAGCACCAGGACCCGGGCGTCGTCGTCCTCCTTGACGGCGCGAAGCGCGTCGAGGAGCTCCGTCAGCAGTTGGTCCGAGAGCGCGTTGCGGGTCTCGGGATCGTCCAGGGTGATCGTCGCGACACCGTCTGCGACCTCGAGCTTGATCTTCTCGTAAGCAGCCATGAGTAGGAAGTATTACTGTTTACTTCTAACTTCGTCGCCCGATCCCGAATCACCAAGGAGCCCAACCACCGTGGCAACCGCCGAATCGACCGTCATAAAGCCCGAGCACGACGCGCAGCGGGCGCACTTGATCTACACGCAGGAGCACTTGGATCTGCGCGATTCGATGAGCGCGTGGGTCAAGAAGGAGATGCACCCCCACCGAAACGAGTGGGAGGACACCTACTGGCCGACGGAGGTCATGAAGCGAGCAGGCGATCTCGGCTTCCTGGGCCTCTGCTTCCCCGAGAAGTACGGCGGGCAGGGCGGCGACTACTACTACTCGCTGATCCGCGCTGAGTGCCTCTCCTACTCGGGTTCAGGTGGGACCAACATGGGCTTCGCGGTCCAGACCGACATGGTCCTCCCGCCCGTCCACATGCTGGGCACGGAGGAGCAGAAGCAGCGATACCTCGTCCCGGGCATTGCCGGTGACAAGGTCGGATGCCTCGGCATCACGGAGCCTGGCGCCGGTTCCGACGTGGCGGGAATCCGCACGACCGCGATCCGCGACGGCGACGAGTTCGTCATCAACGGCTCGAAGACATTCATCACGAACGGGCCGCGCGCCGACTTCTGCGTCCTGGTCACGAAGACCGACCCGGAGGCAGGCCACGCCGGCATCACGCTGCTGTTGATCGACCTGAAGGACGACGAGGGCAACCACGTCCCCGGCTTCACCATTTCGGCCGAGCTTGAGAAGATGGGCATGCACGCATCCGACACCGGCGAGCTCGCCTTCGACAACGTCCGGGTCCCGGTCGACTCCGTCCTCGGCGAGGAGGGAAAGGGCTTCTACCACATCTCCTGGGAGCTCCAGGGCGAGCGCCTGGTCGGCGCCGCGGGCGGATACGCGGGTGCCGAGCGCATGTTCGAGCGCACGCTCGAGTACGCGAAGGAGCGCGAGGCCTTCGGCCGCCCGATCGGCCGCTTCCAGGTCATCCGCCACAAGTTCGCCGAGATGGCGACGAAGATCGAGGCCGCCAAGCAGCTCACGCACACGGTCGCCTGGCGCTTCGCGAACGGCGAGTACCCCGTCCGCGAGATCTCGATGGCGAAGCTCTACGCCGCGCGCGTCTGCCATGAGGTCGCCGACGAGTGCATCCAGATCATGGGCGGTTACGGCTACATGAAGGAGTACGAGATCGAACGCGCCTTCCGCGACCAGCGGCTCAACCGCATCGGCGCGGGCACGGACGAGATCATGCTCGAGGTCATCGGGCGGAGCTACGGCCTCTAGTGGCTACCGCAGCCGAACAACTGGTTGCCCTGCCCATCGTCCCAACCGACGAGGAAGTCGCGATCCGCAACGCGGTTCGCGGCATCTGCGAGTCGTTCGGCGGCCCGGACTATCACCGGCGGATCATCGAGGCGGACGAGCCGCCCACCGAGCTCTGGAATGCGCTGGCCGATAAGGGCTACCTGGGCATCAACCTGCCCGAGCGCTACGGCGGGGGCGGGCTCGGAATGCACGCCCTGCAGGCCGTCGGCGAGGAGATCTCGGCCGCGGGCTGTTCGCTCCTCCTGATCGTGGTCTCCCCGGCGATCGTCGGCTCGATCATCGCCCGCCACGGCACCGAGGCGCAGCGCGACGACTGGCTCCCCGGCATCGCGGCTGGAACGACGAAGGTCGCGTTCGCGATCACCGAGCCGGATGCCGGCACCAACTCCCACAACCTCTCCACCACGGCGACGCGCGACGGGGACAACTACGTCCTGAAGGGCCAGAAGACATACATCTCGGGCGTCGAGGACGCCGACGCGATCCTCGTGATCGCGCGAAAGCGCGAGGACGACGGCTCTTTAGGGCTACCTCTTCTGATGCTCGTCGACGTCGACTCGCCTGGACTCGAGAAGCAGTTCATCCCGGTCGCCGTCAAGGCATCCGACAAGCAGTGGCAGCTCTACTTCGACGGTGTCGAGGTCCCGGCCGACCGCGTGGTCGGCGAATCCGAGACGGCGGGCCTCAAGGCCGCGTTCGACGGGCTCAACCCAGAGCGGATCATGGGCGCCTCGATCTCGAACGGCGTCGGGCGCCGCGCGCTCGAGCTCGCCTCTGCATACGCCAACGAGCGGAAGGTCTGGGGCGATACGCCGATCGGCGCTCACCAGGGTCTGTCGCACCCGCTCGCCCAAGCCAAGATCGAGCTCGAGCTCGCGCGCCTGATGACCCAGAAGGCCGCGGCCCTATACGACGCCGGCGCGCCGGCGGGCGAGCCCGCGAACATGGCGAAGTACGCGGCCGCCGAGGCGGCGATCAAGTGCGTGGACCAGACGATCCAGGTCCACGGCGGCAACGGCTTCGCGCTCGAGTACGGGCTGACGGACATGTACTGGGGCGCGCGTCTGGCGCGGACCGCACCGGTCTCGCGCGAGATGATCCTGAACTACGTGGCCGAGCACTCGCTCGGCCTGCCGCGCAGCTACTGAGCGCCGAACGCCCGGAAAAGCCGACCTGATGCGATTTTCCGGGCGCTCGCGTAGCTTTGCAGCATGGACGAGCCGACCGATGCCAATCGTGGCGCCGACTCTGACGCCTACGCCCACCCTGGCGAGGAGCGCCCCATGGGCCTGATGGATCCCGACCTTGCCCCCGGTCTGGCACGCCTCGCGATCGGCGCGTGGTGGCGCACCGGGGTGTGGACCGCGGAGACGACCTATCGCGCGTCACGCCGTCTCGCCAGGGCCGCGACCTCACAGGAATCCGCCGTCTCGCTGATGGAGGACGCGCAGCGCGAGATGAGCTCGGCCGCGCGGAAGATCCTCGGCATCCGCGAAGAGGATCCGGACGTTGCCGAGACGCAGCGCGACACGTCGAACTACGACGACGAGGCGCTTCGCAACCGCTGGGAGGATCTGCTCGAGCTCTCGAACGACATCGACGTCGACGAGATCGACGGCCACCCCGCGTTTGCCGACATCCTCACCCAGCTTCATCCCGACGAGGCGCGCATCCTGCGGCTGTTGGCCGCCGAGGGCGCACAGGTCGCCGTCGACGTGCGCAACTGGCGCCCCCTCGGCATCGGCTCACACGTCGTGGCTCCCGGCCTCAACATGATCGGCCAGCACGCGGGCTGCCTGATGGTCGACCGCGTGCCGGTCTACCTCTCGAATCTCTTCCGCCTCGGCCTCATCTGGTTCTCGCGCGACGCAATCCCGGATATCGGCTCGTATCAGGTACTCGAAGCTCAGCCCGAGGTGACAGAGGCGCTCAAGGAGGCCGGCCGCGGCACGACCGTGCGGCGCTCGGTGCGCCTGACGCCGTTCGGCGAGCAGTTCTGCGCCGCCTGCCTGCCGAAGAACACGGCTGAGTTCGAAGCGATCTCGAGCGCCGCATCCGCACGGCCGGTCGACGAGGTGCCCCCGCCGACCGAGGAGCCCGAGCCGGGCGTCACGTAGCGGTCGCCTCGACCCTCCTGCCAGAATCGCGCTCCTGATGAGCGACTCCGTCGTCAAGGACTCTGGCGCGCGAGCGCTCCTGCCGCCGTTCACCGACGAGCACGAACAGCTCCGCGAGACGATCGCGCGCTGGGTCTCGACCGAGATCGCACCCCACGTGGACGAGTGGGACGAGGCAGGCGAGTTCCCGCGCGAGCTCTACACGCGCGCCGCCGAGCTCGGCTTCCTCGGCCTCAAGTACCCCGAGGCGCTCGGCGGGCAGGGCGGCGACTACGTCCACGACGCGGTCTGGTCAGAGGAGATGGCCGCCGCCGGAGCGGGCGGCGGCGTCGGCGCCGGGCTCGGTGCCCACACCGGGATCGCCACACCGCCGGTATGGAAGTTCGGGACGCCCGACCAGCACGAGCGCTTCCTCAAGCCCGCGATCGCGGGCGAGAAGATCGGGGCGCTGGGCATCACAGAACCGGGCGCCGGATCTGACGTCGCCGGCATCCGCACGCGCGCGGACAAGACCCCTGACGGCTACCGCGTCAACGGCGCCAAGACTTTCATCACGAACGGCGTCCGCGCGGACTTCGTCGTCACCGCGGTCAAGACCACGCCCGACGGAGGCCATGGCGGCATCTCGTTCCTCCTGATCGAGAAGGGGATGCCCGGCTTCGAAGTGACCCGCAAGCTCGAGAAGATGGGCTGGCAGGCCTCGGACACGGGCGAGCTCTCGTTCACCGACGTCGAGGTGCCGGCCGAGAATCTCCTGGGCCCCGAGAACGGCGGCTTCTATCTGATCATGGCCAACTTCCAGTGGGAGCGGCTGCTCATGGCGCTCGGCGCCGTCGGGGCGATGCGCCGCCTGTTGGAGGTCACGATCGCCTACTCGCTGGAGCGCGAGGCATTCGGCCGGCCGATCGGCCGCTTCCAGGTCCTGCGCCACAAGATCGCCGAGATCGGCGTGAAGCTCGAGGCATCTCGCGCGCTCACCTATCACGCGTTACGCACCTTCATCGAGCCCGAGGCCGAGCGCCAGGAGGCGATCGCCCGGGGCGAGTGGGGCCACCCCTCGATCACCGCCGGTCTCGACGAGGTGACGAAGGCGAAGCTCCTGACGCAGCGAGCCGCCGTCGAGGTCGCAGACGAGTGCCTCCAGATCCACGGCGGCTACGGCTACATGCGCGAGTACGGCATCGAGCGCGCGCTCAGGGACCTTCGCCTGGGGCCGATCGGCGGCGGCACCGACGAGGTGATGAAGGAGATCCTGGGGAAGCGCCTGGGCCTTTAGGCGCCCAGGATCGCTCCCAGGAGGTCGCCCTTGAAGGGCCTGGTGCCCGGCACGAGCTGGACGCCGCCGAAGCCGCTGTTCGCCCGCATGTAGTCGAGCTCGGACTTGAGGTCGCCGACGCCATTCGAGGCCGGAATCGGCGCGATAGCAACGGTCGAGAGCGTTCCGATCGCCTGACCGGTGTCGCTCATGAAGCCCGAGCCGGAGTCACCGGGGATGCCCGGTGTCACCGTGTAGACGGTGCGGCTCCAGCCGTTGCCCTCGCCCTGGACGACGATGCCCTGCTTCGGGCGCAGCTGCATGATGCCCTGGCGAAGCGACGAGTTGCCGTAGGTAAAGACGGTGTCGCCGAGCATCGCGCCCGAGCCGCCGACCGAGGTCGGGCCTCCCAGCCGCGGCACGGTCGGATCGATCTTGCTCACGTCTGCCGGATCGACCTTGACCAGCGCGAAGTCGTTGTAGGCGCAGGCGTCCTCGTTTGCCTCGCCGTTGCCCTGCATCGTCACCCACGACGAGTAGACGAGCGTGCCGGGGCGGCTGGCGCCATCGATCTCGACGGGCGTGCCGAGCGGAAGAGTGCCGGCGTCGCAGCCGTTCGTGTCGGTGGCCTCGCCGGTGCCCGAGCAATGGGCTGCCTGGCCGAGATAGGTGCCGCCGCCGTCGCGGAACACGAAGTTCGAGGTGCACTGGGCGCCCTCGGTAAAGGTCATCACGCCCGGATGGATCTCGGCGCCGTCGTCGGCGGCCGCGGCCTGAGGAACGAGTGCTGTTGCCAGAACGGCGCACGCCGTCGCCAGCATGGATCGATGCTTCATTGCGTCTACTACCCCTTGTCTCTAATCCCAGCGGCAAGCCGGACGGCGCCGCTTCGAGCACAAATGCCCGATGACGCCGATTCCTAAACGATCCAATAGCTTCCCGTCCCCAAAATCCCGCAAGACCAAAATTTGACCAGGAGGAACTGAAACACATGGGACTTCTCGACGGAAAGAACGCGATTATCACCGGCTCGGCCCGCGGCATCGGCCGCGCGACGGCAGAGCTCTTCGTAAGCGAGGGCGCCCGCGTCCTCATCAACGACATCGACGGGGACGTCGCCGAGCAGGCGGCATCGGAGATCGACGGCGAGACGGCCGTCTTCTCGGGCGACCTGACCGATCCGAGCGTCCCCGATGCGCTGGTCAAGAAGGCCATCGACGAGTTCGGCGAGGTCGACATCCTCGTGAACAACGCCGGCTACACGTGGGACGGCGTCGCTCACAAGATGACCGACGAGCAGTTCCAGGCGATGCTCGACATCCACACCGTGGCTCCCTTCAGGCTCTCCCGCGCGATCGCGCCGCACTGGCGCGAGGCCGCGAAGGCTGAGAAGGCTGAAAACGTCGAGCGGTTCCGAAAGCTCGTGAACATCTCTTCCATCTCGGGCACGATGGGAAACGCCGGCCAGGTCAATTACTCGGCCGGCAAGTCGGCCATCGTCGGCATGACCAAGACCCTCGCCAAGGAGTGGGGCGGCCACAAGATCAACGTGAACGCGGTTGCGTTCGGCTTCGTCGAGACCCGTCTCACGCAGGCGAAGGAGAACCAGGAGTCGATCGAGCGCGGCGGCGAGAAGATCGACCTCGGCATCCCGGACCAGATGCGCGGCATGGCCGCGATGATCATCCCGCTCGGCCGCCCGGCCACGCCCGAGGAGGCGGCCGGCCCGGTGCTCTTCCTCTGCACCGAGCTCGCGAACTACGTGCACGGGCAGACGCTGAACGTGACCGGCGGTCAGTTCGGCGGCATGTTCACCTGATGCGCTTGGCGAAGGCAACCACAGCGGCGCTCGGCGCTGCCGCGGTCGCAGCGCTTCTGGCCACGGCGCCGGTCCATCGCCACTGAGGCCAACTGCGAGAACATCCAGAGCGCGAACGGAGTTTGAACCGGACCGGCCACCGGCTCGTAGGTTGAGCCGGTGGCCCGTTTCGGCTTTTTCCTCGTTGTTCTCCTGTTCCTCGCGGGCTGCGGCTCGGAGGAGGAGCCCCCGGATCCCGACCCGCCCGTCCCGGCGGGTGCCGAGCGCGGCACTGCCGTCGCGGCGCTTGGCGACTCGATCACCGCAGGCAACCCGCTCTACGATCCGGATCCCCGGCAGCGCGCCGCCCTGGGCTTCGGCGAGGACCCCGAGAGCCAGTACGAGTACTGGGCAGCCGAGTCGAACCTGGACCTCGACTTCGTCAACTGCGGCGTCTTCGGCGAGACGACCGACCAGATCGCGAAACGGCTCCCCGATTGCACCCAGGACGCCGACCTCGTGATCGTTCAGGGCGGGATCAACGACATCGCGCAAACCCTCGGATCGGATCCGAAGGGGATGAGCGACGCGGTGGCCGCCGCCGCGGCAAACATCGACGGCATGCTCGCCGAGGCGGACGAGATGGGCCTCGACGCTGCCGTGGCCAATGTCCTGCCCTGGAACAACGGGCACCCCGACGCCGACCAACCGATCGAGGCGCTCAACGCGGAGATCGCGGAGATCGCAAAGCGCCGCGACGTTCCGCTCCTCGACTTCCACCGCGCCCTGGAATCCAAGGATGCGCCCGGCACGATGGCGCCCCAATACACCGACGACGGCGACCACCCTTCGATCGAGGGGTACCGGATCCTGGGAGAGCTCGTCGCTCAGAAGCTCGGCTGAGGGCTTAGGCTGCGTCCATGGCGCGTCAAGTGAACGTCGGTCCGGGCGAAGGCCGGACGATCGCCGGCCCGGTGGGCGGGCCGCTGACCTTCAAGGTCACCGGCGCCGAGACAGGCGGATCGCTCACTGCGTTCGAGAACGTGATCCCGCCCGGGCAGGGACCGCCTCTTCACACCCACGATGCCGAGGACGAGGCCTGGTACGTGATCCAAGGCGCACTGCGCTTCCGGATCGGTGACGAGGAAAGCGAGGCGGATGAAGGATCGTTCGTGTTCGTTCCGCGTGGCACGCCGCACGCGTTCCGCAACGACTCAGACCAGGAAGTCCGAATCCTCGTCCTCTTCACCCCGTCCGGAATGGAGGCCTTCTTCGAAGGCTTCGCCGAGGTGCCGAAGTCGGAGCTCGGTCCCGAGACATTCGTCAAGCACGGCGAGCCGGTGGGGATGAAGATCGTCGGCCCGCCGCTCGGCTGACCTACTCCTTCGGCTTCCGCTCCTCCGCCGGAACGGTGCCCGAGCCTTCGCTCGTGCCATACATCCCGGGCGGCCATGAGCCGAACCAGTTGTCGCGGGCGCCGTCCATCGTGATCGTCGTGCCCGAGTAGAAGTCGCCCGCCGGCGAGGCGAGGTAGGCGACCAGCCAGGCCCACTCCTCCTCGGTTCCCATCCGGCCGAGCGGGATCGTCTTGGCGACGTTCTCGACGACGACGGCGGGGTATTTCGTGCGCAGCGTCTCCGTGTCGAACTGGCCGGCAGCGAGCGCGCAGAGCTTGACGCCGTGCTGCGCCCACTCGATCGACAGCGTCTTCATCATGTTCTCGACCGCAGCTCGGGCCGCTCCCGAGTGGACCATGCCCGGCATGCCGGCATGCGGCGAGAGCGTGACGCTCAAGACCTTGCCGGCGCCCTGCGGGATGAACGCCTTCGTCGCTGCCGCGTGCGTCATGAGCCAGGTGCCCATGACGTTCAGCTCGAGCACGGTCCGAAATCCCTTGGGGGTGATGGCCTCGGCGGGGCTCAGGAACTGGCCGCCGGCGTTGTTGAGCAGCACGTCGAGCTTCCCGTGGCGCTCGAGGACCTTGTCGACGAGCGCATCGACGGCCTCCTCGTCGCGGATATCCATGGCCTCGGCCTCCCCCTTGCCGCCCGCTGCCGTGACCATCTCGGCCGTCTCGGCGATCGGCTCGGGGCGGCGCCCGCAGCCGATCACGGTCGCGCCGAGGCGCCCCAGCTCGACGGCGCTGGCACGACCCAGGCCGGACCCCGCCCCGGAGACCAGGCAGACCTGACCTTCGAGCAGATCTGAGCGGAAGATTTGGGAGGCCTCACCCATCCGGGCGCGAGCATAGTCCGCATCGGCGTTCCGGCTCTACGCTCCGCAAGCGATGAAGGTGAAGGCGACACCCCGTGATCTGACCGGCCCGTTGCAAGGCGGCACGCCCGGAGCGACCGTTCAGGTCGAGCCCTTGGACACCGGCTGGTTCGAAGTCCCACCGGCATTTCTCGAGAGCGCGGGCCGCATGGCAACGCTGCGGATGTTGGGCATCGGGACGCCTCGCTCACGCTGGTGGACGATCCCCGTGCCTTCGTTCTTGATCCACCACCCGTCGGCGGGGCCGTTCCTGGTCGACACCGGCCTGCATCCCTCGGTCACCTCCAAGCCGTCCGCGAACCTCGGTCGGACGATCACCCGGTTCTCGCGCCCGACGCTGGAAGCGGGCAAGGACATCGCGGCGCAGCTGCGCTCGCGAGGACTTGAGGCGAAGGACATAAAGACGGTGGTGATGACGCACATGCACTTCGACCACACATCGGCGATGTCCGAGCTCGGAAACGCCTCCTTCGTCCTCTCGAAGCCCGAGTGGGAGGCCGCAACGACAACCTCCCGGCCGTTCATGCACGGCTATGCGTCCGCGCACTTCGACTACGCGTTCGACTACCGAACCGTCAGCTTCGACGGGCCCAGCGTCGGCTCGTACTCGACCTTCGGGCGCACCTTCGACCTCTTCGGCGACGGCAGCGTCCGCCTCGCTTTCACGCCGGGCCACACGTACGGTCACATGTCGCTGATCTGCCGCCTCTCTGAGCGCGATCTGGTCATCGCCGGAGACGCGATCTACACCCTCGGCCAGCTCGACGACGCGGCGCCTCCGCCCCGCCCCGAGGACCCGCACACGTGGCGGCGCTCTCAGCAGGAACTGAAGCTCTTCAGGAGCCAGTACCCCCAGGCCGTGATCATCCCCGGGCACGACCCGGAAGCCTGGGCCTCGCTCGAAGACCGCTACGAGTAGCTAGAGCTTCTCTTCGAGCTCGGCCGCGCGCTCGTCATGGCGGCCCGCGGCCTGGCCTGCTCGGCGCTTGCCGCCCTCGGCCTTTGCGGCCTCCTGGGCGTGCTCCTCGGCCTTTTGGGCGTGCTCGTCGGCAAGCTGCTTGTGGCGCTGGGCTTCGCGCTCGTGGTGCTCCGAGCGCTCGCCCAGGTCACGCGCACGGGTTGCGACCGCCTCGGCCTGCTGGCGGTGGCCCTGCGCGTCGCGGCGTGCCCGCTGACGCTCGGCTTCCTGCTTGGCCGCGTAGGCGCGATACGCCATGAAAGCCAGGGCAAGAACGGCGACGATGATGATGACGATTACAACTGTGCTCACGAAGGAACGTGTTCCCGGGCTGGCGCTCCCCGAAACTCTCCCGCCTTGATCCGTGCCGCCGCGCCCTTGCGGCCTTCGGACTCCAGGACCACGTACATGGCCTTCACGCGGTCGAAGACCTGCCGCGTCGCCTCCAGCGACTCCTCGCGCGAGGGCGCCGGGTTGATCGGAAAGCTGATCGGCTCGCCGTACTGAAGCGTGACCTTGGGAAACCTCAGGCGCTTCCACCCACGGACCCCCGCCGAGCCGTGGATCGCCAGGGGCACGACGGGCACCCCGGATTCGAGCGCCAGGCGGCCTACCCCCGGCTTGGGCTCGCCAAGGCGCCCGGTGCGCGAGCGCCCTCCCTCGCAGTACATGCCGACGCAGCCTCCGCGCTCGAGCACGGCGGCGGCCGTGATGAACGCCTCCTCGTCGTGATGGCCGCGGCGCACCGGGAAGACGCCACCGACCCTGAAGATGTAATCCAGGATCGGGTTGCCGTAGAGCTGCGACTTCGCCATGAACTGGATCTTCCGGCGGATGTAGACCCCGGCGAGGAAGTGGTCGAGGTTGGAGAAGTGGTTCGGCGCCAGGATGAACGGGCCGTTGGCCGGCACGTTGTTGGCGTCCAGCGCCCAGCCGCGGTAGACGAACGCCAAGAGCGGCGTGACGAACAGCCGGACGAGCTCGTAGATCCACCCCGGCCGGTGCGTGCGCACCCATTCGTGGAATCGGGTGAACGTCTCGGCGGGCCGAGGGTCCTTATAGACCTGTGGCTTCATCTCGGGCATCCGTGCTTAGAGTTGCTACCCGGACGCAGCCCGACGGTTACTCAGCCTCGGAAGAGGCCCAGCCGCGGGAGCGCTCGACGGCGCGATGCCATTCGCCCAGGAGCGTTTCGCGCTCGTCGTCGGACATCGCCGGCTCGTAGCGTTCTGCCTCGCGCCAGCGCTCGGCGACCTCGTCGAGATCCCAGACCTCGGCGCCGATGCCGGCCAGGTACGCGGCGCCGAGCGCGGTGGTCTCGGCGATCTCCGGCACGACCACCGGCACGCCCAGGATGTCCGCCTGGAACTGCATGAGCCAGCCGTTCTCGGCGGCGCCTCCGTCGGCGCGAAGCTCGGAGAGCGCCTCGCCCGACGCCGCCTCCTGCGCGCGGACGGCGTCCACGGTCTGATACGCGATCGCCTCCAGCGCCGCGCGGGCAAGATGCTCGCGCCCCGAACCGCGTGTCAGGCCGACGATGGTGCCGCGGGCATAGGGGTCCCAGTGCGGCGAGCCCAGCCCCGTCAGCGCCGGGACGAAGTACACGCCGTCATTCGAGTCGAGCGATCCTGCCAGCGCCTCAGTCTCGGAAGCCTCGGAGATGACGCCCAGGCCGTCGCGCAACCACTGGACCGCAGCGCCTGTCACGAAGATCGCCGCCTCGAGCGCGTAAGTCAGCTCCCCGCCGACATCCCAAGCAACGGTGGTCAAGAGCCCCTCCCGCGGGTCCGGCATCTCGCCGCCGGAGTTGAGGAGGACGAAGCTGCCGGTCCCGTACGTGTTCTTCGCGTCGCCCGGCGCGTGGCACGCCTGACCGAAGAGCGCCGCCTGCTGATCCCCGGCGATGCCCGTCACGGGCACCTCGCCGCCGAGCTCGGTGGTGGTGCCGAACTCGCCAGCTGACGGAAGCACCTCGGGGAGCTTGGCCGGGTCGACGCCCAGAAGCTCGCACAGCTCGCCGTCCCACTCGCGCTTCCCGATGTCGAAGAGGAGCGTGCGGGACGCGTTCGAGACCTCCGTGGCGTGGCGCCCGGTGAGCTTGAAGGTGAGCCACGAGTCGATGGTCCCGAAGACGGCGTCGCCGGCGCCGTCCACGTTCTTTAGAAGCCACTCGATCTTGGTGCCCGAGAAGTAGGGATCGAGGACGAGCCCGGTGCGCTCGCGGACGAGATCCTCGTACCCCGCTTCGCGCAGCTCGTCGCAGCGCGCAGCGGTGCGGCGGTCCTGCCAAACCAACGCGTTGTGGACGGGCTCGCCGGTTTCGGGATCCCAGGCGACGACGGTCTCGCGCTGGTTGGTGATCCCGATCGCGTCCAGCGCCGAGCCCTCCGTGCCCGCGTCCTTCAGCGCCTCGGAGGCAACGCGCAGCGTCGTTTCCCAGATCTCGTTCGCGTCGTGCTCGACCCACCCGGGTCGGGGAAAGTGCTGCTCGAACTCCGAGTAGGCGCGCCCCGCGATCCTGCCTTCGCGGTCGAACACCAGGCATGTGCTGCCGGTGGTTCCCTGGTCGATTGCGAGAATCATGGGCGCAGGCTACGAGAGTTCCGGGTACACCGCGAACTATTGTCCCGCCCGATTCACACCCGAACCACTCCTGAAGGGACTCCATGGCGGATATCGAGGCGCACATCACCGGAACGGTCTGGAAGATCGAAGTTGCGGTTGGCGACACCGTCGAGGACGGCGACACCGTCGCGATTCTCGAGTCCATGAAGATGGAAATGCCGGTTGAATCCGAGGACGACGGCGTCGTGGCCGAGATCAAGTGCGAAGAAGGGCAGTCCGTCCAAGAAGGGGATGTGCTCGTAGTCCTCGAATGAGGGGGGATGAATGCCGAGGAGTATGCCTCCGGCAAACTCGTCCTGGACTTTCCGGCCGATGCCGTCGGGCGCCTTCGGCTGAACAATCCCGGTAAGCGAAACCCGCTCGACCATGAGGTTCTGGACGCCCTCGCGGGGGTCCTTCCGGAGCTCGATCGCGGCATCGAAATCCGCTGTGTCGTCATCACCGGAACCGGCAAGGCGTTCTCGGCCGGATACGACATCGGCTCGATTCCCGCCGAGAGCTTCGAGCGCGACGCGGAGGCGCTGGTCGCCCATCCGTTCGCCGCCGCGATGGACGCGGTCAGCGCCCACCCGTTCCCCGTCCTCGCCGCGATCAACGGCCACTGCCTCGGCGGCGGCCTGGAGCTCGCCGTCCGCTGCGATCTGCGCATCTGCGCCCAGGGCGCCAAGCTCGGGATGCCGCCGGCCAAGCTGGGGCTGATCTACGGGCACACGGGCCTCGAGCGATTCATCGACGTCATAGGAGTGGCCGGCACGCGGGATCTCTTCCTTACAGGTCGAGTCGTGGACTCCGAACGGGCGCTTCGAATCGGCCTCGTAAACGAGCTTCGATCCGACGACGATCTGGCCGACGCCGCAGTGGCCCTGGCAGCCGAGATCGCCGGCAACGCGCCCCTCTCGATGAAGGGGAACAAGCACGCCATCGAGATGCTGGCCCAAAAAAGCCGCCTGTCGGACGAGGTGGAGCGCGAACTGGTCGAGCTCCGCGAGTCGTGCTTTCAATCCGAGGACTTCCGCGAGGGCGTGACCGCATTCGCTGAGAAGCGAAAGCCCATCTGGCACGGTCGCTGAGGTCGGAAACAGACATACGGGGCGCCATTAGGCTCCCGATATGACCGGCGAGACCACACCGATGGCACATCTCGCATCCGCCGACAAGGTGATGGCCGGCCTGATCGCCGACATCGGCCCGATGTCGATTGAGAAGCGGCGACGCGGGCGTCCGAAGGGAGACGCCTACGGTGCGCTTCTGCGGGCGATCGTCGGCCAGCAGCTCTCGGTGAAAGCAGCCGCGACCATCTTCGACCGGGTGCTGGCCATCTTCGGCGGGCGCATGCCCACGGCGAAAGAGCTCCTGGACGCTGACGAGACGGAGCTGCGCGGCGCCGGCCTGTCCGGGCGAAAGGTCGAATACCTGAAGGACCTGGCCCAAAGAGTTGAGAGCGGCGAGCTCGAGCTCGAGCGCTTCGGTGAGATGCCTGACTCAGAGATCGTTGCCGAGCTGACCGCGGTGCGCGGTCTGGGCGTCTGGACAGCGCACATGTTCCTGATCTTCCACCTGGAGCGCCCCGACGTGCTGCCGGTCGGAGACCTTGGAGTCCGGAACGCGATCGCGACCGCCTACGGCCTGGACGAGCCTCCCGCGCCCGATGAGATGGAGCGAATCGCAGCCCCCTGGCGCCCTCATCGCACGCTGGCCAGTCTCTATCTCTGGGAGTCGTACTCGAACGCGCCAGCCTGACGCAACGTTTGCGTCCGATCCCGTGCCTAGCCTCCCGCATGAATGGCGCCCCTCATCACGTTCGACGAGGCACTCGCACTGGGGGAACTGTCCTCCCGCGAGGACATCCTCGCTCTTGTAGAGCGCGCATGGGAGGCGCGGCAGGAGCGTTTCGGCGATTCGACCGACCTCTGCTCGCTGGTCAACGCAAAGTCAGGCGGTTGTGCCGAGGACTGCGGCTTTTGCGCCCAGTCCCGCTACGCCGAAGCGGACACGCCCATGCACGCGATGATGGAGCCGGACCAGATCCTCGAGCACGCAAAGGCCGCGGAGGCAGCGGGCGCGCACCGCTTCTGCATGGTCACGCAGGGCCAGGGCCTCTCCAAGCGCGACTTCGAGCGCATCGTCGAGGGCGCGAAGCTCGTCTCCGAGCAGACGAACCTAAAGCGCTGCGTCTCGATCGGCCACATCTCGCCAACGCGCGCCAAGGTCTTGAAAGAGGCCGGGGTGCAGCGAGTGCACCACAACGTCGAGTCGTCGAAGTCTTACTACCCGGAGGTCTCGACCACGGTCCGCTACGAAGGCCGCATCCGCACCATCGACGCGATCGAGGAGGCCGGCCTGGAGAGCTGCGTCGGCGGCATCTTGAACCTCGGCGAGTCGAAGCGCCAGCGTGTCGAGATGGCGTTCGAGCTGTCCGAGCTCGACCCGACCTCCGTGCCCATCAACCTCCTCAACCCGCGAGCCGGCACGAAGTTCGGCGATCGCGAGCTGATGGATCCATGGGAGGTCGTCCAGTGGGTCGCGATCTTCCGCCTGATCATTCCGGGCGCGCTCTTCCGGCTCTGCGGCGGCCGCGTCGAGAACCTCGGTGACCTTCAGCCGCTGGCCGTCAAGGCCGGCTTGAACGGCGTGATGATGGGGAACTTCCTGACCACGCTCGGCTCGGAGCCCGCTGACGATCGCGCGATGTTCGAGGAGCTGGGGCTGAACGTCGCCCGCCAGGACGACAACGGCGCGAACCCCCGGCCTGACAACCGCGACGGCTGGCTCGATGGCTCGACGCCGGCCACGGTGATCGATGAGTTGATCGACAAGCAGGCCGACGCAAACTTCTGGGATCCCTCCACGCAGCTTCGCGTGATCAAGAAAAAAGGGGCAAGGTCCCGGAGTACCCAGCGCGGCCGTCCGAAGCGGTCGCCGAGCCGGCCGGCTGGGGCGACTAAGCGCCCCGTGGACGACGTCAGCGCAAGCCTCGCAGCGCTCGAGCGCGCGGGGCTTCGCCGGAGCCTGCGCCCGATCTCCGGCGCGCAGGGGCCGCGGGTCATGCTGGACGGAGCTGAGGTCCTTCTCCTCTGCTCGAACAACTACCTGGGCCTTGCCGATCACCCGCGGGTCCGCCGCGCCGCAGCCGAGGCCGCAGAGCGCTACGGGGCCGGCGCCGGCGCTTCGCGGCTCATCTCGGGCGACATGGAGCTCCACCGCACCCTGGAGAAGCGCCTGGCGGCGTTCAAGGGCACCGAGGCGGCGCTCCTCTTCGGATCGGGGTACCTCGCGAATCTCGGGATCGTTTCGGCGCTCGCAACCGAGGGCGGCGTGGTCTTCTCCGACGAGCTCAACCACGCCAGCATCATCGACGGCTGTCGCCTGGCCAAGGCGGAGACCTTCGTGTATCGCCATCGCGACACGGAGCATCTGGCCTGGGGGCTCGAGCAGGCGAAGGGCCGCTCCGCGCTGATCGTCACGGATGGCGTCTTCTCCATGGACGGCGACGTCGCGCCGCTGCCTGCGCTCGCCGAGATCGCCGCGCGCCACGGGGCTCGCCTGATGGTCGACGAAGCCCACGGAACGGGCGCCATCGGGCCCGGGGGTCGCGGGACCGTGGCTGCGGCGGGTCTGGAGGGCGAGGTGGACGTGGTCGTCGGCACGCTGGGCAAGGCGCTGGGCAGCTACGGCGCCTACGCGTGCACGTCCGAGCGCCTCCGCGAGTACCTCATCAACCGCGCGCGGCCGTTCATCTTCTCGACCGCTCCCCCGCCCCCGTCGGTCGGCGCCGCGCTGGCCGCTCTCACGCTCCTCGAATCCCGGCCGGGCGTGATCGAGCATCTCCGCCGCAATGCGGCGGTGATGCGCGAGGCGCTCGGCTCGTACGACCTGGACGTCGGCGATTCCAGGACGCAGATCATCCCGGTCATGGTCGGCGACGCTCGTCGCGCGGTTGCGCTTTGTGAGCGGGCGCTCGACGGCGGCGTCTTCGCTCAGGCCATCAGGCCACCGACCGTTCCCGAGGGCACGTCGCGCCTGCGGCTCACCGTGATGGCGAACCACCGCGCCGACGAGCTGCAGAGCGCCGCTCGGGTGATCGGAAAGGCCGCGCGGGAGCTCGGGGTCGACCGCCCCTCCGCAGCGCTTCGGCAAGCGGCTTAGCCGGGCGCCGTGGACGGCGTCTTCGTCACCGGGACCGGCACCGAGGTCGGCAAGACGATCGTCGCCGGCGTCGTCGCGCGCACCGCGCTCGGGTCCGGCCGGCGCGTCAGCGTCTTCAAGCCTGCCGTCTCAGGCATGGACGAGGCGAACGAGCAGGGGGTCGCCCCGGATCACGAGCATCTGCGAAGCGCAGCCGGCTCGCAGCAGACCGACGACGAGGTCTCGCCTTACCGCTACGGGCCCGCGGTATCCCCGCACCTCGCCGCCGAGCTCGAGGGGTCCGAGATCGACCCGGAGCGCCTGCGCGAGGGGCTGGCCTCTGCGCACGAGGCCGGCGACTTCCTGGTCTGCGAGGGCGTGGGCGGATTTCTCGTGCCGTTGCGGCTTGATTATCTGGTTCGCGACTTCGCAAGGGAGGCTGGGCTGCCCGTGGTCGTCGCCGCCCCTCCGGGGCTCGGCACGATCAACCACACGGTCTTGACGATCGAGAGCGTCCGCGCGTCGGGCCTCGAGGTCTCGTGCGTTGTCCTGACTCCGTGGCCGTCGGAGCCGACCGGCCTCGAGCGTTCGAACCTGGAAGCGATCGCGGCCCTCGGCTCCGTCCGGGTGCTGACCCTGGAGCGGGTCGACCCCTCCGACCCGGAGTCGTGGCCCCAGTTCGACCTTCCGTAGAGGACTTGAACGACAAAGCCCGCCGGCCGCTTTCGCGCGGCCGGCGGGCTTGTCTTAACCCTCCGGAGAGGATCAGTCGAACGCGTACTCCTCGTAGTCGTCCACGTTGTCCTGCGTGACAGTCGCGGCCGGCACGATCACCTGACGCGGCACCTCGGGCGGGACGAGCTCCGGGAAGCCCTGGCCCAGCGCGATGAGGCGCGCCATGTTCACGGCCGATGCGGCCATGTTCGGGTTGTAGAGGAACGTCGCTCGGTAGAGGCCGCCCTCCTTGATCTGCTCCATTGCGTCCTGCGAGCCACCCACGCCCGTGAGGAACATCTCTTCCTCGCGGCCGGAGTTTCGGATCGCCTGGACGACGCCCTGGGCCATGTCGTCGTCGTGCGTGTACACGGCGTCGATCTGATCTTCGGACTGGAGAATGTTCTCCATGACCTTCAGCCCGGTATCCGGGTTGAAGTCACCCGGCTGCTGGGCGACGATCTCGATGCCGCCGTCCGGGCAGGCCTTCTCGAGTTCGTCCTCGAAGCCCTGGGTCCGCTCGTCGGTGACCGAGATTCCGGCCAGGCCCTGGATCTCGACGACGTTGCCTTCGCAACTGAGCTCCTCGGCGATGTAGTCAGCCGCGAGCACGCCGATCTGGTAGTTGTCGCCGAGGATGGTCGCCGTGGCGGCGTCCGGCTCGGTGAACAGGCGATCCACGTTGACCACCGGGATTCCGGCTTCTTCGGCCTTCTGAGCAACCGGGGTCAGAGCCTCACCGTCCTGCGGCAGGACAACCAGTGCGTCCGGCGCGTCGGAGATGACCTGCTCGATCTGCTGAGCTTGCGAGTCGGCATCGGCCGCTTCGAGCAGCTCGAACTCGACGTCGTCGTACTGCTCAGCAGCAGCTTCGGCGTTCTTGGAGATGGCCCCAAGCCATCCATGGTCCGTAGGGGGCACGCTTGCGACTATGCGAACGGTCTCCCCCGAGCCCCCTTCTTCGCCGCCCGTCTGGGCCTGCGTAGTCACGGTGGTCGTTTCGTCGCCGCCGCCACAGGCGGCCACGCCTATCGCGAGGGCGCAAGCCATCACGATCGCGATTGAAAGTCGCTTGAGCGACATTAGATACCTCTCCTTTTGTTGGGAACGAGAACGGATTGAAAAGTCGGGTCGCAGGTCATAGACGGGCCTCCGGGCGCTGGATGAGGACCGCGCCGAGCACGATCGCGCCCTTCGTGACCTGCTGCACCTCGGTCGAGAGGTTCAGCTGGGTCATCAGGCTGAAGATGAGCGCGAAGGTGAGGACGCCCAGGAAGGTGCCGACGATCGTGGCCCGCCCGCCCATCAGGGACGTGCCTCCGATCACGACGGCGCCGATGGCATCGAGTTCGTAGAGATTTCCGCTGACCGGCGAGGCGCTGCCGAGCCGCGCGCAGAGAAGGACGGCGGCGATTCCGACAAGGAAGCCGGACAGGATGTAGACGCTGATGATCACCCGGCGGACCGGCACTCCGGCGATGCGAGCGGCTTCGCGGTTGCCGCCGACCGCCACTACGTGGCGCCCGTATCGCGATCGGTTGAGCACGATCCAGCCGGCGATCGTGACCCCAAGGAAGACATAGACCGAGACTGGGATCCCGAGGATCTCACCGGTCCCGAACCAGAGCAGAGAGCCCACCGCCGGCTCACCGAACGACCCGCCGTTCAGATCCAGGAGGCCGACCGGCTGCTTGTCGTTCAACAGCAGCGCCAAGCCCTTGGCGACGGAGAACATCGCCAGCGTTGCGATGAACGGGACGACGCGCCCGAAGCCGATGGAGGTCGCGTTGATCGTCCCCAGAAGCGTCGCGAACCCGATCGCGCCGAGCATGAACAGCCAGGTGGTGCCTTCTGGGTCGACCAGGATGCCGCCGAAGACGCCGGCGGCGGCGAGGACGGAGCCGACCGAGAGATCGATCCCTCCGGTGGCGATCACGAAGGTCATGCCGATGGCGATCACGCCGACGACGCTCGCCTGCGTGAGCATGTTGCGGATGTTGTCCCAGGTCGGGAACGTGTCGGGCTCGAGGACCGCACCGACCACGAAGATCAGGACGACGACGATGGCTAGCGCGTATTCCTGGAACTGCATCGCGCCGAAGCGGTTGCGAAGCGCGGTGACTGCGCTCATGTGACCTCCTCCACTAGATCGGTTGACTCGGTTGGTGCCACGGCATGGCGCAGGAGCTCGCGCTCTGACGCGTCCTTGCCCGCGACCTCGGCTACGAGCTCGCCCTCGCGCATGACGAGAATCCGGCTGCAGATCCCCACCAGCTCCTCCAGTTCGGAGGAGACGACGAGGACACCGAGCCCGGCGCCGGCAAGGTCGGCGATGACGCGGTAAAGCTCGGCCTTCGTCTTGACGTCGACGCCCCGGGTGGGCTCGTCGAGCAGCAACACGCGGCAATGGCGAAGGAGCCAGCGGGCCAGCACGACCTTCTGCTGGTTGCCGCCCGAGAGCTGGCGGACGATGCGGTCAGGGTCATCGGGGACCGTCTGCAGCGCGCGGAGCTGCTCGCCGGCGGCCTTGCGCTCGGCGCGGACGTTCAAGAGGACCCTTTTCGAGAACTTGTCCAGGTCCGCAAGGGAGACGTTCTTGGTGAGATCCCAGTCGAGCAAGAGGCCCTGCGACTTGCGGTCCTCGGGGGCCAGGCCCAGACCCGCGGCGATCGCTCGGTCGGGCCGATTGGGCGGCAGGGGCTTGCCCTCCACGAAGACCTCCCCCTCTTCCGGTTGATCGATCCCGTAGATCAGCCGCAAGAGCTCGGAGCGTCCCGAGCCCACCAGGCCGCCCAGGCCAACGACTTCGCCCGCGTGGACCTTGAGGCTCACGCCCCTCACGGCGGGCAGCCGTCGCATGTCGCGGACCTCGAGCATCACCTCGCCGAACTCGGTGGGCCGCTCCGGGTAGAGCTGCTCGACCTTTGAGCCGACCATCAGCTCGACCAGATCGTCGGTGGTCGTGGTGGCCGGGATCCCCGTGGCGGCCGTCCGCCCGTCGCTGAGGACGGTCACCCGGTCGCCGATGCGCCGGATCTCGTCGAGGCGATGGGTGATGTAGACGACGCCCACGCCCTCAGCGGTCAGCCTGCGCACGACGCCGAAGAGCGTCTCGATCTCGCCTTCGTCCAGGATCGCCGAGGGCTCGTCCATGATGAGCATGCGCGCGTCGTGCGACAGGGCGCGGGCAATCGAGACGACCTGTTGCGCGGCCGGCCGCAGGGATTTGACCCGCACGCGTGGGTCGATTCCCTCGTGCCCGAGACGCGCCAGGAGCGCCGCCGAGTCGCGGCGCATCTTTTCCAGGTCCAGCAAAGGCCCGCGGCGCGGCTCGTGCGCAAGGAAGATGCTCTGCGCGACCGACAGGTCCTCGACCAGATCGAGCTCCTGATAGATCGTGGCGACGCCCCTGCCCAGGGTCGCGGCGGGGTCGCCGGCCGGAAGTGGCACGCCGTTGACGAGAATCTCTCCGCTGGTCGGCTCGACGGCGCCGGAGACGCACTTGATCAAGGTCGACTTGCCCGCGCCGTTGGGTCCGAGCAGGCAGTGGATCTCGCCCTCGCGCACCTCGAAGTCCACGCCCTTCAGCGCCTTGACGCCGGGATACTCCTTGACGAGGCCGCGGACCTCGAGCACCACCGGGGCACTCTCTTGGCTTTGCGCCGGCTCGCTCATGCCTGATCCACCAGCGGCCTCAGGTTGTCCCTGGCGATCTCCAGGCCACCCTCGATCTTTTCGTCCGAGCCGCCCCACTCCGGATCCTCGTGCTCGACCGAGAGGACCCCGTCGAAGCCGCCGTCGCGGAGCGCTTGCACGTAACCGGGAAAGTCCACCTGGCCGAGGCCGGGGACGCGGAACTGCCACCAGCCCATGTCCCAGGGATCCTGATCGCGCGTGGACATGCGCCCGAAAAATCCGTATTTGTTGCGCTTCTCCGGAAAAGTCTCAGCGTCCTTGGCGTGCGCATGGATCACCTTGTCGACGTACGGGCGGAGCGCCTCCACCGGGTCGATGCCGATCCAGAGCAGGTGTGAGGGATCGAAGTTGAGCCAGATGCCCAGGTCGAACATCCACTCCCAGAGTTCAGGCGAGTAGGCGAGGTTGCCGGGATAGCCGTCCGGATGCCAACCCTCCATCACGCAGTTCTCGACCATCAGCTTCACGCCGCGCTCACCGGCGTAATCGACGAGCGGGGGAAATACCTGCTCGGCGTCGCGCAGGTTCTCGGCAACGCTCTTCGACACGTCGCGCCCGATGAACGTTCCCACAGGAACGCCGCCGAGGGCCGCCGCAACGTCGACGCAAGCCCGAACGTGGTCGTGGATTTCCCGCCGCTGGCCCGGATCGGGGTGAAGGTTGTTGTCGTAGAAGGCGAGCGCCGAGAGGCCCAGCCCGTGCCGCTCGAGCGTTTCGGTGACCTGCTCGACCTCGGCCTCGTCGTAGCCGTCGCCGGCGATGTGGCAAGCCACGAACGGCCGGTCGCCAAGCCGCGGCCAGGCGGCGAGCTCGAGCGTGTCGAAGCCGTGCGTACCTGCCCATGAGGCCACGTCGCCGAGCGAGCGGTCCGGCATGCATGCGCTCAGGAGCCCGAGCTTCACTTAAGCGACCTCCACCCAGGTCTGGGCGCGGGCCGACTCGAGCACGGATGCCGTGATCGCCACAGCCCGCGCGCCGTCTTCGCCGAGCGGCAGTCCGTCAGGGGTGTCCTCGCCGCGAATTGCCGAATAGGCGTCCGCGACGAACGCGTCGAAGCAGTCGGCGTAGCCCTGCGGGTGCCCGCCGGGCAGGGTCACGTAGGCCTCTGCCTCGGGAGAGAGCGTCCCGAAGTCACGCGGGATCGACTCGGCGCCCGAGCGCCGGCCCACCCACAGCGACTCAGGCGTCTCCTGGTCGAAGAAGAGCGACTCGGCCGAACCGGAGATCTCGAACCAGAGATGGTTCTTGCGCCCGGCGGCAACCTGGGAGATGACGACGGATCCGATCACGCCGCTTCGAAGCTCGAACATCAGGGCGGCGATGTCCTCTGTCTCCACCCCGCGGACCGCCGAGTCGGCCCCGTCCTCGGCTTGCTCGAACGAATGTCCGCCGTTGGCGGAGCGCTCGGGGTGAGCGATCGACGTCCGCGCCACGAGGCGGACGATGCGCTCGCCCGTGACGAACTCGATGAGGTCGCACCAGTGGGAGCCGATGTCGGCGAAGGCCCTCGAGGCGCCGCCCAGGCTGGGGTCGACGCGCCAGTTGTCGTCGTCGGGCGAGAGCAGCCAGTCCTGCAGGTAGCCGCCGTGCACGAGCGAGATGTCCCCCGCGGACCCATTCGCGATCCGGGCGCGCGCTTCGCGCACCGTGGGGTAGTACCGGTAGACAAAGGGCACCGCCAAGACGCAGCCGCTGTCGCGCGCGGCGGCGGCGAGCTCGAGGGCGCCCTGTTCGTCAAGGGCGATCGGCTTTTCGCAGATCACGTGCTTGCCGGCGCGAAGGGCGGCAAGCGCGTGGGAGACGTGCAGGTGGTTGGGCGTGCAGACGTGGACGACGTCGATGCCATCGGACTCGATCAGATCCTCCGCCGTCTTGAAGCCGGTTTCCGCCCGCATCTCCTCGGCGGCCTCGGTCGAGCGCTCGGGGCTCGAAGCGACGACGCCTGAGATCCGGCCACCCGCCAAGAGCGCCGATCGCGCGTGTACCCGGCCGATGAAGCCGGTTCCGATGATGCCGGCGCGCAGCTCCTGAGTCCGCGCGGACGACTCCGTATGAAGCGCCACGGGCGCTCCTTCCTCCATGCGGGCGAACCTAGCGTACTTTTGCGAGCCTGTCAAACAAAAGTCTGCGGTTCATCATTCGGAACTTTGCGAAATGGCCTATTTGCGGGAATACTTCTGCAAATTTGACAAGTAAAAGTCTGCCTGGTTGACTTCGCGGCGCCGATGGCACCCTACGATCCACGCACCGCACCGCTCTTCGGCCCAGGTTCGATGCTGCAGCTGATTCGCAGCGGGGACGGCACCACTCGCGCCGAGCTCGTGGCGACTACGGGGCTCGCCCGCTCCACGGTGGCCCAGCGCCTGGACCAGCTCTTTGCCCACGGCCTTCTGCGCGAGGCGGGTGAGAGCGAGTCGACGGGCGGTCGCCCGCCGATGATGTTCGCGTTCAACCATGACGCGGGCGTGATCCTTGCCGCCGACCTCGGAGCGACCCATGCGCGGCTTGCGCTGACGAACCTTGGCGGCGAGGTCCTGGCGGAGGAAACCGGAGACATCGAGATCGCTCGAGGCCCCGAGGAGGTCCTGGACTGGGCCGACGAGCGTTTCCACGTCCTGCTGCGGGAGGCCGGCCGGGGCGACGCCGACGTGCGCGGCATCGGCATCGGCGTGCCCGGGCCCGTCGAGCACGCAACCGGGCGCCCTCGCAATCCGCCGATCATGCCCGGCTGGGATGCCTACCCCATCCCCGAGCGGTTCACCGACCGCTACAACGTCCCGGTGCTCGTCGACAACGACGTGAACATCATGGCCCTCGGCGAGTACTGGATGCAATGGACCGAGGCGGACCACCTGCTCTTCGTCAAGGTCGGGACCGGCATCGGTTGCGGCGTCGTCGTGGACGGAGCCATCCACCGCGGCGCTGACGGCGCCGCCGGAGACATCGGGCACATTCGCGTCGCCGGGCCGCAGGCGGATGACATCACCTGCCTCTGCGGGAACGTGGGGTGCCTCGAAGCACTCGCCGGCGGACGCGCGATGGCGGCGCGGTTGAGCGCGGAAGGGTTCGCGGCCGCCGACTCGCGCGCCGTCGTGGATCTGGCGCGCGCGGGCGAGCCTGCGGCGATTCAGCTGGTGCGCGAGTCCGGCAGGTTGATCGGCGAGGTCCTCGCCGCCTCCGTGAACTTCGTCAACCCCTCGGTGATCGTCGTGGGCGGCGACATCGCCCAGGCCCAGGAGCAGCTACTGGCCGGGATCCGCGAGGTGGTCTACCAGCGCTCCCTACCGCTCGCGACTCGCCACCTACGCATCGTGCGCAGCCAGCTCGCGGACCGCGCGGGCGTCATCGGCTCCGCGGTGATGGTGATCGAGCGGGTCCTCTCGCCCGCGGCGATCGACGCTGCGATCGCCGCCGTCGCGCCGGGCGAGCGCGCCTTCGCCGCCGGCTAGGCAAACACCCGAGCTTCTAACGCCAGAACAGCTCGGCGATGAGCGCCGCCGGGTGATGCGGGCTCGGACGGACGGCTGTCTTGTGGCGGGGCGGTAGCCCGTCGTCGGGCCAACGCCTACGCGTCTTTTCTTCCGCTCGGCGCTCGTGCTCTTCAAGTTCGGTGTTGATTCGCTGTTCCATGATGGTCTCCTTGAAACCGGTGTTTTGCTTACGGGGGTTAGTGTAACACCATCTAACTCCATTTACCGGTTACACTTCATGATTGTGGGACTCAGGCGCGACAACGAGACGAGCAGTGCGCCCGGCGACCTGGAGACAGTCCGGAGCTTCGTGAACACCCTTGACGTGGAAGAGGGGACCGACGAGCTCAACAGCACCGCCGGCCTCGCTGGATGGCTTGCCGAGACTGGCCTTGGTGACGGAGCCGAGCCGACGGAGCGGGAGCTTGCACGAGCCGTCGACTTTCGCGAAGGGCTGCGCTCCCTGCTCCTCGCGAACAACGGCGTCGACACCGGCGACGATTCGGCCGATCGGCTCAACGCGGCTCTCGACGGCGCATCTTCAGAGGTGCGATTCGAAGGATCGTCCGCGGAGATCGTGCCTACCTGCGCCAGCGTCGACGGGGCGCTGGCGACGATGGCCCTGGTCATCCACGGGGCGATGCAGAGCGGCGAATGGGCCAAGCTCAAGGTGTGCCCGGCCGACCAGTGCTACTGGGCGTTCTACGACCGCTCGCGGAACCATTCCCGGACCTGGTGCCAGATGGGGGACTGCGGTAACCGCGCCAAGGTCCGGGCCTTCCGGGCCCGCAAATCGCGCTGATTTCGGGCAGGGCGTTCCGCCGAGACGAGGTCTAGTGTCGCCCTCGAGTGAGAGAAGGGCGCATCCAAGACCTAGACGCGCGTCATCTGTGGCACCCGTTCACGCAGCAGCAGGGTTGGTCTGAAGACGAGGCGCTCGTCATCGAGCGCGGCGACGGCACCGACCTGATCGACACAGACGGCCGCCGCTACATCGACGGCGTCTCCTCGCTCTGGTGCAACGTGCACGGCCACAGGCATCCGGGGATCGACAAGGCGATCCGCGACCAGCTCGACCGCATCGCGCACTCGACGATGCTGGGGCTCACCCACCCCCTCGCCGCCGAGCTGGCCGAGCGCCTCGTCGAGATCGCCCCGCCCGGCCTCAATCGCGTCTTTTACTCGGACTCCGGCTCGACCGCGACAGAGATCGCGCTCAAGATGGCGTTCCAGTACTTCCAGCAGCTGGGCGAGACAAAGCGGCGGTCCTACGTCTGCCTTCGCGACGCGTACCACGGGGACACGATCGGGGCGGTGTCAGTCGGCGGGATCGACCTGTTTCACGAGTGCTACGGGCCGCTCCTTTTCGACGCCCATCACGTGAATCCAGGCGATGACACCGAGCTCGAGTGCATCCTCGACTTCCACGACGGGGAGATTGCCGCCGTCATCGTCGAGCCGCTCGTCCAGGGAGCGGCGGGGATCCGGGTCCAGCCGCCCGGCTTCCTGCGCCGCGTTCGCGAGCTCTGCGACACGCACGATGTGCTCCTGATCTGCGACGAGGTCGCAACCGGGTTCGGGCGGACCGGGACCATGTTCGCGTGCGAGCAGGAGCGGGTCTCCCCCGACCTCCTGTGCGTCGCGAAGGGGCTGACGGGCGGCTACATGCCCCTCGCCGCAACGCTCGCGACCGAGCGCATCTACGAGGGCTTCCTGGGCGCCCACGAGGAGTTCAGGACCTTCTTCCACGGCCACACCTACACCGGCAACCCGCTCGCCTGTGCGGCCGCGATCGCGAACCTGGACGCCTTCGAGCAGGAAGGCACGCTGCTCAAGCTGCAGCCGAAGCTGCGCCTCCTCGGCGAGCTTCTCGGCGACGTGGCGAAGATGCCCGAGGTCGCCGAGGTCCGCTGCCGGGGCTTCATGGTCGGCATCGACCTGGGCGAGCACGACCCCGCCCTCCGCCTTGGACACCACGTCACGCTCGAAGCGCGCAAGCGCGGAGCGATCATCCGCCCGCTCGGCGACACGGTGGTCCTGATGCCACCGCTGGCGATCTCGAAAGCGGAGCTCCGCCGCCTGGTCGCGATCACGGCCGAGGCGATCGAGGCGGCTTGCGCCGGGGTTGAGGGCGCCTCGGAGCCGGCGAGGCTGCCCGCTGCGGCCGAAGCTGACGAGCTGCTGCGCCGCGCGGCCTGAGAAACGCACGCCGAGAGTCGTTTCCGTCGCCACATAGGCGACTCAGATGACTCTCGGCGAAAATGGGGTGTGATGAAACGCCCCCGGCGCCGTAGTGGGGATATGAACGACGTCTTGATCGCGCCCGCTCAGGCGGCGCCCAGCGACGCGGAGGCCGCCTTCGAGGCGCTCTATCGCTCCTCGCGGGACGATGTCTTCGCCTACGTCTCCGGGCTCCTGCGCGATCGCTCCGCGGCCGAAGACGTGACCGCCGCCGCGTTCGAGCGCGCCTACCGCCGCTCTTCTTCCTTCAACCCTGCCAAGGGCACGATGCGGGCCTGGCTCTTCGGGATTGCGCGAAACGCTGCGCTCGACGAGCTTCGCCGCCGCAAGCGCCACGTCGAGATGACCGGCGAGCCCGTTGCCGACACAATGCCTGCCGAGGAAGGGGCCGAGGTCGCGATGCGGCGCGCCGCCCTGCGCCAGGCGATGGAGAAGCTCTCGGCTCGCGAGCGCGAGCTCGTCGCCCTCAAGTTCTTCGCCGGCCTCACCACGGCCGAGATCGCGAACGTGATCTCGGTCGGCGAGCGAGCAGCGGCCATGCGTGTCCACCGAACGATCGAGAAGCTGAGGAGGGCCTGCGATGAGGCTCGATGACCTGAGGCGCAACATGCGCGACGAGACCGACATCCCCGCCGAGGTCGAGCGCGAGCTCGAGGTCCTGGACGCCGCGCTTCGCGGCGAGGAGGTCCCGCCCGGCATGGAGGGCATCGAGGCGCTCGTCTCCGACCTCCGCGCCGAGCGCCAGGAGCCCGAGCCCCGCTTCGAGGAGAAGCTGGACGCCTGGGCCGCCGCGGGATTCCCCCGCGGCAAGGGCCCGCGCACGCGCGCTGCCGGCGGCGGAGCGGGTCAGAACAAGGGTGGCTTCTTCTCCCAGCTCAGCCCCAACGGCCCGCGCGGCTGGAGCCCGGTCGCGGCGACGGCTGCGGTCGTCGTCGTGGTGGGCGTGTCCCTGACGCAGATCGGAGACTTCGGCGGCGACGACCCGACTACGACCGGAACCACGCAGGAGGTCTCGGGCGAAGCGGCTGACGTCGAGACAGATGCGGCGGGCGGCGGCGCAGCGCCGAGCGCCCCTGAGGCTGCCGGCGGCGCAACTGATCTCCTCGAAGACGACGAAAGCAGCGGTTTGTCCCTGGAGTCCGCTCAACGCGACCAAGAGCGCTCGATTGACGCTGACGCATCCGGATACCTCGCTGCGAAGGACGGTCGCGTGGGCAACAGCCGCGGCCAGGAAAAGCGCCGCGTCGACCGCGAAGCGCAGCTGACTTTGGCCGCGCCCGCCGACGAGGTCGCCGACGTGAACGACCAGGTGATCGACGTGGTCGAGGGCGCCAACGGGGTCGTCCTCAACTCGCGCGTCACCGGCACGGACGAGGCCGCTCGGGCGACGCTCGAGGTCGAGGTCCCGACCGCAAGCCTCGACGACACGCTTGCCTCTCTCTCAGAGCTGGCGAACGTGAAGTCGCGCACCGAGCAGTCCGTCGACATCACCCGCTCCTACGTGACCGCGAAGGATCGCCTCGTCGGCCTGCGGGCCGCGCGCGACAACCTCGCCATGCGGATCCGCGAGGCGACGACCGACACCGAGGTCGCCGCGCTCCAGGCTCAGCTCGCGGGAGTGAACCGCCAGATCGCCGACGCGAAGAACGAGCTCGCGAATGTCGAGAACCGCGCCCAGTTCTCGACGGTGACGATCGTGATCACCTCCGAGGGCGCGGGCACCAGCGAAGACGAAGACGACGGCTGGTCCTTCGGCGACGCCCTCGACGACGCCGGAAAGGTCCTGGAGGTCGGCGCGGGAGTCGCGCTCATCAGCGCTGCCGTGCTGCTGCCGCTGGCGATCATCGCCGCGATCGCCTACTTCGTCGTCTCGGCGGCGAACCGCAGGTCGCGCGAGCGCGCGCTCGACGAGTAGGCCGGTTGCCGGCGCTTAGCCGGCCGCGGGGGCTTCCGGCTCTGCGGCGCCCGGCGCGGCAACGAAGTCCGCGGGGTCCACCAGCAGGAAGCTGGCGATCCCACCGATGATGGCGACCGCCGCTCCCACGATCAGAATCGTGTTGAGGCCCGAGACGAACGCCTGCGACGCGGCGTCCGCCGCTTGGGCCTGGAACTCCGCCGGCACCCGCTCGAGCGCGCTCTGCGCCGCGCCCGCGGTGACCGCATCGGCGAACTCGTCGGGCGCTCGCGGCACCAGGTCGGCGAGCTTCGATTCCACCCGGGACTGGAAGATCACACCGAGCGTCGCGACGCCCGTCGCGATCCCGACCTGGCGGAAGGTGCTGTTGATGCCGCTCGCCATGCCCGCCCTGGTTGCGTCAACCACGGCCAGCGCGGTCGAGGCAATTCCCGGATTCGTCATGCCGATTCCGATCCCGGCCAGAACGAAGCCGGGTAGGAGCGCGGTCCAGCTGTCCCCGACGGAGATGTCTCCCATCAGGATGAGGCCGATGCCCACGAGGGTCAGGCCTGTGCCCATGGAGACGCGCGCCGGAATGCGGTCGGAGAACTTGGCCGTGAGCGGAGCGACGATGAATGACAAGAGCGTCAGCGGCAGGAACCTGAGCCCCGCCTCGAGCGGGGAGTACCCCAGAACGTCCTGGATGTAGAGCGTCATGTAGAGGAACATCGCGAACATCCCCGCCGACAGGGCGAAGGCGACGATCGATACGCCGGTGAACGCCTTTTTCCGGAAGAGGCTGAGATCGAGCATCGCGTGGCGTCGGCGTAGCTCGGTCCAGATGAAGGCCCCCATCAAGACGACGGCGCCGCCCAGCGACGCCACGATCTGAGGGCTCCCCCAGCCCTCGGCGTTGCCGCGGATCAGGCCGAAGATCAAGCCGAACAGCGCTAGGGAGAAGGTGAATACGCCGACCCAGTCAATCGGCTGCGGATCGCTCGCCTTGACGTTCACCAGTTGCGTCTCGGTGAGCACCAGGGCGCCAATTCCGATCGGGACGTTGACGAAGAAGATCCACTCCCAGCCGAGGTGCTCCGTCAGGACGCCGCCGACGAGCGGGCCGATCGCAACCGCGCCGCCGACCGTCGCGCCCCAGATGCCGATGGCGGTCGCGCGCTCGCGGCCCTCGAACTCCTGGGCGATCAGTGCCAGCGCGGTCGCGAACATCGCCGCCGCACCACAGCCCTGAAGCCCCCGCGCGAGGTTGAGCAGGGTCGGATCGCCCGCCAGGCCGCAAAGGAGCGACGCCATGGTGAACAGTGCGAAGCCGAAGCTGAAGATCCGTCGCCGCCCGATCCGGTCGCCGATCGAGCCCGCGACCAGGAGGAAGGACGCCAGCGTCAGCGCGTAGGCATCTACGACCCACTGAAGGCTCGAGAACGAGGCGTTCAGGTCCTCCTGGATGTCGGGCAGGGCGACGTTCACGATCGTGACGTCGACCAGGAGCATGAAGGTCGCGGTGCAGACCGCGAGGAGGGTCCACCACTTACGTTCCATTCAGCCCCTCCTCTCCACTGGGGTGGGGCTTACTCCTCGTAAGGCTCGAAATCGGCCTTGCGGGCGCCGCAGACGGGGCAGAACCAGTTGTCCGGGATGTCCGAGAAAGCGGTCCCGGGCGGGATACCGCCGTCCGGATCCCCCTCGTCGGGGTCGTATACGAATCCGCACGAGGTGCAGACCCAAAGCTGCTTGGTTTCAGTGGCGCCCATCGCGGCGGGAGGGTAGCCGACCGCGTGATGCGAAAGGATGCCCCGGTGGCCGACGCCGAGCTACCCAAAGACGCCGCCGGGGCCCGTAATCCCTTCGAGGAAGGATTCGAGGCTGCGCCCGCGCGCCCGGCGGCCACGATCCTCCTTCTGCGCCGCGGCGGCAAGCACGCCGACCGGAAGCTCGAGGTGCTGCTTGTCAAGCGAAACGAAAGCGCCCGCTTCATGCCGGGCGTCTGGGTTTTCCCCGGCGGCCGCGTGGAAGCGGACGAGCTCATCACGGGAGTCTCAGGAGCCGAGACCGACGTCGACGCCGACGAGCTCGCCCACCGCGCGGGCGCGATCCGCGAGCTGGCCGAGGAAGCGGGGATCCAGCTCGAGCTCTCAGCCGAGCTGGTTCCCTGGTCCCGCTGGATCACCCCCGAGCCGGTTCCGATCCGCTTCGATACCCGCTTCTACCTCGCGCTCGCGCCGGCTCACTCACCTCCAACGGCCGACGGCCAGGAGGTCACCGACGCCCAGTGGATGAATCCCCAGGACGCCCTGGAGCGCGGCGAGGCGGGCGAGATCGAGCTCGTCTTCCCCACCGTCAAGCAGCTCGAGTCGCTGGTGCCCTACGCGACCGCTGATGAGGCCATGGAGGCGGCTCGCGCCCTGGTGGTCGAGCCGATCATGCCGAACGTCGTCCCGGACGACTCCGACGCCGGCTGGCGCATGCTGATGCCCGGCGACGACGGCTACGTGCCGCCGGTTGTCTGAGACTGTCCGTTTCTAAAGGGTGTCTGACACCGTTTAGGTTGGGAAGGGCTCGAGGCCCGCGTGCCAAGGGCCCGAGGCGTAGGTGTGTGTGCCGTGCTCCTCGACCTCTGAGCGGATGCGCTTGAAGAGCTCGCCGGCGTTCTTGAGCGCCTCCGCGTACTCGTCGGCCGTCAGCTCGCGAAGGCGCCACAGGAAGTAGAGCTGGCGCTCGGAGATGCCGAAGTCCACATCCGCGTCGATCCCTGCCGCCCAGTCCAGGAAGCCCGGGCCGATCGTCTCCCGCAGCGCCATCGGGTCGTGGTCGCGCGGGACCGTGGTGATGAACTTGCGGTTGAAGTCGATCGACTCGAACTGGACCCGGTGGCGGCTGACGCGGCTCTCGATCATGTCCTCGGCCCCATCCAGCGACTCGACGTTGAACGGCGGCGTCGCCTGCGCGACGTCGGGCATGTGCGCCTTGGCGACGATCGCGCGAGGAAGGACCGTCTTCTTGAAGAAACCGCCCTCCTCGTGCTCCAGCGCGTCACACGACGCGCCCCAGAAGTCGGGCGCCAGCTGACCCGTGAGCCGGTTGCTCCCGCCCGGGCAGAGCGCGGCTGGAGCGCCGCGCGGGTTCAGCCCGCCCACCGGCTCGTACTCGACCCCGAGCTTATGGGCGAGGCCCTGAACGATGCCCGCCCATTCCTCCGCATTCGCCATGCGGGCAGTTTGCCAGGACGACTGTCGGCTTACGGGTCGGAGAAGAGCTGCGGCGAGCGCTCGCCGCCGAAGATCGCCGGCTGGTCGGGACCGGTGAAGCAGCCCGCGAAGGTCTCGGACGGGTCGGGGCCCGTGTCGGGGCCGCCGCTCTCGACGACGATGCCTCCATCGGAGCCGTCCTCGTTCGTGACGCGGTACTTCACGTCCTCGTCGGGGTCCTGGCTGACCGGTGTGTAGTCGAGGTTCTTGCAGTCGAAGTTCGGGAAGATGCCGCGCGGGCCGTTGCCGGGCAACACGAGATACTGCGGGGGCGGATAAGCGTTGCCGCGGTTCTGGGCGATGCGTTCGGGATAGACCGAAAGAGCCTCGGGGCTCAGGTAGGCGAGCTGCTTGAGGTAGTGGCGCGCGGCCGGCTGGCCGGGCTGGGGCTCGAGCGAGCCGGAGAGCGCCGCGCTCGGGCCGACCAGGAAGTCGGCGGCGGTCTTGCGGTACGCCGCGAGGTAGCGAAGCGCCGGGTTCAGGTTCGAGAGCCACGGGTCCAGCGTGTCGAGCACCGGCCGCAACCCCTCCGGGCCCAGGAAGCGCTCGAGCGCCGGGAAGCCGTCCTCCGCCGCGTCGATGAGCGGATCGAGGTTGCGGAAGAGGCTCTCCAGGTTTGGTGACAGCTCGCGCACGCTGTCGAGCGTCGGGCTGATGTCGTTGGCGACCGGCAGGAGCTTTTGGACGAGGGGCCGGGTGTCGGCCTGGAACTCGTCGAGCCGCTCCAGCGTGAGGCGCGACTCGCGCTCGAAGGTCGGCAGAATCGTGAAGCTCTCTGCGAGGGCGTCATCCGCGTCGGCGAGCGCGCCAAAGGTCGCCTCGGATCCGGTGATCGCGCCCGCCAGGTCCTGGTCGCGCTCGGAAACAGCCTCGAAGACCGTGCCGGTGTCGCGGACGAGGCCCTTCAGAGAATCCTTCTGTCCCCTCAGGATCTCGAGCGTCGACGAGGCGTCCGTGATGAACGGGCCGATGTTGCCGAACGCGTCGTTCAGATCCAGTGAGCGGCCCTTGACGGCGACGGCGGCCGACTGCTGCCACTGCTGGAAGGCCGTGCGCGTCTCGGGATCGAGCGCGTTGAAGATCTCGTCGATCTGGGTCGCGTTGCGTGTCGCCGTCACCTCGAGGGTGCCGTCCTCCTCGATCGCCTCGACGCCCTCGGCCTCGGCGTCGGTCATGCCGGTTGCCGCACCCAGCGAGACGTTGTCGGTCTCGTTGGGCTCCGAGCCCGAGGTGAGCTCGACGTAGGTCTCGCCCAGCAGCGTCTTCTGGCGCAGGATCGCGCGGGCGTCTTCAGAGATCGGCGCGAACTCGGGACGAATCTCGAGCACGGCCTCAGTCGTGTCGTAGCCCTCGATCCGCTTGTCGGGGGGCGCCAGGCCGACCTCCTTCACCTTGCCGACGGAGACGCCGCCGATCCGGATGTCGGACTCGGCCGCGAGCTGCGTGGCCTCCGGGAAGTACGCAGTGATCCTGTAGCTCTTCGCCTTCAGCGGGATGGGACCGCCGAACGCGATCCACAGGAACATGATCAAGAGGAAGCAGGAGACCGCGAAGCCTGCGGCGATGAGGATGCGGCCGACTGAGGGAGCTTGCTTTTGCATCAGCCGCAGGGTGCTCCTGGTTCGAAGAGAGCGGGAAGCCCGGTCACGATGCCGCTGATCACCGGGCCGCCGGGCGAGCCCGACAGCAGATTGATGATGTTCTGGCAGCTGGCTGTGAAGTAGATGCGCCGGTAGAAGCCGTTGCCGTCCTGCGCCGCGAACGGGCTGACGCCGTTGTGAGCGAGCCAGGAAGCCCAGTAGAGGTAGCCCTCGTCGCGCCCCGCCGTGCCCGCGGGCTCCTTGCCGCGCGGGTTGTACGCGGCCATGTTGACCAGGTGGTTGAGGCGGGTCGAGATCGATTCGAGGTTCGGCGCGGTCTTCGCCAGGCGCTGAGCGGCGGCCTTGATGTCCGGGATCGGCTCACGCGCGGAGCGCACGAACGGGCGCAGCTGGTCGCGGATGACCGGCGTCACCGTGTTGGCGAGCTCGGTGGTCGAGGAGTTGAGGCGGGGCAGGTTCCGCGCGAACGGGCGCAGCGAGCTGAACGTCGGCCCGAGCTCGTCGCCGAACTCCTTGGCCGCCGCGAGCGCGTCGCGCGTCTCGGTGAGCGCGCCCGGCAGAAGTCGCGTCGCGTTCTGGACATCGGGATCCTCGGAAGCGATGGCAGCAAGCGTGTCGTTCGACTCCGTGACCAGGCGCTGGATGTCCTGATCCTGCGTGCCGATCGACTTGGTGAGGATCGAGAGGTTGTGGACGAGGCGGCTGAGGTTCTCGTCGCGCTCGGCAACCGCGGTGTTGAGCTTCTCGAGGTCGCGGTTGATCGGGCCGAGGCTGCCGAGGATGCGCCCGAGGTCCTTGCCGCGGTTCTCGAGGCCCTGACCGGCGCCGACGAGGATCGCTCGCAGGTATGCCTGGTTGTCGTTGTCGAGTGCCTCAAGCACCTCGTCGAGCGGCACGTCCGGCGCCGTGTTCGCCAGGGGCACCGTGTCGCCCTCCTCGATCTCGCCGCCCGAAGCGCTGCGCGTGCCCGGATCGAGCGAGAAGAACATGTCACGGAGGCCCGTGAGGGGGCGCATCAGGATGGTCGCGTCTTCGTAGATCGGTGTGTACTTGCGATCGACGTCGAAGGTGACTACCGCGCGGCCGTCGATCAGCTCTACGTTCGAGACGTCGCCGACCCGTACACCCGCGACCCGGAGCGTCTGGCCCTGGCCCGCGACGACGCCCTGTGCGTTGTCGAACTCGGCCTGGAACTGGAAGGGCTTCTCCTCGAGCACGGGGATCCGAAGACGCTGCTCCTGGAGGATGTAGTAGCTGATCCCTCCAGCGAGGATGATCAGGGCGACGACCGCGATGAAGTTGCGGAGGTTCTTGCGGATCGCGGTCATCATCGCTCCGTCAGCTCCTCGTTCATGCGCGGCAGGAGGTATTCGATGTCGAACGTCTCGGCGAGGGTCGCGCTGAGCTCGTCCAGGGCGTCTTCCTGGAGCTCCAGGCCCTTCTTGCCCTTGCCGCTGTCGACGAGGTCCACTGCCTGATCGAAGTCGTCGCTGACGCTGCGCACCGTGTCGAGCAGCTCAGGCGAGGCCTCCTGCGGGGTGATCGCATTGGAAGCGGCGGTCTGCTGCGGCGGCGCCGCCGGCGCACCGGCGTCGATGTCCGGCGCTTCTTGCGTCTCGCAGCGGACGTCCGGCCGGAAGGGCGTCTTCTGGCTCGACTCGAGCGACGGGATGGCGCCCTCGAGCGCCAGCGGGGTCAGGCCGACCGCGTCCACCGTGCTCCCGCCCTCCTGAATCGCGTCCGGGAAGACGACGGTGTTCGTGCCACCGCCCGCCTGGACGCGGATGTACGGGCCGTTCGCGTCTCCGGAGCGGCTCTCAGACGCGATCCCGGTCAGGCCGTAGCCGAGCTCCTCGTAGGTCTGCCCGGAAGCCGGGGTCGCAGGGTCGTTCACGGTCTGGCGCGACCACGGGTTGACGACCTCGTTGAAACAGCTCGCAAGCTTTCGCGACTCGTCGAGGAACGGGATCGTCTCGTCGGCCAGCTCTGCCAGGCGCGGAATCGTCGGGCGCAGATCGGCGGTCAGACCTCGCAGCTCCTCCTCGGAGACAAGCCCGCGCACCTGCTCGAGCAGCGGCGTCGCCGCGTCGAGCGTCGCCGGCGTGGAGCGCACGCCGGGCAGCGCCTCGCGCGAGAACGCGCGCAGCGCGGGCAGGGACCGGTTGAGGCTGGCGAGTGCCGGCTCTCCCTCTTCGATGACGCTGGGCAGGACGGCGATCGCCCGCTCCAGGTTCGCGCTCTCGGCGGCGAACGATCCGAGCACGGTACGGAGGTTCGTGACCAGGTTCTGGATGTCGTCGCCCTGGTTGAGGGCTTCGACGGTCGAGTCGAGGTTCACGATGAGCTCGGAGAGGTCGTGCTCCTCCTGGCCGAGCAACGCCTCGTTCACCTCGGACGTGTAGCGGAAAGCGCCCGGCGACGTCTTGTAGATCTCGCGGAAGCCCTCGGCCCCACCGGCCCTGAATGCCGTGCCGAGCTCGTCGAGGAGCGTCTGGAGGTTCGCGCGGACGTCGCCCTGGAGGGTCGTGAAGACCTGATCGATCTGGACCGCGATCGAGGTCTGTGAGACGGGGAAGGTGAAGCCGTCCTCGGCCTCGGGAGAGTTCGGCGAGCCTGGCTGGAGATCGACGAACAGGTTGCCCTCCAGGAAGAGGCGCGGACGCAGCTTCATCGTCGCGTCCTCGTGAAGCGGCAGCGCCGATTCCTCGAGCTCCATGGTCACCACAGAGGCCGTCGAGGGGGTGCCCTCGGCCTCGGGGTCGTCGGTCGTGCCGGCCTGCGCCGTGACGTCGGAAGACTCAGCCGGGGTGAGGTGCTCGATCTTCGTCACCTTGCCGACGTTCACGCCCGCGATCCGGACCGGCGACGCAGGCCGGATGTTCGACGCCGACGGGAACACGGCCTCGACCGTGTACTTGTTCTCCCAGGGCACGCTCTTCGTGAACGCGTAGAGCGAGGCGATCGCGAGCAGCACGACCAGGATCAGGCCGATCGCCCAGTTCGGAAGCCGTTCTCTGCGCTGGCCGGTCCTCATGGCTGCCTCGATGGGACGCGGGTGTCTCGGAAGGTCTTGGTGCCGCCCTCGTCGTAGTAGAGGGTCGTCGGCCCGCGGTCGCCAGGGATGTCGGCGACAGCCACAGACGGGTTGGAAACGGGCTGGCCTGGGATCCGGAGCTCACCCAGGAGGTAGCCGGACTGGCCACCCTGGCAATCGGATCCGTCCTGGCCCGTCGGGCCGTAGGGGTTGCCGTGGACGATCGGCAGGCCCTCGGGATCGAATACTCCGTCCTCGGCCGGATTCGGCACCGGGCCGTGCTTGCCGGTGGCCTGGATTCCCGAGTAGCCGCCGACGGGTCCATGAGTCTCTGCCGGAACGGTCACTTCGACAGGCCCGAGGTTGAAGCCAATCGGCCCGGGCGGCGCCTGCGCGAAGGACTGGCGGAAGTTGTATCCGACCTGATCCCGGTCCGAGAGCGCCTCGGGCAGGAACGTGAACCAGTAGTTCCAGTAGTTGCAAACCGTCTGCGCAGGCACGACCCACTCGGAGAAGCGGCGAGCCGAGTCGAACGTGTCGCGGAGGCGCTGGAGTGTCACGACGGTCGATTCCTGCTTGATGAGGTTGTCCAGTTCGACCAGGACGTCGCGCAGGTCGCGGTTCATCTGCGGCGTGCGCGCCAGGACGGGAGTGCCCACGTCGATCGCCCGGTTCAGCACCGGCAGTGCGACGCGAAGGTCCTGGACCCCGGGGCGCAGACGGCTGGCGAGCTCGGCGAACTCAGCCAGGAACGGACGCTGTCTTGGCAGCGTGTCGATTGCTGTGTCGAGCGTGGGCGGGCCTTCGGAGATCGTTTCCTTGAGCGCCTCCGGGTTGCGCGCGATCGCGCCGAACGCGATCGAGGCGTTTGTGAAGAACTGCGCCTGCTCGTCGGAGACCGGAGCGACGATCTCGGCCGTGCGCGCGAGCGAGGCGATGAAACGCTCCAGCTGCGTCGAGGGATCGGCCAGGACCCGCGAGACGGGCCCCAGGTTCTCGACAAGGGGGCGCAGGCCCTCGATCGCATCGTTCAGCGACGCTCCGCGCCCGGCGAAGGCGCCCCCGAAGCCGAGGAGGTTCTCGCGCGCCGCCGTCCTGGTCGCATTGTCGAACGTGTTGTTGATCGCGTCGAACTCCGTCTGCTCCTGGAAGCAGCCGTTCTTGGCCTGCTCGGGGATGCTCTCGGAGAAGCTCGCCGGCTGGGTCGGGATCGCGCACTCGCCGTCGGTGTCATCGGTGCCGTCGAAAACGTGGCCCTCATCCGCATCCGGGCCCGTGCCGCGGACGATCTCGAGGTACTTGAGGCCGAAGGTCGAGCGGTAGCGCACGCGGAACACCGAGTCCTCGGGGAGCGGCTCCGCGGCCTTGTCGAGCTTCAGGTTCAGGCGGGCGCCGATCTCAGGCACGTCGCCGGCGCTCCCGTCGCCTTCGGTGTCAGCGGTCGCGCCGTTCTCGAGCTCGATCGGCTCGATAGAGCTGACCACGCCGACCCGCGTGCCGCCGATCCGCACCTCGTTGTTGGTGCCCAGGCGGGCCGCGTTCGGGACGTCTACCGAAACCGAGTAGACCGGCACGAAGGGCAGGCCGTTGTTGGCGTTGTACGCCAGGAAGACCGCGACGATCACGATCAGCGTCGTGACCGCGCCGACCATCGTCGGCGACGCTGCGAGGGTGGCTCCTGCGCTACGTCCCTTCATGGCGTAAAGAGGAAGTCGAGGAGGTCATTTGCCGCCTGGCCGGCACCGCCGCCGCCGCCACCGCCGTTGTTGTTACCGCCACCGCCGAGGCCGGGAAGGTCATCCAGAGCGCCGCCGAGGCCGCCTCCGCCACTGCCACCGCCGGGGTTGCCCGGCAGGTCGGGGAGGTCGGGGTTGCCCGGCAGGTCGGGCACGTCCGGGAGGCCGGAACCGCCACTCCCGGCTCCATCTCCGCCGTTACCGTTCTCGCCCTTGGCGGCGCCGCCTGAGGCCTTCTGGGAAGAAACCTGGCGCCGAGGCCCGGCCGGGTTGCAGATCGAGAGGTCCGTCGAGCCGTCGGGGCATACCGCCGGGTCATACGGCGGGATTCCGAGGTCGGCCTCGGACTGGCCCGGGGTGATGCCGGGCTGGTTCGGACCGAGGCCGCTCACGCACTCCTCGGCGGCGAGGGGATCGGTTGTCCTGGGGCCGACGCCCGGGCCCGGGCCATCCGGATCGACGCCGCCGTTCAGCGGGAAGTCCTGGCGCGGGTTGTAGCTGCCGCACGGTCCGGCGAACACGTCGTAGAGCGAGAAGTGAAGGATGTGGCCGACGCTGTCGTACTGGTTGAGCGAGCCCGCCTGGTAGTGGGCGTAATTCAGGAGGCCCTCGAACCCCGTGTAGCCGGTCGGGCCTTCGCGGCCGGTCGAGTAGCAGGGACGTGTCTCGTCCTCGCACGTCTTCTCGGCGCGGGCGTCCGTCTCGACAATCCGGCGCGGGTCGTCGAGGTCGGAGGCGAAGTCCTTCAGAAGCTCCGTCGTCCGCGGAGCCTGGTCGGCGGAGTCGCGAAGCGCCTGGAACGTGCCGTTCTGCACGCCGCGATCCAGAGCGCGCTTGCCGGGGATCGAAGCCTTGCCAAGCGTGACGAGGGAGCTCTGGGTCGCGCGGTTGAAGGCGGGCAGGCTCACGGCCAGTTCGTTGAGTTGGGGCGCGGCTCCCCGCAGGTCGGTCAGGAGCGGCGTCGACTCCCGGGCGACGTTCCCGAGCTCGACCATGGTCGGTTCGAGCTCGACCAGGAAGTCGTCGAGCTTGTCGAAGTTGGCCGAGAGGTCTTCGCTTCGCTCCGCCGAAGCCGCGGCGGCGGCGCCCGCATTGTCGATGAATGAAGCGACATCCTCGCGGCGGTCCGCGAGCTTGCCGATGATCTCGTCGGAGTCCACGTTGAGGTCGCGGATGACCGTGTTCTGGCGACCGAGAAGGCGGAGCGCTGCATGCAGGTCGTCCAGGGCGGGTGCCCCGAGCCGGATCGCCTCGTTCAGGTTTTCCGGGTTGCCGGCCAGCGCGGTTCCGAACTCGTTGATGAGCAGCGCGAGGCGGTCCTTGAAGGGCTCGCGGAGGGTGTTCTGGACCAGGTCTGTCTGGACCGTCTGTGCGACCTTGTTCTCGAGCTGGGCGCCGTCCTCGAGCGGCGCGCCCTTGGGAGTGCAGTCGATGAAGTACTCGGCGATGAGGGACTGCGGCTCCGACGAGCAGGTCGTGTCCTCGCCCAGCACGGCAAGCGGCCCGGTCAGCTCGATCTCGATCAGGGCGGTCTTGTCCTCGCTCACCTCGAGCGACTGGACCGTGCCCGAGTTCACGCCTACGACCTTCACCTCGGAGCCTTCGACGATCCCGAATGCGTTGAACATCTCGAGCACGTAGGTGCGCGACTCCTCCTCCGCGGATGAGGATGCCGCGAACGCGGCGCCGCAACCGGCCAGAACGGCGAGTATGAGCGCGATCCGCCTCATGGCCCCTGAGGCACCTGGGTCGGGTCGCAGTCGAGGGCGCCGCCGTCCGTAAAGGGGGTCGAGCCGTCGCCGGGATCGCGCTCGCTCGATCCCGGGCAACGCTGGTCGTTATCGATGTCCAGGGCACCCGTGCCCGAAAGCACGTCGGCCGGGTCGATCGGCGAGAGCAGGTCGGGCAGGCCGTTGCCGACGGCCGGCGAGAAGGCGTTGAAGGTCGAGTTGATGCGGCCCAGGGCGCCCGAGGCGTCGAAGAGGCCGGAAGTCGAGAAGTCGTCGAACCAGCCGACGAGCTCAGGCGTGTACGCGCGAAGCGTCGCGAGCTGCTCGTTCGAGTTGCGAAGCGCGCAGTTGGCCTCGCCGAGCGAGCCCTGGGTGAAGTCTTCGTCCGCTGCGGGCGGGTCGTAGTCGTTCGAGGTCGGGTCGCCGCAGTTCGGGGCGCCTGTGCCCACGCCGGCCTCGGCCAGCGGCACCTGGAGGCGCGTCAGCTCGACGAGGTCGTTCGCCTTGCCCGGGCGGCGCACGATCGCATCGAGGTCGCGGATCGTGGGCACTGCGTCGGCCGCTGCTGCGCGGAACTCCTCGAAGAACGGGCCGAGTCGGTCGGCGACCGGGATCGACGCGGCGACGAGCGGATCGACGTCGTCGAGCGTGAAGCGCAGGTTCACGAAGGTCGTGTTGGCCTGCCGCAGGAAGTCGGGAAGCTGGTTGATGGCGTCCGCGAGCGCCTGGCGCTGGCGCCCGATCGCCCCCAGGGCGCTCGAGGCGTTGGAGACGAGTCCGCTCAGGTCGTCGCGGCGCTCGGCGAGAAGCGCCGAGAGCGACGCGGTGTCGACGATCAGCGACTCGAGGTTCTCGGGATTGCGGTTGAGCTCACCGAACACCCGCCGCGAGGTGGAGAGCAGCGGGTTGAAGTAGCGCGCCCCCTCGTTCGCCTGCTTGGTCACGCCTTCATAAGAGTCGCGGAAGCCGGTGATGACCTCCTTGAAGTCCTTGACGGTCTTGACGTCGAGCGTGTTGAAGATCTGGTCCAGGTCGACCGCCGAGACGGTCTCCGCCTGGGTCATGGTGCCGCCGTCCTCGATCTCGCCCTGGGTGTCGGATCCCTCAGGCGGAAGCGTCAGCTGGACCTGGCGCCCGGCAACCGACGACAGCGAACCCTGGCGGATGGTGGCCGTGGTGCCCTCGGGCAGCGGCGCGTAGTCGTCGGAGACGGTGATCTGGACCTCGGCCTCCCCGTCCTCGCCGAGGCCGATCTCCTTCACCGAGCCCGCGGCGAGACCGCCGACCATGACCTGATTTCCAGGCACCAGCTGGCTGGCGTTCTGGAACTCGGCCGTGATCTCGTACTCGTCGTCCCCGCCAACGAACATGACGAGGAAGACCGCTACGGCGACGATCGCAAGGATCGCGACGATCCTGCCGGCGGAGCTTTTCAACTTGCTGAGCCTCGTGAATTGGTCATGGGATAGGTGGCTGCACGGTCCTTGCGCACACCCCCATCGAAGCTACCGTGCCGGGAATGGGGTGTCAAAGGACAACCGATGCCCGAAAAACCGCATTTCCATGCCATCTATTCCCTCCCTTCTTTGAGTTGTGATTAAGGGGGTTTCGTGCCTGTGCCTTGCGCCGATACGAATTCCCGCCAGCGGTGTTACGGTGTCGTAACTTGTCGGCCCGCTCGGGGTCGCCGGAGGGAACCGAAAAGGAGACACCTTGCACGCAGGCTCGTCAAACGTGGTCCGTCGCGGCCGTAAGTTCGCGATCGCGGCGCTGGCGCTCGGCGCAGTCGCCGTACCCACGGTCGCATCCGCTCACCTGGAACGGCCGTCGTACTGGCCTGACCCCACCGTGGACCAGGCCGGTGGCCAGCCCACCGGCGGCAAGGTGCCCGAGGCTCGCTCGCTCGGCTCCGCCGTCTCCGGCAAGGGCCCGGGCAGCGTGCGCGTCGTCTGCCAGGACGACTCGCTCGACCTGGCGAAGGCCTCGATCACGGATGCGAAGAAGAAGGGCTTCCGCCTGCGCCCGAGCCAGCCGAAGAAGAAGCTTTCGGGCAAGAAGGCCGACAAGCTGAAGAAGATCAACAAGGACCTTGCCGGCATGTGCGAGTTCGGGTCGATCCAGGAAGCGATCAACGAGTCGGGCAACAACGACCGCGTCGTGATCATGCCGGGCCGCTACACCGAGCCCGATTCGCGTGAGGCGCCGGTGAACGACCCCGAGTGCAACCCCTCGCTCCTCCAGGAGGACCAGTCGGGCGCGCTCACTCCCTCGTACGAGTACCAGGCGACATGCCCGAACGACCAGAACCTGATCTACGTCCAAGGGCGCGCGGTCGAGGGCGAGCCCCTCGCCACGCCTGATCCGGACCGCCACGGCATTCCCGAGCAGGAGCTCGGCGAGTGCGTGCGCTGCAACCTTCAGCTCGAGGGATCGGGCGCGAAGCCCGAGGATGTCCTTCTCGACGCCGGCAACGGCTACGCGGATCCCCTGGATCCCAACAGTCGCCCCGGCTCGGCTGACGACACCTCCCCCGAGGACTGCCTCTCGGCTCCCGACGGGCCCACCAACCCGTGCTACGCGAAGCACGTCGTCCTGCGTACGGACCGCTCCGACGGATTCGTCGGCAGGAACTTCCTGATGCGCGGCGCGAAGGAGCACGGCTTCTACACAGAGGAGACGGACGGCGTCCTCCTGAACAAGGTGAAGTTCTTCTGGAACGCCGACTACGGCCACCTCTCGTTCACGAGCGACCACAACAGGGTCGAGAACTGCGACGGGTACGGCTCAGGCGACGCCGTGATCTACCCGGGCGCGTCGCCGCAGACCGGTGAGTTCCGCGACGAGGCCTTCTACCCCGAGGAGCGCTACAACACGGTCATCACGAAGTGCGACCTCCACGGCTCTGCCATGGGCTACTCGGGTTCGATGGGCAACTCGGTTCGCGTCACGAAGAACAACTTCTACGGCAACGCGAACGGCCTGACGACCGACACGATCTCGGCCCCCGGCCACCCCGGGTTCCCGGCGGACGGCATGAAGGTCGACCACAACATGTTCTATTCGAACAACCTCGACATCTACGGTGACGAGGACATTCCGTTCGTGCCGCTGGTGCCGCAGGCCGTGGGCACGGGAATCATGTGGCCCGGCCACAACAACGGTGATTTCTCGAACAACACGGTGTTCGACAACTGGCAGTACGGGACATTCCTCATCGCGATCCCGGATGTCGTCGCGGGCGAGGCCGAGGGCAACGTGGACCCCGAAACGCACTGCCTCTTTGCCGACCAGGTCGTCCCGGGCTCCCCGTCAGGCGCGTCGACTTCCTGCGACAACCGCTACCACGACAACGTGATGGGCCGGGTGCCCAAGGACTTCAAGCCTCACCCGGCGCTCGACATGTTCGGCAACCAGAGCGGGCTCCTCGACGAGAACGTGCCGAAGAAGCTGCCGAACGGCCTCGACCACTACTGGGACGAGTATCTCCTCTCGGACGGCAACTGCTGGTACGACAACACCGGCCCCGATGGGACGCGCGACTCGCTGACGGCGGATCCTCCGCTCCCGCCGAGCCCCAACACGTCCCTGATCGGGTTCCTGCCGGAGACGTGCACGCAGGATCCGCAGGGAAGCCTCGCGTACGCCGCGAAGGCCGCGCTGCTGCTCGAGTGCTTCGGCGAATGGGAGAGCGGCACGGCGCCTGACGGCACCTGCACCTGGTTCGACATGCCGGCACGTCCCGGCACCGCGCGCGCAGCTGCCGAGTGGGAGGAGCGCGACGCAGAGATGAAGGAGCTCGCCAAGTCTCCCGAGGCTCAGCGGATCAAGGAATACATGCAGGCGCTCGAAGGCCAGGCCGACCTCGGCCCGGGTGAGTAGCAGCCGTTTCCTGATCTTTGCCGCAGCCGGCGCCATCGCGCTTGCCGGCTGCGGCGATTCAGGCTCGGACGGCTCGGATGCGGGGGCGGAGCCCGTGGGCAACGAGCTGGGCGGCTCGGTTGCCCCGCTCGCCGCGTGCAGCGACTGGGTCGACGCGACCGATGCCGAGAGGGTCGCGACGGTCGAGGACATCCGCAGCCAGGTGAACCGCGAGGACGCGGGCGTGACTTCGTCGGAGCTCTCCGACGAGGAGGCGATGGAGATCTTCGACCACGGCTGCGAACAGCCCTACGCGCAGGGATTCCGGCTCCACGTGCTGTACGCGCGGGCCGCGTCGTTCAAGCCGCTTCAGGACATCGCCGAGGGCGAAGTGGAGATTCCCACGGATTAGACGTCTAGGGTCCTTCCCATGTCGCGCGACGAAAGCGCCGGGGAGAACGTGGAGGAGTACGACTGGATCGTCGTCGGCTCAGGCTTCGGCGGCTCCGTTTCCGCGCTGAGGCTCGCCGAGAAGGGCTACTCGGTCGGCGTCATCGAGTGCGGCCGCCGCTACGAGGACGAGGACTTCGCCAAATCGACCTGGCGCCTTCGCCGTTACTACTGGATGCCCAAACTGGGTCTGCGCGGGATCTTCAGGGTCACGACGTTCAAGGACATCCTGATCGTCTCCGGCTCGGGGGTGGGCGGAGGAAGCCTCGGATACGCCAACACCCTGTATCGCGCCAGCCCCGCGTTCTTCACGCACTCGCAATGGGACGGCCTCGCCGAGGACTGGGACTCGGAGCTCCGCCCGCACTACGACACGGCTGAGCGGATGCTCGGCGTCACGACCTACGAGGGCCGCGGCCCTGCCGACGAGCTCCTGCACCGGTACGCCGAAGAGACCGGCGTCGCAGAGACCTGGACCAACACGCGCGTGGGCGTCTTCTTCGGGCCGGCCGGCGAGGAGGTGGCGGATCCGTACTTCGGCGGCGAGGGGCCCGCGCGAACGGGTTGCATCCGCTGCGGCCAGTGCATGATCGGGTGCCGCTACGGCGCCAAGAACACCCTGCGGAAGAACTACCTGTGGTTCGCGGAGAAGCTCGGCGTGAAGATCCACTCCGAGCGCCATGTCGTCGACGTCAAGCCGCTTGGCTCGGGCGACGGCTCCGAGGGCTACGAGATCGCGACCGAGCGCGCGGGGGCGGTCCTCCGCAAGCAGCGCCGCACATTCAGGGCGCGGAACGTGGTCCTGGCGGCGGGCGCGCTGGGCACGAACAAGCTGCTGCGCGACGCAAAGGAACGGGGGTCCCTGCCGAACGTGTCCGAGCGCCTCGGCCACCTGGTGCGCACGAACTCCGAGTCGATCCTGGCGGTCACCGCAAAGGACAAGAGCCGAGACTTCGCGAAGTCGATCGCGATCACCTCGTCGATCCACCCGGATCCCAACACCCACGTCGAGGTAGTTACCTACGGGAAGGGCGGCGACTCGGTCTCGCGCCTCTTCACGCTCATGACCGGTGACGGCACCAAGCTCACTCGCCCGATCCTCTGGCTCGGCCAGGTCATCCGCCACCCGCTCAAGTTCCTTCGCATCCTGTGGCCGGTCGGCTGGTCGGAGCGCACCGTGATCCTGCTCGTCATGCAGTCGCTCGACAACGCGATGCGCCTTGTGCCGAAGAGGAAGATCTTCGGGCGCGGCGTCCGCCTGCAGACCGAGCAGGACCCCGAGCGCCCGAACCCGACATTCATCCCCGAGGCGAACAAGGTCGCCGAGTGGTTCGCGGACCAGATGGGCGGAATAGCGCAGTCGGGGCTGACCGAGTCGTTCGCCAACACGCCGACGACAGCCCACATCCTGGGCGGCGCCGTGATCGGCTCAGGCCCGGACACAGGGGTGATCGACCCCGAGCATCGCGTCTTCGGCTACGAGAACCTCTACGTCTGCGACGGCTCGGCCGTGCCCGCGAACCCGGGCGTGAACCCGTCGCTCACGATCACCGCGATGGCCGAGCGGGCGATGGAGCAGATCCCGGCAAAGGCGCCAGGGACCGGACGAAGAGGTCGATTGCCGGGTCGAACGGCCCGGCCGAAACTGCGTCTACGCGCCTGGCGTGACCAGGCGCTCCTTGACGCGGTCGAAGACCGCGGATGGCAGAACCTTCTGGAGGAAGACCGCGGTACCCGCGCCGGCGCCGACCAGATAGCGGTCGTTCGGCGAGGAGGCCGTGAGTGCCTTCTCGATCTCCTCGGCGACCTTGGCCGGGTCGGCCCCTCCCTCGTCGGCTGACTCGAGCCGCTCGTCGAAGGCGTCGAGCTCCTCGCCGTAGACCTCGCGCTGCTCAGGCGTCAGCGCCGCCCGGGTCCTCGCAAGGTTCTCGCGGCCCTTGCCCCAGATCTCGGTGGACATCGTGCCCGGCTCGACGACGATCACGTCCACCCCTTGCGAGCGAACCTCGGCGCGCAACGACTCGGCCAGGCCCTCTACCCCGAACTTCGTGGCGTGGTAGGCGCCGGCATAAGGGAACGCGACCCTCCCGCCGAGCGACGTGACGAAGAGGACCCGGCCCTCTGCGGACCTGATCAGCGGCATGACCGCTTTCGTGACCAAGAAACTGACCGGTCAGGTTGGTATCGACGATCGCGCGCCAGTCTTCGGCCGGGATCGTCTCGATCGCCCCCGTGACAGGGATACCCGCGTTGTTGACGACGGCATCGAGCGTGCCCCCGGTCGTGCGCGCGATCTCGGCGATGGCCGCGTCGACCGACTCCTCGGACCTGACGTCGATCTCGACCGCCTGCGCGCCTGGCGGCACGTCCGCCACATCGCGCACGCCCGCGAAGACCATCCAGCCTTCCTCAGCAAGGTGCTCCGCCGTCGCCCTGCCGATTCCCGTCGACGCTCCCGTGATGAGAACGCTCTTTCGCCCGCCTGTCATGCCGCCTCCTTCGTCTCGTTGAAGGAGGCGGCTACCCGGGCGGGTTTGGGATTAGCGCTCTAAGAAGCCGCGTCGAAGCGCTTCGAGACTTCGTCCCAGTTGACGACGTTCCAGAAAGCGTCCAGGTAGTCCGGGCGCTTGTTCTGGTACTTCAGGTAGTAGGCGTGCTCCCAGACGTCGGCGCCCAGGAGGGGCGTCTTGCCGTCCGAGACAGGCGAGTCCTGGTTCGGGGTCGAGGTGACCTCGATGCCCGATCCGTCGTGGACGAGCCAGGCCCAGCCGGAGCCGAACTGGCCGATGCCGGCGTTCTTGAACTCTTCCTTGAAGTCGTCGAACGAGCCGAACTTCTCGTCGATCGCCGCCGCCAGGTCGCCGGAGGGCTCGCCGCCGCCGTCAGGGCTCATGATCTGCCAGAAGAACGAGTGGTTCGCATGGCCGCCTGCGTTGTTGCGGACGGGACCCTGCTTGTCCGACGGAAGGCTGTCCAGGTCTTTGAGGACGTCCTCTACGTCCTTGTCCGCCCACTCGGTTCCTTCGAGCGCGGCGTTCGCCTTGTCGACGTAGGCCTGATGGTGCTTGTCGTGGTGGATGCGCATCGTCTCCTCGTCGATGTGAGGCTCGAGCGCGTCGTAGTCGTAGGGAAGGTCGGGGACTTCGTAGGCCATGGGGGCTCCTTGTTCGCTTTCGTATCTCCCTACCCAGCTTATTTGCGTGAGTATCAGACCGGGTTTCCGTCGCCGTTCATCGAGGGTTGCCTCGAGCGCCGGCGCGCACGGCCGTTGGGAAAGCGCGGATCCCGCCGGTCGTTGGAGAACGTCCGCTTGCCGTCGGGAGACTCCTCTCCCTGCACGGCCTCTAAAAGCTTCGCCAGCCCGCGCCGCATGACGCGGGAAACCTGCATCTGCGATACCCCCAGGGCTTCGCCGATCTCGTACTGGTTCATCCCGTCCTCGAAGCGCATGCGGATCACGGTCTGCTCTCGCTCGTCCAGGCCCGCAGTCTGCTCGATCGCCATCTGAGCCTCGACTCCGTCGTATCCGTCTTCGACGGCGCCCACCGTCTCGATCATCGGAACGGACTCTGCCTCGTCGCGGTGAACGGGCATGTCAAGCGACATCGAGCGCTGGGCCTCACGTGCCTGGTAGACGTCGATCACGTCCTCCTCCGTCATGCCCGCGCGCTCGGCAACCTCGCCGGCGGTCGGCGCCCTTCCGAGCTCATCGCCGAGGTCCGACGAGGTGCGCTCGACCTCGAGCGTCCGCTCCTGAAGGCTCCTGGGCATGTGGAGGCGCCAGGAGTGGTCGCGGAAGTGGCGGCGGATCTCGCCCAGGATCGTCGGCGCGGCAAAGGCCGCAAAGCGCTTACCGCGCTCAGGGTCGTAACGGCGGAGAGCCTTGACCAGCGCGAGATTCGCCACCTGCAAAAGATCTTCGCTTCGCTCTCCGCTTCCGCGGTAGCGCATCGCCAGCGAGCGGGCGAGCGGCTGGAACCGGATGAACAGCTCCTCTTCTAGGTCGGGTCGGGGTGCGTTCGCGTACTCGGAGAGCAGCGTTTCTTCCGCAACCACGCCCAGGGTTTTCAATCCTGGTTCCAATCTTTCCTCTCACTTGGAGGGAAGACGGTCCGTAGTAGCGGAAGCTTTTCAAGCCAACGCCCCTGGGCGGCACCGCGCCCTATTTCATTTAGAAGCCCGTCCGTTCGGAGGCCCGGACTGACCTACACCGATAGTACCCCGAACCGACCGATTTTGAACATTGCTTTTTGCCGGCCAGAACCGGCCTAGGCCTTGTCCGGCTTGGCCTCGCCGGGCCACGTCCGCGTGCTCTTCAAAAACGCCTTACGGGCACCGTGATCGAAGGCTCCACGGACGAGCTTGAAGATCGCTCCCTGAAGGGCCAGGGCGATGCCCAGCTTGAGCCAAGTGGTGTCGCGGTCCTCGGGCTCGGGCGGCTCGCGGTCGTCGAACCGGCCCCAGACGAACTCGAAGAGCTTCGTGCCCACGAGTCCGGCCAGGATGCCCCCGGCGATCGAGAGCGGTGCAAAGAGAATTCGAGCCATGCCTCGCGGCTACCCGGCCTTGCGGGTGAGGTAACTCATCACGAATCCACCCTAAGCGCAAACAGGGCCAGGTCGTCGCGCGGCCTGCCTGCAACGAAGTCGACGACCTCCTCCTCGAGGCGGCGAAGCATCTCCTCGGGCTCAAGCGGACCAAGCTTCGTCAAGAGCCGCTCAAGCCGGCCGTCGCCGAAGATCTCGCCGTTTCGCCGCGCCTCGGGGATGCCGTCCGAGCACATGAAGAACGTCGATCCCGCGGGCAGCCGCACCTCCTGCGCCTCGAAGACCGGGTCTTGGAGGACCCCCACCAGCGGGCCGGTGACCTCCAGCCTTTCGATCGTGCCCTCGGGTCCTACGATGCGCGGCTCGGGGTGCCCAGCCGTGGTGACCCTGGCGATGAGGCCGTCGTCGACGTGTCGCAACTCGGCGCAGGCGAGCGTGCAGTACGTGTTCTCACCCGAGGCCTGAATCGCTTCGTGAACTCTGAGCACCGCCTCTTCCGGCCCCAGCCGGGCCGTCGCGCGCAGCGTGTGCCGCACCAGGGCTGTGAGGGCAGCCGCCTCCGGGCCCTTGCCGCAGACATCGCCCACCACCGCAACCCAGCGATCCCCCGCCTCGAAGAGGTCGTAGAAGTCGCCGCCAACCTCGGTGCCGGTGCGTCCCGGCCGGTGGCGCACCGCCACCTCCGCGCCCTCCACCTTTGGGAGTGAGCGAGGAAGAAGCGCCTGCTGGAGGATCGCCGCGATGTCACGCTGCTGCTCGTAAAGGCGCGCGTTGTCGAGCGCCATCGCGGCATGGGTCGCCACCTCCATGCCGAAGGCGATGTCCTCACGGTCGAGCGGATCGCGTCCGCTGGAGTTGAGGATCGAGAGCGAGATCGTCCCCAGGACCCTCCCGCGCGCGACCAGCGGAACGATCATGTTGGATCGCTGATCGGCCTCGAAGCGAGCCATCGCCGAGACCTCGGCATCGCTCTCCGCATCGGCAATGCCGCGGGCACGGGCCCGCGCCGCCTCACGGTTCTCGGCAACTCGCGTGTAGAGGACAGGCTCCCGGCTGGAAATGGCCGACCGGATCGGGCTCGTCTCGGAGGGCTCCGGGAAGGCCCGGACCATAGCCTCGGTCTCCCCATCCAAAGCCGCCACTCCAACCCTCCGGACGGCTGCCGTCGGCGGTCACCTCATGCACGCTGCACACGTCGCCGACAGCGGGAACGAGAGTGCGGGCCAGGCTCCTGAGCCGGCCCTTCACCTCCATCTCGCGCTCGATGACTTCGGTGATCCGGGTCAAGAGGCTTTCCCTGGCGGCGCGAAGCTCGGCGTCGGCCTGCCGGCGCTGAAGGTCGCGCTCGCGCCGGGAGGCGAATGCGAGGAGGCCGGCCGCAAACAAGGTGAGGGTCAACCCGGCCACGCCGTACGCGACCGCCGGCATGAGGTTGATCGGGGCCGTGGCGGGGACGGATACCCGCCAGCGGCGGCCCAGCACCTCAGTCATGGTCGATACGTCGTCCTCCATATGAGGCTCGCCGGTCAGCGGCTCCCCGTCGTCCGAGATCGCGATCGGGCCCTCGAAGTCAAGCCGGCGCTTGACCTGACCTGCGAGCGCGTCGCCTGGGACGCCCGAGATCATGAGGCCCACCGTTCGCGGCACGCCATCGATGTTGAGCGTCACCGGCGCGTACATGGTCGATCCGGTCTGGCCGGTCTGAGCGATCTTCAGCGGCGACGAGAGCTGGGGTGCCGACACCTGAACTGCTCTGCGCGCGGCCTCGGCGCGAGTCGGGTCCGAAAGAGTGTCGAGGCCAAGGAACTCGCGCCGCGCCGCCGTGTTGGGATAGGTGACCACGACGGGGAGATAGGTGTCGCTTGAGCCCCTCCGCGGGCTGACGTCGCCATCAGGCTCCAGCTGGAGGATCGTTCGGCCCAAATCGGCTTCGAACGCATCGCGCTCGCCAGCTTCGACCCTGGGAGCCCATGAGAGGCCGAGGGCGGGGGAACCGCTGATCACTTCGCGTGCAAACGCCCGAAACCGGACGGGATCGACGCCTCCGTCCTTGTCCACGATCCCCGAAGCCCCCCTCAGGCCCGAAGCGAGGTTCGCGACGTCGTTGCTCGCCTGGTCGGCAACCCGGTCGACGAGCTCCAGGTCGGCCTCCCGCGCGTCGTCGCGCTCGCTGTCGTAAGCGAGATATGAGGCGATCACCGTGGCAGCAAGCAGCGCAACCACAACGAAGCCTGAAAGCAGCGCGCGTCGTCCCGGCATCCGGGAATGATCCTACGGCTAGTGCGGGTTTCGGACGCCTCTAGCGGGAGGCTGCTGCGACCGCGCGCTCGTGGAGCGGAGCAAAGATCGAACTGCGAGCGCCACCGGGAACCAGCTCGAAGCGCATCGTCAGGCGCGTACCTCCGTGATCGGAGACGACGGTGACGCCGTCCGCAAGGCGCCCGATGACCGGAAGCCCCATGCCGTTGTGTTCACGATCGGTTCGGGCCCTCATGCCCGAGCCTCCGTCGCTCACGCTCACGGCGATGCAGGACTCGTCGAGCTGGGCCTCAACCTCGACCCGGCCGGTTCCCTCCCCTGGGTAGGCGTGGCGAACCACGTTCCCGACGGCCTCTGAGACCGCAAGGGCGATCGAGGCCGCAAGTTCGTCGTCGTCGTGGCGCAACTCGTGGAACCAGCGCATGATCTCGGTCCTGACCAGCCGTACGCTGCCCGGATCCGCCGCCATCGAGATTTCCATACGTGACCTGCCTGCCGTCATGTTTAAACGCATGCCCCTTCTGAGTGTTCTTACTCCAATTGGCAGGGGCATTGCACCGGATACCCTTGACGCCTCTCGGGGCGTGGCGCAGCCTGGTAGCGCGCACCGTTCGGGTCGGTGAGGTCCCCGGTTCAAATCCGGGCGCCCCGATTGGCATCGCCAGACTCCTCACCAGTGGACGCTGAGCCAGCACCCACACCCGGCCGGCCTGGCCTTCCATGGCGCGCGATCGCGCTGACGATCGCGCTCGCGGCCGCGATGGTCGCAGCGGTTCTCACGATCGATCCCCTCAGGGACGCCGCGGGTGATGCCATCTCGGGCGAGACGTCCTCCCTGCGAAAGGACCTGCGAGGGCTTGGGTTGGGCGGAGTCGCGCTTGTTGCGGCCCTGGTGATGTTGCACACCTTCGTCTGGTACCCGTCGGAGATCATCGATGCCGCGGTCGGCTACGTCTACGGCTTCTGGGTCGGAATGGCGATCCTCGTCCCCCTGTGGACGGCGCAGGGAATGCTTGCGTACGAGATCGGCCGGCGCGCCGCGCGTCCGGTCGTGGAGCGCGCAGTCAAGGCGGAGCGCCTCGATCGCCTCGAAAGCGCCGTCGAAGACGGCGGGGTCACGCTGCTCTTGGCCGCGCGGCTGGTCCCGATCGTCCCGTTCAGCCTCTTCTCCTACGTCGCCGGCGCCGCAGCGGCTCCCCGATTTCGCTTCATGTGGACCACTGCCGTCGGCTACCTGCCCATCACCGCCCTGGCGGTCTATCTGGGCACGTCGCTCGAGGAGTTTTCGCTGAGCGACCCCAGGATCTGGATCGCCGTCGGCGGCTTGCTGGCGCTGCTCCTCCTGGCGCGGCGCTTGAAGCCGCTCTTCGAAGGCGCCGACTAGGGCGCGAGGTCCGCGGAGGGAACGTCAACCCGCTCGATCGCGGCTTGGACTTCCTCGAGCGAAGGCATCGCATCGAGCTTTTCGACTCCGCCGATCCCGGTGATGATCAGCGCGGGCTCGCCCGGCAGCTTCTCTTCGAATGCCAGCTCTCCGTCGCGGTCGATTGAGCTCTCGTACTCGGGATCCTCCGACTGCGCTTCGAGCTCTTCGGCGAACGCCTCGTCCCATTCGTCGATCACGATCCCTGGAGTCACCTCGGCCGCACCTTTGAGGAAGTTCTCGTCGATTCCCTGCGGCCCGGCGTTCTCGAGATTCCGCATGACGATCTCCGCGTACTGCCACTGGTGCCCCTGCTCGCCGGCCGCGGCCGCCGCGATCGCTGCCTCGGTAACTCCGGTCCGGCCAAAGGAGAAGTGGCGAAGGGAGATCTGTGCCCGGCCCTCCCGCACGTACTCCTCGATGATCGGGTCCACGACCTCCTCTTGGAACTCCGCGCCCGGGATCGACCGGATGTCGGTGAACAGCTCCATCTCGACAGGCGCGTCCTCCTCGCCGAGACGCGCTTCGTCCTGCGCGATCCCGGCGATCAGTCCCTGCACCTCCTCGCGCTCCTCGTAAGCGACCGTGTTCGGGCCGCCGTCGCCGATCGAGATCGACACGATCGAGATCGTCACCCCTACGACGACCAGCACGATTATGGCTCGGGGAACCCATGCACTCATGAGGGGCCTTGCCCCGAAAGCAGCATGTGTCGGTAGTTGTCCGTCATCCCGCTACCGCCTTGAAGTAACGGACGGCAAGCCCGGTGAGGAGCGTCTCGAACGCTTCCTCGATCGGCCGGCCGCTCGCGTCCGCGTACGCAACGAGGCCCGCGGCCTCGATCTCACCGGAGACGCGCGTGACCTCGTCGATCAGCTCGGGATGCTCGTCGCAAAAGAACGCGCCGATCGAGTAGAGCTCTGAGTCCATCAGCGAGCTCAGGAAGGTGGACGCTTCTGACATTCGCACCAAACTTACGCCGTCTCAAATCCGATTTGACAGCGTCCGCCCCAGGGTGGAAACTGGATACTCGCAAGACAGACCCCCCACCCATAGGAGAAGGTGCATGGCAAACCACCTCACGCCCTCGGAGCTCGCCGACGAAGTGAACATGAAGCGGCGGGATGTGATCTCGAAATGCATGGAGATGGGCGTTCCGATCTTCCACGGAAAGATCGACAAGTCCCTATTCGTCACCTCCCTCGCGCAGGTGAACGGAAGCGCGAAGCAGCCGCAAGCAGCCGCTTAACAGCACCAGAACCCATATAGGCTGAGTCCTATGGAATCAGCCACCATCGCCCCCGCCTCCAGCGGCGTCGGCTCGAAGACGATTGCCGATCTTCTGCCGAAGTCCGTTGCCAAGTACGGCTCCAACCGGGCGGTGATGTTCAAGGACGACTCCGGCCACTGGGTCAGCCAGACCTACGATGAGGTCGGCGAAACGGTCAAGAGCCTCGCGAAGGGGCTGATCGCCCTGGGGATCGAGAAGGGCGACAAGGTCTCGATCCTCGGCAACACCCGCCCGGAGTGGACCTTCTTCGACTTCGCCGCCCTGACCGCCGGGGCGACGGTCGTCCCGATCTACCAGACGAACTCGCCCGAGGAGTGCGAGTACGTGCTGGAGAACTCGGATGCGAGCGCCGTCATCGTGGAGGACGAGGAGCAGCTCGAGAAGATCCGAGCCGTCCGCGACCGGTGTCCCAAGCTCCAGCACGTGATCCGCATGACCGGGACAGGCGGCGGCGCGATCTCCGTCGACGAGCTGACCGAGCGCGGCGCCGGGCTGTCGGATGCCGACTGGCAGGCGCGCTACGAGTCGGTCGCGCCGGACGACATCTGCACGTTCATCTACACGTCCGGCACCACGGGGCCGCCGAAGGGCTGCGTCATCTCCCACGGCAACTACCGCGCCATGCTCGACATGGTCGTCGAGAAGAACGTCCTCGGCGACGACGACGAGCTCACCTATCTCTTCCTACCGCTCGCCCACTCGTTCGCGCTGCTGATCCAGTTCGGGAACTTCGAGCTCGGCTCCTCGATCGCCTACTGGGAGCGCGACCCTCTGAGGATCGTCCCGAACCTCTCCGAGGTGAAGCCCACCTACTTCCCGTCGGTGCCCCGCATCTTCGAGAAGATCTACACCGCCGCGACCGCCGCCGTCGAGAAGGAGGGCGGCCTCAAGAAGAAGATCTTCGACTGGTCGATCGGCGTCGGGAAGCGCTACCGCGAGGCCGAGCGGGCCGGCGGGGCCGGGAGCGTTCTCAAGGCTCAGTACGGGCTGGCCGACCGGCTCGTTCTCGAAAAGATCCGCAACCTCTTCGGCGGCAACCTCCGCGTGGCCGTGACCGGCGCCGCGCCGATCAACCCCGACATCCTCCGCTTCTTCGACGCCGCAGGCGTCCTGGTCCTCGAAGGGTGGGGCATGACCGAGACCTCGACGGCGGCGACCATCGCCACCCCGGACGACTTCAAGTTCGGCACGATCGGCAAACCCCTCCCCGGCGTCGACATCAAGATCGCCGACGACGGCGAGATCCTGGTCAAGGGCCCCAACGTCTTCCAGGGCTACTACAAGAACGACGAGGCGACGTCGGAGACGCTCGTCGACGGGTGGCTCCACACGGGCGACATCGGCGAGGTGGACTCGGACGGCTACCTCTCGATCACCGGCCGGAAGAAGGACATCATCATCACCGCGGGTGGAAAGAACATCACCCCCGCGAACCTGGAGGCGGAGATCAAGCAGCATCCGCTGATCTCGCAATGCGTCGTGGTCGGCGACCGCAAGCCGTACCTGGTCTGCGTCGTCACGCTCGACCCGGAGGAGGCGCAGAAGCTGGCGTCGGAGAAGGGCCTCGACGCCGCGACGCTCCACGAGAACGAGGAGGTCCGCGCTTCGATCCAGGCCCACCTCGACCAGATCAACCAGAAGTTCGCCCGGGTCGAGCAGGTGAAGAAGTTCGAGATCCTCCCCCAGGACCTGTCGCAAGAGGGTGGCGAGCTGACGCCGACGATGAAGATCAAGCGAAACGTCGTCGCGGACAAGTACTCGACTGAGATTGAGTCGCTCTACACCAACTGAGGCTGCACCGTCCGGCGGGCGGCTTCTGGCCGAGATCTCGAACGCGATGGTCGCGATCCATCGTGCTCATTTCGGCAGGGGCCCGAGCGCGACGCGCACGGTATTCGCCGACGACATCGTCGTTTGCGTGATGAACGACGTCTTTACGAGCGTGGAGAGAACGCTGATCGAGGCGGGGGATCATGAGCGGGTGCGTGAGACGCGCCTGCTCCATCAGAAGGCTTCGGCCGCAGCGATCTGCGAACCCGTCGAGCGGCTGACCGGCCGGGGCATCGCCGCCTTCGCGAGCTCCGTCCACTTCGACCCCGACATGGCGATCGAGACGTTCGTGCTCGAACGCTCCGAGGCCGGCTAGGGCTCAGGCGGCCTGGACCCGTCGGACGGCGCGAGGCGGAATACCTCGAGCGCATACAACGGCTCGATGTTCATCTGACTCACGAACGAGACGACCCTCCGACCGGTGGCTCTCTCCACTATCGCGGAGAAGGTCGCACCGATCACCTCCTGAAACGACTCGCGGATGCCCGTGACGGCGTCGCGCTTGCCTGCGTCGAGGAGCGTCCGTTCAGCCTGCGTCAGCTCGATGTCGAGAGCAACGATCACGAAGTCGCCCGCGAGATGGACGTGGGTCGCGTTGGCGCCTACGCCGTAATTCGCCTCGTGGACCGCCAGGACTTCCCGCGCGATCTCGGACTCGACCTCTCCGGACTCAATCGCCACTGCCGTCTACCGATGCCCGGTTTCCGTCGTGATTATCCCCGCGATCGTCATTCTCGAAGAGAAATATCTCGAATGCGGCGTCAACGTCGGTGTTGATCGCGCTTACGAAAGCGCGAACGCGCCGGCCGGTAGCCGCCTCGACGACCTCTCTGAACTCCGGCTCGACCGCGTCCTGGAAGGCGTCGCGGGTGGCCTTTACCTGGCCGGTGTTGCCGGCCCGGATCAGCGTCTTCTCGGCGGGAGTGAAAACCTCCTCGAGGATGCACATCGCAAACTCGTCCGAGAGGTGCGTCTTGGCCTTGGTCGGCCCGCGACCGTAGAGGTTGGCGTGAAGGCGCACGATGTCCCGCGAGATCTGCGACGCAATCGCGCCGGTCTCAGCGCGCGAGTTGGGATCGGGTGGTTCCATCGGGCTCCTGTCGTGGGCTTGTTCCCGGTTTACCGGGTGACGACAGGTGCTGACAGCCGTGCTGGACGGTCCGTCCTTGTCGCTTTTGAGGAGCCGTTTGCGCCGGCGTCGTGTCTATCGGAGCTTCCTTGCGAGCCGGCCGATTGGGGCTTGCCCGCCGAGTCCTTCCCTCACGCAGCTGGCGCACTCGAGCAAGACCGAGCATAGCGCGACGCTACTGCGGTCGCTGGCGCCCTGCTCACCTCGTCTTGGGCTAAAGAGGGCGTTGCCGTCGCCGTCGCCGTTGGGCGAAGCCGGCTCAGAATCGAGCAGGAACACCTTCACGGCGGTATCGAGATCGGTGTGCACGCCGCCCACGCAGCCGTTCACGCGCCGCCCGATCGCGCTCTCGACGATCGCGCACATGTCCTTCTCGGTCGCCTCGGCGAACGCTGCCCGCGAGCGGCGCACCTCGTCCGCCCTGCCGATGCTGATCAACGTACGCTCGGCGGTCGTAAAAACGCTCTGAAGGACGCAGACGACGCAATCGTCGTTGATGTAGGTCTTCGCCCTGACGGGGCCGCGGCCATAGAGCTTTGCGTTGAGGCGGACGAGCCCGCGTGAGATCTCGGACGCTACGGGGCCGCGCACAGCTGCGTGAACTGTCCCATCCGTGGCCATTTCGGCGCGAATCTTAGCGCCAGTTTCTGGCCTTCGCACGGGGGTATCGCGCCTCAGACACGATCAACGACGAGGTGGAGGCGGCATGAAGGCACTCACGTGGCAGGGAATCGAGGACGTTCGGATCGAAGACGTCCCGGACCCCAAGATCGAGGAACCGACGGACGCGATCATCAAGGTCACTTCCACCGGGCTCTGCGGCTCCGACCTCCACCTCTACAAGATCCTCGGCGCCTTCATCGACCCCGGGGACGTGCTCGGGCACGAGCCGATGGGGATCGTGGAAGAGGTCGGGTCGGAGGTCAAGGACATCCAGGCCGGCGACCGGGTCGTCATCCCCTTCAACATCTCATGCGGCCACTGCTGGATGTGCGAGCGCGAGTTCTTCGCCCAGTGCGAGACCACGCAGAACCGCGACATGGAGAAGGGCGCATCCCTCCTCGGCTACACGAAGATGTACGGACAGGTGCCGGGCGGGCAGGCCGAGTACCTGCGCGTGCCGCAGGCCCAGTTCGGGCCGATCCGCGTGCCTGAGGGCCCGCCGGACGAGCGCTTCCTCTACATGTCGGACGTGCTGCCGACCGCGTGGCAGGGGGTCGAGTTCGCCGAGGTCCCGGACGGCGGGACGCTGGCGGTCTTCGGACTCGGTCCCATCGGCCAGATGGCCTGCCGGATCGCCCGGCACCGCGGCCACCGCGTGATCGGCATCGATCTCGTGCCCGAGCGCCTCGAGATGGCCCGCCGCTATGAGGTCGAGACGATCGACACCTCAGACGTGGACGACGTCTCCGAGGTGATCCGCGGCATGACCGAGGGCCGGGGCGCCGACAGCGTGCTGGAGGCCGTGGGTATGGAGGCGCACGGCGCGCCGTTCGGCAGGCTCGCTCAGGCCGCTGCCGGGTTCCTGCCGGACGCCGTCGCTCAGCCCTTGATCGAGAAGGCGGCAATCGACCGCATGGCGGCGCTCTATGACTGCTTCGACTCGGTCCGCCGTGGCGGCACGGTCTCGATCTCAGGCGTCTACGGCGGCGCGATGGACCCGATCCCGATGATGCAGCTCTTCGACAAGGGCGTGACCCTTCGGATGGGCCAGGCGCACGTGAAGCGCTGGATCGACGACATCCTGCCGCTCGTCACCGACGACGAGGATCCGCTCGGGACGGAGGACTTCGCCACGCACAAGCTGCCGCTGACCGAGGCGCCGGGTGCCTACGAGATATTCCAAAAGAAGCAGGACGACGCCATCAAGGTCGTCTTCCAGCCGCACGGCCCGAAGGCCGCCGGCGGCGAAGGCTGAGCTCCCGGTCCGGCCCCGCCCGCTACTCGGGCGGGGCGTCCAGCGGGCTGTCGGCCAGCGCGCGAGCGACGCCGGCGAGGTTCTGGGCGGCGGCCCGCGCGGTCTTCGCTGACCAGTCGTGGCCCTCATCCGTCTCGAGGTACTCGTCACCGGGGCCGGGACCCTTGTTCCAGTACGTGAACGCCTGAGGGGGGATCGTGTAGCCGATGTCTCCGAGCTGACCGCAGATCTCGTAGATGCAGTGGTGGGCGCCGTCCTCGTTCCCCGTCACGACGACCCCGGCAACGCGGTTGTAGGCGACCGGGCGCTCGTCGTCGTCGGTCTCCGAGAGCATCGCGTCCATCCGCTCCAGCACGCGCGAGGCGACCGAGGACGGCCGGCCGAGCCAGGTGGGGGTCCCGATCACGAGGACCTCGGAGTCGAGGATCTTCTCGTGGACCGCGGGCCAATCGTCCCCTTCGCCCATGTCGGTCTCGACTCCGGGCTTGAGATTCAGGTCCACCGCTCTGATCTGCTCGCACTCGACATCGTGAGACTCGAGGGCTTCGGCAAGCACCTTCAGGAGCCCTTCGGTGTTGGACTCCTCGGGCGAGGGCTTCAGCGTGCAGTTGATGATCGTGGCTTTCATGGTCGCACGACTACCCGCCTCGATTCCGGGGAATCCGGGAGCGACGGGGCAATCCGCCGCCTCGCGAGCGCCGGCACGCAGGGCCCTACGAAGAGTCTGGGGTAAGGCGCGTGCGGAAGTTCTAAAGAGAGCTGAGGGCTCAGGCGTCGAGGGCTTCGTCCTCGACGGGCTCAGGCGCGGACTTGGGCCCGGAGCGCATGAGCGTCGAAGTCGTCTGCTCGAGGACGCGGCGCCAGCCGGCGCGGCTCTCAGCGGCGCGCTCGACGTGGTCCATCGCGTAGCGCACGCGGCGCTTGGAGATCTCGATGCCGTGGCGCTGCGCGACGGCGCGGTAGCGGTCGTAATCGCGCGCGAGCTTGAGCGTGACGGACTCGAAGCCGTGCTTGGCGATCTCGAGGCGGGCCTTGTAGTCCAGGATCGAGGTGCCGAACATGAGCGCGTCGTCCAGCTCGGGCTCGATCAGGACGATGTCGACGCCCGGGTAGCGCTCTTCCCAGATCTCGACCGCGCGATGGAGGCGGTCGTGGGACATCATCCGGAAAACCTGGTTGCCGATGCCGGCCAGGCCCATGTCCGAGACGTGCTGGACGCGTGAGCCGGTGACGGTCGGGATCGTCTTGCCGAAGTCGTTCACATACGGGACGAGCGGGTTGATAACCACGACGAACTTGGCACCGCGCTCGATTGCCACGTCGATGTTCGTCGTCGAGAGGATGCCGCCGTCGATGAACTCGCGGCCCTTGATCTCGACGGGCTCGTAGATCATCGGCAGCGCGCCGGATGCGGCGACGGCCTTCGAGATCGGAACGTCGGCCCACTCGCCCTCTCCCATGACGACGCGCTCGGTCGTATCCAGGTCGGTGGCGGTGAGATAGAGCTCGGAGGAGAGATGGCGGAAGTCGTCGGTGCGGTCGGGGTCTGAGAGGACCTCGTGGACGTAGCGCTCGATGCCGGTGCCCTTGTAGAACCCCGGGGGCAGGAGCCCGGCGAGACCGGTCGCAAGGTCGACGATCGACGATTCCTTTTCGAAGACCTCCTTGACGATCCCCGCGACCTTCAGGGGAAGGGTCAAAGACCCGCGGACGAAGCCGCCGTAGTTGGGCCGCAGCAGCATCGAGAGGTCGATGTCGGGGATCGGCGAGCGGAGGTCCGAGTTCAGGACCCGCATCATCTCCTCAGGGGTGACGCCGTTTGCCGTGAGACTCGCGATGAACGACCCGGCGCTCGTGCCAACGTAGATGTCGAACTCGTTGACGGTGTGATTCACCGCCAGGAGGTCGAGGGCGCGCAGGGCGCCGATCTCATAGACGCCGCCGGTGAAACCGCCGCCGCCGAGCACCAGAGCCGTCTTCGAGACGCTCCGCTTGGCCCGCTTTGCCTTCTGCCCCCGCGACTGCGAGTTGCCCGACGTGTCGAGCTCGACGACTTTGCCCATCGGCCCAAGTATCGCAGGAGAGACGGAACCTACGTTCGCATGGGGGCCAAAATCGGGCACGCTATCTTCGACAAATGGCCAATTTGCGGGCTCTGGCAGGGACCCTCGCGACGGTGGCTCTACTGGCTGCCGGCGTCGAAACCGCGTTTGCGCAGGCATTCGACGACGGGGGCTCAACGCCCGTCGCCCGCGACGGAAGCGCCCTGGCCGCCAAGAAGGGGATCTCGCGCGATCGCCTGCGCAGGATCCTCGAGAACCAGATGGACTCCGTCGGCGGCGCGTCGGGCGCCTACGTCTACGACACGGACGCGAACTCGAACCGCCTCGTCTACTCGGATTCCGGCTCGAACTCGCGGATCCTGGCCTCCAACACGAAGCTTTTCCCGACGGCTGCCTTTCTCGAGAAGTTCGGCGGCAACGGCCGGCTCCAGACGCGGGTCTTCGAGCGCGGAAAGCGCACCGGCGGCCGTGAGCGGACCCTGAAGGGAAGCCTGGTCCTCGTCGGAGACGGCGACCCGGCGCTGGCCCAAGCGGGGTTCGCCCAGTCGCGGAACCTTCCGCTGACGAGCCTCGGCCCTCTCGCCAAGGCAGTCAAGGACGCAGGCATCAGGCGGATCAAGGGCAAGGTCGTCGCCGACCCGACTGTCTTCGACGGCGCCGGCTCGGTCCCGATGCCGGGCGTGAACCCGGACCCTGGCGACCTGCCGACCCTCTCGGGCCTCTCGTTCAACCGCGGTACTCAGGGCGGCGGCTATGCGCCGAGCCCGGCCCGCAATGCGGGTGAAGAGCTGAAGGCGGAACTCAAGGAGCGCGGAGTCCGGGTGACAGGCGGGGTGAAGGTCGATGGCGTTCCCGATCGCCTGTTCGAGAGCGATCCGGTTGGCGTCGTCAACTCACCGTCGGCCAAGGCTCTCGCCAACCAGACGAACACACCGTCCGACAACTTCTACGCCGAGATGCTGATGAAGAGGATCGGCGCCGGGCCGAGTAAGCCGGGCACCACCGCTCGCGGCGCAAGCCGGACCGAGGCCTTCGCGCGGCAGGCTGGAAGCGGCGTGAATCTGGTGAACGGCTCCGGGCTTGCCAGGTCGAACACCGCGTCGCCCAAGAGCGTGACGGAGCTCTTGGCGTACATGCGAAAGGACGACTCCGAGAAGGCCGCGTTCTACGACTCGCTCGCGATCGCCGGCCAGACGGGCACGCTGTCCAGTCGCATGCGCGGCACCGCAGCTCAGGGCCGGTGCGTCGGCAAGACCGGCACGATCGACGGCGTGAGCGCGCTCTCGGGCTACTGCCGCGCGGGCGCCGGCCAGGTCGCGTTCTCGATCCTCATGAACAACGTCTCGGTCGACGCCGCACGCCGCGCCCAGGACGCGATGGCCGCAGCGATAGCGCGCTACCGCTAGAGCGGCACAACTCGCCGCGCGGTACTACGAGCGCCCGGAAAGTAGCTTCGGCGCGGCTTTTCTAGGCGCTCGCGGCGTTCAGACTTCCCGTGAGCATTTCGTGCACCTCGCGGGGCCTCAGTGTGGCCTGATCCCACCGTGCCCTCAGCACGGTTTCGCCGTGCGCCTCAAGCAACGCCTGCCGCTCGGCATCGTCCGCACGAGCGAGCGCATCGCCATGCCATCGCGCTCCGTCCGCTTCCAAGACGAGTCGCTGCTCAGGCCAGCGGAAGTCTGGTACCACCTTGCGGCCCTCCAGGTAGAGCGGCTTGTTCACGTCGGGCATTGCGAAGCCTCCGGCGAGGATCACTCCAATCATCACGTCCTCGAGCTCCGACCGAGTCGGGAGGCCCCTCGCGAGGATGTCCCTCATCTTCCGCGAGCCGCGGGCCGGGCCCAGTCGGTCCAGCAGGTCGAGGATGCCGCGGACACTTGTGAGCCGCTCGCCCAAGGCCGTGCGAGTTGCGGCGCGCAGCTCGTTTCGTGAAAGCTCAGCCGCAAGCGCCACGACTGTCCAGGTTGGCTTGGTCATCAGTACGCCATCTCTGAACATGCAGTCGTCGGGCGTGATGAACGCGGATCGATGCACCTCGATGCCCTCGTGAGCGTGGTCGAAGCCATCGAGTGCCGTCAGCTCGATGTCGCCCCCGCTCCACGGCCGAATTCCGATTTGAGCAGCCGCGGCTCGATGGCTCAAGGCGGCGTGCCCACCGCAAGCCTTGAACGCAGCGATGAAGCGGCCCAACAGCGAGACGTTCGGGTGCCCGACCGCGTACACATTGTGGTGTAACCGGTGGAGCCTGCCGTTGCGCGATCTCAGTGCAATGGCGTGGCGATCGAGCCCGCACGACTGCAGTTCGTTGCCATCCAGCACTCCCGCACTCGCCGCGGCCATCGCCGCGACACGACGATCCCGCCGACCGCCTGGAGACGCCGGCTGGGGGCGACTTTTCGGGCGCTCGCGAGGGTTCCGAGGCGACATGCGAGAAGCTTGTGCGGAATCGAGCGCCGTGTCTACGCATCAGAGCGATAAGTACGTATCCATTCCGTGCCAGGACACGCCACTCACTCCGATTACTGCGAGCGCCCGGAAATGACGCGTCGGCGCAACTCTGCGGGCGCTCGGCGCTAGAGCAGCTCCATCAGCGCGGCCTCGTCGATCACGTCGACGCCCAGGCTCTCGGCCTTCGCGAGCTTCGAGCCCGGGCTGTCGCCCGCTACGACGTAGTCAGTCTTCTTCGAGACAGAGCCCGTGACCTTTCCGCCCGCGCGCTTGATGCGGGCGGAAGCCTCGTCGCGGGAAAGATTCGGGAGCGTTCCGGTGATCACAAAGGTCTTGCCGTCGAGCGGCCCGCCCTGTGCGCGGCGCTCGGACTCGTCAAGCTCGAAGCGGAGGCCCCGCTCGCGCAGCCTCTCGATGAGCTCGCGGGTTGGCTCTTCGGCGAGCTCCTCCGCGATCTGCTGAGCCGTGATCGGCCCGACGCCCTCGACCTCCTCGATCGCCGCGGCGTCGGCCTCGAGGAGCGCTTCCATCGTCCCGAAGTGCTCGGCGAGCGCCTGGGCGGTCACGTAGCCGATCCCCGGCAGGCCGAGCGCGAACAGGACGATCGAGTACGGCTGCTTCAACGAATCGTCGATGGCGCCTTTGAGGTTCCGCGCCGAGATCTCGCCGAAGCCTTCGAGACCCTGGAGATCCTCGACCGTGATGTCGTAGACGTCCGCCTGGTCTGAGATCAGACCCTCTTCGAGGAAGCGGTAGGAGAGCTTCTCGCCGAAGCCCTCGATATCCATGACGGCGGTGAAGTGCTTGATCCGCTGAAAGGTCTGACCGGGGCAGCCGCGGCGGTTGGGGCAGATGCTGAAGACCGAGTCATCGGGCTTTACGATCGGCGTGTCGCAGCGCGGGCACTTCTTCGGCGGCTTCGCCTTGCGCAAGCGCTTGCCCTCGCGGCGCTGCGTAAGCGGCGCGATGACCTGCGGGATGACGTCGCCCGCGCGTGTGACCACAACGATGTCGCCCTCGCGGACGTCCTTTCGCGCCAGGTCCTCCTCGTTGTGAAGGGTCGCCTGGCTCACCGTCACCCCGCCAACCTGAACGGGATCGAGCTGCGCGAACGGAATCAGGTTGCCGACGCGGCCGACGTTCCAGACGACGTGCTTCAGCTCGGTCGTCGCGGTGATCGGCGGGAACTTCCAAGCAATCGCCCAGCGCGGCTCGCGGCCAACCACGCCGAGCTCGCGCCAGAGGGCGCGCTCGTCCACCTTCACGACCACGCCGTCGATCTCGTAGTCGAGCGACTCGCGCCGGTCTTCCCACCATTTGCACCTGGTGACCACCGAGTCGATGCCCTCGTGGTGCTCGATCGAATCCTCGACGGCGAAGCCGCGTTCGCGCAGCCAGTCGATCTCGTCGTGGTGCGTCGCATGGTCGACGCCGACCCGGGCCCCGATCGCGTAGCACCACATCGCCAGCGGGCGCGATGCGGCGATCTTGGGATCGAGCTGGCGGATCGTGCCGGCGGCCGCGTTCCTGGGGTTCGCGAAGGTGGACTCCCCCGCCTCGGCCCGCTCCTCGTTCATGCGGATGAAGCCCGAGCGCGGGTAGTAGATCTCGCCGCGCACCTCGATCATCTCGGGAGCGTCGGGGATCTCGTGCGGGATGTCACCGATCGTCTTCACGTTGTGAGTGACGTCCTCGCCGACGCGCCCGTCGCCGCGGGTTACCCCGCGGATGAGCTTCCCGTTCTCGTAGATCAAAGAGATCGCGAGCCCGTCGATCTTGGGCTCGGAGATGTATGAGGTCTCGGCAGCCGTGATGTCGAAGCGCTTGAGCAGATTCGCGATCCGCTTCTCCCACGCGCGCAGGTCCTCCTCGCTTCGAGCGTTGGCGAGCGACAGCATCGGCTCGGGGTGCTCGACCTCCTCGAAACGCGACTGCGGCTTACCGCCGACCCGTTGCGTGGGCGACTCGGGCGTCTGGAGCTCCGGATGCTCCGCTTCCAGCGCGCGAAGCTCGTTGATGAGATCGTCGTACTCGTCGTCCCCGATCTCGGGGTCGTCCTTTTCGTAGTAGCGCTCGTTGTGGTACTCGAGAAGGCTCCTGAGCTCGTCGGCCCGCGCGGATGGATCCTCACTCACGCTTGCGGCACCGCCTTCGACGCGGCGTCGAGGAGGTCTTCCATGTTCCATGCCCCCATCCCGTCGAGGCCGTCGTGATGCGTGAGGTCGAAGTGGATCGGCGTCAACGCCACCTTGCCTCGCGCAAGCGCGGCCAGGTCGGTGCCAGGCTCGTCCTCGAACGACGGCTCGAAGCCATAGATGCGGTAGCGGCGGCGGCCCTTCTCGTCTTCTTCGACCAGCTTCATCTCGTCGTCGTAGAGGCGCTTGCCCAGTTTCGTCACCTCCAGCCCCTCCGGCTTGCCCGCCGGGACGTTGACGTTCAAGAGCGTCCCCTCGGGCATCGGCTCTGCCCGGATCTTCTCGACCAGTCGGGCCGCCAGGGAGGCGGCAAAGCCGAAGTCGAAGCTGCGGCCCGGCATGAAGCCCATCTCGCCCTTCGAGGACTGCTGCGAGATCGCGATTGCGGGAAGTCCCAGGATGATGCCCTCGAACGCCGCCGCAACCGTGCCCGAGTAGGTCACGTCGTCGCCCAGGTTGGAGCCGTGGTTGATGCCGGAGACGATCAGATCGGGCTTCTCTCCCAGGAGGCCCAGATCGGCGAAGCGCACGCAGTCCACCGGCGTCCCATCCGTCGCGAAGCCTCGGTCGCCGTCGCCGAACTCGACCTCCTCGACCCAAAGGGGCGAGCGCGTGGTGATGCTGCGCGCGGTCGCCGAGCGGTTCGAATCCGGGGCAACCACGTGGACCTCGACGTCGTCGAGCTCGCGGAGAGCCCTGCGAAGCGCCTGAATGCCCTTGGCGGCGATCCCGTCGTCGTTTGTCACCAGAACGCGCATCTACCTACGTTCCGAGTCTATGAACCGCCCCCGCACCTGACGGGGCAGGGCTTCAGGCAGCGGGAGCGTCCAGTCCGCCGCTTCTGACCCGCTCGGCCATGTCGTCCGATTCCGCCCGGTAGACCTCGCCGGACGGCAGCTCCAGCACGGGCAGAAGCTTCTGGCCCGAGAGCTCGATTACCTCGGCGCGCGACTTGTCGGTCTTCAGATAGCCCTGCTTGACGACCTCGTAGGGAATTCCCTCTTCCTTCAAGGCCTTCTCGACCTTCCAGCAGGCATCGACTTCGGTGTGGAGGAATGTGTAAGAGCAGCGGTGGAGCTTCACGGGTTCTGGCATGCGCGAGAACCTACTGGGACTGCTCTCCGTGAGTGAAGACCGGGCCCTCGCCGTATGTGACGCCCGAGAAGTAGAGGCCGTGCGGCGGCGCCGTCTCCCCCGCCCGCTCGCGCGGGGCGCCTTCGAGAAGCGATTCGAAGTCGTCGAGCGAGCGCTTGCCGCCCCCGACCTCCAGCATCGTCCCGACCAGCACCCGGATCATGCTGCGCATGAATGCGTCGGCGGTGATGTCGAAAACCAGGATCCCCTCGCACTCCTCCTCCCAGGTGGCGGACATGACGCGACGCTCGAAGCGCACGTGCTCGGTCTGGGTCGGCGTGAAAGCCGTGAAGTCGTGCTCCCCGAGCATGGCCGTCGCGCAGGCATCGAGCGCTTCGCGGTCGAGCCTGTGAGGCCACCAGAGGGCGCGCCCTTCTTCGAACGGGGTGCGATGCTCGGTTGTGAGGAACCGGTAGCGGTAGCGGCGCGAGGTAGCCCAGCGGCGGGCATCGAAGCCGCTCGGGGCCTCCTCGCACGCCAGCACGGAGACGTCGCGGGGCAGCACGGCGTTGACCCGGCGCGCGAACGGCTCCGGCAGCTCACGATCGAGCTCAAAGCTCGCTACCTGTCCGAGCGCGTGCACGCCGGCGTCGGTCCGGCCGGCAACAGTCAGCTCGACCGGCACGCCGCTCAGGATCTGTGCAACGCCCTCCTCCAGCACTTCTTGAACGGTCCGCAGGCCAGGCTGCCGGGCCCAGCCGGAAAAGCCAGATCCGTCATAGGCAATTGTGAGCTTCCAGGTCCCCATGGGACCTCGCCCTAGACGAGCTCGAGAAAGACCATCTCGGTCGAGTCCGACCGACGGGGGCCGAGCTTCACGATCCGCGTGTAGCCGCCGGGCCGCTCCTCGTAGCGAGGAGCGATCTCCTCGAAGAGCTTGTGGACCAGGAACTTGTCCTGACCGAGCTTGGAGAGAGCCTGGCGGCGTGCGTGAAGGTCGCCGCGCTTGCCGAGGGTGATCAGCTTCTCGAGCTGGGGCTTGACGGCTTTGGCCTTCGCCTCTGACGTCTTGATCCGCTCGTGGTCGATCACTTCGCGGCACAGATTCAGCATCAGCGCCTTGCGATGCGCCTTATCGCGGTTGAGCTTGCCTTTTTGCTTCGAGTGGCGCATGGGGATCTACGGCGAAAAGTTACTCGCCGCGGAGCGAGAGCCCGAGCTGATGCAGCGCGTCGATGACCTCTTCGGTCGAGCGGCGGCCGAAGTTCGGGATCGCGTTGAGCTCCGACTCCGAGCGCTGGACCAGGTCGCCGACCGTCTGGATGCCGGCGCGCTTGAGGCAGTTGTAGGCGCGGACGCCAACCTCGAGCTCCTCGATCAGGCGGTCGTCGCCGTCGGTGGCCGGTGCTCCACCGGGAGCTGCACCGTCAGCGGCCGCAATGGCCTCGAAGTTGTCGCGAGCGGTCAGCTCGTCGACGCGGTCGGCGTCGGTGAAGATCGCCAGCGACTTGATCAGGATCTCGGCGGCCTCGCGGAGCGCCGAGCCGGGCTCGATCGAGCCGTCGGTCTCGACCTCCAGCGCGAGCTTGTCGAAGTCCGTGCGCTGCCCGACGCGGGCGGAATCCACGGAGTACGCGGCGCGGCGGATCGGCGAGAAGATCGAGTCGATCGGGACGACGCCGATGGGCTGGTCCTCGGACTTGTTCTCCTCGGCCGGCGAGTAACCGCGGCCGCGGCCGATCGTCAGGTACATCTCGAGCTTGGTCTTCTTCTCGAGCGTCGCAATCGGAGCCTCGGGATTCAGGATCTCGACGCCCGCAGGCAGGTCGATGTCCTTGGCAGTGACCTCGCCGGGGCCGGTCGCCACCAGCGGCGCCTCGACCTCGTCGGCGTCGGAGTGCATCCGGACGACGATGTCCTTCAGGTTCAGGACGATGTCGGTGACGTCCTCCTTGACCCCCTGGACGGTCGAGAACTCGTGCGCAACGCCCTCGATGCGGACGCTGGTGATCGCGGCGCCTCCGAGCGAGGAGAGCAGCACGCGGCGCAGGCTGTTGCCGAACGTGTAGCCAAAGCCCTTGTCGAGGGGCTCAATCGTGAAGGTGCCCTTGTTATCGGCAACGTCTTCCTTCGAAATCTTCGGGACTTGGAATTCAGGCAGGGTGGTCATGTTCTAGATCAACTCCGTTCGGGGTTCGTGCGTGGGAGCTCTACTTGGAGTAGAGCTCGACGATCAACTGCTCCTGGACCGGGGTCTCGATCTCCGTGCGCTCTGGCAGGCGGAGGACTTTTGCGGTCAGGGAGTCGTGATCGGCCTGGAGCCACGGCGGTACCGCGGCGGTCAGTTCTGTTGCTGCGCGGACGACGTCCGTCGCATTCGCGTCCGGCTTGACCTGGATCAGGTCGTCGGGCCGGACCTGGTAGCTCGGGATATCGACGCGGCGGCCGTTCACAAGCCAGTGTCCGTGGCTGATGAGCTGCCTGGCCTGACGGCGCGATGCCGCGAAGCCGAGCCTTACCAAGACGTTGTCGAAGCGGCGCTCGAGGAGGCGCAGGAGATTGTCTCCCGTGACGCCGGGCTGGCGCGCGGCCTTCTCGTAGTAGGCGCGGAACTGCTTTTCGAGCAGCTGGTAGTAGCGGCGCGTCTTCTGCTTCTCGCGGAGCTGGTTGCGGTACTCCGACGCGCGGACGCGGGTGCGGCCGTGCTCGCCGGGCGGATACGAGCGGCGCTCGACGCCGCACTTGTCGGTCAGGCAGCGCTCGCCCTTCAGGAAGAGCTTCTGCCCTTCGCGGCGGCACTGCTTGCACTGAGCTCCGGTATCTCTGGCCATGGCTAGACCCTCCGCCTCTTCTTGGGACGGCAGCCGTTGTGGGCCTGCGGCGAGACGTCCTTCACCGTGGTCACGTTGAGTCCGGCGGCCTGGAGCGAGCGGATCGCGGTGTCGCGGCCGGAGCCCGCGCCCTTGGCGTGGACCTCGACGCGCTCGAGGCCGTGCTCCATGCCCTTGCGGGCGGCAGCGTCGGCGGTCACCTGAGCGGCGAACGGAGTCGACTTGCGCGAGCCCTTGAACCCGGCCGAGCCGGCGGACTCCCAGACGATCACGTTGCCCTCGGGGTCGGTGATGGTGACGATGGTGTTGTTGAAGGAGGTCTTGATGTGGGCGATCCCGTAGGGGACGTTCTTGCGAACCCTGCGGCGCGGACGGCCCTTCTTCTTCGGCTGAGGAGACATTCAGTCTTTCTACTTCGTGGGCTTCTTCTTGCCGGCGATGGACATGCGCTTCGGGCCCTTACGGCCGCGCGCGTTGGTCTTGGTGCGCTGGCCGCGCGTGGGCAGGCCGCGGCGGTGGCGGAGGCCGCGGTAGGAGCCGATCTCCGAGAGGCGCTTGATGTTCTGCGAGCGCTCGCGGCGGAGGTCACCTTCGACCTCGCCCGCTTCAACCGCGTCGCGAAGCTTGATCGTCTCGTCCTCGGTGAGGTCCTTGACGTAGGTGTTCGGGTCGATCTTCGTCTTGGCGAGGATCTCGTTCGCGGTGGAGCGGCCGACGCCGTGGACGTAGGTGAGGCCGATCTCAATTCGCTTGTTCAGAGGGAGATTGACTCCCGAAATGCGTGCCATCTAAAAAACTAACCCTGCCTCTGCTTGTGCCTGGGGTTCGAGCAGATCACCAGCACGACGCCCCGCCGCTTGATCACGCGGCAGTTGTCACACATAGGCTTTACGGACGCTCTTACCTTCAACGCTTTACGCGCTCCAAACTAGGTCGTATCGAACAGATTGCCCGCAGGTCCCATGAATCGGACGAGCAGGCCAAATCCGGCTCGAAAGCCGGCAAATGAGAATAGCAATGTGCGCCTGAGTCACTCGTGCCAGGGAGTGAGAATCCGGGGCCCATCCTCGGTTACGGCGATGGTGAACTCGAAATGCGCCGTAACGGAGTCGTCAGCGGAGTAGACGGCCCAGCCGTCACTGCCCGTTACGACGTCCCGGGAGCCTGCCGCGGTCATCGGCTCGAGGGCGAAAACCATGCCTGGCTCGAGCTGCGGACCGCGCCCGGCGCTGCCGAAGTTGGGCACCTGCGGGTCCTCGTGCATATCGCGCCCCACCCCGTGGCCGACCAGGCTGCGGATGACGCTGAAGCCCTCATCCTCGACAGTGGTCTGGACCGCGTTCGAGACATCGCCGAGTCGGCCACCCGGCTGTGCTGCCGCCACGCCGGCGTGAAGCGAAGCCACGGTGGCGGCGAGGAGGCGGGTCGCCTCGTCGGAGACCTCGCCGATCGGGACCGTGACGGCGCCGTCCGCGACCCAGCCGTCCTTGGTCACGCCGACGTCGATCGACAGCACGTCGCCGCGCTTGAGCTCGTACGCGTCGGGGATGCCGTGGACCACCATGGAGTTGGGCGAGGCGCAGATCGATCCTGGAAAGCCGCGATAGCCCTTGAAGGTCGGGGTTGCGCCCTGGGAGACGATGAAGCGCTCGGCCGCTTCGTCCAGCTCGGCGGTGGTGACGCCGGGACGGCACTTGCCGATCAGCATCTTGAGGCAGCGCGAGTGAACGTCGCCCGCGGCCGCCATCGCCTCGATCTGGGAAGGGGTCTTGAGGATGATTCCGCCCTTGTACATCAGGCCTCCTCCTCCATGCGGAGGGTGGCCATGACTGCGCGGATGTCCTCGTAGACGTCGTCCGGCGGGGCGTCGGCTTCAACGCGCTCGAGGAGGCCGCGCTCGTCGAACCAGTCGATGAGCGGAGCCGTCTTCTCCTTGTACTGCTTGAGACGGTGCTTGATCACCTCGGGCTTGTCGTCGTCGCGGATGGTGAGCTCCTCGCCGCAGACGTCGCACTTCCCCTCTTCCTCGGGGGGATCGAAATCGACGTGGAAGATGTGGCCGTTCGGGCAGGTGCGCCGGCCGCCGAGCCTGTGTACGACCTCCTCGTCGGGCACCGAAATCAGAAGCGCAGCCGTCAGGCGGGTGCGGAGCTCCTCGAGCTTCTCCAGCAGCGCCTCGGCCTGGCCGACCGTACGCGGAAAGCCGTCGAGGATGAACCCGTCCTCGGCTTCGTGCGAGTCGATCCGCTCGGCGATCACACCGATGATCACCTCGTCGGGCACGAGATCGCCCCTGTCCATGTAGGCCTTGGCCTCCTTGCCGATCTCGGTCTCTTCGCGGACCGCCGCGCGCAGGATGTCGCCGGTCGCGTAGTAGGGCAGCTCGAGGTCCTCCTGGAGGCGTTCGCCTTGGGTTCCCTTGCCCGATCCGGGCGGTCCGAGTAGTACGAGATTCAGCTGAGACATCAGGACGAGAGAGCCTAACGCGACGTGACACAATTATCGGCGGTGGGGGCCTTTCCCGATCTTTCCGCACCGCGCATCGCCGCCGCTCGCCAGAGCGTCGCCGCCAACGCGGTCTTGACCCCGGTGATCGACGCCGACTGGGTTGGATCCCGCGTCGGAGCCACGGTCAGGTTCAAGGCCGAGTGTCTTCAGCGCACGGGGTCGTTCAAGGTGAGGGGCGTCTCGGTTCGGCTTGGTGGCGCCGGTGAGCGCTTCGGGCCGGGAGGGGTTGTCGCCGCAAGCGCCGGAAACCACGCCCGGTCTCTCGCGTATGTCGCGGCCCGGGCCGGCATTCCGTGTCATGTCTTTATGCCGTCGACAGCGTCGGTGTCGAAGATCAACGCCGTCCAAGCGGCGGGCGCCAAGCTCGAGCTGCGCGACGAGTCGGTCGACGGCTGTCTCGATCACGCCCGCGAGTACGCGGATGCCAACGACGCGACGCTCGTACACCCCTTCGACGACGCCGACATCGTGTTGGGCCAAGCAACCCTGGGGGCAGAGCTCCTCGAGCAGATCCCGGAAATGCGAACCGTCGTCCTCCCGATCGGTGGAGGCGGGCTGGCCGGCGGTGTCGCGGCGGTCGTAAAACAAGCCGACCCGACCATTCGCATCGTCGGCGTCCAGAGTGGGCTCTGCGCTCCGATTGCCGACCCAGCGCTTCCGGTCGGTGATCTGCGGTTTGCCCTCGCTGACGGCATTGCGGTGAAGCGTCCGGGAGAGTTGACCGCACCTCTGATCGAAAGCTACGTCGACGAGTTGTGCACGGTCGGCGAGGATGCGATCGCCGAGGCAATCGTTGCCTTGATGCAGCACGGCAAGCTGGTTGTCGAGGGAGCGGGGGCTGTCCCGGTTGCAGCCCTGCTCTCCAATGTGATCGAACTGGACGAGAGCGAGGTCGTGGTTGCTGTCTTGTCGGGGGGCAACATCGATCTCGATCGCCTGTCGGCTGCGAGCCGCCTCCACGAGTCCAGCCAGGGCACGACGATCCACTTTGCGACCAAGGTGCCGGATCATCCCGGCGGCCTGGCTGAGCTCTTGGTGGCTATCGCCGAAGGCCAGGGAAACGTGCTCTCGATCGAGCATGTCCGCGAGGCCGGTCAGCGGGGTTTTCACGAAACCCGCATCGAAATCTTGCTTCAGACACGGGGCGTTGAGCACCGCGAGGAGATCTTGAGATCGCTCGCAGACCTCGGCTACGAAATAGTTCCCCTGTAGGGGTAGCTACTTCAGGAAGCCTTCGTAGTTGCGCATCATGAGCTGCGCTTCCAGCTGTTTCACGGTGTCCAGGGCCACGCCGACCACGATCAGGATCGAGGTTCCTCCGAAGAAGAAGTTGGCTGAGGTCTGGGAGATCAGGATCGTCGGCAAGGCGGCGATCGCGCCCAGATACAGGGCGCCCGGAAGGGTGAGCCTGGACAGGATCCTGTCCAGGTATTCGGCGGTAGGTCGCCCTGGCCTCACCCCTGGGATGAAGCCGCCGTACTTCTTCAGGTTGTCCGCCTGGTCCACCGGGTTGAAGGTGACCGCGGTGTAGAAGTACGTGAAGATGATGATGAAGAAGACCTCGCCGACCACATAGGCCCAGCCGTTCGGGCTGAAGAAGTTCGCGAAGTCGGTCCAGAAGTTGTCCGCAGAACCGCCGAGAAGCTGGCCGATTGTCGGCGGGAAAGCCATGATCGAGGCGGCGAAGATGACCGGGATGACTCCCGCCATGTTCACGCGGAGCGGCAGATAGGTCGAGCCACCCGTAGTCATCCGGCGGCCAACGACGCGCTTTGCGTACTGGACGGGAATGCGGCGCTGCCCCTCCTGGACGTAGACGATGCCGACGATCACCGCAAGCGCGACGAACGGCATCATCACCACGAAGACCTGATCCGAGTTCGTCCACCAGGCCTGGATGCCACCAGGGATCGAGGCTGCGATGGACGCGAAGATCATGAGCGAGATGCCGTTGCCGATGCCTCGCTGGGTGATCAGCTCGCCGAGCCACATGAGAAGGGTGGCGCCGGCCGTTAGCGAGATCACGATCAGCATCACGTTGCCGAAGTTGAGGGTTCCGTCGATGACGTCCGTGCCGCCGAAGCCCGAGGAGTTGAAGAGGAAGACGTAGCCGACCGACTGCGCGGCCGCGAGGGCAACGGTCAGGTAGCGCGTGTACTGCGTGATCTTCTGCTGGCCGACCTCGCCCTCCTTGGAGAGCCGCTCGAGAGCCGGCACGACCACCGTGAGGAGCTGCAGGATGATCGACGCGGTGATGTAGGGCATGATCCCCAGCGCGAAGAGCGACAGCCGCTGGAGCGATCCGCCGGAGAAGAGGTTCAGGAAGCCCAGGATGTTCGAGCCCGCGAAGTTCTCCTGCAGGGCCTCGAGCGCGGAGGCGTCGACGCCAGGCGCGGGGATGTAGGCGCCGAGCCGGTAGAGCGCCAGCATCGCCGCCGTGAACGCCAGCTTCTTCCGGATATCCGGAACGCTGAACGCGTGGAGGATCGTCTGCAGCACTGAGGGCTAGCCCTCGATGATCTCGCAGGTGCCGCCGGCACCCTCGATCTTCTCGCGCGCCGAGGCCGAGAAGCCGTGCGCACGGACCGTGAGCTTCGTCGAGATCTCGCCGCGTCCGAGCACCTTCACGGGGTGGCGGCGCTTGGCGAGGCCTGCGGCGCGAAGAGTGTCCGGGGTGACCTCGGCGTTCGGCGTCGAAGCGAGCCTCGAGGTCTGAGACGTTCACCGGCTGCGTGTGCGTACGGAACGGCTCGAACGGCATCGACATCTTCTTGGTCGCGCCCTTGAGCTTTCGCGTCCGCATGTGGATCGGGTTCTGACCGCCCTCATAGCCCACGCGGCGCTTTGCACCCGCTCGGGCGCCTTGGCCCTTGTGGCCGCGGCCGGCGGTCTTGCCCTGGCCGGAGCCCTTTCCGCGGCCCAGGCGCTTGCGCGCATGCCGCGAGCCCGCCTTGGGGCGAAGGGTGTCGAGGCCGATCTCTTCCGGGTCCAGGCGGGGCATTACGACTCAACCCGCTCGACGAGGTGTTCGACCTTCGCGAGGGCACCGCGGAACTGCGGGGTGTCCTCGAGCTTCGACTCACGCCCGATCCGGCCGAGCTTGAGCGTGCGAAGCGTCGCAAGCTGCTTCTTGTCCGAGCCGATCGGCGAGCGGACCTGCTTGAGGTGGACCTCAGGCATCTCCGTCTCCAGCGGACGTGGTGTCAGACACCTCAGCCGGCTCGGAAGTTGTCTCGGCGTCGGTATTGGTGTCAGACACCTGCGCAGCCACGCCGACAGGCGTGGGCGTCACGTCGACGTCGTCGGCGCTCTCGGCCTGAAGCTTCTTTGCCTCGGCCATCTTGTCGAGGCCAAGCACCTGGTTCACGGTCAGGCCGCGAAGCTTTGCGACATCCTGGGGGCGGCGGAGCTGGTGCAGGCCGTCCATCGTCGCCTTGACGAGGTTGATCGGGTTCTGCGTGCCGATCGACTTCGAGAGCACGTCGCGGATGCCGCCGAGCTCGAGCACGGCGCGTACGCCACCGCCGGCGATGACGCCGGTACCTGGGCTGGCCGGGCGAAGGACGACGTGGCCGGAGCCGTAGCGGCCGATGATCTTGTGCGGGATGGTCTGCCCGTACATCGGGACCTCGATCAGGTCCTTGCGGGCGTTCTCGACGGCCTTCTGGATCGCGAGCGGGACCTCGCGGGCCTTGCCGTAGCCGATGCCGACCACCGAGCGCTCATCGCCCACGGCGACGAGTGCGGTGAACGAGAAGCGCCGGCCGCCCTTGACGACCTTGGCGACGCGGTTGATCTCGATCACGCGCTCCTGAAGGTCGAGCCCCTGCGGGCTCACTGTCTTGTATTCGCGGTCTCGGCTCATTGGGTCAAAGAGAGTAGAGGGGTCACTAGAACTCGAGGCCGCCCTCGCGGGCGCCTTCGGCGAGCGCGGCAACGCGCCCGTGGTAGCGGTAGCCGCCGCGATCGAACACGCACGACTTGACGCCCGCATCGGCGGCGCGCTTGGCGAGGAGCTCGCCGGCCTTCTTGGGCTGCTCGGAGCTGTCCAGCTTGCGGAGCTCGTCCTCGGTCCACGAGACCGCGGCGAGCGTCTTGCCCGCATCGTCGTCAATGAGCTGTGCGGCAACGCCGCGGTTCGAGCGAAAGACGGAGATGCGCGGCCGCTCGGCAGTGCCGCGCACCTTGGCGCGGACGCGGCGGCGGCGGCGAAGGCGCTGCTGGCCCTTTGTCTTGGTGGCCATCGTTAAGCCCTCTTTCCGACCTTGCGGCGAACCTGCTCGCCTGCGTAACGGATTCCCTTGCCCTTGTAGGGCTCGGGCGGGCGGACACGGCGGATGCGCGCTGCCATCTCGCCGACAAGCTGCTTGTCGATGCCCCGCACGATGATCTCGGTCGGCTGAGGGGTCTCGAACTCGATGCCCTCGGGAGCCTCCATCAACACCGGGTGGGAGTAGCCGACGCTCAGGTTCAGGTTCTTGCCCTGAAGGTTGGCGCGGTAGCCGACGCCCTGGAGCTGCAGGCGCTTCTCGTAGCCGGCAGTGACGCCTTCGACCATGTTCGCGACCAGGCTGCGCGTGAGCCCGTGGAGCGAACGGTGCTCGCCGCGATTGGTCGGGCGCTCGACGGTGAGCGTGCCGCCCTCGCCTTCCGTGATCTTCATGTCACGGTTGACGACGGTGGAGAGCTCGCCCTTCGGCCCCTTGACCGAGACGCGGCCAGGGTCGACCGAGACGGTCACGCCGTCCGGCACTTCGATGGGCATTCTTCCGATTCGGCTCATCTCAAAGTTCCCTTGCTCACCAGACGTAGGCGACGACTTCGCCGCCGACGCCCTTCGCCTTTGCCTCATGGCCGGTCATGACGCCCGCGGACGTCGAGATGATCGCCGTGCCCATCCCGCCCATGACGCGCGGGATCTCGGTCTTGTCCGCGTAGCGGCGCCGGCCGGGGCGCGAGACGCGCTCGATGCCCGTGATGACCGGCTTGCGGCCATCCGCGTAGCGGAGCTGGATCTTGATGACCTCGCCGACCTGCGTCGGCTCGACCTCGAACTCGGAGATGTAGCCCTGCTCCTTGAGGATGCGGGTCACCTCCTTCTTCAGGCGCGACGATGGCACCTCCACTTCGGGGTGCTCGGCCCGCAGCGCGTTGCGCACGCGGGTCAGGTAGTCGGAAATGGGATCAGTAAGCATGAAAAGTCTTCAGAGAGGGTTACCAGCTGGACTTGGTCATTCCGGGCACGTAGCCCTTGTGCGCGGCTTCGCGCAGGCAGATGCGGCAGAGGCCGAACTTGCGGTAGTAGGCGCGTGAGCGCCCGCAGCGACGGCAGCGGTTCTTCTTGCGCGTCGAGTACTTGGGCTCCTTCGCGACGATCTTCGAGGTCTTAGCCATGTCCTATTCGTCCGTCCCTTCGGTTGAATCGTCCGAGGAGGCCTCAGCGTCTCCCCCGCCTTCGGCGCCTTCGCCTTCCTCGCCCTCTTCGTCCTCACGGACGGGCTTTTCGTAAGCCTCGGGGTTCTCTTCCTTGAGCTGCTCGAGCGCGGCCTGCTCCGCCTCGGCACGAACGCGCGCCTCTTCGTGGCGGCGCTCCTCCTCTTCCTCGGCGGCCTTGTCGACCTGGCCGGGGCGTCCATCCTGCGAGAAGGGAAAGCCGAGCGCAAGAAGGAGCTCGAAGCCCTCCTCGTCGGTCTGCGCGGTCGTGGTGATCGCGATGTCGAGCCCGCGTGTCTCGTCGACCGAGTCGTAGTCGATCTCCGGGAAGATCAGCTGCTCGCGAACGCCCATCGAGTAGTTGCCGCGGCCATCGAAGGCACGGGCTGACATACCGCGGAAGTCACGGATACGCGGGATCGCGATCGCGATCAAGCGGTCGAGGAACTCCCACATACGCGCGCCGCGGAGCGTCACGGCAACGCCGACGGGCATGCCGTCGCGAAGCTTGAAGGAGGCGATCGACTTGCGGGCGCGCCGGACGCTGGGCGCCTGGCCGGCAATCGTCGCGAGCTGCTCGGTCGCGGCCTCGAGAACGGGGGTCGACTGCTTGGCGTCGCCCACGCCCATGTTGAGCGTGATCTTCACGAGGCCCGGGACCTGCATGCGGCTCGAGTAGCCGAACTTCTTCGTGAGCGCGTCGACGATCTCCGCGTTGTACTTCTCGCGAAGGCGCGGAGGCGGAGCGGCCTGCGAGACAGGCGCGTCGGTTTCGGTTTCTTCTGTCGCTGTGGCTTCCATGAAAGTTCTTAATCGAGTCCGTTGCCCGTGCGCCTTGCGAAGCGCTGGCGCTTGCCGTCGTCCGTCTTGCGCACCCCGACGCGGGTCGGCTTGTTGTCGGTCGGGTCCACGAGCATCACGTTGGAGACGTGGATCGGGCCCTCCTGGTCGATGATGCCGCCGGCATCCCCTCGCGTCGTGTCCTTGACGGATCTCGGCCGCGAGTGCTTCTTCACGATATCGAGTCCCTCCACGTAGACCCGGCGTCGCCCGGGCTCGGTGCGAAGCACCTTCCCGGTCTTGCCCTTGTCCTTGCCGGAAGTGACGAGGACCGTGTCTTCGGAGCGAATCCGCATCTGCTTGCCCTTCGGCTCGGGCTTGCGCTTCTTCGCGGGCATCTAGAGCACCTCCGGAGCGAGGGAGACGATCTTCATGAAGTTCTTCTCGCGGAGCTCGCGGGCAACGGGGCCGAAGATGCGCGTTCCGCGCGGGTTGTTCTGCGCGTCGAGCAGGACGGCAGCGTTCTCGTCGAAGGCGATGTAGGTGCCGTCGGAGCGGCCGAGCTGCTTGCGGGTGCGCACGACAACCGCCTGGACGACCTCGCCCTTGCGGACGCCGCCGTGCGGGGTGGCCGTCTTGACCGTCGCGGTGATGATGTCCCCACGCCGGCGTAGCGACGGTGGTGGCCGCCCTTGACGCGAATGCAGAGGATCTCGCGGGCGCCCGAGTTGTCGGCGACCCTGAGGCGTGATTCCTGCTGGATCATCGGGCCTTCTCCACGACTTCGACCAGGCGCCAGCGCTTGAGCTTTGACAGCGGACGCGACTCGATGACACGCACGGTGTCGCCCGCCGAAGCCTCGTTGCGCTCATCGTGAGCGTGAACGGTCGCCGACTGGCGGACGACCTTCTCGTAGCGGCGGTGGCGGCGGACGATGTCGACGCGGACCGTGATGGTCTTGTCTGCCTTGTCAGAGACGACGGTTCCAAGCTGTGACTTCCGCACGCCGTCCTCGCGCTCGGCGGGCGGAGTGCCTGGCCGGGCTCGCCGCGCTTCGCGCGCTCCTGGGAGCGGCGGCGGCTGCGAGCGGTTGCGCGGGCGCGACGCGTCTCGACGCGCTCGGTTGCGCGCTCCTCGCCGCTGCGCTGCGGGCGCGACTCGCCGGCATGGGTCGAGCGGCTGCGCTTGCGGAGCTCCTTCGGGCTGAGAACCTCCTCGGGCTCGGCGTCCTCGACGGGAGCGGCCGGCGCTTCGGCGGCGGGCTCCTCGGCGGGTGCCTCTCCTCCGCGGCGCTTCCTCGGCTGCCGGCTCCTCGGCGGGCGCCTCCTCCGCAGGCGCTTCCTCAGCTGCCGGCTCCTCGGCGGGGGCCTCAGCCTCGGGGGCGGGCTCCTCCGCGGGCGCCTCTTCTGAGGCAGGGGCTTCCGCCGCCGCCTCCTCGGGGGCGTAGTCCTGCGGGGTCTCCTCGGCCTCAGCTTCGGGAGTCTCTTCGTTCACGTTTTCTTCTTCGTCTGCCACTGTTTCTGAGTTCCTTGTCTACGTCGATCCCTCGCTGGTGTGCAACGGTCAGAAGTCGTGCGATATCGCGCTTCGAGGCACCGACTCCGGAGGTGTTCTCCAGCTCGCCCGT
>CAVYVT010000008.1:0-335457 GCA_963772035.1 uncultured bacterium
CGTCGGCCGCTTCAAGCGTGCTGGTTTGTTTCCTTGCGGACAAATGGGTAGTGGAGTTAGTTCCGCCCGCGTTCCACATGCTAGATCCCGCGGAAACCGAACAAACGAGAGTCAACTCTCGGTGCTTGCGGGCCCCCGCAACCACCTTTGCCGAACTTTCGAACGGAGCCGGAACGTTGCCGCCAGGGAGCGTCACGAGCTTGACGATGTCGCCGACCAGCTCGATCTGTTGCCCGTCCCGGCCCGACCACACGTTGATGCGCTCGACCAATCCGCGCAGGATCTCTGCAGCTTCTGTGCGAGCTTCTGGTTCGGACAGCGCGGCATGCAGGCTGGCGACCATGTCTCTATAGACCTTGGCCAGGCAGGGGTGCAGGCGCGGCGCACTGATCAAATCCCGGTGGCGTCCGACCTGCCGATGATCGATACGGTGATCGTCGAGACACCAAATCCTGGTCATCCTTATGGTGTACGCGGCGTCGGCGAGACACCGATCGTGCCGCCCCTTGCGGCTGTTGCCAACGCCATTGCCGCAGCAACCGGGACCCGGTTGAACCATGTACCGATGTCGCCGCCGCGCGTGCTTCGCGCCGTCCTCAAACAGATGAAGGCCAAGGGCGAGAAGCTCGGAGTGGCAGCCGGGAGCTGCGACAAGTGAGAAATTAGGCGAGGTTTCCGGCATGGTACGCGTAAGGCTCGGCGGCCCGCTCATGTCGCAAGCCAGCGGCGCAACGGAATTCGACGTGGAGGCCACGACCATTCGTGAGCTGTTGGCAAGATTGGGCGAACTCTATCCCCAGTTGAGGCCTATTCTCGACCGCGGCGTTACCGTTGCGGTCAACGGCACCATCTACCGTGGCGCCTTCCTCGCACCGATCCCAGAAGGCAGCGAGGTCTATCTGCTCCCAGCGCTAGCCGGGGGATAACGGGATCTGGCCCGGTCCCCCTTGGGCATATCTACCGTCCTGCCGAACCCTGGTCGGCGCGGGGCAGATGTGGTTCATAGTCAAACTTCGAACGGCGAAAAGTTCGACGTCTGTTTTTGCCCCGAATGTGTTGCAGAACTCCCATTGAGATCTTCGGCGAACCGTGATTCCGTGGGCTGAAGCTGTGGTCAGCGGGAGCGCGGCGATGATGGGGCGGCGGGAAGACAGGCAGGGCCAGTTCTTCTACGAGTTCAAGCTCGACGAGGTGGTGCCGCCGGATCATCTGGTGCGCAAGATCGACGCAGTGCTCGACCTCGGCTGGGTGCACAAGGAGCTGGCGCCCTACTACTCCCACACCGGCCGACCATCGATCGACCCGGTGCTGATGATCCGGATGCTCATCGTCGGCTACGTGTTTGCAATCCGCTCGGAGCGGCGCATCTGCGCCGAGGTGCAGGTCAATCTGGCCTACCGCTGGTATTGCAGGCTGAGCGTCGAAGACAAGATCCCGGATCATTCGGTGTTCTCGCGTGCCCGGCACGAGCGCTTCCGCGAGAGCGACGCCTTGCGCCGCGTGTTCGAGCGGGTGGTGGGGATGTGCATCGCGGCAGGCCTGGTCGGCGGCGAAGCGTTCTCGATCGACGCCAGCCTGATCAAGGCGGACGTCGACAAGAAGAAGCGCGCAGGCGGCGACCAGCCGATCAAATGGCCGACGCCGGAGGAGGCGTCGCATGCGGTGCGTGAGTACCTGGCGGCTCTCGATGCCGCATGCCGCGATGAGGAGAGTGGCGGTGGAGATGGCGGCGGCTCGAGCGGCAGCGGCGGCGGCAAGCCGCCCAAGGAGATCTCGCTGACCGATCCGCAGGCGGCTTGGGTCGCACGCAAGGGTGTGGACCCGTTCTTTGCCTACGATGCCAACTATCTGATCGACAACAAGCTCGGGATCATCGTCGACGCCGAGGGCACACGCGCCAATCGCACCGACGAGATTGCCATCGCCGAGACTATGATGGCTCGTGTCGAGCGCCGCTTCGATCTCAAGCCCCAGCGGCTCGCCGGCGATACCGCCTATGGCGCGGCAAAGCTTCTGAAGTGGCTCTGGGATCGGGGCATCACTCCGCACGTTCCGGTGTGGGACAAGTCCGCCAGATCCGACGGCAAGTTCAGCCGGGCGGACTTCGTCTTCGACAAGGAGCGCAACGTCTACATCTGTCCCGCCGGCGCCGAACTCACGCACTCGGGGATCGTCGATCAGGGGCGCATTCTTCCCTATCGGGCGAGCACGAACGATTGCTCGATCTGCAAGCTCAAGCCCAGATGCACGACGGCCGTCGCCCGCAAGGTCTCGCGCGACATCGACGAGGACGTGCGCGAGCAGGTGCGCGCCCTCGCCAACACCGAAGCCTTCCAGCTCTCATGCCGCGAGCGCAAGAAAGTAGAGGTGAGGTTCGCGCATATGAAGCGCATCCTCAGACTCGACCGGCTTCGCCTGCGCGGCCTGAGCGGCGCGCGGGACGAGGTGCTGCTGACCGCCACGGCGCAGAACTTGAGGCGGCTCGCCAAGCTCATCTGTCGAGGCCCGCCGCGGGCCGCTGATGTGCGGGCGTAGGCGTCAAGTGGCGTCGAGCGTTGGTGCCAGGGCGTTGAGGGCGCGGCTCCCCATCGGAGAGCCGACACAAACCGCGACGCTTACGAACAGAGCTGGCGCCGAAAAACGATGAGGTCACGAGTTCTGCAACACATTCGGGGGTACAAGCGGACACGCGCTCGGGATCTGAGCCCTACTGGATTTTGACCCTGGCTGTGTGAAAACGACTGCCCGGTTATGATTCCCCTGATGATTCTGCGGGGGGTGATCATGAAGCGGTTCGTCGAAGGGGCAGATCGCGGGCAGTCGACGCTGCTGCCGGAGTGCCTCGACGATTGGATCGACGAGGACAATCCGGTTCGCGCGATCGATGCGTTCGTCGATGCGCTCGATCTCGCTGATCTCGGGTTCGACGGCGTCGAGCCCGCAGCGACGGGCCGGCCCGGCTACCATCCTTCGGTTCTCTTGAAGCTCTACATCTACGGCTATCTCAACCGCGTGCAGTCGAGCCGGCGGCTCGAGCGCGAGGCCGGGCGCAATCTGGAGCTTATCTGGCTCTTGGGCCGTCTCGTGCCCGACCACAAGACGATCGCCGATTTCCGCAAGGACAACGGCCCGGCCATCCGCAAGGTGTGCGCGCGGTTCGTCGAGCTGTGCCGCCAGATGGGACTGCTCGCGAAGGCGAGCGTGGCCATCGATGGCTCCAAGTTCAAAGCGGTCAACAATCGCGACAAGAACTTCACGCGCGCGAAGGTGGAGCGGCGGCGCGCGCAGCTGGAGGAGAGCGTGCGCGCTATCTCAGCCAGCTCGACACGGCCGACCGGCAGGAGCCGTCGGAGGCGCTGGCCGCTCAAGGCGGAGCATCTCAAGGAGAAGCTCGCCAAGCTCGAACGAGGAGATGGGCAAGCTCGCCGCCTACGAGAAGCAGATGCTGGCCTCGCCCGATCAGCAGATCTCGCTCACCGATCCCGACAGCCGCTCGATGGCGACGAGCGGGCGCGGCTCCGGCGTCGTCGGCTACAACGTGCAGGTCGCCGTCGATACCGAGCACCATCTGATCGTCACGCACGAGGTGACGAACATCGGCATCGGACCGCTCGCAGCTGGCGCACAGTCGGCAAAGCAGGCGAAGGCCGTTCTGCAGACCGACACGCTCGAGGCCGTTGCCGACCGGGGCTACTTCAACAGCCCGGAGATCCTCGCCTGCCACGAGGCCGGCATCACGGTGACGCTGCCGAAGCCGATGACCTCAGGCGCGAAGGCGGAAGGCCGCTTCGGCAAGCAGGACTTCGTCTACTGCCCGACGAGGACGCCTATCGCTGCCCGGCCGGCGAGCGGCTGACCTATCGCTACTCGAGACGAGGAGGGCGGCAAGACGATGCGTCGCTATTGGACGAACGGCGTGCGGCAGCTGTGCGCTCAAGGGCAGTGCACGACGGGCACGGAGCGGCGCATCACGCGCTGGGAGCACGAGCATGTGCTCGAAGCCGTGCAGCAGCGTCTCGACGCGAACCCGCAGGCGATGCGCCAGCGGCGCGAGACCGTCGAGCATCCGTTCGGCACGATCAAGGCGCGCATGGGCGCGACGCACTTCCTGATGAGGACGCTGCCAAAGGTCGCCGCCGAGATGGCGCTGCACGTGCTGGCCTACAATCTCACCCGCGTCATGAACATCATGGGCGTCAAGCCGCTGATGGCGGCCATCAGGGCGTGACGCCCTGGCGCCCGCTTTGCCGTAACGGCGGTCGCTGACCGAAACCACCCCCAGCGCGTTTTCACACGGCCAAGACCCAAAGCGGACACTCTCGTGAGTGTTCCGTCACGCATCCAACAGTGAGGGCACTGGAAGTCTTGCCCGCGGCGGGTCTTGAAGCTGGATAGGCGGTTGCGCAGGCGGTCCACCATGTTCTTGGTTAGGCGCTCCGCTTCGACCGCCAAATCCTTTTCGATGGTCATATGCTGCTCGCACACATCAAGAACCCTGAGCGATACTCGGCTTCTAGTTGTCCCGCGATCCGCGCTTTGCCCCGATCAGAGCGTCCAGCTCAGCGATACGCGAACGCAAGTGTGCCGCCAGTTTCTCGGTAGTGGCGCCGGCTACTTCCTTGTGCTCGTCGATCTCGACAGTGGCGCGATCATTCTTGCTTTCAATCGAGGCAAGCTCTGCCTTCAACTGCTCTCGGCGTACGCGCCAGCCGTCCACTAGCTTGTCCATGCTCGCTACCATTTCAAGAGACGCCGTTTCCGCATTCCAGCCCTCCGTCCGAGGTCGCCGAAGCTGGGGACGAGCAAAACGTGGCCAGCTATCGCAGGTCGAGCTGGCGAAAGCGCTCCTGCACGCGCCGGCACGTCTGCGCCCATACTTGCCGTGTCATATGCGTCCCCGCATCCCAGTGCCGCTCGCAATCGGCCAAGGACCTATTTTCTTCTGCCTTCTTGGCGGTCAAAGCCTCGTCGGCGGAGAGAATGCCAATACGGGACTTAGTCATCGGCGTCGGCGCGACTTCAGCGAGCGCAGCGGATGTGCCCAAGCCGAAGGCGAGGACCAGAAAGATTATGCGCATCTCAGGACTTTCCTAGTTGAAGCGCCGGTGCCTAGCGCAAGAGCGCACAGGCAATGGAAAATGAGCGCATGCGCGACCTCGGCACGGAAGCCGGTGAAGCGCCTCGATCCGGATGCTGAAGACAGGCGTCAGACGCCTGTTCGTCTATCAGTTCGAAAGGTGAAGCGTGCCACTCAACCGGGGCCCGTCCCTGAGCGCACGGTTCAGCATTCCATTGCGTTGCTTCATTGCTTTCGAGATCGCTTGAAACATGTAGAACTCTAAATCTGCGCCAATTGCCTCCTCGATGTCTTCGCGTTCGAGACCCTTGGTTGCCCCGTGGTTCAGGAGGCGCGCCGCAAGACGGGCGGCTTCTGCATGCCGATCCCTTACGGCCCCAGGCTGCACATGCTCGGTAGTCCAATCGGTCACAAACTTGGTCGTATGAACGTCCACAACTGCACCTCTTTCTGTTGGGTGAGTGGAGCGACGCTAGAGGGCAACTAACCCACAACTGCACATGCCCACGACGCGCGCGCCGTTCCATCCAGACTAGGCGCTCTATTGCGAGCAATAGCGAGCCCTTTCGGGGCCGCATGCCGCGCTTCACTCGATGCGCCACGCGAAGCTGAAGAGCGGGGGTAGCCCCCCGCACAGCTGGCTACATCATCCCGCCCATGCCGCCGCCGCCATGATCGTGACCGGCATGCCCATCGGCAGCCTTTGGCGCCTCGGCGACGCCCGCTTCGGTGGTGATCATGAGGCCGGCGATGGAGGCCGCATCCTGGAGCGCGATGCGGACGACCTTGGCGGGGTCGATAATGCCCTTCTCGATCATGTCGCCGTACTCGTCGCCCTGCGCGTCGTAGCCAAACGCGCCTGACCGCTCGTCCATGACTTTGCCGACCACGATCGAGCCCTCGACACCGGCGTTTTCCGCGATCTGGCGAATGGGCGCCTGCAGTGCCCGGCGCACGATGTTGATCCCGGCCTCCTGATCCTCATTTTCACCCTTGGCCGTGATCGCTTTGGATGCTTTCAGCAGCATCACGCCGCCGCCCGGCACGATGCCTTCCTCGACGGCTGCGCGCGTGGCGTTGAGGGCGTCGTCGACCCGGTCCTTGCGCTCCTTCACCTCGACCTCAGTGGCGCCGCCGACCTTGATCACAGCGACGCCGCCGGCGAGCTTCGCCAGCCGCTCCTGCAGCTTCTCCTTGTCGTAGTCCGACGTCGTCTCCTCGATCTGCGCCTTGATCTGGTTGACCCGCGCCTCGATCTCCTTCTTCTTGCCCGAACCGTCGATGACGGTGGTGTTCTCCTTGGTGATCGACACGCGCTTGGCTTTGCCCAGCATGTCGAGCGTCACCAACTCGAGCTTGATGCCGAGGTCCTCGCTGATTACCTGGCCATGCGTGAGCACGCCGATGTCTTCCAGCATGGCCTTGCGGCGATCGCCGAAGCCGGGTGCCTTCACTGCTGCCACTTTCAGACCGCCGCGCAGCTTGTTGACGACCAACGTCGCCAGGGCCTCGCCTTCGACCTCCTCGGCGATGATGAGCAGCGGCTTGCCGGCCTGCACGACGGCTTCGAGCACCGGCAGCAGCGCCTGCAGGCTCGTGAGCTTCTTTTCATGGATAAGAATGTAGGGCTCTTCCAGCTCGATCGTCATCTTCTCGGCATTGGTGACGAAGTAGGGCGAGAGGTAGCCGCGATCAAACTGCATGCCTTCTACGACCTCCAGCTCGCTATCGAGGCCCTTGGCCTCCTCGACCGTGATCACGCCCTCGTTGCCGACCTTCTGCATGGCCTTGGCGATCATCTGGCCGATGGCTTTTTCGCCGTTGGCCGCAACCGTGCCGACCTGCGCGATCTCGGACGCGTCCTTGACCTTCTTCGACTTTTTCTGGATCTCCTCGACCACCTGGGCCACAGCTTTTTCGATGCCGCGCTTCAGGTCCATCGGGTTCATGCCGGCGGCGACTGACTTCATGCCCTCGCGCAGGATCGCGTGAGCAAGAACCGTGGCCGTGGTCGTGCCGTCTCCGGCCATCTCGTTGGTCTTCTGGGCCACCTCGCGCACCATCTGCGCGCCCATGTTCTCAAACTTGTCCTCGAGCTCGATTTCTTTGGCGACTGTCACGCCGTCCTTGGTCGTGCGCGGCGCGCCGAAGCTCTTGTCAAGGATGACATTGCGGCCCTTGGGACCGAGCGTCACCTTGACGGCGTTGGCGAGCGTATCGACGCCACGCATCATGCGGTCACGCGCGTCGGTGGAAAATCTTACGGTTTTGGCGGCCATGTTCTGGCTCCTGTCAAATCAGTTCAAAAAAAGCAAAGCGAAAAGTTGAGCTGGGCGTACCCGGCTTACTTCTCGAGCACACCCATGATGTCGCTCTCCTTCATGATGAGGAGATCCTTGGTGTCGATCTTGACCTCGGTGCCCGACCATTTGCCGAACAGCACCTTGTCGCCCTTCTTCAGATCGATGGGGATCAGCTTGCCGGCTTCGTCGCGGCCGCCCGGACCGACAGCGATGACCTCGCCCTCCTGCGGCTTCTCCCCCGCAGTATCGGGGATGAGGATGCCGCCGGCCGTTTTGGTTTCCGTGTCCGCGCGCTTGATCACCACGCGATCGTGGAGAGGACGAAACTTCATTGTTGTGATGCTCCAATAGCGTTAGGCGCCGCACAGTGCGGGCGCCTCAACGTATGTTTTGGTGCGGGAGTTTGGGATTGGCACTCATTGCTGGCGAGTGCCAATGCGTGCTCTGTCGTAGGCGCAAGCGTGCGGAGTGTCAAGGAATACCGCGGGGTAAGCGCCAGCGCTGGCAGGCTGACCCGCGCGTGGCGGCCGCATGAAGGTCTATCGTTACTTTCCGCCGGGTGACTCGGAGCCTCATCCACCTCGGGGACGCTGCTCGGCACAGACGTCATCTGAGTTTGTCGGCGATAGGTGAGGGCGGCCCGCGGGTTGCCCCCTGCACCATGCGCGGCAGCACCGGACGCATCCCGTGCCTGGCTGCCTCGAGGTCTTGCGGATCAAATCGATGTGCGAAGATAGGCACTCTTCTGCCGTAGGCCGAACGCTAGGGTCCGCTATCGGGCGCAAAGCGGACTTGCTCGCTAGGTGGCCTCCACGGTGAGTGCTCACTCGATTGAGATCGTTCGCTGACCTGGCCCAATGGCCGGGAAGGGCTTCACCCGGATTGGCTTGCCCGCTCGAGGGCGCGGACAATGGTCGAGTGTCCGACATGATAGTGATGCGCCACGGCCCGTAGGCTGAGACCTTGGGTATGCACCATGCGCACCGCTTCCTTTTCTTGATGCGGCGCGAGCTTGGGCTTCGGTCCGAACTTCACTCCACGCTTCTTGGCCTGAGCCCGGCCGCTGTCGGCACGCGACAGGATGCGGGCTCGCTCATCCTCCGCAAGAGCCGACAGGAAGGCGGATTCCTTTTCCTAACGGCGTGGTAAGGTCGAGCCATTGACGATCCAGTGCCTTTAGCATGGCACCGCGTGCCGCTACCCGTTCAATGATGCGGATGCCATCCAGCATTGACCGCGTTGCCCGGTCCCATTCTGCTAGCACCAGAATGTCGCTTGCCCCCAGCGCTTCGATCGCCTTCTCCAACTGTGGACGGCGCAGGCCTTCGCGGCCAGACTGCTTCTCTTTGAAAATCGCCCGGCATCCGGCGCGCTTCAGTTCGGCCACCTGACGGTCGAGATTTTGCTGCCCCGTGGAGACACGTGCATAACCAACCAGCATGAACGATTTCCCTCCGGGAACCCGGTACTGAAAAACGGTACAGCTAAGGGATTGATTTGGCAATGGTGCCGACGCCGTACCGGAATTTATATACCGGTACAAAATTGCCGATGGGAGTTTGGTCAAGAAAGGGACGCTATCGCCAGCTCCTCCGTTCGATGAGCGCATTTGGGGGACGCGCCAGTAATGCGGTCCCCACCAATCTCTTTCCCCAGCAGATGCCGAATGCATCGCGGACGGACACCGTGGGTCTTTGGATGGCAAGTTGGCGTACCGCGCCCGAGTCCCACTTGCTTGGGCTTGGAACGATGATCGCTCTCTTGCTAGCGCCTCTTCCCTCGGCCCTTCGCTTGTTTCGCGATTGGCTTTGCCGGGACGTTGCCTTGGAGACGTCGCAGCGCTCCAGCTCGCAATAGCGCGTTCAGATTGTCGACGGGTGCGGTTGCCTTCACTGGCTTCTTGGCCACGTTTCCTCCGATAACTTTGATGGCACTTTGTCAGGTGCGTCGAGTAGCCAGCCCTCGCTCTCAAGCGCATTGGACAGCGTCCGACGTACCTGCGGAATATCTTTGCAGGTACCGATGCACGCCAACCTCAGCATGGATGCCGCAAACCGCCAGTGAACGCGTGACAGCGCGTCTGGAGCAAGTGAGCCAGAAACCGCGGCGAGAGCCTGCGCGACTGTGGAAAGCACAGGCGGAAGACCGAACTCTGGCGCCGCGTGTAGCGGAGGTTCAAGCGGAAGCGATAGTTTCACCAGCCCGCGCACGCGTTTCGCTTACTTCGACAAGAGATCGGCGCAAGCCTTGGCCACCGCGCTGTTCGGAGCCGTCGCGCCCGGCGTGGTCGCCCAGCCGCCCTTCGCGATGAAGTCGCCCCGATTCCAGGAGCTGGCCTTCATCATCTCAGCCTTTTGCTCGCCGGCGTTGGCACTCTTGGAAAAGGAGTCGACGCAAATAGGTGTGAGAGCCGTTACAACTGCAGTGTCCGCGGCAACCTTGAGCGCATCCAGGTGCGTCCCCTGTGTCGTCCATCCGCCCCACATGAAGCCAATGGCGGCGAGGAGGACTGCGCCTCCAGCTGCGCCCCTCCCAATATCCCATGCTCGATCGGTTGTGCTGCGGTCCATGACGGAAGGCCTTTTTGTGCGTTCTTTTTCTATTGATGCAAGGAGGGTAACACGTGCCGCTCTCCCGAAGGGGTTTATTCGGCACGGCCTGCTCACTCTCGTTCGCAACGACATCCTCGACGATTGCCGCGTTTCGTCCCTTGCGGCACCGCCACGGGCCAGGCCACCTGCAATTCAGCGGAGCCGATGGTGAGGTACCTGTGCTGCGTCGCGCGCAGCCACCTATTGAACCTCCGATGCAGCCCGCCGATTGTCCGAAAGTTATCAGGATCGGTCGCGCGATACTCCTCGCCGTACTCGCTGAGGAACTCTGCGAAGAGAAGCACGAACATCCCGTACTCGCGCCCGCTCTTGATCATGTTGCACATCAGGCAAGAGAGCACGATGTTGTCGGCGCGCTTTGTGCCGCCCAAGATCTTCGGCAACTTGTGATCTTTCGTCCGTGCCCCGTCGGTGCGGCCGCAGTAGTGGCACGCATACGCGCTCGCCTCCGCGGACACATTGCCGTGCATGGTGAACGTTTCCTTGGATCTTGCCGTTGCATCCGGCATTTCAACTTGGCGTGCAGTAGCTGCTCGGAAGGTCCGTGCACGCCTATCCCCACCCGCTTAGACACATCGCCGAAGGGCATGTCATATTCGGGGCGCACAGCAAACTGGCTACGGCCCTGGCATTCCTCCATTTTCCAGCCATTTTCCAGCACTACCGGATCAGTGGAGAGGGAGCTTGTGATTCGCGTTGCTCAGATCATCAGCGAGGCAACACATGCGACTGTTCATTGCAGCGATTGTCGCCGTCATCATCAGCGGATGCGCTGGTGGTGGTGCTTTCACTCAAACCGCAACTTTGGAAAAAGGTCCATTCGGCAAGACCTGGACGCAGGATGCCTTCGAACCCAGGGGTGGCGAGTAGTTGAGCTGCGCCTTCGAGCGCACTAAAGGTCGTTGCCTAAGAGCTTCGACCCCCTCGCCCATACAGGCGAGGGGTTTTGATTCGACGGGCGTCTTGCGGTTCGGCAAGCAAACGCTGAAAGCGCGGGAACCTTGCACGCCGCATGCAGTTTTAGCAGATCCGCTGAACGCGGAGTGCATGAGCCAGCAGCGCATTGCCGGCAGGCTGGCCCAAGCAAATCACCTGAACGAGAAAAGGCGTCCGCACAACCCGAAGAGCGTGCTGGCCATGATCAACGGGCCGGGGCCCAGTGAGTTGCGTCGCAAAATGTCGCGCAGCATGGAAGGACACGCTGAATGACGTTCTGTTAGCCGCTGGAACGTCATTCGTCATGAATGATGACAATCCGCTTTGGCGACGCATGTACCCCTAGCGTGACAAGGGGTTTGGCGCCCGTGGCGCGGAACCAGTGCTGCACGTTCGCCGGCAGAACCAGAGTTATCCCAGCTCCCAATTGCACGGTTTCGGTTTGATCACCGAGCCAAGCTTCTCCCTCGCCCTCGAGCACCGTCACGGTCTCCATATAGGGATGCGAGTGACGTGGAGTCTTGTATCCTGGCGGGGATGTTTGAAGTCCGACACGGATGGGTGTTGATCCCGCCTGATCGCCCACAATCGTTTGGTAGGTCGCGCCGCCCTTGAATGGTTCGAGTGGCACATTCTCCAGTTCTACGACCGGCATGACTGTCCTCTCCGCATAGCCTACGCAGGACTTTTATCGTCCTTCAGCAAGGACGCGATACGGCCGCCCGCATCGCTGTCGCTATGTCTTCACTGTGTCGCTCGTCAGCGCTGGCGAGCGCAGTTGCTGCACTTGGCTGCGCGACATTCAGCCCCTCTATACGCCTGCAAAACAATAGCCGGGGGCGCCATGCATCCGCGAGGGGAACGCTGCGGTTGGTAGCCTTGTCACGGGTGACGCCAGGCCCTTTCGGGTCGAGACTGCCCGCACGCAATCGCTCGAAGAGCGAAGCGACCTCCGCCTTCTGAGCCCGCACCGCAGCCTTGATATTTGCACTCGAAGGGGACACCGTGTCTCCGACGGCCTTCCTGCGCGAGCGGGCGAGGATGGTCGCCGCCGAGCCGCTCGTGGCGACCGGCCGCTGATCACCCGTGTTTGACTTGGCCCGGCTGTAAATCTTCTGCGGTCAGCTCAAACTCCGACAGCGTCGCCACCGCTTCAATCGTTTGGTCAGCAACAACTCCGATGCGCGCCCTTACCGCCTCGACGGCTGCCGCCTCGTCGCGGATAGCGGCAAGATGAGAACTCCTGATGGACGGAGGGCTCGTGACACGAACCATCCAGCCTAGCGTGTCAACCGGTACGTGTGCATGGTCGATCATGTGTCGAATATGGGGTGCCCTGCAGGAGTTGCTACTCCTGTGACTATCGAGTTCCCCTGGGATATGTTGGTAGCCGGAGGAAATCCTGGAACTTGCTCAATAGGCGCTGCAGTTCGACGGGTATGCTGGCCTTCACGGGCTTCTTGGCCACGTTTCCTCCGACAACGTTGATCGCACTTCGCCACGCGCTTCACGTAGCCAACCCTCGCTCTCAAGCGCATTGGATAAAGTCCGACGCACCAGCGGAATATCTTCGCAGGTGCCGACGCGCGCCAACATCAGCATGGATGCTGCGAGGCGCCAGCGAACCCCATCTGAGTGAAGGTTTGACGCTGCTCCTTCCGCCGCGACGCTGTGGATAGCTCGAGCCCTACTGGCGTGCTAACCTGTTTTTAGAAGCCCTTCCAAAGGGCCAGCAGCTGACCATGGTTGGGTCGGACATAGTCGCAAGGGAGGTATTCCGATGAAACACCCGGTAGACCGCAGAACATTCCTGAACAGCCTCGGCGTCACGGCGCAGCGCGGCCACGGGTGCCAGCCACCTATTTCGCCGGACCGCGGCCTGCGCATGCGGCCATCAAGGCCAAAGGCAACGTTCCCGACACACCGTTCAAGACCGGCCACATCACGTTCCTGACCGGGCCTGCCAATCTCTTGGGCGAACCCGGCCGCAAAGGGCATCTGCTCGCGGCCGAGGAGATCAACGCCGAAGGCGGACTGCTGGGCAAGCGCAAGATCGAGACCATCTTTGCCGACGAGGCTGCCGGCACCGACGCCAACGTCAAAGAGCTTCGCCGCATGAAGCTCTCCGAGAAGATCGACCTGTTCACCGGCATCATCTCCAGCGGCAACACGCCGGCCCTCGGCCCGGTCGCCGAGGAACTCGGCGTGCTGACGATGTTCAACGACGGCTGCACCGATTTCCTGTTCGACAAGGCGGTGCCCAAGCCGAAATACGTCTTCCGGGTGACCAACATCCAATCGGCAGACGGCGTCACCTCTGCGGTCGGCGCCGCGAAGGCTTGGCCGCAGCGCCAAGCGGGTCGCCTCGATCCAGCCCGACTACAGCTACGGCCGTAACGTGCATGAGCATTTCATGCTGGCCTATCAGAAGCTCGTTCCCGGAGCGACGTCCGTCTCCGAGGCGTGGCCGAAGCTCGGCACCACCGACTTCACCCCGCACATCACCAAGCTGATTTCCGACACGCCGGACGTCTTGATCTGCGGCGTGTGGGGCGGCGACTACGTGGCGTTCTACAAGCAGGCTCTGCGCTACGGCCTGTTCGACAAGATGAAGGTCGCCACCACGCTGGCCTTCGGCGGACAGCCGCATGCCATCGGCAAGGATCACCCCGAGGGCGTGCTGGCCGGGTGCCACGCCAACTACTTCTTCACGTTCCCAGCCAAGGGGCGCTGGCCGATCAACGACTCGTTCGTCGAGCGCTACTTCAAGCGCTGGAACGAATATCCGAGCTTCGAGTCGGACGGCGCCTATACCTCGCTCTACCTGCTCAAGGCCGCCATCGAGAAAGCCAATCTGCTCGCCGGCGGCTGGCCGGAGGACGAGGCCATCATCGCCATGCTCGAAGGCATGGGGATCGATGCGCCGTCGGGCTACACCTACATCCGGCCCGACAACCACCAGGGCTACAAGGATGCCGTGATCGGGATGACCAAGAACGATCCCAAGTACGACTTCCCCGTTTGGGATCCGCAAGTCGATCATCACCATTCCCGATCCGCGACATCACGGCGCCGCCGAATTGGCCGAAGCCCGGCACGTCGCACAACGAGTCGACGGCGGCGGCCAACTGGCTGAAGACCACCTGGCTGGCCTGAAACGCACCTTGATCGAGAGGAGCGGCCGTGTTCTGCCGACACGGCCGCTTCCTTTGCGGACGGACGGAAGATCGTGACAATGTGCCGGGGCCATCGACGGCCGGCGTGGATGGCGAATGCACCCCGGTCGCTGACGCTTCCCGCGATCGCGTCCGTCGCGGGATCGTCAAGCGTGCCGCCGGCGTGGCCCTGGCAGCGGCCTGCTCGTCGTCGGCGGCCAGGGCGGCGCCGGTCATTCGGTCGGTCACTATCCCATCCTACTACCCCGACGAGATCCGCATCGACGCCGTGGATCCCGCGGCTGCCGGCAAAGGCCTCGTCGACGAAACGCTGCATGCCTACGTCGGCGCTGTCCCGAACTTCGCGGGGCCCGTGCCGGGGCACGTGAAGTCGGTGAAGTCGCTGGGATCATTTCTGGTCCTTTCCTTCAATCCGGCCTCCGCACGCTTCGCTTCTGCTGACGATCGTTGCGCTGCCGCCCGCGGCATCCTGGCGGCGCTCGCGAGAGGAAAGAGCAGCCGGCTTCGTTTTCCATCCCGTATCCCGTGACGCCCTATCACGCCGACTACCTGCACCATCTGGATCGGATCGAGGCGGCAAAGGCTGCCGTCGGGGTGGATCTGCATCGGCTGCGTCCGTGAAGATCGGCGCACAGGGGCAAGCTCGCCGAGACGATTGTCCGCGGCCCGGTGGGGACACGTCGCCGACTGGCGCGGACGTTGTGCTCGAGGCCGTGCCGATCGACGATCTGCTCGCCGCCGCCGGTGTGCAGTTCGACGGCTGGTCGGGGCCGCCGTGGATGAAGGAAGGCTGGTTCCATGCGCACCGGCTGCTGGCATGCCGGCCTCGACGCCGCAGCAGCGCTGAGACGGCGGATGGGGACTACGAGCAGCCTGATCCGTGGCGAAATTCGCGGCTTGGCGGAGCACGCGAATCTGGAGCGGCGTCTGGTGGCCGCTCTCACCAATGGTTGCGAGCGCATGGTGGTGGGCTACGCGCTGAAGGAGGAGTACTTCAACGAGGCTTATCCGGCGGGCGTCGAGAACGTCGCCTACGACTTCGCTGAGCGGCCTCAACTCGCCGATCTTCATTCGCACCGTGAAGCTCAAGGAATATCCCGTGGAACGGCAAGCTGCACCTCGGCGTGCGCGACCGCTCCAAGGCCGCCTGGAACCCGGTCGGCGGCTTCACCGACGCCATGGGGCGGCTGATGTGGTCGGCCGTCGGCGATCCGGCCATGATTCGCGTTTCCGTTCAACGCGAGCTGGATGCCCAACCGCGTGCAATCGGAAGTCACCAAGGTGGAGGGCCAGTCCGGCGGCATCAAAGTGCCAGCCGACGCGATGCGTCCGCAGCCGGGAAGCGGAGCGCTGCAGCGCGTGGGCGACAGGGCGTTCGCCTCCGCGAAGGTCGTCTATGAAGTGCTTGCCTCGCCCTTCGAGGACGGCACCGAGAGGCCGTGGCGGACCTGCTCTATCCGTTACGCTTTCGCCTATCGCTGGGGAGCGAAGAGCGGGCGCCGGTAGCAATGCTCAGGAGCCGCGTCTCGAGCCTGTGCTCGCCGCCATGCAGGAGCGGCTGGTCGGGCTCAAGGTCGTGCGCGTGGACAAGACGAACGCATGCCATCGCCGAGGGCCTGGAGGTCATTCGTGAAAACGCCGGTGCTGGAGGTCTATCTCAGGGACGCTCCGGGCGACGAGCGGCAGGTGGCGGCGCTGGCTCCGCCGTGGAGCACGGTGCCCTGGCATCTGCTGGTGCTGATGGAGGAGGCGGTGATCCGGGGCTACGCCGCCTTCTCGCAGGAGGAGGCTGCCAGGCGGCGGGTTCCCTGGCTGGATCTGGTCCGCGATCAGGCGCTCAGGGCAAAGCTGCAGGACCTCGATGGCGCAATTCGAGCGCGAAGGCTATCGCCCCGAGCCGCTGCGAGGACTTCGTAACCGCCGACGAGGCGCAGGCGCGCTGGCGTGCGCTCAGAGCATTCGCCGAAAAGAACGGCCATGTCCTGGTCGCCAACGGCCCCTATCGGCTGAAGCAATGGACGCCCGGCTCCGTCGTGCTGGAGGCCGTCCGCGAGATCACCTATCCGCTGGGCTTCGGCACCTTCGACCGCTTCGTCAACCCGCCGAGGGCCGTGATCGAAGCGGTGACGCAGGACGCGGGCAAGATCACGGTCCGCGCCGAACGCCGAGATGATTCTGAAGATGGGCACGAAAATACGGGCTCAGTGAAGGAGCCGCTGCTGCGGACCACGACGCGCGGGGTCGACGGGCTGCTGGTCGTCTCGCGCTATCTTCTGATCGACCCCGACGGCAAGGTTCTCAAAGTCGACAAGATGCAATGGAAGGAGGACGGGGACTTCACCATCGAGCTTCCGGAGCGCCTGCCGCCGGGCCAATACACGGTGATCCTTGGCATCTTCCTGGACGGCAATTCTGCTCCAGCCGTCGGCCAAAATGCTGCACGTCCGCGTCGGCGCTGCGGGTTCGCCGGGTTAGGCTGAAATGGTGCTGGTATGACAGGATACGTGAGTTGGCGCCCGCGCCGGAGGCGTTGCGGCAATCCGCGGCTTCCCGCACGGAAAATCGCGAGCCCTCAACTCGAATGGATGTCGACGGTAGGAAATGGACACTTTGGCAATTCAGATTCTGAATTCCATTTTCTACGCGGCCGTGCTGTTTCTCATCTCCGCTGGCCTGAGCCTCATCTACGGCGTCATGCGCATCGTCAACCTGGCGCACGGAACGTTCTATGCGCTCGGCGCCTATGTCTCGGCCTGGGCGGTCGGAAGCGTGTTCGGCGCGACCAGCGAGCGGCAATCTGGGTGCTGGCCGGACAGCTGCTGCTGCTGCCGATCGGCGCGCTTGCGATCGCGGCGGTGGGCGCGGTCATCGAGCCGACGCTGCTGCGTCCGCTCTATCGCCGGCCGGAGGAATACGTTCTGCTCATCACCTTCGGGCTGCTGATGATCCTCGAGGACGTCATGAAGCTGCTGTTCGGCGGCACGCCGCTCAGCGCTGGCTCTATCATGGACAGCATGGGCAGCATTCGCATCGGCGGGCTGCTCTACCCGTCCTACAATCTGATCGTCATCGGCATCGGTCTGATGGCCGCCATCGGCCTTTGGTGGTTCATCTATCGCACGCGCTTCGGCGTCATCCTGCGCGCCACGTCGCAGGACCGGCGCATGGCTTCCGCGCTCGGCATCAACGTCGGACGCGTCTATGTGCAGGCCTTCGCCATCGGCTGCTTCATGGCCGGGCTTGGCGGCGCGGTGGTAGTGCCGGCGCAGGCCGCGGTGCTCGGCATGGGCGTGGACGCGCTCATTCTGGCGTTCGTCGTGATCGTCATCGGCGGGCTCGGCAGCCTCGAAGGTGCGCTGGTCGGCGCGCTGATCGTTAGCTTCGTGCGCACCGCGGGCATTCAGTTCTTCGCCGAGGTGGAGCTCGCCGTGCTCTACTTGATCGCGGCGGCGGTCCTGCTCATACGCCCGACCGGGTTGTTCGGGAGGGCTTGAGCAATGCCAGCTGCACGAACCGGCCCCTCCCTTAAACTGCTGCTTGCCGTTGCCGTGCCGGCGGTCGTGGGGCTGGCGCTGCTGCCGATGGTCGATCGGCCTCTACCAGACCGAGCTGCTGATCTATGGGCTGACCTTTGCCATCGCCGCGCTCGGCTTCAATCTGCTGCTCGGCTACACGGGCCTCCTGTCGTTCGGGCATTCCGCCTATTTCGGCATGGGCGCCTACACGGTGGCGTTCATCGTGCGCGACCTGCACGTGCATTCCATGGAGCTGTGCATCCTGGGCGGCCTCGCGAGCACGCTCGTGATCTCGGCCTTGTTCGGCTACGTGTGCGTGCGCCATACGCGCATCTTCTTCGGGATATTGACGCTCGCCTTGTCGCAGGTGCTGTGGAGCCTCGCCTTCAAATTCTTCTGGGTAACTGGGCGGCACCGACGGCATCCGCGTGCCACGCAGCGGCATCACGCTGCTGGCCGGCCTAATCGACTTCAAGGGCCCCGGCGCATACTCAGAGGTTCGTCTACTCTTACTATTACTACGTGCTGGTCCTGTTCGTGATTGCGGTGGCGGTCATGTGGGTGATCGTGCATTCGCCGTTCGGCAAGGCGCTACAGGCCATCCGCGACAACGAGAGTTCGCGCCAGCTTCGTTGGCATCCGCGTGCGGCGCTATCGCTGGATCGCCTTCGTCATTTCCGGCACTTTCACGGGGCTCGCGGGCGCGCTCTGGGTGCCGCTCAACGGTCTCACTACGCCAGAGATCCTCTATTGGCCGTTCTCCGGCGAGATCGTGTTCATGACCGTGCTCGGCGGCTTCCGCACCTTCACCGGCCCAATCATCGGCGCGATAGCATTCAACTATCTCAAGGTCTATGCGGTGGCGAGCTCACAATACTGGCAGCTGGTGCTGGGCTGCGTACTCGTCGTGTTGGTGATGGTGCTGCCGACCGGCATCGTTGGCACCATTGCCCGATTTGCCGGCAAGCTGAGGAGGGGCTGACATGGCTCTCCTCCAGACTATCGACCTCAAGCGCTACTTCGGCGAAACGCGCGCCGTCGACAACGTCAACCTGAGCATCGAGGAGCGCGAGTTCGTGTCGCTCGTCGGTCCCAATGGCGCCGGCAAGACCTCCCTCATCAATGTCATCAGCGCTCATCTGCAGCCGGAGTCGGGCAAGATCCTGTTCCGAGGGGAGGACATCACGGCGGCATCCGTGACCGAGCGCGTGAAGGCCGGTATCGCCCGCAGCTTCCAGCTGGTGAACGTATTCGACGATCTCACCACGTTCGACAACGTGGCGCTGGCGATCTTCTCCCGCGAGGGCAAGACCGCGCACTTGGCCTCGCTCGCCCATCTGGATGAGGCAGTCAATAGCGAGGCCGACGGCATCCTCGGCCAGTTCGGCCTGTCGGGAAAGCGCGATGACAATGCCCGCGATCTCGCCCAGGGCGAGCGCAAGCTCCTGGACGTGGCACTCGCCTATGCCCTGAAGCCGAAGCTCCTATTTCTCGACGAGCCGACGAGCGGGGTTTCTACCCGCGACAAGGGCCAGATCATGGACACCATTGCCTCCGTGGTACGCGGCGAGGGCATCACCGCTGTGATCGTGGAGCACGACATGGACGTGGTGTTCAAGTATTCCGACCGCATCGTCGTCATGGCCCAGGGCGCCATTCTGGCCCAGGGCACGCCCGACGAGATCAGGACAGAACGAGCAGGTCGCGATGGTTCTGCTCGGCTCCTCCGGCCCCGACGCGTTCACACGAAAGGACTGACCTAAGTGCTCGAGGTCAAGGCGATCGACACCTACCGCGGACCGGCGCACATCCTGCACGGCGTGTCGCTCAACGTCGGCGCCAATGAGGTCGTCTGCCTGGTCGGCCGCAACGGTGCCGGCAAGACGACGACCATCGACAGCATCATGGGCTTGCTGCCGGTGCGGGCCGGCGAGATCAATTTCGGGGGCGAGAACCTCAACGGCATGCCGCCGCACGAACGCGCCAAGCACGGCATCGGCTACTCGCCCGAAGACTGCGGGGTATTCCCGGACCTGTCCGTGGGCGAGAACCTCATGATCAGCCGCTGGCTGGGCGATGAGGTCGCGAAGCGGCGCGGCGGGCTGCGTGCCGATCCGGAAGAGCAGGCGTTTGCTGTGTTCCCGGAGGTCAAGGATTTACTGACCCGTCGGGGCCTGCACCTCAGCGGCGGCCAGCGCAAGATGGTGGCCGTTGCCCGCGCCATGATGCTGTCGCCAACGCTGCTGCTGCTGGACGAGGCTTTCGAGGGCTTGGCGCCGGTGGTGGTCAACCGCTTCACCGAAGCTGTGCTGAAGATCAAGGCGATGGGGGTGTCGATCCTGATGGCGGAGTCGCATCTGGCCGCGGCGGTCCGCATCGGCGACAGGCTTTATGCCATCGATCGTGGCGAGATCATCTTCCACGGAGCCCCGAAGGATGCGCTGGCGGACGAGAAGGTGGTGAAGGCGTTGCGGGGCTGAGGTGCCCGCGTTTGGTTGGGGTCCGGAGCTGGTGATGAAGGCAAGCGCGGGCGATCATTCTTATTACTGCCGCTCTGCTTGTCGCGCCGGTGGCTAGGAGCGGCCACGAGCAGCCGGTATATCCGTCCTACTATCCCCACGAGATCGAGATCGCTGCAGTCGCGCCGCAACGGGCGGCCGAGCTTGATGCGCGCCGGCAAGCTCCATGCCTATGTCGGGAGTGCGCCGGCTTTCGCCGCGGCGCCTGCAGACACCATCGGTTCGGTGGAGTCGCTGGGCTCCTTCGTCGTCGTCCGGCTCAATGCCAATTCGCCTATGCAAGGATGAGATATCGGCCTGTGCCGCTGTGGGCGCCATCGTGCGCGAGATGGCAGCGAGAGCGGCGGCAGCGGGGTTATCGTCCATCCCTATCCGATGACGCCCTTCCATGACGCGGGTCACGATGGCCCGCGACCGCGACCTCACTGTCGATGCTGCGGAGGTCCGCTCGGTGACGGAGGAGGCCCTTTCCTGCCTCCAGCAGGCGCAGGCGATCAAGTCCGCGCTGACAGGGATCAAGACTTCTTCGGACCGCGCCAGGTCGGGACTCGACGAGATGATCGCGACGCTTCAGGTCAAGCTCGACAGGATCGATTCGCTCGTCGCGGACGCAGCGGACGAAGCGGAAAGCGCCTAGGGCAGCAGCAGGTCGTTCTGGGACGACTCGCCGGGCGGGCCGACGGTGAAGGGAGCCGGCGCGATCGTCTCATCGCCGGCGTAGGCCCGGTACTCGCCCTCTTCCAGCGCGGTCTTGATCGAGCCGGTCCCGAGGGGCTCGATGTCTCCCGAGATGGGGTCATCCTCACCCGGGCCGTCGAGGACGAGCTGGGTCGCCTCGTCGGTCTGGTTGGAGATGGTGATCACGACCAGGCCGGCGGCGGGATCGCTGGGAGCGATCGAAACGGCCTTCTTGTCGATCGCCGCCGTCAATTCGACCGGGCTCGGCGGGCGAGGGTCGTTCTCGAAGTCGTCTTCACCGCAGCCTGAGACGCCCACGATCAGGGCGAGGCCAATCCCGGCCGCCACTACGCGGGAGCCTCCAAGGTTCTGGGCTACCTCCCGGATCCTCATCTCCGCGCGGAACCCTATTCGACAGATAGGTCGCCTGTCACGTCACAACTGCTCGAAAGGAAGCTCGACCACCTCGGCGGTGATCTCACCGCCGACGAGAACCTCGTCTCCCGGGGCGGCTTCGCGGCGCAGGACGGCGAGCGCGATCGGGCCGTGAGCGGGGGAGAGGGCAGCTGTGCCGACCTTCCCAAGCTCACGTTCGCCGAGGGTCACTACTGAGCCTGCGTCGGCGGCGCCGGAAAGGCGGAGGCCCCTGAGGTGGCGGTTCGGCTTGCCCTTGTAGTGGAGGCGGGCGACGGTCTCCTGGCCGATGTAGCACCCCTTGGAGAAGCTCACCGCGCGCTCGTTGATGCCGGCCTCCTGGGGGATCGTCTCCTGCGTCATCTCGCGGCCGAACCTGGGCCGGCCGCTTTCGACGCGGATGATCTCGAGCGCGTCCTCGGTCACGGGGGCAACGCCACGCGCCTCGAGCGCCGCTTCCGAGGCCCTCGATGTGCTCGGGCGACGCGATCAGATCCAGTCCCCCCGCGGTGCGAACCGCTCGGGCCGGCAGCCCGTCGATCTCTGCGCAGCCGTGGTCGTTCTCAACTCCCAGGGGCGGCAGCCCGGCGAGCGCCGCGGACGCGGGCCCGACGATGCTGAGGAGCGCCAGCGTTCCGGCTGACGGGGTGACGGTGACGTCACGGCCCACCGAGTACATCGTCAAGTGCCTTGCGCAGGCGTCCAGCGCATCCGGTTCCGTCTCGATGAGGATCTCGGCCTCCGTCAGGCAGAGCACGCGCATGTCGGCCTGCATGCGCCCCTTGCGATCGAGCAGGGCCGAGTACACGCCCTGTCCCGGCTCGAGGGCCTCGATGTCGTTGGTCAGCTGGCCTTGGAGGTACTCGGCGGCGTCAGGGCCATCGACGTTCAACCATCCACGCTCGCGGCCGGCGAATCCTGCCTCCTCGCGGAGCGCCCGGTACTGCCCATCAAGCTCAATTGCGAGTTCTGACACACCTTGATTGTGACTGGTATCGCGCCCGTGCCTGGGGTCTGACCCCGGGTCTGACCCCTTTCGAGGCGCCGCTCAAGGTTTTGATGTGTCAAACTTTGGGTTGTGGACGAACTAAACGAAGAGGACAAGCAGGCTCTGAAGGTCAGCCGGCGGCGTCTTCTGGCCGGTGGCCTTGCTGCGGCGCCGCTGATCGCCGGGCTCCATGAGGTCGTCCCGCACCAGGGGATCCACGACGCGCTGGGAGGCTCCCAGCATCCCGACGCGCTGGCCGCCGGGGGCGTGCACGGCTCGCACGCAAGCGCGACCACTCCCGCCACCGGCGTCACCCACGCTCACTTGAACGGCCTCGGAACCGCGGGCGCGACATTTCGCGACGGACAGACCGTCAACCACAAGGCGAACGGCTTCGACCCCACCGAGGTACTGCGCGACTTCGACTACGGGAGGACCACGCGCCTCGCGTCAGGGCGAGTACTCCGCGAGTGGCAGCTCATCGCCGCCGACAAGGAGATCGAGGTCGCGCCCGGCGTCTCCTTCCCGGCCTGGACCTACAACGGCCGAGTGCCTGGCCCAACGCTTCGCTGCACCGAAGGCGACCTGCTTCGCATCCGCTTCATCAACGGCTCGGCTCATCCGCACACGGTTCACTTCCACGGCCTGCACCCGTCGGCGATGGACGGAGTGCCGGGGGCGGGCCCGGGGATCATCAATCCCGGCGAGTCGACCGTCTACGAGTTCAACGCCGAGCCGTTCGGCCTCCACCTGTACCACTGCCACGTCTCGCCGCTCGCCGAGCACATCGCGCGCGGCATGTACGGAACGTTCATCGTCGATCCCAAGGACGGCCGCGAGGACGCCGACGAGATGGTGATGGTCCAGAACGGCTGGAACACGACCTTCGACGCCGAGGGCAACCAGCTGTATGCCGTGAACGCGATCCCGTTCCACTACGTGAACGAGCCGATCAAGGTCGCGCGCGACGAGCTGGTGCGGATCTATCTCGTGAACATCCTCGAGTACGACCCCATCAACTCGTTCCACGTCCACGGGAACTTCTTCAACTACTTCCCGACGGGCACGTCGCTCACGCCGACCGAGTTCACCGACATCGTCATCCAGGGCCAGGGGCAGCGCGGCATCCTCGAGCTGAAGTTCCCCTACCCAGGCGAGTTCATGTTCCACGCTCACAAGACCGAGTTCGCGGACCTCGGCTGGATGGGCTTCTTCGAGGTCTCCGGATGACCGAGCGCGTTCCGCTCTGGGCGCTCGCCGGGGGCGTCATCGCCCTCATCGCGGTCGTGCTCGTCACGATCGCGGTCATCGGCGACGACACGCTGCCCGAGCGGGCAGGGCCGCCGATCGAGGAGCTCTCGGTCGAGAAGACCAAACTCGAGCCGAACAAGATCGAGCTAACGGTCCGCAACACGGGGCCCGACGACGTGCAGGTCGCCCAGGTGTTCGTGGCCGACTCGTACGTCGACTTCGAAGGCGGTGACGAGCCCATCGGCCGGCTCGGATCCGACACGATCACGATCGACTTCCCGTGGCAGGAGGGTCAGCCGTACCTGATCTCGATGCTCACCTCGACCGGCGTTGTAATCGACCACGAGATCGCCGCTGCGGTGGAGACGCCGGATACCGACGGCGACCTGTTCGCGCTCATGGCCCTGCTCGGCCTCTACGTGGGCGTCATTCCCGTGACCCTCGGGATGCTCCTCCTGCCGGCGATGAGGCGGTTCAGGCCAACGTGGATCAGAGTCGTCATGGCGGTCACCGTCGGCCTGCTCGCGTTCCTTGCAGTCGACGCGAGCCTGGAGGGATTCGAGATCGCCGGCGAGTCGGGTGGCGCGTTCGGTGGCACCGAGCTGGTGCTGCTGGGGGCCGGGCTTGCCTTCATGGCCCTGACCGCGGTTGATCGCTATCTCTCCGCCAAGCGCGAGGGCGAAACCGGTTCCAGCGGGGCCAGGCTCGCGCTGATGATCGCGATCGGCATCGGGCTGCACAACATGGGGGAGGGCCTTGCGATCGGATCTGCCTATGCGATCTCCGAGCTGGCGCTCGGTGCAGCGCTGGTCGTCGGCTTCGCGATCCACAACACGACCGAGGGCTTTGCGATCGTCGCTCCCTTGGTGCGCGATCAGGAGCGGCCCACCATCGGCAGGCTCGGGCTTCTCGGCCTCATCGCCGGCGCGCCCGCGATCGTGGGAGCGGTGATCGGGGCGTCCGTCACCAATGCTGAGCTCTCCGCCTTCCTCCTGGGCATCGGCGTCGGAGCCGTCATTCAGGTGATCGTTCAGATCACGCCGTCCATGCGCGACGCTGGCGGCCGCGCCCTCGATGCCGTGACTGCGTCCGGCATCGCGGCTGGCGCGATCGCGTTCTATCTCACGAGCCTCCTGGTGAGCGTCTAGGCATGGCGCACTCCGGCTTCAGACGTGACCCTCAGGCCCTCAACACCGAGGCCGTCGAGGACTATGCGAAGGCGCTCCACGCACTGGCTCAGCGCTGCGACGGTCCGGTGTCCACATCCGCCCTGGCCGAGCGCCTCGGCGTCTCGGCCGGCTCCGTCACGTCGATGCTCAAGCGCATGGACGAGATGGGCCTCGTTCGCCACGAGCCGTACCGCGGCGCGCTTCTGACCGTGCGCGGCGAACGCGTCGCTCTCGAGGTGATCCGCCACCACCGCCTGCTCGAGTCGTATCTGGCAGAGGTGCTCGGCATGCCCTGGGATCGCGTCCACGACGAGGCGGAGGTGCTCGAGCACTACATCTCCGAAGAGCTCGAGGAGCGGATCTCGCAGGCGCTCGGCGACCCGAGGCACGACCCGCATGGCGACCCGATTCCCACCGCGCAGCTCGATATGGCCGACGACGACACGGTGCGCCTGGCCGACCTCGAGCCCGGCGTGGTTGTCTCCTTCGCCCGTGTGTCGGACTCCGATCCCGAGATGCTCCGCTACCTCGACGAGCGCGGGATCCGGCCCGGCTCCGAGCTCGAGGTCACAGGCCGCGACCCGTTCGAGGGCCCGCTCCACGTGACCGTCGGCGGCGCCGAGCACATCCTGGGCGAGCGCCTCGCGGGCGCGATCCGGGTCGTAGCGGCCTAGATCCCGAGCACGGTGCCTGGCACCGTGCGCGGCGGTAGGCTCCGCGCATGGCCCTCGCCGAGCGCTTTCAGGAGATCCTCGACTCGCTTCCCGACGACTGGACCGACCTCACGCTCGACTTCCGGTTGCCCGATGAGTCCCGATACATCGACGCGGCCGTGATCCTCACCCAAGTGAACGCGCAGCCGTACTCGAAGGCCGACTGGCACTGGCGGATCCTTGTCGCGAACACGTTCGGACACGCCGCCGCGGCCCAGACGGTGAAGGGAACACTCGAGCTCCTCGACGGCGAGGGGATAGAGGGCGAGATGGTCCTCCGCGACTTCCGCGAGGGGCGCGCCGAGGTCAAGCAGATGTGGGGCCGCCCGGAATCCGTGCGCCAGCAGTTCCGGCGCAGCCGCCGCCTTTAGCCTCCGAGGAGATCAACGATCTCCGGGGGAGTCCGCGGAATCTCGATTCCGTTCTCGATTGCAAAGTCCACCCAGTTCATGGCCCGCTCGGGCTCGAACGATCCAGGCTCGACGCCTGCGGAGAACGCGTCGGCTTCGCTCAGCGCCTGCATTTCGGCGACCTGAGTCGGCGGGTCGATCCCGTCGATCGCGCTCAGGAGCGCATCGAGCGCCGCGTCGGGATCGTCAACCGCAAGCTCAGAGCCCCTTTGTAGCCCGGCCTGAACAGCGGCAACGAGTCCTGGGTCGTCCTCCGCCAACTCTTCGGTCGTCACCACCACCAGCTCTGGGAACGGCTCCGCGGCGAAGTCGCCGACCCTGAACTCGCGAGTCGGGACGCCGAGCTCCTTCAGGGCAACGCCCTCCGCGTTCCAGAACGCCGTCGCGGCATCAACCCGCTCGGCGGAGAGCGCTGCGATCGCGTCGAAGCCGATCACGGTGCGCTTGATCGTCTCGGGATCGCCCCCGTCCGCTTCGACGACGGCGTCTAAAACCGCCTCGTCCGACGGGAGACCAGTCACCCCGACCTCGCCCCCCTCCAGATCGCGGGGGCGGCTGATCGCGTCCTTGTCTGCCGCAATCACCGACGCGAGGGGCACCTGCACCAGCGCACCGACCGGCACCAGATCGAAGCCGCGCTCGGCCGCCGTCCCAAGGTCGTTGATGTCCATGACCGCGAAATCGGTCCTACCGGCGGCCAAGAGCTTCGGCGCATCCGTCGAGTCCCCGGGCGGCTGGATCGTGAGATCGAGGCCCTCGTCGGCGAACCACCCGCGTTCGACGGCCGCATAGAGCCCCGAGTGCACCGCGTTCGGCGTGAAGTCGAGCACGAGCGTCGCCTCGCGTGAGGCGCCCGGTTCAGCACCGTCCTCGCCGCAGCCGTGAAGCAGGAGGACGGCCGCCAGCAGCGCGACAACCCGTCTCATGTGGGTGTGAGCCTAGGGGCAGCGCGGGTATAGGGTCGCCGCGTGGCTGACCATGGCTTAGAAGACGAACTCCTCGTCCATGTGGAGATCCCCAAGGGATCGCGCAACAAGTACGAGTACGACGAGGGGATCGAGCGCATCGTCCTCGACCGCTTCCTCTCGTCGTCGATGGTCTATCCGACCGACTACGGCTACCTGATCGACCACTGGGGCCGCGACGGCGACCCGCTCGACGCGATGGTCTGCGTCTCAGAGGCGACCTTTCCCGGCTGCGTCATCGCGGTCAAGCCGATCGCGCTGTTCAAGATGCGAGACGAGGCGGGCGAGGACGACAAGGTCGTCTGTGTGCCGACCCACGACCCGGGCTGGAACCACGCCGAGACCCTGGACGACATCCCGAAGCAGCTCCAGGACGAGATCACGCACTTCTTCTCCACCTACAAGCAGCTGGAGGGAAAGGAGGTCGACGTCGACGGCTGGAAGACGCTCGAAGACGCGCGAGAGGTGATCGCCGACGGCAAGGATCTCTGGGAGAAGCGGCAGAAAGGCTCCGATTCGAGTGCGTAGCAGCGTTAAGCCCGTCCTCGTTCTCTAGACTCGCGCACCGCACACCGGGTGCAGGTGCCACCAGAGAGAGGCGCCATGAAACTTTTCCAACGCAGGAGGTTCAGGAACCAGTGAAAGACCGAGGTCTGGCCGCATACATCGCAGAACTGATCGGGACGCTCGTCCTGGTCATGTTCGTCGGCTTCGTCGTTTCGCTGTACGCCCAGACTGATCCTGCGTCGGGTACGGGGTCGGACTTCGCCGTCATCGGGCTCGTCCATGCCTTCGGACTGTTCATGCTGATCATCACCTTCGGCGCCGTGTCCGGCGGGCATTTCAACCCGGCGGTCACGCTCGCAGCGGCGATCCAGAAGCGGATCGACGCGGTCGATGCCGTCGTCTACATGCTCGCCCAGCTTTCGGGTGGCGTTCTGGGAGCCCTCGTCGTAAAGGGCCTCATCGAGGACGAGGGCAGCCTCAGCGGCTACGGAAGCGCCACCGTCTCCTCCGCCCTGAGCGGAAACTTCGCGGGATTCCTCGTGGAGGGCATCGGCACCTTCCTGCTGGTCCTCTGCATCTGCGCCGTCGCGCTGAACCCTCGCGCCCGCCAGGAATGGGCTCCGCTCGCCATCGGCTCGACGCTTGGCTTCCTGGTCATGATCTTCGGCCCCCTGACTGGCGGCTCGTTCAACCCCGCGCGTTGGTTCGGCCCCGCCCTGATCGGCGACACCCTCGAGGCTTCGGAGCTCCTCCCTTACGTCCTGGGCCCGATCGTCGGCGCGCTTCTTGCGGTCGTGGTCTACAAGTTCGTGCTCTCAGGCCCGCAGTTCGCTGAGGGCCCCGAGCCACCGACGTCCGAGGCCCGAGCGGTCGGCCAGGCCGTCAAGGACGCGGAGACGCGGGTCCAGAACAAGAAGTAAGGCAGGCGAGCCGAGCGCTCGTCTAGCCTGAGGCCCGTGCGCCGGGTCACATTCTCGCGGAACTACACGCTGTCGCTGTCGCGCACGTGCCGGTGCGTGTGCAAGTACTGCTCATTCGCGACCCGTAAGGCGCACCTTTATACGCCCGAAGAGGTCGAGGCCAGGCTGGACGAGGCGGTGCGGAGAAACGCCAAGGAGCTCTTGGTCCTGACGGGAGAGCGGCCCGAGGTGAACGCCGAGGTCGCCGGGCTTCTCGAGGAATACGGGCACGAGGACTTCGTCTCCTACGTCGCTTGGGCGTGCGGGCGGGCGCTCGAGCGCGGGATCCTGCCGCACACGAACCTCGGCGCGCTTGACCGGGACGACCTGGCACGGCTTCGCGAGGTGACTGCCTCGCAGGGCCTCATGCTCGAGTCGATTTCCGAGCGCTTGATGGAGACTGTCCACGCCGGCTCGCCCACCAAGCATCCGGCCATCCGCATGGAGACGATCGAGGCGGCCGGCGAGCTTCGCATCCCCTTCACGTCAGGAATCCTCGTCGGCATCGGCGAGACCGAGGAAGAGCGCGTTGCGTCGCTCGAAGCACTGGCCGCGTCGCATGATCGCCACGGCCACATCCAGGAGGTCATCCTCCAGAACTACGTCCCGCACCCGCGCTACTACGGCCAGGAGGTCGCAGAGATCGCCGACGAGGCGGCCAAGCGCCGGTGGACGAGCGGAGTCGCGGCTCCGGGTGAAGAGCCGCCGATGCCGGAGTGGGCTACGCCCATCACGGTTGACGACATGAAGCGGCTCGTCGCCGAGTGCCGCCGCCTCATGCCCGACGTCGGAGTTCAGATCCCGCCGAACCTCGCTGACTGGTGGGACGAGCTGATCGAAGCCGGCGCGACCGACCTGGGCGGCCTCTCGGCAAACGGCGACCACATCTCGCCCGAGCACGCCTTCCCCAGCCCTCACGAGGTGAGAAAGCGCCTCGCCCCGCAGGGCTACGCGCTGACCGAGCGCCTGTGCGTCTACCCGCAGTACCTGGAGCCCACGTGGATGGACCAGAGCGTTCTGGACGTGGTGAAGCTCAAGTACTGGAGCTTCATTCCACGCAAAGGCTCCGGCCGGCGCGGGGAGCGCGAGATCGATCCGGACCTCGCGCCGGCGGCGATCGAACGCGCGCTTGCCGACGATCCACTGACCGAGGCCGAGCTGACCGCCCTTTTCGCCGAGCGTCGCCCAGAGGTGATCGAGGACATGCGGGTGGCGGCGGATTCGCTTCGTTCGCAGCTCGCCGGAGACACGGCAACCTTCGTCGTCAACCGAAACATCAACTTCACGAACGTCTGCGTCGTCGGCTGCGCGTTCTGCGGGTTCGGTCAGGGCAAGCGCTCCCCCGACGCTTATGAGGTGACCGAGGACGAGTTCCAGCGCCGCATCGCCGAGGCGGTCGAGTTCGGCGCAACCGAGATCTGCATGCAGGGCGGGATCCACCCCGAGTACGAGCTGGCCGATTACGGCAAGTGGCTCTCGCTGGCCAAAGAAGCGGCCCCTCAGCTCCACCTTCATGCCTACTCGCCGATGGAAGTGCACTACATGTGCGAGCGCTCCGGCCGCACCCCGGATCAGGTCTTCGAGTACCTGCTCGAGCACGGCCTGGGCTCGACGCCGGGAACCGCGGCCGAGGTCCTGGACGACGGGGTCCGCGGCCGCATCTCACCCAACAAGCTGCCCGTTGCGCGCTGGGTGGAGATCATCGAGGCGTCCCACCGGGCCGGATTGCGCTCCACCTCAACGGTGATGTTCGGCCACATCGAGGAGCCCTGGGAGCTCGCTCGCCACATGCGGGTGATCCGGGAGCTTCAAGAGCGGACGGGCGGCATCACCGAGTTCGTTCCGCTGTCGTTCATCCCTTTCCACACGATGCTTGGCCGCACCCACGGGATCGAGGAGATATCGCGGGAGGAGAACCTGAAGCACACGGCGGCATTCCGCCTCGCGCTGGGCCGAACGATCAAGAACCTCCAGGCCAGCTGGGTCAAGATGGGCATCGACGCCGCGACCGAGAGCCTTCGCTGGGGAGTCAACGACCTCGGCGGAACGCTGATGGAGGAGTCGATCTCCCGTATGGCGGGCTCACAGCACGGGGACCGACTCGACCCCGAGGATCTGATCGGAGCCGCGCTCGCCGCAGGCCGCACGCCCGCACAGCGCACGACCCTTTACGAGATCATCGAGACGTACCCGGCCGAACCGGCGCCGCTCAGCGCGTAGCGCTCACCCCACCAGGAGCGATGCCTGCAGCTCGTCCGCGAGCCAGGGGGCCACGGCCTCGATGCCGTTTCGCTTCAAGATCTCGCGCTGGCGATCAGCGCCGTTCGAGTTGCAGAGATCTCGCACCCTTGCCAGTTCCGACTCGCAACCGAGTTCGCGCGCGTGTGGCTCAGATACCTCGAGCGCGTCGTTCACCCACTCCGAGAGCGGCACCATGCTCTCGGCGTGAAGGTCGATGAGGCATGCCTCGGTGCCGTCGCGCGAGGCCAGGAAGCGGTTCTCGGCAACCGCCTCGCGCCTGGCCTCCGCGGTGATATCGCCCTCGACCGCTTCCTTGACCAGACACTGCATCAACGCGACCAGGGCGGCTACGTCCTCCAGGCGCGACTGGGTGTCGGCGATCCGGATCTCGATCGTGCCGAACCGGGGCTGAAGCCTCGCGTCCCACCACAGGAAGGTCGGCTCCGGGATCGCTCCCGCGCGGATCAGGAAATCGACGCGCTCAGCCCAGTCCTCGTAGGTGGCGAAGTACGGCGGCAGGCCGGTTCGCGGAAAGGCCCCGAACAGCGACGTTCGAGTCGAGGCGAGCCCCGAGTCGCGGGCCTGCCAGAAGGGAGAGTTGGCAGATAGCGCGAGGACAATCGGGAGACGCTCACGGATGCCGTTGAGTGCCGCGATTGCCGTGTCGGCGCTCGGAACGGCGATGTGCACGTGCATCGCCATGGTCGGCTCGCGCCGCGCCAGCTCGCGCATCGTCTCGAGCACCTTCTGGTAGCGATCCTGCTCGGGTACCTGCGTCTCCACCCAGGTCGCCATCGGGTGCGTGCCCGCTCCCGCCGCGCGTAGGCCGAGCTCAGCGAGCGGCTGGATCAGCATGTTGCGGACGCCGCCGAGCGCTGCGACGGCGTCAGCGACCGTACCCTGGGGAGAAGTCTCGACCTCGACGACGGCCGAATGTGTCTCGAGCGAGCAGAAGGGCATCCGCTCGGCGACGCTCGCGAGAACCTCCTCGCCACGAAACGAAAGCCGACCGGTCTCGTCGATCAGCATCAGCTCCTCTTCGATGCCGATCGAATACAGCGACTCGTGCGGCTCCTCTGGCCACTCTGCCCAGCTGGGGAGCTCCTTCACGCAGGCACCCGGCCGCCCGCATCATGCGCGCGACAGGCTTCAACGAACGCTGCGAAGAGGCGCTCGGCCGGTTCATCCTCCATGGCCTCGGCGTGCCACTGCACACCGACGACGAAATCCCGATGCGGCGCCTCGATTCCTTCGATGACGCCGTCAGGTGACCATGCGACGGCGCGGAGTCCGCGGCCGAGCTGATCGGAGGCTTGATGGTGAAAGGAGTTCACCACTAACTCAGTTGTACCCAATGCGCGCGAAAGCACGCTGTCCGGTGCAACCTCGACCGGGTGGCTGATGTTGGGCTCCCCATGGCCGCGGCGGTGGCGGATGGTCTCTCCGAACCGGCTCGGTAAGTCTTGAAACAGGGTTCCGGACCGGGCGATGTTGAGGGCCTGAGCGCCCCGGCAGATCGCCAGGATTGGCACGTTGGCTTCGTACGCCGCCTTCGCGACGGCGAGCTCGGCGTCGTCCAGATCCAGCCAGGTCGGGCCGAGCGCGGGATCCTCATCTTGCCCGTAAGCCCTGGGGTGGATGTCGGGCCCGCCGGAGAGGCAGACTCCCGAGACTCTGCCAATGAGCTCGGGCATGTCGTCCTGTGGCAGGGGAGGGACGACTACGGGCAGGCCGCCGACGGATTCGATCGCTTCGAGGTAGCGCATGCCGAGCGCCATCTCCGGGCGAGCGGGCTCGCCTTCGGGGACCGGCTGGAAGCTCTCGGCCTTGCGGACCTCGGACGTTGTGACTGCGATGAGCGGCAAGCGGCCCATGACTTTAGGTTAGGTCTCGGAGGGCACCGTTCCATTGTCCATCCGTCCAACGACAACGGCGTTTCTCGCGCCGCGCGGGCGAGCGCTGTGCCTAACGGAAGAGGTCCCGATCCGCGTCCCTGCGGAGCAAGGCGGCGCCGGGGCCGTCATCGCTCGTCACGTGCCTGCCGAGGCCGCTCAGCACCACAACGGGGGTGCCCGATGCCTTGTCACGAGCGAGGTCCGCGGCGGCGGCTACCTCGTCGGCGATCGCGATCATCGTCGCGCCAAGCGTCTGGCCTTCGCGGTCGGTCGAGCCTCGCCAATCGTCGAGTGGCCGCAGGCCTGCGCAGCCGATCGCCACCTCGGTTTGGCCAAGGCGCCACGGGCGCCCGAACGAGTCGACGATCACGACGGCCGGACTCGCGCCGCCTGAACGCGCGATCTCCGCTCGGAGCCTGCGCGCCGAGGCGTCGGCGTCTTCGGGAAGCAGGGCAACGCGTCCCTCGCCCGGCACGTTGGAAGCGTCGATGCCGGCGTTCGCGCAGATCAGGCCGCCATGTGTCTCGACAATGAGGACGCCGTGCTCCGCGCGAAGAACCTCGCGGCTCTCGGCGAGGATCAGCTCAACCAGTTGTGCATCCTTCCCGAGCTTGGCAGCGAGCTCCTGAGCGCGTGCCGAGGGCGCGACCTCTCCGAGGTCTCGCACTCGACCCTCGGCCTTCGAGACGATCTTCTGCGAGATGACGACGACATCGTCGCGCGCAGGCTCCGCAGCGGTCGCGATCATCACGCCCAGAGGGGCGCCCTCCTCGACTTCGGGAATTCCCTCGACCGGGCGGACGGTGATCAAAGTTCGGCCAGCGCGGCGGCGGTCAGGGGCGCCCGATCCGGGCTCTCGGCGAGAATCGAGCTGAGGGAGCCCAGATCGTCGGGGGTGTCCAGGTCGAGCGCCAAAGACGGGATGTCGAGAAGCTGCGCCTCGTAGCCGGCTCGCTTGGCGCGGTCGAGGTGGCGCTCGCAGCTGCCGGGGCCGAAGGCGGGGCCGATCGCGTCGGCGGGGGACAGGAAGAGGCCGTTGGTGCCGGTTCCGTGATGATCGCTCGCGACCCCCACCGTGCCCTCGGCAAAGCTCGAGAGGGCGCTGTCCAACTCGGCCGGCTCGAGGAGCGGGCAATCGCCGGGCAGGAGCGCGGTGCATGTCGAGCCCAGCGCCTTGGCGCGGACGATGCCGAGGGTCGCGGCCTCGGAGTGGCCGTGGTCGGTCGGTTCCTGAAGGACTTCGAGCGGCGTCTTGCTGCGCTTGGCGCGCTCCATCGCGATCTTCTCGGCCCGGCCTTCGCCGGTGACGAGGATCACGCGCTCCACCTCTCGCGAACGGTCGAGCGCCACCAGGACATCAGCCAGCATCGCCCTCAGGACAGCGGCCCGGCCGGGCGGCCCGATCGTCTCGACAACCCGCGTCTTCGCGTGTGCGAATCGCTTGATCGGGAGGATGACCGTGGCCCTCATGGGTCAGGCCGTCAGGGTCTCGGCCCAATCGAGGATGCGGTCCGCCAGGGCGATCCGGCCCCGCTCGCCTTCCATCAGAGTGGGGCAGACCAGCGCCTCCAGGCCCTCGGGCGGCGGATCGGGGTCACCCTCGTCGACGACGATCCCGTCGAGCAGTCCCTCGTAAAGCGAAGCGACCCCGGCGGCTGAGACCGGCCGGCCTATCGCCTCCATGAACGCCTCGGTCGGGCCCTTGATCGCGCGTCCCGCGACAAACGGGCTCACGGCCACCACCGGTGCGGGGGACTCGGCGATCGCCTCGCGCATTCCCGGAACGGCCAGGATCGGGCCGATCGAGATCACGGGATTCGACGGGCCGATGACGATCAGGTCGGACGCGGTGAGCGCATCGAGGACTTCCGGTGTGGGGCGCGCATCGGCGAGTCCCTCGACTTCGACGCCTTCGATCGGCGCTGAGCCCTGGTCGAGGATCAGGAACTCCTGCAGGCCGCGCCTGCCCGCCGGGGTAATCACCGCGGTCCGGACGCGCTCCTCGCACATCGGAAGGACCCGGCCGAGGACGCCGAGGCCGCTCGCGATCTGCAGCTGGGCGGCAGTAAGCGTCCCGCCCTCCGCCATGAAGTGGGTGCGATACAGGCAGGTCGCGAGATCGCGATCCGAGAGCCCGAACCATCCGGGGGCGCCCAGCGCGGTCAGCTGCTCGTGGACCGTGAAGGTGTCGCCTTCGATCCCCCAGCCGCGCTCCTCGTCGATCAGGCCGGCCAGCCAGTAGGTACAGAGGTCGGGGTCCGGTGAGACGTGAAGGCCGTGAGCTTCGCAGTCGTCCGCGGTGTTCGCGATGACCGTCAGGTCGGCGTCGAGTAGCGCGTGAATGCCGGTCGCGAGCTTCGCGCCTCCGGTGCCTCCCGCGAGGATGGCGACGCTGCTTAGGGGAGTCACTCCCAGTGGTCGGCGTCGGGCAGGCCGGTGATCCGGATGCCCGCGTGGACCTTGTAGCGGACGTTGATCGAGATCAGAAGCGGCGTGAGCTGTTCGACGATCCTGGCCGTCTCCAGTGGTCCGGCGTTCACTGCGCGCAAGCCGGGGATCGCTTCGACGAGGGCGGCGACCTTCGCCTTGTCGACCTTCTTCTCGCCGCAGATGAGGACGTCCTCGTCGAGAATCGATTCGCGATCGGCCAACTCCGGCGCGCCAACCGTGTGGAAGGCCGCGACGACCGTGACCCCTTCGGGGACCATTTCCTGAGCCTGTTGTGCGGCTGAGCCCTGCCAGACGCCGAGCGTGCGGGTCGCTTTGCCCGAGACTGCGGCCGCGAGCGGAACGGTGCAATCGACCAGGAGCTGCCCGGGCTCGAGCGAGTCCTTGAGGTTGGTGAGGTTCTCCGACTGGGCGCGGAAGGGCACGGTGAGGATCACGACAGGGCCTTGCTTGGCTGCCTCGGCGTTCGACATGCCTTCGATCTCGGCATCGGGAACGGCGTCGGAGAGCTTTCTCGCGAACTCGCCGGCCCGATCCGCGTCGCGCGATCCGAGCACGACCGCGCGGCCGGCCAGCGCCCACCGCAACGCCAGTCCATAGCCCAGGGCGCCGGTGCCGCCGATGATCGGGATCGCGTCTGGCATCGGCGGCGCAGTCTACGACTACATATGCTCCGCCTCGGATGAGGCTCGAGGGACGAAAGGCGCTTGTGACCGGGGGCGCGAGTGGAATCGGCGCGGCAACGGCGCGCCGCCTCGCCGCCGAGGGCGCTCAGGTCGTGATCGGAGACGTGAACACCGAAGGCGCGGAATCCGTCGCCGCGGAGATCTCCGCAGACGCGTCGCGCCTGGACGTGACCGACCCCGCTTCCGCGGTAGCTCTCGTCGAGGATCACGGGCCGTTTTCGATTCTCGTGAACAACGCCGGGACCGACGAGTTCGGATTCTTCGCGGACACCGACCCGGGCGTGTGGGAGCGGGTGATCGCCATCAACCTCGATCGGCGTACTCGCGTGCACCCACGCCGTCCTGCCCGGGATGCAGGACGCGGGCTACGGGCGCATCGTGAACATCTCGTCCGAGGCGGGACGGATCGGGTCGAAGGGCTCGGTCGCGTATTCGTCCGCGAAGGGCGGCGTTCTGGGCTTCACCAAGTCGATGGCCCGAGAGGGCGCGCGCTTCGGGATCACCGTGAACGCGATCTGCCCGGGTCCGATCGAAACCCCGCTTCTCATGCAGGCGCTCGAATTCGGTGAGATCGGCGAGAAGATCATCGACAACATGAAGGCGGGCACCCAGCTCCGCCGCATGGGCACTCCCGACGAGGTCGCAGCCGTGGTTGCCTTCCTCTCCTCCGATGACTCCTCGTACATGACCGGCGAGACGCTCGGCGTCTCCGGCGGCATGGGCATGTGCTGATGGCTCCAGAGATCGGCTCCGAGCGCTCAGACACTTTCAAGGTCGAGGATCGCCTCCTCACCGATGTCGGCGGCACGATCGGCTCCAGCGTCCTTTCGACACCGGGGATGATCGCGATGATGGAGCGGAACTCGGCGATCCTCGCGTTCGAGCAGCTGCCCGACGGTTCGGCGACCGTGGGCTTCGAGGTGTGCGTCAAGCACGTCGCCGCTGCCCTCGAGGGGTCGGAGTGCACGGTGCGCTCGGTCCTCCAGGAGGTGGAGGACGAGCGCAAGCTTCGCTTCGCAGTCGAGGTGACCGAAGGCGAGCGCACGATCGGCGTCGGCACGCACGAGCGCCGCGTCATCCAAGTCGGTCAACTCGGCTAGCGCCTTGGCCGAGCTGCCGACAAGCGCCCGTCTGCGCGAGGTCGGACCGCGCGACGGCTTTCAGAACGAGCCGGAGACGATCCCAACGCCTGAGAAGGTGCGCCTGATCGGAATGCTCGGCGCCGCCGGATACAGGCGGATCGAGCTCACGTCGTTCGTCCGGCCCGACGTCGTGCCGCAGCTCGCCGACGCGAACGACGTTCTCGACACCTACGAGAAGCTGGACGGCGTCGCGTACTCAGTCCTGATCCCGAACGAGAAGGGCCTCGACAACGCGCTGGAGCGCAGAGAGCGCTTCGACGAGGTGAACCTCTTCCTCTCGGCGTCAGAGACGCACAATCAGCGCAATGTGAACCGCTCGATCGAGGAGTCGCTTTCCGGGCTCGAGCGCGTGATCGAGCGGGCGCTCGCCGAGGGCCTGCGTGCGGAGGGCGTGATCTCCACGTCGTTCGGTTGCCCATACGAGGGGGAGGTCCCGCCCGACCGTGTCTTCGAGATCGCGGAGCGCCTCAGCGGCGCGGGGTGCGAGGAGATCGCGTTCGGCGATACGACCGGGATGGCGAATCCCCGCCAGGTTGGCGAGTTCTTCGGCCACGCCCGCGAGCGGCTGGACGGCGCGGAGCTGACGGCGCACTTCCACAACACGCGCGGACAGGGGCTCGCGAATGTGCTTGCCGCGCTGGAGCAGGGAATCGATTCGTTCGAGTCAGCCTTCGGCGAGCTGGGTGGCTGTCCCGTGCCTCCGGGGTCGACAGGGAACATCTCTTCCGAGGACCTCGTCTCGATGCTGGAGGAAATGGGCGTCGAGACCGGGATCGACCTCGAAAAGCTGATCGCGGCATCGAGCGCCGCGCAGGACGTATTGGGCCGGCCGCTCGGAGCGCACGTGCTGCGCGCGGGGCCGGTTGACTGGCACATGACTACGAGTTAGGAGACGGAATGCCTAAGCGGAAAGCCACAGCGAAGTGGGAAGGAAACGTGATGGAGGGGGTCGGCACGATCGGCCTGGGAAGCGGAGCCTGGGAGGGCCCTTACTCCGCCCGTTCGCGCTACGAGGACGCACCCGAGTCGAATCCTGAAGAGCTGCTCGCCGCTGCCCACGCAGGCTGCTTCACGATGGCACTCGCATTGATTCTCGGCATGGCCGAGCACCCCCCCGAAACGCTTGACACCGAGGCTGTCGTCCACCTGCGACAGAAGGAGGGCGGCTTCAACATCCCGCAGATCGACCTCATCGTGCGCGGGAAGGTTCCGGGGATCAACCAGGAGGAGTTCGAAAAGCACGCCGGGAGGGCGAAGAAGCACTGTCCGCTGTCCAAAGCGCTGGCCTCGGTGGAGGAGATCACCCTCGACGCGCAGCTCGAAGAATGAGGAGCGACGCGTTCAAAAGGGCGGCGGAGGCCAAGGACTTTTCGCAGGTCTCAGAGCTCTTTACCGAGGACGTCACCTTCAACAGCCCAGTCGTCTTCAAGGCGTACGAAGGCCGCGAGGCGCTCGGAGTGGTCCTCGGGGCCGTGGTGAAGGTCTTCGAGGACTTTCGCTACGTCGAGCAGGTCGAGAACGGCGACACGGCCGTTCTGATGTTCGAGGCGCGGGCCGGCGATCGCGATCTCCAGGGGGTCGACATCCTGCGCTTCGGCGAGGGCGACCAGATCCGCGAGCTCATCGTCATGGTTCGCCCGATGAGCGGGATGCATGCGCTCGCGGACGAGATGAAGAAGATCCTGGAGGCGGCCGGAGCGGTCTAGTTAGGCTGGCTCGCCGGAGTAATCCACCTCAAGGAGAGAGCGCGCATGGAGATCAAGTCGGTCGGAGTCGTCGGTTGCGGCCTCATGGGCCACGGCATCGCCCAGGTTTGCGCGCAGCGCGGCGGTTGGGACGTCGTGGTCACCGAGGTTTCGCAGGAGCAGCTCGACAAGGGCCTCGCAAAGATCGAGAAGCAGCTTGCGAGAGCGGTCGAGAAGGGCAAGCTGGAGCAGTCGGATGCCGACGCCGTCCGCGAGCGCATCATAGGCTCGCTCGATTATGCGGACCTGGCCGACTGCGACCTCGTGATCGAGGCGATCACCGAGAACCTGGACGCAAAGCTCGAGCTCTGGTCAGAGCTCGACGGGATCGTCAAGGACGACGCGCTCTTCGCCACGAACACGTCATCGCTCGCGGTTGCCGATCAGGCGGCTGCAACCTCCCGTCCCGGCCAGTTCCTGGGCCTTCACTTCTTCAACCCGGTGCAGGTGATGCCGCTGCTCGAGGTCGTTCGCGGCGAGGACACGGCCGAGGAGACGGCTGACGCCGGGTTCGCGTTCGGCGACTCGCTCGGCAAGACGACGGTGGCGGCGGGCGACAACCGCGGTTTTATCGTCAACCGCCTCCTCGTTCCCTTCATGCTCGACGGGATCAACGCATACGAGGCCGGCGTGGGCTCGATCGAGGACATCGACGCCGCGATGATGGGCGGCGCAAGCCACCCAATGGGTCCGATCACGCTCGCGGACTTCGTCGGCCTCGACACGCTGGCCTCGATCGCCGGCGTGATGCGCGAGTACTACGGCGAGGAGCGCTTCGCGGCGCCGGCGACCCTCCGGACGCTCGTCGACGCTGGTCACTACGGCCGTAAATCGGGTAGGGGCTACTACGACTACTCAGGTGAGAAGCCTGTGGCCGTTGATCCCAAGAACTGACGGAATGGAAGCCGGAGACACCCACGACACGCCAACCCCGCGTCCCGCGCCTCCGCGCGGCGAGGACCCGCTGAGCGGCGAGGAAGTCCGCCGGGCGACTTTCCCGCAGGCCCTTCGCGGGTATGACCGCCAGGCGGTTCACGACATGCTCGACCGCGTAGCCGACTGGATGGAGGGGAAGGCCGGGGCCGTCTCGAGCGCCGCACCCGGCGTTCGCGAGGAGATCGCGAAGGTTGGGGAGAGGACCGCCGGCATCCTGAACGCGGCGGAGGACGCTGCGCTCAAGCTTCGCGAAGAGGCAACCGAGTACGCGGAACGACTCCGTGCAGACGTGGAGGACGAGGCGCGTAAGGCTCGCCTGAACGCCGGTCAGCGGACGGACGAGATGATCGCCGAGGCCGAGGAGAAGTCGAAGCGGATCATCGACGAGGCGATCGCGCGCCGCCGCCAGCTGAACCTGGCCATCTCAAGCCTGATCGATCGACGCGACGAGATCGCGGCAGACGCGACGCGCCTGGCGGAGGAGTTGATGGCCGCTGTCGAAGACCTGCAATCGCCGGCTCGCGGCGGCGAGGCTGCGCCCAAGGGAGCGGAATCTGCTCCGGAAGCGGCGCCTGATATGCCGGCTCCAGGGCTGGAGCCGGAGTCGGGCGAAGAGGAGATTTTCGAGCCGGAGTCGGCTGAGGAGGACGTCCTCGAGCCTGAGTCAGAGGAAACGGAGCTTTTTGAGACCGATCCCGATGCAACCGAGGTGCACGACGTCGAAGCCGAAGAGCCCTCGCCGCCAACGCTTCTCGTGGATCCGGACGCCGAGGACGAGACTCCGCCGCACGGCAACGCTAGATAACCCGCGCAACCTCCGCCGCGGCTCGCCCGCCCGACGAGATTGCGCCGTCGATGTATCCGTTCCAGACCGTTGCGGTCTCGGTGCCGGCCCAGTGCACGCGCCCGACGGGCTTGCGAAGGGCGGGTCCGAAGTCGGTCCAGCCGCTCGGCCCAAACGCGCCTGAGTAGCACCCCCGCGACCAGCGCTCGGCTGCCCAGTTGCGCTCGACGTAGTCCACGGGGTTGAGCGCCCGCGGCCCGAACAGGCGGCCGAACACGCGGACGACCTCGGCTCTGCGTTCACCGGGGGACGCCTGGCCCCACCGCCGCGCCGCGCGCCCGTCCAGGAAGCCGAGGAGGACGCCCGGCGAGCCGTCGGGCGGCGTGTTGTCGAAGATCGCGTTGACGGAGCCGCCATCAGAAAGGCCGGAGCCCGAAAGGCCCTCGGCGCGCCAGAACGGCTCGTCGTAGACGGCCATGCATTTGATGATCGCGCCCTGGGGCATGCGCTGGGTCATCTGGTCGCGCCGGGCTGGAAGCTCCGGCTCCCAGTCGATCCGCGCGGCGAGGGTGGGGGAGACCGCGGCGATGACGCGCTCCGCCTCGACCGTGATGCCGTCCGCCTCGATCGTGACCGCTGCTCCCGTGTCCTCGACCCGGCGCACCGGCGCGCCGAGGACAACCTGTTCGCCGAGCTGTTCTGCCATGCGGATGGCGACGAGTTGCGAGCCGCCGACGAAGCGAGCGTCCTGAGCTCCGCCGCCCGTGTCGACGAGCGCGTCGAATCCCCCGGCGGACTGGACGTAGAAAAGGACGTGGAGGAGGGAGACGTCCTCGGGCTCGGTCCCGAAGACGCTGCGGATAGCGAGGCGGATGAGCATGCGGGCACCGGGTGAGGGCGCGTTCAGCCGCATCCACTCGCCGAATGTGACGGAGTCCCACTTGCGCGCTCGCCGGGCGCTCCACGGCGCCTCAAGTGGAACCTGTGCCGCCATCGAGTTCATCCGCCTGCGGGCCCACTCGACCTGGAGAAGAACTGCGGGGTTGATACGGGGGATCGTGCCGGTGTAGCGGCTGACCGAGCCGCGGTACTCGATGACGTTGTCGCCGATGACATGAGTGGGGAAGGTGTCGACGCCCATACGCGCCGCGGTCTCGAGCAGGGCGTGTTGAGTGGGCCCGACCCACTGCCCACCAACCTCTACGACCTTGCCGTCGGCGATCTCGTGATTGAGCACCCGGCCGCCCACGCGGTCGCGGGCTTCGAGAACGACGCACTCGATCCCGCGCTCTTGGAGGTCGAGCGCGGCAGTGAGCCCGGCGAAGCCCGCACCGATGATTCCGACCTGGGTCGATCTTGTCACCGAGGCGTCGCTCACGTCCTCAACCCTAGACTTTGCGGCGTGAGCGAGACGACCGAGGGAACGGGGCTGAGCGCGGCGCTCGACGCTGCCCTTGCCGGCGGTCCCGAGCGCCACCACCAAAAGACGGCCGAGCAGGGGAAGCTCCCGGTCCGTGAGCGGGTTGCGCGCCTGGTCGATCCCGAGTCGTTCACCGAAGAAGGGCTGCTGGCCAACTGGGATCAGGAGGGGCTTGGCGCCGACGGCGTCGTCACGGGCCTCGCGCTGATCGGCGGGCGCAAGGTCGCGCTGATGGCGAACGATCCGACCGTGAAGGCGGGCTCATGGGGGCCGAAGACCGTCGAGAAGATCCTTCGCATCCAGGAGAGGGCGCTTGACCTCGAGGTTCCGATGGTCTACCTCGTCGATTCGGCCGGGGCTCGCATCACCGAGCAGGTGCGGATGTTCCCTGGGCGGCGCGGCGCGGGCCGAATCTTCTACAACGAGGTGCGCATGTCAGGACGGGTGCCGCAGGTGTGCATCCTGTTCGGCCCTTCGGCCGCGGGAGGCGCGTATATCCCCGCCTTCTGCGACGTCGTGATCATGCGCGAGGGAAACGCTTCGATGTACCTGGGCTCGCCGCGAATGGCGGAGATGGTGATCGGCGAGAAGGTGACGCTCGAGGAAATGGGCGGGGCCAAGATGCATACGGGCGTCTCCGGATGCGGCCACTTCCTCGCAAAAACCGACGAGGACGCGATCGACCTGGCCAAGCGCTACCTCTCCTACATGCCGGAGAGCTGGCGGGCAGAGCCGCCATCTGCGCCGCCTGCAGAACCCGATTCCGAGCAAAAGCCGTCGGAGATCATCCCGGGGGACGAAAAGACCTCCTTCGACATCAAAGACCTCATCGCCGCCCTGTTCGACGCGGACTCGTTCTGCGAGGTACACGCGCGTTGGGCGAAGGAGCTCGTGGTCGGCTACGCGCGCTTGGACGGCAGGGCGGTCGGCATCGTCGCCAACCAGCCGCGCCAGAAGGGCGGCGTTCTGTTCGTCGACTCTGCCGACAAGGCGGCGCGCTTCATCGCCACGTGTAACGCCTTCAACATCCCCCTCGTGTTCCTGGCCGACGTGCCCGGCTTCATGATCGGGACGGATGTCGAGCGCCAGGGCATCATCCGCCACGGCGCGAAGATGATCTCGGCTGTCTCCGAGGCGACCGTGCCGAAGATCTCCGTCATCGTCCGCAAGGCGTACGGCGCGGGCCTATACGCGATGGCCGGCCCCGCCTTCGAACCCGATTGCACGATCGCACTGCCCGGCGCGTCCATAGCCGTGATGGGCCCGGAGGCTGCGATCAACGCCGTGTTCCTCAATCAGATTCAGGCGATCGAGGACGAGGATGAGCGTGCGGAGTTCGTGCGCGTCAAGCGCGAGGAGTACTCGGCCGACATCGACATCCTCCACCTCGCCTCCGAGATGGTCGTGGACGCCGTGATCGAGCCGGACGACCTGCGAGCTGAGCTGACGCGCCGCTTTGCGTTCGCCGAAGGCCGCGACCGCGGCTTCACCGAGCGACGCAACCCCATCACACCCGCGTAGACGCAGCTACCAGTTGTCAACGGTGCGATGTGGCGGGACGTCGCGCCAGGAGGTGCCTGTGTCCGCGGCCGCAAGGGTGGATGCGATGACGCGGCGCGTGTCGGCCGGGTCGATGACGTCGTCGATCTCGAAGAGGGTTGCCGCGTTCAGCGCCTTGGCGTGGTCGTGCGCGTGCGCGACCATCTGCTCGAGGCGCTCGGCTCGCTCGGTCTCGTCCTCGATCGCCTCGAGCTCACGGCGGAAACCGAGCTTGACGGCGCCCTCGAGGCCCATGGCGCCGAGCTCGGCCGTGGGCCAGCCGACCGTCAGGAGCGGCTCGTGCATGGAGCCGCCGGCCATCGCCTGAGCGCCCAGGCCGTAGGCCTTGCGCAGGATGACGGCGACGAGGGGCACGCTCAAAGAGGCTCCGACGGTGAAGAGACGCGAGCAGTGGCGGACGAGGGCGGTTGCCTCGGCGTCCGGGCCGACCATCATGCCCGGTGTGTCGATGAGCGAGAGGATCGGCAGGCCGAAGGCGTCGCAGAGCGACATGAAGCGGGCCGCCTTGTCGGCGCCGTCGGAGGTGATCGCGCCTGCCAGGTGGATCGGGTTGTTGGCGACGATCCCGACCGCCCGTCCCTCGATGCGTGCGAGCGCCGTGACCATCGGGCGTGCGAACTCGCTCCGCAGGTACGTGACTGATCCGGCGTCGGCGATTCCGTCGATTGCGGCGTGGACGTCGTAGGCGCGGCGGCGCCGTTCGGGGACGATGTCGCGGAGCGCCTCGTCGCCTGGGGCGGACCAGTCCGTGAGCGGGCCCTGGAAGTAGGAGACGAGTTGCTTCGTGACGGCCACGGCCTCCGCCTCGTCGGCGACGCGCACGTCGACGACCCCGTTTCGCGCTTGCACGTCGATGGGGCCGATCGCGTCGGGCTCGAAGGTTCCGAGGCCGCCGCCCTCGATCATCGCGGGGCCGCCCATGCCGAGCGCGATGCTCTCGGTTGCGACGATCAGGTCGGAGGCGCCTGCGAGGACGGCGTTTCCCGCGAAGCAGCGGCCCGATACGACGGCGATGCGCGGGACGACCCCTGAGAGTCGTGCCCACAGGGCGAATGCGCGCGTGTCGAGAGCGGAGACGACGGCGTAGTCGGTGTCGCCCGGGCGCCCACCGCCACCCTCGGTGAAGATCACGGCGGGAATTCGCATCCGCTCGATCAACTCGAAGAGCCGGTCCTTCTTTCGGTGGCCGGTCGCGCCCTGCGTTCCGGCGAGGACCGTGTAGTCGTAGGAGAGGACGGCGCAAGCAGCCCGCTCGGCGCCGTGGAGTCCGGAGTTGATGCGCGCGGTGCCGCCGATGAGGCCGTCGGCTGGTGTCTTTGCGGCGAGCTCTTCTGCCGGGCGGCGCATGCGCTGGGCGGCGATCGCGAGTGCTCCGTACTCGACGAGGCTGTTGTCGTCGATCAGGTCCGCCACGTTCTCGCGAGCGGTGCGGCCGCCGCGCTCGCGGCGCTTGGCAACGGCGTCGGGGCGGGCCTCGTCGCGCGTTGCGGCCTGTCTGGCTAGAACCTCGGAGAGGTCGGAGCGCTGGTCCGGCTCAGTCACGCCGGGAAGCCTCGCACACGCGACTGGCCTAACCTTCACGGATGGGAATCGCGGTCACGGATGCCACCCTCCTCGGTGAGTCCGTTGGCCTTCGCGCGCAGGACGGCCAGATAACGGAGGTCGGCCCCGATGTGGCGGCGCAGCCGGGCGACGAGGTTCTCGACGGCGCGGGCATGGCGCTCGTTCCCGGACTGGTCAACGCTCATACCCACGCGGCGATGACCCTCTTCCGCGGGTTCGCGGATGACCTGCCGTTGATGGTTTGGCTCCAGGAACACATCTGGCCCGCTGAGGCGCGACTCGAGCCCGAGCACGTCTACTGGGGAACCCGGCTGGCGTGCATCGAGATGATTCGCACCGGCACGGTCGCTTTCTGGGATGCGTACTGGCATCCCGAGGCTGTCGCGCGTGCCGCCGAGGACAGCGGACTACGCGCAGTCGTGGCGGCCCCCCTGATCGACGGGGACGATCCCTCGAAGGCTCGCGAGGAAGTCGACGCGGCGGTCGACGCTGTGACGGGGTCGGAGCGGGTCAGGGCGGGCTATGCGCCTCACGCTCCCTACACCGTGGGCCCGGACTCGCTTTCCTGGGTGGCCGAGCGCGCCGCCGAGCGCGGTTCGACGGTCCAGATCCATCTTTCCGAGACCCGGCAGGAGGTCGAGGACTGTGTCGCGGAATATGGGGTGCGGCCTGCGTTCCACCTCGACCGCGCGGGATTGCTTGGGCCGAACACGGTGCTGGCCCACGGGGTGTGGCTTGACAACGACGAGCTCGACCTCATCGCCGAGCGGGGCGCGACGGTTGTGACGAACCCGGTGGCGAACCTGAAGCTGGCTGTGGGCGGTTTGTTCCCGTATCTCGCCGCGCGCGAGCGTGGCGTCGAGATGGGGATCGGAACGGACGGTCCGGGCTCGAACAACTCGCTGGATCTCTTCTCGGACATGAAGACATTCGCTCTTCTTCAGAAGAACGCCGCCTTCGATGCGGCGGCCGTCGACGCCGGTGAGACGCTCAGGCTGGGCACGGGGGATGCGTCGGCGCTTCTGCGATCGCCGTCGCTGGGCGTGGGGGATCCGGCCGACTTTCTCCTGGTGCGGGCGGACGCGCCGGAGTTGGCGATGGGCGAGTTGGATGCAGGCCTGGTTTATGCAGCCTCCGGCGCGGTCGTCGACTCGACCGTGGTCGCGGGGAAGGTGCTGATGAAGGGGGGCGTCGTGGAGGACGCCGACGAGGCGGTGAAAAGGGCTCAGGAGTGCGCTTCTGAGATCGGGGTACGTTGAGTTGATGGCCCAGCGAGGGATTGCGGGAATGCTTGCCGACCGGTTGAGGTGGCGGCATCCTGACGCGTCCTTCGATGTCGAGGCCGACCGCGGGTGGGTTGCCAGGATCCTCGCGACGCTCTTTGGGTTCGGCGGCATCCTGCTCCTCCTGACGCTTCTTATGGAGGGCGCGCCGGGGCGCGATTCCAAGAGCCTTGCGATCGTTGCCGGCTCGGCGATCGTTGTCGCCCTCTTCATCCTGATCACGTACGAGAGGCTCCCGGTGTGGTTCCTGCGTGCGGCGCCCGCCATCGGGACGATCCTTTCCTCCCTCTCGATCTACTACGCCGGCGCCGAGGCCTCGGCGGCATACGCGATGTACATGGCGTGGGTGGTGATCGCGGCGTCGCTGTTCTTGGATACCCGGCTGATCCTGGCCCACGGAGTCCTCTCGATCGCGGCGTATGCGTTCGTGCTCTCGCTGCTCGAGGGCACGGACGGCCTCGATGGGCTCCGGATCACGATGATGGCGGGGACGGTGCTCATCCTCGCGATCGTCATGGTCGTAATCGCGGGTCAGCTGCGGCAGGTGTTGCATCAGCTCGAAGCCGCGGCGAGCACCGACCCGCTCACGGGTCTCTTGAACCGGCGGGCGCTCGAGGAGGCGTTCGATGTCGAGCTGGCGCGAGCGGGCCGCGGGCGGTTTGGCGTTGGCGTGGTGATGCTCGACCTCGACGGCTTCAAGAACTTCAACGACCAGCACGGGCATCAGGCAGGCGACTCCGCGCTCCAGCGCCTGAGTCATGCGCTGACGGAGGGAACGCGCGCGATCGACCACGTGGGACGGGTCGGGGGTGAGGAGTTCGCGATCCTTGCTCCGGAGTCGAGTACGGCGGGGACGCTTGCCCTTGCAGAGCGGTTGCGCCGTGCGGTCGAGATCGAGTTCTCGGGGATGGGCGGGCTCACCGCCAGCTGCGGCGTGGCGAGTTATCCCGAGAATGGCACGGACCGCTACGCGCTGATCGGCGCTGCCGACGGGGCTCTTTATGAGGCGAAGGCCCTGGGCCGCAACCGTGCGGTCGCGTCCTCGCACGATCCGTCGAAATCAGGCTCCTCGCGCCAGCTCCACGAAGGGGTCTAACGCGTTCGGGTTGGCAAGCGAGTCGCGGCTGGCCGCCTGCTCGGGCGGTGTTCCCATGAGGATTCGCTTGACGGGAACTTCCAAGACCTTGCCCGAAAGGGTTCGGGGGACCTCGGCCACTTCATGGACCTCGTTGGGAACGTGCCGGGGCGAGCAGTCTTCGCGCACCTTGGTGGCGATGCGCTTGATGAGCGCATCGTCGAGCGACTCGCCTTCGCGCAGGACGACGAAGAGAGGCATCCAGCCTTCGGTTCCGGGGCGGGGGACGTCGACTACGAGAGCGTCGGTGATCTCGTCGAGGGAGAGGACGGCGCGATAGATCTCGCTCGTGCCCATGCGAATGCCACCGCGGTTGATGGTCGAGTCGGACCGGCCGTAGATGATCGCCGTGCCGCGCTCGGTGATCTCGATCCAGTCGCCGTGGCGCCAGATACCGGGGTACATCTCGAAGTAGGACGAGCGGTAGCGCTCACCGTCGGGGTCGGACCAGAAGTAGACGGGCATCGAGGGCATCGGCTTCGTGATGACGAGCTCGCCGACTTCTCCTGTCAGGGCGTTGCCGTCTTCGTCCCACGCCTCCACGGCACAGCCGAGCGCCCGGGCTTGGAGCTCGCCGCGATAGACGGGCAGGAGGGGCACGCCGCCGACGAACGCGGTGCAGACGTCGGTGCCACCTGAGGTGGAGAAGAGCCAGGTATCTCGCCCGACGTGCTCGTACACCCACTCGAAGCCCTCGGGGGCGAGGGGCGAGCCGGTCGAGCCGACGGCTTTCAGACGGGAAAGATCGCGGCCCTGTGAGGGCTCGATCCCGGCCTTCATGCAAGACGACAGGAAGCTGGCCGAGGTGCCGAACGTGGTGACCTCGGCCTCGGCCGCGAGGTCCCAGAGCGTGTCGAGCGTGGGGTGGCCGGGGTTGCCGTCATAAAGGACGATCGATGCGTCGGTGAGGAGCATCGAGACGAGGAAGTTCCACATCATCCACCCGGTGGTGGTGAACCAGAAGATGCGGTCGCCGTCCTGTGCGTCGACGTGGAGGTGCATCTTCTTCAAATGCTCGAGGAGGATGCCGCCGTGTCCCTGGACGATGGCCTTCGGGAGCCCGGTCGTTCCCGACGAGTAGAGGACCCACAGCGGATGGTCGAAAGGCACCCGGTCGAACTGGAGCGCCGCGCCGTCACCCGCCGCGATCACCTCCTCCCAGGCGATTCCGTGGCCGAGCCTTGACGGGTCGGCCTCATGGTCCAGGTAGGGGACGAGCACGGTGTGGGTGAGGGTCGGCATCTCGGCCTCGAGGCCCTGGACGACGTCCATGCGGTCAAAGGCCTTGCCGCCGTACGTGTAGCCGTCGACGGCCAGGAGGACCTTGGGCTCTATCTGGGCGAAGCGGTCGATGACCGAGCGGGCGCCGAAGTCGGGTGAGCAGGAGGACCAGATCGCGCCGATCGACGCGGAAGCGAGGAAGCCGACGATGGCCTCTGGCCCGTTCGGAAGGTAGGCGGCGACGCGGTCGCCGCGCTCGACGCCCAAGGAGCGGAGGCCGGCGGCGAACGAGGCGACTCGCGACGACAGATCGCCCCATGTGATCTCTGCGAGGTCCGAACCTTCGGCTGCGTGCTGGATCGCCAACGCTGAGGGGTCCTTGCCGCGAAAGATGTGCTCGGCGTAGTTGAGGCTCGTGCCGGGGAACCACTCCGCGCCAGGCATGCCGGCGCTTGCCAAGACGGTGGTCGCGTCGCCATCGGCGGCGACGTCGAAGTAGTCCCAGATCGAGTGCCAGAAGTCCTCGACGTTCTCGACCGACCATTCCCACAGGCGGGCGTAGTCGCCGTCGAAGGAGAGTTCATGCTCGGACTCGAGCCAGCGCATGTATGCGGTCATGTTGGAGCGCTCGACCGCCTCGGCCGAGGGCGCCCAGAGCTTCTCGCTCATGTGCGGCGCCGTCGTGCCCGGCGAGCTCGTGGCCTGGGCGATTCGGCCTCGGGCTCCGGCGTTCTCTTGCTCGTGCGGGCCAGATCGCGGTCAAGCGCGCGGATCAGGTCGAGCGTGAAGTTGGCGGCGCGCTTCATGGCCTGCGGGTCGATCGCGTCGGGCACGTCCTGGGGCGTGTGGTAGTTGGCGGGCGTGATCGCGCCAGGCTCGAGGCAGGTGATCGTGCTTGCGCGCAATCCGGCGACGCGCGCAGCCAGGGCGTCCGTGGCGAAGCCGTGGCGGAGCGCGGCTGCCCGGTAGCGGTTGGTGTCTTCGCGGTCGGCCTCGGCGATCGCCTCGCAGAGTTGGCCGACGCGGGCGTCCATCTCGAAGGAGATCGTCATGCCCTCGGCGGTGACCCAGCGCACGTCGCCCTTGCCGACGGAGTCGATTGCCAGGACGATCGTCTTGAACGGGTCGAGCTCGTCCTTGTGGGTGCGGGCGAATGAGCGCATGCCTTCCAGGCCGCATTCCTCGCCGCCGGTGAGGACGACCCAGACGTCGAGGTTCCGCGGAGGCTCCTCCTGGAGCTTGTCCGCTAGCGAGAGGGCGACTGCCACTCCGGATGCGTTGTCGTTCGCGCCCAGGGACGACCGGCGAGAGCCGCCAGTCGACGAGCAGGAACGAGCTCACCAGGAGGATGATCGTGGGGATGATCTGAAGGATCGCGAGGCCGTCCGAGTCGACGCCGGCCATGCGCGCGCCGAGCATCGGCAGCATGATTGCCGCGGACCAGAAGAGAAGGCGGGTGTGGGGGAAGGGGAGGAAGCCTGAGAGGCGCCGGCTCAACCCGGTCGCGGCCTTGCCGAAGATGGCGCCCGTTCGCGCGGCGTCGACGTGGGCGGTGAGGATGAGCTTGTGCGTGGCATCCGGGTTCTCGCCGCGCGAGACGACGTTCTGGGAGGCGCGGCGGAAGAAGAGGAGCCGTAGGAAATGGCGGCTCGCGTTGAGGTCGAAGTAGAACGACGTCGTCGTGACGAGGAGGAGGGCGAAGCCGGCGATCGGTACTTCGATCGAAAGCACGCTGGCGACGAAGGCGAGGAAGGCGTGCAGCGCCCAGACGAGTGGAGCCTGCGGATGGACGTAGATGGGCTCGACCTCGGAGCGGCGCCCCGAATCGCGCAGACGGCCGGCCATCGCGTTTGCGGCGCGGCGCTCGGAGTCCGTGCCGGCCAGGCGCCGCTCGAACGAGCAGAGCTCGTCGATCGTTGCGAGCCTGGGGTCGCGCCGTGTCGGCCTGGCTTCGACCGCGGGCTCGTTCTCAGGACGCCTGCGTCGTCTGCGGGTGTTTGCCACGGCGCGATTATCGCGGGTTCGGATGCGGCGGGTGGGAATCGAACCCACAAGCCCTTTCGAGCAATGGATTTTGAATCCATCTCCTTTACCAGTTTGGACACCGCCGCCCGCCCCAATCATGACGTAAGCGCTGGCTAGCTTTCTTCACATGTGCGGTCGCTACACGCTCGCCAACCCGAATCCTCGGCGCCTGCGCCTGCGCTTCGGTATCACCGAGGAAGCGGAGATCGACGAGCAGCCGCGGTTCAACATCGCGCCGACCGATCCGGTGCTCGCGGTTCGCGAGCGGGCCGACGAGCGCGAGCTGGGAACGCTGCGGTGGGGGCTCGTCCCGGGCAAGTGGGCGACGGAGAAGAAGGGACGGCCGCTGATCAATGCGCGGGCGGAGTCGATCGGAACGCAGCCGGCGTTCGCCGAGTCGTTCCGCGAGCGGCGCTGCCTGATCCCCGCCGACGGCTTCTACGAGTGGCGGCGCGACGAGAACGGCAAGGTGCCGATCTGGCTTCACCGCCCGGACGACGAGCTGTTCGCGTTCGCTGGGATCTGGGCGAGCTACGAGCCGAAGGACGGCGAACCGATCGTGAGCTGCTCGATCGTGACGACGCAGCCGAATGACACCGTACGGCCGATCCACGACCGGATGCCGGTGATCCTGCCGCCCGATGCGGAGGCTGAGTGGCTCTCGCCCGATGCCGAGCCGGAGGATCTGATGAGGCTGCTGGTTCCCTCGCGCGAAGAGCTCGAGACGCTGGAGGTCAACGATCTCGTCAACAGCGTCCGTGAGGACGGGCCGGCGCTGATCGAGCCGCGCACCGCGGCGACGCTCTTCTAAGAGAGGGACCTAAGCGGGGCTGGGGGAGGGCTCGCGCTGCTCGCCCTCGTCGTAACCGTCGCCGTCGTCGTCCTCGCCCGCGAGCGGGCGACCGCCGATCGGTCGCTCTTCCTCGACGTGCCACTCCTGGCCGAAGGCGATGAGCGAGACGATGATGAGCAGGATCTGGACGGGGATGAGGACGATGACGAGGAGGCCGATCAGATCCTCGGGGAGGATCGGCGAGTCGAGGCCGTCCTTCGAGCGGGCGAACCAGCCCGGCGCCGCCACGGCGGCAAAGATGGTCATGATCACGGCGAGCGACGCGCCCACCGGTAAGAGGCCGCGGTTCCAGTTGGCGATGAGAATCGCGAAGAAGATGTAGAGCGCCGCCCAGACGAGCGTCATGATCGCGATCATCGAGCTCTGCATCCGCTCCCAGCCGCCGACGACGATCACGATCATCAGTCCGGCGGAAACGAGCAGCACGAAAGCGACGATCGCTTTGGTCGTCTTGCTCTGCGCCTTCTCCCGGTTCGGGCGCCAGAGCTCGTAGCCCTCTCGAATGGTCGTGGCTTCCATTCCTGCCGCAAGCATAAACCCGCGGGCGGCACGGAGGGGCAGTCACCCCTAAAATCGAGGTTCCCGCGGGCGTGTCGGAATTGGTAGACGAGCGAGGTTTAGGTCCTCGTGTTCGAAAGAGCGTGGGGGTTCGAGTCCCTCCGCCCGCACTTTCAGTACTTCAGTCCCACGTGCTCATCGAGCAGCGCGACCGAGTCGCGGCGCGCAACGGAGATGTGCCAACGAGTCCACCGCTTCCACTCGACGCCAAGTAGGTCGCATGCGTCGCAGAACAACTTCCGGATGTCATCCGAGCGATTGGAGAACTGGTACCGCGGATACCGATAGCGCTTGCCCTTGGAAACGACGTTGTTCCACCCACGCCAGCCATCGGTATGGATAAGGCCGCGCAGAAACAACCCCGTGTGTTCCTGAACGATCTCCAATTGCCAGTCTTCGAGCTCGATCTTGCGTTGGTGTTTCCTGCCGGGGCCGTGCTGAGGAAAAACGGTCGTCCAATGCCACCACGTGAGGCCGATTTCGTACGCGTTCTCACCCGGATACTTGCGTCTCCAGGCTTTTCCCCCAGACACGACTTCCATTGCCTCTTGAAACTCATCTAGGAGGCCTGGGTGTGCTGCGTCAGACACGACGCGGAGTGTCCATGACCTGCCGTTGCGCGAGAGGCAACCGTCGCCAAGGTAGACGCCAAGCAGGTACGAGTAGGTCTCAGCCGGCATAGACTCTCGAGCAAATGGAGGGTGCTCTTTCAAAGTGACTTCATAGGTGGGAACGCGGCTGTAGAACCACGTCCGCATGCACCCGATAGAGACGCCTGTGAGGTCGCTGATCTCCTTATGGGTCAGACCAGTCGCCCTAGCGGCGAACACCTCTTCAACTTTTGCCTGGTTCCAGCGCACGAACATATGTTCGCAATCCGTCCGGCGGCAAATCAGGCCGATACGATGCTCTCTCCCCTTGGGGCAGTGGCCAAACTGGACAAGGCTCCGGTCTCCAAAACCGGCGATTCCAGGTTCGAGTCCTGGCTGCCCCGCTTAAACGAGTAGAAGCAGCCACCGCAACTCGCGGACGCCTCGTCTGTTCAACTTGATGAGGTGGCAGGGACGCTCAACACCCGTGCGCTTGCGCTTTTCGCGGCAGCAGCCGTGGCCTTGGCGTGCGTTTTCGCGCTTCTCGGCGCGTCGGCGGATCAGGCGCCGGCCGCGAAATGCCCGAAGGCCGACGCCAGGCCCGGCGACGCTTCGTCCGCTCAGCTCGGCGAGGCCGTCCTCTGCCTGATCGGCAAGGAGCGCCGGAGTGCGGACGTGAAGAAGCTCGAACAGGCCGGCTCGCTCACGCGGGTGGCCGAGAAGCACACGAAGGTGATGCTCGAGGAAGACTGCCTGGATCACCGGTGCAAGGGCGAGAAATCGCTCAACGACCGCATCGTCAACTCGGGCTATCCCATTCCGGGCGGCCGTTACGGCTTTGGCGAGGTGACCGGCTGTTCGCTCACGCCCCAGGCGATGGTGGATGCGTGGATGGATAGTCGCGTCCATCGCAAGCGCCTCCTAGGCAAGCCATACCGAGACGTAGGCATCGGCGCGGCCAAGGGCAAACCGGACGTTTCTGGCTGCAATGACGGCAGTTCTCGCGGTGTCTACACCGTGATCTTCGGCTGGCGCAAGGGCTAGCCCCATACATCTGTCCAGCCTGACGGACTTTTTCTCCCCGCGGTGCCGGAGTGCGCCGATTCAAGGTCCGGAATGGCATCCGGAGCTACATACACACGTCACATTGCCCTTGTCACCGCGCTCTTCGCGCTTCTGGCGATCTTCATCGCCGCCGGCCCTGCCGCCCAGAGCGCCGGCGCCGCCGGCCCCTGCAACAAGTGGGGTAACAAGGAGTCGAACGAGATCACGGTCGGTCACGCTCGCAAGGCGGTCCTCTGCCTTCTCAACCGTGAGCGCCACTCGCGCGGCCTGTCGAACCTGAAGCGTGACAAGAAGCTTCAGCGCGCAGCGCAGAACCACAACAGCTACATGCAGAACCACCGCTGCTTCAGCCACCAGTGCTCGGGCGAGCCATCGCTCACCGGACGCCTACAGCGCGTCGGGTGGCTGGGCGGCGGGCTCAATGCCTGGGCCTACGGCGAGAACATCGCCTGGGGCTCCGGCGGGTCCGGAACGCCGAGGAACATCGTCCACCAGTGGATGAACAGCTCGGGCCACCGCGCCAACATCCTTTCGGGCCGCTACGACGAGATCGGCATCGGCTACTCGAAGGGCACGGTTACCAACAAGAGCACCAACGGGTCGGTCATGACCACCGACTTCGGCTGGAAGGCCGGCTGACCCGAAGCCGCGACGGCTGCGCGAGCCGCTCTCAAGGGGCCCGTGTCAAAGGCTATATTCGGGCGAGCGTGCGGGTGAGGTGTTACTGGTTGCACTCCAGCCTTCCAAGCTGGCGGAACGGGTTCGAGCCCCGTCACCCGCTCTCATCGAAGCCTCGAAACCGCCGCTAGACTCGCCCGAGTCACGGGGCGTGGCGCAGTCTGGTAGCGCACTCGGCTGGGGGCCGAGCGGTCGCTGGTTCAAATCCAGTCGCCCCGATACCGCCGAACCCGCTCGGGACTTAAAGCGGGCTGAGTCGACGGATCAATTGTCAGGTCTCGCAGCTGTCCGTGGTACCGACTCCCGCAGGTACAGCCGAAACTCCCGCAGGTACAGCCGAAAGATCGCGAGATTCGCTCACGTCACGAATTTACGTGCGGTGCCGCTGGCGCTCGTGTCCGGATTAGGGGACACGGGCGACACCCTACACCTGGGTCTCTTTTGGCTGGCGCATAAGTCGCCCGCGGTACCGCTTTGGTACCGACCGCTACATCCGATGTGTCCAGAACTTCGGTCCCCGGGGACGGCGGGGACGCAGGGACGCCGGTGCACCCATAGACGCTTCAGGTCGGCCGGCTGGGGGCCGAGCGATCGCTGGTTCAAATCAGTCGCCGTCGAGGTCGGCTATCGGTCTCGTCTTTGCCCGCTTTCGCGCTGAGCTCAGGCGCCGAGGACCCGAAGGACCTCGGGCACGCTGGTGATGCCCAGGCGAACCTTTTCAAGGCCGTCGGCGCGCATCCGGCGCATCCCGCCCGCAGCGGCGGCGTCAGCGATATCAGTGCTGGACCCCCGCTTCAGGATGAGAGCGCCGATCTCGTCAGTGACCATCATCACCTCGTAGATCCCGATCCTCCCCTTGAAGCCCGACCCGTTGCAGCGCACGCAGCCCTCGGGCTTGAACCCATCGACGTCGACCGTTGCAGTGTCGAAGCCGCTTCGCCTGAGCTCTTCTACCGAGATCCTTAGCGGGGCCTTGCAATCGTCACAAAGACGGCGTGCGAGGCGCTGCCCGATCACGCAGTGGATGCCGGATGCGATCAAGAAGGGCTCGATGCCCATCTCGACCAGGCGCGCAGGTGCGGTTGGGGCGTCGCCGGTGTGGAGGGTCGAGAGAATGAGGTGCCCGGTCAACGCCGACTCGATGGCCGTTTGCGAAGTCTCGCGATCGCGAATCTCACCGACCATCAAGATGTCCGGATCGGCACGGACAATCGAGCGCAAGCCGGAGGCGAAGTTCACCCCAGCCTTGGGATTGACCTGAATCTGCTTTACGCCGGCAAGCTCGTACTCGACCGGATCCTCGATTGCGATCAGTGTCTTCTCAGACGTGTTGATCGCGTTCAGGATCGCGTAGAGAGTCGTCGTCTTCCCCGAGCCGGTCGGGCCCGTGACCAGGACTGCGCCATGGGTCCGATTGACCGACTCAGATACCAACTTGCCGTCCTGCTCGCTCATCCCAAGCTCGTCCAGCTCGAGGATGATGCGGCTCTTGTCGAGGATCCTCAACACGGCCGACTCTCCACGCAACACCGGCAAGATCGCGACCCGGATGTCGACGAAACGCCCATCCACCGTCACCCCGATGCGCCCATCCTGAGGCGCCCGGCGTTCAGCGATATCCAGCTCGGCCATGATCTTGATGCGCGAGATGAGCCCGGCACTCAGGCGGCGTGGCGCCGACGCCGAGTCGATCACGACTCCGTCGATGCGATACCGGACCCGGAGGTCGCCGGCGCTGGGGTCTAGGTGCACATCTGAGGCTCCGCGGCATACAGCGTCGGCGATGATCGAGTGCAAAAGCTTGACGACCGGCCCGTCGTCCGCCGAGGCCTCGAGCTCGAATCCAGTCGTCTCTTCCTCCGCCTCCTCAACGCCTATTTCCACCTCTTGGACGGAGTGCGCGTGCTGCGAGAGCTGGACCATGAGGGCTTCGATGTCCTCCGGGGAGGCGACTACCGGAGTGACCTTCCGGCCGGTAGCCAGTCCCACGTTGTCGAGGCCGAGCAAGTTCGAGGGGTCCGCCGTTACTACGAGGAGGGTGTGCTCGTCGACGAACGCGATCGGGATCGCGTTGTACCGGCGGACGTTATCGTTGCTGATCAGATTCGCTGCGCCGTAGTCGACCTCGAAGTGGCTCAGGTCGACGTATTCCATGTGGTTTCGCTCAGCAAGGGCCCTCGCGAGCTGGCTCGAGTTGATGACCTTGCTCTCGACTAGTGCCTGCCCGATCGGTCGCCCGTCCTCGCGTGCGAGCGCGACGGTCGCCTCGACCACGCCGCGTTCGGCGAACCCAAACTCGACCAAGATGTCGCCCAGCCGTCGGGTCGGCCGAGTGAGGCCGTGATTCCCTCCCACGATCGTCGTACTGTCAGTTGACTGCTGCACCGCCACTTGTATCGGTAGAACGCGCGCCACGCTTGATTCGTGCCGTGCCGCCTACAATCGCCCGAGTCACGGGGCGTGGCGCAGTCTGGTAGCGCGCTCGGCTGGGGCCGAGCGGTTGCTGGTTCAAATCCAGTCGCCCCGATCTTCCCTTCACACCCCTGCTCCTACTCAACCCGGTCGCAATTCACCCCTCGGGCTGGGTGGCTATCTAAAGCCAAGATTTCGCCGGCGATTAGCGCCAGAGAGGCGCTTGCGCCCTCTGCAGTGTCGGGATATGCTTGCTCTCCGAGCAGGGGATCCCAGTGCACAAGCTTTTCATCGCCATCCTGGCCGCCGCTGCATTCGTCGCGGTGTCGCCCGTCGCCGCCCATGGCCAGGCCACCGGAGCGCTGATCAACGAGGTCGATTCCGATCAGACCGGGACTGACGCCCAAGAGTTCATCGAGCTTTACGCCCCGGCGGGCACGTCTCTTAACGGCCTCGTGCTCGTGGGCATGAATGGCTCGAACGACTTGTCGTACCTGGCAGTTGATCTGGATGGTGTGACTACGGACGCGAACGGCTTGGCCCTCGTCGGCAACACCAACGTGCCAGGCGTCGATGTGACGCTTGCCAGCGACAGCCTGCAGAACGGCCCCGACGCCGTGGCGCTCTACGTAGGCGACGCAACGTCGTTTCCGGCGAACACGCCTTTGACCACGACGAACCTCCTGGACGCATTGGTCTACGACACGTCGGATGAAGATGACGCCGGGCTGCTGCCCCTGCTCAATCCCGGCCCGGCCCAGGTACAGGTCGACGAAGATGCCGGAAGCCCCGGCTTGCTCTCGATCCAGAGGACGCCGAATGGCGCTGGAGCCCAGCGGGACGGGAGAGCCTTCGTGGCCGCCTCCCCCACGCCCAATTCTTCGAATGCAGGGTCCGGTGACGGTGACATCGATGACGATGGGATTCTCGATGCGGAGGACAACTGTCCCAACGCGTCCAATCCCTTACAGGGAAACCACGACACGGACGCCCAGGGCGATGCGTGCGACCCCGACGACGACAACGACGGCAAGGCCGACGGCTCCGACACTTGCCCGGCGGGCGACACCGGCTGGACGTCGAACGGAACTGCCGATCAGGACAGCGACGGCTGCCGCGACGCCGGCGAGGACACCGACGATGACAACGACACCGTCGCAGACTCCGCCGACAACTGCCAGCTGGTCGCTAACACTGCTCAGGCCAACACCGACAATGACACCCAGGGCGACGCCTGCGACGCCGACGACGACAACGACACCGTTGCCGACGATTCGGACAGCTGCCGCGTCCTCTCCGCCGACACCCCAAGCGGCTGCCCGACTGCTGCTCGGGAGCTCACCTTGACTTACTCAAAGGCGAAGAAGCGCTTCAAGGGCAGTCTCACGGCTTCCGAGCAGTCATGCGTGGATAGCGACTCAGTGACCGTCTGGAAGCAGGTCAAGGGAGATGACACCAAGGTCGGTCAAGACGAGGTCAACGCGGACGGCAAGTACTCCGTGGCGAAGCGGGGCCGGCCCGGCAAGTACTACGCCACCGTGCCCGAGCGCGTCTCATCAGACGTCGCCGTCTGCGGCGCAGCCACCTCGCCCACCCTGCGGCTGCGGTAGCCCAGGGTCACCCCCGCGGTACCGCTTTGGTACCGACTGCTACGTCCGATGTGTCCAGAACGTCGGTTCGCGGGGACGGCGGGGACGTTGCGAATGCCAGCGCACGCATAAGCTCACATCGTGGGGCCGGCTGGGGGCCGAGCGGTCGCTGGTTCAAATCCAGTCGCCCCAATCCGCAGCGCGCAGCCGACAACTCAGGCGGGCCAGCCGAAGCCAGCCCGCCCAATCCGTCTACCGGTCCTGCCTAGTGACCGAGCGCGTCCTGCACTAGCGCGGCACGCGAGCCGGGAGTCGTCGTCTGGTCGATCGGCGACAAGCCGTTGCCGGAGACGTACTGACCGTTCTGCGTGATCTGCGAGGACTGCATGCCAATCGAGCTGGCGTTGACATTGGCCTTCGGCTCGAGGTCCCAGGTGCCGTCCGGCTTGTCGGCCGAGGCGAGGGAGGGGACTGCGAGGGCCGTCGCAGCGACGGCGGTGATGATGAACTTCTTCATTTGCGTTTGCCTTTCTATGGCGGTTGGGCTGCGCCAGTATCGGCGGCAGCTCACGTGTGACGTTGTATCGTACTGATTGTAAATACACGAGGGAATGCATTTGTTACAGACGAATACACGAGACGCATTAGCCCGCGATTCTGCCGGGCCGCCAACGTCATGTCGCGCCGGTCGGGTAGAACTGCGGGTATGAAGGCCGAGGAGGTTCCGCGTCCGCTACTGCCCTGGCTGGGGCGTGCCTGTCGCCAGGCGCGAGAGGACAAGAACGTCGTTCAGGTCAAGGTCGCGGCGGCGATCGAGGTAAACCAGGCGACGATCGCGCGATTCGAGGACGGCACCGCGTGGCCGCGGCACCCCGAGGAGGTCCTGATGGCCTACGCGCGCGAGCTCGACATGGACGTGCGGCTGTTTTGGCTTCACGCCTTCGTCCTATGGCTCGAGAAGGATCCTGTCCTGGACGAGCAAAGCCAGGAGCAGATCCGGGCCGCGCTCAAGCGGCTCAAGATCTAAGGGACGGCAGCTCGCCCATCCCCTGCCTGACGCATGACAGCAACGATCTCTTCGACTCGCGGCGGATCGGCGGGGTAGCGGCGCCCTTTGTTTCCGGGACGGCGGGTGCTGGGCTCCATGAATCCTCCTCAGGTGATGGAGGCCCACCCTCACCGATCTAGGTGCTTCTCGTCTTAGCGGCGGACCGGGGCCCTATCGCGGCTGCCAGGCTGGGAACTCATCCAAGGCCGCCGGGTCGGACGTGAGCTGGTCCGGCGTGCTGGGCGTCAAGCCTGCGGTCCAGAGGTCCCAGTCCGTGTTGCTCGCCCGGTTCTGGAACACAATCTGTTCGCCGTCGGGTGATACGACCGGATTCGTCTGGTCGACCGTGCCCTGAACGATCGGTAGGACATTCGCGCCGCCTGGGTCCATCGTGTAGATGTCGTACCCCATGTCCATCCCGCCTCCGGGAACGTCGCGCTGGTAGACGATCGTCTGGCCATCGGGCGACCAGTCGGGATGACGGGCCTGGCCGTCCTGGGAGGCTGTGAGGTTGAGCTCGCTCTCGCCATTTCGATAGACGGTGTAGATGTCGTCCTCAGCGCCATTGTCGCGGTCAAAGGCGATCCACTGGCCGTCGGGCGAGTAAGCGGGGTTCAGGCCCTCAACGCCGAGGTTCCGCTTATCGGTGCCGTCGAACTTCATCACCTTGATGTAGGTATGCACGCCGACCACCTGGGTCCAGATGAGCTTCTTTCCCGACGGCGCGAATGCAACGCCGTAATTCACTTCGGTCCGGGTCAGGCGCCGCTTGCCACTGCCGTCCGAGTTCATCAGCCATATGTCGTCGTCCCGGGTCCAGGCGATTTGTTTGCCGTCTGGCGAGTAGGCGGGCTCTTCGTCATAGTCGTTCGGGCTGTGGCGGGTGAGGTTGATCAGGCCCGAGCCGTCGGGCTTCATCGAGTAGATGTCCGCAGTGTCGGATCCGTTTGAGAAGCGATCAAACGCGATCCTGCCGTTCTCGCCGGGAACTGCGGCCCCTCCGCCGGCTGCAAGCCCGAGGGCAGCAACGATCGCGGCGATGATCGTTACGGCCGACCAGCGCCTCCTTGAAATCGGATTCATCGCTCCCCCACTTGGACACGGAAAGCGTACAGCGAATTCATGCCGAGAACTTCGTGTCGTTGCCGGCAACCCGAATCGGAGAACTCGCAAAAGGATCCTCGGAACGGGATGCCTAGCCTCGACCAGTCGCTTTCGATGCCGGCCCTAAGAGACAGGGCGCTTAAGCAATACAACCGGCCAGGCGATGAGGTCGCCGTGTTTCAGCGACACACCGACCGCTTCCCAGCCATCGCCTCCGAGTTCGTTGAGGCGTTGAGGAGTCAAGCCTTCTGAGCCTTTCTTCACCGCTGCAGCGTCCTTCAGAGGCGCAACGAGGTACTCCCATTTCTGCATGATCAGATCTCCCTTGTCGAATACGGCAAGGTTGACCGTGAGGCAGAGCAGGGTCATCCGCACTCACTACGGGTTCGAGTCTGCAGGAATCACTTAGACGCTTTCCATGCAAAGCACCCAAACTGTCCAGCGGCACGACGTTGCTATCCCCCTACCCGACCCAATAGCGCGTCAGATGCCTGTTCCGGTCGGTGTAGGCCGGGCGTGAGTGGAGCATCCGCCAGTTGTCGATCACAAGCAACGCTTCGTCCGGCACCAGTACTGGCATGCCGTAGCGGCGGCTGAACTCGATGCCGCGCCGACAGAGCTCGCGCTCAAAGAAGTCGATGCCATTGAGGTCGTCACCGTTGTCACTGTTGCGGGCAGGCCCCTCCAGGGACCCGTCACGCATGACGTTGTAGCTGTAGCGCAGCAGCACCTCGCCATCGCGGCGGCTCACCAGCGGCGCCGCGATCGCGTCCTCGTCAGCGCCCGTCGCCAGGTCGAAGCGGATCGTGCGCGTGCCGGCCTCATCGCGGAGGTCCTCGGGCAGCAAGCGCAGGAACTCGTATCCGTCGGCGAGCGTCGTCTGACCGCCGCCGCAGCGCGCCTGGCGATGGCAGTGCAGGGCGATGTAGCGTGGCGGTGGATTCCGTCCCGGAGCTTCGGTGTGCGGTGTGATTGCGTTGGCGCTCTGGGAGTACTGAACGTCGTCGAAGCCCGGGTGGAACCTGACCGAGTGCCGCAGCTTGCCGCCGTATTGCGGCAGCAGCGAGCCGAGCCCCTGAAGCAGACGCTCGCACTCGGCGGGGTCGCGCACGTCCCGAACCACCGTCCAGCCCGACCGTGCCAGCGGCTCGCGGAGGTCGGCATCGACCGCTGTGGGCGGCTGGTCGCCATGGGACATCGCCTGAAATACTAGGACGATCGGCACCAGCGCCCTCCGCGTCTACGGACCTCGCAACCTCGCCGCGCTGGCCCAGCGCGTGGGGCTGTCCCGGCGTCAGGTCCTCGAGGCGCGAGCGGTCGCCGCGGTGCTGCCATTCCGGCTCAACTCCTACGTGGTCGAGGAGCTGATCGATTGGGCTGACATTCCAAGCGATCCGATCTTCAGGCTCACCTTTCCGCAGCGAGAGATGCTGGCCCCCCGCGACTTCGACGCAATGGTTTCGCTGATCAATGACGATGTCCCGCCGGCGGTTGTGGAGGCAGCCGCCGCGAAGATCCGGGCGCGGCTCAACCCGCATCCGGGCGGTCAGCGGGAGCTGAACGTGCCCAACTTCGAGGGCACCCCGCTCGCCGGAGTCCAGCACAAGTACGCGGACACGCTGCTCGTATTTCCGGCCGAGGGGCAAACCTGCCATGCCTTCTGTGGCTACTGCTTTCGATGGGCGCAGTTCGTGGGTCCGCGCGAGGGGCGCTTCGCGAGCAACGACCCAGCCCGGACCGCCGCCTACGTCAGGGAACATCCGGAGATCACCGACGTCCTGCTCACCGGAGGGGACCCCCTCGTTGCCCGGGCCTCCGTGCTCCGCCGCCATCTGGAGCCGCTCCTGGCTCCCGACCTGGAGCGGGTCAACATCCGTATCGGCACGAAGGCCCCGGTCTACTGGCCCCATCGCTTCCTCGGCGATCGCGATGCCGAAGACCTCCTGCGTCTGTTCGAGGAAGTGATCGCCCGCGGCCGGCACCTGACGCTGGTCCTTCACGCCAGCCATCCCCGCGAGCTCGGGACCGAGGCGGCCCAAAGGGCGCTTGCGCGCATCCTCGCCACCGGAGCCGTGGTGCGCTGCCAGGCACCTGTGGTCCGGCACGTAAACGACTCAGCCGAGACATGGGCCGAGCTCTGGTCGCGCCAGGTGCGCCTGGGGGCGATCCCTTACTACATGTTCGTCGAGCGCGACACCGGCCCCCGCCGCTACTACGAGCTTCCGATCTCACGAGCGCTCGAGATCTTCGAGCGCGCAAGATCGCAGGTCTCCGGCCTTGCGCAGACCGCGCGGGGTCCGGTCATGTCGGCCGTCCCCGGGAAGGTGCTGGTTGACGGGACCGTACGGGTGAAGGGCGAACAAGCCTTCGTCTTGAAGCTGATCCGTGCACGCGAGCGCGAGCGCGTGGGCGAGGTATTCCTGGCTCGCCACGACGAGCGGGCCACATGGCTGGACCAGCTCCGCTCCCTGGAGGGCGATTGGAGCGGCGAGCTCGTCCGAGGCGAGGACCAAGCCGCTACGCGCCCACTCGCCGTCGCCTAGCTGCCTCGCATGATCGTTCGAGAGCCCACCATCGAGCTCGGCGACGACGAGGCCGTGATTGTCGCCCAGGTCCAGTCCGAGAAAGGCAAATTCAAGCCGGCCGCTTTGCGCATCGGCGTCGATCCGCAGTACGCCCAGTGGCTCGACCGGAGCGCGACCCCATTCGCGCCGGTCGCCGGTGCGATTGCGTCGGCGCTCGGGGAGGACGTGCGGTTCGAGGCGCCCGTCTCAGAGGTGCTCCTGAGGGGGGCGGAGGGCGCCAATCGCAAGTTCGCCGAGTGGTGGGGGTACCGGCCGGCCCGCCTTGAGGCCCCGAAGCTGGGGCCCGAAGCCAGTGCGGCGGGAGTGGGCGCCATGTTCTCGGGTGGGATGGACACGAGCGCAACCGTCGTCCGCTCGCTCCGCGGTCAGACCCCCGAGCGCGTCACCCACCTGTTGAGCGTCTACGCATCGGAATGGAAGCTCTCCGCCGCAACCCACGACGCGATCTGGCACGACATCGAGGCAGCCGCCGACGACTACGAGCTGCCTCTGATCCGGCTGACCACGAACGCCCACGAGTTGCTGCGCGGGCGATTCGGATGGCCCCGCTCCCATGGGGCGAGCTACGCGAGCGTCGCCCTCTCGCTGGGACCACTGTTCGGCTCGGTCATGTTCGGAGCCTCCCAGCGCCCCGAGGAGCCGCGCGGAAATGGCAGCAGAGCGGATCTCATCCCGCTGTGGAGTACGGGCCGAACAGCGGTACGCGTCGACGCGGCCGATCTGGGCAAGCTGGGGCGCGCCGCGGTCGTGGCCGACGATCCCGTCGCGCTTGCCCACCTGAAGGTCTGCTGGGTCAGGGACGGGTCTCGAAACTGCGGGCGCTGCGAGAAGTGCCTGCGGACGATGACCTGCCTTGCCGTTGCTGGCGCGCTGGAGCGGACAGATCGTTTCGATGCTCCGCTCACGCTAGAGGCGATCGCGGCCGTCACCCCGTCCCGAAACAGTGTTCCGCACATCCGCGAGCTCGTCGATGACATGCCGAATTCACACGACGAGCTGCGCGATGCCTGGTCGCAGAAGCTGAGGGAGGCGCGGGCGGTGGAGAGCGCCGAAAGGCGCCGCAAGGCGCTCGCCCCGCTGCGCAAGCGCTGGCGGCGCTTTCGCAAGAGGTCGCGCCGCCGCGCTCGCCGCCGTCTACGGAGCCTTAGGTCCCGATGAGGCTCATCGGTATGACTATTGCGACGACCCGTGAGCCGCGCTAGTCTCCGGTTCAGATCGTCAATTCGGCCAACGGGGAGTGCGCATGTATTTGATCCGGGCACGGCGAGGCCTACGCGTAGCGGCGATGACGATCGTGAGCTGCACGCTCCTCGCGTCCTCCGCACAGGCCGAAACGCTTATCCCGACCCGCTTCGATGACCCGGAACCCGCGAGGAAATGCAAACCCAACGACTGTTCCCTGCGTGAAGCGATCCGCACTGCCAACAACCTGAACGGGCGCGACACGGTCGAGCTCGGGAAGGGCACATACAAGCTCGAGATCCCGCCCGCGGACAACGGCGTCAACGCTAGCGGCCAGCTTTTCAGCAGCGACAAACTCCTGCTGCGCGGGACCGGGCCGCGGGAAACGAAGATCGACGCGAAGGGCATCGACCGCGTCATCGCGATCGGCGGCAAGACCACCGTCCAGAACCTCACCCTCAAGGGAGGTGACGCGGGTGCCAACCCCTACCACGACAGCAGGGGCGGGGCGATCATCTCCCTGGGCGACAAGGTCACGCTCAACAACGTCGTGCTCAGAGACAACGCCGCCCAGTACGGCGGTGCGATCAGCGCGGTAGGCCCTGAGCTCACGATCAAGGAGAGCACGATCGCCGAGAACAACGCATCCGAGGGAGGCGGAATTCATTTACCGTCCCGGAACGGCGCGACGCCTGTGGTTTACCTGCGCTCCTCCACCGTCTCAGGCAACTTCGCTTTCAAGGGAGGCGGCATCGCGGTCGACGGCTCAGCCTTCTTTGGGCCAACGGTGCCGATTCTCCAGGGGTTCAATTCCACAATTGCCGGCAACTTCGCGAGCGGCGATGGCGGTGGGGTGCTGAGCGATAACGGTGCCTCGGTCATCTTCTCGAACTCGACGATCGCCTACAACATGGCCGATCAAGACAGCTTCGGTGGAGGAGCGGGAGGCGGCGTCCGGCAGTCCGGCGGCGCCTTCTTCAACATCTACAATTCGATCGTCGCGTCGAACACGGTTGGGAGCAGCGGCACCGACGCGGGCTGCGCCGGCAACTTCTCGGGCGACGGCAACGTGCTCACCGCATCGGCAGGCTGCGGCAGCTTCAGCGCGGGCACGAATCAGTTCGTCGGATCGGCACTGATTGACCCGCTCGCCGACAACGGCGGGCCCACCGAGACGATCAAGCTCCTTCCGCTGAGTCCCGCGCTCGGATACGCCACGGACTGCCCGAGCACCGACCAGCGCGGCGTCAAGCGGCCCGGGACGGACTGCGATTCCGGTTCGTTCGAGCGCAAGGGTCCGTAGAAGCGCCTGTCGCCAGGTTCTCGACCGGCCGAGGCGGGAGACTGCAAGCTCGCGTGGCTCAGCCCTGGGCAGCGAGGACTTGCTCAGCCGCGCGCCGTCCGCTCCGAAGTGCCCCCTCCATCAACCCGTGCCACTCGCCCGCCGTGTGCTCGCCAGCGAAGAACAGGGGACGGATCGGCGTCATCAGATCGTCGTCGCGAAGCGGCGATGAGAGGGTGCGAGCCGAGTACGCGCCCTGCACCCACGGGTCGTCGTGCCAGCTCGACAGCATGGCACTTTCGGGCTCCAGATCGAGGTCCTCGCGAAGCGCGGTCAGCGCGGAAACCCAGCGGTCGAACCGGTCGGTTCCGCCGAGCTCCTCGACCGCGGACCTCGTCCCCGTGTAGCCGGTTACGAAGGGAGCCGGCCGGCCGTCCGCGCCCAGCTGCGTATAGGTCCAGAAGTGCCCGGCCACCGACATGATCGCGCTCGGCGGCGCGGGCGAGCGCATACGAATAAAGAGCTTCGAGTTCTGACCGTAGGTGACTGCGCGCAGGGCGTCCGCGGTCGCGCCTTCCAACGGAGGATCGAATTCGATCTCGGCCAGCGGCGCGGTAGGGATCGCGATCACGACGGCATCCGCCTCGATCTCGGCTTGATCCGTGGCGACGCTGACCGCGTCCTGCGACCAGCGGACCCTCCGGACCGGCGATGAGAGGTGCACGGATGCGCCGAGCTCTGCCGCGAGCGCGTCGGCGAGCCGCATGTTGCCGCCTTCCAGCGTGTGGTTGTCGAAATCGCCGAACGTCGAGGCTCCCTCGTCGAGCACAGAGGCCGCAAGATCTTGGGCGGGGTGGCCATTCGAGATCCCGACACGCGTCTGGATCAACTTCGAGACGCGTGGGTCCAGGTCCAAGGTGGCGATCGCGTCGGCAGCGCTTGCGGCGTCCGCCGCATCACCCCTGGCCAGGCGGTCGAATGCAGCCTCGACGTCTGCCTGCGAAACCGCCTCCTCTCCGATCGGCACTCGCCGCCCGTAAGGCGTCCCCTTGAGCACCAGCGGGATTGCGAAGCGCGCGGCCAGCGAGTTCATCACGTCGTAACCGGGAAGGATGAACTCCGCCCCCCGCTCGACCACCGCGCCCTCTCCGAACGGCACCGACCACACTCGCCCACCCACTCGGTCGCGCGCTTCGAGCACAGTCACTTCCGCTCCGGAGGCACGCAGGGCGTCGGCCGCGGCCAGGCCTGCGAAGCCGGCGCCGATAACGCCAACCCGCTTCAACGAGCTCCGCCTGTCGTGTGATGCACGAACAGAATCTCCCACACAAGACGGCTTTCAGTGAGTGCGCTCTGCTCCTCCGATCGGAGGGTTTTGGGTAACCCAGACGGCCCAGTGGGGATAGGAGTGGCATCGAGCCACGGACGGCAACAGCACGCGATCAGGCGATCGACATCCTCGTCGACCTACTCGGCGACCGCCACGGCAGCGCTCCGCCGGGCGAGTTCTACGACCGCCTATGCGCCGCCGCCTGTCGCCTGACCAGCCTCAAGCGCGCCGCTCTCCTCCTTTATGACGACGCATACCGCTCGGTCCGCGTGGCGGGCTCCTTCCGCGTCGAGCCAACTCTCCTCAAACGTCTGGAAGGGACCCTCAACGAGACGCCCGTCGCCCAGCGTGCGCTCGAGGACGACGACGTCATCGTGCTCTCGGGCAACATCTACGAGCACGTCCCGCAGCGCTTCCACTCGGTGGTGGCAACTGAGGCGATCGCCTGCGTGCCGGTCGCAATGGGCGGTCGTTACGTCGGCGTCATCTTCGCCGACCAGGACGGCGCGCCGTTCGAGCTCGAAGAGCGTGAGCGCCTGCCACTGCGCACGCTCGGCCGAGCCGCCGCGCTCGTCGCCGGAATCGACGGCGCCGCGCGCGAGCGCGAGCGGGCCAATCGCCTCGACGAGCGCGTGGCGCTCACACGCGAACTCCACGAGCAGGTCATCCAGCGCCTTTTCGCCCTCTCGCTGGTCATGGGAGCAGAAGGCGAACTCGCCGCCGAGGATCGCGCCCGCGCCGACTCCGAGCTCCAGTCGGTTCTCGGCGAGCTCCGCGGAGCCCTCGAGCGCGGCCTCGTCCCATCCGAGCGCGAAACCAAGCTCACCTTGCGACGCGTCCTTCGCCGTCTGGAGGAGGAGGACGAGCGCGTCAGCGTCACTTGGCAGAGCGCCGTGCGCGTCCCGTCGCGCCTGGAGCCGCTCACCCAGACCGTCCTCGCCGAGGCCCTTCGCAACGCCGCGAAGCACGCCAAACCCACCAAGATCGCCATTGCGGTAAGCGGCTCGGACGACACCCTCGCCTTCGAGATCACCAACGACGGCGTGAACGGCGCTCCGAGCGCGCAGTCGACCGGCTTGGGTCTCCGCCTGGCGTCCATCGAGGCCCTCCAGAACGAGGCCGTCGTCGAGTTCGGGCGCGTAGACGGCGACCGCTGGCGCCTCCGTCTTGTCTGCCCCATGGAGACCTCAAATGGCGCCTGATCCCACGCGCATCCTCGTCGTCGACGACCACGACGTCGTCCACTGGGGCTTTCGACTTCTTCTCGAGCGCCAGAGCTGGGTTGAGAGCTGCGCCGCCGCCACGAACGGAGAGGACGCGCTCGTCGAAGCCGCCCGCACGCAACCTCACGTTGCGCTCGTTGATCTCTTCCTCGCGGGCGAGTCGGGCGCGGAGGTCGCAGAAGAGCTCCGCCGCGTCCATCCGGAGTTGAAAGTTCTCTTCATCTCCGGATCCGGGCGGATCTCGCCCGCCGTCGCCCGCGCCGCCGGCGCCTCCGGATTCGTTTCCAAGGACTGGGGAGCTGCCGACGTCGTGCGCGCCGTTCGCATGGTCGCCCTCGGCCAGGAGGTCTTCATCCAGACGACTGAGCAGGGCGAGGTCAGCCTCACCACCCGCGAGCGCGAGGTCGTCTCGCATATCTCGCGAGGCGAGACCAACGCCGAGATCGCAAAGGTGCTCTTCCTCTCGCCCCACACCGTGAAGGAACACACCTCGGCGATCTACCGGAAGCTCGGCGTCCGGAACCGCGCCCAGGCCGTGAAGGCGGCCCAGCGCATGGGCTTGATCACGTAGCGCACCCCCCGACCCGGACCCGCATACCCCGCCGTTCGGGGGGTCCGGGCCTAAAAGACGCTCACCGGACCGCATCTTCGGACAACTATCTGGTGATGCGCGAGCAACCCCACACAGCGCTGCTCTTTCCTGGCCAGGGAAGCCACGAAGAGGGCATGCGCGAAACCGTCGCCGAGTCCCGTCCCGACCTCCTCGAGCTCGCGATCGATCTCGTCGGTGACGACCCCTTCGAGCACGTCGCCGACGGCACCCGCTTCGCCCAGCCCGCGATCTACTGCGCTTCGCTCGCCGGCTGGGAGCGACTTGGCCGCCCTGAGCCCGCCGCCGCTGCCGGACACTCACTGGGGGAGCTCGCCGCGCTCGCCGCAGCCGGCGCCATCGATCACGCAGACGGACTGCGCCTGGCCGCGCGCCGCGGCGAGCTGATGCAGGAAGCGGCAGAGCAGGGTGGAGGAGGCATGCTCGCCGTCCTCGGTGAACGCGACCTCGCGATCGAGATCGCCCGGACCACCGGACTGACCGTCGCAAACGAGAACGCACCCGACGAGACGATCCTCGCCGGCCCGCGCGACGCCCTGGGCGAAGCTCGTCGCGAGGCGCGTGAGCGTGGAGCGCGCGCAATCCGCCTGCCCGTCAAGGGCGCCTTCCACTCGCAAGAGATGGAGCCCGCCCTCGCCGGCTATCGCGCCGCGCTCGAGGAGACGGACTTCTCCGAGCCTTCCTTCCCGGTCCACTCCTGCATCTCGACGCAGGCATTCGCTTCGCCGCGCCAAGAGCTCGCCTCGGCCCTCGTCCTTCCCGTGCGGTGGCAGGACACCGTGCTCGCACTTCTCCGCCGCGGCATCGACGACTGGGTGGAGACCGGTCCGGGCACCGTCCTCACCCGGCTCGTCAAGCGAAACCTCGAAGCACTGGAGCCCGCAAATGCGTGAGGCCGCTCCCACTCTGAGACGCAGATTTCCCCCGTCGGCCAACCGGAGGGCAGGCATCCTGAGCATCGCTGCCGCCGTGCCGCCGCACGTCGTCAAGAACGAGCCGATCGCGGAGCGCCTCGGCATCGACCCGCAATGGATCGTCGAGCGGACGGGCATCACCGAGCGCCACGTCCTGGGTGAGGGAGAAACTCTTCTCGGCCTTGCGCAGTCGGCCGCCGAGCGAGCGCTTGACGCCGCGGACCTCGCCGGATCCGAGCTCGATCAGATCCTCGTCGCAACGGTAAGCCACGACCGGCTCACCCCGGCCCTTGCCCCCATGCTTGCCGCCCGCCTTCACTCGAACGCCGGCGCGATGGACGTCGGGGCAGCATGCACAGGCTTCCTGAGCGCGCTCTCCCTCGCGACCGCACAGATCGAAGCTGGACGCGCCGACCGCATCCTCGTCGTGGGCGCTGAGCGCCTTGCGTCCCATGTCGATCCCGACGACCGCTCGACAGCCGCTCTCTTCGGCGACGGCGCCGGAGCCGTCGTGGTGGGCGGAGCGGCCGGCGCGGGGATCGGCCCGTTCGCCCTTGGCAGCGACGGCTCCCTTTCGGAGCTGATCAGGGCCGAGCGCGAGGAAGCCATCATCCACATGCAGGGCCAAGACACCTTTAGAGAGGCCGTCGATCGCATGTCGCAGGCGGCGCTCGAGGCCGCGACCGGCGCCAACGTGGAGATCGACGACATCGACCACTTCGTCTTCCACCAAGCGAACGCCCGCATTCTCGCCGCGCTGACCCGGCGACTCGGGCTCGACCCGGATCGCGTCGCCGAGTCCATCTCGCGCTTCGGGAACACATCGGCCGCCTCGGTCCCGATCACCCTCTGCGACGCAGTCGATGCGGGCGCGATCCGGCAAGGCGACACCGTCCTTCTAGCCGCGTTCGGCGCCGGGCTTACCTGGGGCGCCACCGTCGTCGAATGGGAGGCCGCCGGTGAGTGCTGAGACCACGAACAGCAAGCCCGAAGGTTGCGCGCTCGTCACCGGCGGCTCGCGCGGGATCGGCGCAGCGGTAGCTCGCTCCCTCGCCGCAGACGGCTGGCACGTTGCCATCAACTACCGCTCCGACTCCGATGGCGCGGAAGAGGTGGCCAAGGGGATCGCCGACGCGGGCGGCACCACCACGCTCATCGCCGGCGACGTCCGCGACACGGACTCCCTCAACGACGCATTCACGGCATTGGAAGGGGAGCACGGCCCCGTGCTCGTTCTGGTGAACAACGCCGGCGTGCGTGACGACGGCCTCTCTCCGCAGCTCGGGGACGACGCCTGGGACCGCGTTGTCGACACCAACCTCTCTGCCGCCTTTCGCACCACGCGGCGTGCTCTGGGCCCGATGCTCCGCGCCCGCTACGGGAGGATTGTCAACATCGCCTCGATCGTCGGCCCGCGCGCCAATGCCGGCCAGGCGAACTACGCCGCCTCCAAGGCCGGTCTGATCGGCATGACGCGGACAGTCGCCGTGGAGGTGGCACGCCGGAACGTCACCGTGAACGCAGTCGCGCCTGGGCTGGTCGACACCAAGTTCACCGAGGACGTGAACGGCGAGGCCCTGGGCGAGATCCCGGCGCGTCGCGCCGGCACTCCCGAGGAAGTCGCGGCGTGCGTGCGCTTCCTCGCCTCACCCGAGGCCAGCTACGTGACCGGAACCACGCTGACCGTCGACGGCGGCCTCAGCGCCTGAATCAACGAGCGAAAGGACCAAGAAATGACTACGAAAGCGGAAACCGGAAACGTCGAGAAGGTCATCTTCGACGGACTGGCCGAGGTCGGGGCAGAGCCCGACGACATCTCGCGCGAGGCAGAGTTCGAGTCCCTCGACGTCGACTCGCTCGATCTCGTCGAGCTCGCTCAGATCGTCGAGGAAGAGTTCGGGGTGCGCCTGGAGGGCGACGACCTGAAGGGCCTCACCACAGTCGGGCAGGTCATCGACCTCGTCGTGAAGAAAGCCGGATGACCCGTCGCGTCGTCATCACAGGAGCGGGCGCGGTAACGCCGCTCGGCGTCGGTGCTGAGGCGCTTATCGACGGCTGGATCGCCGGTCGCTGCGGCATCGAGGACGGCGAGGGCGCCTGCGGCGAATTCGAGCCGACCGACCACATGAGCCGCAAGGAGGCGCGTCGCGCCGATCGCTTCACGCAACTCGGCGTCGTTGCAGCCGATGAGGCGATCGAGGCCGCCGGCCTCGACTCAGAGGACATCGACCACGACCGCGTCGGCTGCATCATCGGCACCGGCATCGGCGGCCTTACCTCGCTCGAAAAGCAGGTTGGAGTGCTTCGCGAGCGCGGGCCCGACGCCGTCTCACCCCTGTCCGTGCCGCTCATGATGGGCAACGCGGCGGCCGCTGCGGTCGCGATGCGCCATGGCATTCACGGTCAGACCTACGGCATCGTTTCCGCGTGCGCCGCCGGCGCTCACGCGATCGGCGCCGCCAAGCGCATGATCGAGGCAGGCGACGCGGATGCAGTCGTCTGCGGAGGCGCGGAGGCGACGCTCACCCCGATCGCAATCGCCGCATTCGGATCGATGGCCGCGACCTCGCCGACCGGCATCTCCCGCCCCTTCGACGCTAGGCGCGACGGATTCGTGATGGGAGAGGGCGCCGGCGTTCTCATCCTGGAGGCTGCGGACGCGGCTGAGGAGCGCGATGCCGAGATCCTCGGCGAGCTCATCGGCTACGCCGCCACGTCAGACGCCCACCACCTGACCGCACCGGACCCGTCTGGCCGCGCGGCCGCGCGCGCCGTCACCCTGGCGCTCGAGGACGCCGAGATCACGTCGGCCGAAGTGGACTATGTGAACGCGCACGGCACCTCAACGCCGCTGAACGACCGCTCCGAGACCGAAGCGCTGAAGATCGCGCTCGGCGACGATGCTCATCGCGTCCCGGTCTCGTCCACCAAGTCGGCCATCGGCCATCTGCTTGGAGCGGCGGGAGCCGTCGAAGCGATCGCAACCCTGGGCGCCGTCAGGCGGGCGGTAGCGCCGCCGACCCTTGGCTATGGAGAGCCAGACGAGGGCCTCGACCTCGACTACGTCCCGAACGACGCACGCGCGCTCGTGTCCGCCTCAGGCAATGGCGGCTCGCGGCACATCGGCGTCTCGAACTCGTTCGGCTTCGGCGGCCACAACGCGGTCCTTTGCATCGCCTCATGAGCGCCCTCGCCACAGCACCGCCAAGCTCGCGGCACCTGACGCCGCGCGAGCGCCTTGAGCTCCTGTGCGACCCCGGGACCTTCATGGCGATCCGCACCGGCATCCGTTCGCACACGAGCGCGGACGACGGGGATGGAGTCGTCGCGGGCGCGGGCTCCGTGGGCGGCCGGCCTATCTATTGCTACGCGCAGGACCCCGCTCACAAGGGTGGTTCGCTCGGCCGCTCGCATGCCGACTCGATCGTCCGGGCGATGCGCCTTGCCGGGGAGTCCGGCGCGCCAGTCGTCGGGATCGTCGAATCCGGTGGCGCCCGCCTCCAGGACGGGCACGAGGCTCTGGCCGGGTACGGCCGGATCTTTCGCGCGAGCGTCGAGCTTTCCAGGCTCGTCCCCCAGATCTCCGTTGTCACCGGAGTCTCGGCAGGCGGCGGCGCCTACTCGCCGGCACTCACCGACTTCGTCGTCATGACCGAGGACGCGCGCATGTTCCTCACCGGCCCCAAGATCGTGCAGGAAGCTCTGGGCGAGGACGTCGAAATGGACGATCTCGGCGGCCCGAGGGTCCACTCCCAAAACGGCGTGTGCCAGGTCACCGCTCCCGACGTGCCGCAGGCGATTGCGAGTGCTCGCGACCTCCTTTCGTTCCTGCCGCAACGTGTCGGCGCCAATCCAGAAGGGACGGCGCCAGAGGCCGCCCACGGACGCGCTGACGCCACGGTCCCGGACGAGGCGCGCCGCGTCTACGACGTGCGCGACGTCATCTCGGCCGTCGTCGACGGTGGGCGCTTGATGGAGCTCGATGCGCGCTGGGCGCGGAACATGGTCACCGGGCTCGCCCGCATCGACGGCCGCCCCGTCGGGGTGATCGCCAACCAGCCGGGCTGGCTCGGCGGAGTCATCGACTCAGAAGCTGCCGAAAAGGGCGCCCTCTTCGTCGACCGCTGCTCCCGGTTCGGTCTTCCGCTCGTCGTCCTTGTCGACACCCCGGGCTTCATGCCCGGCACGCGCCAGGAGGGCGCCGGCGTGATCCGCTACGGCGCTCAACTCCTTCGAGCCTTCGCCGCGGCGGCCGTGCCGAAGCTCACGGTGATCCTGCGCAAGGCGTACGGCGGCGCGGTCATCACCATGAACTCGCGAGGCCTGGGAGCCGACATGGTCTTTGCCTGGCCGAGTGCCGAGATCGGCATCATGGCCGCGCGCCAGGCCGTGGGCATCACCGAGCGCCGCACGATCGAGGCGGCGCCCGACCCGTCCGAGGCTCGCGATGAGCTAGCAGACGACTACGCGAGCGAGCATCTCACCGCCGATGCCGCGGCCGTATCCGGATTCGTCGACGAGGTCATCGAGCCCGAGGAAACGCGGGCGCGCCTCGCCTGGGCCCTCACGCTCCTGGGAGGCAGGCGATGAAGACCTACGTGGCGATGGGCGACAGCTTCACCGCCGGAACGGGCTGCGCGCCCGGCGAGTCCTGGGCGGACATCCTCGCGGAGGCCATCGCGGGAGAAGACGGCCTCACTTACGAGAACCTCGCGGTGCACGGCGCCACAAGCACGGACGTCCGCCGCCAGGTCAGTCGCGCCATCGACCTCGAGCCCGATCTCGTCACGGTCGTCTGCGGCGCCAACGACCTCCTCTTGAGGTCCGGCGACGTCGACGACTACTCCCGCAACCTCGGCTCGATCCTCCACGCCCTGACCAGCTCGAGGCCGGACGCGATGATCGTCACCGCGACCGCCCCCGACCGCTGGGAGTTTCTCGGGCTCGGCCCTCGCACGCAGGCGCGCTTCGAGGCAGATCTCCGCGCTCTCAATACAGCCACCCGCGCTGTTGCGTCTCTTTACGGAGCAGAGGTCCTGGACGTTGCCGGCCATCCCGGCCTGTCACGGCAGGAGAACTTCGCCGGCGACGGGCTCCACCCGTCGGCCCTTGGACACAAACGCGCCGCCGAGGGCTTTCGCGCCCTCGTCGCCGAGCGCTTCGAAACCCGAACCCGAGAGGAGTCCCTTCGATGAGTACAGACGACCTCAGCGCGGGCGCCCGCCTGACTGGCCGGAGCCGCACGATCACGGAGTCCGACATCGTCTCCTTTGCGGCGATCACGGGCGACTGGCATCCGCAGCACGTCGACGCAGAGTGGGCAGCCGACAGCCGTTTCGGCGAGCGGATCGCCCACGGCATGCTCGTCCTCTCCTACTCGGTCGGCCTGATCGGCTTCGACGCTGACCGGGTCGTCGCCCTGCGCGGCATCGATTCACTCACCTTCAAGCGCCCGGTTGCGATCGGCGAGACGATCCGTGCCGAAGCGGACGTCGATTCCGTGCAACCCATCGACGACGACCACGAGCTGGTCACCCTCCGCTGGCGCGTGCTCGGCGCCGACGACCGAGTCGCGCTCCGGGCGCGGATCACCATCGTCCACCGGCCAAAGGGCGCAGCCGAGAGCCAGACTGCTGAAGGTTCCGACCCCTCGTACGACGCTCACGAAAGCGGCGCGACCCTGAACAGCGCTTCCGAGGCGCTCTACGGCGAGCGGGTGCTTCTGTGAGCGGCCTTCTCGAAGGCAAACGCATCCTCATCACCGGTGTCGTCAACCGGCACTCGATCGCATACTCCATCGCCGAGGGCGCGCAGCGCGAAGGGGCGGAGATCGTCCTTACGTCATTCGGCCGGGTTCGGCGCATGACCGAGCGCGCCGCGCGCAACCTCGACCCAGTCCCCGATGTCCTCGAGTTGGACGTCGACTCCGACGAGGACCTCGCGAATCTCCCGGAAGAGCTCGGAGGGCGGTGGGATTCGGTCGACGGCATAGTGCACGCGATCGCGTTCGCGCCGCCCGACGCCCTGGGCGGGGAGTTCCTCGACACCCCGCGCGCAAGCGCCATGCGGGCGTTTGAGACCAGCGCCTACTCGCTCGGGGCGCTGTGCTCCGCGCTGGATCCGATGCTCGCGAAGCGCAACGGCTCAGGGGCAGGAGCCAGCGTCGTCGGCCTCGACTTCGACGCATCGGTCGCGTGGCCGGCCTACGACTGGATGGGCGTTGCGAAGGCGGGGCTCGAAGCCGTCTCGCGCTACCTGGCCCGTGACCTCGGAGCAAAGGGCGCGCGCGTCAACCTCGTCTCGGCCGGTCCGGTCGCAACACCGGCGGCCGGCGGCATCCCCGGCTTCGATCAGCTCGCCTCACACTGGAGCGACGCTGCGCCGCTCGGTTGGGACGAGCGCGACCCGGCAGCGGTCGCGGATGCGGTGCTCTTCCTTCTCTCGGACCTCTCACGCGCCGTCAGTGGCGAGATCCTCCATGCAGACGGCGGCGCTCACGCGATCGGCGCAAGCGCCCCGTCCGTCAATTAGCCGTTCGGGTCGTGCTCGACCTCTGAGGGGTCATCACCGGCGTCCGAGCTGGGCGGCCCTCCAGATGTCGCGCCGCCTGTCTTCTCGGCGGCGTCTGCCGAGTCCTCGCCTTCTTCGACGATGTTGCCCTCTGCTTGGTCCTCGCGGGGACGGTCGTTCTCCTCCTCGATGCCCGAGCCGTGGGCGTGAAGCGGCGTCTCCGGTGCCTCGTCAACCTCCTGGTTGCCTTCCTCGTCCGGCATTCGCTCCTCCTTCGCTGGGGTGATGCACGGCTACCCCGAACCGCGGGCACTAACGCGCGCGTGCCCGCGGGTAACGGAGTCGGTGCCGAACAGCTCCCGCACCTGATCCAGAGCCTTGTCGAGGGCGGGGGAGGAGCGGCCGATCGGCAACTCGAGCTGAACGGCCGCCCCGTCGCCAAGGCCCTGCACCGTGACCCCCACCATGGTTACCCCGCGGCGCCGCATCTCCGGCAGCGCCTCGCGAGCCAGCGAGCGCGCAGCGGCCAGGATCGGCTCGGTACCGGCGGTCGCGTGCGAGAGGGTTCTCGAGCGGGTCGCGCGCTTGTAGTCGCCGAAGCGCAGGCGGAGAACCACGGTGCGACCCACGTGGCCGCCCTTTCGCATGCGGTGGGTCACCCGATCCACGAGCGAGACGAGGGTGGCGTCCAGATCTCCATCTCGCAGCCGGGACAGGCCAAGCCCCCGCTGCGATCCGACCGAGCGCCGTCCGCTGCCGATCCGCACCCGCCGCGGATCCCGCCCCAACGCGAACGCGTGGAGGCTTCTGGCGCCCGCACGGCCCAGGACCGTCTCGAGTTCCTCGCGCGTCATCGAGGCGACCTCGCCAACCGTCTCGATTCCAGCCGCGTGGAGCTTCTCCGCTGTCGATCTGCCCACGCCCCAGAGGCGTTCGACTCGGAGGGGATGGAGGAACGGCAGCTCGCCTTCGCTCGACACCGCCAGGAGCCCTTCCGGCTTCGACATCTTCGAGGCCATCTTGGCGACGCCCTTGGTCCGGGCTATCCCCACCGAGAGCGGCAGGCCGATCTCGTCACGCACCCGCTCGCGGAGTGCCATCGCGATCTCGACAGGGTGGCCCGAGATGCGTCCAAGCCCTCGCACGTCGAGAAACGCCTCCTCGAGCGACATCCCTTCCACGACCGGCGCCGTGTCGCGAAAGATCCGAAACAGCTGACGGCTCGCTCGTCACGTACGAGTCGAAGTCCGCATTGACGACGACCAAGCCGGGGCAGAGGCGCCTGGCCTTCTCGGCCGGCATCGCAGAGCGGACGCCGAAGGCGCGCGCTTCGTAGGTCGCAGCCATCACGATGCCGGGGCCGACAGCAACGGGCTTGCCCCTGAGCGACGGATCGTCCCGCTGCGCCACGGCCGCGAAAAACGCGTCGCAGTCAGCGTGGAGGATCGTCGCTTCTTCCAGCACGAACATATGTTCGCATACCCGTCAAGTTAGGTTTCGCGGGCTATGCGTGCCTACCGGCGACATCTGGCGACAGCATTCGCGGCCGTTCTGATTGCGGGATGTGGAGGCGGCGACGACAACGACGCCTCGTCATCTCCGGAAGAGACCGACGCTCCGCCGGCGGAAGAACAGGCCAACTCCGAACCGGAGGACAACGAGTCCGAGGCGACCAAGATCTGGCTCACGGCCGGGGAGCAGCTCAAGCCGGTCGAACGCGAGCTCGACGACCCCAAAGCCGCCGCCAAGGCGCTCGTGAAGGGTCCGACCGGCAAGGAGGAGGGCGGCAATCTCTCCGCAGCAACGGAGATTCCGGCGGGAGTCGAGGTGGATGGCGTCAAGGTCGAGGACGACGGCACGGCGGTCGTCCAGGTCTCGAAGGATTTCCTGAAGGGCGTGCCGGCCGATCCCGCCGCGCGCGATGCAGCGCAGAAAGAGGCGCTCGATGCGCGTTTGAGCCAGGTCACGTACACGCTCACGCAGTTCGACGACGTCGATTCCGCGAAGGTCGTTGCCGGCGGCATCACGACAGGGCCCCCGCGCGACCGCTCCGACTTCGAAAAGCCCGAGGGCGGCCCTCCGCCGATCGAAAAGCCCAAGGGCTCGTACAGCTCCGGCACCGCCGCGGTACAGCAGAAGCTGGCGAATCTCGGGTACCTGCCGCCCGGCGCCGTCGACGGCCTGAATGGCTACCGCACGCAACAGGCCGTGATCGCCTTCCAGTCATGGGAAGGCCTTCAGCGCGACGGCATCGTCGGTCCGCAGACCCAAGCGGCCCTTCGGGCTGCAAAGCGCCCGAAGCCCCGGAACTCGGGCCCTGCCACGCGGATCGAGGTGTACCGCTCCAAGGGTGTGACGCTCCTTATCCGCGACGGCAAGACGAAGCGCGCCGTCCACACGTCGTCGGGGGCGCCCGGCACTCCTACGCCTTCGGGGAGCTACTCGGTCTTTCGCAAGGAGAAGAACTCCTGGTCGGTTCCGTTCCAGCAGTGGCTGCCGTACGCCTCCTACTTCAACGCCGGAATCGCCTTCCACGAGTACGCACAGGTTCCGACCTATCCAGCCTCCCACGGCTGCGTTCGGGTCCCGTCGCCCGAGGCCAAGTACGTCTACCGCTTCGCCTCGATCGGCACCGCCGTCATCGTCATATGAGCTGCCTGGCAGGATGAGCGCATGACTTCGACGACTGCTACGCCCACCGACCTCTATTCCATTCCGCAGCAGCACCAGGACTTCCGCGATCTGGTCCGCCAGATCGCCCAGGAGCAGGTCGCCCCGCGCGCCGCCGAGATCGATCAGACCGACGAGTACCCGTGGGATATCCGCAAGCTCCTCGCCGAGCAGGACATCCTGGGCCTGCCGTTCTCCGAGGACCATGGCGGCACTGGCACCGGAACCCTGATGCTCCAGATGGCGGTCGAGGAGCTGGCGAAGGCATCCGCGGCCGTGGCGCTGATCCTGATGGTGCAGGAGCTGGGCACGCTCCCGATCCAGCTGTTCGGCTCCGAGGAGATGAAGGACCGCTTCTTGCCGGACTGCGCCACCGGCGAGAAGTCCCCCGCCTTCTGCCTTTCCGAGCCCGACGCTGGCTCAGCGGCCGCCGACATGCGCACGACCGCGAAGCAGGACGGATCGGACTGGATCATCAACGGCACGAAGAGCTGGATCACCAACGCGGGCATCGCCGACTTCTATGTCGTCTTCGCCTCGACGGACCGCGAGAACCGCCGCGCGACGGCCTTCGTGGTCGAGAAGGACGCCGAGGGGTTCTCGGTGCCCAAGTACGAGCACAAGCTCGGCATCCACGGCTCGCCCACCGGCCAGCCCGTCTTCGAGGACGTGCGCGTGCCCGAGGAGAACGTGATCGGCGAGGTCGGCCGCGGCATGGCCGTCGCGCTCGGGACCCTCGAGCGGACTCGCCTCGGCGCTGCGGCTCAGGCGGTTGGGATCGCTCAGGGAGCGACCGACTACGCCAACGACTACGCGAAGGAGCGCCAGGTCGGCGGCAAGCCCATCAACGAGCTCCAGGGCATCCAGTTCAAGCTCGCCGACATGCAGACGAAGACTGCCGCCGCGCGCGAACTCCTCTACAAGGCGTGCGCGATGGCGGACCGCAACGACCCGCAGCTCGGCATGTACTCCTCGATGGCAAAACTCTTTGCCTCAGACGCGGCGATGGAGGTCACCGTCGAGGCGGTGCAGGTGCTCGGCGGCTACGGCTACGTGAACGAGTACCCCGTCGAGCGCATGATGCGCGACGCGAAGATCACCCAGATCTACGAGGGTACGAACGAGATCCAGCGCGTAGTCATTGCACGGCACATGCGCTGACGCCTGCCCGGTCGCATGGTCAGCACATATCTCTGCCGCGTCGCGAGATACTGCGCGGGCGATGTCGGAAGAGAACGTGGAGGTTGTGCGTCGGGCGGTCGACGCTTGGAACCGTCAGGACATCGAAGGCATCCTCGCCCTGACCGATCCTGAGGCCGAGTACGTCAATGCCCGCATGGCCGTTGAGCCGGGCACCAGGCGAGGGCACGACGAAATCGTCGCCGTAGTGCGGAAGCAATGGGCTGCCCTGTCTGGGGGCGTCTGGGAGATCGATCATTTCCACGATCGGGGCGACGAGATCATCACCGCAGGGAGTATTTCTCGGACAATGCCAGGAAGCGACGTTCGGTTGCGCAACCCGATCCTCGTCTCGTGGAAGCTCCGCGATGGGAAACTCATCCGGCTCGAACAGCTCGGTGCGGGCCCCGACTTTCCCGATGCGCTCAAGACCGCTGGGCTGTCGGACTAGGTGCCTTGGACGAAAAGCGCCTAGAGTTCGGCCGCCAAGGTTTAGCTGAAGGAGTCAGATGATCCGCTTGGTCCTCGCACATGTTCGCTCCCAGTGGATGGGTGCGCTCGCCCTCTTTCTGGTGATCGCCGGCGGATCGGCCTACGCCGCCGGGCAGATCGGCAGCTCTGACATTGCAAACGAGTCGATCCGCGGCAAAGACGTGAAGGATGGGGCGCTCGCCGGAAAAGACGTGGGTCAAAGGGAGTTCGTCAACTTCACCGGCGAGATTGGGGTGATCGCAGCCAACAACTGCGACTACAAGAAGGTCACCGGCCTCCCGGCGGATAACAAAGATCACCTCGTTCTCACTCCCGAAGTCACCACGAGCGAGACGGAGCTGACCTACACGCCCAAGTTCGACGAAAGCGAGCCGAACGACATGTGGATCCAGGTCTGTAACCACTCGGCAGGCGCTATCGACGACGCCACCACCAAGTTCAACCTGCTCGTCATCGACGCCCGCTGAGCACCGCGGTCCGTACGTATTCGCGGGGCGCTATTTCGGTGCCAGGAAGAGGCGGGGCTCCTTGCGGTCTGGTGGGGCAGGGGTGGAGGAGATGACGTAAGAGCCGGCCGCGGGAATCGTGACGTCGGCGATGTCGCGCCAGGCGATCTTGTTCATCTGGGCACCGACGTTGGCTCGGCCCGGGTCGCGAACCTCGAGCGGCTCTCCCGCGCTGGTCGAGACCGAGACGGTGAATCCCTCGGGCTTCGGAAAGACCATCCGGCCGCTCGAGTCGTTCGGAGGGTTGCTGTTCTCCGCGTAGGCGATCTTCAGCTCACCCGCGGGCAGTTCGACTGTCTGCTCGGTCCCGGCGGGAATCTCGCCTAAAGACGACGCGCCCTTTGCCGTCTCCGGGATGCCGACGGCCATCTTGAGCGCCTTCTTCCAGTCCATCGGGGCGGACCATACGTGATTCGTCCAGATCCCTCTGGACTTTTTTCGCATGGATTCGGCGGACGGGGGTACCCGGGGCTGAGGACAAGAACGTCCCACCCCCGGAAAGGATTTCGAAAATGAGCACAGCAGTGATCATTCTGATCGCCGTCGGAGTGTTGGCGATCCTCGTGGCGATTTACATTGCAAGCCGTCGCCAGGTTGCGCAGAAGCGCGAGGACCAGCGGCTGATCGCCTCTGAGCATCGAGAGGAAGCCGAGCGCAATCGCCTCAACGCCGAGAAGGAATCGGCGATCGCGGAGGAGGAAGCGGCAGCGGCCAGGCGGCAGGCAGCCGAGGCCGAGCAGCGGGCGCACTCCGCGCAGGTCGCACAGCTCCAAGCCGACGCGCACTCCGAGCACGCGCAGAAGCTGGACCCGGACGCGAGCGACACTGACGGCGCGAGCAACGGAGATGCGAGCGAACAGAACTTCGACGAGCACGACGAAGTGCTCGACGGAGAGCGGGAGCGGCTCTATACGGGTGAGCCACCTCCCGTTTCCGATTCGGAGCCGGCCAGGCGTTCTGCCTGACGCGCACCGAGCGTGGCCGCCCGCGAGAAGCGGCCATCTGATCGAGTCCTAGCGGTCTTTGCTACGGCAGTCGGCGTCCCCTCCGAGCGCTACCGCCGCGGCCGAGTCGCTAGGGCTCGATTTGACTATTCGAGGACGCGGGGGGTGGCCGAGCTGGAGTAGACGCCCTTGCGTTTGATCAGGCCGTCTTCGAACTCGAAGATGTCGACGCCGTCCCACTCGATCTTCTGGCCATCCGGCTTGGTCGCAGATGCGGTCCATTCGCTCACGGCCAGCTCTTCACGGACCTGAAGCTTTCGGCCTCGGAAGCGCATGTCGGGCCAGTTCTCGAAGATCCGGCCGATGTGGCCGCGCACCTCGTCCCCCTCCGCCCGACTGCCGGCGGTGTGGTTCTCGAAGACCATGCCTGGCGCATGAAGCTCGACGATCGTGTCCAGGTCCTGGTCGTTCCAGGCCCTGTCGTAGCGCTCCAGCAGGCTTTGGATCTCGCCCCCCATGCGCTGAAGACTAAACCCTCAGCGCATGGGAGTCGAGCGGAAACTCTCTACTTGATGAAGAGGATCTCCGAGTACTTCGGCAGCGGCCACAGGTCGTCGGCGACGACGCTCTCGAGCGCATCTGCCGCTTCCCTGACAGTCGCCATCGCGGCGAGCTGGTGGTCGCGCGAATACTCGGCGAGCTCCAGGCCTTCGACGCCGTCGGGGTAGACGTTCGCCTCGCCAAGAGCGTCGAGCGCGCTGACGAAGGTGTCGACCAGCGCCCGCGTGCCGGACGAGAGCGACGAAACGCCGGCCGCGTCGATCAGAGCCAGATGGCGGAGCGCCGCCGGCAGGATCATCGTGCGGGCGATCGACTCCGTCGTCTCGGCCTCGATGTTCGCGCGGGTGACGTACTGCTCCAGCCACACCTCGTAGCGCGAGTGGAGCTCGCGCTCTGACAAGACGTGGTACTTGTCGAACGCCTCGACGGTCGGCGCCGCAATCACCTCGGGCAGCGCGTCGGGCGTCGTGCGCAGGTTCTTGAGCCCACGGGATTCGGCCTCGGCATGCCATTCGTCGGTGTAGTTGTCACCGCCGAAGATGACCTGCTTGTTAGCGCCGTAGGTTGACGCGACCACGTCTGCTACGGCCGCCGTGACGTCCCTGCCGGCGTGCAGCTTGGACTCGAGCTGATCCGCCAGATCGTCGATCGCCTCGGCAACGATCGTGTTCAGCACCGTGTTCGGGAACCCGAGCGACATGCTCGATCCGAGCGCGCGGAACTCGAACTTGTTGCCTGTGAACGCGAACGGCGAGGTCCGGTTGCGGTCGCCGCCGTCCATCGGCAGGTTGGGGAGGACGTCCGACCCGAGCTCGAGGAACGACGCTTCGGTGTTGCCGTCGCCCGAGCCCGATGCGATCGACTCGAAAGCCTTCTCCAGCTCGGCGCCGAGGAAGATCGAGATGATCGCGGGCGGCGCCTCGTTGGCGCCCAGGCGATGGTCCTGTCCGATGTTCGCGACCGATGCGCGAAGCAGGCCCTGGTGCTTGTTCACGGCCTGGATCACCGCGGAGCAGAAGAACAGGAAGTTCGAGTTGTCCGCGGGCGTGTCGCCAGGCTCCATCAGGTTGTGGCCCGAGTCGGTGCCCATCGACCAGTTGTTGTGCTTGCCCGAGCCGTTGACTCCGGCGAACGGCTTCTCATGGAGCAGGCAGACCAGGCCGTAGCGCCGAGCCACGTTCTGGAGGACCTGCATGAGGAGCTGCTGGTGGTCGGACCCGACGTTCGAGTTCTCGAAGATCGGCGCGATCTCGTACTGAGCCGGCGCAACCTCGTTGTGCCGGGTCTTGATCGGGATGCCCAGCTTCGCCATCTCCGTCTCGGCGTCGAGCATGCACGCGAGGATCCGCTCCGGGATGGCCCCGAAGTAGTGGTCGTCCAGCTCGTGGCCCTTCGGCGGCTTCGCGCCGAAAAGCGTGCGCCCGGTCGTGACCAGGTCGGGGCGCTCGAAGTAGTACTGCTCGTCGATCAGGAAGTACTCCTGCTCAGGGCCGACCGTGGTGAAGACGCGCTGAGACTCCTCGTCGCCAAGCAGGCGGAGGGCCCGGATGGCGGAGCGCGAAAGCGCGTCCATCGAGCGAAGGAGCGGGATCTTGGCGTCGAGCGCCTCGCCCGTCCATGACGCGAACGCGGTCGGGATGCAGAGGAGCGCCCCGTTCGGGTTCTCGAGGATAAAAGCCGGGCTGGTCGGGTCCCACGCGGTGTAGCCGCGCGCCTCGAATGTGGCGCGGACTCCACCCGTCGGGAACGAGGAGGCATCCGGCTCGCCCTGGATCAGCTCCGAGCCCTTGAACTCCGCGACGGCCGTGCCATCGCCCTCGGGCCCGAAGAACGAGTCGTGCTTCTCCGCGGTGAGGCCGGTCAGGGGCTGGAAGACGTGCGTGAAGTGCGTCGCGCCCTTCTCGAGTGCCCACTCCTTCATCGCTTCGGCGACCTCGTCAGCAAGCGAGGAATCAAGCGCTTCGCCCTTGTCGAGGACGTTCTGGAGCTTCTTGAAGGTGTCCTTCGAGAGGCGCTCCTTTTGAACCGCGGCCGAGAAGACGTTCTCCCCGAAGGGGTAGGCGTCCGACTTGGTCAGGTCGAGCGAGCCCAAGGCTTCGCCATTGGGGCTCCATTGGGCGGCGGTGACGTTGTGCTGACGGATGCGGGGCATGTGGCTTTCAGTCCTCCATGAGCGCACGGAACGCGCCTTCATTGGCGCGTCTCGTCCGGGCCTCGGGTATGAGTTGCAAGAGAGTGCGATTCAGCCTAGCCCGTGAAAGGGGACAGGGGTTATCCAAATGTCGAAAGATCTTCAGGCGGCTTTCGCCCGGGCGTAGTGGAGGGCGCTCAGAGGCGTTACGGTGAGGCAATGGAGCGCGACGCCGCTCTCGAGGCGGTCTTTCAGCCCGTGCGCCCACCGACCACCTTCGAGGAGACGGTGGAGCGGCTCGGGACGGCTATCCGGCTTGGCCTCTTGGCTCCTGGAGCCAAGCTGCCGCCGGAGCGCGAGCTCGCGGGCGAGCTGCGGATCTCGCGATCGACGCTCCGCGAGGCGCTGACAACGCTCACCCAGTCGGGCCTCCTCGTGGCCCAACGGGGGCGGGGAGGCGGGACTTTCGTCGCTGAAGAGCCCCCACTGACGGAGCCTGAATCGGAGCCCCTGGGCGCCGAGGCATGGTCTGTCCTCGAGCACCGGGTCGCGATCGAGACAGGAGCGACCCTCCTGGCGTGCGAGCGAGCGGAGGCACCCGACTTCGATCGCCTCGACGAGCTGGTCGACCGCATGTCGGAGGTCTACGACTTCGAGGAGTACCGCCGCGCCGATATCCGCTTCCACATCGCGATTGCCGAGACGGCACGGTCGCCGCGCCTGGTGACCGAGATGACCGAGGTTCAGGGCGCGATGAGCGCTCTGATCGCCTTGATCGCCCATCCCGACCAGGTGCTGACGCACTCGAACGAGCAGCACCGCTCCCTCGTCGGACTTCTGCGCCGGGGCGACTCGACTCGCGCCGTCGGCCTGATGCGCGAGCACATCGAGGGGACCGAGCACATCCTGGCGGGGCTCCTGATGGCCTCCGCCTGAGAGGGCCAGGGGCGCTCCGCCGGGCGCTAGGCCTTGATCCGCTCACCCTTCGGATCGAAGAGCGGCTCGGAAGCGATCTCGCCCGCGATCCACTTGCCGAAGATCTCGACCTCGACCCCAGTGCCCGCTTCGGCCTGATCGGGCGGCACGTACGCGTAGGCGATCGAGCGCTCCAGCGTGTAGCCGTAGCCCCCGGTGGTGACCCGCCCGCAGATCTCGCCGCCGATCTGGACGGGCTCGTTGCCGAGGGCGACCGAGCGCGGGTCCTCGAGCAGGATCGCGACGAGCTTTTTCTGCGGCCCGCGCTCCTTTGCCTCCACGAGGGCGTCGCGGCCGAAGAATCCGCCTTCCTTGTCGAGCTTCACGCAGAAGCCGACGCTTCCCTCATAAGGCGTCTCGTCCGGGGTGATGTCTGCGCCCCAGACGCGGTAGCCCTTCTCGATCCGCATCGAGTCGATCGCCCGGTAGCCACCCGCCACGATGCCGTGCGGTTCGCCTGCCTCCCACAGCGCTCGCCACAGGCCTAGTCCGTACTCGGTCGGGCAGTAGAGCTCCCAGCCGAGCTCGCCGACATACGTCACGCGGAGCGCCCGGACGGGAACGTTGCCGACCGTGATGTCCTGGAGGGTCATGTATGGGAAGGCCTCGTTGCCAAGGTCCTGCGGGACGAGCGGCTGGAGGATGTCTCGGGCTCGCGGACCCCAGATGCCGAAGCAGGCATACGCGGAAGTCATGTCGTGGACCTGGACGGAGCCATCCCCGGGCAGGTGCGAGGTGATCCAGCTGCGGTCATGGCGCCCGAAAGCCGTGCCCGTGACGATGGAGAAGCGCTCTTCAGCCAGCCGGGCGACGGTGAAGTCGCACTCGATGCCGCCGCGGCTGTTCAACATCTGCGTGTAGGTGATCTGCCCGACTCCGCGAGCAACGCGGTTGTCGCATAGCCGCTCGACGAACTCGGCGGCGCCACGGCCCGAGATCTCCATCTTCGCGAATGACGACTCGTCGAAGATCGCCGCCGCCTCGCGCGTGGCGAGGTGCTCGGCGCCGATCGCCGGCGACCAGTTCATGCCGGCCCATCCGCGAGGCCGAAGGTTCTCGTCGCCCCGCTCGGCGTTCGACTCGTACCAGTTGACCCGCTCCCAGCCGGACTTCTCGCCGAACTCGGCGCCATGTTCACGGTGCCATCCGTTCGCCGGTGAGACGCGCAGGGGTCGCCCCGCCTGCCGCTCGTGATTGGGGTAGCGGATGTCGTAGTAGGTCTCGTAGTTCTCCCGGGTGCGAGCGTGCGTGTACGCCGGAGAGCGGTAATGGGCACCGAAGCGGCGCACATCCATGCTCCACAGGTCGAGCGAGGGCTCCCCGTTCGAGATCCACTCGGCCATGACCATTCCGATCCCGCCCGCCCCGGCGAGCCCGTGGGCGCAGAAGCCGGCGGCGACGAAGAATCCTGCGACGTCGGTTTCGCCAAGGCAGAACTCGTTGTCGGGGGTGAACGCCTCGGGCCCGTTGATGAGCTTGGTGATCTTCGCGTCCTTCATCGCCGGCACGCGGATCTTCGAGTTCTCGGCGATCTCCTCGAAGCGGTCGGGCTCGTCCTCGAGCAGGCGGCCGTTGAAGTCGGGCGGGATCTCGTCGAAGTCATCGGTTCCGCGGGGAAGGAACGCCGGCTTCGAGTCGTGCTCGTAGCCGCCCATGACCAGCCCTTCGCCGTCCTCTCGGTAATACACGAGGAGGTCAGGGTCCCGCAGGGTGGGCAGGCGCTCGCCGGCCGAGCGCTCGCGAATCGGCTGGGTCACCACGTACTGGTGGGACATCGGGATGACGGGCACTCGCACCCCGGCCAGCCGGGCGATCTCGGCCGCGTACATGCCACTCGCGTTCACGACCACCTCGCACTCGATCCGCCCGCGGTCCGTCTCGACCGCCTGGACCCGCTCGCCGGAGACCTCGATGCCGGTCACTCGCGTCGAGGTGAAGATCCGCACGCCTCCGCGCCTTGCTCCATCGGCCAGCGCGTAGGTGAGCTGCGATGGATCGAGGTAGCCGTCGGTCGGAAGCCACGCGGCGCCCAGCACGCCATCCGTCGACATCAGCGGGAACTTCTCCTTTGCCTCTTCGGGCGAGATCAGCTCCAGCGGCAGGCCGAAGGTCTTCGCCCACCCGGCCTGGCGGCGTAGCTCTTCCATCCGCTCCTCGGACGAGGCGAGCTTGATGCCTCCGCACTCGACCCAGCCCGGGTCGAATTCCGACTCGTCGCCGATCCGGCGGTAGAGCTCGACCGAGTGCATCATCATCTTCGTCAGCGACACCGAGCCGCGTGTCTGCCCGACGAGTCCGGCCGAGTGGAAGGTCGACCCGGAGGTGAGTTGCGAGCGCTCGACGAGGACGACGTCCTCGTAACCGAGCTCGGCGAGGTGGTAGGCGATCGAGACACCACCGACGCCGCCGCCGATGATCACGCATCGCGCGCGATCGGGTGGGTCGCGGTCAATCGCCACGAACGGCCTCCAGTGCTTGGGTGAACTCGGGCGCTTCAGCGGTCTCGGCGAGGCGGCGGAAATGCTTGGTCGCGTAGTCGGCGAAGTCGAACTCGATGTCGGACGCGCCCTGTTGGACGACGCCCCACATCGCCTCGCGGAAGTCGGACATGAACGTGAAGAGATGAAGCGTCGCGAGCTGACGTTCGGTCGGCGGCCGGCGGAAGTAGTGCTCGAGCATCTTGTGGCGGGTGTCCTTCGGCAGTTCGTTGTTTACCGCGAAGTTGGCGAGGTCGAAGTAGCGGTCGCCCATGCCCGCGTACTCCCAGTCGACGATCCGCACGCGCATGCCGTCCCAGATGAAGTTCGCCGCCAGGAGGTCGTTATGGCAGGGGACCGGAACATGCTCCGGCCCGGTCATGAGCTCTTCGATCTTGTCAGCGCAAGAATGGGCGTCCGAATACCCGGCCGGGATCTCGACACCAAGGTCCCGCGCCACGTTCTCGTAGTTCTCGACGATCCGAAACGAGTCGAAGCGCGACGGGATCTCCGGCGCAGCGTGCATCACTCTCAGGGCGTCCGCCACATCGCAGAGCGGCTGTGAATCGCGAAGCTCCTCCGCGTCCATCGCGCGGCCCTCGATGAAGTTCGTGACGATCGCGGGCGGGTCCGTCAGCATCGCCGCCACCGGCGCGGCGACTCCGATCTCCGCGGCGGCAGCATTGGCCGTGAACTCAGCGGCTCGATCGATTCCCAGCAGGGAGGTGTCCTTGCCGGGCACCCGGATGACGTAGTCGGTGCCGCCCAGGTTGAGCTTGTAGTTGCGGTTCGTGATGCCGCCCGAGAGGGGCTCAGGGGTGCCGACGGACTGTCCAAGCTTGGTCACCAATTGTTCGACGATTTGTCCCAGATCGTCCTGGGGGACTTGACGTACGTCCGCTTCTGCGCTTAGTCTCGCTTCGTCCATAGGTTGGTCCGGCACACCTTTTACCCGAAAAGGGCGGGTCGGTCCGAAATGAGGGGAGCTAGATGACGACGAAGGCCGACGACATTCGGAACGAGGACGAAGCACTCCTCGCCGAACTGGGTTACAAGCAGCAGCTGAACAGGGCGTGGAGCGGGTTCTCGAACTTCGCGATCTCGTTCTCGATCATCTCTGTGCTCGCGGGTTGTTTCACCGCGTACGCCACTGCGTGGAACAACGGCGGGCCGATCGCCATCTCATGGGGCTGGCCAATCGTCTCGGCTCTGATCCTGATCATCGGCCTCTCGCTGGCTGAGTTGGTCGCCAAGTACCCCACATCCGGCGGCATCTACTGGTTCGCCGGCAAGCTGGGCGGACCCAAGTGGGCCTGGTGGACCGGCTGGTTCAACCTCCTCGGGCTGATCGGCGTGGTCGCATCGGTCCAGTACGCGTGCGCCGGCTTCCTGAACGTGACCCTCGGGCACCTACGGGGTCGATGTCTTCGGGATCAACTTCGGCGATGCGGAGCACATCCTCGCCGAGACCTTCGTCCTCTTCGCGATCATCCTGATCGCCACCACGATCATCAACATCTTCCGCACCAACCTCCTGGCGATGATCAACAACATCTCGGTGTGGTGGCACGTGCTCGGAGTCGCGGTGATCATCGTGCTCCTCGTAATCGTTCCGGACACACATCAGGACTTCAGTTTCGTATTCGGTGAGCGCCTGAACAACTCGGGCTTCAACGACGGCGAGACAGGTGGGTTCTTCTTCTGGATCTACCTCCTACCGATCGGATTCCTGCTCACGCAGTACACGATCACCGGCTTCGACGCCTCGGCTCATCTCTCCGAGGAAACGCGCGGAGCGTCGAGGGCCGCCGCCGGCGGGGTCTGGAAGTCGATCTTCTACTCCGCGATCATCGGATGGCTCGTCCTGCTCGCGATCACGTTCGCAGTGCAAGACCCGGCGAACATCAGCGATGCCGAGAACGGATTCGGCGTCGGCTCGGTCTTCGCGGTTCTCAGCGGCGCTCTCGACTCGGCCGGGTTCAAGGCCGTTCTCATCATCTGCACGGTCGGGCAGCTCTTCTGCGGGCTTGCCTGTCTGACGAGTGCCTCGCGTATGGCGTTCGCGTTCTCGCGCGACCGCGGGATGCCAGGTCACAGGCATTTCGCCAAGGTCAACCGCGATGGCGTTCCGTTCAACGCCGTTATCGGCATGGCCGCTCTCGCCCTGATCGTCACGATCCCGGCACTCTGGGGCGCGCCCGGCACCGTGCTTCCGGTCGCGTTCTTCGCCGTGATCTCAATCTGCGTGATCGGCCTCTTCATCTGCTTCGCCATCCCGATCTATCTGCGCTGGCGCATGGGCGACGAGTTCGAGCCGTCACCGGCGTGGAATATCGGCCGCCACTGGAAGTGGATGAATCCGGTGTCAATCATCTGGATCCTGTTCATCTGCTTCATCGGATTGCTGCCGACGAGTCCGCTCGGCGTGCCGTGGGATGACCAATGGGATGCGAACTATGCGAACTACGCGCCAGTGGTGATCGGAATCGCAATGATCGCCGTGGGGCTCGGCTGGAGGCGCGCGAAGGGCCACTTCACCGGCCAGGAGCGGACGATCGACGATCCGAACATCGAGCACATCCCCGAGGAGTTCCAGTAGCCGCCGCGCCGGGTGAAGCTACGTTGACGAGGTGAAGCTCGAAGAACTGAAGAAAGCGGTCGCGGACGGCACGGTGGACACCGTGCTGCTCGCGATCGCGGACATGGAGGGGCGGCTCCAGGGCAAGCGCCTGACCGCCTCTCACTTCCTCGACACGGTTGCTGGAGCACGGGGCGGAGGGCTGCAACTACCTCCTCGCCGTCGACGTCGACATGGAGACGGTCACCGGGCTACGAGATGTCGTCGTGGGAGCGCGGCTACGGCGATTTCGAGATGAAGCCGGATCTCGACACGCTGCGGCCGATCCCGTGGCATCCGGCCACCGTCCTCGTGATGGCGGACCTCTGCTGGGCGGACGGCAAGGACGTGGTCGCCTCACCGCGCCAGATCCTGCGGCGCCAGCTCGACCGGCTCGCCGAGCGCGGTCTGATCTGCAACGCGGGAACTGAGCTCGAATTCATCGTCTTCAAGACTTCGTATGAGGATGCCTGGAACCAGGGGTACCGCGACCTCGAGCCGGCGAACCTCTACAACATCGACTACTCCCTGCTCGGCTCCGCTCGCGTCGAACCGCTGATCCGCCGGATCCGGAACGAGATGGCGGGCGCCGAGATGACCGTCGAGAACTCGAAGGGCGAGTGCAACCTCGGCCAGCACGAGATCAACTTCCTCTACGGCCCGGCCCTTCGCACGGCCGACGACCACGCGATCTACAAGAACGGCGCCAAGGAGATCGCTGCGCAGGAAGGGAACTCGATCACCTTCATCGCGAAGTGGAACGAGGCGGAGGGCAACTCCTGCCACATCCACTGCTCGCTAGGCAACGAGGGTGGCGGCAACGCCTTCGGCGACGACCGCCAGATGTTCGACCGCTTCGTCGCCGGACAGCTGGCTCACCTGGAGGAATTGACGCTCTTCTTCGCACCGCACGTGAACTCGTACAAGCGCTTTGCGGAGGGTTCGTTCGCGCCGACGGCGGTCGCGTGGGGCGTCGACAACCGCACCTGCGCCATGCGAGTGGTCGGTCACGGCCAATCGCTCCGCGTCGAGAACCGCCTCCCTGGGGCCGACGTCAACCCCTACCTGGCGCTGGCCGCGATGATCGCGGCCGGTCTCGACGGCATCGACTCGGAGCTCGATCTCGAGCCGCCGCTCGAGGGGAACGCGTATACCTCCGACAAGCCGCGCGTCCCGAAGAACCTCTACGACGCGCGCGACCTCTTTGCTGCCTCCGATCTGGCGCGTGACGCATTTGGCCAGGAGGTCGTCGACCACTACATCAACCACGCGCAGGTCGAACTGAACGCGTTCGAGGCGGCGGTGACGGACTGGGAGAAGTACCGCGGGTTCGAGAGGCTGTGAGATGAGGGGTCTGCCCCGAAAGCAGCATGTGCCGGTGGGGGTGTAGGTGCAATGCGCCGCCCCGTAGTCGGCATCACCGCGGCGCTCGAGACCGCGAACTGGGTCGTCTGGCGCGACACCGAGGTGAACATCTCGCAGCGCCACTACTCGGAGTGCGTGGCGCAGTCGGGGGCTATCCCGCTCCTGCTTCCCGCCGAGGAGGAAAGCGCTACGAACCCGGCGGAGCTCCTCGACGTGTTGGATGCCCTCGTTCTCTCCGGCGGGGCCGACCTCGACCCGGCGAGCTACGGGGCTGAGCCAGACCCCAGGACGATCGGGTTCAGGGCCGAGCGCGATCGCTTCGAGATAGCGCTTTGCCGCGGCGCGCTCGAGCGCGACATGCCGGTGCTCGCGATCTGCCGCGGCACGCAGATCCTGAACGTGGCCTGCGGAGGCACGCTGGTGCAGCACCTCGGCGACGCGACCCAGCACGTCGAGGTGCCTGGAACGTTCTCGACCCACGAGGTCCGCCTCCAGCCGGGATCGCTCGCCGCTCGGGCGGCCGGCACCGATCGAGCTGACGTGCGCTCCCACCATCATCAGGCGCTGGACCGCCTCGGCGAAGGTCTCGTGGCCACCGGCTGGTCGGTCCCCGATGACCTGGTCGAGGCGATCGAGGTGCCGGAGCGCTCGTTCGCCGTCGGCTTCTTGTGGCATCCGGAGGAGCTGCGCGACGGGGCTCCCTTCCGTGCGCTCGCCGCGGCCGCGATGAGGGACGGGGTTGCGGCATGAGCCTTGCCGTCGTCGAGCCTGCGACAGAGCAGGTCATGGCCGAGGTGCCGCGTGCCGGCGCCGAAGAAGTGGATTCCGCCGTTGCGGCGGCAAAGGCGGCGTTCCCGGCCTGGCGCGCGGTTGCGCCCGCCGACCGGGCCCTGCTCCTTCACCGGCTTTCTGCCCAGATCGAGTCGGAGGCGGAGGACCTCGCTCGACTCGAGGCGCGGAACGCCGGGAAGCCGATCTCAGACGCCCGCGGCGAGATCGGCATGGTCGCCGAGTGCTTCCGCTATTACGCGGCGGCGCCCGAGCGGCTGGTCGGCCGCACGATTCCCGTGGCGGGCGGCGTGGACATGACCTTCCGCGAGCCGATGGGCGTCGTCGGCCTGATCGTGCCGTGGAACTTTCCGCTCGTGATCACCTCGTGGAAGACGGCGCCGGCCCTGGCGGCCGGCAACACCGTCGTCCTGAAGCCGGCCGAGCTGACGCCGCTCACCGCGATCGAGCTCGAGCGCATCGCTCTGGATGCTGGACTGCCCGAGGGGGTCCTGAACGTGGTCGTCGGCCCCGGCTCCGTCTGCGGCCAGCGCCTGGTCGAGCATCCTGACGTCGCCAAGATCGCCTTCACCGGATCGACCGAGGTCGGGCGGGGCATCGCGCAGGGCGCCGCGGGGACGATCAAGCGCGTGACCCTCGAGCTCGGCGGCAAGTCGGCAAACGTTGTCTTCGCCGACGCCGACATCGAGGCGGCGGCCCGCGCCGCGCCGGCGGGCGTTTTCGGCAACGCCGGGCAGGACTGCTGTTCGCGCTCGCGCATCCTGGTCGAGGCCTCGGCGATGGACGAGTTCCTCTCGGTCATGGAGTCGGCCGTCCATGAGATGCAGGTGGGCGACCCGCTTTCTGACCAGACCGAGATGGGCCCGCTCATCTCGGCGGACCAGCGCGAGACGGTCGGCTCGTTCGTCACCGAGGAAGACGTGGCATTCCGGGGTTCAGCGCCCGACGGCGACGGCTTCTGGTTTCCGCCGACGGTGCTCGCGCCGATGACGAACGACGACCGTGCCTCGCGTGACGAGATCTTCGGGCCGGTCGCGTGCGTCATTCCCTTCACGGACGAGGCGGAGGCGATCCGCATCGCCAACGACACGATCTACGGGCTCTCCGGCTCGATCTGGACTCGCGACGGCGCTCGCGCGCTGCGGGTGGCGCGCGCGATCGACACGGGCGTCCTCTCGATCAACTCGCACTCGTCGGTGCGCGTCTCGACGCCATTCGGCGGCTTCAAGCAGTCCGGAGTGGGGCGCGAGCTCGGCCCGGATGCGCTCGACGCCTATACGGACGTGAAGAACGTCTACATCAAGACAGAGGAAGACATCTGATGAGCAGCTTTAGCTGCGAAAGCGGCATGTGCCGGTGGGTGTTCTGATGGGGAGGCTCGACGGGAAGGTCTGTGTGATCACCGGTGCCGGGAGCGGGATCGGTGCCGAGACGGCGCGGCGCTTCAAATCCGAGGGCGCGCGCGTTGTCGGGGTTGACCTGAGCGCCGACTCGGAGGGTGATCTCGCGATCGAGTGCGACGTTACCCACGAGGACGAGGTGAAGGCGATGTATGCGCGCGTGAAGGAGGAAATGGGCGGCATCGACGTTCTCTTCAACAACGCGGGGATCAACCCAAACGCGGACACCACGGTCACGGAGACGACGCTCGAGGCTTGGCAGCTTGTCCAGGACGTGAACGTCCGGTCGGTGTTTCTCTGCTGCAAGCACGGCATCCCACACCTCCTCGAGCGGGGAGGAGGCTCTGTCATCAACACGGCATCGTTCGTCGCGGTGATGGGCGCAGCTGTCTCGCAGATCTCCTATACCGCTTCGAAGGGCGCGGTGCTCTCACTCTCGCGCGAGCTAGGCGTCGAGTTCGCCGCCAGGGGTGTGCGCGTGAACGCGCTCTGCCCAGGGCCCGTCAACACCCCGCTTCTGCGGGAGCTGTTCTCGCAAGACCCCGAGCGAGCCGCAAAGCGCCTGATTCACGTACCGATGGGCCGCTTCGGCGAGGTCGAGGAGATCGCGAACGCAGCGCTCTTCCTGGCCTCCGACGAGTCGAGTTTCGTCACCGCCACGAGCTTCATGGCCGACGGCGGACTCTCGGCCGCCTACCTGACGCCCGGCCAGATCTAGGCCAGCCGCTCCGCTTCGGCCAGGAAGCGTCCGCACAGGCCTCGGCCGAGCGCGTTCCATTCGCCGATGCGCTCGAGGATCTGAGAGCTCAGAGTGTCGGGATCGATGCCCATTGCGACGGCATCCTCGTCCACCGCGTAGTTCACGGCCCAGCTCACGGCGTCGACCTCGGTGACCTCGGCGTGAAACTGGATGCCCCACGCCGAGTTGCCGATCCGGTAGGCCTGCATCGCGATGGGGCTAGTTGCGAGTTCGACGGCCCCGGGCGGCAGCGGGGAGCGGTAGGAGTGCCACTGGAAGGCTTCGAAGCGCGAGTCCAGCCCGCCAAGGACAGGGTCGCGCGTGCCCTCGGGGGTCAGGTCCAGCCTGTACCACCCGATTTCAGGCCTGGGTGCTCGTTCCGCCCGCGCGCCGGCGGCCTCGGCAAGGAGCTGCGAACCCAGGCAAACGCCCATCGTCGGCACACCGGCGTCGATCAGGCGGGCGAGGAGCTCCTTCTCGTCGCGGAGCCAGGGATGCTCGCGCTCCTGGTCCGAGTGCATGGCGCCGCCAAACGAGAAAACCGCGTCGTACGACAGCGGGTCGGAGGGGGGAGTGCCCCCAGGCACGATCAGCCAGGAATCCATCTCCCATCCACGCTCGATCGTTTCGTCACGGAATACGCCGGGACCGGTGTCCGGTTGATGGACGATTGCCAAAGCTCGCGGCATTCAGGCCCCCCAGCCTGGCTAGTAGCGGTAGTGCGGTTTGACGTGGCGGTAGCGCTGGTAGCGCAGGCCGAGCGCCGTGAGATAGACAGATGAAGCGAGAAGGGCGACCAGGGAGAGCCAGCTGATGAAGCCGGCATCGAAATCCCAGTAGGGGTCGGACACCCACGTCCACCACGAAGGCAGGAGGTGGACGACGATGATGCCCACGAATGTAAGGGCGCCGACGACCGCGGAGACCTCGGGCGCCAGCGGGGACCGCTGAAGCGCGAGCCAGGTCGATCCCGCTGTGATGGCGAACCCGAACGCGCCCACCAGGCTCGACGACCCCGGGAGGACCCGGGCTTCCTGGACGGTGGCGTGGTCAACCGTGTGGAGCACGAGGAGTGCGAGCACGACCAGGTTGGCCTTTGTGAGTGTCGAGAGCGAGCTCATCGGCGCTCAGCGTAGGGGCCCGCGCTCAGAATGCTTGTAAAGAAGTAGTACAGGGACATGGATCTGCTCCGTATTGGGGATACGAGGATGGCCGTCCTTGGGATCATCCATTTGGGTTCCGAGCTCCTGTCACCATTCCGTAAGTGTCAGTCGAGCCCATGAAAGACGCCCACGGCCGCGTCATCTCCGATCTACGGGTCTCGGTGACGGATCGCTGCAACTTCCGCTGTCGCTACTGCATGCCGGCCGAAGGCATGAAATGGCTGGAGCGCTCGGACGTCCTGTCGTTCGAAGAGATCGAGCGGCTCGTTCGGATCCTGGCAGGCCTTGGCGTCGAGGACGTGCGCCTCACCGGCGGCGAGCCTCTCGCGCGCAAGGACTTTCCATACCTCGTCTCGATGCTCCGCGGGATCGAGGGGATTCGCGACCTGTCGGTGACGACCAACGGCTACCTGCTCGAGCGCGATGCCGCCGCGCTGGTCGACGCAGGCATCGACCGGATCAACGTCTCGGTGGACTCTCTGGCGCGCGACAAGTTCCACGAGATCACCCGGCGCGACGCCCTGCCGCAGGTACTCCGGGGGCTCGAGGCAATCTCGTCGTACGAGCGGGTGCGCCCCATCAAGGTGAACGCGGTCGCCATCCGCGACTTCACGGAGGACGAGGTCTTCCGCTTCGCCGAGATGGCGCGAACCACCGACTTCCAGGTCCGCTTCATCGAGTTCATGCCGCTCGACGGCGACCGCGCGTGGGACCGCTCTCAGGTGCTCACCGGCGATGAGGTGCGGGCTCTCATTCACGAGCGCTATCCGCTCGAAGCGCAAGAGCGCGAGGCGCACGCCACCGCTCGCGTCTACGCGTTCGCCGACGGGAAGGGCGAGATCGGGTTCATCAACCCCGTCTCGCAGCCGTTCTGCGCCGACTGCAACCGCATCCGCCTGACCGCCGACGGCGAGCTGCGGACCTGTCTTTTCTCGATGCACGAAACAAGCCTTCGCGACCCGATGCGGGAGGGGGCTTCCGACCACGAGCTCGCGGAGATCATCCGCGACGCCGTTTGGCGCAAGGAGCTGAAGCACCGTGTGAACGACCCGGGGTTCATCGCTCCAGCGCGCTCGATGAGCGCCATCGGGGGCTGAGGTGGAGCCCGAAGATTGGATCGCACGGTTTGCGGCCGCGATCGAGGTGGACCCACCCGATGGGAAAACGGTTGATGAGCTGCTGCAACTGGCGTCCGTCGCCGCGCACGCATCGGAGCGGAGAGCCGCGCCGATTGCTTGCTACCTGGCCGGCCTGAGCGGCCGTTCTCCGGCGGAACTCAAGGACCTTGCCGATGACGTCCCCACCAGCGACTGACACACACCCCGAGACGCGTCACCTGATTCGCGAGCTCGCCGGCGGCGTCGGCGATTGGGGACTCCTCATCCCTCTCGCTATTGCGTTGGTGACTCTGAACGGGTTGGATGCCACCGTCGTATTCGGCGGCGTCGGTCTGACCTACGTCCTCACGGCGCTCTACTTCCGCATCCCGGTCCCGGTTCAGCCTCTCAAGGCGTTTGCGGCCGCCGCGATCGCACTCGGCTTGAGCGCGGAAGTTCTGGCTGCGGGAGCACTCCTGATGTCAGCGGTGATGGTGATCCTTGCGATCACCGGCCTTGCGGCCTGGCTGACCGAACGTTTTCCGACTGTGCTGGTGCGCGGGATCCAGGCAGCGGTTGCGCTCCTGTTGGCCAAAGCGGCGGTGGATCTTGCCCGCCAGGGAAACTGGGACGGGCTGCCGCCGATCGAGCCTTGGATCGGGTGCATCTTGGCGGCCGGAGCGTGCATCGCGTTGTTCGCCGGCTCCCGCTTGGGGTTTCCCGGGAGCCTCGCGGTTCTGGGCGGGGGCGCCGTCATCGGTGTCGCGGTCGGCGGCTTCCCCGACGTGGCCTTGGGAGCGACGGCTCCGCACTTCGAAATGCCCGGCGGAGCCGCTTTCGGTGAAGCGCTGACGGCGCTGGTGCTTGCGCAGATTCCTCTGACTTTCGGCAATTCGATCGTTGCAACCGTGGACGCCGAGCACGAGTACTTCGGGGAAGACGCGAAGCGTGTGACGCCGAAGCGGCTCGCGGCCTCTATCGCTACTGCGAATGCCTTTGCGGGTGGGTTTGGGGGGCTGCCGGTCTGCCACGGCGCGGGGGGAGTCACGGCCCACTACAAGATGGGCGCGAGAACATGGGTTTCAACGGCGCTGGCCGGAGGCATCCTGATCGTCCTCGCGGTGACATTCGGATCCTCGCTCCCCGGCATCCTGCAGGTCGTCCCGCCGGGAGCCCTTGCAGGGATGCTTCTGTTTGTCGCGATTCAGCACGGCATGCTGGCGGCCCGTCTCGACGGCGTCGGCGATTTCGCGGTAGCGGCTACGGTCGGAGTCGTGACGATCCTCGCCGGCAATCTCGCCATTGGCTTCGGTGCCGGCTTGGCCCTCTATCTGGCGCTTCGGCTCACGGCCGGCGAGCGGTCAGTGTCTCTGGCCGGAGGATCAGCGTGAAGGTCGCACAGCTCTGGCGCTACTCGGTGAAGTCGCTCCGTGGCGAGAGCCTCGAGAGCGTGGACGTTCTCGCCGACGGCCTCAGAGGTGACCGGTCGACTCAGGTCGTCGACCATAAGGGCGCCCGGATGACCGGCCGCACCGCGAAGCGCCTCCTCGGGCTTCAATCGGGGCTGGACTCGAACGGGGAGCCGACGATCGACGGGTACGCCTGGCAAAGCGCAGAAGCGCTGGACCTCATCCGCGAGGCGGCGGGGCCGGGGGCGGACCTCGCACCGCTCGGGCGGCATTTCGACGACCGCTCGATTCTCGTCACCACGGATGGAGCGATCGCAGCCCTCGGCGTCGACGGCCGGCGCCTGCGGCCGAACATCTTCATCGAGGGCGTCGAAGGCATGGCCGAAGCGGGGTGGGTCGGCCGGCGCCTGAGGCTCGGGTCTGTCGAGATCGAGGTGGTCGATCGCTGCGAGCGATGCGTCATGACCACGATTGATCCGGATTCGCTGGAAGTGGACCCGAATGTCCTTCGCAGGATCAACGAGGAATTCGGGAAGCTGATGGGAGTCCTTTGCGAGGTCGTGACGCCTGGCGAGCTCCGCGTCGGCGAGGACGCCGAGTTCATCTGAGTAGAACGTGGCCCTATCGGGGTAGTGGCGCTTTATGCCCGAGAACGAGACCGAGACCACCGCTCCCGGCGAGTGGGAGCGAAAGCCCGCCGATCCGGAGGACCTCCGCCACGACGACGGCTCGGAGCCACTTGCCGAGCCAAGCGACGAGGACGACGACAACCTTGCCGAACAAGAGGAAGGCGATGTCAGCGCGGGCGGGGACGAGGACTTCGATCGCCCGGACCCGCCGGACGAGGCCGGCCTCGAAGACACCGGCGACTCGCTCGAGCGACACGGCGAGCCGCTTCTCCAAGGGCCGGAAGTCGACACCCCGATCGGCGGGCTGCCAACGCGCTCACTCCTCGCGATGCTCGTCTTCGTGGTGATCTTCTGCGCCGCCTTCTTCGCGTTATGGGGGGCACTCGGAACCATCGGGATCCTGCTGGGCATCATCGTCGGCGTCGCGCTCGGGCTCGGCGCCATGAAGCTCATGGCGGACCGCGCGGCCTAAGCCCCGTTCTGAGCGGCTTCGAGCCGGACCGGCACGCTGTTGAAAGCGGCGTTCCCGGTCAACCCGTCCAGCACCGAGGGGTCGGTGATGTCGTTGACGCTGGATCCCGGTAGCGACGACGCGTGCTTCCAGCCCACGCCCTTGCGCTTGCCGTGCCCGAATCCGTGGGGAATGGAGACCACGCCGGGCCGGAGCTCGTCGGTCACCTGGAGCAGGACCTCGATCTCGCCCACGCGGGAGACCACCCTTACGTTTGTCCCGTCGGTCAGGTTCCGAGCGGCCGCATCCTCGGGGTTCAGCATCGCCGTGCAGCGATCCGAGCCCTTGGTGAGGCGCTTCGAGTTGTGCATCCAGGAGTTGTTCGAGTTGAGGAGGCGCCGGCCGATCAGCGTCAGGTCGAAGCCCTCGCGCTCCGCGGCTGCGCGCTCGGCCGCGATCTCCTCGAGTTCCCCGGCTCCTTGGAGCAGGGACGGCGGCGCCAGGTCGACGCGCTTGCCAGGGGAAAGGAGCGCTCCGGGCAGCCGCGGCTTCATCGGCCCCAGGTCGACGCCGTGCTTCGAGCGCTTCACGCGTCCCGAGGGTCAGGCCCTTGATGGGGCCTCGCCTCAGGATCCCGTAGGGCCCCGTCGCGATTGCGGACTCAACGACCCGCGCGGGCGAAGCCAGGCGGGCGCTGAGTGAAAACGCCCGCGCCTTCGTCGCGATTCCGCGGCCGAGGCGCTTGGTCAGACCGTTGAGGATCTCCCAGTCCTCCTTGCCGCCCTCGCGCTTCGGAACGGCCGCGGGGCTGAACCGGATGTGGTTGCGGATCGCGACCAGGGGAAGCGCCACGTCGACCTCGTCGCGCTCGAGCGCTGAGACGGGCGGAAGGATCACGTCGGCGTGGCGATTCGTCTCGTTCACGTACTGATCGACGGAAACCATGAACTCGAGATCCGAGAGCGCCTCGTCGAGCCTGGTGCCGCCGGGCGCCGACATCACCGGGTTGCCGGCGAAGACGAAGAGCCCGCGAACCTGTCCCTCGCCCGGCGTGAGGATCTCGTCGGCGAGGCCGGCGACCGGGACTTCGCCGTTCATCTCCGGCAGGCCGCTGACCCGCTGCTTGAAGCGCCCGATGCCGTCAGGCCCGCTGCGGCCGGCGAGCTTCAGCGCGAGCGTCAGGTCGATGAACGGCTCGGGGAACATCGCGCCGCCCTCGCGATCGAGGTTGCCGGTCACGGCGTTCAGAACGTTGATGAGCCAGTGGATAAGGGTGCCGGTGCGCTGCTGGCAAACACCGACGCGGCCATACGCGGCCGCGGTGGGCGCCGCGGCGAAGTCGCGCGCGAGCCGACGCACCGTGTCCTCGTCGACACCGGCCAGGGGCGCGGAGCGCTCCGGATCCCATGCGGCGGCCAGCGCCGCGATCTCGTCTGCCCCGTCGCATATCTCGGGCAGATCTGTAAGGCCCTCGGCGAAGAGGACGTGGAGCATCCCGAGGAGCAGGAAGGCGTCGCCGCCCGGCCTGATCGCAACGTGCTCGGACGCGCTCTTCGCGGTCTCGGTGCGCCGCGGGTCGACGACAACTACTGTGCCGCCCCTTTTTACGATGTCGCGCAGGCGATGCCTGGCGCCTGGCGCGCTCATGAGCGAGCCGTTCGAGACGGACGGGTTGGCGCCGAGGACGAGGAGGTAGTCCGTGCGGTCGATGTCGGGGACGGGGAACAGGCCGAGGTTCCCGAACATCTCGGCGGACGTGCGGTGCTGCGGAAGCTGATCCGTGGAAGTCGCCGATGAGTGGTTCCGAGTGTCCATGGCTTCGCGCAGCGGGATCACCGAGAGCAGCGACCACGTGTGCGCGCTCGGGTTGCCGATGTACGAGGCGAGGCTGTCGGTTCCATGGCGCGCATAGACGTCCTTCAGCCCGTCGGCTGCGAAGTCGAGCGCTTCGTCCCATTCCATCTCGACCCAGTCCTCGCCGATCCGGCGCACCGGCTTCGAGAGCCGGTCGGGGTCGGTGTAGAGGTCGGTCAGGGCAGCCGCCTTCGGGCAGATGTAGCCCTTGGACGTCGGGTCGTCCTTGTCGCCGGTGATCCGCAGGACCTCAGCGCCGTCGACCTCGACGGTGATCCCGCAGTGCGCCTCGCACAGGTTGCACTGCCTGTGAATGGTCTTCGTCGCCACGCCGGAAGGGTCGCACATAGGCGAAACCCCTATCCCCGCACGCGCTCCTCGCCCGCGTAGACGTTCACGGAGCCGTTCCGGGCGAAGCCGGCAAGGGTCATGCCGCGGTCCTCGGCCAGCTCGATCGCGAGAGAGCTGGGGGCGCCGACGCCGACCAGGATCGGCGCGCCCGCCACGGCGGCCTTCTGGACCAACTCGAACGACAGACGGCCCGAGACGCAAAGCGCCGAGTCCCGTAGGGGGACGAGCCCGTCGCGCAGCGCCCAGCCGATGACCTTGTCCATCGCGTTGTGCCGGCCGACGTCCTCGCGAACGCAGACCGCCTCGCCCCATGGGTCGAAGAGCCCGGTTGCGTGCAATCCGCCCGTGCGGTCGAAGCCGGGCTGGCGCAGGCGGTCGGGGAGCGAGGCGAGCACGCCACGCTCGATCTCAGGGCCTGGCGGGAGCGGTGCCGAGAGCACCTCGACCTGTTCGATCGCGCCCTTTCCGCAGACCCCACACGACGAGGTCGTATAGAAGCTGCGCTCCCCGGGGTCATGCAGGAGCGGCCCGGCCACCTCGACCACGTTGCCCGCCAGGTCATCGGTGAGTCCGGCTTCATGGGGAGCGTCGATGAGGCCCTCCCCGTGAAGGAAGCCCAGCGCGAGCTCTTCGTCGTTGCCCGGCGTGCGCATCGTGACCGCGAGGGGGCTGCCGTCCACGCGGATCTCGAGCGGCTCCTCGACCGCAACGAAGTCTTCGACGCCGTCGCGCTCGATCCGCGCGAGGCTTCTGGGGTCGGGCGAATCCGGGGAAGTTGGCACGCTTGCGAAGATAGTTGGGATATGGCGGAGAGCGACGGACTGCGCAAGCCGGTGAAACGGCCGACGCCCTCGAACTGGGCGTCGCTGAAACCGTTCGGCATCGGCGAGCAGCGCCCGAACAACTTCGCCGAGGTCTTCCGCGCGGCCTGGGAGAACCGCGACCAGGCGGCTTATGCGAAGCGGATCCTCACCGACGGTGTGTGCGACGGGTGTGCGCTGGGCACCAAGGGCCTCCACGACTGGACGCTCGACGGAATCCACCTGTGCAACATCCGCCTGCGGCTGCTGCGTCTGAACACGATGGGCGCACTCGACCCGTCCGTGCTCGAGGACGTCACGGCGCTGGAGCGCATGCGCGGCGACGAGCTTCGCCGCCTGGGCCGCATCCCGCACCCACTCCTCAGGCGATCAGGCGAAGCGGGTTTCAAGCGGATCGGATGGGACGAGGCACTCGACCTGGCGGCGAGGCGCATCCAGGAAGCGGGCGCCGATCGCACCGGCTTCTACCTCACTTCCCGCGGCATGCCCAACGAGTCCTACTACGCGGCGCAGAAGGCGGCGCGCGCGATCGGCACGAACTCGATCGACACCGCCTCCCGCGTCTGCCATTCGCCCTCGACCTTCGGCCTGAAGGAGGCGCTCGGCGTCGGAGCGTCGACCTGCTCGTACTCCGACTGGATCGGGACCGACCTGATCGTCTTCATCGGCTCGAACGTCGCCAACAACCAGCCGGTCACGACGAAGTACCTCCACCAGGCGAAGAAGGCAGGCACGCGAGTCGCCGTCCTCAACCCGCTCCGGGAACCCGGAATGGAGCGCTACTGGATCCCGTCGAAGGCCGAGTCGGCTCTGTTCGGAACGAAGATCGCAGACGACTTCTTCAGCCTCAACATCGGCGGCGACGTCGCCTTCCTGACCGGCGTGCTTCGGCACCTGATCGAGCACGGCTGGGTCGACGAGGAGTTCGTCGCTGCACACACCGAAGGTTTCGACGAGCTCCGCGACGCGGTCCTGGGCTCCGATTGGGAGGAGCTCTCGCTGGCCGCCGGCGCGACGCGGGGGGAGATGCTCCGCTTCGCTCACCTCCTCGGCAACTCGAAGCGCGGGATCCTGGTCTGGAGCATGGGGGTCACGCAGCACGCCGGTGGCGAGAACGGAGTGCGCGCGATCGTGAACCTGGCCCTTTCCCGCGGTTGGATCGGGAAGCCCGGCTGCGGACTGATGCCGATCCGAGGCCACTCGGGCGTCCAGGGCGGCGCCGAGATGGGCTGCTTTTCGACCGCGCTTCCAGGCGGTCTACCCGTGAACGAGGAGAACGCGGCGCACTTCGCAGATCTGTGGGGGTTCGATGTGCCGGTCAAGCCAGGCCTGAAGGCTCCCGAGATGCTCGATGCCGCGCATCGCGGCGAGCTCGACGTGCTGTTCTCGTCCGGCGGCAACTTCCTCGACGTGCTCCCCGATCCGGCGCGCGTCCGCGAGGCGCTGGAGCGCACGCCTCTTCGCATCCACATGGACATCGTGATGTCGAGCCAGATGCTGGCCAAGCCGGGTGAGGCCGTCCTGATCCTGCCTGCGGCCACTCGTTACGAGATTCCGGGTGGCGTTACAGAGACGACAACCGAGCGGCGCGTGATTCTGAGCCCCGAGATCCCGGGTCCGAGGATCGAAGAGGCCCGTCCCGAGTGGCAGGTCCTGCTCGACCTGGCGGCACGGGTGCGGCCCGAGCTTGCAGGAGCGCTGGCGGTTGGCGGGACTCCCGGGCTGCGCGCCGAGATCGCCGAGGCCGTGCCGCTCTACGCGCCCATCGCCGGTCTGAAGGAGGGAGGGGACTCATTCCAGTACGGCGGGCGCCACTACCCGGACGGGTCGAACTTCCCCACCGATGACGGGCGCGCCCATTTCGCGCTCGTCAAGCCGCCTGCCCCGATGCGCACGAACGGCGACGGGTCTCTCCTTCTCTCGACCCGCCGGGGCAAGCAGTTCAACTCGATCGTCCAGGAGTCGAAGGACTCGATCACGGGCGCGACGCGCGAGGCGGTGATGATCTCGGTGGCCGACGCCGAACGGTTGGGAGTCGCAGGTGGGCAGGAGGTGCTACTTCGCAGCGCGACGGGCGAACTCCGCTGCCGCGTTCACCTGGCACCCATCGCTCCCGGCAACGCCCAGGTCCACTGGCCTGAGGGAAACGTGCTGATCGCTGACGAGATCCGCTCCCCCGAGGCGGGGATTCCCGACTACAACACCCGCGTCACGATCGAGGCCGCCTGAGGAGATCTTCCGCGAGGGCCAGATCCTCGGGCGTGTTCACGTTGAAGGTCTCGCGCTCGTTCGCCTCGATCCACTCGGGCTCGAGTGATTCGAGCGCGGCCGTGGCGGAGTCTCCCGCAGCCACGGCTTGCTCCAGGCGCTCGCGGCTGTCAGGGCTGTAGAACGCGATCAAGGGGTGGATCCGCCCGCCCGCTCGGACCGCGGTCGTGCTCGTAGCGCTTGCCAGGACCCTCAGCAGCATCGGCGAGACGAAGGGGGCGTCGCAGGGAAGGACGAGAGCGCCGTGAGTGCCGGCGTGGCGCAGTGCCGCACCGACACCCGCCAGGGGATGGAGGGGCTCGTCCGGCTCGATGACGAGCTCGACGCCGAGCTGCGGGAGCGGCGAGCCGGCCTTGGCAACGACGACTGCGGTGATGCCCGCCTGGGCGAGCGCCTCAACGGGGTACGAGATGAGCGGCCGCCCGGCAAGCTCGACCGTAGCCTTGGCCCCGCCGAGCCGGGCTGCGGCGCCGCCGGCGAGAACGGCGCCCAGAGGCGTGGAGCGCTTCGGCGGTGCGGACACGCCGCGAGTCTCGCAGTCGCAGGTACGCTCGCGGCTCGTGGCTTCGCTGCTTCCAGTTGCCGACGCTCGGGCCGCCGTGCTGGCCGAGGTCTCCGGGGCGCTTCCGGCAGAGCCCGTCGCTGTCGAAGAGGCCCTGGGACGTGTGCTGGCTCGGGATGTCGTCTCGGCCGAGGAGGTTCCCGGCTGGGACAACTCGGCGATGGATGGCTATGCGGTTCGCGCTGCCGATACGGCCGGTGCAGGCGCGGAATCGCCCGCAAAGCTGAGACTGAGCGACGAGTCGCGGGCGGGAGCGCCTGCCGTCGGAGCACTCGAGGCGGGGCAGGCATTCGGGATCTCGACCGGCGCCGTCGTCCCCGAGGGCGCCGATGCGGTAGTCCGCGTGGAGGACACGAGGGCGAGCGGCGACGAGATCTCAGTTCGGGTCGAGGTCGAGCCGGGGCGGGACATCCGCCGTGCCGGCGAGGACATCCGCGCCGGTGACAAGGTCCTGAAGGCCGGCTCCGTTCTGGGTCCAGCGGAGCTCGGCGTCCTGGCTTCGATCGGAGTCGCCGAGCCGTTGTGCGCTCGCCGCCCGACTGTCGCGATTGTTTCGACCGGCGACGAGCTCCTTTCTCCTTCAGAGCCGATGCGACCCGGTGGGGTCCGCAATTCGAACGCTGTCACTTTGCCGGCGCTGGCAACGCTCGCGGGTGCGGAAGTCGTGAGCGTGGAGAGGTGCCCCGATGATCCGAAAGCAACCCGCGCTGCGGCAGCCCGGGCAGCCGAGGCGGACATCGCGGTGTTCTGCGGCGGCGTCTCGGTCGGCGATCACGATCACGTGAAAGAGGCGTTCGCGGCCGCCGGCGCCGAGGAGCGCTTCTGGGGCGTTGCGCTCAGGCCCGGCAAGCCGACCTGGTTCGGCGTCAGCGACCAAGTGGTTGCGGAAAACCGCGATATTCGCGGAAATCAGCAACCACCTGGGCATGGACTGTGCTTTGGCCTGCCTGGCAACCCGGTCTCCGCGGTCGTCACGTTCATCCTGTTCGTACGCCCGGCTCTTCGCGCGCTGCAGGGGGCTAGGTCCGGTCTCGACGTGGTCGAGGCCGTGCTCGCCGAGGACGTGCCGCGGATGGAGCGCCGCGACCAGGCCGTGCGGTGCGGCCTGTCGGCAACCTCGCAGGGCTGGCTCGCGACGCCGACCGGGCCCCAGGGCTCTCACATCCTCACCTCGATGCTCGGGGCCGATGCCCTCGCCGTGATCCACGCTGGAACCGAGCCGGCCCGCGCGGGCGCGAAGATCGAGGCCGAGCTCCTCTGACCCCTAGGATCGGTCGCATGAGGGTCACCGTCCGTCTCTTCGCGATGCTCCGCGAGCGCGCAGGCTCGGAATCGGTCGAGATCGAGCTGGCCGAGAGCGCGACGGTCGCCGATGCGATCGCTGCCCTCGGGAAGGACCCCCAGGTGGGCGACCTGGCGTCCCGGCTGCCCCTTCGGATCGCCGTCAATCGCGAGTACGCCGCGGCGGACGCCACGATCGAGCCCGGCGACGAGCTCGCCGCGATTCCTCCTGTATCCGGAGGGGATGGACGGGTTCGAGGCGCGCAGGTCACCGCCGAGCCGCTCGACCAGGCGCGGGTAACCGAGCTCGTCTCAGACCCTGGCGCCGGCGCAGTTGTCACCTTCCAGGGGACGACGCGGGACGTCGACAAGCTGACCTACGAGGCCTACTCCGAGATGGCTGAGCCGCGCATCGCCGAGATCCTCGGAAAGTGCGCGGACAACAACGACCTGAAGGCGATCGCCGCCGCGCACCGCATCGGCGAAGTCCCGCTTTCCGAGCCGAGCGTGGTCGTCGCGGCATCGGCTGCCCACCGCGCCGAGGCATTCGCCGGCGCGCGCGAGGCCATCGACCGGATCAAGGCAGAGGCGCCGATCTGGAAGAAGGAAGTGACGGCGGAGTCCGAGTCCTGGGTGGAAGGAACGGTGCCATGAAGAAGCCGGAGATGGGGATGGGCGACGAGCCAGGCCTGACGCACATCGGCGAGGACGGGTCGGCACGGATGGTCGACGTAGGCGGCAAGGACGCGACCGTTCGCACCGCCGTCGCCGAGTCGCGCGTTGCGATGAGTCCCGAAACGGCGGCTGCGGTGGCCCGTGGGGACGCGCCCAAGGGCGACGTGATCGGAACCGCTCGCCTGGCTGGGATCCAGGCAGCGAAGAGAACCTTCGAGCTGATCCCGCTGGCGCACCCGCTGGCTCTCAACTATGTGGACGTCTCCGTCCATGTCGATGTCGACGCCGGCTTCGTGACGCTTACGAGCGAAGCGCGAACGGTTGGCAGGACGGGCGTTGAGCTCGAAGCGATGACAGCCTGCGCGATTGCCGCGCTCACCGTCTACGACATGGTCAAGGGGATCGAGAAGGGCGTCGAGATCGAGTGTGTCCGGCTCGTCTCCAAGGCCGGGGGGCGAAGCGGCGACTGGGTGCGGGGAACCCCCGTCGATGAGTGAGGCGCCGTTTCGCGCAGCTGTGATCGCTGTCTCGACCTCGAAGTCGGCAGGCGACGGAGTGGACGAAAGCGGACCGAAGCTGGGCGCGTTGCTCAAAGGAGCCGGTTGCGAGCTGGTGGCTGTCGAACTCATCCCTGACGATCGGGAGCTGATCGCCGGCCGTCTCCGCTTCTATGCCGACGAGGAGGCCTGCGATCTGATCGCGACGACTGGGGGAACCGGTTTGTCGCCGGACGACGTCACGCCTGAGGCGACACGAGACGTGATCGACCGCGAGGCACCAGGGATCGCGGAGGCCATGCGGCTCGCTTCACGCGAGCACGTGCCGAAGCATTGGATGCTCTCGCGCGGCGTCGCCGGCAGCCGTAGCCGGACCCTGATCGTGAATTTCCCCGGCAACCCGAACGCGATCGAGCAGGCGGGTGCGGCGATCACTCCCTCCCTGGGACACGCACTCGGCTTGCTACGCCGGCAATAAGCGCGACCAAGGCGCCCGCGCCCGCCATCACGAGACCAAGGGTCTGGAGCCCGCCGAAGACCGCGTCCCAGATCGCCCTGGCCGCTTCTTGGGCCGCGTCGTCATCCGGTTGGCGCGCTGCGATCTCGCGTCCGGCCGTGTAGCCGGCGAAGATCGCGACCCCTGCGAGGGCTACGCCCATCGCGGCGCCGAAGATCGCCGTGCGGCGGTCGTTCGCCACGACTATGCCGCCGATCATCAGGAGGCCGCCGAGAATCGGCAAGACAAGCGAGAGCCCGCTCAAATCGTCCGCCTTGCGTGCCACGTCGACGAGGGCTTCCGCCGAGCCCGTGTTGACGATCGCCAGGTCGACGTCGCGCTGAATCTGTCCTGCAAGCTCGGGTGAGGTCTCGCCGATGGCGTCAGCCAGGGGGCCGCCGATGTTCTCGACCCTTACGGCTACATCCTCTTCGAGATTCCCCAGCGCCGCTTCGTTCGCCACGACGAGGGCGACCGTGAGCGCCTCGCGAAAGTCCTCGTTCTGAGTGACGGTGCCGATGTTCTCGTTGACGGCCTTCTGAGCTTCGGAGCGGTCCACGCCCTGCTTCTCGAGCTCGTTCACGATCACGTTGGCGATCTCCTTCTGTGCGCCCTCGTCATCGAGAACGGAGACCGCGCGCTCGGCGAATCGCTCGGGATCGAGAAGGTTGCGGTCCGCGTATCGCTCGAGGATGCCGCCGACCAGAGCGATCCCGCCCACGACGATCAGGATGATCGATCCGATCTGGCGCAGGGCGGGACTCATCCTTCGAGATCCTCGCGAGTCCATTCGTCAAGGACGTGGATCAACTCAGGATCTCCATCGCCCTCGATCATGGCGACCGTGCCCGGCCAGTAGGCGCTTCCCTTCGAGGAGGAGCGCAGAAGGCTCGGGCTGTGCACCCAGCTCCCGGTGTTGAGGAGCGTGGCGCCGTTGTCGGTGACCCAAGCGTCTTCTTCGGCGAGCGGGCCGCGCCGGTGGGTATGCCCGAAAAGGACCCATTTGGCGTCGATCCGAAGGCGCTCGACGACCTCTGACATCGCGTCGACGCCTGCGCGGCTGATCGCGTTGGGGGAGAGGTCCGCACGCACCGGGCCGAGTCCCAGGCGGTTGGCGGCCCCGACGGCCCCGGGAAGCGCGACCGAGCCCAGGAGCCATCCGCGCACCTTGGCCGAACGGGTGCCTCCGCCCGTCAGTGAATCCCAAATCCGCTTCGTGGGCGTTCCGCCGGGGTGGTTCGTGGTGGCGCCGGCCTGTGCCAGTGCGTAGAGGAAGGCGAAGACGGGCGCCGCCACCTGTTCGTATTCCTCGGGCTCATCCGAGGACTCCGCGTCCGGCGGCGCAAGCGGGTCGTCGCCGGTAGGGCTCAGCCCCAGCGTCCGCTCGACCAGCGCAAGGCCGAGCCGCTCGAACGTGGGGATCGTTAGGTGGCGGTCGAGGTAGTGCCCGTGCATGGCGTACACGTCGTCGCGAAGCCAAATTCCGGGGTAGTTGATTCGGAGCTTCGCGCCCGGCATCGCATCTCGAAGCTCTGACGAGGGCCACAGATCCACGCGTGCCTTCTCCGAGAGGCGGAGTGGCTTCGCGCCTCTCAGTGCACGGCCTTCGAGCCAGCTCGAAATCAGACGGTAGTCGTGATTGCCGGGCACGACGATCACCTCTCCCGAGCTCAACTCGGCGAGCTTGGCGAGGGTCGGCTTCGCCAGATCCATCGCCTCGGTGAACGGGCGGTCGCGAAACTCCAGGACGTCGCCCAGAAGGACGAGGCGATCGACTCCATCGATCGCGTCGGCCAGCGCATCGAAGGCGTCGGAGCGGCTCAGGAGGTCGGCCTCCGACGCGGCGCCGAGGTGGAGGTCGGAGATGATCGCGGTGCGCATGTCGCGGCAATCCTTCCAGGTCGCGAAAGTCTCATCTGCCGGTGGAGATGTAATGTCCCGGCAGATGAGTGAAACGTTGGATGCGCCCGCAGAGGCGCCGGGGGTGGATGGGATCGCGGTCGAGAATCCGGCGACCGGCGAAACGATTGCGACCGTGCCGGAGCTCGGCGCCGCCGAAGTGGCTGCGATGGCCGCAAAGGCCCGCGCCGCTCAGCCGGGTTGGTGGGAAGCCGGCTTCGAGGCACGTGCGGAGGTGCTCCTTGCCGCTCGTGGGTGGCTGGTGCAAAACGCCGAGCAGGTCGTCGGCACGATCTGCGCCGAGACTGGGCGCCCGGCAGACGAGACGCAGTTCGCGGAGTTCGGCTACGGACTATCGGCACTCGAGTTCTGGGCCAAGAATGCGCCCGCGTATCTCGCCGATGAGGAGATCGAGTCGGCGTCGCCCTTCGTCCGAGGAAAGCGACTCGTGGTTCGCTACGAGCCGGTTGGGCTCGTCGGGGTCATCGGGCCGTGGAACTTCCCGCTGAACAACTCGTTCGGCGACTGCATCCCGGCTCTCGCGGCCGGCAACTCGGTGATCCTGAAGCCATCGGAGCTGACTCCCCTTACCTCGCTTCTGATGGCGCAGATGCTGGCCGAATGCGGATTGCCCGATGGCGTCTTCCAGGTCGCAACCGGTCGCGGCGAAACCGGGTCTGCGCTCGTGGACGAGGCGGACTTCGTGATGTTCACCGGCTCCGTGAAGACCGGGAAGCGGGTGATGGCCCAGGCAGCCGAAACGCTGACGCCGGTGGCGCTGGAGCTCGGAGGCAAGGATCCGATGATCGTGCTATCCGACGCCGATCTCGAGCGCGCGGCGAACGCGGCGGTCTCCTACGGCATGAACAACTCGGGCCAGGTCTGCATCTCGGTCGAGCGGATCTATGCCGAGGACGCGATCCACGACGATCTCCTCGAGCGAATCACCCAGAAGGTCGAGGGCTTGCGTCAGGGCGCGCCGGGCCCCGCCGGCACCGTCGACGTGGGGGCGATGATCTTCCCGCCCCAGATGGACACCGTCGAGGCGCACATCGCCGACGCCGTCGACAAGGGTGCGCGAATCGTGACGGGCGGCGCGCGGGGCGAGGGCCCTGGCCGCTTCTTCCAGCCGACGGTTTTGGCGGACGTCGATCACTCGATGCTCTGCATGACCGAGGAGACCTTCGGTCCGACCCTTCCGATCATGCGGGTGCGCGACGCAGAGGAAGCGGTCGAGCTCGCGAACGACGGCCCGTACGGCCTTCAGGCCTCTGTGTGGACGCGCGACGAGGTGCGCGGTGAGGAACTGGCGCGCCGCATCCAGGCCGGTGTCGCGTGCGTGAACGATGCCCAGGTGAATTACGGGGCGCTCGAGCTGCCGATGGGCGGATGGAAGAGCTCCGGCTTGGGCTCGCGCCACGGTCCCGACGGCATTCGCAAGTACACGAAGCGTCAGTCCCTGATGATCACTCCGGGCTCGGTGGGCTTCCGCGACGCCCATCACTTCCCGTACTCCGCACAGGTGACCGAGATGATCGGGACGACATTCGCGGCGCTCGCGACTTCCGATCTCTTCACCGACGCGCAGCGGATGACGCTCAGAGCGCTTTGCGACACCTTCGTCCCCTCGCTGGAGCCGCCTGAGGACGACCGCGAGAACTCGACTTTCTGGCGGCGCTCCGCGTCCGATCTCACGGTGCCCGAGGGCGTCGAGGTTGCACTTCTCGGAGCGCAGCTCAAGCCTGAGCAGATCGAAGGACTCCGCTCGCTCCTCGACGCGCTCGGCGAGAACGGGATGCTCCCCTCGACTCCGCTCGAGGGGCGCGAGCAGATCGTCCATGCCTTCCAGGAGGCCGGTCCGGAGCCGCTCGCCGGGCTCGCGACCCTTCTCGGCATCGCCGGGTCGATCTTCTACGGGATGCCCGACCTCGGCACCGGCCGAAATGCGAACTGGGATGCCATCGGCTATCCGGGGCCGCAGGCTCCGCCGCCGGTCGATCGCCCGCGGCCGCTCAACGTGCGCCGCACGACTGGAGAGGCGGAGGAAGTCATCGAGGCGGACGTCGTGATCATCGGCTCGGGTGCCGGAGGCGGCGTGATCGCCGGCGAGCTTGCGCAGGCGGGGCGCTCGGTGGTGGTTCTGGAAGCCGGCGAGTACTCGGACGACGCCGACTTCGACGGCCTGGAGCTGACCGCTTACCAGCGCTCCTACCTGAACGGCGGCCCATTCCCAACTGCTGAGGGCCAGGTCTCGATCGTCGCCGGCGCCGGGGTCGGCGGTGGCACGGTAATCAACTGGACCAACTGCCTGCGCACGTCCGAACACGTCCGCGGCGAGTGGTCATCCGAGTACGGGCTGTCTGACCTCGCCGAGTCGAGCTACGACCAGCACATGGATTCGGTGTTCGAGCGGATTCAGGTCAACGGCGAGTGCTCAGACTTCAGCGGCCCACACCTGCGGCTCCAGGAGGCCTGCGAGAAGCTGGGGCACGACTTCCGGACCATCACGCGGAACACGGACCCGGAGAAGTACGACCCGGCTTCGGCTGCGTACGCGGGCTTCGGCGACCCGTCGGGTTCCAAGAACTCAACGGCGAAGACCTATCTCGTCGACGCCCAGGAGCGCGAGGCGCAGATCCTGGTCGGCGCGCGTGCGCAGCGTGTTCTGGTCGAGGACGGTCGCGCTGCGGGGGTGGAGGCACTCTGGTCAGAGCCGCTTGCCCCACCCAACGGAACCGAGCCGACGAAGCTCACGGTCCGCGCACCGGTCGTCGTCGTGGCCGCCGGCTCGATCGAATCGCCCGCGCTCCTCCTCCGCTCGGGCATCGGCGGCCCGGCTGTCGGCGACTACCTGCGGCTGCATCCGACCGTCGCGGTGACCGGTTACTACGAGGAGCCTCAGAACTGGATGTGGGGACCGCCCCAGAGCGCGCTTTCGCACGAGTTCGCCGACCTCGGCGACGGCTACGGCTTCCTGGTCGAGTGCGCGCAGGCGACGACCGGCCTTTTCGGCGGCGCGATTCCCTGGCGATCGGGTGCCGACCACAAGCGCAGGATGCGCGAGTGGGCGCACGCCGCCCCGTTCGTGGCGATCGTCCGCGAGCGCGGTCACGGGCGGGTGACGATCGATGAAGACGGGAACGCCGTCGCCCACTATCCGATCGACGACGAGCTGGATCGCGAGCACCTGAAGCAGGGCGTCGAGGAACTGGTGCGCATGCACGAAGCAGCCGGCGCGACGGAGATCGTGGGATCGGGCCTCAAGGCGCCCGATTGGAAGCGCGGCGAGGACATCGAGGAGTTCATCGCGGCGCTCAACGCGCTCGAGATCAAACCGCGCGAGTTCGTGACCTTCTCGGCTCACCAGATGGGGACATGCCGCATGGGCCGTGACCCCGAGACGTCGGTCGCAAACCCTTGGGGCGAGCTCCACGACACGCCGGGCGTATGGATCGGAGACGCGTCCGCTTTCCCAACCGCCTCCGGCACCAACCCGATGGCGACGATCATGGCGCTCGCGCGCCGCACCGCCAACGCAATCGCTACTGCCAAGGTGTCAGACACCCTTTAGGTTCGAGCGCCCGTGAGAGCCACCTACGGCATGGACCTAAAGAGTGTCTGACACCGCGTTCCGCACGCCGGACGAGCGCTTCGCCAACCTGCCCGGTTTTCCGTACGAGCCGCACTATCGCGAGTGGGAGGGGCTTCGGCTCGCCCACATCGACCAGGGCGAAGGGCGACCTGTCGTGTTCTTCCACGGCGAGCCGACCTGGTCGTACCTGTGGCGAAAGGTCATGCCGCCTGTCCTCGACGCCGGCTTTCGCTGCGTCGCGCCCGACCTCCCGGGGTTCGGGCGCTCCGACAAGCCCACTGATCTCGGCTGGTACACGTACGACCGCCACGTGGAGGCGATGCAGGCATTCGTCGATGAGCTGGATCTGCGCGACGCGGTTGCCGTCGTCCATGACTGGGGCGGACCGATAGGCCTGCGGCTTGCCGTCGACAACCCGGACCGGTTCTCCGCGATCGTGGTCATGGACACCGGCGTGTTCACCGGCCACCAGGAGATGTCGGAGGCTTGGCAGGTGTTTCGCGACTTCGTCGAGCGGACCGAGGACCTGCCGATCTCCATGCTCGTTTCGGGCGGCGCGGCGCGCGAGATGGAGCCGGATGTCGTCGCCGCGTACGACGCGCCGTTTCCGGCGCCGGAGTCCAAGGCGGGCGCACGTGCCTTCCCGCTCCTGATCCCCACCTCGCCCGACATGCCCGGCGCGGCTGAGGGGACGCGAGTACTCGAGGCGCTCGCAGCGGACGAGCGGCCCAAGCTTCACCTTTGGGCGGATTCGGACCCGATCATCCCCCCTCAAGTCGGCGCGAGATTTGCCGAGCGGATCAACGCCGATCCGCCTGAGGTGATCGAGAACGCCTCGCACTTCCTGCAGGAGGACGCGGGCGAGGAGATCGGCGCACGGATCGCAAGCTGGCTCGAGAGCTCTACGTGAGCAAGCTTCTCTACAGGCTCGGGCTCGCGTGCGCGCACCGGCCCAAGACCGTCATCGTGGTGTGGCTCATCGCAGTCGTCGCAGTCGTCGCCGTATCGCGCATCGCGGGCGACCAGACGAGCAACAACCTGACCCTGCCGGGCACGGACTCGACGAAGGCAACGAACCTTCTCGAGTCGGACCTGCCGGACCGCGCGAACGGCAGCGTTCCGATCGTCCTGCGCGTTGAAAGCGGCAGCCTCGACTCAGGGGCGAACAAGCAGGCTGTCGATGCGACGGTGAAGTCGCTCAAGAACGCAGACGGCGTGAACTCGGTTCTGAGCCCCTTCTCATCGAAGGCATCGGACAACCTCTCGAAGGACAAGAAGACCGCCTATATCGCGGTGACGCTCGGGATCTCCTCCGGCGATCTCGACGCGGACGAAGCCGACGTGATCATCGCCGCGGCGGATCCGGCGGTGGACGCCGGTATCCAGGTGGAGGCCGGCGGCTATCTGGGCCAGGAGGTCTCGAAGCCGTCCACGCACGTAAGCGAGGCCATCGGCATCGGGGTCGCGATCGTCATCCTGACGCTCGCATTCGGAACTGCCGTGGCGATGATGCTCCCGATCTCGACGGCAATAATCGGCCTGCTCCTCGGGCTCAGCCTGATCGGGCTTCTGGGTCACGTCATCGAGATCCCGTCGATTGCTCCGACTCTGGGAACGATGATCGGGCTGGGGGTGGGAATCGATTACGCCCTGTTCATCGTCACGCGCTACAAGACGCGGCTTTCAGACGGCTTGCCGACGGATGAGGCGATTGCCCGGTCATGCGCCACCTCGGGAAGCGCAGTGGCGTTCGCCGGCGGCACGGTCGTGATCGCGCTCTGTTCCCTTGCCTTCGCGAACATTCCCATCGTCAGCGCGCTTGGCTACTCAGCAGCGATCGTCGTCGCGATCGCGGTCACGGGCGCTCTCACGCTCCTGCCCGCGCTCCTGGGAATCCTGGGGCCGAAGATCCACTCTCTCAAGGTCCCCGTTGGCGGCGGCCATCGCCACGAGGACGACCACCCGCACGGCTGGTTGCGCTGGGCAGAAGGCGTTGCCGCCCATCCATGGCCCGCGCTGATCGTCGCGGTGGGGCTCCTCGTGACCCTCGCGCTTCCGCTCAAGGACATGACGCTCGGCCAGGAGGACGTCGGGCAGCTCCCCGAGTCGACGACCGCGCGGCAGGCATACGACCTCATGAGCCAACCGTTCGGTGTGGGCTCGAACGGCCCACTGCTCATCGCCGTGAGCCTCGACCCGCCCGCGGAGTCCGATCAGAAGAAGCTCAACAAGTTCAAGCAGGAACAGGCCCAGCAGCAGCAACAGGCCGAAGACCAGGCCCAGCAGGCGGCGGAGGCGCAGGTTCCCGACCTGACGCAGCAACTGATCGATGAAGGAGTGCCGGAGGACGAGGCCCAGGAGCAGGCCGAAGAAGAGGCGAACGAGCAAGCGCAAAAGCAGGTGGAATCCGAGGCGCCATCGGCGTCAAAGCAGAAGAAGCTGAACCAGCAGGAGCGATTCCTCAAGTCCACCGCCTCCGATCCGCGCCTGAACAAGCTGAAGAAACAGATCTCGAAGGACCCTGGCATCGATTCGATCTCGTTCCCCTCTGTGTCGAAATCGGGGACCGGCGCGGTCATGTCGGCGATCCCGACAACTTCGCCGTCTTCAGCGAAGACGCAGGACACGATCGAGCGGCTTCGTGACGACGTGATTCCCGCGGCCGAGACCGGCGGCGCTACGGCCGATGTCGGGGGCAGCACTGCGGCCTACGTCGACCTGGCCGACCGCATCTCGGAGCGGCTGGCGCTCGTGATCCTGATCGTGGTGGGCCTGAGCTTCCTGCTCCTGATGCTCGCCTTCCGCTCGATCGTGGTGCCGCTCACTGCTGCCCTCATGAACCTGCTCTCGGTTGCCGCCGCCTACGGGGTTCTCGTGGCGGTCTTCGAAAAGGGGTGGGGCGAGTCGCTGATCGGCTTGGACGCGAAGATCCCGATCGTCTCGTTCGTCCCGCTGCTCATGTTCGCGATCCTGTTCGGCCTCTCGATGGACTATCAGGTGTTCCTGGTGTCGCGGATCGGTGAGGTCTGGACGAAGACTCAGGACAACAAGACCGCCGTTGTTCACGGGCTCGCGTCGAGTGCGCGGGTCATCACCTCGGCAGCGCTGATCATGGTCGCGGTGTTCTCGAGCTTCATCCTCAACGGCGATCCGACTGTCAAGCAGTTCGGTGTCGGGCTCGCCGTCGCTATCGCCGTCGACGCGACGATCGTGCGATGTCTGTTGGTGCCGGCGGCGATGGTGCTGCTGGGCAAATCCAACTGGTGGTTGCCAGGGTGGCTGGACCGGATCATCCCGAACATCGGCCTCGAATCCGAGGACGCGCTGCCGCCGATCGAAGGGGGACAGAGCTCAAGCGTGGCGTCTGACCCCGACCGTGGCGTCTGACCCCTAGACGGCGCGCTCGAGGAAGTTCGTCAGGGCCCGGTTGAACTCGGCCGGGCGCTCGAGGTTGGGAAAGTGCGCGGCGTTCTCGATCTCGACGTATTCGGCGCCCGTTTCGCGAGCGATCTCAAGTGATCCGGCGAGCGTGTTGGGCTGGTCGAGCTCGCCTGTGACAACGAGAACGGGCACCTGCAGTTCCGAGAGCCGCCCGAGTGCCGGCGGCTCCAGGTCGCCGGGTTCGGTCTCGAATGCGGCCTGCCGCTCCAGCAGGACGCTGTTGACCATCGCCGCCATGCGTCGAAGATCCCGGTCCACGACGTCCGGTGCGCGAAACGGGCCGTCGAGCCACATCTTCATCTCGATCTCGTTGGCGGCTTCCAACCCCCGCCGCTCGTAGGCCTCGTCGACGGCCTCCCACTGGGCAATGATCTCGGCGGAGTGCTTCCAGCCCGACGGCGTCGCGGAGACGAGGACCAGCGCACTCACGCGGTGCGGCAGTGAGATCGCCATGTCCAGCGCCGCGTAGCCCCCCATCGAGGACCCGACGACCGCGGCTCGCCCAACATCCAGAGCGTCGAGGATCTCCATTCCGTCTCCGTGGAGGGTGTATGGGCGCCGGGGGTCTGCTGACGAGCCGAACCCGCGGGCGTCGTAGCGGATCGCGTGGAAGTCGCGCGTGAGTACGGGCCACTGTGGGTCCCACATCCGGCTGTCGATGAGCCCGGAATGCATCAGCAGAACGTCGGCGCCATCCCCGGCCGCCTCGTACGCGAGTCCCGTTGGTGTCCGAGCGGTGAGCCTCAGAGCTCGACCGTAACCGCAGAGGTGATGAACGCGGCGAGCGGTCCGGTGGGGATGCCAGCGATCTCTCCTCCGCCTTCGATCACGTGCACCCGGCCGTCGTCCGACTCGATTTTCATGTCGAGGTCGACATCGACCTCGGTTCCTCCGGTTGCGACGCCCAGGATGCCGCCCAGGAGGTCTCCACCCGGAAGCTCGAAGGCCTCGGCCCCGAACTCGGCCAGGTCCGAGACCGAAGTGTCTCCCGTGGCTTCGAGCGAGTAGGGCTCATCGCCGTTTCGGGTCAGGACGAAACTGGTCATCTGCACCGGGCCCATCGAGGAGTCGCCGATGACGATTTCGACGTCGTCGAAGCGGTCGAGGTCGTCGAAGACGACCGGGTCGTCGGATGTGGTGACTTCGAGGTCGAGTCCGGTTGCGTCGACGGCGATCTTGTCGCCGCTGCCCCAAAGGAGTCGCGCTGCCGGAGTGGCGGACAGCGAAACGTCAGCGGTGCCGCCGTTCTCGGTCAGGCGATCCTTGATCACATCCTCGCCGATGCCGGGCAGGAAGATCTGGCTGACGAGCAGCACTACGACGATCGCGGCGCCCGCGATGGCGGCGATTCGGCCCCAGAGTGACTGCGGGAAGTGCACGGACGGCACGGTTCAAGCTTGGCAGGAGCGCACGGCGCCGGTATGGTCGCCCTGTCTTGGGGGTAAGGACCAGACGCATCGCAGTGGTATCGGCGTTCGCGGCTTCCGCGCTCGCGATCGGTGCCATGCCGGCCTCCTCGGAGGTGCCCAACCTCGGGTGGACGGAGCTCCTGCCGCCCATTCCGACCGCCAACAATCCTCAGCCGGGCCCGGTCTCCACGTGTGCCAAGCCGAAGCCGGGATGCATCCGAGCCCAGATCCGCCGACTGCGCGCGGCACGCGACGATTGGGGCTGCGACCACCGCGCGGTCTTCGCCACGACGTATCTGACGCTCACCAAGCAGCTGTTCTCCGACGTGAAGTCGGGACTCGTCAAGGAGCAGTTCATCGACCCTGACTACCTCTACACCGAGGACGCGTTGTTCGCGAACATCTACTTCCGAACGGCGAAGGCGTACGACCGCGGCGACGAGGTGCCGAAGGCTTGGCAGATCGCCTTCGACACCGCCGCACGGAACGACACCGGCGCGGTGCAGGACATGCTCCTCGGAATCAACGCACACGTTCAGAACGACATGCCGTTCCTGCTCGCCTCACTCGGGCTTCGGAAGCCGAACGGCGACTCGCGAAAGCCGGATCACGACGTGGCGAACGGAACGCTCAATCGCGCTTATGAGGATGTCGTGGCCGAGGTGCGCCTTCGCTTCGACCCGCTGATCGATCTCTCGAATCCCGAGCTCGTGCCGCTCGACGATCTGGCGGGGCTCGAGCTGGTGCGCGGCTGGCGCGAGCTCGTGTGGCGAAACGCCGAGCGTCTCCTGAACGCGGACGGAAAACAGGAGCAGCGCCAGGTCGCGAAGTCGATCGAGGATCAGGCGGCGCTGACCGCGAGCGCAATCGCCGCGGCCGGCCTTCCGGGATACGGCGCCACGCGTGACGCCTACTGCGCGGCCGGCCCGAGCGGCGATTGAGCTCCGAGGCGATCCGCTCTGAGGAACGGTTCGCCCGGGTGGGCGAGCTGGAGCTCTGCTGGGAGCAGTTTGGACGGGACGTCGATCCGCCCATGCTCATGATCATGGGCCTGGGGGCGCAGATGATCCTGTGGCCTGACGAGCTTTGCGAGCTGCTCGCGGCCGCGGGCTTCCGGGTGATCCGGTTCGACAATCGAGATGCCGGCCGCTCGACGATCCTCGCCGACGCTCCGACCGGCACGGTGCCTCGAGCGCTCTCGGGCGACATTCCGGAGGGCGCTTACTCGCTCTCCGACATGGCTGCGGACGCGGTCGGGCTATTGGACTCCCTCGGGATCGAAGCAGCTCACATCGTCGGCTCCTCGCTGGGCGGGATGATCGCCCAGACGCTCGCGCTCGAGCACCCCGATCGTGTTCTCTCGCTGGCTTCGATCTCGTCGACGACGGGGAATCCACAGGTTGGGGGCGCGTCGCAGGCGGGCATCGAGGCGCTCACCACTGTGCCGCCGCAGGACAGGGACGGCTACGTCGCTGTGCTCGTGGAGGCACGGCGGAAGATCGGGTCGTCCGGATTCCCGTTCGACGAGGAGCGTGCGAGGCGGATCGCCGGCTTGGGCTTCGACCGCGGTTTTCACCCGAAGGGCACGGTCCGGCAAACGATCGCGATCATCCTCTCGGGCGACAGGACGGAGCGGCTGAGCGAGATCGCGGTCCCCACGGTCGTGATCCACGGCGAGGACGACCCGCTCATCGGCGACTCGGGCGGCAGGGCGACCGCGGCGGCCATTCCGGGAGCGAAGCTCGTGCTGATCCCAGGCATGGGACACGACCTGCCGGCGGGCGTCTGGGAGCAGGTCGCCGGCGAGGTGGCCCGCAACGCCGGCTCGGCGAGCTGACTAGGTCGCCTTGGCCGGGGAGCTGCCGTTGCCGTTCGACTCGTAGACGGGCGAGCCGGGTCGAAGGTCGGCGAGGCTCATGGAGGGCCACTCGGAGATGGGACCCGCGGGGCGGTGGATCTTCTCCTGGCGGGTGGCCTTGGGCAGCTTCGCGAGGAGCTCGGCGTTCTCCGGAGCGTTGAGTTGGCGCTTCACGGTCTCGATCGCGACCTCGATCGTGCGGTGCTGGTTCTTCCGGCTCATGAGGTTGCGGCCCATGGCGTCGAGGTCTTCTTTATGCGGCTGGATGAGGACCACGCCGGTCCCGCGTCCGCGCATGGTGCGCGCCTCCGTGCCGAGGCGGCGGCCTGAGGCGCCGCGGACTGCTCGCGCGCCCCACTCGAGCGGGTTGTAGGCGCGGGTGGGGTGGAGGGAGGAAGTCGGGTTGAGGCAGATCACGAGGTCCATGTGCGCGTCGCGCAGGATGTCCATGTTCGACGTTGAGTACATGCCGCCGTCGACGTAGCGGCGCCCGTCGATCGTCACCGGGTGGTAGAAGCCCGGGATGGCGCAGGAAGCGGCGACCGCGTCGGCGAGAGTCGCCTTGGGGGAATTCGGGCGGCCGAAGACGGTGCGCCGCCCGGTCGCGTAGTCGCAGGCGATTACGCGCATGCCGGGGTGTGGGCTCCACTCGGTGCCTGACGAGCGATGAACGATTTCCTTGAGCGGTTCCGTGGAGATGAAGCCGCGCGGGAGCCAGCCGGCGGCGATGGAGGCGGGCGGGTACTTGAAGGGCTCGCGCGCGGTGCGCATCGCAAGGGGCCACGAGCCGGGACCGATGGGGGGCCAGGCCTTGGCGAAGCGGAACGTGGCGCCGGCGGAGCGGTCCGCGTCGGAGGCGGGGTGCCCGTAGGCGTCCGTGAGCCCTTCGATTGTTTCGCCGGCGGAGTGGGCGACCATGAACCAGACGGGGGTGCCGGAGGCGACAATCGAGCCGATCATCGAGCCGGCGGAGGTGCCGACGATGCGGGTCGCGTCCATGGGATCCCAGCCGGTTTCGGTGGCGAGCGCCGAGAGGCCGCCCGTGAGCCACGCGCCGCCCTGAATTCCGCCCGCTCCGAGCACAAGTCCGACCCTCATGGTGCGCGGAAGCCTATCCAGAGGTACGGCCGGCATGCCTTTGCCGTAGGTTGCTGCCGTGTCCCTGGGGGTCATCATCGCCCTGGCCGTCGTGGCCCTGGTCGTCCTGTGGGTCGTTGTGACCTACAACCGGCTCGTCCAGATGCGCCTCGCGTGCGAGAGCTCGTGGTCGCAGATCGACGTCGCGCTCCGGCTCAGGCACGATCTGGTGCCTCGGTTGGCCGAGGCGGTCGCGGGCTACGCGGGGCACGAGCGCAAGACGTTCGAGAACGTGGCGGAGGCGCGGAGCCAGGCGGTTGCCGCGAACGGGGCTGCGCCTGCCGCTCGGGGACCGGTGGAGGCGGTGCTCGGCGCGGCGATCGGGCCGGCGCTGCTGCTCGCCGAGGACTACCCGGAGCTGCTTGCGACCGAGAACTTCACGCAGCTACAGACCGAGCTCGCCGCGGTGGAGGAGAAGATCTCCATCACCCGCCGCGTCTATAACGACACGGTGGAGACGTACAACACGAAGATCCAGGTGTTCCCTCCGGTGATCGTCGCGCGCGCATTCGGCTTTGAGCGCCGCGAGTTCTTCGACGCGCCGATCGAAGCCGAGACGGCGCCGCAGATCAGCGTCGGGGGTGAGGCGTGAAGATCGCCGGCCGGGTCATCTGGCGCCTCGTCTTCCTCGCCATCTTCGGCGGGATCCTCTACGCGATCGGCCTCGTCAACTGGAGCGAGGTGGAGCGAAACTTCCGCGTCGACGACGCGGACGTGCGCGTGGAGGTTCAGGACGACGGCAGCCTGCATGTGACCGAGCAGCTGACGTTCGACTTCACGGGCATCTTCTCCGGCGCCTATCGGGACATCCCGCTGGCAGAAGGGGTGAAGGCGTCGAACGTCGTGGTCTCAGAAGGCGGAGAGGAGTACGAGCCCGGCGGCGCGACCGGCCTCGGCTCTTATGACCGGCCCGGGACATTCGGCGCCGAGCAACTCGAGATCACCGAGCCGGATGGCGGGCCGACCCGCGGTTTCCGGGTCGTGTGGCACTACGACGCGGACTCGGAGGAGCGCGTCTTCCAGGTCGACTACGACATCACGGGCGTCGTCGACGCGTACGACGACGTGATCTACGTGCCGTGGGCAGTGTGGGGGAGCCAGTGGCAGTTCAACCTCGACGACCTCCACGCGGAGATCGCCCTTGCCGGATCGGACGAGGAGCCGGAGGACGCGTGGCTGCGTCCGCGGGGGCTTGGAGTGGAGCCCGAGATCGGCCCTGGTTCTGCGTCGGTGGACGTCGAGCGGCTGCCGGCCGGCGAGGAAGCTGCAATGACTGCCGTCTTCCCGCGGAGCGCGGTCGACTCGGTCAACGGGGCGACTGCCGTGTCGGGCGACGGGCTCGAGAAGGTCGTGGCGGAAGAGGATCAGATCTCGGATGACCAGGGGTTGATCTCGAAGGCGGCGGCGTTCGTGGGCGAGAACGTGATCCCGATCGAGATCGTGTGGACGCTCCTCGTGCTCCTGGCGACGGCAAACCTTTACGTGCGGGCCCGCGAGGGGCGCGTCGACAACGTTTCGAAGTATCTGCCAGAGCCTCCTTCCGACGACTCGCCGGCGCTTGCCTACGCGTATGCCAACGAGGGCGAGTTCGACGACCGGCTCGTACTGGCGACCCTGCTCGACCTCGTCGATCGGGGGTACTACGACTCCAAGGTTGCGGAGGGGAAGGAGATGGACCTGGTGCTCTCCGTTCCCGAGAAGCGCCCGGACGTCTCCGGCCTCGAGAAGTATGAGGCGAAGGCCATGGACTTCTTCGACGACCTCTTGAACGAAGGCGGGCCGTGCGAGCTCGGCAAGCTGAGCGATCGGATCCCGAAGCATTCGGGCAAGTGGCGGTCGAGGTGGGAGTCGATGACGGGTGCGCTCGACGACGTGGACACCGGCAAGCTCGGTTGGGACCGCACGTATGTGGACGCGCGCACGACGGTGGCGCTTGTTGCGTTCCTCGGCTACCTCTCGATCCTGCTCCTCTACTTCGATCGGACGCGCCTGGTCTCGATCCCGCTGTTCGCGATGGTCGCGGGGATGCTCTTCATCTACATCCTTCCGAAGCGCCACCTGAAGCGGATGAACACGGCGAGCCGCGTGAAGAGCGCGGAGTGGAACGCGTTCGCGCAGTGGACGAAGGACTTCCCTCGCCTCGCCGACGACCCGCCCGCGACGCTGAAGCTCTGGAGGCGGATCATCGTCTACGGCGTTGCGTTCGGCACCGCCGACCGGCTGATCGGCTCGGGCCGGATCCCCGAGCCCGTGGTGGAGGAGGCTATGACGCACGGCGTCTGGCTCTACCCGCACATGAGTGGGATGAACGAGGGCATCACGCCCAGCTTCGACGGCTTCGCCTCGGGCTTCGCGAGCCAGGTCGCACCCGAACCGTCCTCGTCGAGCGGCGGGGGAGGAGGCGGCTTCTCGGGAGGCGGCGGAGGCTTCTCGGGCGGAGGCGGCGGCGGCGCCTGGTAGCGCGAAACCGTTGCGAGTGTTGTTCGACCGCTCCATGCGGCTGAATCCCACGCTTATCGCCGGGACCGCTATTTTCTGGTCTGCGCGGCTGTGGCGGAACTGGTAGACGCGCGGCGTTCAGGTCGCCGTGTCCGCAAGGACGTGGGGGTTCAAATCCCTTCAGCCGCATAGATTTCGGGCGCGAATCGAACCCGAATCAGCGCACTTCCTGCGCTAACATCGCCCGCACCCTGCCGCTATCGTCTAGGGGACTAGGACGCCGGATTCTCAGTCCGGAAACCGGGGTTCGAATCCCCGTAGCGGTGCTAAGCGAAACCCGCCCGAGAGGCGGGTTTTTTCGTTTCAGGCGGGCTCTGGAGGATGCGCCGTTCCGCGCACCTGCTGTTGCCGTGTACTGCCTCAGGCGGGCTGGCCGACGAGCTCATCCACAAGTGCGCTGACGCGATCGCGGATCTCGTCACGAACCTGCCGAACGCCGTCGAGGTCAAGGTCGGCTGGATCCGTGATCTCCCAATCCTCGTAGCGCTTGCCGGGAAAGATCGGGCACGAGTCGCCACACCCCATCGTGATTACGGCGTCCGCCGCCTTGACGACCTCAGTGGTCATCGGCTTCGGGAACTCCTGCGCGATGTCCAGGCCGATCTCGGCCATCGCCGCGACGACGTTCTGATTGATCTCCCCGGCTGGGTCGGAGCCTGCGGAGCGGACATGGACGCGCCCCGCCGCGATCTGGTCGGTGAGCCCGGCCGCCATCTGGCTTCGACCCGCGTTCTGAACGCAGACGAACAGGACCTCGGGAACCTCCTTGGAGATCGAACCCTCGCTCTGACCGAGCGCGCGGAGGCGCTCCCGAGCAAAGCGATGAACGAACAGCGGAACGAAGTTCGTGATTCGCGCTGCCGAAAGCTGTCCGACGGATTCGGCCATATAGCGCTCGATGGTCTCGGCCGAGAAGGTCCCGGCGAACTCGTCTTCGAGCGATTCGAGGCCTTTCTCGAGGTGTCCTCGCGTGGCGAGATCGATGTCGAGGTCTGACAGTTGACTGGGCATGGCAAGCCTCCCGATGCGGTTGACGGATCCAGTGGCCCGAGACTACTCCATAGATAGTTGTCTTTTTAATCGATATCTGTATATTGAAGTTCGTCAATGAGCAGGAGGCTGAAATGAGCACGGCTCTCGAGCTGTCCCCAAAGCAGAAGCGCCCCAAGGGCGAGGTCTGCTGCGAGCCGGTTGTCTATCCCGATATCGAGCGGGAGCACGCCGAACGCATGGCCCACGTTGCCAAGGCCCTGGGCGATCCGATCCGGATGCAACTCGTTGACGTGCTTAGAAAGCACGCCGGCAAGGTCTGCGTTTGCGAGCTCGTACCGCTCTTCGATCTTTCTCAGCCCACCGTCTCGCATCACCTGAAGAAGCTCCGCGAGGCCGGCATAGTCGGCTCCGAACGGCAGGGGCTTTGGGCGTACTACTTCGTCAACCCCGAAGCATTGGAGGAGCTGAGCGCGTGGCTGAGCTAGAAACGATCGAGGGTGCGACGAGCGTCTGCTGTTCGCCTTCCGCCCAAGAAACGTGTTGCGATGCCAGCGCGAAGTCCGAATGTTGCGTCGAAGGGCACCCCGACGGGTGCGGGTGCGCCGCCGCTCGAAGTGAGGGCGACATCCAGGAGCACGTGCGCTCCCGCTATGCGGCCGCCGCGGTGGCCGCAACCGGGGGCGAGAATGCGGGTTGCGGCGACGCGGCAATCATCTCCGAGGAACAGCGCGAGTCCTTCGGGACCGGGCTCTACGAGAGCGATGCGCTCAGTGCGCTTCCAGATGCGGCGAAGCTCGCATCGCTCGGCTGCGGCAACCCGACTGCCGTGGCCGATCTTCATGAAGGGGAGACGGTCTTGGACCTGGGTTCAGGCGGCGGGATCGACGTGCTCCTGTCCGCCAGCCGCGTCGGGCCGACCGGCAAGGCCTACGGCCTCGACATGACAGACGAGATGCTTGATCTCGCGCGAAGAAACCAGCAGGAGGCCGGCGTGGAGAACGCCGAGTTCCTCAAAGGCACCATCGAGGACGTGCCGCTCCCGGACTCGTCGGTGGACGTGATCATCTCGAACTGCGTGATCAACCTCTCGGGGGACAAGCCAAGGGTCCTTCGAGAGGCGTACCGCGTGCTTCGGCCTGGCGGTCGCTTTGCCGTCTCTGACGTCGTCTCCGATCCCGACATGGACGAGGCCACCCGGAAGGACATGGAGCAATGGACCGGCTGCATCGCGGGCGCCCTTACCCGCGACGACTTCGAGCGCGAGCTTCAAGCGGCTGGGTTCGAGGACGTCGAAATCATCGAATCCCACCGCGTTCACGAGAGCGCTGCGTCAGCGATCATCCGCGCTCGCCGGGCCGCCTGAGCAATGGCCGAGATTCAGCTGAACGATCCGCAGACCCTCTACCGGCGGTGGGAGGACCAGCAGTGGAACCCCTTCGAGATTGACCTGGAGCGAGACCGCGAGCAATGGCAGGCGATGGAGCAAGCGGATCGCGAGCTCATCTACTGGGTCCTGGCATCGCTGATGGTCGCCGAGGAGCGGATCACTACGAAGTTCTCCGGCCTCGTCGGCGCGCACGGAAGCGAAGAGGAGGCGACATTCCTCGCGACGCAGCAGGTCGACGAGGCACGACACATGCAGTTCTACGCGCGCTTCCAGGACGAGGTCGTCGCCGAGCCCGCGACCGTCGCCGCGCACGTCGAGCGTGCCCGCCGAGAGGTGACTCCCGCCTTCGAGAAGATCTTCGACGAAGCACTGGTCGAGGCACACGAGCAGCTCGTTGCGGCGCCGGCGGATCTCGCGCTCAAGGTCCGCTTCGTAACGATCTACCACCTGATCCTCGAGAGCACTCTCGGCCTCACGACGTTCCGGTTCGCCACCGAGTACCTGGAGCGCGAATCGCTTCTCCCCGGCTTCGTCGAGGGCTACTCGAAGATCCACCACGACGAGACCCGCCACATCGGGTACGGCGTCTGGTTCCTCCGCGAGAGCGTGCGTGACCACCCCGTGGCCGCGGACGCCGTCCGCCAGACCTTGCGCGACCTGCTGCCCTCTGTAGCCGAGGCGCTCGGCGGGGCGGGGGACGGGAGCGGTCCGGACATCGAGCGCCTGGGCATGAGTACCGACGACGTGCGCAGCTTCGCCCTCGACGGGCTCACGCGGCGCCTGGACATCATCGGCGTCCCGCTGTCATCACTCTGAAAGCCGCCTCTCGCTTGTTCTGCGAGTCTGCTCGGCATGGTCGGCATCCGCAAGCCTCCGCCTGGTTCCTCGCCCACTGACCGGGCGGCAATCGGCAAGGCCGCGCGCGGTCAGAGCCCTCGCTCCGCCCATGGCGACTGGACGCCGCCGGCCGAGCGACCCGGTCCGGTCGCCGTGCTCAAGGCGCAGGAGGCGGATCGGGTCCCCGAGTTGGTGCCGCTCCGCTACGAGCGGATGCTGGTCTCTGCTTTCGCCTTCTATCGCGGCGCGGCCGCGATCATGGCGGCCGATCTGGCCCCGACGCCGAATTCGGGTCTGTGGGTCCAGGCGTGCGGCGACGCGCATCTGTCGAACTTCGGCGCCTACGCCGCACCAAACCGTGACCTGGTTGTCGACATCAACGACTTCGACGAGACGGCTCCCGGCCCATGGGAGTGGGACCTGAAACGTCTCGCGACGAGCTTCGAGATCGCCGGTCGGGACCGTGGCTTCGACGACGCCGCCCGCCGTGACGTCGTGTTGACCGTTGCCCGCGCGTACCGAGAAAACATGCGCAGGCTGGCCGGGCTCGGCAATCTCGATGTCTGGTACCGGCGGATGGACGTCACCCAGATCCGCGAGGCCTTTTCGACCTCCGCCGCGAAAAGCGAGCGCAAGGGTTTCGACCGGATGGTCGCCAAGGCCCGGGGCAAGGATCGGCTTCGCGCCCTATCCAAGCTGACCAGCTGGGTCGACGGCGAGCTGCGGATCGCCAGCGATCCCCCGGTGCTGGTGCCGCTTGAGGTGATGTTCTCGGGCCGGGAGCTTGAGGCTGCCGAGGCTCGCCTGCGCGACGTGATCAATGGCTATCGCGAGTCGCTCGAGTATGAGCGCCGCCACATCTTCGACACCTACACGTTCGTTCACGCATCTCGCAAGGTCGTCGGTGTCGGCAGCGTGGGCACCCGCGCTTGGATCGCCTTGTTCGTCGGACGCGACGAGGGGGACCCCCTGTTTCTTCAGATCAAGGAGGCGCAGCCCTCGGTGCTTGAGCCGTACACCGCGCCATCTGCGTTCGAACACCACGGCGAGCGCGTTGTCAAGGGCCAGCGCCTCACCCAGTCGACCAGCGACATCCTTCTGGGTTGGGTCACAGCCAAATGGCCGGACACGGTCCAGCGCGACTTCTACGTGCGCCAACTATGGGATCAGAAAGGCTCGATCGCGGTCGAGAGAATGAGCCCGCGCGCGATGAGCAACTACGCACAGATCTGTGGACGGATTCTCGCGCGCGCCCACGCGCGGTCCGGCGACGCGATTGCGATTGCCGCTTACCTCGGCAAAGGAGACACGTTCGACCAGGCCATCAGCCGGTTCGCGGCCGTCTACGCCGACCAGAACGAGCGCGACTACGAGGAGCTCAGGGCGGCAGTGTCCAACCGGCGCAGTGTTCCGGGGTCGCTTGCAGCTGATGCGGGGCGTTCCGTGCCTGACATGCAATAGGCCTTGCAGGATCGTTTTTCCGTCCGACCCGTTCACGAACGTTTGTTCGCATGAAGAGCGAACAGAAGACCCAGGACGCGGAGATCCGCGTCGCCGCCCCTGTAATCGACGCCGGCATCCCCGTCTGCTCGGAAGTGATGTCCGCGCTTCCCGACCCTTCCAATCCGGACCAGGCCGTTCTGGTCAACGTCCCGGTCATGGTCGACGGCCTCAACTACGGCGACATCGTCCGTCTTGCGCCCGAAGACGACTTCGGCGTCCGCCGGATCGTCGAGGTCGTCGTCGCGAGCGGGCACCAGCACATGCTCGCCGCGGTGGCGGAAGGCGAGGCGCAGGATCTCGTCAACGAGCTCGAGCGCATGTTCCCCTCATGGGCACTTCGCATCGAGGGCGCGAGCGCCACGATCCTCTCGATCAGCGTTCACCCGCATCTGAACCCCGACGACGTTGGGTCCGTGATCGCCGGCTGGCTGGCGGAGGAGCTTGACGACGTGCACGAGGACCTCGCCATGACTTACCCCTGCCCGTCAGAGCTGGGGCTCGTCGCCTGGGCTTAGCCGGCCGACTGCTTCTCGACGCGCGTGAACCTGGCCCGGGCCTGGATCACCCAAACGGCGTGATGACAGCAGGCGTCATGAAAGCGTAGGTTGCGTGCAATGAATGAAGACACGCATCCCCTGCCCGAACGCTTTGCGCATTTTCTCCTCGAGAACGCGCCGGACAACGAACTCCCAGAGAGCGGAGTGACTCCGCTCCAGGCGATGCGGATCGTTGACGAGGACCTGAGCCTCGAGGGAATTCCGGAACGGAATCTCGCCACTTTCGTCACCACGTGGATGGAGCCGGAGGCTCAGCAGCTCATCGTCGAGAACCTCCACCGGAACTTCATCGACCACGCCGAGTACCCCCAGACCGCTGAGATCGAGCAGCGCTGTATCCGGATGCTCGCCAACCTCTTCCACGCACCGGGCGAGACGACCGGTGCGCGCACTCAGGGCTCGTCAGAGGCCATCATGCTCGGCGCCCTCTCGCTCAAGTGGCAGTGGCGAAAGCGCCGCGAGGCCGCCGGGGCCTCGACCGACAAGCCGAATCTCGTCTTCGGCGGCGACGTCCACGTCGTCTGGGAGAAGTTCTGCCGCTACTTCGACGTCGAGCCGAGGATCGTTCCCCTCCAGCCCGACAAGTACACGATCGGCCCCGAGGACGTGGAGCCGCACGTCGACGAGAACACGATCGGCGTCGCCGCCGTCCTCGGAACGACGTTCACGGGCCATGCCGACGACATCGTCGGGATCAACAAGTTCCTCGTCGATCTTCGCGATGAGAAGGGGCTTGACGTCCCGCTCCACATCGACGGCGCCAGTGGCGGCTTCGTCTGGCCGTTCCTCTATCCCGACTATGAATGGGACTTCCGCCTCGAGCAGGTGCGATCAATCAACGTCTCGGGCCACAAGTTCGGCCTGGTGTACCCAGGCGTCGGCTGGCTCATCTTCCGCGAGGAGGCAGATCTCGCCGAGGACCTCGTCTTCGTCGAGAACTACCTCGGCAAGACCGACAAGACCTTCACGCTCAACTTCTCGACCGGGTCGGCGATGGTGATCGCGCAGTACTACACGTTCATCCGGTTCGGACGCGAGGGGTACACCCGCGCCATGGAGATCATGCAGACGAACGCGAAGTTCCTCGCCGAGAAGGTCGCCGGGATGGGGCCGTTCCAGCTGATCGGCGCAGACGAGGATCAGCTGCCGCTGGTCGCCTTCAACCTCGCCGAGGAGGTTCCCTACGACGAGTTCGACATCGCGTGGCAGGTGGCGGCCGAGCGTGGCTGGATGCTGCCCGCCTACACCATGCCGCCGAATGCCGAACATGTGACCATGCTGCGCGCGCTTGTGAAGCTGAACCTCAGCCACGCCCTGGTTCACACCCTCGCCGACGACATCGCCCAGGCGTGTGAAACGCTCCAGAAGAAGGGCGGCGCGAGCGCCGAAGAGCGCGCTCAGGTGAAGACGGGCGTGGGGTACTGACCTCCAGCTCGCCTTCAACGGCTCAGTGAACGGAGCCGTGCAAGGCGCATAACGCGCAGGTGCGCCCGGTCCACCGTCGTATCCATCGAGCATGGTCGAACTTCTCTCGCGCCCCCGGTTCTTCGTCCTCGCGCTCTGGGTCACGAGCATGTTCGTCTCGTGCCTCTTGGGAGGCCTCCTCTTCAGCTTCGACTCGGGGACCGTGACGCTCTGGCTTTTCCTGACTCTTCTTGGGCCCGCGCTCGTCTGGCTCATGCTGCTGGTGCAGAAGGGCAGCTCCCGCTCGACTTAGACTTCGCCCATGGCTCACGCTCATGGGCACGACCATTCGCGCGCGCAGACCAGGCGCGCTTTGGCTCTTGTACTCGTCCTGACGACGGCCTTCCTGGTCGCCGAGGTCATCGGTGGCATTCTCACCGGAAGCCTTGCCCTGCTTGCGGACGCGGGGCACATGCTCTCGGATTCGGTGTCGCTCGGCCTCGCGCTCTTCGCCGTCTGGCTGGCGCAGCGCCCGGCGACTCCGCAGCGCACCTTCGGCTTGAACCGCGCCGAGATTCTCGCCGCGCTCGCAAACGGCGTCACGCTCGTCGCGATCTCGATCTGGATCTTCGTGGAGGCGATCCGGCGGCTCGACGACCCTGGTGAGGTCCTGGGCGGGTGGATGCTCGTCGTCGCGGTCGTCGGCCTCTTCGTCAACGCGGCGGCGATCGCTGTCCTTCACCGCGGCGGTGACGCGAGCCTGAACGTCAAAGCGGCGATGCGACACGTGATCGCCGACTTCCTCGGCTCGGTCGGCGTCATCGTCGCCGCGCTCATCATCGTCATCACCGGGTGGGAGTACGCCGACCCGATCGTGAGCCTCCTGATCGCCGTCCTCATCCTCGGCAAGCTCGTGGACGATCCTGCGCGACACCACGCAGATCCTGCTCGAGGGCGCACCGCCGGGAATCGACGTCTCAGACGTCGGTCGCGAGATGGCCTCGGTGCCGGGTGTCGTGGAGGTCCACGACCTCCACGTGTGGATGATCACCTCCGGCTTCCCCGCGCTCGCAGCGCACGTCCTCGTCGCGGAGGACGACGATTGCCATCTCAAGCGCCTCGAAGTCGCCGAGATGCTCCACTCGCGGTTCGGAATCGACCACGCAACGATCCAGATGGACCACGTCCACCCGAACCTGCTCCAGATCGAGCAGGCGCCGGCCGAGGCCTGAGCTACGGCTCGATCACAATCGGCGGCTCGATAAGCGTTGCGACCGGTGCGTCGCCCGCCGGCACGAACCATGGGTCTTCGTCGCCTCCGTCCGGGTCGAACTCCCACTCAACCGATTCGCGGATCCCGACGGGGTAGATCGTCAGGCGCTCTTCGCGATCGATCTTCATTCGCAGGAAGTTCTTGTAGTCGGTCGAGGCGATTGCGCCGAAGACCTCGCCCATGTGCCTGCCCGGCTTCGACCGATTCAAGATCAGGAGGTAGAGGCCGAAAACGATGCGGCCCCCCAGCCAGCCGATTCCGAACGCAGCGCCTGCCGCCACCCAGCCGAGCAGCATCCCCTGCTCGCCGATCCAGTCGTCGTCGAACAGCAGGATGAGCACGATCGGCGCAACAAGGGCGAGCGCCAGATGCGCGGCCCAGTGAAGGCCTCCCGCCGCCGCTTTGAGGCCTGGCGACTTCTTGACGTCAGCCCAGGCATAAAGCCCGCCGAGGAGGAGCAGAACGAGGGCGATCGACCAGGTCGAACCGCCGTCCCACAGGAGCTCGAAGAACGAGTACCCGCCGTCTTTTGCCGTGAGGTCGACGCTGTGGTCCTTGACCGCGTCGGCGAATGCAAGCGCGATCAGCGCGTAGATGCCGCCGAGCATCACGCCCAGCCAGTTGACCTTCCTGATCGCATTCATGAGCCCTTCGTCGCGAATCGCGTCCGACTCCGCCGGCGTCGGGCTCCTCACCCCGAGCTCATACGTGGAGTGAATCTCCGGATCCGAGAGCGACGGCGGCTTGATCGTTCCGGGCAGGGTGGCGGTCCCCATCGAATGGGCCCCGCCGCCGCCGGCGGTGATCCGGTGCTCGGGGCCGGCTCCTTCTGACTTGGCGTAATGCGCGTAGAAGTGGTGATCGCCGGTCAGCGTCACCGCGACCTCGGCCCCGGTATCGCCTATCAGCTTCTCCTCGATAAATGCGAGCGTCTGCCAGGCGCCCTCCTTTTTTAAGACAGGTTCCTTGTCGTTCTCGGCGCGGACCCAGCTCGGCTTGGCCGTCGCGAGGATCACGCGGTGCCCTTCCTTCAGGTCGGCGCCGGCCTGGCGGAAGTAGTCGAGCTGCGGGCCGTCCAGATAGGTGTCGAACTGAATATCGGTCGCCCAGAGCCACCAGCGCTCGGACAGGCGAACGGCGAAGTAGCTCCGTCGCTGCCGCGTTTTCCAGGCGCCGATCCACGAGCGCTGGGTGAAGAGCCTGGTGAAGCTCGTGAGCCCGTCGTACCAGTCGTGGTTGCCGGGGATCGCGAACATGTGGGGGACCTTTTCGCCCTTGCTTTCGTCGACGTATGGCAGCGCCGCCCGGTACGGGCCGACGAACCGGTCGCGGTAGGCCTCCCAGCCCGCGCTCGGATAGACCTGATCGCCGCCGAGCACGAGTGCACGGCCCCGCTTCGTCACCACGCCAGGCTCTAGCTCGAGCGTCTGGCGCGCCAACAGCGATGCGACCGTGTAGGTGGCGTCGAAGCCCTCGCCGACATCTGCGACGTAGTCGAGCCAGAGCGTGCCTTCCTCGTCGCGGTATGACGCGGCCGTGTACGGCTCGATCGGATCGTCCACGTCATCGAGGTCTCGCGGGTAGCCGGCTACGCCCGCGGCCAATTCCCGTTTGTCGAGGAGCCGCGTGAACCCGCTCGAGACGACCACCTCGATGCCGGCACCGATCAGGAACTTCGGCGAGAGCCACGGCACCATCTCCTGGCGCTCGAACCCTGTCTTTTCCTCGCTGCCGGGACGGCGCGGCGCCGACGAGTCCTGGTTGGGCGGAGTCACGCCGCGACGCTATCCCACGCGGTCGGCGGCTGCGGTCTGGACCCGAAGCGGCGCTAGAGCTTGGCCAAGGCAGCGCGCGCGGCGTTGTAGCCGTTCATCCCGTGTACGCCCGCTCCTGGTGGCGTCGACGCCGAGCACATGAAAACGCCTGCGATGCCGGTGGCGTACGGGTTGAGCCCGAGTCTTGGCCGCGAGATGATCTGCTTCGGTGAGTTGGCGCCGCCGATGATGTCGCCGCCTACGAAGTTGGCGTTGTAGCTCTCGAACTCGTCCGGGCCCTTGGAGACCTGCGCGACGATCCGGTCCCGGAACCCGGGAGCAAAGCGCTCGATCTGGTTGATCACCGTCTCGGTCTCGTCACCCTTCCAGCCGTTCGGGACATGGGCATAGGCCCAGACGGGGTGGACGTCCCCCGCGGAGCGGCCGGGATCGGCCAGGTACTGCTGGCCCACAAGGACATAGGGGCGCTCGGGCATGCGCCCGCGGTTGACCTCGGCCTCGACCGCGACCGTTTCATCGAACGAGCCGACGACGTGGACGGTGCCGGCCTTGCGACAGACGTCCGCGGCCCAGGGCACGCCGCCATCCACGGCGAAGTCGACCTTGAACGCGCCCGGACCGTGCTTGTAGCGCCGGTACGCGCTCGCGACCTTGGGCGAGAGCCTCGAGCCCGCGATGTCGGCGGCGACGGCGGGGGAGAGGTCGAGCAGGACGATGTCACCATCGGGCAGCTCGTCGAGGGAGCCGACGCGCCGCCCCGTCTCGATCGTCCCACCGTGTTCGCGGAGCTCGGCCGCCAGGGCATCCGTGATCGAGCGCGAGCCGCCACGCGCGACCGGCCAGCCGAACGCGTGCGCCGAGCAGGTGAGGGCGATCCCGACGGATGAAGAGAGCGGCTTCGTCAGCGGCGCGATCGCGTGAGCCGCTACGCCGCCGAAGAGCGCCTTCGCCGTCTCGCCCTTCCAGCTCTTGGCGACCACGGTCGCGGGCGCGAGCGCGGGTATGCCGAAGCGGCTCAAGCGAATCGGGTGGCGCGGGAAGTGGAGCATCGGCTGCATGAGATCGGGAAGCAAAGAGTCGAAATGCTCAGACGGACCGCCGAAGAGGCGCTTCCAGGCGGCGCCGTCCTCGCCCAGTCCCGCGGCCGTCGCATCGATCGACCGCGCCATGAAGCCGGCGGAGCCGCCGTCCAGCGGATGCGCCATGTCGATCTCCGGCCAAAGCCACTCCAGGCCGTGGCGCTCCAGGTCGACCGAGCGCATGAAAGGCGAGGCCGTCGCCATCGGGTGAAACGCCGAGCAATGGTCATGGAGCACTCCCGGCACGGTCAGCTCCGATGTGCGAGTGCCGCCGCCGATCTCGTCGGCCGCCTCGAGCACCGTCACCTTCAGACCGCTGCGCGCGAGCTCTACCGCGCCGGCCAGCCCGTTCGGGCCAGAGCCGACCACCCAGGCGTCGCTCACGCTTTGATCACGTCGACCGGAAACTCAGGATTGCTGGAGCCGTCCAGCCATGGCAGCCGCTCGATCATGTCCGCCACGTTCACCCACCCCTCCTCGATCACGCCATCCGCGGCATCGAGGATCCGGTAGTGCTGGCGCGGGATATGCGCGGGCTGCGATTCGATCGCGACCACCCGCACCTCGCCCGGCTTGAACCGGCAGCGCTCCTGGACCGCTTCGAGGAGCTGCTCAGAGTGGAAGTGTCCGTCGCCGAAGTTCCAGCCGTTCACGACGCCGGAGACGAGCTCGCCCTCGCGCACGTGGTACTCCTCGACATCCTCGACAGCGCGGTGGATGAGACCGTTGAGCGCCCGGCCGTGCGAGTGCATGGAGCGAAAGCCAAGCCCGGAAGCCAGCATCAGCTCGGCGAGGTCGCGATCGTCGTAGAACTCGGAGAGCTGGCGCACCACCACCGGCGCGGGTTTCTTGATCTTCTCGTCGAGCCGTTCCTCCGCCATCGCGTCCTTGCGAAAGAGCCATTGGGTGGTCGCCCAGTTACCGGCGTAATAGCGCATCGACGGTAGGAACGAGATGAGGTCGGGGCGGAAGTTGCCCAACACCGGCATCGCGACTCCGAACAAGAGGAGCAGTGCGATGAGAAGCGGGTCGTCGAGCGTCGAGAACGGCACGCCGCCGTTCTCCAAGAACAGGAAGCAGATCCCGAAGATCATGAAGAGGTTCCACTCGAGCGGCACCGCGAGCGGGAACGTTGACGTGATGTGGACGTGGAAGATGATCATCCCGACCGCCGCGAGCGCGCCGACCGTGCCACCGGCCGTCACCAGGAGGACCAGAGGCAGGGTGAACTCCATCACCGTGCCGAGGTGGGCAGCGAAGGCGGCGAATGACGATGGCCTCATGTTCTCGGGGTGGTCCTCCCATAGGCGCTTCTTGGCGGTCCGCGACTTGTTCCACGGAGTGTTCGAGATCATCACCGAGACCACGAACGGGAAGTGGCGGTTGAGCTTCGAGGACGCGGCGCCCCACCAGATGCAGAACAGGACGATCTGCGAAGCCACGATCAGGTTCTCGATTGGGAAGAGGAAGACCAGGAGAAGGAAGCCGTAGACCTCCACGCGGGCGCCCAGGAACGAGACCTTGTCCCTGAGGCCGAGCAACCCGAGGATCCCCAGGAGTACCGCGATCGCCGCTGGATCCAGGCGGCCGGCTGCCAGCCCCGGGACCGCTTCGCCGTCGGCGAGCAGTAGATATAGAGCGCTTCCAAGAACGCCCGCATAGAGTGCGACGTCGAGCAGCGTGCGGGTCGTGCCCTTCGTGAACGGCACCTTGTCGGGCCATGGCGGGAGGCGCACCGTGCCCGGCCGGAGCCAGTAAAGGATGCCCCCGATCATCGGGCTGAAGCGGAAGGTCAGCGGCATCGAGCCGCAGCCGAGGCCGATGATCTCCCACAGGAGCGTCCAGACGGCGAGCTTCTGCCAGACGATCGGCTCGGTCCACCACTCGCCGAAGTCGCCGAGCCCTCCGAGACCCGTCGTGGTCGAGATGACAAGCAGGGCTCCCACCGAGTAGATGACGAGCTTCACGATGTAGAGGAGGTAGACGACGTAGGGCGTCCCGAACCCGTTCACGCCCCAGTCCTGGACAAGTGGCTTCAGACGAGAGAGATGCGGAAGCTTCTTCCACTCCTCCATGTCCACCTGCGGCGGTGACGGCTGGATGAATCCCATCGCGTGGGACCCTAATCCACCCGGTAGCGTTCGCACCGTTGGCCAGGCAACATCGAAATCGCGGAGCGCATCTACGACGCGTGGGGACGTGGTGATTTCGAGTGGCTCAGATGGGCTGCACCGGAGTTCGAGCTGGTCGCCGTGGACGGCCCGACGACGGGGCACGCCGTCGGGATGGACGCCGCCGCGAAGTTGTGGGGCGAGGTTCTCAGCGCGTGGGAAGACTTTCGGACACTTGTCGAGGAGTTCGTCCCGATCTACCGACGGACTGCCTGCTGGTGCTGACCACAAACAGCGGGCGGGGAAAGTCAAGCGGCATGAATGTCGGCACCATCACCGGGAAGGGTGCGAACGTCCTGCACATACGCAACGGGAAGGTGACGAACGCTTCTCGCGTACTGGCGATCGCGAGGCGCGCTCTTGCAGATCTCGGGCGCTGACCCGTCGGTGCGTCGCTTTCTCGCAATGCCGTTCTAGCGCTCGCGCACAACCATCTCGAGCCCGCCCTCCGGGCTCAAGGTCGGCATCTGGCGCACGTGCATCGACCGGCCGGGTATCAACTCGAGGCGGAAGCGCTGGAGGATCGCGGTGGCGATCGCCTTCACCTCGGTCTGGCCGAAGCGCTTGCCGATGCAGATCCGCGTCCCGCCGCCGAATGGAACGTAGGCGCCGCGGGGGAGAGCGGTCTTCCGCTCGCGGGTGAAGCGCTCGGGTACGAAGGCCTCGGGGTCGGGGAACACCCGGGGCAGGCGGTGGCTCGCCCACGAGCAGTAGCTCACGTACGTGCCGGCTTTGACCGTGTGGCCCGCGAACTCGTAATCCTCGATCGCCCGGCGCGGACCGATCCAAGCGGGCGGGTAGAGGCGGAGCGTCTCGTCCATGACCATCTCGAGCCGGGGCAGCTCACGCTCGAGCACGAGCGCGTCGGGAATCGACCCGCCGAGCACCTCGTCCTGCTCAGCCACGAGCTTCGCGAGTTCGTCAGGATGCCGCGCGAGCTCATAGAGGAGAAACGAGACAGTCGAGGTGGTCGTGTCGTGGCCGGCGAACATCAGCGTGATCGCCTGGTCGCGAACCTCTTGGTCGGAGAGCTTCGTTCCGTCCTCGTCGGTCGCCTCCAAGAGGAGGCCGAGGATGTCGAACGAGTCCGTCGGCTCCCGGCGCCTTCGCTGGATCTCTTCGAAGAGGATCTCGTCGAGGATCCTTGCGCGAGCGATGCATCTTCCGCCACGGCGAGCCCGGCCCGCGAAGGAGGCGGTAGACGTAGTCGATCCCGTAGTAGGAGAGGGCGCGCTCGAAATGCTCGGCGGCGGCCTCGCCCCGGCCCCGGTCGTCGGGGTCCAGCCCTAAAAGAGCGCGCATCGCGATACGCATCGCCAGGTTTCTCGTCCATTCGTAGACATCAAGGGTCTGCCCCGGTCGCCAGCTCGCGAGCGCCGCGCCCGCTTCCTCGAACATGACGTCGACTGACGCGGTGATGTGCTCGCGATGGAATGCGGGCATCATGATCCGCCGCGCACGGTCGTGGTAGGCGCCGTCGATCGTCAGGAGCCCGTCGCCGAGGAGAGGGATCAGGTCGCCGAAGCTCGACTCCCGCCAGTGAAACTTCTCGGGGTGCTGGACGGTGACGAAGGTATTCGCCTCGGGCCCGATCATGAAGACGCCTTGGGTGTGGAGCAACCGCACCGAGAAGATTGGCCCGTGCTCGCGCTCGAGCGGCATCAGGATCGAGAGCGGGTCGTGGGCGAACTTGAAGGTTCGCTTCAGGTCGAAATCCCGAGGCCCCGGAGGGAACACGCCCTTTGCCTTGCGCTGTACCCAGAGGTCGCCTGCGATTCGACCGATCGAGCTTTGCGTCACGCGGCTTGGCGCAGGTACCGTCGACACGCGGCGCATCGTAACTGACCGAGCGGTCAGTTCTGCTCCAGGGCACCAAACGTCCAGCAGTACCCCCTATAGGGGGGAACGTTGGACGTTTCGCCTCCTGTGACGCGACCGCCGCCTGGATCGGTTAGGTTCCCGCTACCCGACCCGCCGACCGGAGGCAATTCCCTTGGACGTAAGCCAGCTCAAGCGCATCCCACTGTTCGCGGACGTGCCCGACGAAGCCCTCCACAAGATCGCGCCGTTCGCGACCACCGAGGAATGGCCCGAAGGCAAGGAAATCATCAAGGAGGGCGGTTTCTCGAACCATTTCTATGCAATCGAGGAAGGCACCGCCAAGGTCGAGCGAGGCGGGGAGCACATCGCCGATCTGAAGGAAGGCGACATCTTCGGCGAGCAGGGCCTCCTGGAACACTCCGAGCGGAGCGCGACGGTGACCTCCACATCCGACATCCGCTTGATCAAGATCGAGCACTGGGAGCTTTCGCGGATGAAGAAGGCAATGCCCGAGGCCTACGACGATCTCGTCAAGAAGGTCGAGGAGCGAAGCTCGTAGGTCACCGCCTGGGGGACCCATGGCGGACGAGGTAAGGGGCTCCCGGCTCAGACGAGCCGTGACGATGACCGGTGCCGCCGCGGGTGTTGCCGCGCGCACCGCCGGCGGCCGCGCCTTGGCGCGAACAGGCTCTTCCGACAAGCGCCAAGAGGCGGCGAATCGCCAGCAGATCAAGGCCGCGCATCAGCTCGTCCGGGTACTGGGCGGGATGCGGGGCGCCGCGATGAAGGTCGGCCAGACGCTCTCGGCGGTCGATCTGGGGCTCGTCCCTGAGGAGCTCCGGCCCGAGATGCAGGAGATCTTGGCCGAGCTCCAGCACTCCGCCAAGCCGGTCTCGTTCACTTCACGGATGTGCCCACGCCCGCGAACTGCGACCCCGCCACCCAGAACGACAACCCGAACGCGGGCTACTGCTACAACCCGTATCCGGGGCCAGAAGACGGCCTGAACTCACAGCCTTTCGACGGTTCATATCCCAAGCTCAAGCCCTGCAACGTCCCACCGCGCTCGAGGCCGACGGACCCCTGCGAGTAGGTCCCGCGACCAGGTGCTTCGCATGGGAAGCACAATGAGCTGCGAAACCGTGCGGGCGATCTCGCAAGAAGACGAGGAATAGCTGCCCGATGCTGGCGGCGCTCGCGATCATCATCCCGCTCGGTCTGGGCGGAGCGATCAGCCCGGTCATGCTGACGGAGCAAAGCGTGCTCATCGCCGGGCCCGACGGCAGCAGGGCAGCGGTGCGCTACGCCGCCGGCGTGGTCCTCGCTTCGTTCGCGGTCGTGGTCGCCTTTGTGCTGTTCGGACACGCGATCTCGCTCCCGACCGAGCCCCACCTCGACGCGACGCTGGACCTCATTCTCGGCCTGGTCTTGGTCAACGTAGCTCTTCTCGTTTTTGTCTCGGGACGGCGCAAAGGCCGGTTGCCGAGTCGAAAGAGCGGTGACGACCGCAGTGCGGCTGATTCGCGTCAGGCCCGTGCGGCGTTTCCGTTCGGCGTGTTCGCCATGGCGACGAACATCACGACGCTGGCCCTGATCGCACCCGCCGCCAAAGAGATCTCCAGAGCTGATGTCGAGATCGCAGGTGAAGCGGTGCTCGTCCTCGTCCTCGTTGGCCTGGTTTCCATGCCGGCGTGGGTGCCCCTCGCCCTGACCAGGGTTGCCCCCGGTCCCACCCAGCGTGGGCTCGAGGCTGTGCGCGACCTGATCGCTCGCCGCAGCCGGGCGGTCACCGTCGCGCTACTCAGCGCGGCCGGGCTGTTCTTCATCGGCCGCGGGCTCATACGGCTGCTTGGCTGATGACTGTCGCAGCCCGTGTGTCATTTCGCGACCTCTCAGAGGGCGCCAGGTGACACAGAAGGCTTGAACGTCGAGTGTCGTCTGAGTCGCCTATACGGCGACAAGAACGACTCTCGGTGACCTGGGTGCTTTCCATGCGAAGCACTACTCGCGACCGGAGGCTCGCTCCTCGCGAACCTTAACTCCATCCTTGAACCAGATTCGCCGGCCGTCGGGATAGATCGCCGCCGGGCCGTCGTCCCGGTGGCGCTTGCCGTGGCGGTACCACTTCTCCGTTCCGTTCACGTAGATGCAGGCCGGCGCACCCTCGCGATGGCGGCCGCCGTTCAGGTACCACTTCTCCGAGCCGTTGGCGTGCTCGACCGCCGGGCCGTCCTCGCGGTGAAGCTTGCCGTGGCGGTACCACTCCTTGCGACCGCCGGCGAATACCTTGGCCGGGCCACCGCTGCGGTGGAGCCTGCCCTGGCTGTCTCGCCATTCACGCGCCTCGGCCACCGACTTCCATTACCCGAGCGGCACGAGATCTACCTCGGCCGTGTCAGCGGTGAATCTCAGCCTGGCGCCGTTGCCACGCCAAGTGAGTCCGCGGCGAGGAACTTCGGCGCGTCTTCCTCGTAGAACTCGTCGAGCTCGATGATCTCGAATCCCGCGTCGCGGATCAGGTCCGCCGGCTGTCGGGTCAGATGGCAGCCGCCGAACACTCGCTTTTGAATCGGCTCGAAGCGGTGCTGCCATCTACGCACGGATTCGTCGGGCGCCAGTCCGTGCTCGACGAAGTGGAGCGCGCCTCCCGGCTTCAGAACGCGGCGCAGCTCGCGCAGCGCGGCGTTGACGTCCGGGATCGTGCACAGCGTCCACGTCGAGAGCGCGGAGTCGAAGCTGGCGTCCTCGAACGGGAGGGACTGTCCGTCGAGGCCCGAACGCTCGACCGGAACCCTCGCTTCGCTGAGGCGCTTCCCGGCGAGCTTCCATCCGACGTCGGCCGGCTCGATCGCCGAAACGCGGGTGACCCGGTCCGCGTAGAAGGGGACGTTGAGGCCCGAGCCGAAGCCGATCTCGACGACCTCTCCCTCCAATCCCGCGCAAACGCGCTCGCGAAGCGGGTCCGAAGCCTTCATCCCGCAGGTGGCGTTGACGAGACGCGGCAGTACGTGGGTGCGATAGATGGCCATGGTCTCCGACCGTAGCGTTCGCACCGCGCGCATTGCGATGTCAGGCGCTACTCGGGCGCTTCGCCCACCTGGTACGTCAGGAGGTACGAGGTCGCAAAGAGAATCGCGATCGTCGCCACAGAGGCCCAGCGGAAGATCGGAAGCGTCCAGAACACGACTCCCATCGCGAGGTATCCCGCGACCAGGCCGATGAGCTTCGCGCTGGCGTCCCTGGCGTAGAGGAGCCCGGCGGCCACGAACTCGAGGACGCCAACCGCGGTCATGATCAGGCCGGTCACGCCGAGCGCGAAGTAGAGGTCGCCGCCGACAGCGCTCGTCTCGATCTCCTGCACGTTCGCCTCCAGCCGGGCGGTCCCGGCGATCGCGCTCACGCCAAGGACGACGTGGACGATGCCGGCAATGAAGAGCAGCGCAGCGGCTAGGCGGCTCATCCGCGCATTGAGAGGAACTCCGCCTCCTGCTCGCCCAGTTCGGTGACGGGTGGGTCTCCGTACATCCATTCGCGGGCGATGCGATGCCAGTTGGCGCTGGCCCGAAGCTCGCCGAGGACGGCGAGGACGAGGAGCTCGAGCCGGCGGCCGATCAGGTGCTCGGGGTTCATGTCCTGGTGGCGCATCGTGCGGAAGTGAGTCGAGCGCGGGTCGCCTGCCTGGATGGCGATCCGCTGCACTGCGGCGCGGCTGATCTGCGCCTCCTCATCTTCCGCGTACCACCAGATCGCGTCGAGCGCGTAGGCCAGGAGCTCGTCCGGGCTGACCTTTTCGGGCTGGGGAAGGAAGCCCTCCTCCGACCACAGGCGATGGAGCTCCTCGGCGTTCTTCTCGGACACAGCGCGTCCCGTCGCGAGCTCGACCTCCATCTCGTGCGGGCCGATCTCCTTGAAGAGGCCGAAGTCGATGAATGCGACCTTCCCGTCGGCCATCCGGATCATGTTGCCGGGGTGCGGGTCGCCTGAGAAGCGGCGGTGACGGTACATCGAGCCGAAGTAGAAGCGGTAGACGATCTCGCCGATCCGGTCTCGCTCTTCCTGTGTCCCGGAAGTCAGCTGCTCGAAGCGATCGCCTTCGACGAACTCGGTGACGATCACGCGCTCGCGGCACATCTCGGTCACGACGGGCGGGATGAAGATGAACGGGTGTCCGCGATAGAGGCGGGCGAGCGTGCGGTGGTTCGACGCCTCCAGCTCGTAGTCAAGCTCCTCGATGATCCGCGCGCGGATCTCGTCGGTGACCGCTTTTACGTCCATCTGCGGCGTGATGCGCTTGGCGAGGCGCATCAGCATTCCCAGGTTCTGCATATCGGCGCGGACCGCGTCGTTCACGCCGGGGTACTGGACCTTGATCGCGACATCGCGGCCGTCATGAAGCCGGCCGCGGTAGACCTGCCCGATCGAAGCGGCGGCGACTGGAGCGGGGTCGAGCTCCGCGAATGCTTCTGAGGGAGACTGGCCGAGCTCCTGCTCGATCACCTTCGACATCTGCTCGAACGAGACGGTCGGAGCAGAGTCGCGGAGCGCGGCGAGCTTGGCCTGGAACTCCTCTTGATACTCCTCGGGCACGAGGCCGAGGTCGACGAACGAGAGCACCTGGCCGACCTTCATCGCCGCGCCCTTCATGCCGCCGAGCACGGTCACGATCTGCTCCGCCGTCTCGATCTGGCGCCGCTCGAGAGCCTTGTCGGAGCTCTCCGGCGAGCGCACGACGTTGGCAGCCTTCGTCCCTGCCTGTTTGACGGCGACGTTCGCGGTAGCCCGCCCGATCTTCGCCATACGCGAGATCCGGCTGGTGGGGAGCTTCTCGTCAGCCATCGGGCGCATCTTCGCAGGCGCGAGGGCCCGGAACGAGGAGTCGAACACCTGCCCAGCACCTGCTTCTTGCGCCGCCGTTCGGCGACGCATAGGATGCATTGCGTACATACGGCCGTGTGGTCAAGGGAAGTCCGGTGAAAATCCGGCGCGGTCCCGCCACTGTGACCGGCAAAGCGCATCGCAACGCACCTCGGGTGCGAGCCACTGGAGAGCCCTACGGGCAACCGGGAAGGCGCGATGAGTAGGCCGGAAGCCAGGAGACCTACCGCTCGGTTCGCCAATTCAAGACCCTCGAGGAAAGGGGTGGCTCTCTCATGAGAAAGCTCGTAGCGCCCGCCATCGGCGCAATCGCAACCGTTGTTCTGCTCGCAGTGCCTGTGGCGCAAGCCAAGTCGAAGTGGGCGGACATACGCGTGGTCACGTCGTCGGGCGAGACGCTCGCCGACCACCGGCAGTACACCGAAGACGTGAAGGTGAAGGCCTCCGAGGATGCCGGTTGCTTCGGCGAGTCGAACCCGTCGTCGAACAACACCTACAAAGTCGACGACCCCACGACGCTCGGGACGCTGGTCGACGCTTCAAAGGCCGACGATGACCTCAGGCCGCTCTTGATCACGGACGCGTTCTTCGGTGAGTTTGGAAGCTTCGGCGTTTGCGGCATCGACGAGTTCGTCGGCAGCGCAACCTTCGGCGAGGAGTACTGGTACAACGCGGTGAATGGCGCCGGGGCTACCGCCGGGCCGAATCAGATCCCGGTCGAAAACGGCGATAAGCACCTTTGGTACTTCGCTACGGGGGCTGAGTCCTCAATTGCCGAGCTGCGCGTCCACGCGCCGTACAAGGTCGATGCGGGCGATCCGTTCGAGATCGAGGTGACCCGTCTTTTGCCCAACGGTCAGACCGAGCCGGCTGTGGGAGTCGACGTGACCCAGGCATCGGCGCCGACCGATGCTCAAGGCAAGGCGACCGTCGAGGTCGCCTCTGGATTCTGGTCCCTGATCGCCACTGGGGAGTCCGACGACGTCATCTCGAAGACGGCCGAGATCTGCGCCGAAGATTCCGGCCTGAACTGCCCGGAGGGTCCACCTCTCACGATCGTCGGCAGCCCGAGCGACGACATGATCAAGACGACGAAGGGCGTCGACACGATCGATTGCGGCAAGGGCAGGGATGTCGTTTTGAAGAGGAAGGGCGGAGAAGGGCGATGACATCGCTTCCGACTGCGAGAAGGTGAAGCGCGCCTAACCATGCCTCCCACTCGTTTCCTTGCGCCGGCGCTGGCGGCCCTCGTGGTCGCGGCGCTTGGCGCGGGTTGCGGGTTCGGAGCCGGCGAATCGAGCGAGGGGGAGGCCACGCTCACCGTGACACGCGACTACGGAGCCGACGAGCTGGTCGAAGCGACGCGCGAGGATCCTCCCGAGTCGGAGACCGTGATGCGAGTTCTCGACTCAGAAGCGGAGATTCAAACTCGCTATGGAGGTGGGTTCGTGCAGTCGATCGAGGGCATTTCGGCCACAGCTGACGATGGGCGGACCTCCGATTGGTTCTTCTACATGAACGGCGTCGAGTCGTCCATAGGCGCGGCCGAGACCGAGGTGCGCGGCGGAGATCGCGTCTGGTGGGACTACCGCGATTGGACCGAGGCGATGCGCGTCCCCGCGGTCGTGGGCTCGTGGCCCGAGCCGTTTCTCCAGGCGTCCGCCGGATCGGATCGCCTGCCCGTGCGTGTGGTCTGCGCCGGGCCCAAGCCTCCGTGTGGCGCGGCGGAGGATGCTCTCGCCGACGCCGGGGTGAGCACGGTCGTCACGGAGTTCGGTAACGAGGAGCCGGGGCAGGCGTTGCGCCTCATCGTCGGCGAGTGGAGTGAGATCCGCACGGACCAGACGGCCGGGCTGCTCGAGAGAGGGCCTGGGGCGAGCGGTGTCTTCGCCCGGGTCGCCGACCACGGCATCGAGCTCCTTGACGAGCGGGGTGACGCCGCCGGGGAGTCCAACGGCATTCTCGCCGCTACCCGCAACGGCGAGAACCCGCCGACATGGATAGCGACGGGAACCGACGAGGAGGGCGTCCTTGGCGCGGTCACGTTGCTCGGCTCCGAGGAGCTACAAGACCGATACGCGATCGCCGTCTCCGAAGGCGTTGCGGTGCCCCTGCCGGTCGCGGAGGACGCACCGTGATCGCGGCGCTTACGTATGTGCCTCGCCGAACCCCGATGGGCCGGGCAGGCGCGTTGGCCGCCAGCGCCTACCTGGCCGGCTTCGTAGCCGTCGCCTTCGCCTTCTCGCACCCACTCGTCCTTGGGGCGGACGCCCTTGCGGTCGTGATCGCGGGGCTCCTGGCCGGCACTGGCCGCGCGCTCGCCGTGTCCGCGCGCTTTGCGGCTTGGCTCGGGGTCCTGATGATTGCGACGAACGCCATTGCCTCCCAGCGCGGTGACACCATTCTCGTCCGGGGTCCGGACCTGCCCGTGCTCGGCACTGTCGACGTGACGGCGGAGGCGATCGCCGAGGGCGGAATCCTTGCCCTGCGGATCGCGATCGTGATCGCGGCGTTCGCGGTGTTCACGGCCGCCGTCGATCCCGACCGCGTCCTTCGCCTGCTGCGGCCGATTGCGCGGCGCTCCGCGCTGACGGCCACGCTGGTCGTCCGCCTGGTGCCGCTCGCCGCCGCGGATCATGCCCGGCTTCGAGACGGAGCCGCGCTTCGCGGCCCGGCGGCCGCGCCGGTCTCGCGCTCGTCTTTGGTGCGGCGGCTCGTCGCGGGCTCCTTGGACCGATCAGTCGATGCCGCCGCGGCGCTGGAGCTGCGCGGCTACGCGGGAACCGCGCCGGGGCGCGCCCGCAAGCTGCCCCGCTCGCCCGTTGATGCCGGGTTCTGGCTCACCGCGGCGGCGATCTGGAGCCTCGGGGCCGCGTGCGTGGCAACCGGCGCCGTTACGTACGAGTCGTATCCCGCGATCAAGCTCGGCCTCGAGCCGCTCGGCGTCGCACTGGTGCTCGCGCTTCCGCCGCTGGCTGCGATCCCCCATCTGGTTGGAGCGGGCAGGCGATGAGTGACGTGATCGACTTCGCCGGCTTCTCGTACCGCTATCCGGGCGCGGCGGCGCCGTCGCTACGCGATATCGGCCTTCGCGTCTCGGAAGGCGAGTTCCTTGTCCTTGCGGGCCGCTCGGCCGCCGGCAAGTCGACGCTCCTGCGGGCAGCATGCGGGCTCGTCCCGCACTTCCACGGCGGCGAGGCGGCCGGCTCGGCGTCCGTCTGCGGCCTGGACCTCTCCGAGAATGGCCCCGCCGAGCTACGAGGAGCCGTCGGCCTCGTTGCGCAGGACCCGGAAACGCAGGTGGTCGCTGCGACCGTGCGCGGAGAGCTCGAATTGCCGCTCGAGATCGCGGGTGAGCCCGCTGCATCGCGAGCTCGCGCCGTCGAGGAGGCGAGCCTTGCGCTGGGCATCGTCCATCTCCTCGGCCGCTCAACGCAGACGCTTTCGGGCGGCGAGCTCCAGCGCGTCGCCCTCGCGGCTGCGCTGGTCGGCCGGCCGCGTGTCGTGCTCCTCGACGAGCCGACCTCGCAGCTCGATCCGGTTGCGGGCGATGAGCTGATCGGCCTCCTCCGTCGTCTCAACGAGGAGTGGGGCACGACGATCGTGCTCGCGGAGCATCGCCTGGAGCGCTGCCTTGCCGCATCCGACCGGGTCGTGGCGATGGCGGAGGGGCGGATTGCCTTCGATGGCGAGCCCGCGGCCTATCTGGGCTGGGCGCTCGACTCGGACGCGGCGCTGGCAACGCCGCTCGCGCGCCTCTTCGACGGCGCTGGGATGCGCCCGGCGCCCGTGAGCGTGAAGGAGGCTCGAGCCCGGCTCGCCGGCGCCGTCGACGCGCCGCCAGCACACCAACAAGCCTCAGCGGACCCGAAACGTCCCACGCTCCACGCCATAGGGGGGCAATCGGGACGTTTGGGCGCTCGTGGGGGCGAGGCGCTCCGTGTGAAGCGCCTTTGGGTCGAGCTCGACCATGGCGACGGGCCGCATGAGGTGATTCGTGACCTCTCGCTTCGCATCGAGCCCGGCGAGGTGGTCGCGCTCATGGGGCGTAACGGCGCCGGCAAGTCGACCCTGCTGCGCGCGATCGCGGAGCTGGTGGAGCCACGGCGGGGCAAGGTCCAGACTCCAGCCGGCTGGGCGCTGGTGCCGCAAGCACCGGGCGACCTCCTCGTCCGCGAACGGGTAGGCGACGAGTTGCCAGGCCCGGAGGGTGAAGCCATGCTCGCGGCGGTTGGGCTCGCAGGCGCGGTCGATTCCGATCCGCGCGACCTCTCGGGCGGCGAGCGCCAGCGGCTCGCGTTGGCGATCGCGATGGCCGGCCGGACCGGCGAGGGCCTACCTGGCCTCATCTGCCTCGACGAGCCGACCCGTGGCATGGATACGGCGCGAAAGCATGAGCTCGCCGGGCGCCTTCGCGATCTCGCCGGCACCGGCTCGGCGGTGCTGGTGGCGACCCACGACGTCGAGTTCGCGTCGGCGCTCGCGAGACGGGTTGTGCTGATGGGCGAGGGCGAGGTGCTCGCGGACGGCACAGCTGAGGAGATCCTCTCGGGCGGCTGGTACTTCGCAACCGAGGTCGCTCGGGCGCTGGGCGCCGGCGGTCCGATCACACCGGAGCGCGGTGCGGAGCTCCTGCGGGAGCGAACGCGGGCTGGTGAGCGCTGATGGACTTCAGGCTCGCGACGACTCTCGGGATCCTCCTGGTCCTCGCAGTTGGTGTGATGTGGTTCGAGCGCTCGCGGCCGAGCTCGCGGGTGATCGCGCTCGTCGCTTCGCTGACGGCGCTCGCGGTCGCGTCCCGGCTCGTCCTGGCGCCGATTCCCAACGTCGTGGGCACCACCGACGTGGCGCTCCTCACCGGCTACGCGCTGGGAGGGCCGCCGGGGTTCATGGTCGGTGCGCTTGCAGCGCCGATCTCGAACATCTGGCTCGGACAGGGACCGTGGACCGTGTGGCAGATGGCCGGCTGGGGCCTCGCCGGCCTGGCGGGCGCCGGGCTTGCGATGGCTGCCGGGCGGAACGTGGGCCGGCTCGGTCTGGCGCTTGCCTGCGGCGCGATGGGGCTCCTCTACGGCGCCCTTCTAGACCTCTCGGTGATGGTGACCTACGGCGGCGAACAGTCCCTCGACCGCTACCTCGCCCTGTCGGCGCGCGGAATCCCGTTCAACGTCGCGCACGGAATCGGCAACTTCGCGATTGCGTTCGCGGCCGGTCCGGCACTGGTGCGGATGATCTCCCGCTTCCGCGAGCGCCTCGAGTTCACCTGGCATCCGGCGGGCGCGTTGCCGGTGGCCCTGGCGGCACTGGCCGTCGTGTTGGGCTCGGCCGGCACACCCGCGGCGAAGGCCGACGCCGGCAGCGGCCGAGCGTGGCTGGAGCGCACGCAGAACTCCGACGGCGGCTTCGCGGCGTCCCCGGGGCAGCCCTCGTCGGCCTCGATGACAACCTGGGTCATGCTCGGCCTGGAGGCAGCGGGCGCCAACCCGCTCGACGTAGTGAAGGGAGGCGACTCACCGATCGACTTCCTGCGCGACGCGCGGATCACGTCGGCGACGGACCTCGAGCGAACGGTCCTCGCCCTCGAGGGCGCCGGAATCAACTCGCGCTCGTTCGAGGGCCGCGACCTGGTCGCGCAGCTTCGGTCGAAGCGGTCAGGTGACGGTTCCTGGGAGGGCCAGGTGAACATCACCGCCTTCGGCATCCTCGCGCTGAGGGCCGCGAGCCAGGGCGACGTGGCGAAGTCGGCCGACTGGCTGCGCGATGCCCAGAACTCGAACGGAGGGTGGGGGTTCGCGCCCGGGCGTGGCTCCGATGCCGACTCGACCGGCGCGGCGCTTCAGGCGCTGGCTGCTACCGGAGGGAGCTCGTCGGCAATTGCCGACGGGGCGCGCTACCTCGTTCAGACCCAGAAGGGCGACGGTGGTTGGACGCTCTCCGGCGGGGTCGTGAACTCACAATCGACGACATGGGCGGTCCAGGGTCTCGTCGCGGCGCGAGGGCCGGGATCGGCGATCTCGAAGGGCGTGTCGTTCCTCGCGAAGCGCCAGGCCGGCGACGGGCACTACTCGTACTCGGGTGCGTCTGATCAGACGCCCGTGTGGGTGACGGCCCAGGCGCTCACAGCGGTGATGCGGAGGCCGTTCCCGCTCGCGGCGGTGGCGCGGGCGCCGAAGACCGGTGCTGGGCCTCAGGCCTCGGATGGCCCTGGTGCCCCTGGGGTTGGGTCAAGCGGCTCGCCTGGAGCGCGGGGCGGGGGCGAGGGCGCGGGATCCAAGGGTGAGGGCAACGAGGGAAGCCAGGATGAGGCGGAAGGAGAAGGCCCTGGAGGGTCCGAGCCGGAATCCGGCGAGTCTGATCTGGTGCCTGATGGGACGGACGAGCCCGGAACGGTCGAAGCCGAACAGGCTGCTGACGAAGAAGCTCAAGGTCTGACGGACGCGGCAAAGATCGGCATCGCCGGCGGTGTTCTGGCCGTGCTCATTGCGGGCGGCGTCGTCTACTACCGCCGCTCGCTCGCCTGACTCGGAACGATCGCCGCTGAATACCGTTAGCGGCGTGGACGTCGATGCCGCCATTCGAACCCGCCGCACGCACAAGGCCTACCGGCAGAACCCGGTGCCGCGCGAGGTTCTCGGCGAGCTCTTCGAGCTCGCCTCGTGGGCGCCTAACCACAACCTGACGGTCCCTTGGCGCTTTCGCGTGGTCGGGCCGCAGGCGCTCGAGCGCCTGAAGGAGGCGGCGGGCCCCGAGGCTGCGGCCAAGCTCGATCGCGCGCCGACCCTTGTCGCCGTCTCCTCGGTCGAGACCGGCGATGCGGTTCAGGACGAAGAGGATCTGCTCTCGACCGGCGTTGCTGCGTACATCGTGTTGCTCGCGGCGCACGCGCGCGGACTGGGCGGCTACTGGCGGACGCCCGGCGTCCTGCGCGACCCGGCAGGGCTTGCGGCGGTTGGCATTCCCGACTCGGAGCGCTGCATCGGCCTGCTTCACCTGGGAGAGGTGTTCGAGCCGAAGCCCGCGCCTGAACGGCCTGAAGTGGCGGCCTCCGTCACCTATCTCGACTAGAACCCACTGATGCTCTCTCGCAACGATGCCCTCGATGCCCTGAAGGCCGAGGAGTGGGACGTGGTCGTGATCGGCGGCGGCGTCACCGGAGCCGGCGTCGCGCTGGACGCGGCGTCGCGCGGGTACTCGGTCGCGATCATCGAGCGGGCCGACTGGGCGTCCGGCACTTCGAGCCGCTCTTCGAAGATGGTCCACGGGGGCCTCCGCTACCTCCAGAACTTCGACCTCGGCCTTGTGCGCGAAGCGCTTCTGGAGCGCCAGTTGATGGTGGAGATGGCGCCGCACCTCGTCTACCCGACCCCGTTCCTGGTCCCGAGCCTGGGAGAGGGCAGGAGGAACCGCATGATCGGGATCGGCCTCAACATGTACGACGTGATGGCGACCACCCGGGTCGGCACGCGCCGGGAGCGAAGAAGGGAGACGGCTCTTCGCGGCGAGGGCTCGGACGCGCCGCCGGATCCCGAGCGCTGGGCGCCGGACCGCCATCGCACCATTCCGGGCGAAGAGGCCGCTGAGCGCATTCCGGCGCTCGCCCCGCTTGATCCGCGCGAGGCCTATCTCTTCTACGACTGCCAGACGGACGACGCGCGCCTCGTGCTCACGATCCTGGGCGAGGCAGAGCGGTTCGGCGCAGTGCCGCTCAATGGGGTCGAGGTCACCGAGCTCGTCGAGAAGGACGGCATCGCGACCGGGGTCTCGTGCCGCGAGACCATCACGGGCGAGACTTTCGACATCGCGGCGCAGAACGTGATCAACGCGACCGGCGTCTGGGCGGACCGCATCCGCCCCGACGAGATCCACAACGAAGCCGAGGTTCCGAAGATTGCGCCAAGCCGAGGGACTCACATCACGGTCTCGCAGGACAAGCTCGCGATCGGCACGGCGGCTTGCATCGTTCCCGCGGGTGAGGACCGCACGATCTTTGCGCTGCCGTGGTACGGGCGCACCCTGATCGGGACCACCGATCGGGACTACGAGGGAGAGCTCGATCACATCGAGCCGTCCGGAGACGACATCGACTACCTCCTGAACGCCGCCAACTCGTTCTTTGGCCTCGGCCTCCAGCGCGGGGACATCACGGGCTCCTATGCGGGCGTGAGGCCCCTGATCTCGACCGGCGATCCACGTAAGTCGGTTGACATCTCGCGGAAGGCAGAGCTTTATGAGACGTCGTCGGGGATGCTCACGATCACGGGCGGCAAGCTCACGACCTGGCGACGCATGGCCAAGCACGTCGTCGATCGCATGGTCGACCGCGAAGGCCGTGAGGCACCGTGCCGCACCCAGGACCTGCCGCTCGGCATGCCTGCCTCCGCCGAGGACCTGGCCTCGCTGGGCGACCTCGGAGTCGCCGACTACGACGGGACGGCCGGGCTCCTGCGCTTCCGGTACGGGCAGTTCTCCTCGAAGCTCCTGCGCATGGCCGGCGAGCAGGAGGGGCTGGGCGAGCCGATCGTCGAAGGCATGCCCGACCTGCGGGCAGAGGTCCTGGTCGCCGCGCGCTACGAGCAGGCGCGGTCGGTCGCGGATGTCCTCCTTCGCCGCACCCGGCTCGGCATCCTGGCTGCGCCGCAACTCCGCACCGCCGACGCGGTGCGGCCGGTCGCAGAAATCCTTGGAGCGGAGCTCGGCTGGTCCTCAGAAGAAACCGCAACCTCCGCGGAAGCATGGCTGGTGGAAGCCGACGCCGAGGGAATCGATCCGGCAAAAGCCGCCTAGCGACCGCCGAGAGGCGTAAGCTCGAATCGAGAGCTTTAAAGCAGCTCAACCACCGGCACGAGCTGCTTTCGCACCTAAAGGTGCTCATCAAGTGAAAGGGAGTACACGTTGAGGCTGTTCATCGACACCGGATCGGTCGCAGAGGTCGAGGAGATCGCGAAGTGGGGGATCCTCGCCGGCGCGACGACAAACCCATCCCTCCTGGCCAAGGAAGAGGGCGATCCGGGCGACATCGTCAAACGCATCTGCGATCTGGCCGACGGTCCGACCTCCGCTGAAGTCGTCTCCGAAGACGGCGCCGGAATGATCGAAGAGGGCCGCGCCCTGGCTGAGCTTCACGAGCACGTCGTGGTCAAGGTCCCGTTCTGCAAAGAAGGCCTCGAGGCGACGCACGCTCTCACCTCCGACGGCATCCCGGTGAACATGACGCTGGTCTTCTCACCGAATCAGGCGCTGCTGGCGGCTGGCGCCGGCGCCACCTACGTCTCCTGCTTCATGGGTCGCCTCGACGACATCTCGGTCGATTCGACAGCCGTGGTCAAGGAGATCGTCGACTGCTTCCGGGCGGGGGGAGTGACGTCGCAGATCATCGCCGCGTCGATCCGCCATCCCGAGCACGTTGTGACCTCGGCCAAGCTTGGCTGTGAGATCGCGACCGTGCCCTCGAAGGTTCTCCGCCAGATGCTGGATCACCCGCTGACCACCCAGGGAGCCGAGAAGTTCAAGGCCGACTGGGAGACCCGCCCCGAGTTTGGCGAGTGGCTCAAGGGCCTCGTCGAAGCGCGCTCAGTCAGCTCAAGCTGACCTAAGCCCGCCACGCTCGGTTACATTGCCGCTCCGTGGCTGAGACCGAGGACCTGACAGAGCTTCATATCGCCGACTTGCACGCGAAGGCCGCGGAGGCCGGCGTGAACGGCTACCGCATGCTCGGTCGCGATGAGTTGATCGCCGAGATCCAGGCCGGGGGCAAGAAGAAGCGCTCCCGCTGGCCTCGCCGCAAGGCGCCAGAGGTCGATCCCGAGACGAAGACCGACGAGCTCAAGATCGTGAGCGACGGCGATGACGGTGGCGGCGAAGACGCCGCGGACGCTGACGCTCCGTCCGAGCCCAAGCCTGCCCGCCGGCGTGGTCGTCGCGGCGGCCGGGGGCGTGGCGGCGGGGGTGGAGGCGGCGCTCGCGAAAAGCTCGAATCGGAATCTCGGGACGAGGCTCCCGAAAACGAGGAGACCGAAGAGATCACCGGAATCCTCGAGGTCACGCGGCAGCGCCACGGCTTTCTTTCCGTCGAAGGCTCCGACGACGACGTCTACGTCTCTGCTTCGCAGGTCCGCCGTTGCGAGATGAAGGAGGGCGATGAGGTGACGGGCCCCGTCCGCTCGCCTCGGCGCGGCGAACGCCATCGCGCCCTGGTCAGGGTGAACCTCGTGAACGGCAAACCGCCCGTCGATGCGCCCGCGCCCAAGAAGCGGGGCGGGGGAGGCGGCAGTTCCGCCAAGGACGACCGCTTCGACTCGCTCACCCCCGCACCACCTTCTCGCCGCATCGAGTTGCCCGCCGATGCGGGAGTCCTCGCTCGCGCCGCCGACCTCTTGGCGCCGCTCGCCTACGGCCAGCGCGTCCTGGTGAAGGCCGCGCCGCGAGCCGGCCGCACCACGCTCCTCCGGGACCTCGCGCAGACTCTGTCCGGCGTCGAGGGGGTCGAGTTGACCGTTCTCTTGATCGACGAGCGACCGGAAGAAGTCCCCGCGTGGACAGAGGCGATTTCGTCGGCCGATCTGGCGCTTGCCCCCGCCGACCTCTCGCCCGCCGAGCAGGTCAAGGTCGCCCGCACGGCGCTCGAGCGCGTGCGCAAGCAGGCCTCGGAGGGCTCCGACACCGTGCTCCTGTGCGACTCGCTCAGCAGGCTGGCCGTTGCCGGCAAGGGAGTCGATGACGTCAAGCGACTCTTCGGGTCGGGCCGCGCGTTCGCGGAGGACGAGGCCGGCACGCTCACGGTGGTCGCGACCACGCTTGGCGACGAAGGTGACGCGTACGAGGCAGTGACCACGACCGAGACTTCACTGATCACGCTCGACGCCTCGCTCGCGGCCGAAGGAATTTCGCCGGCCCTGGTGTTCGGCGAGTGCCGCGCCGTGGGCGACGACAAGATCCTCTCCGACGACGAGATGAGCGGCCTTCGTCGCCTGCGCGTGAACCTCTCAGAGCTCGTGCCGCCCGAGGCGGCAGGTTTGATCCGCGAGCACCTCGAGTCCGCGGGCTCGAACCCTGACGTTCTGAAGAGCCTGGCTTAGCCGCTAAGGGCGATAGGCCAGGCGGGCCCAGGAGGGCTCGCGTGAGAGCTCGATCGGCTCCGCGTCACGCTCGGGCTGGACGTAGCCGAAGGTGTGCGTGTCGTCGTCGAAGACGACATCCAGCTCGCCTTCCTTGACGCGCTGGTCGAGCCATGCGCCGCGGAACACGAGGCGGCGAAGCCAATGGACGAGGCTGCGAGTCGACGGGCCGACGAGCTCGGTCCAGTTCTCGTTGATGTGCTCGCCAAGAGTGGAGCAGGGATCGGCGATCTCGCCGTTCACCGCAAGCTCGAGGAGGTCATGGAGCTCTTCGGAGGCCAGGCCGTGATCGACGAAGTCGAGCTTGACTGCGGCCTGTTCGACTCTTTGAGCGAAGTCTTCCTCGTTGAACGAGAACCGAAGCTCGCCGTACTCGAGCACGTAATCCGATCCGGACTCGTAGTTCCCTCGTCGGGTGGCCTTTTCCACTGAGCTTCGTTCTCCCGTTTCTTTCCTTGAGCCAGGTCGCGAGTGCGACGCAGCCGGGGCATCTTTACGCACGCGGTCGAGGCTCGGCGCTCCGATCCTTCAATTGAAAGAGGGTTTGCACCCGGGACGTCGAACCGGTCGGGTCCGCCGAGGCAGGATCTTGGGGGGCGCCGGCCCCGCCGGCGGGGTTGTCGGTGGCATGGAGAACGCCACCCAAACGCACATGCCGATCCTTCCCGAGGAAGAGAGCCTCGGCGTCGTCGTGGTCTGCGAAGACGACGAGGCGACGCTGGAGCTTCTCTGCGACAACCTGATTGCGGATCGCTACGAGGCGATCCCGGCTCCCACTGCCGCCGACGCTCTGCGCCACTGCCACTACCGGAGCCCGGACCTGCTCCTGCTCGACCTCGGGTTGCCCGACGCCTCGGGTCTGGACGTGCTGCGGGAGATACGCCGAGCCGAGCGGACGACGGGGCGGTACGACTCGCAGCTCCCCGTGATCGTTCTTTCGGGCCACAGCACCCAGATGGATCGGACGCGAGGCCTCGAGGTCGGGGCCGACGACTTCGTCTCCAAGCCCGTCTATCTCCCCGAACTTGCTGCACGGATCCGCTCTGTGCTTCGCCGCCGCGGCGAAGGTCGCTCGGGTCCGATCCGAGTCGGCGACCTGACGATTGATCCGTCGAGGCGCGAGGTGAAGGTGGACGGCGCGGAGGTCATTCTTGCGAACAAGGAGTACGAGCTGCTCCTCGCTCTCGCTTCGGAGCCGCACCGCGTCTTCACCAAGTCCGAGCTCCTCCGCGACATCTGGGGCTACCGCACCATGGGCCGGACGCGGACCCTGGACTCCCATGCCAGCCGGCTGCGGCGAAAGCTCGATCCCGACGGCGCCCGGTTCATCGCGAACTGCTGGGGCGTCGGATACCGGCTCCTGCCGGCATGAGCGACCTGCTCGTCCCGTCGCTCGGTGCCCTCTTCCCGATGGCGATCTCGACCGCCCTGGTGGTAGCCGGAGGGAGAGTCATCGAAGGCAGGAGGCGACGCTCCCTCAACGAGCGCTTGCATGAGCTGCGCCGGCCGCTCCAGGCCTTGGCGCTGGCGGCAGCGCCGCCGGGGCTTGAGGGGCCCGATCCGCTCGAGCTCGCGCTCGCGGCCCTCCGCGACCTCGACCGCGAGGTGAACGGAGGGAGGGCCGACTTCAAGCGCCGGCCGGTTGAGGCGCGGATGCTCGCGATTGCGGCGTGCGAGCGCTGGCGTGCGCGCGCTGCCAGGGCCGGACGGCGCATCGCAGTCTCCTGGCGCTGCGGAGACGCTGTCGCCGAGGTCGATCCGGTTCGGGTCTCACAAGCCCTCGACAACCTGATCGCGAACGCCCTCGAGCACGGAGGCGGCGAGATCACGCTTGAGGGGGTACGCCACGACGACCGCATCGACCTCGTTGTCAGGGACGCCGGTCCCGCCAAGCCACTCAGGATCCGCGAGCACGCCGACCCGCGGCGCGGCCACGGGTTGCGAATCACTCGCAGGCTGGCGCGCGCGAACGGCGGCGATGTGCGGGTCCGCGGCCAGGGAACCGGCGGCACCGTCGCTGCGCTCATCCTCCCGCTTTTGCCTCCGCGCCCTGAACCGCTCGGCTCGCCTTATCGCAGGTGAAGAGCCGCGCTCGCGCCGCCGCGTTCACCGTCGGGGCGCTGATATGCGCGGCGCTGTCGGCGGCCGTGGCCGGGACCGGTGAAAGTGCAGCGGGCGATCAGGTGGGACCCCTGCGTCCAGTGATCGTCACCTCGGCGCCGCTTGAGCGCGGAACGACCGTCGAGGCCGGAGTCGCGCGAAAGTCGCTGGCCGAACGGCGCGTCCCCGAGTCATTCCTGCCGCCCGACGCGCTCGGCGTGGTGGAGGAGGCGCTAGGCCGAAGGCTCGCGACATCGCTCCCGGCGGGTTCCTATGTCACAGCGTCCGCCTTCAAGGTGTCCCGAGCCGGGTCGCCGGCCGGCGGCGGCCCGCCGCGCGGGACGACTCCTGTCGAGATCACGGTCACCGGGGCGGGAGCGCTGGCCGCCGCCCGCACGAACCCCGGCGACCGTGTCGACGTGGTCGTCTCGGGCGACTCGGCTCCCGGCCCTGGCGCTGGGAGGACCTACGTCGCCGCTTCAGGCGTGCCGCTCCTCGGTCTTGGCGAGGCGCGGGCCGAGCCCGGGCTGGAAGCCGATCGGTGGGTCGCGACACTGGCGCTCACCCGCTCGGAGGCGCTGCGTCTGATACGAGCGGAAAGCGTGGGCGCGCAGGTCCGCCTGCTCGCGGACCAGTGAGTCAGCGCTCGACCGCGAACCACGCGACGCGAAGGTCCACTCGGGCGCCGGCGAACGGGACGCCCTCGGCCTCGAGCAGCGCGCGCTGGCGCTCGCCCACGGCGAGCGAACCGTCGGCGCGGACAACGCGGTGCCACGGAACGGTTGCGTCTTCACACCCCGCCATGACCGAGCCGGCGAAACGGGGCGCTCCCGGACACAGGTCGCCGTAGGTGGTGACGAATCCTTCCGGGACCGAGCGAACGAGGTCCAGGATCTCCTGCTCGCGCTCGTCCATTCCTCTAGATCTCCAGGCGCGAGTCCTCGAGGTCCAGCTCGCGCTCGATCCGCCGCATGATGTCGTCGTTGATCACGCCCTCGTTTCTGAGCTGGATCAGCGTTGCGCGCTGCACGTCCAGGAGCTCGCGGACCAGCCGCTGATAGTTCTCCGAGCGCTCCTCGATGCCGTCGGATTCCGTTCCGTCCTCGTCGAATCGTGCCGTGAACCGCCGCCGCCGGTAGTCGTACAGCTGTCGGACGCGCTCCGCTGTCTCGTCGCGCACCCATTCCTCGACGACGAGCTCGTCGACCCGCTCGATCGCGGCGCTGACGACCTTGATGCGGGCCTTGTTCTCCTCGCGCTCCAGCTGTGGGTTGGTGTCGTCGACGCCGAGGAAGTGGATCAGGAGCGGCAGCGTGAGGCCCTGGATGACGAGCGTCCCCATGATCACGCAGAACGCCAGGAAGATGATCTCGTCGCGCTCAGGAAACGGGCCGCCGCCGTCAATCGTGAGTGGAACCGCCAGTGCCGCGGCCAGGGTGACTGCGCCGCGCATGCCGGTCCACGCGATGAGGAGCGTTTCCTGCCACGGCGCATACGGGTCGTCGCCGCGGAACTTGCGGAACAGGAACCGTGGGCCGTATGTGAACGGGAAGACCCACATGAGGCGGATCAGCATCACCGCACCCGCGATCAGCGCTCCCTGGGCGATCAGCTCGCCCAGCGTCCCGTCGTCGAGCCCCTCGACGATCAGGGGGAGCTGCAGGCCGATCAGGACGAACAGAACCGAGTTGAGAAGGAAGACCAGGATCTCCCAGACCGCGTTGCCCTGGATCCGGGTCGTCGGAGTCGTCAGCTCCGAGGTGAGGCGACCCATGTAGATGCCGACGGTGACAGCGGCGAGAACGCCGGAGACTCCGATCGCCTCGGCCGGCAGATAGGCGAAGTAGGAGGTGACGAGGGCGATCGTGATCTCGACCGGCGGGTTGTCGAGCTTGCGGCGGACGGCGGCGACGATCGCTCCGACGCCGATTCCCACCGCAACCCCGCCCGCCGCGCTTACGACGAATTCGCCGCTTGCCTCCAGCAGGCTGAAGCTTCCGGTGACCACCGCTGCCACCGCGAACTTGTAAGCGACGAGAGCGGTTCCGTCGTTGATCAGGCTCTCGCCTTCGACGATCGAGACGATCCGGTGCGGGACCCCCAACTGCCGCCCGATGGCGGTCGCCGCCACGGGATCGGTGGGGGAGACGATCGCGCCCAGAACGAACGCCGGCGCCCAGTCGAAGCCCAAGACGTAATGGGCGACGGCGGCGACGCCGACCATCGTCGCCAGGACGAGCCCGACCGCAAGGAGCGAGATCGCACGGACGTTTCGGCGAAGCTCGCGAAGCGGCGTGAAGAACGCGGCCGCGTAGAGGAGCGGCGGCAAGAGGATGAGCAGGACCAGGTCCGGGTCGAGCGCGACCTCGGGGGCGCCCGGGATGAGCCCGAGCCCGGCACCGCCGATCGCCAGCAGGATCGGGTAGGGCATTCGCAGGAACTGGGCTGCGACGAGCAGCGCGACCATCACCAACAAGACGAGTGTGAGCTCCAGTTCGAGATGCAAGTCAGGCCACGGGGTTGAGCGGCTCGTCGCCACTGAGCACGGCGATCGCGTTGCGGGCTGCGAGCGAAGCCATGCCATCGCGCGAGGTATGGGTCGCCGAACCGATGTGCGGATAGAGCACGCAGTGCGGGGCGTCCAAGAGCTCCTGGGGGACGCCCGGCTCGTTCTCGAACACGTCGAGCCCCGCGGCGCCGATCTCACCGGCCTGGAGCGCCTTCGCGAGTGCTGATGAGTCCACGAGCGCCCCACGCGAGGTGTTCACGAGAACGGCATGGCTTTTCATGCGCTCGAGCTCGGCGGCCGCGATCATGTGGCGGGTCGCATCGCCGCCAGGAGCATGGAGGCTCACAACGTCGGATCGCTCCAACAGCTCTTCGAGCTCGACCTTGCGGGCGCCCAGCGCCTCCTCGGCGTCGGGCTTCCCGGAGCGCGCCGTGTAGAGGAGTTCGCCGGCCAGGGGACGGACCAGCTCCGCGTAGCGGCGCCCGATCCTTCCCAGCCCGACGACGCCAAAGGTGGCATCGCTCAGCTCGAGGCCGAGCATTGCGCCGGGATCCCAGCCCGTCCACCGGCCCTTGCGCAGGAGGTCCTCCGCCTCATGAGCGCGGCGCGCTGCCGCCACGGTGAGGCTGAGGGCGATCTCGGCCGTCGCGTTCGTCAGCACGCCCGGCGTGTTCGTGACGAGTACGCCTCGTTCGCGGCACGCATCGAGATCGACGTTGTCGTACCCCACCGCAAAGTTCGCGACGACCCTGAGGCCGTCACCCGCCGCGTCGAGAAGATCGGGGCCGATCGGCACCGTGGGGTCGGCCACGATGGCTGCACAACCGGGCGCGAGCTCCTTGAGCCTCTCGGCTGTCACGTCCAGGCCGCCCTCGCGGAGCTCGTACCCCTCGGCGGCCAGCAAGTCCCTGCCGGCGGGCAAAAGGAGCCGGCAGATCAATACGGAAATGTTGGACGAACCGGTCATCACCGCTCAAAGTACCTTGAGGGAGATGTCTCGCAGAGCGACCATCTTCTTCCTCTGCGTCGCACTGCTCTGGGGCGTCCCTTATCTGTTCATCGAGATCGCCGTTGACGGCGGAGCCTCGCCGCTTCTGATCGGCTGGGGCCGCGTTGCCATCGGTGCGGCAATCCTGATGCCGATCGCCTGGAAGCTCGGTTACCTCAAGGGCCTGCGCTCGAAGACCAAGCCGCTCGTCGCGTTCGCAATAGTCGAATGCGCGTTGCCGTGGTGGCTCATCCCTCTCGGGCAGCGCGAAGTCTCGTCGTCATTGGCCGCGATCCTCATCGCGTCCCTGCCGATCATGACGGCGATCCTGGCGTTTCGCATAGATCCGTCCGAGCGGGTCTCCGGCTTTCGCCTGGTTGGATTGCTCATCGGGATCACGGGCGTGATCCTCCTCCTGGGGATCGACGTGGCCGGGCGCCCGGGCGAGATCCTGGGCTCCATCGCGATCCTCATTGCGACCGCCTGTTACGCGATCGGCGTCTTCATCGTCAAGCGCTCGTTCTCGGACGTCAACCCCATCGGGGCCGTGGCCGTGGCACTCGGACTCAGCACGATCATGCTCGCGCCTGCGGGGATCGCCTCGATCCCCGGCGCGGAGATCTCGGCGGGCGCGGTCGGCTCGATCGCGGTCCTTGGGGCCTTCTGCTCGGCGTTGGCGCTGATCCTCTTCTTCAGCCTGATCGCGGAGGTCGGACCGACCCGCGCGAGCGTGATCACCTATGTGAATCCCGCCGTTGCGGTCCTCCTCGGCGTGACCCTTCTGGGCGAGAGCCTGGGCCCGGGCGCTGTCGCCGGGCTACTGCTGATCCTCGCCGGCTCCTGGATCTCGACGGGTGGCGGCACCCCGCCGGGGGTCGCGGCGATCACGGCGGCGCGCAGGCGCCGCACCCGGCGCGTCAGCCTCGGAGAAGTCCAGGCCCGGAGGGCCTGAGGGGGCGAAGGTCGTCGGCTCCGCGCCTCTTCGAGGCGATGGACGCAACCCGACGGGACATTGACGCGCTCGTTTCCGAGCTGCGGCTGAAGCTGGCCTCGGAGCGTCGCTCCGAGGCGGCCGCGGGCCGGATAAGCGACGACGTCGCGACGGCAATCACGCGCCTCGTCGAGCGGGAGGCGGCCGTCCTGCCCGACCGCAACAGGGCGGAGCTGGCGAAGCTCGTGATGCGCGAGACGGTGGGGCTCGGGCCGCTCGAAGAGCTGCTTTCCGATCCGGCCGTCGAGGAGGTGATGGTCAACGGACACGGCAGCGTCTACGTCGAGCGAGCGGGCCGCATCGAGATGACGCCGGTGACGTTCGGCTCCGACGAAGACGTGCGCGAAGCGATCGAGCGCATCCTCGCCCCAACCGGCCGTCGCGTCGACGAGCTCTCACCGATGGCCGATGCGCGGCTGGCGGACGGCTCGCGGGTAAACGTGGTTGTGCCACCGCTCGCGGTGGACGGGCCCGCGATCTCGATCCGACGCTTCGGAGCGAACCGTCCCGGTCCAACCGAGCTCGTCGCATCGGGGTCGCTTGCATCCGAGGCCGCGGAGGCCTTGGAACGCGCGGTGACGAAGAGGCACACCGTGCTTGTCACCGGAGGCACCGGATCGGGCAAGACGACGTTGCTGAACGCCGTCTCGGCTTGGATCGACCCCGCCGAGCGGGTGATCACGATCGAGGATGCCGCGGAGCTCCGCCTGCGCCAGCCTCACGTGGTGCGACTGGAGTCACGCCCGGCGTCGGTCGAGGGCAGGGGAGAGGTGACGATCCGTGACCTGCTTCGCAACGCGCTTCGGATGCGGCCGGACCGCATCGTGATCGGCGAGGTCCGTGGAGCCGAAGCCCTCGACCTGCTGACAGCCCTCAACACCGGCCATGACGGCGCGTTGTCGACGCTTCACGCGAACTCCCCCGAGGACGCCCTTCGGCGGCTCGAGACTCTGGCATTGATGGCCGGGGTCGGCCTTCCGCACGAAGCCATCCGCGAGCAGGTTGCACGCGGCGTTGATGTGATCGCCCACGTCCGCCGCGAGGCGAGCGGGGTCAGGCGAGTGAGCGAGGTCGCCGAGGTCGTGCATGGCAGGGGAGCGGCCGGCGTGCGTGCGCTCTGGCGCGAATGAGCCCCACCGTTCTTCTGGCAGCGCTTGCGGGTGGGCTGGGCGCAGTGGCGGCGCGCGATGCGCTGCGGGCGACGCCCGCCGCGGCCGCATGGCTGGCTCGCGCTCTGGAGCCGCTTGGCAGGGCCGGCCGCGAGGGGTATGCGCCTAGCGCCGCCGAGCGTCGGCGCCTCGGCCTCGTCGTCAGCGCTGTGCTTCTGGGTGGCGGCGCATGGCTCTTGGGTCCCGCGCCTGCCGCTCCACTTGCCGCCGCCGGCCCGGCCGCGGCAAGTTGGGCCGTTTCCGCGAGGGCGAAGCGATATCAAAAGGCCGTTGAACAGGCCCTCCCTCGGATCGCGGTGGCGACCGCCGATGCCTTGGCCGCCGGCCGGTCGGTGCGCTCGGCGCTGGACGCGTCGTCCGGCTCCCTCGAGGGCCCGGCTGCTTCTGAGATGTCACGGGTGCGGGCAGACCTCGACCTGGGGTTGTCCCTTGACGCCGCGCTGAGCGGGCTTCGCGGGCGAATCCGGTCTGGCCGGGTCGATTCGTTCTGCGCCGCGCTCCTGTCTCAGCGGATCACCGGAGGAGATCTCGTTGGTCTCCTGCGCCGCTATTCGGCCGCCGCAGCGGCACGAGAGCGAGTCGAGGCGGACGCGCGCTCGGCGACGGCCCAGGCGCGGTTCACGGGAGTCCTCGTGGCTGCGCTGCCTGCGGGTGCGGCGCTCCTGGCGGAGCTACTGAACCCCGGATTCACGGCCGCGCTCGTCAGCAATGGCGTCTCCCTTGCGCTCATCGCCGCGGCCATCGCCTTCCAGGTCGTGGGCTTCGCGGCGATCTCCAGGCTGGGGCGGGTCGTCCGGTGAGCCCCTGGCTCGCGGCACTGGCCGGGCTCTTTGTCTTCTCGGCCGCGTGGGAGTTGATGGGTTTGCGCGGGTCGCGCCGGGCGAAAGCTGTCTCACGACCCGCCGCGAACCGGCTCGACGCGCTCCGCGACGCCCTTGCGATGCGATTGGACGTCCAGCGCAGGCTGACAAGGGCCGGGGTTGCCGAGCGGATCAGCCCGCGCAGGTTTGCCGGAGCGAAGTTGGCGGGTGCGGGAGTAGGCCTGGTCGCGGCGGTCACGGTTGCCCCCACCGCCCCCGGGCGCCTGGCGCCGATCGTTGCCGTGGCGTTCGTCGCATCGGGTTTCGTCGGGCCCGACGCCTGGGCCGAGAGGCTCGCGCGCCGCCGCCGCGTGGCGATGGTCGCGGCGCTACCGGACGCTTTGGACCTCATTGCCGTCGGCACCGCTACCGGCCGCACCCCGGTTGCCCTCTTCAAGGAGATCGCGACGGGGACCGCCGGCCCCTTGGCGGCGGAGCTCGCCCTGGCCGTGGCCGAGATCGAGGCCGGTGCGCGCCAGCCGGAAGCGCTTGCGGCGCTCCGCGAGCGCACGGGAGCGACAGAGCTGGGCTCGGTCGGCGCCGCGCTCGAGCGGTCGCGCCGGTACGGATCGCCGCTGGCCGAGCAGCTTCACGCGCAGGCGGAGACGCTCCGCACCGAGGAGAAGCGCCGCATGGAGGAGCGGGCGGCGCGCGCTGCGCCGAAGATTCAGCTCGTGGTGGCAATGGTGCTCGTCCCGTCGGCGCTGCTTGCGATCGCGGCAGCTCTGGTCGCCCACTCCGACGCGCTCTTCGCGGCCTTCTAGGGTCTCAGGCCATGCGGGTCCACATGCTTCGGCACGCGCAGTCCGTCTCGAACGCCCAGAAGGAAGCGGCGACGCTTTCTGACGAGGAAGGCGACCGGCTGACCGAGCGGGGCTGGGAGCAGGCGCGCTACGCCGCCCGCGCGCTCGAGGGTCGCGGTTTCACCCGGCTCATCGCCAGCCCGATGCGCCGCGCCCAAGAGACCGCGCAGCCGATCTCGGAGGCGCTGGGCCTGCCGATCGAGACCGACGAAGACATCTACGAGCTCCGCGAGGAGGAGGGCTACGGACTCCTCACACCCGAGGAGCAGAAGCTCAGGCGGTGGTCGGAGTGGATGGTCCAGCACGCAGACGATCCAACCTATGCGCCACCCGGCGCCGATTCATTTCAGGGCATGCGCGAGCGGGCCCGGGGGCTGATGAAGCGGATGGAGCCGGAGGAGGGGATGCCCCTGGTCATCACGCACGGCATCCTCCTGCGCTTCATCCTGGTCGACATCCTCCTGAGCGATCGCTTCGGCCCCTTGGACGCGGCGCGCCTATGGCAGATTCGCACGGTCAACTGCGGGCTCAGTGCCTTCGACTTTCGCGTGCACCACCGGGCGGCGGATCACGACGCGGACGACTGGCAGTGCGCGATGTGGATGCAGCCCATGGGCGAGGGGCCGCAGGCGTAGCTACTCGCAGGCCTCTTCGTCGAGGCGCCTGGCGATGACGGCCGCGTCACGGCAGAACCGGTCGAGCTCGTCGGCCGTCTTCAGGTGGCCCTTGATGTTCGCGACGAAGGCGCCAGCGACGAGCTCGAACGCGACTCCCTTGTGCGCTTCCTCGCCGAGCCAGACGATGAAGGTGGGCGTGAAGACCCGGCGAGCCGTCACCATGTCGTCGTTCTTGCCGGTGAAGATCTCGAACTTCTTGTCGGCGAGCTCCGACTCGACCTCCACGCGCTGGCGCGAGCGGAACATGTCCTCGGCGCCGTCGAGGAAGCGGAAGCCGGCGCGCCGCTGAAGAGCCAACTCGGACAGGAAGGGCGCGGTCTCAGGCAACTGCGAGACCGCCACGGTGAAGTGGTAGTAGGTCGTGTCGCGGTTGCCGCTGGAGTCCGTCGACGTATCTTCGATCGTGTAGTGCGCGAGCGCTCCCGATAGCCCGCCCGGCAGGAGGCCGTTGAAGATCTCGTCCGTGTAGCGGCGATCACCGCGCCGAAGAAGCGGGGTGACCGGCGGCAGGCTTCCCTTGCCGCCGATGCGCGTCAGGCCGCGGGCCTTCGCATACGCCGTGAAGAAGTCGTCCGCCGCCTGGCTGGAGGCGATCGCGAAGACGATGATGAGGGCGAGGAGCAGGACTAAAGCCGCGCCGCCGGCGCCGATCGCGATGCTGCCCCCCGCAGTCGCGCCGGCGATCAACGCTGCGATGGCGATCACCCAGGTGAGACCCAGGACCCAGATGTTCTTGAACAGCGCGCCGAACCGCTTGCCGCGCGTGGCGGTTGCAGAGACGGGAGGAAGCACTTCCGCCGAGGTGTCTTCGACCAGGCCACCCTCGGGAACGCCCGCTTCTGAGAGCTCCTCGGCGCCGGGCGGCGGCTCGGATGTCGGGGTTGCATCGCTCACGGGGAGCGCCAGATTACAGCCGCGACCGGAGGTCGGAGTCCCTCCCTGTGCAATCGGGGTTGCAGATCGAGCGCTTGGGAAGGGGTCCCCAAGCCTCGACTCAGAGCTCCGCGTTAGCCCATGGACAAGCCATTAAACAGCCATTGCAGGTCCGGGTAGCAGTTCCGTCCGACGGAGCGAGTCCAATGCCGCGAACGCAAATGTGTTGCGAAGTGGGGCGTTGTGGGTTACTGTGGCGCTTCAAGTTGACCAAAGGCCGGGGCGCTGAGGCTCCTCCCACCTCACCGTCCCGGCCCCAAGTCTTCTCTCCCGACACACTTCGACAGAGGCGCTAAAACACCTTGGCTTTCCGCGGTCAGCATGAGCACAGTCTCGACGCGAAGGATCGCCTGACGATCCCGTCGAAGCTCCGAGCGCAGCTCGCCGAGGGCGTGGTCGTCTCCGCCTCGTTCGATCCGTGCATCGAGATCCACCCGGCGTCGGGGTTCACCGCGTATGCGGCGAAGGTCGAGAGCGGTCTCAACCCCCTCGGGGCCAAGGCGCGCCTGATCCGCCGCCGTATCCACTCGGGCGCGCAGGACGAGCAACTCGACTCCGCCGGCCGCGTCAAGGTCCCCAAGCACCTGATCGAGCACGGCGACCTGTCCGGGACCTGCATGATCGTCGGCGCCGATACCCATCTCGAGGTCTGGAGTCCCGAGCGCTGGGCCGAGCAGGCAGCCGCGATGGACGCCGAGGCGGGTGCCGCAGCCGAAGAGCTCGCCGCCGGCGACTGGCCAAACGGCTGAGGATGGACACACTCACCTACATGCCTACCGAGCACGTCCCAGTCCTCGCATCCGAGTTGGTCGCTCTCACCGACCCGCAGCCAGGGGAGCTCGCGATCGACTGCACCTTTGGAGGCGGGGGGCACGCCCGCCTCGTAGCCGACCGGCTGGGGCCGACCGGCCGCCTGATTGCAATCGATCGCGACCCCACGGCTCGCGAGCGCTTCGATGAGATCGAGTCCGACCTTTCATGCCCGGCCACCTTCGTCCACGGCGATTTCGCCGACGTCCTGCCCGCGCTTGCGGCGGAGGGCACGGTGGCGGATGTCGTCTACATGGACCTTGGCGTCTCATCGATGCAGCTCGACGCCTGGGAGCGCGGCTTCTCGTATTCCTACGACGCGCCGCTCGACATGCGGATGGACCCCTCGCAGGATCTGTCGGCCCTCGTCGTCGTGAACGACTGGCCCGAGGACCGGCTGGCGGCGACCCTCAAGGAGCTCGGCGAGGAGCGCCACGCCCGCTCGATCGCGCGCGAGATCGTTGCGCGGCGCCCGTTCGAGACCACCTCGGAGCTGGTCGATGCGATCCGGGACGCCGTTCCCGCCGCCTACCGGTTCGGCCGCGGGCATCCCGCCAAGCGGACCTTCCAGGCGATTCGCATTGCGGTGAACGGCGAGCTCGAATCCGTCGATCGCGCCCTTCCGGCTGCGTGGGACCTCCTGCGCGTGGGCGGGCGACTGGGCGCAATCTCGTTCCACTCGCTGGAGGACAGACGGGTGAAGAGGTTCATCGCAGCGCTCGCCAAGGGCTGCGTGTGCCCGCCCGAGCTGCCCGTTTGCGTCTGTGGGCACGAGCCTGAGGCCGAGCTGGTCACCCGCCGTGCGGTCGCGCCCTCGGAGGCCGAGGCGGAGGCCAATCCGCGCTCCCGATCGGCCCATCTGCGCGTCGCCGCGAAGCTTTCCGCTGCAAATCCCGAAAAGGAAGGCACCGGCGTCACGCCGAACTGAACCGGGATGGCACAGGCAGCTACAGCCCCTGCGCGTAAGGCGCCGGCCCGAACCGGCGCCCCGCGACGCCGTGCGGCGCAACCGGCAACGGCGCCCCGGCGACCCGTTGCGGTGCCGCGAGCGGCCTCTGCGCCCCGCGGCGGCCTGGCCGCGGCGGCCGTGGGCACGGTCTCGGGAATCGCGGACTCCGGCATCGTCCTTGGCCTCACCCGAAGCCGCTTGTGGATCGGCGTGCTGGGCTCGCTTCTGGTCGGCATCGTCGCCCTGAACGTCATGGCGCTCTCCTTCAACGCCGCGTCATCGGAAACGGCCGGGCGGTCCGATGAGCTGCGCGAGCAGAACTCCGCGCTCCGCGCCAATATTGCCGATGGCCTTTCGAACGAACGCCTCCAGGAAGCCGCGGTTCGCATCGGCCTGGTCCCGCCCCAGGCGGCTTCGGTCCTGATGCTGACGCCGGCGGCCGCTGACGCCGCTGAGGCCGCGCGCCGCCTTCGCCAAGGGGACTTCACGCTCGGCTCGACATACGCCCCGCCGGTCGTCGAGACGCCCGTGGAGCCCCTCGTTGATCCGGCCGTGGCCACGACGGATCCCGCGACAGCTCCTCCGGTGACGGACCCGGCTGCCACTGCCGATCCGACGGTCGCCCCGACGACGGACGCCACCGCACCGGTCACGACGCCGGTCGCCGGTGAGGTCGGGGGCGGAGTCGCCCCGTGAGCCTGGTCGATCGACGCCTCGGCCTGCTCTTCGCCTGCTTCCTCCTTCTGTTTTCGATCGCTCTTGTCAGGGCCGCCTGGCTCCAGGCCGTCCAGGGTGGCGACTTCCGTGCGGACGCACAGAGCCAGCAGACCGAGATGGTCGAGATCCCGGGTGTGCGGGGCACGATCTCCGACCGCACGGGTGCCGACCTCGCCCTGTCGGAGGACGCAGCGAGCGTCTTTGCGACTCCTTTTCAGATCGAGAATGCACCGCGAACGGCTTCCAAGCTCGCCGGGGCCCTGGACGCGAACGAGTCGGAGATCCTGAAGTTGATCGCCGATCGCGATTCGGGCTTCGAGTACCTGGCGCGAAAGGTCGACCTCTCTACCGCAGACAAGATCGAAGGGATGGGGCTGCCGGGGATTGGGCTCCTTCCCGACAGCCGCCGTGTTTATCCGGAGGGCGAGCTCGCGTCGCAGGTGATAGGCACGGTCGGGATCGACAACCAGGGCCTGACGGGTCTCGAAGCCGCGGAAGACGACATCCTGGGCGGCGAAGACGGAGAGCGGATCGTCACGCGTGACGCATTGGGCGATGAGCTCGAGCGCTCCACAACCGATCCGTCGGCCGCCGGCTCTGACCTGAAGCTGACCATCGATGCCTCGATTCAGGCCAAGACCGAGCTCGTGATCAAGAACATCGGTGAGACCTCGCAGCCGCTCGGCGCGACCGCGATCGTCATGGATCCGCAGACATCCGAGATCCTCGCGATGGCCAACTGGCCGAGCGTCGACCCGTACAACCTGGACGAGGCTGAGCCCGAGCACCTCACGAACATGGCCACGAGCTTCACTTACGAGCCGGGCTCCACGTTCAAGGCGTTCACCGTCGGCGCTTCTTTAGAAGAGGGCCTGATCACGCCGAACACCACTTATGACCTGCCGCCGGTCCTTCAGGTGGCGGACCGGACGATCGAGGAGTCCCACCCGCGCGGCTACGCGACCATGTCGGTCTCGGACATCCTCGCCCAGTCTTCGAACGTCGGCGCTGTGACGGTCGGTATGGAGCTGAACGAAAAGCGCGGCGACGACACCTTCGACGAGTGGATCCGCAGGTTCGGCTTCGGTACCCCGACGGGCATCGACTTCCCGGGCGAGGAGCAGGGGATCGTGCTCGAGCCCAAGGAGTACTCGGGTTCGAGCATGGGCAACCTGCCGCTGGGCCAGGGCCTGTCGGTGACCCCGATCCAGATCGCGAATGGCTACGCAGCGATCGCGAACGGCGGGATCCTCCGCACGCCCAAGCTGGTACTGGAAGAGAACGGGGTGCCCGTCGACTCCGAGGATGGCGTGCGGGTCATGTCCGAGCAGAACGCCGCGCGGCTCCGGGAGATGCTCGAGGGCGTCCTGGAAGCCGGCGGAACGGCTTCCGCGGTCGAGGTCCCCGGATACGTGCTCGCCGGCAAGACCGGTACCGCGCAGAAGGTTGTGGACGGCGAGTACTCGGAGTCGCAGTACGTCGGCTCGTTCGTCGGCTTCGCGCCCGCGGAGGACCCCCGGCTCCTGGTCACGGTCGTTGTCGATTCGCCCACGATCGGCAGCTATTACGGCGGCGACGTCGCCGCTCCGGCCTTCGGCGAGATAGCGAACTTCGCCCTGCCCTACATGGACGTTCCGCCCGACCGCTAGCTGGGGACAGAGCTCACGCGTGGCGTCTGACCCCAAGCGTGGCGTCTGACCCCACGCGTGGTGCCTGTCCCCAAGCGTGGGGTCTGACCCCTCTCTTAGAATCGCCCGCGATGAAGCTCCGCGAGGTGCTGGAAGGCGCGCATGCCGAGATTGAGGGCGACGACGCCACTCAGATCTCCGATCTCGCCTACGACAACCGCAAGGTGGGCCCCGGGACGCTGTTCTTCTGCGTGCCCGGCGCCACGGCTGACGGGCACGACTTCGCATCCGCGGCCGTCGAGGCCGGCGCGTCGGCCTTGGTGGTGGAGCGTCGGCTCGGCCTTGACGTTCCGGAAGCCCTGGTGCCGGACGCACGGGCGGCCATGGCACCGGCGGCGGTGAGGATCAACCGCGACCCGACCGGCGAGCTGCGTGTGGCCGGCATCACGGGCACAAACGGGAAGACCACCACCGCTTTCCTGGTGCGCCACATCCTGGAGCGGACGGGCATCCAGACCGGCCTCCTCGGGACGGTGAAGAGCGTCGTCGGCGGCGTCGAGTCCGAGGTCGAGCGCACCACTCCGGAGGCGATCGACCTGCAGGCAACGTTCCGCGCAATGCTCGACGCGGGCGACAGGGCCTGCGCGATGGAGGTCTCCTCACACGCGCTCCGGCTTGGCCGCGCGCGAGGGATCCACTTCGGCGCCGGCGTGTTCACCAACCTCACGCAGGACCACCTGGACTTTCACACGGACATGGAGGACTACTTCACGGCGAAGCGCACGCTGTTCGAAGGCGACGGCAGGCCGCCCGTGGCGGTGGTGAACGTCGACGACGAGTACGGGAGGCGGCTCGCCGATGAGGTCGCGGATGACTATGGCGACGGGCTGGTGACCTTCTCTGCCGCCGGTGCCGATGCGGTCCTGCGGGCGGTCGACGTGGAGTTCGACTCCGCCGGTTCGCGCTTCCTCGTCCAGGGTCCCTTCGGCGAGGCGGCGGTCCAGATGCCGCTGCCCGGTGACTTCAACGTCTCGAATGCGCTGGCCGCGCTCGGAGCGGCGGCTGCGCTGGGCGCCGACGAGAGCGAGGCCGCGCACGCGCTCGAAAACGCCGGCCAGGTTCCGGGGCGGATGGAGCCGATCGACTCCGGCCAGCCATTCGCAGTCCTCGTCGACTATGCCCACACGCCGGACTCACTCGAAAACGTCCTGGAGGCCGCGCGTCGCCTCACTCCGGCGCCGGGCAGGGTGATCTGCGTGTTTGGCTGCGGGGGCGATCGCGATCGCGACAAGCGGCCGCTCATGGGGGAGATCGCAGCTCGCCTCTCCGATGTGCCGGTCGTCACGTCGGACAACCCACGCTCCGAGGAGCCCGAAGCCATCGTCGCCGAGATCGCGGCCGGCATGACGGCTCGAGACGACGTGCGGGTCGTGGTGGACAGGAGGGCCGCGATACGCGAGGCGCTCGAGATCGCCGGCGAGGCCGACACGGTCGTGATCGCCGGCAAGGGCCACGAGCAGGGACAGGAGTTCAAGGACGGCCACAAGATTCCGTTCGATGACCGAGAGGTCGCGCGAGCCGAGCTCCGGGCTCTGGGCGCAGGGCGAGCGGCGTGATCGATCTCCCGCCCGAGCGAATCGCCGATGCGGCCGGCCTCGAGATCCTGGCCACGGGCCCGCCGGGCCGGCCCGAGCAGGCGGTCATCGATTCTCGGGCCGTCGCCCAGGGCGACCTCTTCTTCGGACTACCCGGAGAGAACGCGGATGGCGGCGAATTCGCTCCCGGTGCTTTGGGCGACGGGGCGTGGGGGGTCGTCTGCCTTCCCCAGCACGCCAGGGCGGCGGCTCGCGAGGACAACTTCGGATGGATCTTCTCGTCGTCGGATCCGCTCGCGGCGCTTCAGGCCCTGGCCAGGGAGTGGCGGTGGGAGCTCGACCCGAGGGTGGTTGGAATCACCGGTTCGACCGGGAAGACGTCGGTCAAGGACATCACGCGCACGCTCCTTCCGTTTCGCGCCCACGCGAGCCCGGAGAACTACAACACCGAGATCGGGATGCCGCTGGCGATCCTCGCCGCGCCTCCCGGGACCGAGGTTCTCGTCCTGGAGATGGCGATGCGCGGGGTTGGTCAGATAGCTGAGCTCTGCGAGATAGCCGAGCCGGACGTCGCGGTGATCACCAACGTAGGGCCGGTCCACCTGGAGCTTTTGGGCACGCTCGAGGCCATCGCGGAAGCCAAGGCGGAGATCCTCGGCGGCCTGCGACCGGAGGGCAAGGCGATCGTGCCTGTAGATGCCGAGGCGCTCGAGCCCCACCTCGCCGACGAGCTCGACGTTCTCACTTTCGGGCCGGGAGGCGACGTTCACGCTCTCGACACCATGATCTCCGGGCGGTCGGCGAACGTCCGCGTGGGCACTCCGTCAGGCGAGCAGCAGTTCGTCCTTCCCTTCGCCGAGAGCTACAACGTGACGAACACGCTGGCGGCGATTGCGATCGGCGTTTCGCTCGATGCTGACCTCGAGGCGATGGCCCGCCGGGCCGCGGACATAACCTTCTCGCGCCTTCGCGGTGAGCACCACGCGCTTCGCGGCGGCATCACGCTTGTGAACGACTGCTACAACGCCAATCCGATCTCGATGCACGCAGCGCTCGAGAGCCTGGCCGAGATGCCTGGCGGCCGCAAGGTCGCGATACTCGGAGGTATGGCCGAACTCGGCCCGGACGCGGCCACCTATCACCGTGAGATCGGCTCCCTGGCGCGCGGCCTTGGGATCGGCCCCATCGTCGGCGTCGGCGAGCTTGCGCGCGACTACGCCCCTGACGAATGGGCTCCCGACCCGTCTGCCGCCGTGGAGATCGCCGACGAATTGCTCGCCGATGGCGACGTCCTGCTGGTCAAAGGCTCGCGGTCCGTCGGCCTCGAGCACTTCTCGGACGAGTTGATCGGCAGGCGCGGCGATGGTTGAGGCTGCGCTTCAGGCCGCTGACATCATCGACCGCGGCGAGGTCCTGATCGCCGGCATGGCGGCCATGCTGATCACGATCTTTCTGGGCCCGAAGTTCATCGGGTACCTGCGGGTCAAGGAGTTCGGGCAGCACATCCGCGAGGAGGGGCCGCAGGAGCATCACGCAAAGGCCGGCACGCCGACGATGGGCGGGCTGATCATCTTCGTCGGCATCTCGGTGCCGTTCCTGGTCCTCTCCGAGCGCGACACGGAGAGCCTTGCGGTGTTCGCAGTGGCCCTTGGCTGTGCCGGGATCGGTCTCGCGGACGACTGGATCAAGATCTCGAAGCGCCGGTCGCTGGGGCTCTCGGCCCGCTACAAGTTGCTGGCCCAGATCATCCTGGCTGTCGGGCTCTTTTACGTCGGGACTGAGGAGATCGGCCTCGAGACCACGATCCAGTCGCGCGTGTTCGGCGGCGAGATCGATGTCCCGGCGGCACTGTATGTGGTGTTCATCTTCCTGGTCATCGCGGGATCGTCAAACGCTGTGAACCTGACTGACGGCCTCGACGGGCTCGCCGCAGGATCATGCGCGATCGTCTTCCTGGCGTTCACCGCAATCACCATCACCTCAGGCCAGGAGGGCCTGGCGATTCTCTCCGCGTGCTTCGTGGGGGCCTCGGTCGGCTTCTTGTGGTTCAACGCCTTCCCGGCATCGATCTTCATGGGCGACACGGGCTCGCTGGGGCTTGGAGGCGCGATCGGCGCCTTGGCCGTGATGACCCAGACCGAGCTCCTCCTGATCATCCTCGGCGGGATTTTCGTGATCGAGGCCCTCTCGGTCGCAATCCAAGTGATCTCGTTCAAGCTCACGCGCCGCCGCGTTTTCCTGATGGCGCCGGTCCACCACCACTTCGAGCTCCTGGCCTGGTCGGAGACCAAGATCATGCTGCGCTTCTGGATCGTCGCCGCCGTTTGCGCCGGCATCGGCTACACGCTGTTCCAGAACTCGTTCGCCTAAGCCCAGACCTCCCGGCAGGGTGCGGGGCATGCCTGGCGAATCAGGCTCCATGGCCTCTTCGAGGGATCGACCGCCCCTGCCCGCCGGGCCATATCTGGTGGTTGGCCTGGCTCGCTCCGGTCAAGCCGCGGCGCAGCTTCTGGCCGCGCGAGGTGAGCGGGTCGCCGGCGTCGACTCCGGAAGCCCCGACGGCGCCGAAAGGTTGCGCGACGCCGGCGTCGAAGTTCATCTGGATGGTGATCAGGATGGATGGGTTGACGGCACGGGCTGCGTGGTCAAGAGCCCTGGCGTTCCGCGCGAGGCCTCTCCGATCCGCCGAGCCCTCACCCTCGGCATCCCGGTCATCGGCGAGCTGGAACTCGCATGGCGGCTCATTCCGAACAGGTTCGTCGCGGTGACCGGCACCAACGGAAAGACGACCGTCACCGAGCTCTTAGGCCACGTCTGGCGCGAGGCGGGGAAGCCCGTCGCGGTCGCCGGCAACGTCGGCACGCCCCTGGCTTCGATGGTGGATGAGCTCGATTCCGAGACGACGGTCGTTTGTGAGGCCTCGAGCTTCCAGCTCGAGGATGCAACGAGCTTCGCCCCCGAGTGCGCGATGCTCTTGAACGCGACGCCGGATCACCTCGACAGGCACGGCACCTTCGAGCACTACCTGGCGTCCAAGCTCCGGGTCTTTGCCTGTCAGGACGATGGTGATACGGCCATCGTCGATCGCACCGATCCCGTGATCGGCCCGCTCGACCTGCCGGGCGATGGGAACGAGATCGACATCTCAGCCGCCGACCTCGGATTCGAGCCGCAGGGTGCGTGGATGATCGGTCCCCACAACCTTCAGAACGCTCGCTTCGCCGCTGCTGCGGCCATTGCCATGGGGATCGAGAGCGAGGCGATCGCGCGGGCGATCCAGAGCTTCAAGGGCGTCCCGCACCGGCTGGAGTTCGTCGCCGAGATCGGTGGCGTCGCCTATGTGAACGACTCGAAGGCCACCAACGTCGCAGCCGCGGCGGCTGCGCTCGAGTCGTTCGACGGGAATGTCCACGCGATCATGGGCGGGTCGCTCAAGGGGGCGGACTTCTCGGCGCTGGCCGCACCGGTCGCCGAGCGCTGCGCCGCCGTGTATCTGACAGGCCCGGCCACCGAGCCCATGGCCGCCGTGATCGAGCCGACCGGCGTGCGGACCGTGCGCTGCGCGAGCCTTCGCGAGGCCGTCACCGAGGCCGCGCAGGCAGCGACTCCAGGCTCGACCGTGCTCCTTGCCCCGGCGTGCGCGAGCTTTGACGCATACCGCGACTACGAGGCGCGCGGAGACCACTTCCGCGAGCTCGTGAACGTGATCGAGGCGAGCCGATGAGTGCGGCAACCCGCAAGGCACCTGCCAAACGCAAGACGCCGGCGAAGGCGGCGGCGAAGGCGAAGGCCGTGCCGATCGAGTACTCGATGCTTCTCACGACGACCCTTTGCCTGGTCGCGCTGGGCGTGGTCATGGTCTTTTCCGCCAGCTCCACGACCTCTCTTCTGGGCGAGGCCGGCGACGGCGCCTACTACCTCAAACGCACTGCGCTCTATGGGATCGTCGGCCTGCTGGCCCTCAAGTTCCTGGCTTCGGGCGGGGTCAAGGTCCTGCGGCCGCTGACGATGCCCTTGATGGCGCTCTCGCTCTTCCTGCTGGTCGCCGTGATGATCCCGGGGGTCGGGATCGAAGTGAATGGCGCCAGGCGGTGGATCGGCGCGGGCCTCTTCCAGGTTCAGCCTTCCGAGATCGCCAAGGTGGCCCTGATCCTCTACGGCGCGCAGCTGCTCGCCACGCGCCCGAAGATGACCCGGTCGATCCGGGACATGGGCCCGTTCCTGCTCGCCGTGGCCGTGATTTCCGGGCTGGTCGTGCTGGAGCCGGATCTCGGGACCGCGATGGTCGCCTGCTTCGCGGCGGCGGCGATGCTGATCACGGCGGGCGCCCGGATGCGCGACCTGGCGATCCTGGCAGGAGCCATCGGCGTGGTGGTCCTTCTTGCGGTCATGATCGAGCCGTACCGGATGGAGCGCATCACCGGCTTTCTCAGCCCTGGGTCAGACCCCTCAGGCTCCGGCTTTCAGGCGAACCAGGCGCAGATCGCCCTTGGCTCCGGCGGTCTCTTTGGCGTGGGCCTGGGGGAGAGCCTCCAGAAGGCGTTCTACCTGCCCGAGGCTCATACAGACATGATCGCCGCCGTGATCGGCGAGGAGCTCGGGCTCGTCGGCATAGCGATGATCGTCGGCCTCTTCAGCCTGTTCGGCTACGCCGGCCTCCAGACCGCAAAGAAGGCGAGCGACCCCTACGCGAAGCTGCTGGCGGCAGGGCTGACCTCGCTGGTGGTTGTCCAGGCTGCGATCAACCTTTTCGCCGTCCTCGGACTCGCCCCGCTGACCGGTGTCCCGCTCCCGTTCGTCTCCTATGGAAACTCGAGCCTCCTCACGATGCTGGCCGCCGTAGGAGTGCTCCTGAACATTGCGCGCACTCCCGGTGCGAGACTGCGCGTCGTCAGTGGCGATCGAAATGCAACCCAGAGTCGTAGTGGCGGCGGGCGGCACAGCCGGGCACGTGGTGCCCGCGCTGGCAGTCGCCGACGCGCTACGGGATAGGGGAGCTCTCGTCAGCTTCGCCGGCACGGCGGAGCGGGCTGAGGCCACCCTCGTGCCCGAGGCCGGGTACGAGATCGACCATCTGCGTGTGCGCGGAATCGACCGGTCCAGCCCGGTTCGCGCCGCGGGAGCCATGTTGCTGGCGGCGCGAGCGGTGCCAGCCGCCAGGAAGATCCTCAAGGCCCGACAGGCCGATGCGGTCCTCGGAGGCGGCGGATACGTCGCGGCGCCGGTAGGGATCGCCGCCTGGCGCCTTGGCCTGCCGCTGGTCGTGACAGAGGCGGACCGCCACCTTGGGCTCGCCAATCGCCTGCTTGCGCGCCAGGCGCACCGTGTTTGCCTGGCATTCGCGATACCGGGTTTGGAAGGAGACCGCTACCTCGTGACCGGCAGGCCGGTGCCGCGCGCCGTGATCGAGGCCGACCGCGCGTCCGCTCGTGAGCGGCTCGGCCTGGCGCCCGATGTTCGGGTGCTTCTGGTCTTTGGCGGCAGCCAGGGCGCCTTGTCGATCAATACGGCTGTCCTGGAGGGCCTGCTGGACCCCGACCCCGGATTCCACGTCCTCCACGTGACGGGGACGCGAGATCACGAGATGGTCGCGAGCCGCGTGGCAGAGGCAGGGGCCGAGAATCGATTCACAGTCCTCGAGTACGTCAAGGACCTCGGTGACCCACTCGCCGCCTGCGACCTCGTCCTCGCCCGCGCGGGCGCCTCGGTGTTCGAGCTGGCCGCCGCGGGGCGCCCGGCGATCCTGGTGCCCTACCCCTACGCCACGGGGCGCCACCAGCACCTGAACGCCGAATGGATGGCGAGCGCCGGCGCAGCGCTGGTGGCCGAGGACTCGGAGCTCGACGGGGCGAAGGTTCGCGAGCTTGCCGGCGGAGATGCTCGGCGATGCGGCGCGTTTGAGAGAGATGGCGGAAGCCTCGGCCAGCCTCGCGATGCCCGATGCCGCGGAGCGGATCGCGACCGAGGTCCTGTCTGCGATTGGAGGCGCCGGATGACGCCGAAGAGCTGGGAGGGCCGGAAGCTCCATTTCATCGCGATCGGCGGCGCGGGCATGAGCGGGCTTGCGCTCGTTGCCCACCGGCTCGGTGCATCGGTCACGGGATCGGACCGCGCGGATTCGACCTACATGGATCGCCTTCGCGCAGCGGGGCTCGATCCCGCCGTGGGGCACGACCCGGACCAGGTTCCGCCGGACGCGGACGTCGTGGTCTCGACTGCCATCGGGCCGGACAACCCCGAGCTGGCGCGGGCGCGCGAGCGAGGGCAGAAGGAGCTCCACCGCGGGGCCCTCCTGGCCGAGCTGTGCGCCGAGGGGCGCCTGATCGCGGTTGCCGGCACGCACGGCAAGACGACAACGACCGGGATGATCGCCCACGCGCTCAGGGCAATTGGCGAGGATCCGACCTTCTTCATCGGCGGCGAGCTGCCCGGCGCGGGCAACGGCGGCACTCCCGCGAACGCCGGGCTTGGCGAGAGCGAGTGGATCGTGGCCGAGGCCGATGAGTCGGATGGGAGCTTTCTCAAGCTCAAGCCGGAGGTCGCCGTGGTCACAAACGTCGAGCTCGACCACCACGCCCGGTGGAGCTCGCGCGCCGAGCTCTTCAAGGCGTTCGCCGAGTTTGCGGCCCCTGCTTCGGCCCTTGTGCGCGGCAATGACCCGGCGCTTGGAGACATCGAGCCCGGGAGGCGCAACGTCAGTCACCTTCACCGAGACGGAGCCTGGCCCCACGGCGCTTACCCTGAGCGTGCCGGGCCGCCACAACGCTTTGAATGCGCGCGCGGCCCTGGCGGCAATCGGTCTCGCGGGCCTCGACGTCGATGCGGCTGCGGAGGCCCTCGGAAGCTTCCCGGGGATGGTCCGTCGCCAGGAGCTGAAGGGCGAGCGTGCAGGCGCCCTCATATATGACGACTACGCCCACCATCCGACCGAGGTCCGCGCCACCCTCGCCGCGCTTCGCGAGCTTCGCCCGGGCCGGTTGATCGCGGTCTTCCAGCCACATCTCTACTCGCGGACCAAGGCGCTCGCATCCGACTTCGGAGCGGCGCTGGCAGAGGCCGACGAGATCGGGGTGCTGGACGTCTACGCCGCGCGCGAGGAGCCGGTCGGCCCGCTCGAAGGTGTCTCGGGCCTGCTTGTTGCGCGCGCGGCCGCCGATCACGGGGGTGGAAAGCGCGTGATGTGGCTCGATGATCGCGAGACGGCCGCGGCAGTCCTGGCGCCGCGGCTCCGCGAGGGAGACCTGCTGGTGACGATCGGCGCGGGTGACATCTTCAAGCTGGCCGAGGATCTGGTCGCGTGATTGAGATCGAGCGTGACTACCCACTCGCCCGCCTGACCACGGTGCGGGCCGGCGGAAACGCCGAGCATTTTGCGCGCCCCTCGACCGAGGACGAGCTCGGCGAGCTCTTGGCGTGGGCGGCGGGGGAGGGCCACGCCATCGAGGTCGTCGGCTCCGGCTCGAACCTCCTGGTTGCCGACTCGGGCGTACGCGGCCTCGTGCTGAAGCTGGACGGCGAGCTCACGGCGCTCGAGCGCGACGGCACCCATGTCCTCTGTGGAGGCGGTGTCCGCCTTCCGTCGGCTGCGGCAAAGGTGGCGCGCTGGGGTCTGACCGGGCTCGAGTTCGGGATCAACATCCCCGGCACGGTCGGCGGAGCGGTTCGGATGAACGCGAATGCCTACGGAGGCGAGTTGGCCGCGGTGCTCGAGTGGATTCACGTATGCGGCCCCGCCGGGGTCGAAAGACGAACGCCCGACGAGCTCGGCTTCAAGTACCGCGAGTCGAATCTGACGCCGGGCGAAGTCGTCTCCCGCGCTTCATTCGCCCTTTCGGACGCCGAGCCGGAGTCGGTGAAGGCCACGCTGGCGGAGATGCGAGGCAAGCGCAGGGAGGCGCAGCCCTCCGGGATCAAGACCTTCGGCTCGACGTTCAAGAACCCCGACGACCCTCGTGCGGAAGGCATGAGCGCCGGCCTCTTGCTGGATGCGGTCGGCGCTCGCGGCCTGCAGGTCGGGAGCGCACGCTTCTCGCCCAAGCATGCGAACTTCGTCGAGAACACCGGGGATGCGACCACCGCCGACATCCTGAATCTCATGGCGGAGGGGCGCCGCCTTGTCCACGATCGCTTCGGCGTCGTGCTCGAGCCTGAGGTCCAGGTGCTGGGCGACGCCGAGTGGCCCGAAGACTGGGACCTGAGCTAGCCAGGAGGAGAGGCCGGCCCGCTCGCGAAGAGAAGGCGGATGGCCTCCTCACGCGCTTCGACTCCAGGGGGCCGCTCCCGTGCCACAAAGCGGTCGGGAGCCGCGAAGGCGACACCGCGGAAGCGCTCTGCCGTCACGCACAAGGCCGCCGCCAAGCCGAGGGCGACCAAGACGAAGCCCAAGGCCGCGAAGCCCAAGACCAAGACCGTCAAGGCGAAGCCGAAGGCCGCGAAGCCGAGGCGCGCCCGGCCGAAGAAGGCCCGACCGAAGAAGGCCCGGCCGAAGAAGGCCCAGACCTCGTCCGCCTCCCTCGTCTCCCGTGCCCTGTCGATCGCGATCGTCGCCGGCCTGGTCACGATCGCACTTGCCGCGGTCTACTTCTTCTGGTTTCGCGACTCGTCTTTCGTCGCCGTGGAGAACGTGACAGTCGAAGGCATCTCGGGACCGGAGGCCGCGCAGGTGACCGACGCACTCGAGCGGGCCGGCAAGGAGATGACGACCCTCAACGTCGACGAGAGCGAGCTGGCCGCAGCGGTCTCGCGCTATCCGACCGTCGTCGCAGTCCAGACGGAGTCAGACTTTCCACACGGCCTCACCGTGGAGGTGACGGGGCGCCCACCGGTTCTCATGGCGTCGGCCGGCGGTGCTGCCGTGCCGGTGGCCGCGGACGGGACCGTTCTCCACGGCGTCGACGCATCAGCCGCCGGGTTGCCGGGCATCGAGGTCGAATCCGTCCCGGTCAAGGGAGCGCTGGAGGGTGAGCCCCTCGCCCTGGCGGAAGTGGCGGGGGCTGCGCCTGAGCCGCTGCGACCCTTGATCGAGGGGCTGTCAGTTGTGTCGGGGGACGGAATCGAAGTGACCTTGAAGGGCGGCATCCCCGTGAAGTTCGGCGACTCGGACGCCGCGGAGGAGAAGTGGGCGGCTGTTTCGGCGATCCTGGCGAACCCTCAGGTCAAGACCTTGACCCACCTCGACGTCCGGGTTCCGCAGCGGCCGTCAATCGGCGGCGCCGCTCCGCAAGTCAAAGGGCTGACGACACACCGAATCCCCCGGAATACTGCGAAATCGAAGGAGTGACGCCAACACTCGACTAAAGCCTGAGGGTTACCGGTCTACACTCAACCCTCAACTCCTCCTCGAGGGATGGCACTTTGCAGGATTCCATGCCGATCCCCATTCCAGGCGTTGACAGGCTTTACTCGATGTCGTACCGTCGCCCTCAAGTCGAGGCATCCCAGAAAGCAAAACGCTCTAGTATTGGTTCAGCCTCGGACGGAACGAAGAACCAGCACAGAGCCAACTAGAAGCACCGGGAGACAAGCGAAAAACCATGGTTGAGTCCTCTTACTTGGCAGTGATCAAGGTTGTGGGCGCCGGCGGCGGCGGCACGAACGCCGTTTCCCGCATGGTGGACGCAGGCCTCAAGGGCGTCGAGTTCATCGCCATCAACACGGACGTCCAGGCGCTGCAGTCCTGTGACGCCGACATCAAGCTTTCGATCGGCCACAACCTCACCAAGGGCCTTGGCGCGGGCGCCAACCCCGACGTGGGTGCGGGCGCCGCGGCCGAGTCGCGCGACGAGGTCAAGGAGGCGCTGAAGGGCGCGGACATGGTCTTCGTCACCGCCGGCGAGGGTGGTGGCACCGGAACAGGCTCCGCTCCCGTGATCGCCGAGATCGCGAAGGAGGAGATCGGCGCGCTTACCGTCGGCGTCGTCACGAAGCCTTTCGAGTTCGAGGGCAGCAAGCGGATGCAGCAGGCCATGGAGGGCATCGACGAGCTCCGCGCCAACGTGGACACCCTGATCATCGTCCCGAACCAGAAGCTGCTCGAGATCGTCGAGCGGCGCACCACGGTTCAGGAGGCCTTCCGCATGGCGGACGACATCCTGCGCCAGGGCGTCCAGGGCATCACCGACCTGATCACGACCCCCGGCCAGATCAACCTCGACTTCGCCGACGTGCGGACGATCATGTCCAACGCCGGCTCGGCGATGATGGGCATCGGCGTCTCGACCGGTGAGAACCGCGCCACCGAGGCCGCCACGCAGGCGATCTCTTCGCCGCTGATGGAGCAGCCGATTCAAGGCGCGACCGGGATGCTCTTGAACATCACCGGCGGCGAGGAGCTGAACCTCCACGAGGTCAACGAGGCGGCCAACATCGCCGTCGAGCAGGCCGACTCCGGCGCGAACGTCATCTTCGGCACCGTGATCGATCCGAGCATGGGCGACGAGGTCCGCGTCACCGTGATCGCCACCGGCTTCGAAGGCACAGAGACGCGTGCGCGCGAACCGCGGCGTGTCCGCGAACGGGGCGTCCGCCGCTCGGTCAACGCGCTGGGCGACCGCGAGCGCCGCGACCTCACGGTCGGCGACGGGGACATCGACGTTCCCGACTTCCTGCGCGACTGAGTCACACTCCGCGCGCCTTCCGCGGGAATAGGGGTCAGACCCGGGGTCAGACCCTCACAATTCGCGCCCACTAGCCTGCGCCCGGTGACGGACCTTCGCCGCACGCCACTCTTCGAGGCCCACGAGGCGGCCGGTGCACGCCTGGTGCCGTTCGCCGGCTGGGAGATGCCCGTTCAGTACGAAGGGGTCGGTCCCGAGCACCTGGCGGTGCGATCCGGGTGCGGAGTCTTCGACGTCTCGCATATGGGCGAGATCGAGACCTCTGGCCCTGGAGCGGCCGACCTCCTCCAGCGCCTGCTCTCGAACGACGTTTCCACGATCGACGTAGGCGGCGCCCAGTACTCGGTGCTCTGCCGCGAGGACGGGGGAGTCCTGGACGATCTCTTCACGTATCGCCTGGCCGACGATCGCTACCTGACCGTCACGAACGCCTCGAACCATGAGCGCGACCTGGCGTGGTTCCAGGAGCACGCGGCGAACTTCGACTGCACCGTGGAGGACCGCCTCGCCGACTGGGCGATGCTGGCCGTTCAAGGGCCCCGAGGCACGCGGCATCGTCGAGGGTCTCGCATCAGGCGAGCTGCCCGCGCGGTTTCGCACAGCCTCCATCGACGTTGCCGGCGCGGAGTGCCTCGTCTGCGGCACGGGCTACACGGGCGAGGACGGGGTCGAGATCCTCTGTCCGCCCGATCACGCTCGGGCTCTGTGGGACGCCCTCGTGGAAGCCGGCGCAACGCCCGCCGGGCTCGGTGCCCGCGACACCCTTCGGATGGAGGTCTGCTTTCACCTCTACGGCAACGATCTGTCCGAAGACCGCAATCCGATCGAGGCGGGGCTCGGCTGGTGCTGCAAGGAGGCGACTGGCTTCGTCGGGTCGGAGAAGGTCGCCGAGGCACGGGCAAACGGCACCCACTTAAAGCTCGCGCCGTTCGTCCTTCCCGAGCGCGGCATCGCCCGCCAGGGCAACACCGTGATCGACATCGACGGCGAGACCGTGGGCGTCGTGACCAGCGGAACCCACTCGCCGTCGCTCGGCCAGGGGATCGGAATGGCCTACGTCCGGGCGGACCTGGTCGAGCCCGGCACGGCGCTCGAGATCGATGTGCGCGGCAAGCATCGCGCCGCGCGCATAGAGTCACGCCCTCTGTACGACCCCGCTAAGCACTAGGAGCAAGGAGAGCATGGCCGCCGAGGAGAGCTACCCAGAGGACTTGAAGTACCACGCCGAGCACGACTGGGCCCGGATCGAGGGCGACGTCGCCACATTCGGAATCACCTGGTACGCGCAGAACTCACTCGGTGAGGTCGTCTTCTATGAGCCACCCGAGGTCGGGGCCACGGTTTCCAAGGACGAGGTCTACGCGGAGGTCGAGTCCGTCAAGGCCGTCTCCGACGTGTACGCGCCTCTCTCGGGCGAGGTCATCGAGGTGAACGACGCCGCGGGCGACAGCCCAGAGGTCCTGAACAACGACCCATACGGCGACGGCTGGCTCGCCAAGGTGAAGCTCTCGGATCCGTCCGAGGTCGACGATCTGATGGATTCGGCGACCTACAAGGACTCGCTCTAGCTGGTCGTTGAGACACTCGGCTGACTGCGCCCTACGTCACTCTAAGCTCAGGCGCAGATGTCTCGCTACACGTCAGCAACCGATGCGGACCGGGCGGCGATGCTCGCGGAGATCGGCGCTGGGTCCGCGGCAGAGCTCTTCGAGCAGATCCCGTCGGAGGTCCGCCTCGATCGCGCGCTCGACCTGCCGGACGGCATGTCCGAGCAGGACGTCTTCGAGCACCTGCGCTCGCTTGCCGCAAAGAACGCCGATGCGGATTCCGAGGTGTGCTTCCTCGGCGCGGGCATGTACGACCACTACGTGCCGGCGTTGGTCGACGCGATCCTGTCGCGCTCGGAGTTCCTGACTCCGTACACGCCGTACCAGCCCGAGGTCTCCCAGGGCGGCCTTCAGGCGATGTTCGAGTTTCAGACCTGCATGTCGGAGCTGACGGCGCTCCCCGTCTCGAACGCGTCGATGTACGAGGGGCCGTCGTCGGTCGCGAGCGCCGCGTACCTGGCGCTGGGCGCGAAGAAGGGGCGCCGCAAGCTCGTCGTCTCCCGCGGGCTTCATCCGCACAGCCGCGCAACGCTCGAGACATATGCGGAGGGCTACGGCGCCGAAGTCGTCGAGGTTGGCCTTGCCGACGGCCTCACGAGCGCCGAGGAGCTCACTTCCGCCCTCGACGACGACACCGCTGCCGTCTTCGTCCAGAACCCGAACTTCCTTGGCGGCGTCGAGGATCTGACCGCGCTCGCGTCTGCCGCGCACGACGCGGGCGCGATGGCGATTGCATCTGTCGATCCGATGACGCTGGGCGTGCTCAAGCCGCCCGGCGAGTGCGGGATCGATGTCGCGGTGGGGGAGGGGCAGCCGCTTGGCGGACGACTCGACTATGGCGGGCCCTCGTTCGGCTTCTTCTGCGCGACCGACGAGCACATCCGCCGCATGCCGGGGCGCATCGCCGGCGAGACCACTGACGTCGACGGCCGGCGCGGTTTCGTCCTGGCGCTCCAGACGCGCGAGCAGCACATCCGCCGCGAGAAGGCGACGCACAACATCTGCACTTCGCAGGCGCTGATCGCGCTGGGCGGCGTCCTTCACCTGGTCTGGCTCGGCAAGCGCGGCCTGGTCGAGCTCGGCGAGCTCATGGTCCGGCGCACCGCGTACGCGCGGGAAACGCTGGCGGCGATCGAAGGCGTCGAGCTGCTTCACGACGCGCCCGTAGCGCGCGAGTTCGCGGTCACGTTCGACGCCCCGGTCCAAGAGGTTCTCGACCGCTGCGCCGACGATGGCATCGCCGCGGGCTACCCGCTCGGACGCGACTACCCCGAGTACGAGAACGGACTGCTCGTGGCGATCACAGAGCGCCGTACGAAGGCCGACATCGATCGACTCGCGCGCTCGCTCGAAGCAGCCGTGGCCGGCGCCGGCGCAAATCGCGAGACAGCGGAGGCGCGCTCGTGAAGCCTCCCCGCACGGCCGAAGTCCCGACGCCCATGCAGCGCGACCACGCGAGGACGATCTTCGAGCGCTCCGTCGAGGGAAGGCGCGCCGCCGTGGAGCCCACGTACGACGTGCCGGAGACGCCCCTCTCCGAGCTGATTCCCGAGAGCCTCCTTCGGTCCAGGCCAGCCGAGCTGCCCGAGGTCTCCGAGCCTGAGATCGTCCGCCACTACAACCGCATCTCGCGGCGCAACTTCGACCTCGACACCGGGCCGTACCCGTTGGGCTCGTGCACGATGAAGCACAACCCGCGCTTGAACGAGAAGGTCGCGGCGCTGCCAGGCCATGCCCGCCTGCACCCTGCTCAGGATCCAAAGCGCGCGCAGGGCGCTCTGGAGCTGATGTGGAACCTGGAGCGCTCGCTCTCCGAGCTCACGGGCCTCCCGCACGTCTCGCTCCAGCCGTCGGCCGGATCGCATGGCGAGCTGGCGGGGCTTCTCCTCACCCGGGCGTATCACGCCGACCGCGGTCAGGAGCGGACCAAGGTGCTCACGCCCGACACCGCGCATGGCACGAACCCCGCGACGGTGACCATGGCCGGATACGAGGTCGTAAAGGTCGCGACCAATCCCGACGGCGGCGTCGACATCGACGATCTGCGCGCCAAGGCGGACGAGGAAGTCGCATGCCTGATGCTCACGAACCCCAACACCCTTGGGCTCTTCGACCGCAACATTCGTGAGATCGCCGAGATCGTCCATGGCGTGGGCGGCACCCTCTACTACGACGGCGCCAACCTGAACGCGGTCATGGGCTGGTCGCGCCCAGGCGATATGGGCTTCGACATCGTCCACCTGAACCTCCACAAGTCGTTCAGCCAGCCACATGGGGGAGGGGGCCCCGGTGCCGGGCCCATCGCAGTGTCCGACCGGATTGCTCCCTTCCTGCCGGTTCCGCGGATCATCCGCTCAGACAGCGGGAACGGTGCCGGTCCCAGCTTCGACCTGGAGCACTCGGCCTCAAAGTCGATCGGGCGCATGCGCGGCTTCCAGGGCAACTTCGGCGTTTTCGTCCGCTCCTACGCCTACATCCGCTCGCTCGGGGGCGACGGGCTTAAGGAGGCGTCGGAGACGGCGGTATTGAACGCCAACTACCTCCTGGCGAAGCTGTCGAAGGGCCGCGCCGGCAAGCACCTACCGCTTGCCTTCGGCGAGCGATGCATGCACGAGTTCGTCCTCACGGGCGACCCGGCCAAGCGCGAGCTCAAGGTAAAGACGCTCGACATCGCCAAGCGCCTCCTCGACTACGGCTTCCATCCGCCGACGATCTATTTCCCGCTGCTGGTTGACGAGGCGCTCATGTTCGAGCCGACCGAGACCGAGACGCGCGAGTCGCTCGACGAGTTGGCTGATGCGATCGATTCGATTCTGGCCGAAGCCGAGGAGGATCCGGAGATCCTCACGCAGGCTCCGTTCACCACGCCGGTGCGGCGCCTGGACGAGGCTGCGGCCAGCCGCAAGCCGGTCGTTCGCCAGCCGCTCTAGCGCGTTGGGACCGGCCTGTGAGGCGACTCGTCTGCCTTGCAGACGACGCTGCCCTTTGCTTCTTTGATCACGCGCGTGTAGTACTGGCCGTCAATCCCGTCGGCCTTCAAGGCGATCTTGTACTCGCCGTCCCGATTCGTCTGGTCGTGGGCGATCGCCAAGTCGCTTCCTTCGCCGTAAAGGCGCACCTCGCGGTCGCGCTCACACTTCTTCAGCTCTGACTTGACCTCGCCCTCGTGGACGAACGTGAGGTCCTCGAACGAGTTCTTGTATGTGATCTTGCTGTCCACCTTCTCAGTCCCCGCTATTGCCAGCGGGGCGCATGCGAGGAAGACGGCGAGCGGGAGCAGAAAACGTGGCGAGCACATGCCCGCCACGCTACTCCCTATGCAGCCCGGCGGGCGCTGAGCGGCCTAGAACTCCGCGAGCGGCGCCGCAGGGCGATCGGGGCCCGGCGAGCTGCGCGAACCGCGACGGCGCGGATCTTCAGCATCTCGATCAGTTCCGTCGTGCGGTGGAAGGGATCGGCGATGACGCTGCCGTCGACGAGGGAGATCGCCGCGCGAACGTCGGACCCAACCTCTGCGACCAGGAGCGCACCCTCGGGGAGCTCGTGCGTGTCGCGGCCGGCAACGCGGGCGATCTCGCGCATGTCTTCGGCGCGAGCGGCGCGGATTGTGATCTCAGCTGTTTCGATGTGTGTGACGTTCGACATGACTAACTCCTACTCTTTGTGTGGGTCAAAGTCCTTCGTTTGAGCTTTGTATGCTTGACAATGGTCAAGATAGCGCATACACTCGCGAACACAATGTCCTACAAGAGCCAATTGATTGAGCTACGTGACGCCGACAACGGCGAGGCGCGGGACAACCGCTCCGGCGTAACTCAGGCGATCGTCGAGATCTTCGAAGGGGCCATTGCGGCAGGCGAGTTGGGACCGGGTGCGAAGCTTCCGCCGACCCGCCGGCTCGCCGAGCTCACCGGGGTGAATCACCTCACGGCCGCTCGCGCCTACCGCCAGCTTGCCGAGCGCGGGCTCGTCAGCTCGAAAGTGGGGTCGGGGACTTTCGTGCGTGCCGCCGCGGCCGCCCTCCCGGGATCCGCTCGCGTCAAGAACTCCATCGCGTGGCAGCGCTATGTCCTGCCCGAGTTCGAGGAGACGTATGGCGACCGTGTCCTGGCGGAGATGCACTCCCATATCCAGACCGAGGGCCTCGTGCCCTTGTCGGTCGGCTATCCGTCTGAGCGGATCTTCCCGATCGACGAGATGCGGGCCGCGACTGAGACCGTCATGGCGACTCAGGCTGAACGCGCCCTCCAGTACTCGGACGTGCGCGGCACCCCCGAGTTCGCCGAGCAGGTGGCGGCCTTGTCCGCGAGCCGCGGCGAGGAGGAGGACATCGAAGACATCGTGATCACGAGCGGCGCCACGCAAGGCCTCTCGCTCGCGATGCGGGCGATTCTCAGGCCGGGGGACGTCGTTGCGTGCGAGGACCCGTCGTTCATGTCTGTGATCCGCGCGATCCGGGCTGCCGGCGCCAAGGTCCAGCCCGTGCCCACTGATGAGGACGGCTTGGACGTCGACGCTCTCGAGGCGCTCCTGGCTCGCACCGAGATTCGTGCGCTCGCGATCCAGCCACGGCTTCACAACCCGACCGGGCGCGACCTCTCGCCCGAGCGGCGCGAGCGCCTGCTCGAGCTCGTCCGCCGCCACGGCTTCTTCATCGTCGAGGACGGGATCTACGGCGAGCTCCGGATGGACGGGGATGAACGGCCATCGCTCCGCGCCGACGCGCCTGCGCACGCCATCTACACGGACTCTCTTTCGAAGACCGTGGGGGGCGGGCTTCGCGCCGGCTGGGTGATTGCCTCGGGGCCGGTGTTGGACCGGATCATCGCCGAGAAGCGATCCGACGACATCCATACGCCCGTGCTCAGCCAGCTCGTCGCTGCCGAGTACCTGGCTCAGGGGCATTACCCGGCGCAGCTCGAGCGTGCGCGCGCCCACTATCGGCGCGGCCGCGAGGCGATGGAAGAGTCGATCCAGCGGCACCTCGGCGGCATCGCGCACTACCTGGAGCCGATGGGGGGCGGACACCTGTGGGTGACGCTCGACAGTCCGGTCTCCGAGCGTGACCTGGTCGACGAGGCATGGCGACAGGGCGTTGCCTACGCGCCCGGCGGCGCCATGAGCGTCGCTCGCACGCAGGACCTCTGTCTGAGGCTCTCGTACTGCTACCTCGAGCCCGAGGAGATGGATGAGGGGATCAGCCGCCTGGCGGCTGCCCTTCAGTCACTGAGCGTGCGCTCGACCAGGCGAACCGCGGCGCCTGTCTAAAGACCCGCGCCGGTCAGCCTGACCTGGCGATTTTGATCGCCTCGCGGAGCTTCACGGGCGCGCCCATGCGCAGCACCGTGCGGTTATAGACACGCGCTGCGATCCACAGGAGCAAAGCCGCCGCCAGGATCATCAGGACGATCGAGATCACGAGCTCTCCAGCCGGTAGCGCGCCTTGAGCTGCGCGCGCAGGCACGGTCATCGGCGCCAGCGGTGGGATGAACGTGGCGACCACCGCAAGGGTCCCTTCGGGTGAGTCTGCGGCCGAGATCGCCACCAGGTAGGCCACGAGCAGAACGAGCGTCAGGGGGCCGGACGCACTCTGCACGTCCTCCTGGCGCGAGACCAGCGAGCCGGTGACTGCGAACGCGCACGCGTAAAGCACATAGCCCAGGACGAAATAGACCGCGATGAGAACCACGGTCGACACAGTCGAGTCGGGTAAGTCCAGCGCTCCAATCGAAATCGCACCGGCGAGGCCGGCGAGGCCAATTGCAAGGAGCTGCGCCAGGCTCAGAAGGCCGATGCCCGCGACTTTGCCGGCAAGTAGATGAACCGGCTTGATCGCCGAGAGGATCACCTCGACGACGCGGCTCGATTTCTCCTCGACCACACCCGTTGCCACCGCGTAGCCAGAGCCGATGATCGCGACATAGAGCAGGAGGCTCGAGACGAAGGCGACGGCTTCGCCGGACTCCTCGCCGACTTCATCGATCTCGAGCGGGTCGGGTTCCAGCGCCTTCTCGATCTCGGGGCCGGACAGCCCTTGCCCCGCGAGGACCTCGGTGCCCTCCACGCTTCTCGACGCCTGCTGGACGAGAGCGACCAGGGTCTCAGGAGGTTCGACTCCGGTGATCAAGGTGCCGGCACTGAGCACTGCGTCGACCTCATCGCTCTCGATCGCCGCGCGCGCCTCCTCTTTCGAATCGAACGTCTTCAGATCGAGTTCGACGTTGAAAGCCTCAGCCTGGGCCTCTGCCGCCTCCGCGACCGGCACGTCGCCTTGTGCCACGGTCCCGAGCTCGTAGGACTCGGTGTCGTCGCTCGTGGCGGAGGAGATGATCACGATCAGGAGAACGATCACCATCTGCACGACGGTCGACGCGATGAAGGCGCGGCTTCTCGCTCGCTCGCGAATCTCGCGCCGAGCGGTCAGGAAGATGGGCCGGATTCCCGTCACGACTCGTCTGCCACAACGTCGCGGAAGAGCTCGGCGAGAGTCGGTTCGTCAGGACCGAAGTTACGCACGGCGCCCTGCTTTCGCGCCTCGTCGAGCAAGCCTTGCGGGTCAGTGCCTTCGTCCAGTTCGTAGAGGTCAGCGCCGACGCGCGAAGCGCCGGGCAGCGTGGGAATCCATGCCTGGTCTCGTTCAAGCTCGACCCTCCAGCGGCCGCGGGAGCGTGCCCGGCGAAGCTCCTCGACCTCCCCTGAGGCGACCAGGGCGCCGTCCTTGATGATCGCGATGGCGTCGCATAGACGTTCCACCAGCTCGAGTTGATGCGAGGAGAAGACAACGGGGACCGCGCGCTCGCGCGCCTCGGTCGCGAGGACCTCGCTCAACACGTCCACGCCGGTCGGGTCCAGGCCGGAGAACGGCTCGTCGAGTACCAGTAGCTCGGGCCCATGGACAAGAGCGGCGGCGAGCTGGACCCGCTGCTGGTTCCCCAGCGAGAGGTTCTCGACCCTGTCATCGCGCCGCGCTTCGACCCCGAGCCGCTCGATCCACCTGTCGGCCTCCTTCGCGGCGTCGGCCGCGGGGAGCCCATGAAGCTCGGCGAGGTACGCCAGGTGCTCACCGACTTTCATCTTGGGGTAGAGGCCCCGCTCCTCGGGCATGTAGCCGATCCGGCCCCGAGTGACTGGGCCCATCGGCTTTCCCTGCCATTCGACGCTCCCGCTGTCCGGGGCCAGCACGCCGATCACGATCCGCATCGCGGTCGTTTTCCCGGCGCCGTTCGGCCCGACGAACCCGAACATCTGGCCGGGAGCCACGTCGAACGAGAGCTCCGACAGCGCGCGCGTCTCCCCGTAGTGCTTGGAGAGCCGGTCGAGGCGAAGCATCACGCTCATTGTGCCCGCCCTCCCGCCGAGCGAACCGGAGTTCGTGCCTGAGCGCCGCCAAAGGGGTCAGACCCGGGGTCAGACCCTCGCTGAAGGCCCACAGTTTGCTCACAATTCGCTAACATGCCGGTCGATGCCGTCGGGGCCCTCCAGTGCATTTCTTCCGCGCGCTCGCGCCTGCATGGCGGCTTGTGCCGTCGCGCTTGTTGCTGCGCTCGCGATTGGCGGCGTTTCGGCCCAGGCGATGGAGAGCCAGAAGCTCGGAAAGCACGTCTGCAAGACCACGGGCGGCGGCAAGTTCGTCAAGGTCCCCGGCGCGCACGGCACGCGCATCGACCAGCGTCTCCTCAAAGACGTGCGCTGGATGATGGACAAGTTCGACCTCCGGCTCGGCGACGGCTACGCACCCACAGGGCACGCGGCCGGCGGTGAGCATCCGATCGGCCTCGCCCTCGACATCTTCGCCGGGAACGGCCGAAACAGCGGCTGGAACAAAGTCGACAAGCTCGCCGAGCTGGCCGAGCCGCGCCAGAACCAGCCGAAGCTGCCTTGGCGCTGGGTCGGCTATGACGGCGACTCCGGCCACGGACGTGGCAACCACCTTCACCTGTCCTGGGGCCACAACGACCGCACCAAGCCGAAGAAGCCGGCCAAGTGGGTTCTGACCCGCACGTGCCCGGGCCCCGGCGGCGGCAAGGGCGGCGATGGCGGCGGCGGCGGCGGCGGCGGGATCAGCCCGCGCTCGACTGAGCTCAACGGCCTCGCGCCGGCGTACCCCGAGCCGCACGAGCACGCCGAGCCCGTCCGGCCTTACTAGCCCCCTCGTTCCTCAGCAGTCTTCAGTTTCTGCGGCGTCCGTGTCGACGACCTCGAACGCGCTGCCCGGGATGTCTTTTAAGTCCGAGAGCGCATCGTCGTCCCAGCGGCTGTCTGACGCGCCGGTGATGTAGAAGTTCGATCCGTTGTCGGCGACGATCGCGCCGTAGGTCTTGAGGGCTTGGGCGATCGTGCGCGCCTCTGGGCTCATTCCCTCAAGCTCATAGCCCTCCCGGAGTCGAAGGCGCATCCCCATCGGCGGCAGCGTCTCGCCGCATTCGTCCGAGGCGAAATGGGACGCAGGCGAGATGTACGCCCGGCGAGTCCGCTCGAAGGTGATCCGAATCGCGTGGTCTATGAACCCGGCCTCGACCTCGTCGTAGCGGACGAGCCCAGGCAGGATCGGCAGGCCCGCCGCGTCCGCGGAAGTCCAGCCGTCAGGTCGCTGAGGCAGGTTCTGCCCGAGGTCGAAGACGCTCGACTGGTCGGCCTTCCACGGTTTCCCGTTCTTCGGTGGGAAGGCGCGGTAGAGCTCGATCAGCCGGCACGCCTCGTCGGTGTCGTTCGAGTCCTGCTCCAACACGAGCACGTGGCGATCGCCGTTCGATCGCCTGCCTCCTTCGATCCGTGCCTTGCGGGGAATCGGATGAGGGCCGGGATCGCTCTGGTCGGGGTACGCCCTGAGCTTCACCTTCACCCGCTTCTGATCGGGCGGGACGACCTCGAACGGGATGCCGTACCTGGGGTTCGAGCCGAAGTCGGGGTGGAGGGCGTCGCCGCCGTCGGCCAGGATCCGGTCGATGACGGCCTCCGAGTCGTCGGCCTCGCCGAGGCCGGAGACGTCCTGATGGAAGGCGTCGGTCTGCGGCAAGATCTGGCAGCCGCCGGGCTCGGTGGCAGGTGCGCCTCGGGGCGCGGGCGCCGCGATGCCTGCGCCCGCGAGGGCCAGGGCGGCCAGAGCGACGGCGGGAAGGCCGGTCGTGTGGCGGATCCTCATCGCCATCCCATCGGCGCGAGCACGAGGGTTGCTTGAGCCTCAGGCACCGCCGGGCAACGATTGTTCGAGCTCGAGAACGGGCGCGAAGAGATCGCCGTGTTCCTCGATCCGAGCCAGGACGTCCTCGGCTTCGAAGACGAGCTCATCGTCCCCCGAGGCGCCCGCTTCGACCTCGTCCCACGTCACGGGAGTCGAGATCGTGGGTCGCTCGCGGGCGCGAAGCGAGTAAGCGGCAACCGTTGTCTTCGAGCGAGTGTTCTGACTCCAGTCGACGAGCACCTTGCCGATCCGCAGCGACTTCGTCATGCGCGAGACCACCAGGGCAGGCTCGGCCTTCTCCAGCGCCCGCGCGACCGCGTGAGCGAACGGCTTCGTCTTCTCGTAAGTCTCCGTTCCGTTCAGCGGCACGTAAACCTGGACGCCCTTCGAGCCCGAAGTCTTGGCGAAGCTCTCGAGGCCGACGCCCTCGAACAGCTCGCGCACAAGCAGCGCGACCGTGCAGCACTCGCGCATCGCGGCCGGCGGCCCCGGGTCCAGGTCGAATGCGATGACGGTCGGGCACTCCATCGCGTCGACCTTCGAGAGCGACGGATGAAGCTCGAGGGCGCCCATCTGCGCTAGCCACACGAGCGTGGGCATGTCGTCGCAGACCACGAAGTCGATCTCACCCACACGGTCCATTCCGACGGGCTCGGAGCGGACCCACTCGGGCGCACCCTTGGGGATGCGCTTCTCGTAGAAGCGCTGGCCGTCGACGCCCTCCGGGAAGCGAACGCGGGTCAACGGGCGCTCGGTCAGGTGCGGAACGAGCGTCTCGGCGACGCGCGCGTAGTAGTCGATGGCCTGGCCCTTGGTCGTCTTCGACCTTGGCCACATGACCTTGTCGAGATTCGAAAGCGACAGGGTCCGGCCGTCGACCTCGACCTCGGTGCGCGTCTCAGGCAATGGCCCCGCGGCTGCTCCGCTTCGCGTCCGCTACCGCGGGGGGCTGCGTCACTTCGACGCTTTGGCCTTGGTCTTCTTGGCCGGCGCCTTCTTCTTTGCCGGCGCCTTCTTCTTGGTCGTCTCGCTGCTGCCTTCGCCGAGCGGCTCTGACTTGACCGCCGCGAGGCTCTCCTCGAGAGCGGCCATCAGGTCCGGAGCCTTTGTCGGCTTGGGAGCCTCGGACTCGACTTCGACCGCGCCTTCGCCCTTGGCCTTCCGCTCGATCAGCGCAAGGAGCTCCTCGCGGTACTCGTCTTTGTAGGAGGAGGGGTCGAAGTCATTCGAGAGCGACTCGATCAGCTGCTTGGCCATGTCCACCTCGGCCTTGCGGGGCGCTTCGGTCTCCTCGCCCAGGATCTCGGAGATCTCGTCGGGCGCGACGACTTCGTCGGCAAAGCGCATCGTCGCCATCGTGAGCACGTCGCCCATCGGGCGGATCGCGGCCAGGTTCTCCTTGTTGCGAAGGACGAACCGGGCGACGGCAACCTTCTCCTGCTCGTTCATCGCCTTGGTGAGCAGCGCGTATGCGCGCTCAGCGCCCTTGTCGGGGCCGAGGTAATAAGGGTGGTCGAAGTAGATGGGGTCGATCTGGTCGAGATCGACGAAGTCCTGGATCTCGATTGCGCGCGTCTTCTTGGGGTCGATCTCTTCGAAGTCGGCCTTGGTCATGACCACGTACTGCTCGGGCGAGATCTCGTAACCCTTGACGATGTCCTCGTAGGACACTTCCTTGCCGTCGGCCTCGGCGACCCGCTTGTGGCGGATGCGCGACGAATCGGACTCGCGGAGCTCGCGGAACGACACGTTCTTCTTGGAAACGGCGCTATAGAGCTTCACGGGCACGTTGAGGAGCCCGAACGAGATTGATCCTGTCCAGATCGCGCGTGCCATGGCTATTCAGACCTCGAGTTCATCGGAAACCAGTGTTTCGAGGTTACCCCGGAGAGTCCGCCCGGACACGTGCGAGCGAACGCGATCTTGCGTGCGTTCGGGCGCTAATCGGCCCACCAGTCGCGCCGGCCCTCGACGTCTTCGCGCCGGGCGTCGCCGAGACTTGGTGCGCCGATGACGATTATCTCGAGGCCTTCCGGTCCCGCTTCGTAGCCTCGCCAGGTGCCGGGTGGAACGCGCACCGCGTCCCACTCCTTGACCTCGACGATCTCGTCGTCGAGCTTCATCCGCCCGCTCCCGCGCACGACCACGTACACCTCTTCCTGCGTCTCGTGTGTGTGGCCATACGGGAAGCGGTAGCCGGGCGGGATGCGCTGGAAGCTCAGGCCGGATTCCTCGAGCTCGAGCGCGTCGGTCGCCAAGCGGAACTCCAGGTCCGCCGGGCCGTCGAAGTTCGACCCGACGTCGTCAAGGTCCTCCCTCAGATTCCTGTGCGTGAACGGCACGCCGCGATCCTATGGCGCCCTCGACATATGCGCTTTGCATCCAAAGCACCTAAGGCGCCGAGAGTCGTTTCCGTCGCCACATAGGCGACTCAGACGACTTTCGATGGACTGCGCTTCGGACGAAAGTGCTTTCTATGCAAACACCGATTTCGCTTTGCACGTGAAGCGTTGAATAACCGGACACACAGGGTCGTGATCGACTTTCGGCGCTTGCGAACGTGGCCTCTCGCGAGGCCTCGCACTCAGGTCTCACGGACGACCTCCCGCGGGGCCTTATCGTCGCGCAGGCCCTTGAACGACGGCTGGCGAAGAGTTCCCTCGAACGTCCACTCGGTGAACTCGACCTCGCAGATGAGAAGCGGCTCGACCCACACGGGACCGGCGCCGCGAGCTCTGGCGCGGCCCTTGTACTTCAGGCGCGGGTCCTCGCCCAGCTCGAACATCATCTCATCGATCCGGAGCGGTTCCAGAAGCGCGCGCAGCCGCTTGAGCATCTCGTCCGTGAAGCCGGTGCCGACGCCCCCGGCGTAGACGAACTTCTGTGGGCTTCCTGTGGACACCGCCTCCTCGGGCGTGCGATCCCAGTAGCCGACGAGGAGCGAGCCGACCGAGCCCGTTCGCCCGCCCTCGCCCGGCATGTAGCCGCCCACGACCAGCTCCTGGCGGAGGCGCGCCCGGATCTTGAGCCAGTCGGCGCTTCGCCTGCCCGGGCGGTACGGCGTGCCGAGCCGCTTGCAAACGATCCCTTCGAGCCCCTGGGATCGAGCGGCGTCGAGAAATGCCGCACCGTCGCCGATCCGGTGCGCCGGGGCCCGCCAGCAGTCGCCGTCGAGCTCCAGCTCGGCGAGCAACTCGCGGCGGCGCTCGTAGGGCTCGGGCATGAGCGACTCCGAGCCGAGATGCAAGAGGTCGAAGGCGACGAAGGTGACCGGTACCTCTTGCGACCGGCGGAGAATCGTCTCGGGCCGCGACAGGCCCATCCGTTTCTGGAGGGTCTGGAAGCTGGGACGGCCCTCGGCGTCGAAAGCCACGACTTCGCCATCCAGGATCGCGGCTTGTCCTCCAAGCGCGTCAGGGAGTCCGGTCAGCTCGGGGTAGCGGTGACTTGCGTCCTCGCCGCGGCGCGAAGAGATGCGAAGCGCGCCGTCCTCGCAGTAGGCGAGCGCTCGCACCCCATCCCATTTGATCTCGAACGCCCAGCCCTCATCAGCCGGCGGAGTGGTCGCCGGCGTCGCGAGCATGGGTTCGAGGTTGCGCGGGAGGGGATCTGCCACGCAGCGATTATGCGCCGAGCGCCCGAAAAAGCCGCGTGGGAGCTGCTTTGCGGGCGCTCGGGACTCAGCAGCACCAGCCCGCGACTTGCGGGAACCTGGCTTGGCCCTTGCCGTCGGCGTCGAACTGGCGCGCGATGTCGGCGACGGCGGTGACCCGCTCGTCCCGCGTGTTCACGAAGAGCCACTGGTCGGCCTCCGGCCAGGGAAGGAGGATCCACTCGCCGTCGGGCGAGAAGACGGGTGCGCCGAAGCGCGAATCAGGGTTCTGCCTGCCGCTCGAGTACAGGCGCCTGACCGGGGCGGTGTCGCTGTACAGGCTGAGTTCGGTCCCGCGCGGGCCGGCCCCGACGACCGCGACTTCGCTGCCGTCGGGAGAGATCGCCGCGTGCTCGACTCCGGTTGCGACCGGCCCCTTGAGAGCGGGCCCGCCTCGATCGTCCTGAATCGTCGCGAAGTCGCCGGCCACCACAAGGAGGCGCTCGCCGTCGGCTGACCATTCGAGCGAGTGAATCGGCGCCGTGTATTCCCCGGTTCGCCACACGACCCTTTCGGTGTCCGCATCGATCAGGACGACCCTGTTCGACGCGTCGACGTATGTGAGCTCGTGGATCGCGCTTTCGTCGTCGTCCTCGGGATGCCATGCGGGAGTAACGGCCTCGACGGGTCCGACCAGGAACTTGTCGCCGGTTCCGTCGCCCGCCACGGTCCGGACCTGATCGCCCGCGAGATAGGCGACCCGGAATCCCTCATCGCTCGACCAATCGATCCCGTCCACATCCTTGGGCGCCTCGATCGACCAGCGGAAGTTCCCCGCGGGATCGATCGCCCGAAGCTCCTGGCCGTCGGAGACGCCGACGAAGCGGCCGTTCGGCGACCACGTCGCGTGGTCGTACTCACCGAGGCGGCGCTTCGCGCCGTCCTCGCGAATGACCCAGGCGCCGCTCGGCGCCTCGACGAGCACGCTGCCCGGCGTCGGGAGGGAGGTGAGCCGCGGCTCGGCGTTCTCCTCACCGGGATCGACCGTGTCGGCGATCCATTCCCGAACGTCAGCGCCTGCAGGCGTCAGCGCGAATCCGGCGACGGCCGCCGCGGCAAGGCCGGCGAGAATGACACGCCGCGATGTGGCCGAGCGAGGCGCGGCGGGCTCGTGCTCGTCGAAGGCGGCCTCGACGACCTGCCGCCCGCGCTCTTCGGCGAGCTGCTCATCAGGGGCCTCCAGATCGAGCAGGACGGAGCGGACCCGATTCTCGGTGCGCTTGCGCTCAGTCATCGCCGCCCTCCTCCGGCAGTGCGCCGGCCAGGGCGTCGAGGCCGCGGCGGAGGCGCGAGTTGACCGTTCCGCGAGGCATCCCCAGGATCTCCGCGATCTCGCCGGGCGTGTACTCGAGGATGTAGCGCATCACGACCACGGCGCGCTGCTCGGGCCCGAGCGAGCGGAGCACCTCGACCATGCGCCCGGAGTCGGCGACCGAGTCGAAGCCGGGCTCGTGCGACTCGCCTTCCCAGCCCTCGAGCGCCTCGCCCGAGACCTCGCGGCGCGCCTTCCTTGCGCGCGTCCAGTCGATCGCCCGGTTCACGACGATGCGGTGAAGCCACGGCGCGAACGGGCGCCGCCGGTCGAATCGGTCGAGCGAGCGGATCGCCGAGATGAACGCCTCCTGGGCGATGTCCTCTGCCGCCGGTCCGTCGTGCACGACGAGATAGGCCGCGCGATGGGCTCCGCGCCAGTGACGGCGAAAGAGCTCCTCCATCGCCTCGTTCGAACCTCGTTGCGCCGCCCTGACGACGGCCCCTTCGCGCTGCCGTTCGAGCGAGCGCTCATCTGGGCCGACGGAGCCGAAGAGTCGTGGCAGCGCCTCCATCCGGAGAACGCATTCTGCCGTCACCGCCGCATCCGGCGGATCCCGAGCCCGACGAGTGCCATGAGGACGACCGCGCCGGCCGCAATGCCGGCGGTCTCGAGGCCCGAGTCGTCGGCTTCGGCCGGCGCTGTTGTCGGCTCGGGCTCCTCGTCGGGCTCGTGAGCCGTGTTCGACTGCGTTTCGACGATGGCACGGAGCTCGCCCTTCTGGTCGGTGAGCTCGATCGCCGAGCCGTCGGCCGTGGCATCGAGCGATGCGCCGAACGTCTCCTTCGGCTTCAGCATCTCCAGGTCAATGCAGACCGTGGTGCCGCGGACGACGTCGAGCGCGTGGATGAACGGGTGGGCGCCGCCGCCGTCGTAAAGCGTGTACTCCCAGCCTCCATCCACGCTGGTAGCGCGTGTCATCGGCAGGCCGCGCATCTCGTCCGGGTCCTCCTCCGAGTCGAGGATCGGGTCGGGCTCGAGCTCGAGCGTCGCGAGATCGACCGAGCGCACCTGATAGGAGCCGGGGTCGCGCGGGTCGGTGTACTCGATGAGGTACATCGTCTCGCCGTCCGGCGAGAGCGCGTCGAAGCTGAAGTCTCCCTTCAGCTCGAGCTCCACGGGGTCGCGCCGCAGTTTCTCCGCGTCATAGATCCGGAACGCCGTCGTCTGACGAGGGAATGTCTGACGTGGGTTGATCAGCGCAAGGGTTCCGCCGTCCGCGGAGATGCCGCTCGCCGTTCCGTCCACGGCGATCGCCGGCACCGTGTACGTGCCATCAGTGGTCGTGTAGTTCAAAACCTCGCCGCCATCCGTCGAGATCCGCATGACGGAAGTCTTTTCGCCCGCGCCCAAGGTGACGAAGCGGCTGTGGCCATCGGCCGAGACAACACCCGCGCCGAAACTCTGGTCGACGGGGACCGGCAAGCCGTCGGCAGCGGCGCTCGATGTGGCGCTGCCCAGGAGGGCGGCGGCGGTGACCAGGATCAGGTGTGCTCGGCTTCTCATCGGGGCTCCCTTCGGACTGCGGATACACCGGATACGAACCGCGAGTCGCCGTAGGTCCCTCTATGTTCCGAGCCTTGAGGATCTTCAGTGGCATCCAGCCCACGGGGCGAAAGCACCTGGGCAACTACATCGGGGCGATCTCCCAGTACGTCGAAAGCCAGGAGCGCGGCGACGGGATCTTCTGCCTCGTCGACCTGCACGCGATCTCCGTCGCCTACGAACCAGCCGAGCTCCGGGAGCGCCTTTACGACACCACCGCGATCCTCCTCGCCGCCGGTCTCGACCCGGAGCGCTGCATCCTCTTTCGCCAGTCCGACGTCCACGAGCACACCGAGCTCAGCTGGCTGCTCTCGGCGGTCACCGCTCACGGGGACCTCAACCGGATGACCCAATTCAAGGACAAGGCCGCCAAGCAGCGCGAGCTCGTGTCGGCGGCGTTGTTCTTCTATCCGGTGCTGCAGGCAGCCGACGTCCTCGCGTATCGCGCACACGAGGTCCCGGTCGGCGACGACCAGCGCCAGCACATCGAGCTGATGCGCGAGATCGCGCGGCGCTTCAACGAGCGCTTCGGGGAGGGGACCCTCGTCGAGCCCGAGCACCGCATTCCGGAGGTCGGCGCTCGCATCATGGACCTTCAGGATCCGACGTCGAAGATGTCCACGACATCGGCGTCGGACATGGGAACCGTTTACGTCCTCGACGAGCCCAACCGGATCACGAAGAAGATCAAGAGCGCCGTCACCGACTCAGGCACGGGCGTTCATCGCGGCGAGGGCAAGGAGGGGATCGCGAACCTGATCGACGTCTTGGCCGCGGTTCGCGGCTCGACCCCCGACGCCATCGAGTCCGAGTTCGACGGCTCTGGATACGGAGACTTCAAGGGCGCGGTGGCCGAAGCCGTCGTCGAGTACCTCGCGCCGGTCCAGGAGCGCTACACCGAGCTTCGCCCCGATGAGGCGGAGTTGGAGCGGATCCTTGGGGCGGGCGCTGCCAAGGCCCGCGAGATCGCCATGGGAACCCTCGTCGACGTGCGCGAGGCGATGGGCGTGGGCGCCCCGACCGGAACGAGCTGATGGCCAGCCACAACCCGGCGTTGAGCGAGAGGGCGTTTGCCCGCGGAACGGGCACGAGCGCCGACGCGATGACGATCCCGGACGTTGTCCGTGCGAGCTTCGCGCTGCTCCTCATCCTGATCATCACGGGCGCCCTGGGGTGGCAGTGGATCGGCGATCCGGGGGTCACGGTGGGCTTTCCGGCCTGGTTCTGGGTCGGGCTCATCGGCGCGCTGGCCGTAGGGCTCCTCACGGTCTTCAAGCCGAACCTGGCGCCATTCTCAGCGCCGGCTTATGCAGCGCTGGAAGGCCTCGTGATCGGAGCGATATCGCGGATCTACGACTACGAGTTCGACGGGATCGTCCTGCAGGCGGTCATGCTCACGATCGGCGTCTTCGCGGTCATGCTGGGCTTGTACTCCACCCGCTTGATCAAGGTGACCGAGAAGTTCCGGCTCGGCGTGATCGCCGCGACCGGCGCGATCCTCCTGGTCTACGTGGTCGACATCGTCCTGAGCCTGTTCGGACTCGACGTTCCGTACCTCCACGACACCGGACCGGTCGGGATCATCATCAGCCTTGTCATCGTCGCTGTCGCAGCGCTCAACCTCGTCCTCGATTTCGATTTCATCGAACAAGCTGCGAACAGCGGGGCGCCACGTTTCATGCGCTGGTACGCCGCGTTCGGCCTACTGGTAACGCTGGTCTGGCTCTACCTCGAGATCCTGCGCTTGCTCGGCAGGGTCCGCAGCTAGTCCTCTTCGCGCACCTGGCCGTAGTTGATCGCGGCGACGATCGCGACGCCGCCGACGATGTTGCCGGCGAGGACCGGGATGAACCAGGCGAGTAAGTCGCCGACGCTCAGTGCGCCGTCGAAGAGCGCTGTGAAGACCGTGACCGTGGCCGCGACGCAATGGTCGAAGCTGCCGAGCCCGACCAGGAATGCAAGCGACCAGATCACGGCGATGCGCCCGGTCGCGGTGTCGCACCCCTCGACGAGCCAAGCGATCAGCGCGAGCAGGAAGCCGGTCGCGACCGCGCTTGAGAACTGGCTGCCGAAGTCGCCCTCCGTGTACGCCGAGCCGTACTTGATGAGTTGATCCTTCACCGTCTGGTCTAGCGCGTCGGACCAGATCGCGAGCCCCGCGAAGATGAACGCCCCGACGAGGTTCATCGTGAGCACGATCAGCCAAAGGCGACCGCTGCGGCTCAGATACTCCCAGCGCCGGAGGGAAAGCATGACCGGATACAGCGTGTTCTCGGTGAAGAACTGGGAGCGGCCGATGATCACCGCGATGTAGCCGATGGGGTAGAAGAGCGCCGCGATGAACGCCGTCGACTTGACGTCCTCTCCCAAACTGGCCGTGATCAGGGCGACCGCGAGCGGCGCAAGCCCGATCGTCAGGCCGGCAAAAAGCGCAGAAAAGAACAGGCTGCCCTGCGGCCGCGATAGCTCTTCGGCCGTGTCTTCGCAGACGCGCTCGTAGATGTCGAGGGCGTGAGGCCGAGAGGACTCGCCGCCCCCATGCTTCTCATCCCGCTCAGCCACGCGGCGCACGATAGACCGGCAAGCGGCGAAACGCCGTGGCCGTCCTGCCGCGGGGCTAGTCTGCCTACCGTGCCGGTTGCCGACCTGGACCTCGAGCTCGACGTCTTTGCGGGCCCATTCGACCTCCTCATGGCGGTCGTCCTGCGCGAGGGCGTGAACCTCGCCGAAGTCGAGCTGGGCGAGGTCGTCGTCGCCTACGTCGAGCACCTCGAGGAGACGGGCGAGCTCGACCTCGAATCCGCAACCGAGTTCCTCGTTCTGATCGCCGCGCTGCTCGAGCTGAAGTCGCGCCTCCTTCTGCCGGTCGACGAGGAGGCCGAGGAGATACCCGCACCCGAGGAAGCGGCCGAGGAGCTGCTCGCCCGCATGCTCGAGTACCGCCGCTATCACGACGCCGCCGGCTATCTGCAGACCCTTTTTGAGGCCGGCCGTGATCTCCACTTCCGCTCGGCTCCGCTGCCGCCCGAGTTCCGGCGCGTCTCGCTCGAGGCGGCCAGGCCGGTCTACGGCGGCGATCGCCTGGCGCAGGCCATCGGCGGCCTCCTGCGGATGCCCGAGGCTCCCGACACCTCGCACATCCGCCCGACCGTGTCGCTCGAGCGACGCCTTGCCGTGGTGCGTGAGCTGCTCAAGAGCCGCTCCGCCGTCGACTTCGACGAAGCCTTCGGCCGCGAGGACAAGCTGACCCAGGCAGTGACGATCTTCGCCCTGCTCGAGATGCACAAGCGCGGCGAGGCAACCTGGGACCAGACCGAGATCTTCGGGCCGATCAGAATTCAACAGACAACCGCCGCCGACTCCTCCGCTTCGCGTCCGGGGCCGGCGGGTCCAGGCACTTCGCACGAGGAGGTCGCATGACGGACGCACCGCAGCTCGAGCGCGTGATCGAGGCGCTGCTCTACCTCTCGCCTTCGCCGGTTTCGGTCACGGAGCTCATCGAGGCGACCGACGCGACAGAAGCTCAGGTCGAGCGCGCCCTCGACGGCTTGTCGGGGTCGTTCGCCGAGGGCAAGCGCGGCCTTCAGTTGAAGAACGTCGCCGGCGGCTGGACCCTCGCCACGGACCCCGTGGCAGCCGACGCTGCGCGAAAGCTCCTCTCCAAGCCGAAGACCCCGCCGCTCACCCAGGCGCAGGCCGAGACGCTCGCCATCGTCGCCTACCTCCAGCCGGTGTCTCGCCCAGAGATCAGCCGCATCCGCGGCGTGGCGGGCGAGTCTGCCGTCATCACGCTCACCGAGCGCGGGCTCATCGAGGAATCGGGGCGCTCGCGGTTCGGAGCATCCATCTACCGCACAACCGAGCTCTTCGAGCGGGTCTTCGGCCTGGCCGGCCTCGATGACCTTCCAGACCCCGCCGGGTTCGACCCGAGCCCGGAGGTCGAAGGCGAGCTGCGCGACCGCCTGCTGAAGGCCGGCGAAGCGCGAGCCGGCCAGCCCGGCTAGATCAGCGCGCCGTCCAGGAGATCAGCACGGGCACCATCAGAACTGCCGTGGTCGCCATCACGGCCAGCGTTCCCGCGACCAGCTGACCGGACGTCCGATCCGGCCGGCGCGCGTTCAGGGCGAGCCAGGCGAACGCGGGGAGGAGGTTGACTCCGAGCCACGCGACGATCGCGATGCCGGCCGAGCCCTGGCCCTCGTCGAACTCGGGAAGGAGCACGAAGCGGTCGACAACGAGCGCAGCGATGAGAAGCAGGGCGACGATCACGCGGCAAGTTGTAGCTACCGTCGCCCGATGCGCCTCGCCAAGTTCCTCGCCCACGCCGGCGTCGCATCGCGTCGCCGCTCCGAGGCGCTGATCGCTTCAGGCGCCGTGACCGTCGCGGGCATCGTTGTGAAGGACCCGGCGCGAGACGTTGACGAGGAGAGTGAGGTGGAGGTCGATGGAGAGCCGATCCGCCCCGAGCCGCGCGAGGTCTGGGTGCTCAACAAGCCGGCGGATGTCGTTTCGACGGCGCGCGAGCCCGGCAAGCGCCGGGCGGTCACGGACTTGGTGCCCTCGCGCCGCCGCCTCTACCCGGTCGGGCGCCTCGACGCTGACTCGACCGGGTTGATCCTGCTCACCAACGACGGCGAGCTTGCGAATCGGCTGACGCACCCCCGGTACGGCGTCGAGCGTACGTATCGCGCGACGCTTCGTAAACCGCCGACAGACGCGCAGCTCGCGCGGCTTCGCAGTGGCGTCGACCTCGACGATGGGCCGACGCGCAAGGCGGTGGTGCGCCGCTCGGGCAAGCGGGGGATCGAAATCACCATGAAGGAAGGCCGCAACCGCCAGGTACGAAGGATGGTCGAGGCGGTGGGGAACGACGTCGTCGCTCTCAAGCGGATTCGCTTCGGGTCCCTGGGTCTCGAACGGCTGCCGGAAGGCGACGCTCGCAGGCTCGGCGAACCCCAGGTGAAGGCGCTTTGGAAGGATTCAGGTCTCGATGAGTGAGCGACTTTGGGCAATCAGGGGCGCGGCGCAGGCCGATGCCAACGACGAGGAGTCGATCCTCGCGGCTACGCGCGAGCTCGTTTCCGAGCTGATTGAGCGGAACGGCCTGCGCCCCGAGCAGTTCGTCTCGGTCATCTTCACGGCCACCGACGACCTGGACGCTCAGTTCCCCGCGGTGGCCGCTCGCGAGCTCGGATTCGGCGAGGTGCCGCTCCTTTGCAATCGCGAGATGGATGTGCCCGGAGCCATGGAGCGAGTCATTCGCCTGCTCGCCCACTACCACGCGCCGGCCGATCACACGCCTCAGCACGTCTACCTGGGCGAGACCAAGAACCTGCGCGCCGACCTCCACTCCGCGCAATGACGATCCGCACCTCGAAGCGCCTCGACGAGATTCCGGGCTACAAGGCAGGCGTCCCCGCAGGCAAGGCCCCCGAGGCGATCGCCGCCGAGAACATCGCGCAGCTCGCCTCGAACGAGTCGCCGTGGGGCCCGCACCCGGACGTCATCGCCGCGATCGAGCGCGCCGCCGGCGCCATGAATCGCTATCCGGACCCTGGAGCCACGCTTCTGAGAAAGCGGATCGCGGAGCGCCACGACGCGGACCCGGCCGCGATCGCCGTCTCGAATGGGAGCTGCGAGCTCCTCCTGGCCGCAGCCGAAGCGCTTTGCGAGGAGGGCGACGAGGTCCTTTTTGCCTGGCCCTCGTTTTCGATGTATCCGTACATGGCGCCCATGTCGGGCGCGCGCGAAATCCGCGTGCCGCTCACGGACTCCTACGAGCACAACCTGGACGCGATGCTCGAGGAGATCACAGCCGCGACCCAGATCGTCCTGGTCTGCAACCCGAACAACCCGACGGGGACCCACATCCCGATCGCTCAGATCGCCGAGTTTCTCGAGGCGGTCCCCGATCACGTCTGCGTGATCCTGGACGAGGCCTACGCCGAGTACCAGCTCCACGACGATCCTGAGGAGTCGATCGACCTCTGGCGCCGCTCGGAGAACCTGGTCGTCCTGCGCACCTTTTCCAAGTGCTACGGCCTCGCAGGCCTTCGCGTGGGGTACGCGCTGACGTCGGCGAAGCTCCGCTCGGCCTTCGACGCCGTCCGTCAGCCCTTCAGCGTCAATGCTCTCGCGCAAGCGGCGGGCGCTGAGGCGATCCGCCACTCAGACGATGTCGCGCAGCGAGTCGAACGAACGATCGTGGAGCGCGTCACCGTCGAGGAGGGAGTGCGCGAACTGGGCCTCGAGACGCCCGATTCGCACGCGAACTTCTCGTGGATCAACCTCGGCGACGCCGACGAGGGCGAGGTGGTCTCAGCCCTGGGTGAGGCAGGCATCGTCGTCAGGCCAGGGACGCCGCTCGGAGGCCCAGGTCACATCCGCGTCTCCTACGGCACGCGCGAGCAGAACGAGCGCTTCCTCGAAGCTTTGGCGGCAGCGCTCTAGCTCGAGATGGCCGCGCCGACCTGGGCGGGGCGGCCGATGTGGAAATGCGCGTCCTCCGGCTCTCCGAGCATGCGCTTCATCTCGGCGCGGTTGAACGGCCAAAGGTCGATCGTGCCGTCGTCCTTTTGATACCACGAGTTGCAGCCCGTGTTCCACACGGTCGGCCCGAGCGCGGTAGCCACCTCGGAGTTGAACTCGGCGGTGGCCTCTTCGGTCGGCTCGACCGTTGCGATCTCTCGCTCGGCGAACCGCTCGAGCCAGCGCACGATGTACGCGGAGCTGAGCTCGGCTGCATGGTGGAGGGGGAGGGACCCCACCGGCGAGTTCGGCCCGAGGATCGTGAAGAGGTTGGGAAAGCCGGGGATCGCGGTCATCCGGTAGGCGCGCGGGCCGTCACTCCACACCTCGTCGATGGTCACTCCGTCGCGGCCGACAAGGCCCATCGGCCGCATGTAGTTGTGGGCCTGAAAGCCGGTGGCAAGCGCGATCAGGTCGAAGTCCCGCGCGTTCGCGTCCTCGGTCACGATCCCGTTCGCCCTGACGTGATCGATCCGCTCGGTCACCACCTCCACGTTCGGTTGCTGAATCGCGCTGATGAAGGACCCTGAGACGACCTGGCGCTTGCACAGCGGCTGATAGTCGGGAGTGATCATCTCGCGAAGCGACTCATCCTTCACCGCGGCCAGCCGGCGCCTGGCCGACGCCTGGAGGAGCCGCCTGCGCCACGACGGGCGGGTGACCACGTCCGTGAACAGCCACGTGGCCTGGAGGAGGCCCTCGAAGACCAGCCTGTTGACGAGCGGCACGCGGCGCATGAGCTCGCTCACCAGCGACCGGCTGGCGCATCTCGGTCGGGCCCCACAGCACCCACTGCGGGCTGCGCGAGAAGAGCGTCACCTGTTCAGCGCTTCGCCGCATCTCGGAGACGAGCTGCACGCCTGTCGATCCGGTCCCGATCACGGCGACCCGCTTGCCCGCGTAGTCGACGCTGTCGTCCCAGCGAGCGCTGTGGAGGGTCGTGCCGGCGAAATCGCCGAGGCCTGGGATGTCGGGAACGTTGGGGTGGTGGAGAACGCCCGTCGCCATCACGACAAAGTCGGCACGCTCGGTCATGCCATCCGCCTCGACCTCCCACTCCTCGCCGGTCCACTCGGTCCGGGTCACCTCGGTGCTCAGACGAAGGTGCCGGCGCAGGCCGAACCGGTCGACCACCTCGCGGTGGTAGGCGAGGATCTCGTCGCCCGTGGCGAAGACGCGCTTCCAGTCCGGCTTCAGATGGAACGAGTACTGGTAGAGCTGCGACGGCACGTCGCAGCTGAGGCCGGGATAGTGGTTCCAAAACCAGGTGCCGCCGACGTCTGAGCCCTTCTCGATCATCACGAAGTCGTCGAACCCCGCGCGCTTCAACGCCACTCCCATCGCGATGCCGGACATTCCGGCACCCACGATCACGACCCGGGGTGAGCGCGTTCTGACGGTCATCGGGCGGAACGCTATCCCGTGCCCGGCACGCGTTGTGTGATCAGAGCGAGGGGCAGCCCGCCGGATGCTTCGGGCCGGACCGTCGCGATGCGCCGCCCGGCTTGGACCGCCTCCTTGACAGCGCCTAGCCGCGCCCCGAGCGCTTCGGCCGCAGCGTCTATGTCCTCGACTTCCACGGTGATGCCCCAAAAGCGCGCCGGCGTGGCGTCGTCGACCTCTGGGGACTCGACGACCTCGACCAGTAGGTCGCCGATCAGGAAGAAGCCCTGGCGGACGCCGGCCCCCGCTTCGCGAACGCGGCGGCACTCGACGCCCGCTTCCGAGAAGGCACCGGTCGTTCGCTCGAGCGAAGGAGTCACCACGACGACGTGGTCGATCGAGATCGCGCCGTTGGGGTGCGCGACCTCGAAGTCTCCTCTCGAGCCGGCGTCCGTACTCAGGCCGTCGATCTCGGAGGGGACATCCTCGCCCTCGAGCGCCCATGAATCGATCGTGCCGACGTCAGCCGATCCCGTGAGCTCCAGCCGCGCGTTGGCGAGTGCCACCGATGCGTCGAGTTGAACCTCGAATCCAAGCTCGCGCCACCCCTCGGGCTCGGCACCGATGCGCACGGCCGCGACTCTCATGCGCACATCCTGCACCACGAGAGCGTTTCGCCTTACAGTTCACTTTCGATGGAGAGCGCGTCGAAAGAACCAGCGGCGTTTCAGCTGGGCGACCTGCCTGGGCGCGACGCCAGCCGGCAGTTCGAAGGAGCGCAGCGCGGCGGCGGCGTGCCGATCTCGTTCTACGAGGAGCGGACCGAGCCTGGGCGCGGACCGGGGCCGCATCGGCACCCCTACGGCGAGGTGTTCGTCCTACACGAGGGGGAGGTCGAGTTCGTGGTCGAAGGCGAGACGATCCCCGCTTCACCTGGGGCAGTGGTCGTCGTTCCTCCCGAGACCACTCACGGCTTCACGAACGTCGGCGACGGCCCGATCCACATGACGTGCATCCACGCGGCGGCCGAGATGGAGCAGGAGAACCTCGACGCCTAGTTGCCGTTCCGCGAGAAGTGCTGGTAGTCCTTCGTGCCGGACCAGTCGCCGCCCCATTTCCAGTCTTCTTGGGCGAACGCACGGTAGGCGTGATCGCCGCGGTGGACCATCCCCTTGGCGTCACGGGAGCGGTTCGCATAAGGCGCACCCGCGGGCGGGCTCACGTGCCCGGATGAGGTGACGTAGGGGTTCTCGATGGGGTTTAGGTCGATCGCGCGACCGTAGGCGTGCTGAGACCAGTTGGACGTGCCGGCGATGTAGCGGCAGTTGAAGCCCGACGTGTTGTCGGCGTTCATCGAGGCGTGGTCCGAGCCGTTGTAGCGGTCGATCAGCTGCATGCGGCGGATCTTGAACTTGTGGCGGTAGAGGCTGCGGAATACCCGGACGATTTCTCCCGACTCGTCCTCGTGTACCACGATCGAGCCGGTCTCGCGCTTGCCGTCGAAGTCCCAGAAGGTCGTGCGGATGAGCCGCAGGTTGTCGATGTGGACGGGGCAGCCCGGGCGCCACGAAACGCCAGTCATGCGCTGTCGCGTCTTGCCCTTGATCTCGCGGACCTGGTACTCGAAGCCCTTGACGTTGTCGCGCGCCGCGGTTCCCGGCCAATCGGAGCTCACTCCCGCCGGCGCGCCCCACAGGGCGCCCGCCACCACCGCTGCCAGCGTCGCAACTTTCACCCCTTCAGGGTGTCAGACTCAACAGAGTGAGGAGGAAGGGAATTCTCGTCGCAACCGCCGCCACGCTGGCCGTCGCGGCCACGCCCGCGCTCGCCGGGGTCATCGGTACGGCGGGAAGCATCACCTACAAGGACGCGACCGCGAGCCTGATGAACAACGAGGAGGTCGCTATCCAGATGGACTGCTCCGCCGCGAAGAGCATCACCGGCGTCGGGTTCGAATCCGATTTCTTGAACCTCGCCCCCCATTCCCTGAGGATGTACGCCGCGAATGGGGCAGAGATCCGGGTCTCAGCTTCCGGAAACGACAATCTCACCGCCTACACGATGTGCACAACCGCGAAGGTCAAGTACGTGGAGGCTTCGAAGCAGCACCTCGCGGTGGCGACCGGCAAGATCAAAGTCAAGTGCCCGAACCGAAAGCACGTCGTCGGCGGCGGGGTCGACGCTGGGCAGCGGTTCATCGAGAGCACTTATCCCTTCGACTCCAAGGACAAGGGCTCAAAGCCCGACGACGGCTGGAAGGCAACGACCTCGGGCCTCCAGGCGGCCACCGTAGAGCTGACGGCCGCCTGCTCGCCGGTCGAGCCCAGGTACACGAAGGAAACGACCGCCCTGTCGCCGTCCACCTCCTCCGCGGTCATTCCCAACTGCAAGGGCGACACGAATCTGGCCTCGGCCGGCGCGCGCCTGACCGGGCCGATCCAGTACGGCTCACTCAACACGATGCACCCGCGCGACGACGCCGACGCCGGCTCGGTGCCGGGAGACGAGGTGGTGGTCAACATGGGAAACGACGGCTCGAACCCGGACTCGGAAAAGCTCACCGGCTGGGCGATCTGCCTCGACTGACCTGAGCGCTCCTTGCCCTTTTACCCGCACCCTGCTACAAACCCTTGCGTGAACCGCGCCGCTGAGCACGCCACCATGACCGCCTTCGAGGGCGCGTCCGCGTGCACCTATTCGTGGTTTACCTGGCGATTTATCTAGGCGCCTGCCCTCCGGGTCTTTGAAAGACCCAGCGCATGAACTGCATTCAGGACAGGGCGCCCTTCTCAGCCACGTACTCTCGAACCCGCCAGACTTGAAAGGCACCCAGTCAGATGACCAACGTTTTGAACAACACGCTCGGAGGGGGACGCTTCGGCATCATCGCCGGCCCCTGCACCGTGGAAGGCCGCGAGATGATCCTCGAGACCGCTCGCGGCGTGGCCGACGGCGGCGCGGCGATGCTCCGCGGCGGCGCCTACAAGCCGCGCACCTCGCCGCACTCGTTCCAAGGGCTCGGCGTTGAGGGCCTGCGCCTGCTCCAGGAAGCCAAGGAGGAGACCGGGCTTCCGATCGTGACCGAGCTCCTGGACGTCCGCGACGCCGAGCACGTCGCCGAAGTCGCGGACGTGATCCAGGTCGGCGCCCGGAACATGCAGAACTACCCGCTCCTCACCGAGGCGGGGCGGACCGGAATCCCCGTTCTCTTAAAGCGCGGCCTCTCGGCCACGCTCGAAGAGCTGCTGAACGCTGCCGAGTACGTGCTGAAGGAGGACAACCCGAACGTGGTCCTGTGCGAGCGCGGCATCCGCACATTCGAGAGCTCGTACAGGTTCACGCTGGATCTCATGGCGGTTCCGGCCCTGAAAGGCATGACCGACCTGCCGGTGATCGTCGACCCCTCGCATGCCGCCGGGCGTCGCGACTGGGTCCTGCCTCTGTCGCTTGCGGCGGCCGCGGCGGGCGCGGACGGGATCATCGTCGAGGTCCATCCGGAGCCTGAGACGGCTCTGTGCGATGGCGCTCAGTCGCTCGCCCTGGAGTCCTTCGCCGCTTACTCAGATCAGGTCCGGAGCGTGGCGGAGATCGCCGGAAAGGATGTGTCGGTCGCCATATGAGCGCACCGCCGAAAGCAGAGCGCGACGGGATTCGCGATCGCCGGATCGACCAGATCGAGTCGCTCGTCTCGCCGACCGAGCTCCTGAACGAGCAACCCCTTCCCCCGGCGGGGGCGGAGCTCGTGATCCGTAGCCGCGAAGAGGTGACGGCGATCCTCGAACGGACCGACGATCGCCTCCTGGTGGTGGTCGGGCCTTGCAGCGTGCATGACACGGAGGCAGCGCGCGACTATGCGACCCGTCTCGCCGCCAAGGCGAGCGAGCTGGACCGGGACCTGGTGGTCGTGATGCGCGTGTACTTCGAAAAGCCGCGCACGACGACGGGGTGGAAGGGCATGATCAACGACCCGCACCTGGACGACTCGGGCGACGTGAACACGGGCCTTCGCTGGGCACGCGGGCTTCTCCTTTCCGTGATCGAGCTCGGCCTGCCCGTCGGTTGCGAGTTCCTGGACCCGATCACCCCCCAGTACATCTCCGACACCGTTTCCTGGGGCGCGATCGGTGCGCGGACGACCGAGAGCCAGATTCACCGCCAGCTCGGCTCCGGCCTCTCGATGCCCATCGGCTTCAAGAACGGGACCGACGGCAACGTCCAGATCGCCGTCGACGCCGTGCGCGCCGCCGCGGCGAGCCACTCCTTCACCGGAATCGATCCTTCAGGCACTCCGGCCATCCTGCGGACCGCCGGCAACGCGGACGGCCACGTGATCCTGCGCGGTGGCCGCGACTCCTACAACTACGGCGCAGCCGAGGTTGCCGAGTCGCTGAGCCAGTTCGCCGCCGCCGGCCTGCCCGAGCGCGTCATCGTCGACGCGTCGCACGACAACTCGGACAAGGACCCGGATCGCCAGCGCGAGGTCTCGGCGGACATCGCAAGCCAGGTTGCCGACGGCAACGAAGGCATCGTCGGCGTGATGCTCGAGTCGTTCATCGTCGCCGGCCGCCAGGACCTGGGCTCCGGCGATCTCACCTACGGGCAGTCGATCACCGACGCGTGCATGGACTGGCAGACCACGTCCGGCGCCCTGGACGAGCTCGCCGAGGCCGTGCGCGCGCGTCGCGACGCGTAGGGACGGTCAGATGAGGGTCGCCGTCTGCGGGGTGGGCCTGATCGGAGGGTCGATCGGACTCGCTGCCCAGCGCCGCCTTCAGGCCGAGGTGGTCGGCTTCGACCCGGATGACGCTGCCGTTGCGTCCGCTCTGGAACGGGGCGCGCTCTCCGCGGGAGCAGCGACCGTGGCCGAGGCCGTCGCGGGCGCCGACCTCGTCTTCTGTGCGGCACCGGTCGGCCCATTGCCGGCGCTCGTCGCCGAGACCCTGGAGGCAAGCGGCGAGGACACGGTGGTCTCCGACGTGGGTTCGACGAAGCAGGATCTCGTGGACGGGATTGCCGGTCACCCGGCTGCCGGCCGCTTCATCGGCGGGCATCCGATCGCCGGTGCCGAGACCGCAGGGGTCGAGAACGCTCGAGCAGAGCTATTCGAGGGCGCTCGCTGGTACCTGACGCCGAGCGGGCAAGCAGGGGGCGTGCACTACGACAGGCTCCAGCGCGCGATCGCAGAGATGGGCGCCCGCCCGCAGGCGATCGACGCCGAACTCCACGACAGGCTGATGGCGACCGTGAGCCACCTGCCCCATGTGATCGCGAACGTCCTGGTCTCTCAAGCCGAGGTCGCCATCTCGGACGAGGGCGAGCGCCTGCCCGAGGTTGGCCGCAGCTTTCGCGACACCACGCGCGTGGCGGGTGCGAACCCCGGTCTCTGGCGGGACATATTCACCTCCAACGCCGACGCGCTTGCCTCCGAGATCGACCGGTCCGCTGCCCGGCTCAAGGAGGCGGCGGCTCTGATCCGCGCCGGCGACGCGGATGCGATCGAGGCCTGGCAATCGCAGGCTCAGGGCGCACGCGATCGCCTGCTGGAAGCCGGCGCGACCGGCGGCGCCCACACGGAGCTCCGTGTGACCGTCGAGAACAAGCCCGGAGTCGTCGCCGAGATCGCCCTGGCCCTGGGCCGCGAGGGCGTGAACATCGAGGACATGGCTCTCGAGCCCGCCGCTGACATGCGCACCGGCGCGATCTCCCTCTGGGTCGCAGGTGAGGCCGACGCGGCGCGAGCGGTTGAGGTCATGCGCGAGCTGGGCCACTCGGCCAGCCCGGCCGGGTCCAGCGCGTGAGCACCGAGTCGTTCTCTCCATCCGGCTCGCTCACGGGCTCGCTCACTCCGCCCCCGGACAAGTCGATCTCGCACCGCGCAGCGATCCTCGGTGCGATGGCAGGCGGGACTTCGACCATCTCCGGCTTCCTCGACTCGGCGGACACCCGATCGACCCTGGCCGCCGTCGCGGCCCTGGGCGCCGAGGTCTCGGAGGCCGAAGGCGCGCGCGGCTCTCTCGATATCGAGCTTCAAGGCATCGGGCTGGATGGCCCTGCCCTGGCCGAGGCGCGGGACCCCGTCGCGATCGACGTCGGAAACGCGGGCACCTTGATGCGGCTCCTGCCGGGTTGGCTTGCGGGGCAGCCGGACGGATCCTGGACCTTGGACGGCGACGAGTCGATCCGCCGCAGGCCGGTCGATCGAATTGCCGATCCCCTGCGACAGATGGGGGCGGATATTTCCGCCCGGGAGGAGAGGCTGCCTCCGCTCGAGGTGCGCGGCTCCGCTCTCAATGGCATCGAGTACGAGATGCCCGTCGCGAGCGCACAGGTGAAGTCGTGCCTGCTCTTGGCCGGGCTGATGGCCGACGGCACGACCACGGTTATCGAGCGAGACCCTTCGCGTGACCACACCGAACGAATGCTTCACGCGGCGGGAGCGCGGGTGCGGGTGGAGGCAGCTGACTCCGGCCTCACGCTGGGAGGGCGGCTGCCGGGCAAGCGCGTGAGCGTCGAGCGAGCCGAATCCCTGGAACCGGGCGAGCTTTCGGTCCCGGGCGACTTCTCCTCGGCCGCGTTCTTCATCGTCGCCGCGCTCATCGTGCCGGGCAGCAAGGTGAACCTTCGGCGGGTGGGCTTGAACCCGACACGGGTCGGACTGCTGGGGATCCTCAACCGGATGGGCGCGCAGGTCGAAGTCGAGGAGGAGCCTCCAGTGAACGGAGAGCAGCGGGGGACTATCGCAGCGAGGCATTCGCGGCTTCATTCGACCCGTGTGTCCGGGGGCGAGGTGCCGCTTGCGATCGACGAACTCCCGCTCGTTGCCCTCGCCGCCGCGTTCGCCGAGGGTGAGACGGTTGTGAGTGGTGCGGAGGAGCTCCGGCACAAGGAGACCGATCGGGTCGCGACCGTCGTTGAGGCGATCAAGGGCGCCGGGGGGGACGCCGAGGCGTTCGATGACGGCTTTGCTGTCCGCGGAACGGGCGGCCTGCGGGGTGGCCGTGTCTCGTCGTACGGCGATCACCGCCTGGCGATGGTCGGCGCGCTGGCAGGTCTCGCCTCGCGCGACGGGGTGGAGGTCGAGGGGATGGATGCCGCGGGCGTCAGCTATCCCGGCTTCACCCGGGACCTGCGCTCGCTCATCGGCTAGGCGTTGTTCGGATGGCCCTTGCCGGGCCACGGCGAGAGCAGGAGCAGGATGCGAGCGTCCTCAATCGCGCGCACCGTTCGCGACTCGTTCGGGTTGAACTCCGCGACCAGACCGGGCCCGCCGCCGACGGTCTCGCCATCGGCGTCGTCGATCTCGATCGATCCTCGCACCAACCAGATCCAGGCGCGCTCGTGGACGCGATGCTCCTGGAGCACCTCGCCGGCAGGGAGCTCGATCACGATCAGGCGCCCCTCATCGGACGAGTCCAAGACGAGCGGATGGTGCGGTTCGACCTCCATGTCGGCAACGCTCCAAGCCTTCATGGACGCCAATCTATCCTCATCCACGAGATGGTGATCGCGATCGACGGCCCCGCGGGAGCCGGCAAGTCCACGGTTGCCCGGGGGCTCGCCGATGCGCTCGGCATCACGTACCTCGACTCCGGGGCGATGTATCGCTGCGTTGCTCTTGCCGTCGAGAGGGCCGGCGCGGATCCGGACGACCCAGGCCAGGCGTCCGGGGTGGCCGCCGACATCGAGATCACCTTCGAGGACGAGCGCGTCCTCCTGGACTCGGAAGACGTCTCCGAGCCGATTCGCACGCCTGAGATCTCAGCCCTCGCCTCGCGCGTCTCGGTCCATCCCGGCGTTCGAGAAGCGATGGTGGTTCGCCAGCGCGACCTGATCTCCCGCGGCCCGTACGTCGCGGAGGGCCGGGACATCGGCACCGTCGTGAGTCCAGACGCGGCGCTCAAGGTCTTTCTGGTCGCCGACGACGCTGAACGCGCGCGCCGCCGCGCGGCCGAGACGCGCCGTTCGGTGGAAGAGGTTCTGAACGACATCTCCGACCGCGACCGCCGCGACACGGAGCGCGAGCACGGCGCCCTGCAGGCCGCGGACGATTCGGTCGAGGTCGACACCACATCGCTGACGCCGAACGAGGTCGTCGAGCAGATCGCGGAGATCGCCCGCTCACGAGGCCTGGCATGAGCCGCATGCCCCGCATCGCCATCGTCGGGTTTCCGAACGTCGGCAAGTCCACTCTCGTCAACCGCCTGTCGGGCGGGCGCGAGGCGGTTGTCCACGAAGAGGCCGGCGTGACTCGCGATCGCAAGGAGCTTCCCTGCGAGTGGAACGGGCGCGAGTTCATCCTGATCGATACGGGCGGGCTCGACTTCGAAGCGGGCGATCAGATCTCGCGGGCGATCCAGGAGCAGGCGCGCGCGGCGATCGCGGACGCCGACGTCGTTGCGCTGGTCCTCGACGCCAAGGCGGGCCTTCGCGCGGGTGACTCGGAGGTCGCCGAGATCCTTCGCCGCGCCGACGTCCCGGTGGTGGTCGTCGCGAACAAGGTCGACGGCCCGGCGGACGAGCCGCAGGTCGCAGACCTGTTCAGCCTTGGGCTTGGGGATCCAGTCGGCGTCTCCGCGGCCCAGGGCCGCCAGACCGGGGACCTGCTCGACCGGCTCGTCGAGGCGCTTCCCGCGCCGGATCCCGACGCGGAGGACGAGCCGGACCGCCCGCGCCTGGCCCTGATCGGGCGCCCGAACGTCGGCAAGTCCTCGCTCGTCAACCGTTTTTTGGGGTCCGACCGGGTCATCGTTTCCGACATCGCGGGCACGACGCGCGACGCGATCGACACCGAGCTTCAGGTGGGCGACCGGTCCGTGCTCCTGGTTGACACCGCCGGCCTTCGCAAGCGCTCCCGGGTCTCGGGCTCCGTCGAGTTCTACGCGCAGATCCGCTCTGAGCGCGCCGCGCAGCGGGCGGACGTCGCGATCGTGGTCGTGGACGCGTCCGAGGGGCTCACCTCCGAGGACCTGCGGGTCGCCGACCTGGCGATGAAGTCCGGGTGCGCCACGATCTTCGCCCTCAACAAGTGGGACGAGGTGACCATGGACCTCGAGGAGGTCAAGGCCCGAATCGCGAAGCGGGTCCGCCAGCGCCCGCCGGTCATCACGACGTCGGCCCTGAACGGCCGCAACGTAGAGAAGCTTCTCGCCGCGGCGATCGAGCTGGCCGACCGGCGTGCACAGCGCATCCCGACTCCGAAGCTCAACCGCTTCGTCTCAGAGGTCGTGACCCGCCGCCAGCCGCCGGTCAAGCGGGGCAAGCGCCTGCGCCTCTACTACTCCGCGCAGGTGGGCGTAGCGCCGCCGCGAATAGCGATCCAGGTGAATGACCGCCGTCTGATCACCCAGGACTGGGCATATCACCTCGAGAACCGGATGCGCGAGCACTACGCGCTCGAGGGAGTCCCACTGATCATTGATTTCGTGCCGAAAGCATCGGAAGGCAGGTCACGTTCCAGGCGCTCGTCCGCGCTCGATCGCGAAGGCTCCGAGTGATCGGCCCGCGACCTCGCTCCTCGAACGATTTCCCCTCAGTGGAGGCACCGCGGAGCTGTGATCGCGGGCGCCGTCGCGCTGATCGCGGTCGTCGCGCTCCTGGTGGTTCCGAACCTGCCGTGCGGAGCGCCGGGGGGCGACGACTGTGCGCCCGACGACGACGCCATCGCGATCGTCCCGGCGAACGCGCTCGCCTACGTCCATGTGAACATCTCGGCGGGTACCGAGCAGGCCGAGAATGCGGCGTCGGTGGGCGCACGGACACCTCTCCTGACTCGGCAGGTGCTCGGACTGGCCGCTCCGTTTCTCCTCGGCGGAGCCGGCGAGACGCCGAACTTCACCCAGGACATCGAGCCATGGTTCGGCGGCGAGATCGCGGTCGCCGTCGTGCCGGGAAGCGCAGGGACCCAGCAGGTGCAGATGCTGGAGGTCTCAGACACCAAAGGCGCTCGCGAGTACGAGTCTTCGATCGGGGCCGGCTCTCCTGAGCCCGAGGACTACCAGGGGACCGAGCTTCGCGAAGACGATCGGGGCCTTGCGACAGCCATCGTCGGCGACTTCCTCGTCATCGGCACCGCGGATGGCGTGCGCGCGGTGATCGACGCTTCGGCGGAAGGTGACGGGGCGAAGCCCCTTGCCGAAGACTCCATCGCAAAAGAGGCGCTTGGCGAGCTTCCAACCGAGAGCTTCGCGCAGGCGTATCTCTCGGCCGAGGGCATCGACAGCTTCCTCGCGCTCTCCGACGGAGCGCTCGGCCCGTTCGAGCCGCTGGTCGACTCCGGCGACTCCCAGGGCGCCGCGTTCTCGATTGCCGCGGACGACGGCGGCTATCAACTCACGACGCGGAGCATCCTCGATCCGGACAGAAGCACTGAGGCGGGCGGGTTCTTCGCCGCGTTCGAGCCGTTCGAGCCGGTGCTGCCGGAAGAGCTCGCGCCCGACACCCTCGCCTACGTCGGATTTGGAGACGCGGACGAGACGGTCAGCGGCCTTCTGGGCCAAGCGACCGTCAAGGCTCCCGGCGTTGCCGCCGGCGTCACGGACCTGGTCGATCGCCTCCGCAAGGAAGCCGGCGTCGATCTCGCCAAGGAGCTCCTTCCGGCATTGAACGGAGAGGGCGCTCTGGCAGTCGTGCCGCGCCCGTCGGCGACCGACTCGAGTGCCGAGGACACGTCTGTCGACGAGGCGCCCGACAGCCTCGACATCCCGAACGCACAGACGATCCAGGGCGGGGCTGCCGACGTCCCGTACCTCGAATTCATCGCCGACGACGTTGACGACGAGGAGGCTGCCGACGCTCTCGCCCGGCTTCAGTCGGAGCTCGCCAAGTCAGTCGACCCGAACATCTCGAACCCCGTCTTCCGGGAGGAGACGTTCGGCGACGTGACGGCCCAGGTGCTTCAGCGCTCGCCGACGGACGTCCTGGCGTACGCGATCTTCGAGGGCATGCTCGTCGTGGCCGATGACACCGCGCCGATCGAGCGCCTGGATGGCAGCTCGGACTCGGGGCTTGCCGGCGCCGAGGGGTATGAGTCGGCGGTCGAGGGGCTCTCAGACGAACCGTCGCTGATCGCCTATCTCGACCTGAGCGGGCTGGTCGCGGCGGCCGAGCGGCTGGGGGCTGGCGCTGAGGGGCCGTTCACGACATTCGCCGAGGATCTGCGAAGCCTTCAGACCTTCGCGATCACGGTCGAGACTGAGGAAGACGTGCTTTCAGGCGACGCCCAATTGCGTATAGCGGCGCCATAACCGCGTAATCTGCCCTCCTAAATGAGCGAAGATTTGCAAGACAACGAGTTTCTTTTCACCTCCGAGTCGGTCACCGAGGGGCACCCGGACAAAGTCGCCGATCAGATCTCTGATGGCGTTCTGGACGCAGTGCTCGCCGACGACCCGTATGGGCGCGTCGCGTGCGAGACGCTGGTCAACACGGGCCTCGTCGTGGTTTCCGGCGAGATCTCGACCGAGATCTACGTCGACATCCAGGACATCGCCCGCGAGACGATCCGGGGCATCGGCTACACCGACGCTGAGCTCGGCTTCTCGGCGGACTCCTGCGCCGTCATCAACGCGATCGACAAGCAGTCGCCCGACATCGCCCAAGGGGTGGACGAGGCGCTCGAGAAGCGCGATGAAGGGGTTGAGTCCGAGGACGACGACTTCGACGTTGCTGGTGCGGGCGATCAGGGGATGATGTTCGGGTACGCGACCGATGAGACGCCCGAGCTAATGCCCATGCCGATCTCGCTGGCGCATCAGCTCTCGCGCCGGCTCGCGAAGGTGCGCAAGGACGGCGACGTCGCCTACCTGCGCCCCGACGGCAAGACGCAGGTGACCGTTCGCTACCAGGACGGCCGACCCGTCGGCATCGAAAAGGTTCTGATCTCGACTCAGCACGCGGAAGGCGTCGAACTGGACCAGATCCGCGCAGATCTCTGGGAGAGCGTGATCCAGCCCGTTCTGCCGGCCGAGATGTACGACGAGGCCGAGCTCAACACGCACCAGAACATGCTCATCAATCCCACGGGCCGGTTCGTTATCGGCGGCCCCGTCGGCGACGCAGGCCTGACCGGCCGCAAGATCATCGTCGACACTTACGGCGGCATGGCTCGCCACGGCGGCGGTGCCTTTTCGGGCAAGGACCCGTCGAAGGTGGACCGCTCGGCCGCGTATGCCGCTCGTCACGTCGCCAAGAACATCGTCGCCGCGGGACTGGCGGATCGCTGTGAGGTCCAGGTGGCCTACGCGATCGGCGTCGCTCACCCCGTCTCGGTGATGGTCGAGGACTTCGGAACCGGCAAGATCCCTCGAGCGCGGCTCAACGAGCTCGTTCGCGAGCACTTCGATCTGCGTCCTGGAGCGTTCCGCGAGTCGCTCGACCTCCACCGTCCCATCTACCAGCCGACCGCTGCCTACGGGCACTTCGGCCGCGAGGACGGCGACTTCACCTGGGAGGCGAAGGACAAGGCCGATGCGCTGCGCGAAGCAGCGGGTGCCGAGGTCGCCGCCTAGCGGCTTGGTGTCAGGCACCTCGCACTGCGCTAACAGTGTGAGCTAACTACTAGGTGCCTGACACCGGGGGCGGCTGGTAGCCGTGCTGCTCGTCGCCGAGCCCGCCGGGACCGCTCGGGTGGTGGAGGGAGCGGGTCGCCTCGTCGACCTTCTCGACGACCTCCTGCGGGTCCGCGACGCCGGCGAAGATGAAGTTGTAGTCGTCGCCTGCGGCGGTGTCGAAGTCCACGTCGCCGATCTGGAAGACGCGCTGGATGACGCCCTGGGAGACGTTGACGTTCTGGACGCGCTCGAGGCGGGTCTCCTGGATCGTGCGGGAGACGATCCCCTTCTTGATGTGGAGGCGGCGGTTGGTGATCGTGTAGCTGGTTGCCACTCGCCTGATGAAGCCGACCAGGACGGTGACGCCGACTCCGACGACGGCGAGGATCACGACGAGGCTGTCGTTCCGCTCGTCGGCCATCTCGGTCACGATCGCAGCCAGGAAGCAGATGAGCACGGTCGCGAGAAAGCCCTTGAGATAGAAGTCGATGATCGACCGCCACGAGGGATGCCCCTCGAAGAGGACTCGCTCTCCTGGTCCAAGCTTGGGCGCCACGGCCGGGAGATTACATCTACGGCTCCCCAATAGCTTGGAGGCGTGATCGCCAAGGTCGAACCCCTCACCACCGCGCGCGCCCTGCGCGGTCCCTTCGACTACAAGCTGGGCGATCGCTTTGCGGACGTGGGAGTGGGAAGCCTGCTGCTCGTTCCGTTCGGCCGCCAGCGGCTGCGCGGAGTCGTAGTCGGCCTTGCGAAGACCTCGGACCTGCCTGCGGAGCGCCTTGCAGAGCCGATCGCTTCGCTTGGCGGGCCGCTACCGAGCGGTCTTGTCGACCTGGGGCTCTGGGTGGCGCGCGAGTACTGCTCGACGCCGTCGCGCGGCCTGGAGCTCGTGCTTCCGCCTGGCGGCGGCAAGGGAGTCGGCGCCCGGACCGAGCTACGGGCAGTGCTGACGGATGGGGGCCGGGAAGCGCTCGCCGGCACTGAGCGCCTGGGGCCCAAGCAGAAGGCAGCGCTCGAGCGGCTCGCAGCCGCAAACGGGCCTGTGGCAGCGGGCGACGACCGCGACTCGCTGAAGCGGCTCGAGGCGCGGGGCCTGGTCGAGCTGACTGATGAAGAGGTCTCCCGCAGGCCGGAATCGGTAGCCGTCGGAGCGCGGAGCGAGCGGCCGGTCCTGACTCCTGCTCAGAGCGCGGCGCTGGAGAGAATCACGAGAGGCCTCGACGGGCCGGGCGGCGAGCTTCTCCTTCACGGTGTGACCGGCTCGGGGAAGACCGAGGTCTACCTGACAGCGGCCGAGGCGGCACTCGAGCGTGGGCGCGGCGTGATCGTCCTCGTGCCCGAGATCGGCCTGACGCCGCAGACGGTTTCGCGCTTCGAGGCACGCTTTCAAGACAAGGTGGCGGTCCTTCACTCGGCGCTCAGCGCGGGCGAGCGCCGCGACGAGTGGCTGCGCGTCCGGCGCGGTGAGGCGCGGATCTGCGTCGGGCCGCGCTCGGCGGTGTTTGCGCCGGTCGAGGGGCTCGGCCTGATCGTGGTCGACGAGGAGCACGACTCCTCTTACAAGCAGGAGTCGGACCCGCGCTATGACGCGCGGGACGTCGCCCGACGGCGCGCGCATGCCGAGCAGGCGATGCTTGTTGCGGGCACCGCCACTCCGCGCCCCGAGAGCTGGCAGCGGCTCGAGCGGGTCGAGCTCATGGAGCGCGCCGACGGATCGCCCATGCCTGGGATCGAGATCCTCGACATGCGCGAGCGCGACGGGCGGGAGGGACCGCTTCACGCGCGAACGCGCGAAGCGCTCACGCGTGTCGCTCAGTCGGGAGGGAAGGCGATCGTGATGGTGCCCAGGCGCGGATGGTCTCCGTTTCTCGATTGCCGGGTTTGCGGGCATGCCTGGTACTGCCCGAACTGCGACGTCTCGCTTGTCCTTCACCGGGCGGGCGACACCCTTCGCTGCCACCACTGCGGGCATTCCGAGCGGGTTCCCGAGAGCTGCCCCGAGTGCGCGTCCGTTTCGATCGCCCGCCACGGCGCCGGCTCCGAGCGGGTGGCGGAGATCGTCGCGGAGCTCGTTCAGCCGGTGCCGGTACTGCGCCTCGACTCGGACTCGGCCGCCAAGAAGGGCGCGCACGCGTCGATCCTCGGGCAGTTCGATCGCGCCGACTCGGCCGTTCTCATCGGCACGCAGATGGTCGCGAAGGGACACGACTTTCCCGACGTCGGCCTCTCGGTGGTCGTGGATGCGGACTCGAGCCTTCGCTTTCCCGACTTCAGGGCAGAGGAGAGGACCTTTGCGCTCGTCTCCCAGCTCGCGGGGCGCAGCGGACGCGGCAGCGCGGGCAGGGTCCTGGTGCAGACGTTGGCGCCGGACGCGGAGGCGATCAGGCGCGCCGCCGACCACGACGCCGCCGGCTTCCTCACGGGCGAGCTCGAACGCCGCCGAGAGCTTTCGTATCCGCCATTCGCAACCTTGGTGCGGGTCGAGATGGCGGCGAAGGAAGCGCAGGCGGCCGAGAGCGCGGCCCGCCAGACTGCCGCTCGCCTGCGTCCGCTCCTCCCGCGCGACGCTTCGCTCCTCGGCCCTGCGCCGCGGTTCCGCCTGCGTGACCGGGAGAGGCGCCAGGTGCTGGTGAAGGCGGCAAACCGGGAGGAGACCGTGGACGCGGTCCGCGAGGCGGTCGACAGCGCGATCGCGTCGAAGGTGATGCGGAACGTGCAGCTCTCGGTGGACGTAGACCCGCAGTAGGCCGCGCGGCGTTTTACACTCGGCGCAGCAATGAGCGAGCACACCGACATCGAGCCGGACGAGCCGGTCGAGGGTCCAGTCGAAGGCGACGCCGCGCCCGACGAGCCGACCGAGGAAGAGCTTCGGCGCCGCGACGCGGCGCTTGCAGAGGTCGTGGTGTACGGCGACCCCGTCCTGCGCTCCAAGGCCTCGGACGTGCGCGACTTCGGCCCGGCGCTCCGAGAGGAGGCCGATTACATGATCGCGATCATGCGCGATGCGATGGGAGTGGGCCTCGCGGCGACGCAGCTCGGCGCTCTGCGGCGGCTTTTGGTGTTCCAGGCAGGCCCGGACGCAACGCCTACGGCGCTCGTGAACCCCGTGGTCGAATGGCGCTCGGACGATCTCGCCACCGCCGCCGAGGGGTGCCTGTCCCTACCGCGGGTGATCGTGGACGTCGAGCGCCCGCTGCACGTCCGGGTTTCGGGTGCCGACATCGCGGGCGATCCGATCCTGATCGAGGCGTCGGGTCTCGAGGCGCGGGTTCTCCAGCACGAGATCGACCACCTGGACGGCGTGCTGATCCTCGACCGGACCGAGCGTGACCAGAGAAAGGGCGCGATGCGCGCGCTGCGGGAAGGCACCAGCTTCGCCCCGTTCGATCCCGAATCCGAAGAGCAGGACGAAGACGCGGAGCACGAGCCCGCCCGCGGGTAGCCGATGCGCCTCGCGTATCTCGGCACGTCGGCGTTCGCCGCGACCGTGCTCAACCGCCTTGCCGAAAGTCCGTATCGGCCCGCCTTGGTCGTTACGCCGCCTGACCGCAAGCAGGGCCGGGGGCGAAAGCTCTCTGCGCCGCCCGCCGCCATCGCCGCAAAGGACCTCGGCCTTGAGCTTCATCAAACGCAGAGCGTCAACCAGCCGGAATCCATGGAAGCCATCTCGGAGGCCGGGATCGACATCGGCGTGGTTTGCGCGTTCGGCCAGCTCCTAAAGCCCCCGCTCCTCGACGAGATCGAGATGTTGAACGTCCACCCGTCGCTCCTGCCACGCTGGCGCGGCGCGGCTCCGGTCGAGCGGGCGATCATGGCGGGCGATCCGGAGACCGGCGTCGCGATCATGCGCCTCACGGAGGGCCTCGACTCGGGCCCCATCGCTCTGTGCGAGCGCGTTGCCATCGAGGACGGCGAGGACTACGGCTCGCTCGCGGCTCGGCTCGCCGCTTTGGGCGGCGAGCTCGCGGTCAAGGCGCTCGAGCTTCGCGGCGCAGGCGAACTCGAGTTCACCGAGCAGCCCGGGGAAGGCGTGACCTACGCGGAGAAGATCGAGGGGCCGGAGCGCCGGCTCGATCCTGGGCGGCCCGCGGTCGAGCTTGAGCGGACGGTGCGCGCGCTCAATCCACATGTGGGCACCTACGTCGAGCTCGAGGGCGGCGAGAGGCTGGGAGTCGTCGAGGCCGTAGCGGGAGTCGATGGACCCGCGTCGGGCGAGCTCGTGCCGGCCGAGGACGCTCTTCTGCTCGGAACCGCCGAGGGAGCGCTGCGGATCGTCGGTGTCAAGCCTGCCGGCAAGCGGGAGATGGCGGCCGCCGACTATCTGCGCGGCAACCCCTCGCCGCGCCTCGCCTCTTGAGCGGCGGCGCGACGCCGGCACGCCGGGCCGCGTACGAGGTGTTGAGGCGCGTCTTCGAGCACGAGGCGTGGGCCGATCGCGCATTCCCGGCCGCGGCCGAGCGCCACTCACTCCGGGGCAGAGAGCGCGCCCAGGCGCAGAGCCTGGCCTACGGCGCGGTGCAGCGGCGCGGCACGACCGACCACGTGGCGGTCCTGCTGGCGGGAAAGAAGGCGAAGAAGCTGGACGATCCCGTGGTGGCTGCTCTGCGCCTGGGGCTGTTCGAGGTTCTTTACTCCGAAGGGGCCGACCACGCGGCGGTTGACGGGGCCGTCGAACTTGCAAAGGGAGGGATGAGGCGCGGCGGACCCCGACGGGCGGCGGGTGCGGCGGGGCTCGTCAACGCAGTGCTGCGAAGGGCGGCGGCTGAGCGCGAGGACATCCTGGGATCGCTCGGAGACGCTACAGCCGCGGAGGCCGCGATCGCGTATTCCGTACCCGAGTGGCTCGCCGAGATGTGGTGGGCCGAGCTCGGCCCCGAGGCCGCGCGGTCGCTCCTTCGCTCGATCAACGATCCACCGGAGGTCGCGATGCGCGCAAACACGCTGAAAGGCAACGCAGCCGAGCTGCGCGCGGAGCTCGAAGCAGCCGGGGAGCCCCTTGCGGGGTCAGGCACCTCACACGGCGCTCACACTGATCAAGCGCTGTACCCCGCCGAGGCGCTTGTGTGGGAAGGACCGCTCGGCGAGGCCGCGCTGGAGGCGCTTTCCGACGGCCGGATGTTCGCGCAGAGCCGCGGGGCGCAGGCTGTGGTCGAAGTGCTCGACCCGAAGCCCGGGGAGCGGGTGCTGGACCTTTGTGCCGGCCCCGGCACGAAGACCGTCGCGATCGCGGCACGGCTTGCCGGCGACGGCGAGGTGGCCGCAGTCGAGAAGGATCCTGCCCGCGCCCGGCAGGTGGAGGAGCTGTGTGAGCGAGCGGGCGCCAAGAACGTGCGAGTCCTCTGCGAGGACGCCGCGGAGGAGGGGGCGGGCGGCCAGGGTTACGATCGCGTCCTCGTGGACCCGCCCTGCTCAGATCTGGGAACGCTTGCCTCGCGACCCGATGCGCGCTGGCGAAAGGACCCCGAGACCATCGACCGGCTGGCCGGCCTTCAGGCTCGCATCCTCGCGACCGGGATCGACGCGCTGCGACCCGGCGGCGCGCTCGTCTACTCGACCTGCACGATCTCGGCGAGAGAGAACGGGTCAGTCCTCGCGGCCGCCGTTGCGTCGAACCCCCTCCTCACGGAGAAGCGACGGCTCGAGACCCGCCCGGACCGCGACGGAACCGACGGGTTCTTCATCGCCGAGGTCGGAAGTGGCTGAGGCCAACCCGAAGCTGGCTGAGCGACCCGACTGCCCCGGCTGCGGCGAGCCCTGGCTGCGCCCAACCAACCTGCCGGGACGCTTCCGGTGCGTGTTCTGCCTGCAGCGATACGAGATCTCCTCGGCATGCGAGAACTGCGGCGAGCACCAGACGATCGTCAGGCTCAGCCGTTCCGAGGACATGGTGTGCCAGCATTGCCGCCACTCGATGCTCCGGCCCGTATGACTGACACCGCTCGCGACCTCTTCGCCTCGCGCAGGATCGCGCCGTCGATTCTGTCCGCTGACTTCGCAGAGCTCGGCGCGCAGGTGGCTGACGTGATGGCGGCCGGCGCGCGCGTCATCCACGTCGACGTGATGGACGGCCACTTCGTCCCGCCGATCACGATCGGGCCGCTGGTCGCATCGTCGATCGCCGACGACGTGCACGCGGCCGGAGGCGTCCTCGACGTTCACCTGATGATCGAGAACCCCGCCGAGCAGGTCAAGGCGTTCGCAGATGCGGGAGCCGACTGCATCTCGATCCACCTCGAGGCCGATCCGCACGCGCACCGCACCCTCGCCGCCATCCGCGATGCGGGCTGCCTGGCTGGGGCTGCCATCAACCCCGGCACGCCGGCCGAGGCGGTCGCCGGCATCGCCGCCGAGTGCGACCTGATGCTCGCGATGAGCGTCAACCCGGGCTGGGGGGGCCAGAGCTTCATCGAGTCGTCAATCGAGAAATTGGTCCGCCTGCGCGACCTGGTGCCCGACGCCTGCGCCGTCGAGGTCGACGGAGGCGTCGACTTGAAGACTGCGCCGCGCGTGGCCGAGGCGGGCGCTGGCCTGCTCGTAGCCGGCTCAGCCATCTTCGGCAACGCGGACCCGGCCGATGCGTATCAGCGCCTGGCGAAGGCAGCGGGCGCGGAGTAACGCCCATGGGTTCTCAGCCGTCGGCGTCACCTTCGGCTGAACTCTCCTCGACCGGGCCAACCACCTCCGGCCCGCCTGCTCTCGGGACGGGGGTGTTGAGGGCGCCCGCGACCTCTTCCCACCACGCGCGCTGCGAAGGGCTCAGGCCCGGGCGCCGCACGCGCCGCGCGACCCATTCCCCCATGCGGGCCCTGCCGCCCACCGCAACCAGGCCCGAGTCCAGCACGGCGTAGCGGCCGTCGGCCAGGGCAACGAGCGATCCGGTCTCGTCGCGGCGGACGCGCAGGCGCGCCGCAACCGGAGCGCCTTCGATCGAATCGGGATGCGCGGGGTCGCCGTCCTCGGCGGTGCGGCGGCGCACGGTGAAGACCTGCGGTGCGGCGCGCAGGGGCAGGGGTGGGGGAGCCGGCTCGCCAAGCGGTCCGGTGGACCAGCGTTCGGTCAGGGCAATGACTGCGGGTATTGCCTCGCGCCGAGCGATGACGTGCAGTTCGTCCCCCGCCTGGATCTCGGTCGAGCCGCGGGGTGGGACCGCGGTGGCGTCCCTGACGATCAGGTTCACCAGCGCCTCGCGCGGCAGGCCAAGGTCTCGGACCATGGCCCCAACCGCGGCATCGGAAGGTTGGACGACGTATGTGAAGGCGTCGCCCCCGAGTCTTCGAACGGTCCCTGTCTCGACCACGGTCGGCGGCACCGCGGGCTCGTTAGTCGTCAGGCCGAGGCGGGCCGCGAGCGGATTGAAAGTCGCGCCCTGGATCAGGGTCGAGGTGACGACCACGAAGAAGATCCCGTTGAAGATCAGCTCGGCGGACCCCACCTCGGCGATCACCGGGAAGGTCGCGAGCCAGATGGGGACGGCTCCTCGCAGGCCCGCCCAGCCCAGCATCAGCCGCTCCTTCATGTCGAAGGGGGCGAACGCGGTCGCGACCACCGCAGCGAACGGTCGCGCCACGAAGATGAGAACCGCCGAGAGCGCCAGGCCCTCGAGCGCGATGTCGCCCAGCCCGCTGGGATAGACGAGTAGGCCGAGGATGAAGAAGAGCGCGATCTGCGCCGTCCAGCTCATGCCCTGGTGAAACGCGATGGTCGAGCCGCGTGCGGGGATCGGCCCGGTGCCCAGAACGAGCGCGGCAATGTAGACGGACAAGAACCCCGAGCCATGAAGGACCTCCGCGCCGCCGAACGCGAGCGCAGCCGTGGCAAGGGACGCGACGGGGTAGAGGCCCGGTGAGGGCAGGTCCAGGCGCCTGAACGCGGCGCGGGCGCCGACGCCGATCAGGATGCCGGCGGCGAGGCCGATCGAGAGCTTGATCGCGAGCTCGATCGCCATGTCGACGATGCCGTAGTCGGGCATCTGAATCCAGTCGATGAATCCCGCGACCAGGAGGACGGCGATGGGATCGTTCATGCCCGACTCGCCCTCGAGGGTCCGCGCCAGCCGCCTTCTCAAGCTCGAACCGCGAAGGACGGCGAAGATCGCCGCGGAGTCCGACGCCGCGATGGCCGAGCCGATGATGAGGCCGCCCAGAAGGTCGACGTCGAAGACCCAGGTGGCGAAGACGCCGGCGATCACGGCCGTCAAGACCGTTCCGATCGAGGCCAGCGAGACCGCGGAGCCCAGCACGGGCCGGATCTCCTTCCAACCGGCGGTGAGACCACCCTCGAACAGGATCAGCACGAGGCCGATTGTCCCGAGGGTGCGGGTGAGCTCCGCGTCGGTGAACTCGACGCCGCCGACTCCTTCGGAGCCGACGAGCATCCCCAGGCCAAGGAAGAGCAGGAGGCCCGGGACCCTCACCCGGTCGGCGACCTTCGCGGCACCAAGGCCCGCCGCCATCAGGAGGCCTGCGACGAGGATCAGCTGGCCGTCGCTCATCAGGCCCCCTCGTCCAAGGCGGCGAGTTGCGCCTCCATCTCATCGGTCGAGTCGGGCAGCATGCCCTCGCCGACCGCATGGCGGTACGCCCGCGCTAAAAGCAGCGCCAGGAGAAATGCGCCCACGGCAAACCCGACCTCGATCCGGCGCGCCTCGTCCTCGATGATCGGCAAAAGGCACCAACCCAGGAATGCAGCAGCCGAGAGACCCCATGACCGCGCGGCGTTCGCGGCCGCGCCGCGGGCAAGCGCCGCCGCAGAAAGCGTGGTCGCGGCCAGGTAGAAACCCATGCCGACAGCCATGATTGCGAGTCCTGGGCGGTCGTACTCGAACCGGTCGCCGAAAGCGATCTGCATCAGGGCTGGGCCGATCGTGACCATCACCAGGAGCGTCACCGCCGCGAAGCCGGCGACCACCGTGAGGGTTGCCCTGATCGAGTCGTGAAACGCCTCCTCGCCACCCCGTGCGCGCATGCGGGTGAGGTGGGGAAGAAGGCTCGCGGACACCCCCTGGAAGACGAGAACAGGCGCCCGGGCGACCATGAGCATGTTGAAGATGAAGCCCGCCGCGGCCGCGTCCTCGAACGCCCGGACCAGGAGCGGCCCGGCGTTCAGGAAGACCTGCTCGCCGACCATGATCACGAGCACGGCCCCCGCGAAGCCGCCGCCGGCGGCAAGGGATATGGGCTTGGAGCGCTCGGCTTCACCTGCGCGTCCGGCTCGTGTCAGGACCAGAAGGGGGACGAGCGTGAGGCTCACGATCGGCGCTGCCGCAACTCCAAGCGCGACCGCCGTCTGACCGTCGGCTATGCCGAGCGCCAACGCGAGCGCGAACAGCGCGCGGGCCGCGGACTCCGTCACGAGCAGCGCGGCGAGGAGCGTGAAGCGCCGCGTGCCTCCCAGGTAGCCCCGGGCGAAGAACGACGCGCCGAACGTGACCACGGCGGCAAACAGCACCCAGTAGAGGGTCTCGGAGCCGGAGAGGAGGCCGTCCTGAAGCGGGTCTCGCAGGAGCAGGATCGCCACGGCCAGCCCGATCGAGACGGTCAACTGGATCCGGGCGGCGGTGCGGATCGCAGGGCCGGTTTCGTCCCCGCGCGCGATCCGGTCGGCAAGGGTGCGTGAGAGAAGCTGTTCGACGGGCCTGTAGGCCACCGAGATCGTGACGAACACTGCCGACCAGAGGACGACGATCTCCCCGTACTCGGTGGCGTCGAGGTTGTGGGAGGCAAGCGAGAAGAAGAGGTACGTGAGCAGCCCCGCGACGCCCACGCCCGCGGACAAGAGGCTTGCCGAGCGCCCAAAGCGCCTCGTCTCCGCGCCGGGGCGCATTTCGCTCATGGGAGCAAGGTATCCGCGAAAGGGGACAGGCACGACGCTCGAGGACAGGCACGACGCTCGGGGACAGGCGCCACGCCTGGGGTCAGACGCCACGCGTGAGCTCTGTCCCCGCCTGATTGACTGGTCAGTCAGTCCGGCTGTAGAATTGGATCCCATGGCTACGGCGGTCTCCCAAGACGACCGTACGCACCTCGAAAGAGCGCTCGAGGTGGCTGAGCGCGGGCGCGGTTTCGTCTCGCCCAATCCCATGGTGGGCTGCGTCATCGCCCGCGACGGCGAGGCCCTCGGCGAGGGCTGGCACGCCGAGTTGGGTGGCCTTCATGCAGAGCGCGCGGCGCTCGCGGACTGCGCCGAGCGCGGTCACGACCCCGCCGGAGCCACCGCCTACGTGACCTTGGAGCCGTGCGCTCACGAAGGGCGCCAGCCGCCATGTGCGGACGCGCTGGTCGACGCGCGCGTCGCGCGAGTCGTGTACCTCTCCGACGATCCCTCCGAGAAGGCGAGCGGCCGCGGCCCGGGAATCCTGCGCGACGCCGGGATCGAGGTCGAGCTCGCCCAAGGGCCTGAAGCCGCAGCAGCGCGCCTGCTCGTGCAGCCATTCCGAAAGCACGCCCGGACGGGGCGCCCGCTGGTCACGCTCAAGTCCGCTCTGACTCTCGACGGGCGCACCGCCACGGCCGGCGGCGACTCGAAGTGGATCTCGGGCCCGGAGAGCCGTGCGCTCGTCCACCGATGGCGCGCCGAATCGGATGCTGTCGCGATCGGGATCGGCACCGCCATTGCGGACGACGCTCTCCTGACCGCCCGCGACCTCGACCCGCCGGCGGCGCGCCAGCCACTTCGGGTCGTCTTCGACTCGGCTGCCCGCCTGCCCGCCGGATCGGCCATGGTGGCGAGCGTCGCCGAGGCGTCCGTTCTCCTGATCGCCTCCCCGGATGCCCCCGCGGAGCGAACGGATCGTCTCCGCGAGGCGGGCGTGGACGTCCTGATCGTCGACGGCGATCCCGTCGCCCGGGTCATGGCGACTCTGGCCGAGCTCGGGCGCAGGGAGATCACCTCGCTTCTGGTCGAGGGCGGCGCAGGACTTGCCGGCTCCTTCGTCGACGCCGGCGAGGTCGACGAGCTGCGCCTCTTCATCGCGCCGGTCCTCCTGGGCGGCGAAGGCGCGCGCCCGCTTGCCGGCGGCCAGGGCAAGGACGCGATCGCAGACGCAGATCGTGCGCTGGACGTTCGCCACGAGGCCGTGGGCGAGGATCTCCTCATCACGGCCCGGATGAAGGAGTGGTGAGGGCGTGTTCACCGGGATCGTGAAGGAGCTAGGGACAGTCGATGCGGTCGAGCGCTCGGACGAGGGGGCGAGGTTCGAATTCGGCGCGACTTTCGCGGGCGAGCTCTCAAACGGTGACTCCGTCGCCGTCAACGGCGTGTGCCTGACGGTCACCGATCAAACGGAAAGCGGGTTCAGCGCGGACGTCATGAACCAGTCACTCGGGCTCACGAGCCTGGGCGCGCTCGAGCGGGGCTCCCGAGTGAACCTGGAGCCGGCGCTCAAGGCGGGCGACGCCCTGGGAGGGCACATCGTGCAGGGGCACGTCGACTGCACGGGCGATGTCTCGGCTGTCACGGCCGACGGGATCGCCAGCCGAGTCCGGGTCTCGGTCCCGGAGCGATACCGCCGCTACTTCGTCGAGCACGGCTCGGTAACGGTCGACGGAGTGAGCCTCACGGTCGCCCTTCTCACCGAAGACGGCTTCGAGGTCTCGCTCATCCCCGAGACCCTTGAACGCACGACGCTTGGAAGTACGCGGACGGGGGACAGGGTCAATCTGGAGTTCGACGTGATCGCCCGGTACGTCGAGCGCCTCCTAAAGTTCGAGGACAAGGAAGCGAACCATGAGTGAAGCTCAGACCGAAACCAGCGTCTTCTCAACCGTCGAGGAAGCCCTCGAGGAGATCCGCCGCGGGCGAATGGTCGTGGTCTGCGATGACGAGGACCGCGAGAACGAGGGCGACCTGACCATGGCCGCCCAGTTCGTGACGCCGGAGGCCATCAACTTCATGGCGACGCACGGGCGCGGGCTCATCTGCCTCTCGCTCACCCCGGAGCGCTGCGACGAGCTCGGGCTCGACCTGATGGCGGCGAAGAACGAGTCGCCCTTCGAAACCCCGTTCACCGTCTCGGTCGAAGCCGCCGAAGGCGTGACCACAGGCATCTCGGCCGCCGATCGCGCCCGGACGATCCAAGTCGCGATCGATCCCGATTCGACGCCGCGGGATCTCGTCCAGCCGGGGCACGTCTTTCCGCTGAAGTCCAAGCCCGGCGGAGTTCTGGAGCGGACCGGCCAGACCGAGGCCGCAGTAGACCTCGCTCGCCTGGCCGGCCTCAATCCCTCCGGCGTGATCTGCGAGATCATGAACGAGGACGGGACCATGGCCCGGGTCGACGACCTCGTCCCGTACTGCGAGCAGCACGAGCTCAAGATGATCACGGTCGCCGACCTGATCGCCTACCGGCGTAAGCACGATCGCCTCGTGGAGCGGGTCGTCTCGACCAGCCTCCCGACCGCGTTCGGTGAGTTCGCCGCCGTCGGATATCGCTCGCTGGTGGACGAAAAGCACCACGTCGCGATGGTCAAGGGCGACGTCGACGGCGCCGACGATGTCCTCGTCCGGGTCCACTCCGAATGCCTCACCGGCGACGTCTTTCACTCGCTTCGCTGCGACTGCGGCGACCAGCTCGCTTCCGCGCTCGCGATGATCGAGCAGGAGGGGAGGGGCGTCCTCCTCTACCTCTCGCAGGAGGGCCGCGGCATCGGGCTCCTCAACAAGCTCCGCGCCTACAAGCTCCAGGAGGAGGGCCTCGACACAGTCGACGCCAACCTGAAGCTCGGCCTGCCCGCAGACCTTCGCGACTACGGCATCGGTGCGCAGATCCTGGGCGACCTGGGGTTGACTTCGATCCGCATCCTCACCAACAACCCGAAGAAGATCATCGGTCTGGAGGGATACGGCCTCTCGGTCACCGAGCAGGTGCCGATCCAGGCGACCCCGAACCCGCACAACGAGGCGTACCTCGACGCCAAACGCGACAAGATGGGGCACGTACTTCACCACCAGGGGCTCCCCTTCGACGACGAGATGATCAAAGAGGAGCACCGCCGCGACAAGGAGGAATCGGGTTGAGCCCAGACGAGGCAACGGACGAGGCTCAGAGCTTCGAGGTTTCGGAGGAAGAGAGGGAGTTCCTCAGCCGCAAGGAATGGGCCATCTGCGTGGCGACCTTCTACGACGACCTCGCCGAGCGGCTGATCGGCGGTGCGGCGGAGGGCTTTGCCGAGGGCGGCGTCACCATGGCGTCGGTTCAGACCTATGAGGTGCCGGGCGCCTTCGAGCTTCCCTTCGCGGCGAAGATCTGCGCCGGCGCGGGAGTGTTCTCCGGCGTTGCCTGCCTCGGCGTCGTGATCCGCGGCGAGACCGATCACTACGACTACGTCTGCTCCGAGGCGGCTCGCGGGATCATGGACGTCCAGCTCAGCTCGGGCGTGCCGTGTGCGTTCGGCGTCATCACCTGCGACACACGCGAGCAGGCCGAGGCGCGCGCGGGAGGCGACAAGCGGGACCAAGGTCGCCAAGCGGCTTACGCCGTGATGCGCTCCGCGCTCAACCGCCGCCGGATCCTGGGCTAGCCCAGGGTCCTCGCTACCCTTTCGCGCCCATGGCCAAGGTATGTCACACCTGCGGAAAGGGCCCGTCGTTCGGGAACTCGCGAAGCCACTCGATGGTCGCCACTCGGCGCCGCTTCAACCCGAACCTCCAGAAGGTCCGCATCGACGAGGCAGGACGCCCCAAGCGCGTCTACGTCTGCACCCGCTGCCTCAAGTCCGGCCAGGTCACCAAGCACGCCTAGCGCGTGCGGATAGCGGTCATTTCCGACACCCACCTTCCGCGCGGTGCGCGCAGGGTGCCCGACGAGTGCGTCGCGGCGATGAAGGACGCAGACCTGATCGTCCACGCCGGCGACGTGTGCACGGCGGAGGTCCTGGACTGGATCGAGTCGCTCGGGCCGCCGGTCAAGGCAGTTCACGGAAACGTCGACACGGCCGAACTACGCGGACGCCTGCCTGAAACCCTCGAGTTCGCCGCGGGCGACCATCGAATAGCGGTCATCCACGACGCCGGCACGGCGAAGGGCCGCCTTGCTCGCATGAGGCGTCGCTTCCCGAATGCCGACGCAGTCATCTTCGGCCACTCGCACCTGCCTCTCCACGAGGAAGCGGACGGCTTTCAGATCTTCAACCCCGGGAGCCCAACCGAGCGACGCAGGGCCCCTCGGCACTCGTTCGGGATTGCGGAATCCGGGCGTGCGAAGCTGACGTTTCGTCACGTATGGCTCTGAGCAAGCGAACGCCTCAGCTCTCGGAATATGCTCCCGCCCTCGATGGCTGATCCCTCCATTGAGCGCTTTCGTGCGGTTATTTCCGTTGCCTACTCCCATCTCGAGGAGCGGCGACAGGAGATCAACGACCTGAACGTGTTCCCGGTTGCCGATGGCGACACGGGCGACAACATGGCGCTGACGCTTCGGCATGTGATCGACGAGCTCGACCGGTTGGAGCAGGCATCGGTCGGCGGGGATCCGAAGCGGCCGGAGATCGTCCGGGCGGTGGCGCGCGCCGCGCTCATGGGTGCCCGGGGGAACTCGGGCGTGATCCTGAGCCAGATCGTCCGTGGCGCGGCGGAGAAGCTCGCTACGCCTCCGGGACAGTTGATCGACCCTGAGATGATCGAGGCCGCTCTTCTGAACGCTTCAGACGCTGCTTGGGCATCGGTACGCGAGCCCGCCGAGGGCACGATGCTCACCGTGGCTCGGGCGATGGCCGAAGCGGTGCGGGACCGGCGCGCCAGCTGGAACACGCACCACCTGGACAGGGAGGCGACCTCGGAGGAGCAGAACGCGCTGCTGGGCGAGATGCTTGCCACCGCCCTGTTCGCGGGAGAGGAAGCGCTTCGCCATACGCCCGAACAGCTCCAGGTGCTTGCCGATGCGGGCGTGGTCGACGCCGGAGCGCTGGGCCTCGTCGTGATCGTCCGCGGTGCGCTTGCCGCACTCGCGGGTGAGTCCGTGACGCTGCCCGAGATCGAGCACTATGCGCCGGCTCGCTTGTCCGACGTTCATCACGCGGAGTCCGAGTACCGCTACTGCATCAACTTCATCGTCCTGGGCGAGGGGCTCTCGACGACCGAACACGTGCCGGCGCTCGAGGGGATCGGCGATTCTGTTCTGGTCGTCGGCGACGAAGCGACCCTAAAGGTGCACGTACACGCGGACGACCCCGATGCCGCGCGCGGCATCTTCGAAGGCATCGGTTCGATCGAGCGCGAGGACATCGCGGACATGCGCGAGCAGATCGCCGAGCGAGAGGCGCGCCTTCGGGAGACCCGCACCGGAGTCCTTGCCGTGGTCTCGGGCGCGGGGATGCTGAGGCTCTTCTCGGAGCTCGGAGCCCATGTCATCGACGGTGGGCCGACGATGAACCCGTCCACCAACGACCTCCTCAAGGGGATCGAGGACGTCGGCACCGATGAGGTCGTCGTCCTGCCCAATTCCAAGAACGTCCACATGGCCGCCGAGGAAGCCGCCCGCCTCTCCGACCGGGAAGTGAGGGTCGTCCCAACGGTCTCTCAGCAGGGCGCGTTGGCGGCACTGGTCGAGCACGAGCCAAGCGCTCCGGCTGAGGACAACGCGGCGCGCCTGGTCGACGCACTGAGCTACATCCGCATCGGCGGCGTAGCGCCCGCCGCCAAGGACGACCCCGAAGGACGCTTCGTCCGCGGCGACACCGTCGGCTTCGAGGGCGACGAGGTCATCGCCTGGGGCGGCACCGGCTCGACCCTTGCCGCGACCGTGTCGCGACTTGCGGGCGGCGCTGAGATCGTCACGATCATCGAGGGCGAGATGCCCCCGATCGCGCTCGACGACCTGGACCTGGACCTGCCCGACGATGTCGAGCTCGAGGTCCATCGCGGCGGGCAGCCCAGCTGGTTCTGGCTGATCGCGGCGCAGTAACGTCGCCGTATGAGCGAAACCAAGCCCGTCCTTTGGCACATCGGCGTCTCGCACTACTCGGAGAAGGTGCGCTGGGCGCTCGACTGGAAGGGCGTCGAGCACGAGCGCCGCGAGCCGCCGCCGCCCATCCACATGGGCCTTGCGCTCTGGTGGAGCAAAGGAGACACGAAGACGTTCCCGGTGCTGGAGCTCGACGGCGAGCGGATTTTCGACTCGACCGACATCATCGGCGCGCTCGAGGCGCGGTGGCCGGAGCCGCCCCTCTATCCCGAGGACCCGTCTGAACGCCGGCGCGCGCTCGACCTCGAGGACTACTTCGACCAGAACATGGGCCCGGCAGTGCGGCTCTTCGGCTGGCACCACCTGCGACGCGACCGCGAGCTTCTCGCCAAGGTGACCGAGAAGAACCTTCCGGGACCGGTCCGTGACTTCGGCCCGGCGCGCGCAGGGATCACGTCCTTTGCTTCCACGTTCGCGAATCTGCGCTTCAAGGTGTCCGATCCGGCAGCGGAGGAGGAAGCACGCCGCGTCATCTCGGAATGCCTCGACCGGCTCGAACAGGAGCTCGACGGCGGTGAACATCTCGCCGGCGACTCCTTTTCGGTCGCCGACCTCACCGCCGCGGCGCTGATGTATCCGCTGGTCCTGCCGCCTGAAGGCCCGGGAGGGATCCCCGGTCGCCCGCAGACGACGTCAGCCTTCGAAGCAGAGCTTCGGGCACGCCCATCGTTCGGCTGGGTCGAACGGACCTTCGCGAAATACCGCAAGCCCGTCCGCGAGGCAGCCGCGGCCTGAGCTCTACCAGCCCTGGGTGCCGGGATCGCCTTTGAAGGGACCCTGGATGTCGTCCGTGATCCAACCCGCGTAGAACGGACCCGGCTGCGGGCGGACAAGCTCGTCGCCGAGATATGCGGCGTCCAAGCGTCCCACGTAGAACGAAACGTGGTCCAAGAGCTCGGCGAACGCCGGTTTGGGATCGGGGTAGAAGAACGCCGCGGCCTCGGCCACTTCGTCGTCCACGATGATGTCGAGGTAGCTGGCCTGGCCCTTCCACTCGCAGTACGTGTTGCCGCTTGCGGGTTTCATGAAATCCATGCGAACGTCCGAGATCGGCACGTAGATCGTCGGCGGGCTCGCTGTCTCCAGAACGCGGAGAGCGCTGGACGATTCCGCGATCACCTCGCCGCCGAACTCGATCCGCACCGTTCTCCGGCTCGGTTCGACCCGCGGCGGTCTCGGATAGTCCCAAACCGATTCAGCCATCGGCTGCTGAGCGTAGCCTGAGGAGCGATGCCCGCTCAGGCCACCGCCACCCCTGAAGCAACCGCTGAGCCGCCACGCGCTCTTGGGTCCGGCGATGCTCAGGACCGAGACGAGCTGCGAGCGGCGCCGCTTCGCTTCAAGCCGCGCCCATCACGCCTCGAAGCCCCTGTCACGAGCTTGAAGGGAGCCGGACCGAAGCTCTCCGCGCGCGCCGCGGACATCGGCTTGGAGACGGTCGGGGACCTGCTCTGGCACCTGCCGCACGGGTATCGCGACCGCTCCAACGTGCTCAAGATCGGCGAGCTTCGCATCGGCGAGGAGGCCACCGTGGCCGTCGAAGTGCGGAAGGCCCGCGTGCGCCCGACCCGGCGGCGGAACCTGCGCATCGTCGAGGCCGATGTCGCAGACGCGTCCGGCGCGACGAAGGCGGTGTGGTTCAACCAGGCGTGGCTCGTCGAGCGCCTCCGTCCCGGCACGAAGCTTCTGCTCTCGGGCAAGCTCGACCGCTCGGGCTTCAGGGTCTCGGCGCACGAAGTGATCGGGGGAGAGGGTGTGCGCGAGCACGGGCTCCACACCGTCGGGCTCGTTCCCGTCCACTCGGTCACGGATGGCCTCAGCGCCGACCGGGTGCGCGAGTGGATCTGGAGCTGCGCGGGCATGGCTCGCGACACGATCGAGGCGCTTCCGCAGGAGGTGCGCTCCGAGCACGGCCTGGCGGGTGCGGCGGATGCCCTCGCCGCTGCCCATTTTCCCTGGAGCCCCGAGGACGCGGAAGCCGCTCGGCGCCGCCTTGCCTTCGAGGAGCTCTTCCTCCACCAGGTTGCTCTGGCGGCAAGGCGCAAGGGCCGCGAGGACAAGCGCCCCGGCATTCCGCTCGACGCGTCCGGCGGAGCTCACGAGGGCGTGGCTCGCCTCGCTTCCCTTCGAGCCGACGGACGGGCAGCGCCAAGCGATGGCGGAGATCGACGAGAGCCTCGCCTCGGGCCGGCCGATGCAGCGGCTCCTGATGGGCGAGGTGGGCTCCGGCAAGACGGTGATCGCCGTCTACGCAATGCTCCGCGCGGTGGAGTCGGGTCACCAGGCGGCCCTGATGGCGCCCACCGAGACGCTCGCCGAGCAGCACGCGCACACGCTCAACAGCCTGCTTGCCTCAACGCACATCCCCTTCACCCTGCTCACCGGAGCCACGAAGGCCGCGGGCCGGCGCAACGCGCTGGACCGTCTGGAGACCGGCGAGCTCGGTCTGATCGTCGGCACGCACGCCCTGATCGAGCCCGATGTCCGCTTCGCGCGGCTCGCCGTGTGCGTCGTCGACGAGCAGCACCGCTTCGGTGTGCGCCAGCGCGCGGCCCTCGACGGCAAGGGTCCCGAACTCGCCGACGGCACCCGAGCCGCGCCGCACGTGCTCCACATGACCGCGACGCCGATTCCGCGGACCCTGTCGCTGACGGCCTACGGAGACCTCGACGCGACGACGCTTCACGAGCTTCCCGCCGGCCGCCGGCCGGTGAAGACGTGGTCGGTCGGCGAGGAGAAGCGCGAGGGCGCGTACGAGTTCGTACGCGAGCGCCTCCGTGAGGGCCGCCAGGCGTTCTTCGTCTGCCCGCTCGTCGAGGGATCCGAGAAGCTGGAGGCGAAGGCTGCATCCGAGGAGGCGGAGCGCCTCGCCAAGGGCGAGATGCGCGATTTCCGCGTCGCGCTCCTCCATGGCCAGATGCACTCGCGCGACAAGGCCGCCGCGATGGAGGCGTTCGCCGCGGGCGAGGCGGACGTTCTCGTCGCGACGAGCGTGATCGAGGTCGGCATCGACGTGCCGAACGCGACCGTCATGGTGGTCGAGGGCGCCGAGCGCTACGGGCTCTCACAGCTCCATCAGCTTCGCGGCCGGGTGGGCAGGGGCGAGCACGAGTCCTACTGCATCCTCTTCGGCGATCCGGCGTCTGATACGGCGCGTCGCCGCCTGGAGGCGATTGCCGCCGAGCGGGACGGCTTCAAGCTCGCCGAGGTGGACCTCTCACTCCGCGGCGAGGGCGAGATCCTGGGCACGCTCCAGAGCGGCCTGCCGCGTTTCGCGCGGCGCGGCTTCCCGACGACGCCCCGCTCCTGGTCGAGGCGCGCAGGGACGCAATCGCACTCGGCAAGCGCTACGACTCGCTCGACGACCCCGCGCTGGGCCCGCTCCTTGACGCCGCGCGGCTTCGGTTCGGCGACGAGCGGGTGGAGGGCATCGCGGCGTGAGGGTCATTGCCGGCGAGTTCGGCGGCCGGCGCCTGAAGGCGCCCAGCGGGACGGCGGTCAGGCCGACATCGGATCGCGCCCGCGAGGCGCTCTTCTCGATCCTGGACGACGTCTCGGAAGCCGAGGTGCTCGATCTCTTCTGCGGCACCGGCGCACTCGGCATCGAGGCGCTCTCGCGAGGCGCCCGCCATCGTGGTGCTGGTCGACGACGACACCTCGCCCGCCCAGGCCAATGTGGACGCGCTGGGCATCTCGGACCGAGTTGACCTGGTGCGCCGCGATGCGTTCGAGTTCCTGGGCTCTGCGACGGCCAGCTTTGACCTGATCCTCTGCGATCCGCCATATACACTCGCCGCGCGCGTGGCCCGAGACCTCGAAAAGCTCGTGCCGTCCCGCCTGCGCGAGGGCGGCAGGCTCGTCACCGAAAGCCCTTCACGAACGCCCATGGAGCTCAATCTCAAACTCGATGAGGACCGCACCTACGGCGAGGCATCGCTGCGGATCTGGAGCGCGCCGTGAATTCGGAGGGCAAGGAGAGGGTGGCGGTCTGCCCGGGAAGCTATGACCCGGTCACGAACGGCCACGTCGACATCATCAAGCGGGTGTCGCGTGTCTTCGACCGCGTCGTGATCGGCGTCGTCGGCCAGTCCATCCGCAAGTCTTCGAGCCTGTTCACGCCCGAGGAGCGCAAGGACTTCCTGGAGCGCGCAGTCGCCGAGGCCGGCCTCGAGAACGTCGAGGTGAAGATCTTCTCGAACCTGCTCGTCGAGTTCGTGCGCGAGCAGAACGGCACGGCGATCGTCAAGGGCCTCCGCGCCATCTCCGACTTCGAGTACGAGTTCGAGATGAACCAGCTCAACCGCAAGCTCGCCCCGGACATCGAGTCCGTCTACATCTTCGCCTCGTCCGAGTTCAGCTTCCTCTCGTCTACAGGCGTCAAAGAGATGGCGACGTTCGGCGGCGACGTCTCCGATCTCGTGCCTGGCGAGGTCGCCAAGGCGCTCACCGAGCGCGTCGAGCGGTAGCGCTTTACGTGGTTTGCATTTCACCCATGATGGGCAGGAGCTTGCAGTCGCGTGCCGAAAAGGCACCCGTCACTCCTGCAACTAGCTCCTACACGTAAGCTTCCCCCTGCAAATGGACGTCCTTGTACTCATAGACAAGCTCGACGATCTGATCCACAACGCGCGGCCGGTGCCGCTCACGGATCAGGTTCGTGTCGATCGCGAGGAGATCTACGACCTCCTCGACCAGATGCGTGCCACGATCCCGGAAGAGATCAAGCAGGCGCGCTGGATCGTCAAGGAGCGCCAGGAGATGCTGGCCGAGGCCAAGCGCGAAGCCGAGCGCGTCGTCAAGGAGGCTCGCGACCAGCAGTCGCGCCTGATCTCCGACGAAGAGGTCTACAAGCAGGCAGAGCGCGCGGCCGAGGAGATCATCGAGGACGCTCGCGAGACCGAGCGCCAGATCCGCCTTGGCGCCGAGGACTACGCCGACGAGATTCTTTCGACCCTCGAGGTCAACCTCCAGAAGTTCCTCGCTGCCGTGCAGCGCGGCCGCGACCGGCTTGCCGGCCGCGACGACGAGCCCCTCGACGTCGAGTAGGGCTTACTCGCCGTAGGTAGCGCGGACGACGGCCAGGCCGTCTTCGGCCCAGGTGACTTCGCCGTCGCACCACTCGGCCCACTCGGCTGCCCGATCGGGCTCGAGGATGTCGCCGATGACGACCGCCCGGGAATGGTCCCGGACGCGCCGAAAGAGCTCCCGCACCCCTTCGGGTTCCAGCTCTGAAGCTGTGAGGACGGCGATGACGAGGTCCCATGGGCCATCGGGCAACGGGTCCTCGATGCGGCCGAGGCGCAGGTCCTCCCAGCCGAGCTGGCGTGCCTTGAAGACCATCTCTGAGCTGGAGTCGTAGCCGGTGATGCGCACGTTCGGGAAGCGGTCCAGCAGGCGCTGCGTCGTCTCGGCGGTGCCGAAGCCCAGCTCCAGGACCACGGCAGGCTCGAAGGGGATCGCGTCGAGCGCGGCGATCTGCAGGTCCTCGTAGCGAGGGACCTCGTCGAGGATCTGCTCGAGGTAGCTGTCGGGGTCTCTGTTGGGTAGGGGCGCCATGTCTAAGTTTTCTTGAACCTTGCCCGCGCCATTCAACACCATTGATCTGGCCACTCTGGCGCTGAAGCCAGGCGAGGGCCGGCGCCTCGACCTCGAGCTGGTCCCCGAGCCCCTCGAGCTGGGCGGCGAGACGTACGACTTCGGCTCGGAGCCGGTCCCGGCTCGCCTCGACGTCTCGCGGACGACCTCGGGACACGCGATGCGCCTTCGCCTCAACTCGACATTGAACGGCCGGTGCATGCGCTGCCTTCAGCCCGCGCATTACGACGTGGAGGTCGAGTCTCGGGAGATCGACCAGCCAGGCACCGGCGACGAGGAGCTGGCGAGCCCCTACGTGGAGGCCGACGAGCTCGACATCGCCGCGTGGGCGCACGACGCGATCGCCCTGGCCCTGCCCGTGGCGATTCTGTGCCGCCCTGATTGCAAGGGGCTCTGTCCCGAGTGCGGAATCGTGTTGAACGACCTCCCCGAGGGCGAGCACGTCCACGAGTCCGAGCCCGACCCGCGCTGGGCGAAGCTCCGCGAGCTGATGGACTGACGGGGCAAACGTCCAGCAGTCCGTCCTATACCCGGGCACGTTGGACGTTTGGCAGCCCCTCCGGCGGTAGCTACCCTTCTCGGCCTCATGGCCGTTCCGAAGAAGAGAACTTCCAGCACCCGGCGCGACAAGCGGCGCGCGAACCACACCGCCGCCCGGCCGCGCACGAACCGCTGCCCGCGCTGCCACAGCCCCCGCCTCCCTCACCGTGTCTGCCCGACCTGCGGCACTTACGCGGGTCGCGAAGTGATCCGCCCGGACGTCGGCGAGGAGCTCGGCAGCCCCGATCAGGAGTAGGCCGTGGTCACCGTCGCGCTAGACGGCCGCGGCGTGGAGCAGGGCCTGGACGTACTTTCCGAGGGCGCGCGGCTCGCGATGGCGGACGGCATTGCGCTGCGGATCTTCGGCGACTCGCAGGAGCTCAAGGCGCTCCGCGACGAGGGCGCCAAGGTGATCGAGGCGCCCGGCGAGATCTCTAACGAGGACGACCCGGTTGCGAGCGTGCGCTCGCGCGAAGACGCCTCGATCGTCATGGCGGCCGCCGATGTCGCCGACGGCTACTCGGACGCCCTGGTCAGCGCCGGTCCGACGGGGGCGACGATGACGGCCGCGCTGTTCGCGCTGCGACGGCTCAGCGGCGTACGTAGGCCGTCCCTGGCTGTTCAGCTGCCCGTGGTCGCTCACGACGGGCCGCCGACGCTGCTCCTCGACGCGGGCGCGAATTCCGAGGCGCGCTCCCAGGACCTCGTTCAATCCGCCGTCATGGGCGCCGCTTTCTCCCGCGCCGTGCTCGGCGTCGACGATCCGCGAGTCGCGCTGCTGTCGGTCGGCGAGGAGGCGAAGAAGGGCACTCCCGAGGTCGTCGAGGCGCACGCTGAGCTCGCCGGTCTCGACGGGATCAACTTCATCGGGAACATCGAAGGCCGCGACCTTCTCGCGGGAGCGGCCGAGGTGATCGCGACCGACGGATTCACCGGCAACGTCGCGTTGAAGACCCTTGAGGGCACCGCGAAGACAGTGGGGACAGCCGTCGGATCGGCCGCCCGCTCCAACCCGGTCTCCGCCGTGGGTGGCATGATGCTGCGGCCCGCGCTGGGCGGCCTGCGCAAGAAGATGGACCCCGACATGACCGGCGGCGCGATCCTCCTGGGAGTTCGCGGAGTCGCGGTTGTGGGCCACGGCAGCTCCGGCCCGGAGGGCATTGCGAACGCGATTCGCCTGGCGGCGCGCGCGGTCGAGGAGCGCTCCACCGAGCGGACGGGAGAGCTTCTGGCGTCCGCCGGTGCAACTCGCGGTGAGCTCAAGTGATAGGGATAGGGCTGTGAGCGTCGATCGCGACACCGTCTTGGAGAAGGTCCGCTCCCACCTCGCCGACGAGCTCGGGGTCGACGCCGAGTCGATCAACGACGAAACTCACTTCCGTGACGACCTGGAAGCCGACTCGCTCGACCTCTACGAGCTGGTCATGGAACTCGAGGACACCTACGGTGTGAAGATGTCCGAGCAGGAGGCCGAGGGCATCGTCACCGTCGGGCAGGCCGTTGATTTCGTGGCGGCGAGGGCAGAAGTCACAAGCTGATGGCAGAAGGCATCCGCGCGGCTGGTCGCGGGGGGATTGAGGGTCGCGCCAAGCGGCCTCCCGGTCCGGCTGCCCTGAGGGCGTTGATCGACGATCTGCCCCAGGAGGCGAGGGAGCCGGCGCTGACGCACTCGTCGTGGGTCGATCACCGCGCCGACTCCTATGGGCGCCTGGCATTCCTCGGCGACAGCGTCCTCGGCCTGGCGATCGCCGAGCACCTCTTCGTTCGCCACCCCCGATCGGACATCGGACATCTGACGAAGGTCCACGGCCAGGCGGTCTCCGGCCGCGCGTGCGCCACGATCTCGATCGAGCTCGGCCTGCCCGAGCTCATGACCGAGCTCCAGCCGCAGGTGCTCGACGGAGGGATCGACATGCCTTCTCTGCTCGCTTCCGAGCGTGCGATGGCGTCGGTCTGCGAGTCGGTGATCGGCGCTTGCTACCTCTACCACGGCTTCGAACTGACAGGCCCCGCCGTGGTGGCGGCGTTCTCCGAGCAGGTCGACCTTGCATCCGAGACGGTCCTCGACTTCAAGTCCGCGCTTCAGGAGCGCCTGGCGCGTAGCGGAGGCCGCGTGCGCTACGAGGTGACCGAGGAGGAAGGCCCTCCGCACGAGCGGTGTTTCGAGGTCTCGGCGAGCGTCGAGGGCGAGGTCATCGGCACCGGGTCCGGGCGCTCCAAGAAGGCAGCAGAGCAGGCCGCGGCAGCCGAGGCGCTCGAACGCCTGGGCAACTAGCGATTCCGTCCGGTTCACAAGCGACGCTTGTCACCCTTAGCGCCCGCGTATGCATCTGCAATCAATCTCAATCAAGGGGTTCAAGTCGTTCCCCGATCGCACGAACCTGGAGTTTGCTCCTGGCGTCAGCGTGATCGTCGGGCCGAACGGGTGCGGCAAGTCGAACGTCACCGACGCCGTCCTCTGGGCCCTCGGCGAGCAGAGCCCGCTCTCGGTGCGCGGCCAGTCGATGCAGGACATGGTCTACACGGGAGGCGAAGGAGTCGGGCCCAGCCGGTACGCCGAGGTCGAGGTCATGCTGGCAACCGACGAGGGCGATGACGAGCCGCTTGGCTTCTCCGAGATCTCGATCCGCCGGCGCCTCGATCGCTCGGGCGACGGCGAGTACCGCCTGAACGGCGCACGCTGCCGCCTCGCCGACGTAGTCGACGTCCTGTCCGACATGAACCTCGGCGGCGAGATGCACTCGGTCATCAGCCAGGGCCGCGTCGAGGAGATCGTCAACTCGAAGCCTCGCCACCGCCGCATCCTGGTCGAGGAGGCCGCCGGCCTCTCCAAGCATCGGAAGCGCCGGCGCCGGGCTCAGCTTCGCCTGGAGCGCACCCAGGACAACCTCGATCGCGCCCTGGACGTCGAGCGCGAGGCGCGTCGCCGCTTGCGCCCGCTGAAGCAGCAGGCGCAGGCCGCTGACATCCACACCCGCCTCGAGCGGGAATCGAACGAGCTTCGCGCGCAGCTCCTGGCGGCCGAAGCGGGTGCCGGAGCGGAAGAGCTGACTGCGGCCGAGAAACGCGCGGCGATAGCCAGGAAGCAGCGGGAAAGCGTGGAGGCCGACCTCGCGGTGGTCACTCAGAAGCGCTCGGAGATCGAAGCTCGGCTTGCCGACCGCGATCGGGAAAGGACGGAGGCCTGGGGCCGGCTGACCAGCCTTCGCGCCGCCGGCGAGCGGCTTTCGGCCCGTGCCGACGCGCTTGCCGCGCGCCGCGACCACCTTCGCCACGAATTGGAACGGCGCCGCTCGGCTCTGGGCGCGCTGGCCGCCGAGATTGCCGCCGAAGCAGAGCGGGCGGGCGGCGATCCGGTCGACGTCGGCCTCGAGCGAGCGGTCACCGCGACCCGTGAGGCGTTCGAGGCCCTCGGCCGCGCACAGGCCTCCGACTCCGAAGGCACTCGCGCGACTGAAGTTGGGCGTGCCCGCGACTCGCTCGACGTGGCGGCCCGTACGGCGCGGCAACTCGAGGACCTTCTCGGCCGCCGCCGCCAGGACTCGATCGAGCGGCGGATCACGGTCGAGGGCGATCTCCTGCGCGACGTCGAGGCGCTTTGTGAAGCCGCGGCCACGGCTCGGGACGCCACCGGCCGGCGCGCGGCATCGCTCGAAGCAAAGACGCTCAGCCAGTCCGAGTCCGACGAGACCACCGCCGCGCTTCGCGAGTGCTCCCGCCAGGACGCCGAGATCCAGGCGCGCCTGCGAGCAGTTGCCGAAGAGGTCACCCAGGCCGAGGTGCGCGCGGCCCACCTGCGCGACCGCTCAGACGAGGCGGCCGGCGAGCTCAAGCGGATCTCGGAGGCGCTCGGCCGCGAGATCGAGCCTGCCGACAAGCCGCTCGCCGACTCGGAGCGAGCCGAGATCGACGCGAAGCTGGAGCGCCTCGCGCGAAGGCGAGAAGCTCTCGGCCCGGTCAACCCACTGGCCGAACGCGAGTACGAGGAGGCCCGGACCTACGTCTCGGAGCTCGAGGAACAGCGCACCGACCTCGAGTCGGCAATGAAGGAGCTCCAGGGCCTCATCGCCGAGACGGACCGCAAGATCACCGCGGACTTCGAGGAGACCTTCGAGGCGGCGCGCAAGAACTTCGAGGAGCTCATCGAGCATCTCTTCCCGGGAGGGCGCGGACGGCTGCGGCTCGTAACCGAGCGCACGCCGAAGCCGGTTCTCGGCGGCGGAGAGGCTCCCGCTGCTGAAGGCGATGCGGCCGACGACGACCCGGACGAGCAGGCCGACGGCGACTTCGACGGCCATGGTGTCGAGATCGAAGTGACCCCGGCCGGCAAGGCCATGCGAAAGCTCCAGCTGCTCTCGGGCGGCGAGAAGTCGCTTGTGGCCCTGGCGTTCGTCTTCTCGGTCTTCATGGCGCGCCCGTCGCCCTTCTACATCCTCGACGAGGTCGAAGCCGCGTTGGACGACGCGAACATCGACCGCTTCCTCCAGCTCGTGCGCCGCTTCTCCAGCCGCGCGCAGTTCATCGTCGTCACGCACCAAAAGCGCACCATGGACGCGGCTGACGTTCTCTACGGAGTCTCGATGGCGCGCGGGGGCGTCACGAAGGTCATCTCGCGCCGGATGCCTGAGGCAACCGAGCAAACGCTCGAAGACGCCGCATAGAGCTCACGCCCCCTGTTTCAACGCTTTAGATTGGCCCTCAGTGACTAGGGAGTGGGAAGACGTTTTCGAACTGGGGGTAGGGGCGCCTCCTCCGGAGCAGGCTGAGGCCTCGCCGGAACGACCCGGTTTCTTCGGCCGTCTCCGCGACAACCTCTCGCGAAGCCGCGAGGCGCTCACCGCAGAGGTCTCCGCGAGCTTCTTCGAGCACCTCGACGCCGAGGCATTCGAGCGCCTCGAGGAGGCACTGATCCTTGCCGACGTCGGGGCGCCCGTGACCGCGGATGTGGTCGGCCGACTCGAGACCGAGGTCTCGTCCGGCTCGGTCGCGCAGGGAGATGCCGCCCGCGCCCGCCTCGTCGAGCTCTTGGCCGAGGTAGCCCAACCCGATGGCCCGCCTCGCATCGACCTCACGCATGGCCCGACGGTGATCATGGTCGTCGGCGTCAATGGCACCGGCAAAACGACCACGATCGGAAAGCTCGCCCATCTGATGTCTGCTCGCCTCGGAAGGCGGACCATCGTCGGTGCCGCCGACACATACCGCGCCGCCGCGATCGAGCAGCTCGAGGCGTGGGCGGAGCGGTCGGGCACCGAGCTCGTCAAGGGGCAGCCCGGTGGCGACCCCGGAGCCGTCGTCTTCGACTCGATCACCGCGGCTGAGGCTCGCGGTGCCGACGTTGTGATCATCGACACGGCCGGCAGGCTCCACACCCACGGAAACCTGATGGAGGAACTCGCCAAGATCCGGCGCGTCGCGAGCAACCGCCTCGAGGGCGCCCCGCACGAGACGTTGATCGTGATCGACGCGACGACCGGACAGAACGGGCTTCGGCAAGCCCGCGCGTTTGCCGATGCAGCAGGTGTGACCGGCGTAGTCCTCACCAAGCTCGACGGAACCGCCAAGGGAGGCATCGCGCTCGCGATCGCGTCCGAGATGGGAACGCCGGTCAAGATGATCGGCGTGGGGGAGGGGCTCGAGGATCTGCGGCCCTTCGACGCCCGGGAGTTCTGCGAGGCGCTCATCGGTGAGTAGCCGGCTCCTCGAGCGCGAGGCTGAGCTCGGCCTTCTCGCCGCCGCAGTAGACCGCCTCGGCGAGGGGGCGGGTGGCGCTATTGCGATCGAAGGCCCGCCCGGCATCGGCAAGACGGCCCTCCTCGAGGCCGCGACGGACAGCATCTCCGAGGCGGGGATCGAGCTGATCGGAGCCCGCTGCGGCGAGTTCGAGCTGGACTTCCCGTTCGGCGTCGCGCGCCAGCTCTTCGAGCGCCGCGTGATCGGGCAGGACGCGAATGCGCGTGCACGCCTCCTGGAGGGAGCAGCGGCGCACGCCGGCCCCGCCCTGGGGCTTCAAGCCGGCGACGAGGCCGCGGACGCTGCCGCGGCGCCGAACGTCGACCTGCCGTTCACCGTGATCCACGGCCTCTACTGGCTGCTGGCCAAGCTGTCCGAGAAGGGCCCGTTGGCGGTCGTGGTGGACGACGCGCACTGGTGCGATGACCCCAGCCTTCGATTCCTGACCTATCTCGTGCCACGCCTGGGCGACCTGCCGGTTTTGCTCCTGGTCGCCTCCAGGCCCGCGGCGCCCGAGCGAGCGGCGGCGATGGGCGCGATCCTGGGTGGCCGCGACGTGGAGCGGATCGTCCCGAAGCCGCTCGAAACAGAGGGTTCGCGTGCGCTCCTGGAGCAAGCGCTCGGAGCGCCATCGGAGGAGTCCTTCGCCGAGGCGTGTCATGAGGCCAGTGGCGGCAACCCGTTCCTTCTCTCCGAGCTCGCTACCAGCCTCGTCGCCGACGGCGTCGAGCCGGTCGCCGCAAACGCGGAGCGCGTGCGGAGCCTGGTGCCGGCGGCGGTCGTCAACTCGGTCTTGATGCGGATTGGCCGGATGCCGCAACCGTGCGGCGACCTTGCCGCTGCGGTGGCGGTGCTTGGCTCGGAGGTCGAGCCGCGGCGCGCCGCGGCGCTCGCGGAGATCGAGACAGACGACCTGGCAGAGCCACTCGAAAGCCTCGAGCGCGCGGGGATCCTGGCGCCTCGGCGCCCGCTGCGCTTCGTCCACCCGCTTCTCCGCGAAGCCGTTCGCGCAGAGCTGCCGCTGGCGCGGCGGGAGGCGCTCCATGCCAGAGCGGCCGCCCTTCTGGGTGAAGAGGGTGCCAAGCCCGACGAGATCGCTCACCACCTGCTCGACGCGCCGCGAGTCGGCGCGCGCGAGACGGTTTCCGTGCTCCGCCAGGCCGCGACCGGCGCGGTTGCCGGCGGCGCTCCGGAGGCGGCCGTCACATACCTCTTGCGAGCGCTGGCCGAGCCGCCCTCGGCCGACGTCCAGGCCGGGCTTCGGTACGAGCTGGGCGTCGCCGGCTGGATGGCGGGGCACGATCCGGGCATCTTGATCGACGATCTCCGGGCCGGGCTGAATGGAGCCTGGAGCCCGTCCGAGCGCGCAACCCGCGCGATCGCGCTTGCCCGTGCGGTTGCCTCGACGGGCGATGTGCCGGCCGCATTCGGCGTGCTCGAAGGGCAGATCGAGGCAGCTGGGACCGGGGCTGGGGACGCGGCAGCCCGCCTGCGCGCGGAACACGCCGCCCTAGGCCTTCTCCACCCCGATACTCGAGATCGCGCGATTGAGCGGATCGAGGATCGTGCCGCGCATCCGGCCGGAGGTGACATCGGAACTCTTCTGGAGCTTGGGGTCCTGGCCACGTATCGCTCTCTCGACGGGACGGCTGAAGAATCCGCGGCACTTGCCGAGGCGGCGCTGGACGGCGGGCGTCTGCTCGCATGTGAAGGAGCCGACTCGGTCGCCTTCCACATCGCCCTGCTCGTCCTGATGGTCGCCGACCGTCACGCCATTGCCCAGGAGCACCTCGACCAAGCCGCGGATCAGGCCAGGCGCGGGGGCTCCGCGGTCGCCTTTGGCTCGGTTTGTGCGATGTCATCCGTGCTGGCTTGGCGACGCGGCGACATGCCCGGCGCCGAAGCGCAGGCGCGGAGCGCGCTCGAACCCGATCTCGCCCCGCCCTTCATATTGCCTCTCATCGTCGCCTGTTTGGCCCTCGTACTCGTCGAGAAGGGCGAGTTGGATGCCGCAGAGGCAGAGCTTGCGCGTTTCGGGAACGCGCATGACCTGCCCGAACTGATGCAGGTGAATATGGCCTTCTTTGCCCTTGGGACCTTGCGTGAGGCACAGGGCAGGTCCGACGACGCGCTTACGGAACTTGCGGAGCTTGACCGTCGAAATCTGCGGCTGGGCATCCTCAACTCGGCGGTGCCGTGGCGACCGATCGCGGTCGCGGCAGCACTTCGCGAGGGCGAGCAGGAGCGCGCGGACGAACTCGCTGCGGAGGAGATGGCTTTTGCAAAGCGATGGGGGACGGCAACTGCGATGGGTCAGGCTCTGAGAGCGAGTGGTCTCGCCAGGGGTGGCGATGGGATCGATGATCTGCGAGATGCCGTTGATGTCCTCGAGTCGACGGGGAGCCGACGTGAACACACCCTGGCGCTGATCGATCTCGGGTCCGCGCTCAGGCGCGCGGGCGAGCGAAGGGAGGCCCGCGAGCACCTCACGGCGGGCCTCGATCTGGCTCAGCGCTGCGGCGCGGCCCGTCTGGCAACCCTTGCCCACTCAGAACTCAAAGTGGCCGGTGCCAAACCCCGGCGGCTTCAGTTCTCGGGCGCCGACTCGCTCACGGCCGCCGAACGGCGTGTGGCCGAGATGGCTGCCGAGGGCCTCGCGAACCGCGAGATCGCCGAAACGCTCTTTCTCTCGACGCGAACGGTCGAAAACCACCTCAGCCGCGTCTATCGAAAGCTCGACATATCGTCCCGTTCAGGGCTTGGCGAAGCGCTTTCCCTGGATCCCGCCTAGCTCTCGGGCGCGCAATTCGAAAGATGAGTGGTCTCCACTCATGACACGCGCGCCCCAGGCGTCGATGCTCTGCGTGCAATGTGGAAACGAGTGCCAGGAGGCACTGACATGAACGGACCGAACAAAAGGTTCTGCGCCGTCGACACGAAGATGAGCAGTTAGATGCACGCGGAGGTGCACGGCGGCCGGATCTCGCTTCGGCTCGAGCTCAATGAGGGCTCAGAGCCGATCAGCGGGCGCCTGGTCACCGCAGATGGCACGGAAGAAGAGTTCAACGGCTGGCTCGCCCTCGCAGCCGCGATCGAGCGCGCAGCGCGCGTAATCGACAATCAACAGGAGGCAGTGCCATGAAGGTCCAGAAGTTCGCAATCGCAACGGCGGTACTCGCCGCAGCGGCAATTCCCGCTTCGGCGACGGCTGGAGGCGGCAACAATGACCCCGAGAAGGCCGAGGTAAAGGTCACGATCGAGGTCACTCAGGACAACACCACCCCGAACGACGACGTGTTCGAGGGAAAGGTGAAGTCCGACCGTAAGGCCTGCTCGAAGCCGGGCAGGATCATCAACCTCTACGGCGGCCCCGGCGGGCCCGTGGACTCGACCGAGCTCAATGCGGACGGCGAGTACACGATGGAGGTCTCGAACCCGCATCAGGGCGTCTTCCCGTACAAGGCGAAGATCGACAAGAACGACAAGTGCAAGACCGGCAAGTCGAAGGGCGTGTCGCCCGGCAGTAGCTGATTCGGCTGGGAGCCTGGCGAGGCGTAAGCTGAGAGCGTGTTCGACGCTCTCAGCGACCGCCTCCAGGCGACCCTTTCCGACGTCCGAAGCCGCGGGAAGCTGACCGAGGCGGACGTCGACAAGGCCATGCGGGAGATCCGCTTGGCCCTCCTCGAAGCGGACGTCAACTTCAAGGTCGTCAAGGAGTTCACCGCCAAGGTCAAGGAGCGGTGCCTGGGCTCCGACGTTCTCGACGCGCTGGACCCGGGCCAGCACGTCATCAAGATCGTCAACGAGGAGCTGGCGGCCCTCATGGGCGGCGCCAGCCGCGAGATCGTCTTCGCCTCGTCGGGGCCGACAGTGATCCTGATGGCCGGCCTCCAGGGCTCCGGTAAGACCACCGCCTGCGCGAAGCTCGCGCGCCTCCTGGGCGAGCAGGGCAAGAACGTGGCGCTTGCGGCATGCGACACCCAGCGCCCGGCCGCCGTCGAGCAGCTCGTGACGATGGGCAAGCGCGCGAACGCGCACGTCTATCAGCAGGGAACCGACCGCAGCCCCGTCGACATCGCCGAATGGGCGCTCGGGCAGGCGAAGAAGGAGGCTCGCGACGTCCTGATCGTCGACACGGCGGGCCGCCTGCATGTGGACGAAGACCTGATGGACGAGCTGGTCACCATCCGCAAGCGCGTAAAGCCGCACAACGTCCTGCTCGTAGTCGACGCGATGACCGGTCAGGACGCGGTCAACGTCGCCGAGGCCTTTGGCGAGCGCACCGAGTTCGACGGCGTGGTCATGACCAAGCTCGACGGCGATGCCCGCGGCGGCGCGGCGCTCTCGGTCAGGGCGGTGACCGGAAAGCCGATCATGTACGCGTCGGTGGGGGAGAGGATCGAGCAGCTCGAGCGCTTCCATCCCGAACGGATGGCGACGCGCATCCTTGGGATGGGCGACGTAATGACCCTGATCGAGAAGGCCGAGGCCGTCCACGACGCCGATTCGGCCGCTGAGCTCGAGCGGAAGATCCGCAAGCAGGAGTTCACGCTCGAGGACTTCCTTACCCAGATGCGCCAGGTCCGCAAGATGGGGCCGCTCTCGAACGTGCTCGGGATGATGCCCGGCATGGGCAAGGCGATGAAGCAGGTGCGCCAGGCCGACATGGACGAGGCGGAGCTCGACCGCGTCGAGGCGATCATCCTCTCGATGACGCCTGCCGAGCGTGCGAATCCCGAGCTGATCAACGGCTCGCGGAGAAAGCGGATCGCGCGTGGCTCAGGCACGACTGTCCAGGCCGTGAATCAGCTCGTCAAGCAGTTCGGCCAGATGAGGAAGATGATGGCCCAGCTCTCGAAGGGCAAGATGCCCGACATGCAGCAGATGATGAAAGGTATGCGGTGAGGGGCTTGCCCCGAAAGCAGCAGGTGCGAGCGCCGAAGGCGCGCGTAGAGGTATCTCAGCCCGAGCCCCCGCTAACCTCGCAAGTCGCTTATGGCTGTCCGAATCAGACTAAGAAGGGTGGGTTCACGCAAGAACCCGATCTGGCGTGTTGTCGTTGCCGACAAGCGCTCGCCACGTGATGGCCGCAGTATCGAGACGATCGGCCATTACAACCCGCAGACGGAGCCGTCGACCATCGTCCTTGACGAGGAGCGCGCACAGCACTGGATCGACCACGGCGCTCAGCCGAGCCCCACGGTCGCCCGCCTGCTCCGCACCAAGGGCATCGGCGTCTCCGGCTCGTAAGGCTGCACCAGCCGCATGGCGTCGCCCGCGACCGAGCTTGTCGAGTATCTCGTTCGCGCGATTGTCGAAGAGCCCGATGCCGTCGAGATCGAGGAGTTCGACGAGGGCGACGAGCTGATTCTCGAGATCAAGGTCGCCGACGGGGATCTCGGCCGTGTGATCGGCAAGGAGGGGCGGGTCGCCAAGTCGATCCGCACAATCGCTCGAGCAGCCGGCGCTCGCGAAGAGCGCCGCATCTCCGTCGACATCGTCGAGGACTAGAAACCTGAGGGGTCAGACCCCTCACACTTCCCTCACATGCGAATCGACGTCTTCACCCTTTTTCCTGAGTGGTTCGAGTGGTTCCGGGGCCAGCGCCATATGGCGAACGTGCTGGAGACCGGGACGGAGCTCGAGACCTTCCACTGGCGCGAGACGACTCCGCTGACCGGTGGGCAGGTCGACGACTCGCCGTATGGCGGCGGGGCGGGGATGGTCCTGCGCGTAGATGTGGTCGATGCCGCTCTCCAGGCCGCTTACCAGGGCGCGAAGGCGCCTGGGCGGACGATCGTGCTTGCTCCGACGGGGCGCCAGTTCGATGATGCGCTTGCGGCGGAGCTGGCGGAGGAGGACCACATTGCGCTTCTCTGCGGGCGCTACGAAGGCTTCGATGAGCGGGTGCACGATCACCTCGCGACGGATGTGGTGTCGATCGGCCCGTACGTGATCGCCGGCGGTGAGCTGGCGGCCATGGTGGTAGCCGATGCGGTCACGCGAAAGCTCCCTGGTGCGCTCGGGCATGAGGACTCCGCGCTCGAGGAATCGTTCTCGCCCGCGCTGGACGGGGCCCCCGAGTACCCGCACTACACACGGCCGGCGGAGCATCGGGGCTGGGGGGTCCCCGACGTCCTCCTCTCCGGCGACCACGCCAAGGTGCGCGAGTGGCGTTTGGCACGTAGTCGTGATCGCTACCATTCGCGCCCGCACAGGCCCGAGGCCTGACGCCCGCCAACGAACTTCTTCCCAGCGACTCCCTTGCACTATGAGCACGATCATCGACAGCATCGAGCGGCGACAGCTGCGCCGAGTTCCCCGGTTCGACCCGGGTGACCGTGTTCGTGTCCACTTCCAGGTAATCGAGGGAACCCGCCGCCGTACCCAGGTCTTCGAAGGCATCGTCATCGGCCGCCAGGGTTCAGGCGCTCGCGAGACCTTCACCGTCAGAAAGCAGTCCTTCGGCGTCGGCGTGGAGCGTACGTTCCCGCTGCACTCGCCCAAGATCGACCAGCTCGAGGTCGTGGCCCGCGGCGACGTTCGCCGGGCAAAGCTCTACTACCTCCGTGGCCGCGTCGGCAAGCGCGCCAGGGTGGCCGAGCGCGCCTGGTCCGGAGAGGTCGAAGAGGCGACCATGCCCGAAGCGGCCAGTCTCGAGGCAACCGAGGTCACTCCGGACGAGGTCGAGTTCGAAGAGCCGCCGGAGGAGGCGGACCCCGTCGAGTACGAGGCGCCGGAATCGGAGCCGATCAACGAGGGCGCCGCTGTCGTCCCGGCTGACTCCGAAGGCGCACAGGAGGCAACCGCGGAAGAGGTCGAAGCCGCCGAGGAAGCTCCGGATACGGAGCCCGAAGCAGAGGGAGCCGCCGACGACGGAGCTGAGTCCGCCGAGGCCGAAGGTGAGTCCACTGATTCACCCGAAGCGGACGAGGCGTCTGATTCGGAACAGGCTTGACGGACCCGTCGGAAAAGCGATCCTTCATCCCTAAGCCCGACACCCCGCTGGGGGCGGTCCTCGAACTCGTCGTCATCGTCGCGATGGCAATCGGGCTAGCGCTTGGAATCCAGGCGCTCATCGTCAAGCCCTTCCAGATCCCGTCCGAGTCGATGAAGCCCCTTCTCGTCGAGGGCGAGCGCGTTCTCGTCAATCGCCTGAGCTACTCGATCGGCGGGGATCCGTCGGTTGGCGACGTGGTCGTCTTTCATCCGCCCGACGGCGCCGATGGCGGCGGCGGCATGGAGTGCGGCGTCGAGCATGAGCCGACACAGCCGTGCCCCGAAGGGACGTCCGAGCCCTCCGAGCAGAACTTCATCAAGCGCATCGTCGCCGGCCCCGGCGACGAGCTCTACATCGAGGACGGGCACCCCGTCGTCAACGGCGAAAAGGCCGAAGAGGACTTCATCAGGGAATGCGGAGGAGGAAGCTCCTGCAATTTGGAGGATCCCATCACCATCCCGCCCGACCACTACTTCATGATGGGCGACAACCGTGGATCATCTGACGACAGCCGCTTCTGGGGACCCGTCCCACAGGACTGGATCATCGGCAAGGCCTTCTTCAGCTATTGGCCCCCGTCCGAAATCGGCCCCTTCTAAGCCCACCAAGGCGCTGAAGCGCCGCCGCCGCCAGGCCGCGAAGCTCTTCAAGTTCGACCGGGAGCTCGGCGTCCGCTACGTCGCGGGCTGCGACGAGGCCGGCCGCGGTTCGCTCGCCGGACCGTTGGTAGCCGCGGCCGTGCTGATCGATTACGGGTCGCTCTCGATGACCGACCGGCGCGCGCTGTCCGAGCTTGACGACTCGAAGAAGCGATCCCACGAAGAGCGAGAGGAGCTCTACCCGGCGGTGATCCGCGCGGCAAGCCGCGTCTCGGTGACCGTTCGCTGCGTCGCGGGCATCGACGCGCGCGGGCTCCACGTCACGAACTGCGAGGCGCTCGCGAAGAGCCTGGAGCGCGTTGCCCATCCGGAGGGCGTCTGCCTCGTCGACGGGTTCCGGTTGCCGTTGTGCCGCGTCGAGCATCGCCAGGTGATCGACGGCGACGCACGCTCGGCCTCGATCGCCGCCGCGTCGGTGATCGCAAAGGTCACGCGCGATCGCTTCATGGAGCGCTGCGATGGGGACTATCCCGGATTCGGCTTCGCTTTGAACGCCGGCTACTCGACGCCCGAGCATCGCGACGCGATCATCGCCTTGGGTCCGAGCGAACTACACCGGCGCTCGTTCCAGTCGGTCGCGTACACGCAGCTGGCGCTTTAGAACGGCGGCGATAAAGGGGGGACTTCGGAACGCGGGCGGAACGAGGTCGGACTTTGCCGGATATAGCCCGGTGAACCCCGCCCGTTAGGTGTTTCGGTGCCTGAGGCCGGGCTTTGCCACCGTAGAGGTGGCTAATCCCGCCCGATCATGCCTCAACAAGCAGCTTTGACGTGATCCCATGAGGCCACTCGGCCGGCGTGGTCGATCCGAAGGCCGATCACGTCGATTCTCAGGCCGCGGACCGGCGGCAGCTCCGTGCGGTTGGCACGCAGCCAGGCCGAAGCCAACGCTCTGAGCTTTCGCTGCTTTCGAGGGCCGACCATCTCGAGCATCGATACGGGGCCTGAGCGGGCGCACGCCCGGCCGGTCTTGACCTCGACGACCACGAGGGTTCCACCGTCCAGCGCGACCACGTCCATCTCGCCGCGGATCCCCTTGACGCGGGCGTTCCGGGCGACGATCCGCCAGCCGCGGCGCTGAAGCTCGCGGGCGACGATCCGCTCGCCCTCGCGGCCCAGGATCTGCCTCGCTTCGGTCACTCGCGCAACGTAGGGGCGGTCGGCGCGCGGGCGGGCCTCGAATTGGAGCGATTTGGCCACATTTCACGCGCCACACGCGCGTTCGCCCCGCTTAGCGTCGCCGCAGATGATCGCCCGGGTCCACACGTTCACGCTCTTGGGCGTCGAGGCGTTCGATGTGAGCGTGGAGGTCGACGTCACCAAGGGCCTTCCGGCTTTCGTGCTCGTAGGCCTCCCCGACGCTGCCGTGCGCGAATCACGAGAGCGTGTCCGTTCCGCCGTCAGGAGCGCCGGGTTCGAGTTCCCCGACTGGAGGATCGTGGCGAGCCTTGCGCCGGCGGACCTCAAGAAGGCCGGCCCGGGATTCGACCTTGCGATCGCGGCCGGGATCCTCGTTTCGACAGGGCAGATTCAGGCGGAGGCGCTCAAGGGCTGTGCCGTGGCGGCCGAGCTCGCGCTCGACGGCTCGGTCCGCGCGGTGCCGGGGGCGATCGCGATGGCCGAGCGGGCGGGCGAGCTGGGCCTTCGGAAGATCGTGGTGGCCGGCGCCAGCGCGGCCGAAGCAGCGATGCCGACGGCCCTGGGTGCACATCCGTGTCGCGTCGTGCCCGTCGAGTCGCTGCGTGATCTGAGCCGCATCGGGGAAACGGACGAGCCCTCTTTCTCGCCATCCGAGCTTCATCGAGCCGATACCGCTGCGCCGCACGGAGTGGACCTCGCCGAGCTTCGCGGCCAGCCGGTGCTTCGCCAAGCGCTTGAGGTCGTCGCGGCCGGCGGCCATGGGATGTTGATCCTCGGGCCGCCGGGCGCGGGCAAGAGCCTGGCGGCACGTCGGTTGCCCACGATCATGCCAGCCCTGGACGATCCGGAGGCGATGGAGGTCTTGAGGATCGCGAGCGCCTGCGGCAAGAACGGCTGGCACGGCTCCGGCCCACATTGCGCCGCAAGGCCATTCCGCGCTCCGCACCACACAATCTCGCCCGCCGGACTGGTCGGCGGGGGAAATCCGCCGCGCGCCGGCGAGGTGACGCTCGCGCACCGGGGCGTTCTGTTCCTGGACGAGCTCGGCGAGTTCTCGCGGATCTCCCTGGAAGCGCTGCGCCAGCCCCTGGAGGACGGAGAGGTCACGATTGCGCGCCTCCGCTACTCCGTGTCCTTGCCCAGCCGCTTCGTGCTGATCGCCGCGTCCAACCCCTGTCCGTGCGGGCACGGCGAGGACTCGCCGAAGTGCAAATGCCGGCCGGCTCAGGCGCAGCGCTATCGCAACCGGGTCTCCGGCGCCCTCGCGGACCGCATCGACATCTCGCTCTCGATCGAACAGCCCACGCCCGAGGCCCTGTCGGGCGAGCCCGGTGAGTCCTCGGCTGTGGTTCGGGAGCGCGTGGCCAGAGCGCGTCAGACGGCAATCGACAGGCAGGGCTGCGCCAATTCCGAGCTCGGGCCCAAGTCACTGCGAGAATTCGTCCCGCTGTCGAAGGAAGCGCGCGAAGAGCTCACGTCCGGGCACCGCACGCTCGGCCTCTCCGGCCGGGGACACGACCGGGTCCGGCGCGTCGCCCGGACCCTCGCCGACCTCGCGGGGCGCCAGGACGTCTCCGCCGAGGACATACACGGCGCCCTCGCGTTTCGCAGAAGGAACGCCGAATGAGCGGTGCTCACAGGTGGACGATGAAGTGCGGGGAGGAAGGATGGCCCGACTGCCTCACCGAGCTTCCGGCCGTCGACGAGAAGGAGCCCGCTGTCATCCACGGGCTGGGCGAGCGGAGCCTCTTCACCGACGTCGATCCCGATCGGACCGTGACGATCGTCGGCTCCCGGCGATCCGGCTCTTACGGGCGCGAGGTTGCGCGCGAGCTCGGGTTCGGGGCCGCATCGGCCGGCCTCGTTGTCGTGAGCGGAATGGCCCTCGGGTGCGACTCCGCCGCCCACGAGGGGGCGCTCGACGCAAACGGTGCGACCGTCGCCGTCCTCGGCGGCCCGGCCGACACGCCGTATCCCCGCTCCAAGGCGCCCCTTTACCGGCGCATCCTCGATTCGGGCGGCGCGGTGATCTCGGAGCAGCCGTCTGGAGCTGAGACCTATCCGGCCATGTTTCCCGCCCGCAACCGGATCATGGCTGCGCTGGCCGGTTTCGTCGTGATCGTCGAGGGCGCGCATCGCTCGGGCACCCAGCACACCGTCAGGCAGGCGGCGAGACTCGGACGCGAGGTTCTGGCCGTCCCAGGGCCCGTCAACTCTTCGCTGTCCGAGTTGCCGAACGAGCTCCTCTCCGAGGGCGCTCCGGTGGTCCGTGACGCGCAGGACCTGCTGGACCACGTGCTCGGGCCGGGCCAGACCCAGGTGCGCGGCGTCGGGCCGGCGCTCGAGCCGGAGCTCGCCGAAGCGCTTGCCGCGATCGAAGGAGGGGCCGGAACCTGCGATGCCGTGGCGATCCACCTGGGACTGGAGGGCAACGCCGCAGCGGTCGCCCTGGCTCGGCTCGAGCTCATGGGCTACGTCGCCGGCGACGCCGTCGGGCGCTACTCGCGAACGCAGCTAAGGCCGCCGTTACCCTGACCCGCGATGGTGTCCGAGCCCCGTGTTCCGACCGTGATCTCGATCGCCGGGTCGGACTCCGGCGGCGGCGCGGGCATCCAGGCAGATCTGAAGGCCTTTGCACGCTGCGGCGTCCACGGGACGACGGCGATCACGGCACTGACGGCTCAGAACACCGTCGGCGTCGAGTCCGTTCTGCCCACGCCGCCCGACATGATCGTCGCGCAGGTTCGCGCCGTCGCGTCAGACATCGGCATCGACGCCGTGAAGATCGGGATGCTGGGCGACGAGGCGACGATCGACGCGGTGATCGAGTCCCTCGGTGTGATCGTGTCGTACCGCCGAGTGCCGGTGGTCTTGGACCCTGTGATGGTCGCCGAGAGCGGCGCCGCATTGCTCGACCCGAACGCGAAGGCCGCGTTGATCGAGCGCCTCCTGCCGCTGGTCACCGTCGTAACGCCCAACCTCCCCGAGGCGCGCGAGCTGGCCGGTCGGCGAGAAGGCGGGACCCAGCGCGAGCTCGGCGAGGCGATCCTGGGCCTAGGGCCGGACGCCGTGATCGTCACAGGCGGCCACACCGAGAAGGGGGCGGACGTTCTCGTCGACGAGAACGGCTACCTGGAGATCGAGGGCCCCCGCTTCGAAGATGGCGCCGCGCACGGCTCCGGCTGCACGCACTCCTCGGCGGTCGCGGCTTTGCTCGCGCGCGGCATGGAGCTCGACGAGGCGGCCCGCTGGGCGCGCGAGATCGCTGCGGAGGCGGTCGGGCACGGCCTGCGAGAGATCGGCGAGGGGCCGGGCCCGGTGGACGTCCTGCGCATCAGGCGCCGCGAGATCGATCCGCCCGTGGGCTCTGACCCCTCTTCCGGGTAGGTCTCGCAGCACAGCGGCAAGCTCGGGGTCTGACCCCTCCGCGGCTAGGCTCATTCGCCCCATGGCCGACTCGAACGGAACCACCAAAACCGATCTGCCGCGACCGCGTTCGTCCGCGGTCTTCGACGGCCCGGATCGAGCCGCCGCGCGCGCCTACATGAAGGGCATCGGGTTCGACGACGACGCCCTGAAGCGGCCGACGATCGGCATCGCGAACACCTGGATCGAGGCGATGCCCTGCAACTTCCACCTCCGTGGCTTGGCCGAGCACATCAAGAAGGGCGTTCGTGCGGCGGGCGGGACGCCGATGGAGTTCAACACGATCGCGATCTCGGACGGGATCACGATGGGCACGGCGGGCATGAAGAGCTCGCTCGTCAGCCGCGAGGTCATCGCCGACTCGATCGAGCTGACCGCTCGCGGCTACCAGTTCGACGCGATCGTCGCGCTCTCGGCTTGCGACAAGACCATCCCCGGCTGCGTGATGGCCCTGGCGCGGCTCGATATCCCCTCGGTGATGCTCTACGGCGGCTCGATCGCGCCCGGCCGCTACAAGGGCCGAGACGTGACGATCCTTGACGTCTTCGAGGCGATCGGCGCGCACAACGCCGGCACGATGACCGAGGAGGAGCTGACCGAGCTCGAGGATGTCGCAAGTCCTGGCGCCGGGGCATGTGGCGCTCAGTTCACGGCCAACACGATGGCCTGCGCGTTTGAGGCAATGGGAATCTCGCCCGGCGGCTCGGCGATGGTGCCGGCCGAGGAGGACTCGAAGTCGACCGTTGCCGAGAAGATCGGCGAGCTCGTCATGAACGTCCTCGCCGAGGACTTGAAGCCGAGCCAGATCATCACCAAGGAGTCGCTCGAGAACGCGATTGCCTGTGTCTGCGCGTCCGGCGGCTCTACGAACGCCGTCCTTCACCTGCTCGCCGTTGCGCGCGAAGCCGGCGTCGAACTCGAGATCGATGACTTCGAGCGGATCTCTCGCCAGACACCCCTCTATGCCGACCTGAAGCCGGGTGGACGCTACGTCGCGACGGATCTTTTCGCCGCCGGCGGCGTGCCGCTCATCCTCAGCCGCCTGTCCGAGGCGGGGCTGCTCCACCGCGAGCAGATGACGGTCAGCGGGAGGACGGTGGGGGAGGAGGCCGACCTCGTGGCCGAGACCCCGGGCCAGGACGTGGTCCTCCCGGCGTCAGCGCCGCTGAAGGCCCAGGGCGGGCTCGCGATCCTGCGAGGCAACCTGGCGCCGGAGGGCGCTGTCGTCAAGGTCGCCGGGACCGAGCGCATGGGCCAGACGGGCCCGGCTCGTGTCTTCGAGCGCGAGGAGGACGCTTTCAGGGCAGTAAAGAACGACGAGATCAAGCCCGGCGACGTCGTCGTCATCCGCAACGAGGGCCCGACCGGCGGCCCCGGCATGCGCGAAATGCTGGCTGTGACAGCCGCGATCGTTGGCGCCGGACACGGAAACGACGTTGCGATGATCACCGACGGACGCTTCTCCGGCGCGACGCGCGGCCTCATGATCGGTCACGTCGCCCCCGAAGCCGTCAAGGGCGGCCCCATCGCCGCGATCCGCGAAGGCGACGAGATCACGATCGACGTCGAAGCCCGCACCATCGATGTCGCTCTCTCCGACGAGGAGATCGCCGAGCGTGTCGCGGCATACGAAGCGCCCGAGCCGCTGTTCAAGTCGGGCGTCATGGCCAAGTACGCAAAGAGCGTCTCGAGCGCCTCCGTCGGCGCCATCACCGCGTAGCCGTGGCACGAAGTCGCAGCCCACTCGCAGACCTCGCGGACTCCAAGGAGCTTGTGCCGGCTGAGCGCAACGCCGAGCTCATGTCCCCGATCGAGCCGGAACGGACGCTGAACGACTGGGGCCGCTCCGAACGGGTCGAAGGCTTCATGGACGAGACGCTCTTCGAGTTCTTCTACCGCTACTGGTTCCGTTGTGAGGTCGAGGGGATCGAGAACGTCCCATCCGAGGGCGGGGCGCTCCTCGTCTCGAACCATGCGGGAGCGCTTCCTCCGGACGCGGCGATGATCGCCAAGGCGATCAAGGAGGAGCACTCACGTCCGCGGCCGCTGTATCTGACCGTCGAGCACTTCTTCAAGGGCTACCCCGGGTTTTCGATGCTGGTTCCCAAGATCGGCGGCGTAGCGGCGCATCCCGCGAACGTCCATCGTCTCCTCCATGACGAGGAGCAGCTAGTCCTGGTATTCCCGGAGGGGCGTAAGGGGACGGAGAAGCTCTACAAGGACCGCTACCGCCTGCGCCGCTTCGGCCGTGGCGGATTCGTCGAGGCCGCGATGCGCGCGGAGGCAAAGCTCGTGCCGCTTTGCGTCGTCGGCGCCGAGGAGGCAATGCCCGCGTTCGCGCAGGTGCCGCTACTCCAGAAGCTCACCGGCCTCATCTACTTCCCGATCACGCCCACCTTCCCCTGGCTGGGGCCGCTCGGGATGATGGGGTATCTCCCGGCCAAGTTCAAGATCCGGTTTCTCGAGCCCATCGACATGGCTGAGCTGGGCGGCCGGGACGCCGCACAGGACAAGGCGCTCGTTCAGACCGTCGCCCAGGAGGTCCGCGCCCGGATCCAGGAGAACCTCCACGACATGCTGGGCAAGCGAAAGAGCGTGTGGTTCGGATGAACGAGCTTGCCGCGCGCAGCGGCACGAAGCGTGTCCTTCTCACCGGGCTCTCGACCTACTGGGGCGGGCGCCTGGCGCAAGCGCTCGAAGCCTTCGAGGACATCGAGACGATCATCGGCGTCGACTCCGACGAGCCTCGGGTCGAGCTCGAGCGGACCGAGTACGTGAAGGTCTCCAATCAGCACGGGCTCCTATCGCGCATCGTCCGCGCGGCGCAGATCGACACCGTCATCGACACCCGCCTGACGGTCAACTCCGTGTCCGCCCGTCCTCGCGAAGCACACGAGAACAACGTGATCGGGACGATGAACATCCTGACCGCGTGCTCGGGGCAGGATTCGCCGGTCCGCCAGTTCATCTTCAAGAGCTCCGCCTACTACTACGGCTCAGAGCAGGACGACCCGGCCTTCTTCCACGAGGGCATGCTCCGGCCGCATCCGCCACGGACGCCGCTCGAGCGCGACATCGTCGAGGCGGAGACCGCCGTTGCGGAGTTCGCCGAGAAGCGCCCCGAGATGGAAGTCACGATCCTGCGTTGCGCGAACGTCCTCGGCCCGGACGTGGACACCGCCTTCACGCGCATGTTCGACCTGCCGGCCGTGCCGATGGTCCTCGGGTTCGACCCGAGAGTCCAGTTCGTCCACGAGGACGACGTGGTTCACGCTTTGGAGCACTGCGTCTTTCACGACACGCCCGGCGTCTTCAACGTGGCGGCCGACGGCGTCCTTGCGCTCAGCGAGGCGGCATCGGTGCTCGGCAAGCGGACGGCACCCGTTCTGCCGCCGTGGGGGACAGGCCTTGTGGCGGGCCCGCTTCGCAGCCTCGGATTCAAGGTTCCGAGCGAGATGCTGAACCTGATGCGCTTCGGGCGCGGCCTCGACAACCGCCGCTTCAAGGCAACGGGCTTCGAGTATGGGCATACCTCCCGTGAGGCGGTGGCCAGGCTGGGAGAGCGTTTGAGGCTGGATCCGGTCATGCGAGGCGTCGATGGCGGCTACCGCTACGAGCGTGAAGTAGAGGAGTTCTTGCGATGGAGCCCGCACGTCCAGCGCGACCGTCCAGGGGAAAAAACAGGCGTCGAGGCCGACAGCGACCTTTTGGGGATCTGAAAGGACGTTTGCGCCGTATCTAGAAAGGAGCGTTCATAGGGACTTCATCCCTACCCTTCTAGATGGTGGGCCGCAAGCTTTACATCGCAGTCGTACTCGGCATCGTGCTGCTCTTGGCAGGCGCTGTCGGTGCGTACGCCTGGGATGCTTCGCGCTCCGACGAGATCGCCGAGGGCATCACGATCGGCGGCGTCAACGTCGGCGGCATGACCGAGCAGGAGGCCGAGCAGGCCGTCTCCCGGGAACTGGTCGAGCCACTCGACGAAGACGTCGTCGTCGTCCACGACGGGACCAAGTACGTCCTGAGTGCCGAAAAGCTCGCCGTTCATGCCGACGTCGCCTCGAGCGTCGAGAGCGCCATGAACGCGAGCCAGGACGGTGGCCTGCCGACTCGCCTCTGGCGCTACGCGACGGGCGGCGAGGTCGACGAGGCGATCGAGCCTTCGGTCGACTACGACCAGGCCGAGATCGACAAGTTCATCGAGATCGTCGCCGCCGATGTCCACCAGGCGCCCATCAACGCTTCCGTCGAGCCGACCGCGGCATCGATCGACCCGGTCCACGAACAGGTCGGCTACGCGCTTCGCCAGGAGGACCTCCGCGAGAAGGTCATGACCGCAGTTCGCGAGCCGGGCGACGACCCCATCAAGGCGGAGGTCGAAGAGACCCAGCCTGAGGTCACCACCGAGGATCTTGCGGACGAGTACCCGGTCTACCTCACCGTCGATCGCTCTTCGTTCCAGCTCAAGCTCTGGGAGGACCTCGAACTGGCGAAGACCTACACCGTTGCGATCGGCGCCGCCGGCTTCGACACCCCGACCGGCGAGTACTCGATCCAGAACAAGGCCGTCGACCCGACCTGGAGCGTTCCCGACTCCGATTGGGCCGGAGATCTAGCCGGCCAGACAGTTCCGGGAGGCGCGGCCAACAACCCGCTCAAGGCCCGCTGGATGGGCATCTACGACGGGGCCGGCATCCACGGCACCGACGACACCGCTTCGCTCGGAAGCGCCGCATCACACGGCTGCGTCCGCATGGCCGTCTCGGACGTCATCGAGCTTTACGACCAGGTCCCGGTCGGAACCCCGATCTACATCGGTTGACAGCGCAAATCCGCGGCGGTTTTGTTGCGCGGGTAGGTAACTCTCACCCGGAGCGGAAACATGGTCGCCAGTATGGGAAGCGCGACTGCGAGTGAGGACGTGGAGGGGACGAAGCTAAGCCCCCGCTGGGAGGCCGCCCTCCTCGAGTTCGCGCGTGAACAGGACCGCCGCGGTGCGGCCGCTTCGACGAAGCGGGCGTACGCGTCGGACCTGTCCGAGTTGGCCGAGTGGGCGACGAACCGGAGCGCTGACCCCGGCGAGCTCCGCTACCGGGATCTGCGAGGGTTCGCCGCTCATCTGTCGGGCCGAGGGCTTGCGAAGTCCAGCATCGGGCGAAAGCTCGCGGCGGTCAGGGCCTTTCACGGCCACCTGGTGGACGCGGGTCACGCGGACTCGAATCCCGCGGAGCTCCTGCCGACCCCGAAGCGCGAGCAGCGCTTGCCGCGGACTCTCGATCGAGACGACGTCGGGGAGCTCTTGGACAAGATCCCGGTGAAGACGCCGCTTGAAGCGCGCGACCGAGCGATGTTCGAGCTCGCGTACTCGTGTGGTCTCAGGGCGGAGGAGATCGTGAATCTCGACACCGGCTCGATCGACTTCGAATCGGAGAGCCTCCGGGTCGCCGGCAAAGGCTCCAAGACGCGCCTCGTGCCGATCGGCGAGCCGGCGCAGAAGGCGCTCCGGCGCTATGTGGAGACTGCGCGGCATTCGCTCACGGGCGAGCCCCGGACCGAAGCGCTTTTCCTCTCGCGAAACGGCCTGCGCCTCTCGACCTCCGACGTCCGGCGCCGGCTGCAGCTCTGGGTCCGCGAGCTCTCAAAACATGGGCGCGTTTCGCCCCACTCGCTCCGCCATTCGTTCGCCACCCACCTATTGGAGGGGGGCGCCGACCTCCGATCGATCCAAGAGCTGCTTGGCCATTCGTCCGTTTCGACGACCCAGATCTACACGCGCGTAGAGCCACAGACATTGCGAGACGCCTACCAACGGAGCCATCCGAGGGCCTGAACGCGTAGGTTTAGGGACCCGAACGAGAGCACTATGGAGATCAACGTTAAGGCAGTCGAACTTCGCGAGCTTTGGCGGAGCTACAAGGTCGACGGCGACGAGCGCGCCCGTGAGCGCCTGGTTGTCGCTTATTCGCCCCTTGTCAAGTTCATCGCCGGCCGCATGGCGTCGGGGCTTCCGTCCCACGTCGAGGAAGGCGATCTCGTCTCCTACGGCCTCCTGGGACTGATCGGCGCGATCGAGCGATTCGATCTCGAGCGCGAGATCAAGTTCGAAACCTTCGCGGTCGCTCGCATCAAGGGCGCCATCATCGACGAGCTCCGCTCGCTGGATTGGGTGCCTCGAAGCGTCCGCTCGCGGGCACGCGACGTAGAGCGGGCCCACGCCGCCCTCGAAGGATCTCTCGGCCGCGCGCCGACCGACGAGGAGATGGCGGTGAAGCTCGAGATAACCGTGGACGAGTTCCGCGACATCCTGCTCGAGATCGCGAACTCATCCGTCCTTGCGCTCGACGACCTGTGGACCTTCGCCGATCCCGAGGGAGGCGGCGGCCAGATCTCCGTCCTCGACACGATCCAGGACCCGAACGCCCTGGATCCCGAGCAGGAGGCCAACACGGCCGAGCTCAAAGACCGCCTGGCCGACGCGATTGAGTCGCTGCCGGAGCGCGAGCGCCTGGTGATCGCCCTCTACTACTACGAGAGCCTCACCCTTCGTGAGATCGGCGAGGTGCTCGGCGTGACGGAGTCACGCGTGTCTCAGCTTCACACCAAGGCCGTCCTCGCGCTCCGCTCGCGCTTCCAGGCCACACCGCTCTAGCGGCGCCGAAGTATTAGATTCCCGGTGGATGGGCCATCGGGCACCCGACCGGATCAGAAACGTTGCCCTAATCGGGCACCGTGGCAGCGGCAAGACAAGCCTGGCCGAGGCGATCCTGTTCGAGGCCGGGAAGATCAACCGCCTCGGCTCGGTTACGGAAGGCACGACGGTCTGCGACCACGAGCCCGACGAGCAAGAGCGCCAGATGTCGATCGACGCGGCGGTCGCCTCGATCGACTTCCACGACCGAAAGATCAACCTCATCGACACACCAGGCGATCCGAGCTTCGTCGCCGACGCGCTGGCGGCGCTGCGGGTGGTCGATTCCGCGGTGGTGGTCGTGAACGCCGTGAGCGGGGTGGAGGTGCACACGGAACGCCTGTGGAAGCGCGCGGCTGACGAGGGTCTCTCGCGCCTCATCTTTGTGAACATGCTCGACCGCGAGCGCGCCGACTTCTTCAAGACGCTCGAGTCGCTCAAGGCGGCCTTCGGCGTCCACGTCGTTGCTACCGAGATCCCGATCGGCTCAGAACAGGACGTGAAGGGCGTCATCGACCTGATCGACATGAAGGCATTCGTTTACGAGGGGGAAGGCCGCGGGAACTCCAGCGAGGCTGACATTCCCGAAGAGCTGCAGGACCTGGCGCAGGAGTACCGCGAGAAGCTGATGGACGAGGTCGCCGAGAACTCCGACGAGCTGATGGAGCGCTATCTCGAAGGCGAGGAGATCTCGCACGAAGAGATCGTCACGGCGCTCAAGAAGGGTGTGACGGAGGGACATCTCTTCCCGGTCACCTGCGGAGTCGCGACGAAGAACCTGGCATCGGACCGCCTCCTCGAAGCCCTGCTCGAGGACCTGCCATCGCCGGCTATGCGGGGGGCGATCCACGCGCTGGGAGCCGACGACGCCGATGCCGACATCGTGCCCGAGGAAGACGCATCCGTCCTCGCCTACGTCTTCAAGACCACCGCCGACCCCTACACGGGCCGGATCAACCTCCTGCGGGTCGAGGCGGGCGTGCTGCGCTCGGACTCACACCTGGTCAACGCGACCCGAGGATCGAAGGAGCGCATCGGCCAGCTCGCCTCGCCGTGGGGCAAGGACATGGACCCCATCGACGAGCTCGGCGCCGGGGACATCGGCGCCGTCCCGAAGCTGAAGGACACGCGCGCCGGCGACGTTCTGGCCGAGAAGCCGACCGACATCCACTTCCCGCCTCTCGACTTGCCGGCGCCGGTCATGGCGTTTGCATACGAGCCCAAGACGAAGGGCGACGAGGAGAAGGCGGCAACCGCGATCCACCGCCTCGAAGAGGAGGACCCCACACTCGACGTCCACCGCGACTCGGAGACGGGCGAGCAGATCATCGCCGGCCTCACGCAGGTCCACGTCGAGGTGATCGTCGAGCGGATGAAGCGCCGCTTCGGCGCCGAGATCGAGCTCCACCCGCCGCAGGTTCCGTATCTGGAGACCATCCGGAAGCCTGCGAAGGCGCACGGCCGCTACAAGAAGCAGACCGGCGGCCGCGGCCAGTTCGGCGATTGCCACATCGAGATCGAGCCCGGCGAGCCCGGGACCGGACTCGAGTTCGTGAACGCGATCAAGGGCGGCGCGATCCCGGGCGGGTTCATCCCCGCCGTCGAGAAGGGCATCTCCGAGCAGATGGCAAAGGGCGTCATCGCCGGGTATCCCATGAAGGACGTCCGGGTACGGCTCTTCGACGGCCAGTACCACACGGTCGACTCCTCGGAGATGGCGTTCAAGATCGCCGGCTCGATGGCCTTCAAGGACGCCGCGGCCAAGGCCGAGGCGTTCCTGCTCGAGCCGATCGTCGAGATGACCATCTCGACGCCCGAGGACGCAGTGGGCGACGTGATCGGCGATCTCAACTCGCGCCGCGGGCATCCGCTCGGCATGGAGCCGAAGGCGTCGATGACGGAGATCAAGGCCGAGGTACCGATGGCCGAGGTCCTCGACTATGCGCCCGACCTGCGAGCGATCACGGGCGGCCGCGGCGACTACACAATCGAGTTCCTCCGTTACCAGGAGGTTCCGGGGCAGATCGCCCAGAAGATCATCGCCAAGAGCCAGGCCGAGGCTCAGGCCGCCTGATCCGTGGTGTCAGGCACCTAACGCGCGCTAACACTTACGCCCGCCCGCTAAGTTCGCCCGGTGACTGAGAAAGCTGTATTCAACGCTGAAGAGTGGGACACCGTTCGCCGTGGGCCGGCTGCCGCGGCAGTGATGGTGATCGCGGCCGACCGCGGCGGAACGATCCGCGAGAGCCTGGCCGTCGGCAAGGTGTACACGCAGGCCTCCAAGGCGGATGCCGGCGGCCTCCTCGCCGAGATCGCATCCGACCCGCCGAAGATGGACCGCGAGCACCTCGGGACGCCCGAAGAGCTGCCCGTTCGCGGCCCTCAAGCGCTCTCCGAGGCCGTCGCGCTGCTCGAGAGCCATGCCACGCCCGACGAGGTCGAGGCGTTCAAGCGCTTCTGCCTGGACGTCGGAGAGCATGCGGCCGAGGCGACCAAGTCCGGTGACTTCCTCGGCATCGGCGGTAAGCGCATCTCCGAAAAGGAGAGCGCCGCTCTCGACCAGATCGCTTCGACGCTCGGAATCGAGCGCTCGACCGAGAGCCTGGCGCCCGCCGACGACGCCGAAGGGTGAAGCTCGTCGTAAACGTCGACGGCGGCTCGCGCGGAAACCCGGGGCCCGCCGCGATTGGCGTCGTCGTCAGGGACGAGAACGGAGGCGTGATCGCCGATGCCGCGGAGCCGATCGGCACGGCCACGAACAACGTCGCCGAGTACAGGGCTCTGATCCGAGGCATCGAGCTCGCGGCGGAGCACGGTGCAACCTCGCTCGACCTGCTGGGCGACTCTGAGCTCGTGGTCAAGCAGGTCCGCGGCGAGTACCGCGTGAAGGACGCGAACCTGAAGCCGCTTCATGCTGAGGCCAAATCAAAGCTCTCGAGCTTCAGCGAGTGGTCGTTCAACCACGTTCGGCGCGAGCAGAACGCCGAGGCTGACGCCCTCGTGAACCAGGCCCTCGACGCCCACATGACTCTGTGATGCTGAGCGAAGCGGCCAAGGACCTGATCCGCTCCGGTGCTCTCGGGCACCTCGTGACGATCGGGAGGGACGGCTCGCCGCAGGTCACCTGCGTCTGGGTCGCCGTGGAGGGCGACGATCTGCTGACGGCGCACCTCAACCCGGACCAGCAGAAGCTCAAGAACGTCGGCCGCGATCCACGGGTCGTCGTCACCTTCGAAGGAACCGAGGTTCACGACCCGGGTTTGCGCGAGTACCTCGTAGTCCACGGCACCGCTTCGATCGAGGAGGGCGGCGCGCCAGAGCTCCTTCAGGAGCTCGCTTACGCCTACCTCGGCCCGGACGTCAAGTTCCCGCCGATGGACGAGCCGCCGCCCGGCGTGCGCATGCGCATCCAGGTCGGCAAAGTCGGCGGCGTCGGGCCCTGGACTGACTAGACTCGTCCGCTCGCGCGGCTGTAGCTCAGTTGGCTAGAGCGTCTGCTTGCCATGCAGAAGGTCGTCGGTTCGAATCCGATCAGCCGCTCTTTTCGAAGTCCCGCCAGACTTCATCTCCTTGACCGATCCAGGGCAGCATCTCGTCGATGTCCACGACATGTTCAGGCGCGAGCTTTCGGAGCTCCGCGACCTGCTCTCCCGCGTGCGTGAAGGCGCGTTGAGCGCCGGCGAAGCGCGAACCGGTCTGAACGCGATGGCGATGCGCCAGAACGACTGGACGCTCGGCGCGGTGTGCTCGCGCTACTGCAGCGGCGTCACCCACCACCACCATCTCGAAGACGAGGGCATATTCCCTCACCTCCGAAAGAGCGACGAGTCGCTCGCGCCCGTGCTCGATCGCCTGGCTGCGGAGCACCTCGAGATCCACGACGCGATCGAGGCCGTTGATACCGCGCTCGTTCGCCACATGAATGAGCCGACTCACTTCGAGGGCGTCGAGGAGGCGATCGATGCGCTGAGCGACAGGCTGCTGACGCACTTCGGCTACGAGGAGGAGCAGCTCGTCGAGCCCCTTTCGAAGCACGGCCTCTACCCGGGCCAGGTCTGAGCTACGGCACGGCCTCGATCGGGTCGAGGGTCGCCTCTCCGCCCTGGACGACAAGGTTTCGCGCGAGTGGGATCTGGTGCGAGGCGCTCTCGAGGATGTGCATCAGGTAGCCCGCGGTGTTCGGGAACGCGACCAGGTCGCCGACCGCGACGCCATGCGGGAAGGAGAAGCGGCGCCAGGAGATGAGCTCGCGCTCGATGCAGTACGCGCCGACGAGGTAGCCCTCGATCCACTCCGTTGGTCCGACGACGTCGGGCGGCCGGATGAGCAGCGGGTCGACGAGGAAGTCGTCGGACGTGGAGCGCATCTGAGTCCGGTTCATCGCCAGCCCGATGAGCCACGTGCCGTCCGAGCGCTGCTTTCTGAACTCGACGCGCGCGACTGTCATGCCGCAGCCGTCGAGGAGGGAACGACCGGGCTCCATGCGCAACTCGAGCTCTCGAGTTCGAAGCTCCTCGGCGACGGTGCCGGCGGCGAGCGGCGAGTCGAGAATCCGGCCCAGCCAGTCGCCACGGACGGGCGCCTGGTGGTATGGGTAGGTCTTGCCGAGCGCATGCCCGTCGAGCGTGATCTCGCTTCGATCGCCCCTCAGCGCTCGCTCGTGTTCAGCCCAGAAGACGTCCCATTCCTCAACCGACTCCAGATAGCTCATCGGGATTCCGCCGCCCATGTCGAGAAACCCGACGGGGTGCTTACGGTCGCGGAGGTAGTCGACGACTCCGAGGGACTCCCCGATCGCCGCGACTCGATGGCCCGCGTCGTAGCCGTCGAGGTGGAAGTGGACCCCGCCGACTTCGAAGTCATCCGATTCCAACTCGTCCAGGACGGCGATCTCTCTGGCGGTGATGCCGAACCGAGTGGGCGCAGCGCCACGCAGCAGCGTTGGCGCCAGACGGATCGCGATTCGCGCCGGCTTCCCGGCTGACGATGCGACCTCGCCGAGAAGCCGAAGCTCGTCGCGGTTGTCGATCGCAACCACCGTGCCGGTCTCCACGCACAACTCGAGGAGGGGCCTCGGTTTGATCGCGGCCGTGACGATGACGTCGTCCGCGGAGACGCCCCTGTCCAGCACCTGGCGAAGCTCACGCTCGCTCGCCACATCAATCCCGAGGCCGAGCCGATCGGCCTCGTCCACGAGCGCAATCGCCTTGTTCGCCTTGCGGGCGAAGAAGAGGCGCAGTGAGACATCTCGGGCGGCCGCGGCTTCGCTCAGCTCCGCAGCGTTGCGTTCCATAGGCGCCGGATCGATCAGGTTGATGGGGGAGCCGTGGGCGCCGACCCATTCCGCCAGGCGGCTGGGCTCAGCCGCGATCTCTTCCTGCCACGGCTCCAGGCGGCCGCGGAGCGGCACGACTCCTTCGCACATCGAGCGCACGTCGCTCATGGGGCGATCGCCCGCCCGATGACCCTTTGCGCCCAGAGATCGGGGTGGGGGTGAAGTGAGCGATTGAGCGTGTCGTTTCCGATGACCCAGTCCTCCGTCGGCCTGCCGATTGCGCCCAGTCCTTCGCTCGGCTCGCCGCCGGCTCCGATGCAGGTTACGTTCGCGGAGAGCTCGACGCCTCGGTGGCCCGGCCGGACGCGCGCGTAGCCGTCGCGGACCAAGCGCCCGATCAGGGAGTCGTCGGTGGAGGGAGCGCCAGGGGGCGGAATGACGGCATCGAGGGAGACGTCGGCTTCAGGTGCCGGCCCATCCGTGAGACGAGAGAGATTGACCTTTCCGCAGTCGATCAATGCGAGCAGCTTCGCGGCGTTGACAGGAGGAGGGCCGAACGAGATCCGCTCCATCTCGGTTGCAAGGAGCCTGAACGCGGGCCAGTCCTCGTCGGCAAGCCCATTTGCGCCCAGCCGTTCAACGAGCGCCGGATATACCGAGCGCCAGGCGTGGCCCAGCGCCCAGTCTGGTCCCGGTTCGCCTTGGCCGACGCCGATCTGGATCGACCGTTCGATCTCTTCGGCCGGCGAGAGGTCCGTGGGCGTCGCCCGGCCCGCGAGGGCGTCCTCCATTCGCGGCTCAACTGACTCGGCGGCGTCGCGTGAGGCGCCCAGACTGCGGAGGCTGCGCGCAGCCACATCGGCGACGATTGTCGCGGCGCTCGCAATCGGGCTGCCATACGGGATTTCGGCAAGGGCAGCACGGCCTTCGACCGCGATCTCCTCCAGGTCGGCAGAAACGACGGCTTTGGTGGGATCGGGCTTTGCAAGCATCGGGCGACCCGTCCGCGACCACGGGAAGATGCACGCGACCTCGTTCGCACATTCCTCGTAGCGCAGGAGATAAGGCTCGCGGCCTGCCCGGAATGTTCCGCCGCGCCCCTCCGTGAGCGCGAGAGAGGCGTCGATCATCGTGAGGGCAAATCCGCGGATCGAGACGACGGCCCCTGGTGGGACTTCCTCCGGCGAGAGGTGAACGTCTACGGGGAAGATCGCGTAGCCCTCGTGCCCAGTGGCCATAAGAACCTCGTCGTACTCGCGATCCTCCTGCGCTGCGACAAGCCAGCCAGTGCTTGTTCGACTCAGAGCACTCGCTCTCTCGGAGAGGTGCCGGACCGTCACTCCCTCGCGGCGCACCGGCCGCGACGCTGCGGAAGCCGTCGGCGAGGTACCGGCCGACGAGCGCTCGCGGCGGGTAGGCCTCGCTGCCCGCGCCCTCGATGCGAGAGCGCCATTCTGAGAATGAGGGCCGCTCAGGATCAAGCTCTCGGGTTGGCCACATGTCAACCATGTCGGCGGCGAAGTTCATGCGCAGGTACTCCGGCTGGCCAGGGTCATACACGGGTCCTGCTCCAGGGTGGGGATGGGGTTCGTAGACATCCACCGAAAGCGGGGGAGGGGCATCGCCCTCCCGCGCACGGGCTACCAGCCGCTCGAGCGCATAAAGGCCCTTGGGCCCGCAGCCGACGATCGCAACTCGAAGCGGCGTGGCGCCGTTCAAGCCGCGCGTACGTGCGGTCTCTCGATACCGGCGAGTAGCGCCATCTCTTCCGGCGTTACCTGCAGCTCTCGTTCGACCCACGCGTCATCGTAGGCCGTCCGCACGTAACCCTCGCCGCCGTCGGCGAAGATCATCGCGCACCGGGCTCCGGGTTCGAGGAGAGGGGCGAATGACTCGAAGGCCATCGCGACTCCGCCCGATGACGCGCCGGCGAAGATGCCTTCCCGAGCCAGCAGGCGCCGGCAGCCGATGGCGCAGTCCAAGTCGGTGACGCGGATCAGCCGGTCGAACCACGCGTCTCGCGAGAGCGCCGTCGCGACGCCGGCGCCCAAGCCGGGTAGTCGCCGCTGCCCTCGATCGCCTCCGAAGAGAACACTGCCAACCGCGTCCACCGCGACGACCTTGGTGTCCCGCTTGGCCTCGAGCACGTAGTCGCAGCAGCCGCGCAGGGTTCCGGTCGTGCTCGTCGCGACGAAGAGCCAGTCAACCTCCCCGCTGAGGGCGGAGTCGATCTCAGCCATCGTCTCCGTGTGCGCCGCGGGATTGGACTCGTTCGAGTACTGGTCCGGCCACCAGGCGCCGGGCGTCACGGCGGTGAGCTTTCGGACCAGCTCGAGTCGGGCCGTGAGCAGATCGCCGGTCCGCGGGTCGGGCTCGACCACGACACGGACCTCGCCACCGAGGCTTCGGATCTTCTCGATCTTCGATTCGTCCGTGCGGCTGTCGACCACGCAGATCAGGCCGAGTCCGTGCGCCCGGCATGCGTGCGCGAGGCCGATGCCGAGGTTGCCGGAGGTGGACTCGATCACGGTCGAGCCGCGGCCGATCGTGCGGCGTTCGAGGGCGTCCTCGATCATCCGGGCGGCCGAGCGGTCCTTGGAGCTGCCTCCTGGATTCATCATCTCGAGCTTTGCCCAGATCTCGAGGTCCGTTCGATCGGAAAAGCGATCGAGCGGAACGAGTGGAGTGTTTCCCACCACGCCGCGCGCACTCGCGCCGTATGCCCCAGCCGACTTCATGAGCGATACACGTTCCCCGCGCAGGCGTGGATAAACGGCTAGGAGAGGAAGTCGACGACCTCTTGGGTCGTCCGCTCTGGCTCCTGGTCGAAGACGAAGTGCCCGGCGCCTTCGAACGCCGCAAGGCGCGCTCCGGGGATCTCGCGTTCGAACCGGTGAGCGCCTGCAAGCGGCGCGAACTGATCGTCGGATCCCCAGACGAGCAGCGTGGGGACGCCCAATTCAGCCAGCTTGCCCTCGTATGGAGCGAGCTTCTCGAAGTCCATCGAGCGGTAGAACTCAACCGTCGCTTCCCGGCCCCGACCCTCGGCGAAGGGCCGCCAGTATGCGTCGACATCGTCCTCGGAGAAGTCCGCGCCGTCAGCACGGATCAGCGCCGCGAATCCGTCGCGGTCGATGCCGGCCATGATCTCCTCGCCTTGCGGAGAGCGCATCGCCTCCGCCATCCCATGCCACTTGCCGTCGGCAAAGAATCCTGAGTCCGAAATGACGAGCGCTGAAACGAGTTCCGGGTGCTCGCAGGCCCAGGCGAGGCCGATGAAGGCGCCCCAGTCATGGACCACCAGCGCGACAGGGCCCAGGTCAAGCTCGGAATGGAGCTCGCCAAACGACATGAGGTTGCGCTCGAATGTCGCCGGCCCGGGATCGTCCGACTCTCCCAAGCAGTAGAGGTCCGGCGCGACGCAGCGGCGGCCCCGTGCGGAGAGCGCGTCCATCAAAGGCTTCCACATCCGCGAGGACTCGGGGAACCCGTGGGCGAGGAGAACGGCGTCGCCGATCGCGTCCCCGTCTGGAGTCGTTTCGCGGTGGTTGATCACTCACCGAGGCTACTCTCGCTCGGCGCCAAGCCCCGCTTCTCGACAAGCCGGGCGTTCTTCCGAAGATGTGGCTTCCGCGCTTGCGTTAACCGCGTCTCAGGCGTATAACTGAGAAAGCAGCTAGCGGACGCTGAACGCGAGTTGTTGCCACACACGCACGAGCGATGGAGGTCGTCGCGGGCGGCTGGCCAGCCTCGAATCCAAGTCGAGGAGGACCTATGGCCGACAAGCATGTTGCCCACCCTCATCAGGTCGCCTGTCCACGCTGCGGGATGCGGCGGAGTCTGACCCTTCACCGGATCATGTCCCACGGGGCCCCGAATTGCCCGTGGTGCTGGGCGACGGACCGTGTCGAAGTACCAATGGCGGTCTACCCGCCACACCGAGAGATCGGGTCGACGCTCGAACGGCGCGTCGTGAGTCTCATCGACAACGCAGGGCGTAGGCCGCCGAAAGGCATCAGCGGGAGCGTCGCTCCGCTCTCGAGTCGAGAATTGTGGAATCGGGCTCATCAGCCGTAGCCCAAAGAGTCGGCGGTGACCCGACGCCACCGCCTGGCTTGCGCTCAGCGCAGCGCAGGCAAGCGTCGGGCTAAGCTCCACGGCGCATATCTGGCCGTGTTCACTCCCGGCGACGACGCCGTAGATGGCTTGGATATGCGACCTCGGCGCCTTGGCGGAGTGGTTACGCAGCGGCCTGCAAAGCCGTTTACGCCGGTTCGATTCCGGCAGGCGCCTCTAGGAAACAAGCCAGGTCGGGAGCCCCGGCGATGAAAGCGTGTCCCGAATGTGTCCCGAGCGTTATGCATTGAAGCGAGTTAGCCGGGGGTTAGCGAGTTCGTCGCCCGCACGACCGGATCTCCGATGAGCTCCATCAGGGGCAAGAGGTCCGGGTCCTGAGCCCACTCTTGCTTGAGCCTTGCGACGTAGCGGGAGGCGTCCACTTGAATGGTGATCTCCTTCGGTTTCCGAGCCGAATGAGCTCGCCAGTTCCGCCAGCTGCGCTCCCGACGCCAGTGATATTCGCCCTTACGGATCTGGCGACGGCCTGGGCTACTACTGGATCAAGAATCACGCGCAATGGGGAGCCGACAGCCTGAGGCTTATCGCCATTGACGACGTGGGGGACGTCACTTCTACGGGAGCCAACAGGCCTTTCGATGAGGCTGGATGGACGCAAGAGGATGCGGTCCTCGACCACTTGGCCGCTGGCATCAAGCAGGCCGAGCCTCCTGAGCGCCGGCGCCGTGGCCTCCCGAAACCAGAACCTGAGAAAGAACCCGAGGACTACGCCGCCGCTCGTCGCCTCATTGAGGACGCTGACGGATGAGTCTCAAGACCTTCACCTATCGGCTCGGTGAGGGCTGTTCGGCTCTGCCAACCACGCTTCGCTCGCACGATCCACAGACAACCCGCAGGTTGGTCGGGTCATCACCAGTTTGTGAATCGACTTGACCGAATCGAAGGTCAGTCCTGGCGCCGCAGAATGTGCAGGCCCCTCCATCTCGAGCCCAGACCTTGCGCTTTGTCTCAGAGGGGAGAGGCTGAGCGCGGGCGATAGGCGAGGTGCGGACCTCGCCAGATTCACGGCGACCCTTGATGCCCTCTGCGAGCACCACTCGTCCCGCGAAGATGAATGGAAGTCCGTAGAGCCAAGCTGCCAACAAGATCCAAGAGTCAAAAATCAGGAACGCGAGGCACAGGAAAATTCCGAGAAGCATTGTCCCGCCGCCCAAGGCAACGTCGCTGGCCGTGCTCAAGGACATCCCCGCTCTCGCGGTATCTCGTTTATAGACCTGAGTCGGGGGCTGCCTGAAGCTCACGGAAGAGGACTGCCGCCGTGGTCCTGGCCTCTGTCTGGTTTTCGGGTGGGCAACTGCCTCCGGCTCAGGAACGAGAGGCCGCTGGCCGCAAGGAGGCCTAATCCAACCACGATCATGCCGATTGAAATAGCGACCTCCATCGACGTGTATACGTATCCGACCTCGGTCCCACCCGTCAAGGGAGAACCGTTGACCTCGACCGGCGAACCGAGCGAATCGACTGGCGCGTCGATGACTTCGCCTGCGCTGGGGCGTTCGCTTGAAGTCGACTACGCCGGTCATCAAGCGCTTCTTCGAAGCTGACCCGACGTATGTCGTCTCGGGCAATCGACTCGAGCTGAGCGCCCGTGACGTGGTGATCCATTTGCGGCAGCGCGACTAACGCGCAGAACCTCGGAAGCCCGAGATAGGGCTTTCCATGCAAGCATGTGTCCCCAACTGTGTCCCGAACTCCGATAATCCGGCTGCAACAGGGCGCAACTGAGAGCGCCCGGCCGTGCCTGACGCATCCCAGGCGCTAGGAACCCAGGAGCCTGCAAAGCCGTTTACGCCGGTTCGATTCCGACAGGCGCCTCTTGATCTAGCGGCTCCCCCCGCTTATGGAGTGCGCACAGACTGCCGATCTTTGGTTTGATGGCATTCCCGGCCGGAAGAACGCACGTCCTCGCGCTGCTAGCGATTACGCTCGCCTGCCTTGCCTCTGCGGCGGACTCGAGCGTGCCGGCCTTCGCGCAGGGAACGGGCGACACCACGGCCCCGGAGACCGAAATGGACTCCGGTCCGTCAGGGATCACGACCAACCCGGACCAGACCTTCACTTTCTCTGCGACCGAGGCCGGAGCGACCTTCGAGTGCAGGATGGATGCGGGCGAGTGGGCTCCGTGCACCTCTCCGCAGTCGTACTCCGGCTTGGCCTCCAGCGTCCACACGTTCGAGGTTCGCGCCAAGGACGCTGCAGGCAACGTGGACGAGAGCCCCGCCTCGCGCACCTTCACGGTCGACTCGATCCCGCCGGAGACGCAGATCGACTCGGGACCTTCGGGATCGACTACGGACACGAGCCCCTCATTCGGATTCTCGGCGAGCGAACTCGCATTCTTCGAGTGCAATCTCGACGATGGCGGTTTTGAGCCGTGCACCTCTCCGGTGTCCTATTCGAGCCTCGCGCCCGGGCCGCACACCTTCGAGGTTCGGGCAACCGACACGCCGGGCAACACCGACCCCAGCCCAGCCATGCGATCGTTCAGCGTCACGCTTGACACCGGGCCACCCGAGACGCAGATCGACTCCGGGCCCATAGGGCCGACGTCGAACGCGAGCCCCTCGTTCACCTTCTCGTCGAGCAGGGCGGGCTCCACGTTCGAATGCAGAATGGACACCGGCACTTGGGCCTCGTGCACCTCACCCAAGTCGTATTCGAATCTCGGTTCGGGCGCACACACCTTCGAGGTGCGGGCAACGAGCGCCGGAGTCACCGACGCAAGCCCAGCCTCTCGATCGTTTTCGGTCGACACAGCGGCTCCCCAGACGCAGATCAACTCGGGCCCAGCCGGCTTGACTTCGAATCCCAGCCCCTCGTTCTCGTTCTCCTCGAGCGAGGCGGGCTCGACTTTCGAGTGCAAGCTCGACACGGGCGCCTGGGCGTCATGCACGTCTCCCAGGAGCTACGTCAGCCTCTCCGACGGCTCCCACACCTTCGAGGTCCGTGCGTCGGACGCCGCGGGCAACACGGACGCGACCCCCGCCTCCCGCTCATTCACCGTGGAGACGGTAGCTCCGCAGACCCAGATCGACTCGGGACCGACGGGAACCGTCGCCAACGCGAGCCCCGCGTTCAGCTTCTCCTCAAACGACGCGGGCTCTACCTTCGAGTGTCGGCTCGACTCGGGAAGCTGGAGCTCGTGCACCTCCCCAAGGGAGTACCCCGGCCTCTCGGAGGGCGCCCACACGTTCGAGGTGCGCGCCGTGGATCAGGCGGGGAACATCGACCCGACCCCTGCGTCGCGGTCGTTTGCGATCGACGTCACCGCGCCGGAGTCCCAAATCAACTCAGGGCCTTCCGGGTTTACGACCATCGCGAGCCCGAGCTTCGGGTTCACCTCGAACGACCCGGGCGCGACGTTCGAGTGCCGCTTGGACGGCTCCGCTTGGTCGAGCTGTGAGTCGCCCAGGGCTCTCTCCAGCCTGAGCGAGTCCGCGCACATGTTCGAAGTTCGGGCGACCGACGCCCTCGGAAACGTCGAAGCGAGCCCCGCTCAGCGATCGTTCACCGTCGACACGAGCGCGCCCGACACCCAGATCGACTCGGGACCCTCGGGCATCATCGGGCCCGACCCCACGCTCTTGTTCTCTTCAAACGAGCCCGGTGCTGCTTTCGAGTGCCGCCTCGACGCGGGCGGGTGGGCAGCATGTGAGTCGCCGCTCAACCTGACGGGGCTTGCGGCCGGCCAGCACACGATCGAAGTGCGCGCGAAGGACGGCGCGGGACTGACCGACGAGACGCCTGCCTCCCGCCAGTTCACGGTCGATATCAGCCCGCCCCAGCTCACCATCACAGGGCCGCGGGTCAAGCGATCGACCGCGACTTTCCAGCTAGCCGCCGGGGACGCCGAGTCTGGGATCACGAAGCTCGAATGCCGCCTGGACGGCGGCGTGTGGGTCGACTGCGAGACCACACACACCATCCGGAGGCTGAAGCCCGGCCGGCACGAGCTCACGGTGCGCTCCTGGAACGGCGCGGGCGTGTCCACGTCACTCACGAAGACGTGGAAGATGAGGAAGCGCTAGCCGCCTTTGCCAGAGCTGCGCGGGGAAGAGGGCTCAGCGTGAAGCCGCTTGGCTCAGGTGAACCTGTTGGTACTCCCGTACCCCTGCGCATCCCGGTACTCGAGGATCTGCCGAGGATTGACCATGTGCGTCCTTCCCTGTCGGTCCGTGAGGCGGATGAAGGGTGGGTCGGATTCAGAACTGGCGGCGATGAGTTCACCGATTTCCTCCAAGGACTCCTGTACATCAATGGAGCCACCCGACGCAAGCAGCACCTCGGCTTTTCTCTGGTCGCTGTCCATGGTCGCACCCTACACACGGAGGCCGGATCAGCGCGATCGACCAAATCGACTTGCTTCTCGACTTGAGTCCCTGCTCTCTTGAACACGAGATTTCGAAATTCGATTAAAGGTTTCTGCGCGAGCTGCCGATAGGGAACTGATGCGCGTGGGGGACGCGGATCAGAGCGACGCGTGATGGCGGTCTGCGAGTAGCTTCTCAGGCGTGGGCCCAACTGCCGTGAAGCGCGGAATCTTCGTAGCGCCCTTCGACGAACTGGCACGCCCGCAACTTCTGATGGAGCTCGCCTCGCGGATGGAGGAGCTCGGCTGGGACGGCCTCTTTCTGTGGGATCACGTCCGCTACCGCGCGCCAACCCGCGACGTGCTCGATCCCTGGGTCGACGCTGAGCGCGATAGCCACTGCGACTGAGCGCTTGCGGATCGGGCCGATGGTCACGCCGGTCTCTCGCCGCCGGCCCCAGAAACTCGCGCGCGAGACCGTCACGCTCGACCATCTGAGCGGCGGTCGCCTGACGCTGGGAGTCGGCCTGGGAGGCGACAACAATGGCGAGCTGGGCCCCTTCGGTGAGGAAACGGACCCGAAGGCCCGCGCGCGCCTTCTTGACGACGGTCTCGAAAAGCTGGCCGGCTACTGGGCGGGAGAGTTCGAGCCCGTGCCCGTGCAGCAGCCCCGAATCCCGGTCTGGGTTGCGGGCCGGTGGCCGAACCGCCGACCGCTTCGCCGGGCGGTGCGATGGGACGGGTTCTTCCCGATCGACCTACCGGAGCCCGACGCGCTGGGCGAGCTTGCCGCAGAGGTCTCAGACCTTCGCGGCGACGCGGACGCTCCATTCGACGTCGTGGCAGAGGTCGAGCCCGGCGTCGACCCGGCTCCTTGGGCGGCGGCGGGGGCTACCTGGGTCCTCACCTCGTTCGACCAGTCGCCGCGCGAGAGCAACGTGCGCGAAGCAATCGAAGCCGGGCCCTAGACGCGCTAGAAGCGGACTGCGTCCTTCGGGACCCACCAGTCCTCGGACGCCGAGTCGCCTCGGCCTCCGGCCACCTGGGAGCCTCGCGGCGACCGGATCTCCGCGCCACCGCCGACCTTCTCGACGGCCTTCAGACCGAGCTCTCTCGCCTCGGCCTTACCGGCGCCCTGGTCGCGAAGCGCTCTGATCACACGTTTCGTGTTCACGCTGAAGTTCGCCGTCTCACCCGTCACGGGTAGGGGTGAGACATTCGCGGGGTCGGTGACGAGGTCGACTGCATCCTTGATCTCGGGCATGCCCACAGCCTACGGCTGATGCCGGTGGGCAAGCTCGACTAGACAGCGCCGCTCAGCTGCAGCGCGGCGCCGATGACGCCGCAGCCCAAGACCACGTAGAGGATCGTCAGCTTCCCGTGCCATCGCATAAGGGCAAGGAAGGCTCCAGCGGCGAGGATCGCGGTGGGCACATCGACGACGCTCGTGTCGATGATGTCGACGGTGACGGCGGCGATGAGCCCGGTGACGCCGGCGGCCACGCCGAACAGGAACGGCTGAAGCCGCCTGTTCTCGGCGATCGCTACCAGGGTGCGGTGGAAGAAGATGGGCAGGACGAACGCCGGCAGGAAGATGCCGACCGTGATCGCCAGCGATCCGGCCAGGCCGCCGGTCAGATAGCCGATGAACGTCGAGAAGATGACGAGTGGACCGGGGAGGACGCCCCCGATCGCGAGTCCGTCCACGAACTGACTCTCCGTGATCCAGCCGTGACCGCCGACGACCGCGTCGTTCAGGAACGGAATCACGGTGAAGGCGCCGCCGAACGTCACGAGCCCGGCCTTCAATCCTTCCCAGAAGAGCTCTGAGGTCAGGGACAGGGAGATCCCGCCGACGAGCACGCCCAGGAGGATCGGCCCGAGCGAGAGCGAGTTGGCGCGATGGACGAACCGCTCACCGTTCTTCCACAGCTCATAAGCGATTCCGGCGCCGAGCAGGACGAGCCCGAACCCAGCGCCCGCGAACACGGTCAACGCGAACGCCGCGACGGCGATCAGAGCCAACGGCACATCCGTCACGAAGGTCCGGCTGAGCCTGATCACCGCTCGGGCGACTAGCGCGCCCACGGCAGCCGTCAGGCCGTAGAACAGCTCGTCGAGGTTGTCCGCGAGCTCCGCTTCCACATAGAGGATCGAGAACGCGAGCATGAGAAGGAAGCCGGGGAGGACGAACCCGAGCCCCGCGGCGAACGCCCCAAGCCGTCCTCCGCGGATCCGGCCGAAGTAGATGCAGAGCTCGCTGGCCTCCGGTCCGGGAAGAATCTGGTAAACGGCGAGCGTCTTCGTGAACGCCTCCTGGGAGACCCAGCGCTCCTCGTCCACGCACTCCTGCTTGATCAGGGCGATCTGGGCGGCCGGCCCGCCCCACGCGAGGAGGCCGAACCGGAGAAAGCGAACGAAGAGCGCAACCGGGGAATCGTGGCGGCCCGGAGTGCTCCTGCCGGGTGGAGGCGACGCATTCAAGGGAGGGGAGCGTAGTCTCGGAGACCCCCCAACACGCAACTCGCAGGAGGCATCCCTTGATCAGCAAACTCGATTTCGTCGGCGTCCCGACCCAGGACCCCGATCGCGCGAAGGAGTTCTACGTAGGCACGCTCGGTCTACGCCAGGATCAGAGGGCCGAATACGACTTCTGGGCCGGAGACACCTGCTTCGGCATCTGGGAGCCGGAGAAGTTCGGAATGGAGTTCACGCCGCAGCGGAACGCACACCCGGCTTTTCACGTCGACGACGTGGAGGCGACACGCGCAGAGCTCGAGGCGAAGGGCGTCGAGTTCATGGGCGACACGTTCGACACGGGCGTTTGCCACATGGCGCTTCTGCGCGACCCGGACGGCAACGACCTGATGCTGCACAGCCGGTACGCCCCGTACGAGAGCGAGTAGCCGGGACTTACCGGCTCAGGACCTTGCCGCTGACGAAGCGGTCGTGGCCAGGCCCGCCAACGAAGCGATCGTGGCCCTTGCCGCCGCGGAGCTCGTCGTTCCCCGGCCCGCCCTTCAAGAGGTCGGTTCCGCCGCGCCCGCAGATCAGGTCGTCGCCGCCGCGACCGTTGATCTTGTCCGTCTTGCGAAGGCCGACGATCACGTCGCGCTGGCTGGTTCCCTTGAAGACCCTCTTGGTCGAGGTGACCGTCGCCTCGCGGCCCTTGCACTTGGGGAAAGGCCAGACGTCGTTGGTGACCTTCACCGAGTAGAAGCCCTGGAAGCCGTCCGAGTACCAGATCTCACCGTTCTCGGCATCGAATGCCGGGCTTGACATGGCCCAGTTCGAAGCCTCGAGAAGGAGGCGATCCTTGATCGGAGCGTTGAAATACGCGATCTCCTTGGGGTGCTTGGGATCCCGGATGTCGAAGACCCTGAGGCCGGAGAGGATCATCGAGCACGCGACGATGCCCGGATCCTTGCGCTGAGGGACGTTGCAGTAGTGCCCTGCATAGCCCTGGAGCGGGAGCAGGTTGCCGGGGTCGCCGGCCTGGTCCGCGAAGTTCTCGGGCTGGTGAACGTCGAGCCGGAGGTTCGAGACGACCTTGGGCTTGGTCTCGTCCTCGATGCTGATGATGCGGCCCGCGCCGACCTCCGACTGGGCCCCGAACTCGTCGATCTCGACGACGTACTTCTTGCCGTCGACCGAGATCGGTATCGCGTTCTGGGGGATCGACATCGAATCCCAGGTAAGGCGCGAGAGCTCGGTCACCTGTGGGTTCGGCACGCGGTTCTGGATCTCGGAGGTGTCGAGGACGATCAGGCCCGAGTTGATTCCGGCAACGTAGGCGCGGTCCCCGGAGTCGGAGATCGACAGCCCGTGCGAGTCGTAGTCGCCGAACCAGAGCGGGAGGGGTAGCGAGAGGTTCGTGATGTCCAGGGCGACGATCGTGGACGTGGAGGGCGAGGCGGAGTAGAAGGTCTTGCCGTCGGGCGCGATCCCCGACTCATGGCCGAAGATGCCGAACGGGGTCGTCGACTTGAACACGGGCGCACGGCAGTCCTCCGAGATGTCGTAGAGGTCGACTACGCCGAGATTGAAGGCCGGGTTACCGAGGACCGCGGCCAGGACGCCGCGTTCCTGACTGACCACGAGGGATTCGTGCGGCGAAAGCATCGCGGGGGTGATCAGGCGCGTCGTTCGCACCGGGTTCTTCGGGTCGGACATGTCCATGACGTTCACGCCGGCTTCCCCGTCGAAGATGTTGGTCGGGGCCAGGAGCGTCGTGTCGTAGTAGGCACACTCGTGGCCGGCTTCGTCTACGTAGCGCTCGACCTTGAAGCCGCCGATGGAGCCGATCGTGTTCGGGACCTCGTACGAGCCGAGTTGTTTCGTGTTGCAGGTGTAGCCCTCGGCGGCCCGGCCGGAGTCGAAATCTTCTTGCGGAACGCGTCCCTGGATGTCGGTCTCCGGCCGCGAGCCGGGACCGCACGGAATGCCGGGCGTCGCGACGAGGGGCGGCTCGGCCCTCTGTTGGGCCTTGGCTTCGGGGACCTCGATCGGGTTGGCCGGCGTTCCGAACGCCTCCGTCAGGTCGATCTTCTCCTCGTCGCCGGGATGAGCCGGCGCGGAAGGGGCGAACAGGAGCGCGGCTGCGAGCGCAGCAAGCCACGCGCACGCGATTCTCGGCCGGGCCCCCTGATCCATTCGCGGATCCTAGGGGCGCATGGAGATGCGCGCGCCGCCTGCCAAGGTCGGGGCTAAGCAGGGGCGGGTTCTTGCCTGCGGCTTCTCACAAGCATCGTGCCTACCACGGCGATCCATGTGAGGCCGAAAGCGACGAAGGCGCCGGACTGGACGTTCTGGTCGATCCCTACCTTCTCGCCGATCGTCTGAAGGTTCGTGAGGACGATGAGCGTGCCGACGCTGATGCCCAGCGTGCGCGGCGGCAGGCTCTTGACGATCCACGCCGCGAGGGGAGCTGCGATCAGGCCGCCCACGAGGAGGGCGCCAACCCACTGGTAGTTGATGGCCTCGGAGCCGAGTCCGACCAGGAAGCCGAGCGAGGCCCCGATCGCGACGACGAACTCCGAGGTGTCGATGGACCCGACGACCTTGCGCGGCTCGATGTCCGATGTCGCGAGGAGCGTCGGCGTGCCGATCGGGCCCCATCCGCCTCCTCCCAGCGCATCCATCGCGCCTGCGACGAAGCCGAGCGGCGCCATGAATGCCTTCTTGATGCGATTCGGCTTGGGGGCGTCGCCCTCCGAGGATCGGAGAAAGCGAAAGAGGACGTAGATGCCTAGGCACAGGAGAATCCCCGAGACGATGGGCGCCGCCGTTTCGGCCGAGAGGGAGGAGAGGACGACGGCGCCGAGGAACGCGCCGACGAATCCAGGCAGCGCAAGAAGCGACACGATCCGCCAATCGACGTTGCCGAACTTCCAGTGCGCGGTGCCTGCGGCCAGAGTGGTGCCGATCTCGGCGAGGTGGACGCTCGCCGAAGCGACTGCCGGCGCGACGCCAACGGTCAGAAGGAGGGTTGTGGACGTGACGCCGTAGGACATGCCCAAGGCGCCGTCGATGAGCTGAGCGAAGAGTCCGACTATTCCGATGACAAGGATCTGCGGCACGCCTGTCTCCTTTCTCGACTAATTCGGTCGAGAATACCCACGGGCACAGGGAGATAAACCAGCGCGCCGCCGCCTTTGGCAGGTTCGGTCTGCGGACTAAGCCGTGACGGCTTCGCGGCGGCGGCGGAACCGGCCGCGGAGGCCGTTCGCGCGCTTTTTGTCCTTGAGGATCCGCTGTGCTGCGTTGTGTCCCGAGGCGGCCATGACGCCGCCGCCGGGATGCGTTCCCGCGCCGCAGAGGTAGAGCCCCTGAAGCGGAGTCGCGTACTGGGCGAGCATGGGGGAGGGGCGCATGAAGGCCATCTGCGCCAGGTCCTGCTCTCCCTGGAAGATCGAGCCGCCCTGGAGGCCGAAGATGTCTTCGAGGTCCGGCGGCGCAAGAACCTCGCGCTCGAGGATCGCGCCGGGAAGGTTGGGGGCGAACTGCGCCATGTTCTCGACGCACTTGTCGCCATAGCGCTCGCGTGCGCCCTCGGGCCACTCCTCGTGGGTGGTCGGTCCGTACTGGGTGAACATCGTCGCGATCCAGCGGTCGTCGTCGGTAAGCGAAGGATCGATCGAGCTGGGGACCTCGAGCTCGGTGTAGGGATTGGCCGACGGCTCTCCGCGCACGGCGTCCTGCCACGCGCGCTCGAGGTAGTCGAGCGAAGGGCAGTAGTTGACGCCGGCCGTCAAGAGGTGCTTCGAGTCCTCTTCCGAGAGGCCCTCGTAGACGGGCGGTTCCGACAAGACCATGTTCACCTTGACCGACGCCCCGCGCGTGCGGTACGCCTCCATGTCCTCGGTGACCTCGTCGGGGAAGTTGCTTCCGCCCGCGAGATCGAGGATCGTGGTCTTGGGGTGGGCGCCCGATGCGACGATCGGCGCGGTGTGGACGGTGCCGTCGGCAAGCGTCACGCCGGTGACGCGGCCGCCGGACGAGTCGATCGAGGCGACCTCGGCGTCGGTCTGGATCGTCGCGCCGGTTGAGCGGGCGCTGGAGGCGATCGCCTCGGAGATGGCGCCCATGCCGCCGATGACCTGGCCCCACGAGCCGACGTTGCCGTCGAGCTCGCCGAGCGCGTGGTGGAGAAGGTTGTATGCGGTGCCCGGCGTGTAGGGGCCTGCCCAGACACCCACGACTCCGGTCGATGCGATCGAGCCCTTGAGGTAGTCGTTCTCGAAGAACCCGTCGAGCATGTCGCCGACGGACATCGTGAAGATGCGGACCAGCTTTTGGACGTCGCGCTGGGACATGCCGGCGATGCGACCGGCCTCCTTGAGGATGCCGGCGATGTCGACGGGAGCCTTCGAGCCGAGGGCCGGAGGCTGGCGGATCATCATCGGCCGGACGAAGCCGGCAGCCATGAAGAGAAGATCCTCGAACTCCTCGTAGCGCGCGGCGTCCTTCTTGGAGAACTTCGCGATCGACTCGCAGGTCTTGGCGACGTCGTCGTGGAAGACGATCGGGCCGTCCGGCGTCATCGCGGCGTAGGCCGGATCGAGCGGATAGGCCTCGTAGCCGTGGCGCTTCAGGTCCAGGTCGGCGACGACCTTGGGCTGGAGCATCGACACGACGTAGGAGGCGCGCGAGACCCGGGCGCCGGGCCAGACCTCTTCGGTCACGCAGGCGCCGCCGAGGATGTGGCGACGCTCCAGGATGAGGGTTCTCAGTCCCGCGCGGGAGAGATACGCGCCCGTGGTCAGGCCGTTGTGACCGCCTCCGACCACGATTGCATCCCAGGTGCCCATCTGGACAACAACCTAGCACATTCGTTGGATTGACTACAAAGTCAACGAGCTATAGGATGTGGTGCGTGACACGCCTACAAGAACTCGCCAAAGAGCACCTGATGCTCCATTTCTCGGACATGACGGTCGCGCCCGAGGACATCCCCGTGATCGTCCGCGGTGAGGGCTCCCACGTCTATGACGACAACGGCGGGCGCTACATCGACGGCCTGTCGGGCCTTTACTGCCTGAACCTCGGTCACTCGCACGGCGAGGAGCTCGGGGCCAAGGCCGCCGCTCAGATGTCGACCCTCCCTTACACGTCGAACTGGACCGTTGCCCACCCGCCGGCAATCGAGCTTGCGACGAAGCTCGCCGAGATCGCGCCAGACGGGTTCGACCGCGCGTTCTTCACCTCGGGCGGCGCCGAGGCGGTCGAGTCCGCCTACAAGATGGCCATTCAGTATCACCAGGCGAACGGCGAGCCTCAGCGTCGCAAGGCGATCGCACGTCGCGACGCCTACCACGGTGTGTCGCTCGGCGCCCTCTCGTTCACCGGCATCCCTGTCTGCCGCACGGCCTTCGAGCCGCTTCCCATCCCGACGTCCCACGTCTCCTCGACCAACGCGTACCGACACCCCGCCGGAGGTGGCGACGAGGCCGCCTTCACGCGGGCCCTGCTCGACGAGATCGAGGAGACGATCGCGTTCGAGCAGCCTGAGACGATCGCGATGATCATCATGGAGCCGGTCCAGAACGCGGGCGGGTCGATCGTGCCTCCCGCGGGCTACTGGGAAGGCCTACGCGAGATCTGCGACAAGTACGGGATCCTGCTCCTCTCCGATGAGGTCATCTGCGCCTTCGGCCGGCTCGGGACCTGGTTCGGCGCTCAGCGCCTCGGCTACTCACCCGACCTCATCACCTTCGCCAAGGGCCTCACCGGCGCACACGCGGCGATGGGCGGAGTGATGATCTCCGACAAGGTCGCCGACGTCTTCCTCGACGGCAAGGCCGACTTCCTCCACGGCATCACCTTCGGCGGCCATCCCGTCGGCTCTGCGATAGCGCTCGGAGCGCTCGAGATCTACGAGCGCGAGGGCATCCTCCAAAACGTCCTCGACAACGAGCCGAAGGCGCGCGAGATGCTCGAGGGACTCAAGGACATCCCGATCGTCGGCGATGTCCGAGGCATGGGGCACTTCTTCGCGATCGAGGTCGTCAAGGACCAGGCCACGAAGGAACCGCTGTCGGACGCCGAAGCCAACTGGCTCCTGAAGCGAGTCCTCTCGGATCGCCTGTTCGAGAACGGCATGATCTGCCGCCTTGACGACCGCTCGGAGCCGATCGTCCAGATCGCGCCGCCACTCGTCGCCGACGTCGCGCTCTTCGAGGAGCTCACAGCGATCCTCCGCGACGGCCTCACGCACGCGGCCGAGCAGCTGGAATCCGGAATGCCCGCCGAGGTCGCGGCCTAGCGCCGCGCCAGGGCGTCAGCCGCGACCACCCCCGCTGGGTTTGCGATCAGCGGATTCACCTCAATGAGGTTCAGGCCTTCCTCGAGGAGCAACTCGCCGATCTGCGATGCCGCGATCGCGAGCGCGGCGACGTCAACAGGGTGCGTTCCGCGGCCGCCTTGAAGTAATGCCGCGCCGCGAAGGCCGGCGAGTGCTGACTCGACCCGGGTCGGGGAGGCGGGAAGGGGGATCACGGCGACGTCGCTGAGCGCTTCGGTCCAGATGCCCCCCAGGCCGATGACCAGGGAGGGGACCACGGCGTCGGTTCTGGCGGCGACGATCAGCTCGACCCCGCCTGGAGGTGCCATCTCCTCGACTAAAAGCTCTGCCCCGACGGCCTCCGGGAGGGCGAGAATCCGCTCCGCCTCGAGCATCAGAGTCGCCTCGTCCGGGATCTCCAGGGCGATCGCGCCGATGTCCGTCTTGTGCTGGATGGCTGGGCCCGAGAGTTTCAGGACGACGGGCCACTCGATTCCCTTCGCGGCGCGGACGCACTCTTCCGCGGTGCGCGCGCGGCGTCCCTCGGGCACGGGTACTCCGACCGCATGGAGGAGGCCCTTTGTTCCGGCTTCGCTCAGCCACTGGCCCGGCTCCGCGCCGCTCATGCCCGCTGCCCGGGCGATCTCACGCAACCTGCCGGGGTCCGCGGCAGAGCGGCGAAGCTCCCGCGCGCAGATGATCGCCGTCGAGACGCCGCTGACCGATGCGATGCCATGAGCGGCAAGCTCCTGCGCGATGTCGCCGTCGGTCAACTCGGGCAGAGTCGATGCCATCAGGGGCGCCGCGTCGGCGCGGTCGAGGCCCTCGGCGATGCCGGCCCGGTGTGCGGACCAAGACGCCTCCGAGTCCGAGGGAAGGTCCTGCGGCGTGTCGTGGATAACCAGCACCTGGTCGATGCCTGGGTCGGAGCCTGCGATCTCGACGATCTCAGCGAGGAGTGCGGTCTGCGCCCAGATGAGCGGTGTGTAGTCGAGCGGGTTGGCAACCGTCGCCGCTTCGGGCAGGAGCTCGCGGAGCTTGGCGCGCGTCGCGTCTGCAAGGGGCGGCAGCTCGACGCCCATGCGATCGGCCTCGTCGGCTGCGATGCCTGAGTCGCCGCCCGAGCAGGTGAGGACCGCAAGGCCTCCGGTGCCGCGCGGCCGGGCTCGCGGCTCGGCAAGAACACGGCTGAGCTCGAGGAGCTCATGCGGATTGCGCGCCCAGGATGCGCCCGCCTCCTCGATCAGCGCACGGAAAACGCGCTCGTCGCCGGCGAGGGCGCCCGTGTGGGCAGCCGCAGCGGCCTTCCCGGCGTCGGACGCGCCAGACTTGAGAACCGCTACGCCGATTCCGCGCTCGGCGCAGCAGGCGAGTGCTTCGGCGAGCTTCTGGCCGTTGCCGTCGGATTCGAGGAACATCGCCACGGATCCGACCCCGTCGCGGTCGCACAGGGCGAAGAGCCAGTCGGCCGGATCGCAGACCGCGCCGTTGCCGGTAGAGATCACGGTGTGGAAGTTGATGCCGCGGCGGGTGTTCAGCGCGTTGACGGCGACGTTTCCGCTCTGCGAGATCATCGCTACGGGACCCGCTACTCGGGGGTTGACGGCATCGCCCCAGATGGCGGTGTTCTGCGCGAACGAGATGATCCCGTTGCCGTTTGGCCCGCAGACGGGAAACGAGCGGCCAATCGCCGCATCGCGGAGCTCGCGCTCCAGTTCCCGGCCCCCCTCGATCTCGCCGAATCCGGCCGAGATCACAACCGCGCCACCGCAGCCTGCCTCCGCCGCGGACTCGACCGTCGCCGGAACGTGCGCGGCCGGGACTGCTACCGCGACGGCATCGGCGGGCTCGGGCAGGTCGGCAAGTGAGTCGAAGCACGGGATGCCCCGGATCTCGTCACGCCGCGGGTTGACGCCCCAGACCGATCCGCTGTAGCCCATCCGCTCCAGGTTCCGCAGGAGGATGTCGCCGTACGCCTCCGGCCGGTCCGTTGCCCCCACGACCGCGATGGAACGGGGCTCGAGCAGTCGGTCGAGCTCCATCACACCTACCTGCACATGCTGCTTTCGCAGCTAAAGCTGCTCATCACCCACCGCGCTAATGAAGCATCCGCTCGACGCCGCGGCGCTCGAGTCCGCGGGTCACAACCAGGCGCTGGATCTCGGAGGTGCCCTCCCAGATCCGGTCGACGCGAAGTTCGCGCAGGAAGCGCTCAGCAACGTTCGAGCGGAGGTATCCGCGCCCGCCGAATGCCTGGACGCAGCGGTCGGCGCAGACCCAGGCGCGCTCCGAGGCAAAGAGCTTTGCCATCGACGCCTTGTTGTGGACGAGCTTCAAGTCGGCGCCGCGATCGGAGAGCAGTGCGACCTGGAAGGTCAGAAGGCGAGCCGCGGCGGCGTCGGCCGCCGAGTCGGCGAGGGGGAAGGAGACGCCCTGATAGTCGAGGATCCGGCTGCCGCCCTGTTCCCGGCCGGCCGCCCATTCGACTGTCTCGTCGAGGAGGCGCCACATTGCGCCGACGCACCGCGCGGCGATGCCGAGGCGCTCTTCCATGAACCAGGCGCGCTGAAGGTCGTTGCCCTCGCCGATCTCGCCGATCACTGAATCTTCAGCGAGCTCGACGTCTGTGAAGACGAACGTGGGGTGGCCGTCGGGGTAGGAGTGGGTGAACGCCGGGTCGTCGATCATGTCGACGCCGGCTGCGTCCGCGTCGACGGCGAAAAGGGTCGGAAGCCTGTGGTCGCCGTCGATGACGTTCGCCATGACGACCAGGACCGAGGCGACGTCGCCCGTCGTGACGAACCACTTCTCGCCGTTCAGTCGGAAGCCTTCCGCGGTGCGCTCCGCGGTGGAGGCGATGCGGCTGGGATCGGAGCCCGCGTCCTTTTCGGTGACGGCGTAGGCGTCGCGTACCTCGCCGCGAAGCGCGGGGAGGAGGTAGCGCTCGACCTGCTTATCCGAAGCGTGGTGCCAGACGTTGTAGGCATTGGGGATGTGCCAGTGGATCGCGTTGGTCGAGCGGCCGAACTGCTCTTCGACCAGCGCCCACTCGAGAGTGGACCAGCCCTGGCCGCCGTGCTCGGGCTTGTGGAGCCCACCTACAAGCCCGGCATCGACTGCCTCGGACTTGACGTGGTCGATCGCATCCTGGGGCAGGCGGCCGTGCAGGCGCTCCGCCTCTTCCTCGAGCGGGAAGAGGACATCCTCGACGAACCGGCGCGAGCGCGCCTGGATGTCCCGGGCCCTGTCGTCGAGCTCGAAAGGGGTCTCCTCGACCGTTTCCATGATTGCGCTTGCCTCCATCGTCCGGACACTCTAACATGAGATTGCGCAATTGACTACAAGATCAACTTTGGGCACGAACGGCACACTTCCACTGGATCCGCAAGAGGTTGAGCTCACGCTCAATCCGGTCGAGCGCGCCACGATGCTGCCGCCCGCGTCGTTCGCCGATCCCGCCGTCCTCGAGTGGGAGATCGAGCACCTCTACGGCGGCTGGGTGTGCCTGGGCCACGCCTCCCTGGTGGCCGAAGCCGGCAGCTACCTGATGCGAGAGATCGGTGAAACATCGGTCTTCGCCTTGGCCGGCGACGACGGAATGCCTCGTGTCTTCCTCAATACCTGCCGCCACCGCGGCTCCCGCCTCGTCGAGGAGGCCGAGGGCCAGGTCCGCCGGCGCATCCAGTGCCCCTATCACTCGTGGTCTTACGGGCTCGACGGCTCCCTCGCTGCGGCTCCGCACATGGACGAAGTCGAGAATTTCGACCGCTCGTGCTTCGGCCTGATTGAAGTCAGGAGCGCGGTCGTCTCGGGACTCCTGATGGCTGACCTGAGCGGTAAGGCGGGCGAACCCGTGGAGCACGTGGGCGACCTGGCCCGCCGCTTCGATGACTGGAAGATCTCCAGCCTCCGGCGTGCCGGCTCGCGCTCGTACGAAGTCAACGCGAATTGGAAGGCGATCGGGGAGAACTACAACGAGTGCCTCCACTGCCCGGGCGTGCACCCCGAGCTGAACGCGCTTTCCGATTACCGCTCGGGCAACTCGCAGTCCGGCCCGGGCGCCTGGTGCGGCGGCTCGATGGCGCTGAACGACGGCGCCGAGACGATGGGCCGCAACGGCAACGCGCACCGGCCGCCCATCCAGGGGCTGGATCCTGCCGAGCATCACAACGTCTACTACTTCGCGCTCTTCCCGAACGCGCTCATCTCCCTCCATCCCGACTACGTGATGCTCCACACCCTGTGGCCGCGCGCCGTCGACCGGACGGACGTGATCTGCGAGTGGTACTTCGAGCCGCGCACGATCGAGGCCGACGGTTTCGATCCGTGTGATGCGATCGACTTCTGGGACCAGGTGAACCGCGAAGACTGGCGCGTCTGCGAGCTGACGCAGAAGGGCGTTCGCGCTCGCGGCTACACGGCCGGTCGCTACTCAGCCGACGAGGGCGACGTCCACGCCTTTGACGCGATGGTTGCCGAGCGCTACATGGAGGCGCTTCAAGCCGACTGAGGTGAAAGGGTGAGCGTCGTGGCCACGGAAACCGCCGACCGGATCCTCGACGCCGCCTGCGAGATCATCGCCGAGGAGGGGATCGACGAGGTCCGGATCGCCAGGGTCGCGACCCGGGCGCGAGCATCCACCGGCCTTGTCCACCACTACTTCTCGACCCGCGAGGAGCTGCTCGAACAGGCGCTCGTCCATTCGTTCGAGCGCGCGGGCGACGACCGGTTCGGCGACGAGTCCAATGCGGCGCCGGGTTCGGCGACCGAGACTTTCGGCCTCGCGATCCGCGAGTGCCTGCCTTTCCCCGGCGAAGCAGAGCGCGAGTGGGTCCTGTGGGTCGAGCTGTGGCTCCGCGCCGTTCGCGAGCCTGGCCTGCGCGAGGTAGCGGCCAAGCTTTACGACCGGTATCGCCGCTGGCTCGCCGTGATGATCCGAGCCGGCGCCGAGAGCGGAGAGTTCACGCTCGAGCGTGACGCCGAGGAGATCGCGGATATTGCGATGGCGCTTCTCGACGGCGGCGGCATTCGGGCGATGGTGGCCGACCCCGCGATGAACGTCGAAGCCGCCAGGGCACTCGTCGCCGGCACGCTCGCGCCGCTCCTGGGAGTCAAGGCGGAGGCATTGGCGTGAGCTTAATTGCAGGTTCAAGGACTTCGGAGTAGCGTGAATCGCCGAGTGAGCATCATCGATCTCGGCGCACCTTTCACCCGGCGGCAGGCGTTGCAGGCAGCGACGGTCGGCGCGCTGGGCGCCTACGGACTTTCGGGCTGCACCGTGTCGCGTGAGCTCGACACGCCCGAGGGCGGCGTCTCGGTCAAGCCCGAGGTGGACGGCGATCTCCTTCTCTACAACTGGGCTCAGTACATGGACCCGGACCTCAAGAAGCGGTTCGGGGAGGAGTACGGAGTCGAGGTGAACGAGGTGAACTTCGACAACCTCGAGGCGATGGTCACGAAGCTCCGGGCGGGCGGGCGCTACGACATGATCTGGCCGACCCCCGAATATGCATATCGGTTGAATGCAGAAGGCCTACTCGCCCACTTCGACCGCTCCGACCTCAAGAACGCCGACGGCATCTCGTCGTACTACGACTCCGGGTGGTGGGACCCGCAGTCCGAGTTCTCGGTGCCGTACGCGTACTACACGACCGGCATCTGCTGGCGAAACGACGAGGTGTCGGGTATGACCGGCTCGTGGAACGACCTCACGAACCCCGCTGGCGAGGGGAGGATGTTCATCCTCGACGACTACCAGGAGGCAATCGGCGAGGCCAACCTGATCAACGGGTGGGAGCTCAACACGACCGATCCGAACGAGCTCGAGATCTCGAAGGAGACGCTGCTCGAACAGAAGGACTTCGCGCGCGGGATCTCGACCAACTCGACGCAGAACCTTGTCAATGGCACGGCGGCCATTCACCAGGCGTGGAACGGGGACATCGTGAACGTCAGAAATCAGGTGGACAACCCGGAGGACTTCAGCTACGAGACCTGTAAGGAGGGGGTCCCGGTCGGGACCGACCTGATGTGCATCCCCGTCACGTCGCGGAGCCCCGGGACGGCGATGCTCTTCATCGACTGGATTCTCGATCCGGAGAATTCTGCGCAGAACGTCATGTGGAACGGCTATCCCCAGCCCTATGACGGGGCGCGCCAGGCTTTCGCGGAGCTCGTCAAGGAGGAGCCCTCAATCGATGTCGACCTGGACGAGCTATCCAACAGCGCCCTCGAGTACCGGCTGGACAGCGCCGACGACCGCGCGCTCTGGTCCCAGATCTGGACCGAGGTGAAGGCGACGTGAGCGCGCGCGCCAGCGGGTTCTGGTCGCGCTTCCTCGTGCCGGGCGGGCTCTGGCTCGTCCTTCTATTCGCCGTCCCGCTCTCGCTGGTCCTGGCGCTGTCGTTCGGGTTCACCGACGATCTCGGCCGAGCGGTCTACTCCTTCGAGCTCGACAACTACGCGGACGCCTTCGACCCGCTCTATATCCCGGTGCTCCTGCGATCCGTCGGCTTCGCCTTGGCGACAGTCGTGTTGTGCCTCGCTCTGGGCTACCCGATCGCCTATTACATCGCCCGGTACGGGGGCTCGAAGAAGCACATCCTGATCGCGCTGTTGGTGATCCCATTCTTCGTCAACTACCTAGTCCGCACGTACGCGTGGGTGGCGCTGCTCGCCGACGAGGGACTCATCAATTCGGCGCTCAACTCGCTCAACATCGCCGAGTCGGGTCTCCAGCTGATCAACACGCCCTATGCGGTGATCGGCGGCCTGGTCTACGGCTACCTCGTGTTCATGATCCTGCCGATCTACGCCTCGCTCGAGCGGATGGACCCGTCGCTGATCGAGGCGGGCAAGGATCTCTTCGGCCGTCCGTTCCAGACCTTCATCCACGTGACGCTGCCGCAGACGAAGCAGGGGATCCTTGCCGGCTGTGTTCTCGTCTTTCTTCCAGCTGTCGGCGACTTCGTCTCGGCCCAGCTCCTGGGCGGTCCCGATACGTACATGGTCGGCAACCTGATCCAGGACCAGTTCTTCACCGCGAACAACTGGCCGTTCGGCTCGGCGCTGACCGTGGTGATGATGATCTTCCTCGCGTTCTGGATGGTGGGCTATCTGCGCTCGGCTGCCCGTGAGGCCCGCGACCCGGTGGGCGCCTAGGAACATGGCCTTCGATCGCCCCAAGTTCCTGCGCGTCTACTCGTTCTTTGTGTACGCGTTCCTGTTTCTGCCGATCGCGGTCGTCGTCCTCTTCTCGTTCAACTCGGTCAAGTCGCTCCAGTCGTTTCAGGGCTTCTCGCTCCAGTGGTACGAGGAGTTCCTGAACGACTCGACGCTTCGCGAGTCCCTGTTCGTCTCGCTTGAGATCGCAGTGATCACGATGGTCGTTGCGACGCTCCTGGGCACCGCGCTCGCGATCGGCCTCGTTCGGGCTCGGACCCGCTGGAGCCCCGCGGCCAACGTCCTGATGTTGATCCCCTTGGTGACTCCCGAGATCGTCGCGGGCATTTCCGCGCTCATCATCTTCAGCCAGCTGGGCATCCAGCTCTCGTTCTGGACGATCGTGATCGCGCACATCACCTTCTCGATCTCCTACGTGACGATCGTGGTGCGCGGGCGCCTCGCCTCGATGGGCGATGAGGTCGAGCAGGCGGCTATGGACCTGGGGGCGACTCGCTTCGGAGCCGTGCGCCTGGTCCTGATTCCCGAGCTCTGGCCGGCGGTCGTGGCGGCCGGGCTACTTGTCTTCGCGCTCTCGTTCGACGACTTCGTGATCTCGTTCTTCACCACCGGCGAGGACGTTCAGCCGCTGCCTGTGCGCATCTGGTCGGCGATCCGCTTCGGCGTCTCGCCGACTATCAACGCGATCGGAACGCTCATGATGGTCGTCTCGATCACAGCCGTCATCGCCGCCGTCCTGATCCCGAGGTTCTTCGGGCGCAAGGAGAGCGGCATCAAAGTGCTGACCGGACAGGAGAGTGGATAGGTGTCTGACGCGATCACGGTCGAGGGTGTGACGAAGCGGTTTGGCGACTTCACGGCGGTCGACAGCATCGACCTGGCGATCCCGAAGGGCGAGTTCTTCAGCCTGCTCGGGCCGTCGGGGTGTGGCAAGACGACGACGCTTCGCATGCTCGCGGGGTTCGAGGTGCCCACCGAGGGCCGCATCCGGCTCGAGGGTGAGCCGGTCGAGGACGTGCCGCCGTATGAGCGGAACGTGAACATGGTCTTCCAGAGCTATGCGCTCTTCGGCCACCTGGACGTCGCAGGCAATGTCGCCTTCGGCCTCAAGCGGAAGAAGCGGCCGAAGGACGAGATCGACCAGCGCGTTGCCGACGCTCTCGAGCTGGTCGGGCTGGCCGACCGGGCGCACGACCGGCCCAACAAGCTCTCGGGCGGGCAGCGCCAGCGAGTCGCCCTGGCCCGCGCTCTCGTCAATCGCCCGGCCGTGCTCCTACTCGACGAGCCGCTCGGCGCGCTCGACCTCAAGCTGCGGCGCCAGATGCAGGTCGAGCTGAAGCAGATCCAGCGCGAGGTCGGGATCACCTTCGTCTACGTGACGCACGACCAGGAGGAGGCGCTCTCTATGTCGGACCGGATTGCGGTCATGTCAGGCGGCAAGATCGCCCAGTGTGGCCCGCCCGAGGAGATCTACGAGCATCCAACCGGCGAGTTCGTCGCGGGCTTCATCGGCATCTCGAACCTGATCGAGGGCCAAGTCACCGGCGACGGCGAAGTGAAGATCGCGACCGGTCAGACGATCGCTGCGCCGGTTCCGGCCGGATGCAGCTCCGGCGACACCGTTCAGATCTCGGTGAGGCCCGAGAAGATCGCGATCGACGAGGAGGTCGAAGACGACATGGTCACGGTCGAGGGGACGATCGAGGGGCGCGTCTATCTCGGCGTGTCGACCCAGATCACCGTTGGTCTCGCCAACGGGTCGAGGCTTGTCGCGCTCGAGCAGGCCACCTATCGGGCGTCGGCCGACGATCGCTGGGAGCCGGGGATGACGATCAAGCTCGGCTGGGACGCCGAGAACTCGATCGTTCTGCGTTAGCGCTGCACAGCCTCGACGGTGTTGCCGTCGGGATCGCGTCCGAACCCGGTGGCTTTGAACCGGTCGACGTCCTCGCGGGACGGGACTGGAAACGCCATGTGGAGGTTCTCGGTCGGAGGTCGGCCGTCAGCGAGGATTGAAATCGTGGCCCAGGCACCGCGGAACTGCCGGCGCTCTTCCGCATGAGTGCCTTCGAGGAGGCCCACGAACGGGGCAATGGCGCTATAGAAGGCGAACGAGGCCTCGAGGTCTGAGACGCCAATCCAAACGTGGTCGATTGTGCCCCGCCGGGTATTGTCGTGACGTGCCGCCTCGGCGCTGTTGCCATCGGGGTCGAGCAGGAACGATCCGTAGTAATCGTCGCCGTACTCGGTCCGGGGCCCGGGCTCACCGTCACTCTTGTATCCCGCCTCGGTCCCGACACGCCAGAACTCGTCCGCGTGATCGCGCGAGGGCGAGGCGAACCCCACATGCAGGTTTCTGGTGACGGGATGGTCGTGTGAGGCTTGCGCAATCGAGAAGTCACCCCATTCGGTGAAGGTGTCTCCCTGCTGCGTCGGGTCAACGTCGATTGCTCCGAGGACGGTGGTGTAGAAACGCTCGGACACCTCGCGATCGGAAACGCGGATCGTGACGTGGTCGAACATCAGGCCGCCCGAGCCACGATGGCACGCGCGAGCTTGCCGGCACCGTCCGGGAACTGATCGAAGTACAGGTTGGGCTCGACCGCCTCGAGCTCCAGGAGGACCGGCGTGCCTTCCGTGTCCCGCAGCATGTCGACCCGCGCATAGAGCGGCAGATAGGCGAAGCGTTCGGTGATGTGGCGGACGATGCGCTCAGCGAGCTCGAGCTCGTCGGGCTCGTACGTGCCGGCGAGGACCAGGTCTGGGTCGTACATCGCTTCGGCGACCATCAGGTCCGTCGAGCGGACCGGAGCAACCTCGTCGGGCTTGAGCACCGAGCTCTTGCGAAGCGAGTGGCTGAACTCGCCGTCGATGAAAACGAGTGCTGTCTCGCCGGTGGTGTCGACCGACGGCAGGAACGGCTGGACCATCGCGGTGCGGCCGCTTTCGTGGATCTTCCCGATGAGTGCCCGCGCCTCGTCAGTAAGCGATGGCCCGAAGCGGCCGGTGTCCCGAGCGCCCGCTGAGACCGACGGCTTGACGATCACCTCGCGGTCATCCCCTGCCCACTCCTCGCCGGGGGCGAGGAAGGTCGTCTCGACGACCGGCAGCCCAGCCTCGTGCAGGTCCGCGACGTAGGCCTTGTCCGAGTTCCATGCGAGCAGATCAGCCGAGTTGTGGAGTTCCGTGCCTGCCGAGTTGGCCCACGCGACAAACTCGTCACGGCGGTAGCTGTAATCCCACGGCGAGCGAACGCCGACGGCGTCGAAGCCGGCCCAGTCGAGGTCCGTGTCCCACGGCTCGTAGGTGATCTCCACGGCGAGGGCTTCGAGCTCAGCGATCACCTTCTGGTCATCGGTGAACTGGTCGGGCATGACCGAGCATGTCGCGAGCGCGATTCGCATCGCGTCCAGGCTAGAGCCCCGGCTTAGACTCGGCGCGCATGCTCCTCACGGCCTCGATCGTCGGCCTGTTCGTTCTGCCGAGCCCGCTGAATGTGATCCTGTTCGGCCTGGCCGTGATCTTCGAGGTGGGCGAGATCTTCCTGTGGATGCGGTTCCTGGAGCGGTATCGGGTTCGGGGCGGGGTGGAGGGGATGCCGGGCGAGCGGGCGATCGTTCTCCAGGCATGCGACCCCGAAGGGATGGTGCGGGTTCGCGGCGAGGTCTGGAGTGCACGGGCCGACGGCGAGACTCTCGAGGAGGGCGCCCGCGCGACCGTTCTCTCCGTCGACGGCCTGATGGTCACGGTCCGCCGCGAGGCCCCTTAACGGCAAATCTCCAATGTGGGTCGTCGCAGCGTGTACAACCTGTGCCGATGAATCGGTTCTGGAGCGGGGTAGCCGGACTTGTGCTCGCGTGTGCGCTCGTGCTGGCCGCGCCTGCCCTCGCACAGATCATCAAGGGGACGAACGGCGACGACAAGCTGATCGGCACGAAGAACGCCGACCGGCTGGTCGGCAAGGACGGGAACGACACTCTGCGCTCTTCGGAAGGCAAGGACGTCGTGTTCGGAAACGAAGGCAATGACTTCATCAAGTCAGGCCAGGACTTCGACGAGATCAAGGCCGGCAAGGGCGACGACGAGATCCACACCCGGGACGGTGAGCTCGACTACATCAACTGTGGGCCGGGCGAGGATCTGGTCCTGGCCGATCCCGTCGAGGACGACACACCGGGCTGCGAAACCGTCCAGGTCTTGACGAAGTAGCCGACTACTCGGCGTCTCCGCCCGTGGAGGGCGTGAACGCCTTGCCCCCGCCCGAGAGCGCGCGACGGACAACCGAAGGCATCACCACGCGCGACGCCGCGGCCAGCGCGTAGGCGCGCGGCACGTACCGCTCCGCCTTGCCGCCTGGCCCCGCGTCCATGATCGCCTCGGCGACCTTGTCTGCGGTCGAGACGATCCAGCGGGTGTGCGGCTTGTCGACGAGCTCTTTCTGAGGAAAGCCCTCGGTGGCAACGAAGCCGGGCAGGACCATGCCGACGTGCACGCCGTGCTCGCGCTCCTCGAGGTGGAGCGCGTCCGTCCATCCGGCCAATGCAAACTTCGATGCCGAGTACGCGCCGGAGTTTGCACGCGACACCCGTCCTGCCGTCGAAGCAACGTTCACGATCGAGCTCGGCGCCGAGCGCCGCAGGATGGGGAGGAGGGCTTCGGTCAGCTTGGCGACCGATTCGAAGTTGAGCTTCATGTGGCGCTCGAGGTTCTCCCAGCCGACGTCGCCGAACTTGCCGCGCCACGCAGCCCCCGCATTGTTCACCAGGAAATCGAGCCGCCCGAACTCGGACTCGACTAGTTCCGCAACCTTCGCCGGTGCGGCTTCCTCGGTCAGATCGATGGGGAGGACCGTGGCGCCACCGATCTCGGCAGCGATCGCATCCAGGTTGGCCTGACGGCGCGCGACCAGGATCAACTTCGCCCCGGGCTCGCGCGCGATCCGCTTGGCGGTCGCCTCGCCGATACCGCTGGAAGCGCCTGTCACGAGTGCGATCACGCGCTGGACGCTAGCTCATGCAGCATTGGTGTTGCCATAGCCCCACCAATGCTTCACAAGTCCCCGCCGTGGCTGCGAATCGACGTCTCCGTCGCGGTAACATCGACCGCCTCGGGCGCTTAGCTCAGTTGGGAGAGCGCCGCCTCGACAAGGCGGAGGTCACTGGTTCGAGCCCAGTAGTGCCCATCTAGTCGCATCTCGCGACGATTCACGACAAATCGCGCCATTCGGCGCGTTCACGGCGCCAGGACTCAGTTCTACCAATTCAGTCAAGACACGATCACGGCCTCTGAACACGGTTTCTGAGACCGGATCGGTAGCAAATCGGTAGCCGATCCTGATGCATGAGGGTCTTGATTGCTTCTCGTCCGAAGCGAAATGGGTGCTTTGCATGGAAAGCACCTAAGTCGCCGTCGCGCGATACTGCGGGGGCGATGACGCGACGAATACAGTGGCAGCGCGGGACTTCCTGGATGCTTTTGCTCGCACGGACCTGGACGTCGGCCTTCGCGAATTTCGACCCCTACGCGGTGATTCGCTTCGACCCCAAATGGCCTGAGAACAGGCCCCGGTTCGGCACAGAGGAGATTCGCTCCTACTTCGAGGACCTCATATCGACCTTCGGTAACACGGGAGAAAGCGTCATCGAGGAAGTCTTGGAGGCCGGCGGCCGGGTCGTGGCTCGGGGCCGATTTCGATTCAAAGGACGAGGCAGCGGCGTCCAGGATGAGGTCCTTGTCACCCAGGTCCTCACGTTCCGTCGAGGCAAGATCATCGAGTTCGAGTACTTCTTGGATTTCGACGAGGCCCTCGCGGCCATCGGGCTGTCGGAGTAGGCGCTTCGACTTAGTGCTTTGGACGAAAAGCGCCTAAGCCGAGGTGAGGCGGATTGTGTCGACTATTCGAAGTCAACCCGCATTACCTTGGACGCTCGCACTTATGCGCTTTCCATGCAAAGCACCTTTCGCACCACCCGCTCGCCTTTGAACGTGAACACGAAGGCGAACGGCTCGTCGACGGCGATCTGGCTGGTGGGACTGGTTCCCACCCTGAGCGACCGCCACTACCTTGTCCCCGGAGTCGATCATCTCCACGCGATGGCCACGTCCCCGCTTTCGTGGTGCCCACCTCTTGTTTTGCGACGATGGTGTCGATGAGGACTTCCGCCGCACCACCCGGCGCCCGCTTTCAAAGCTCGGTGGCGGCTTGCATTGCGGCGATTCTGGAGCTCGACAGCGCCGAGGTGCCGGTCCCTCCCGACGATCACCCGGAGCCCTGGACGGTCTGGCGAAATTGGCTTCAAAGACGCGCTCTAGGCCTCGTGCCGGTGGAGCGTCCGCGCGAGTTCAACTGGCCGGGCCCGTGGCTCGCGCTCCTCGACGCGGCTGATGGAGACGGTCTTGTGGGCACGGTTGCATTCGGGGCGCCTCCCGGCATCGCCTGGCATCCGTCGGGCGGGCCCGAGGAGTTCGAGGCGGTTCGCGCGGGGTACCTCCTGGCCCCGGCGGACGTTGCGCTGTGGGAGCCGGCGCAGCGGCCGGAGACTCGCGCCGCAGGAACCGTCGAAGCGATCGTCGTGGCACCGGACGCGGAAGCAGAGGGGCTCACGGTTGAGCGGGCACACGCGGTGGCTGGGCGAGGACTCCAGGGCGACCGGTATTTCGAGAAACGCGGCACCTTCTCGGATGCGCATGACCGGGGGCACGATCTGACGTTGATCGAGGCCGAGGTACTTGAAACCCTGAGCCTGCCGGAGGGCCAGCTCACGGCGGAGGATGCGCGCCGAAACCTTGTGACGCGCGGTATCGACTTGAACGCGCTGGTGGGTCGTAGCTTCCGGATCGGCGAGGTGGAGTGCTTTGCCGAGCGCCTTTGCGAACCGTGCGCACATCTGGAACGGCTTGCCGCTGCGAACGGAAAGCCGGGCACGTTGCGCGCGTTGATTCACAAGGGTGGACTGCGGGCCGACATCCTCGGTGATGGAGAGATCGCAGTGGGCGATGCGATCGAGACAGGGTCATGACCGAGATCCGTCGCGCCACCCCCGATGATGCTCCTGCGGTGGCCCGGTTGCTCCACGATTTCAACTCGGAGTACGACGACTTCACGCCGGGCGTCGAGGTGTTGACGCAGAACGCGCGGGGGATGCTCGCCGATGGCGACATGATCGTCCTCCTCGCCGGCGACGGACCGCACGGATTTGCGGAGCTTCGCTTTCGCAAATCGGTGTGGACGGCGAAGCTCGACGCCTACCTCGAGGAGCTGTACGTAGTGCCGGCCCTACGCGGCCAGGGCATCGGGCGTGTGCTCTTGCGCGAGGCGATGGTCGTGGCGAGGGCCGAGGGGGCCGTGAACATCGAACTGGGGACCAGCGAGGACGACGAGGCGGCACGCGCCCTGTACGAGAGCGAGGGCTTCACGAACCGGGAAGGAAGCCCCGACGGGCCGGTGATGTTCTTCTACGAGCGGGAGCTTTGAGATCCCGACTGGCCCGGCGGCCAAGCAGATTACGCTTGAGTTCGACGCGCGGTGGGTAATGGTGGGCGACCCGCATCTATCCACGGAAGGAGAACTGTGTACATAGGACTCGGAGCCTTGCTCCTCATCATCATCATCATCATTCTCGTCACCTAACGGAGGAGACTCACGTGTACATCGGACTCGGAACACTGCTGCTGATCATCATCATCATCATTCTCGTCACGTAGCGACCCCGCACGCATAACGCGTGCCGCCGACGCGCCTGGTGCCGGGACCCCTAGGCGCGCGGCTGTAGGCTCGCCGCCCGATGCTCGGCACCTACGTTTCGCTGGCACTCATTCTGGGGGCTTCGTTCGTCGTCGGTCAGGCGGTCTTCTGCGCCTGCGGCCACCGCGAACGCTCGCCCCTCGCTCCCGCTGTGGGGCTTGGTTTGCTGTGCGCCGTCGCCTGGCTGGCTACGGACCTTGCCTCGTCCGCATGGGCTGGGCTCGGAGCGATGGCCGTCCTGACGGTCGTCGGCGGGACGCTTCTTCGCTTCGAGCCGGCGACGGGCCGCCTCGACGGGGCGCTGCCCGCCGCCATTGGCGCGGTCGTCCTGGGCTCGCTGCCGTTCCTGGTCGAGATGCGCTTCGGGATCCTGGGCACCGGGCTCAACCCGGACATGTCGCAGCACCTCTTTGCGACGGATCGCCTGGCGAATGGAGGCGAAGAGCGGCTGATCGCCGAGGGGTATCCCCTCGGGCCTCACGCCGTTGTCGCGAGCATCGCGAAGATCGGCCTCTCGACTGTTCATGGCTTTGCGGGCCTGATGCTGGCGACCGCGGTCGCCGCGACCCTTGCCCCGCTCGGCCTCGTCAAGGACCTGGAACGGACCCGGCGGATCGGCGTGGCGCTCCTCGTCGGAGTCGCCTACCTCTTCGCCTCGTACTACATCCAGGGCGCGTTCAAAGAGACGATGCAGGCACTGTTCCTGCTCGCGTTCGCGGTCGGACTGGCCGAGCTCGCGGCAGGTACCGCCTCCACGGGGGCGGAGCCCAATGGCGATCGCTGGAGACGCCTGGGTGGGCTGCCCCTCGCGGCAATTGCCATCGGGTCGCTCTATGCCTACAGCTTCCCCGGGCTGACGTGGCTGGTTGGAGCGCTGGGCGTGTTCGCAGTCGCCGAGGTCGCAAGGGCCCGCAGCCTCGGAATCATTCGCGACTCCCTGATTCCAGGTCTGATCGCGGTCGGCGCGGTCGCTGTCGTGGCCGCTCCCGAGGTGCCGCGGATGCTCGACTTCGCGAGCTTCGAGACCTTCGATCCGGACGGGGCCGGCCTGGGCAACCTCTTCAACCCGATCTCGCCTATCGAGGCGCTGGGCATCTGGCCGTCCGGCGATTTCCGCCTGGACCCGGGCGCCGGCTTCGCTCCCGCCTTCACGTTCTATGTCGGCGGTGCGATCGCGGCTGCGGCCCTGCTCCTGGGGCTGGTTCGCGCGCTCCAAGCCGGTGAGACCGCTCTTGCCTCCGCGCTCGCGGCGGGCGGCGTCCTCTATGCCTTCGCGCTCGTCGCGGGCACCCCGTACCAGGAGGCGAAGGCGCTTGCGATCGTCGCCCCGGTGGCGATGCTGATCGCCGCCCGCGGCTGTCTCGAGGAAACGCCGCGTGCCCGCACGCTGCGCGACGTACCCACCCACATGCTCGCCGTCCCCGCCTTGACGCTCGCCTTCCTTTTAGGGGCAGCCGGCTCAAGCGCTCTGGCTCTCGTGAACGGCCCGGTCGGCCCTTCGGTCTGGACGCCTGCGTTGCTCGAGTTCTCGGCGCAGGTTCCCAAGGAGGATCCGATCCTGGCGGTGATCGACGACGGGCTCGCGGAGGAGAACGGACGCGACCTGGTCACATGGGAGCTGCGTGGCCACGAGGTGTGCGTGATCTCGAACGAGGAGGTCTCGGCGGCCACGGTCTCGGACAAGGCGTTCGGCGCGATCGTCGTCATCGGTGAGCTCGACCAGCCCCTTCCGATAGTCGGCAGGCCGGTCGAGCTCGACAGCGCGGTCTCGGACGGGCTCGATTACAGCCTGTACCGGGCCAAGCTCGCGGGCTCTGACCCGGGCTGCCCGTTCGTCGCCGACGGCGACCGCGCCGAGCCCGCCGAGTAGCGCGAATACGATCACGCTTGATGGCCGCAGTCACAGTGAAGCTTCCCGATGGGACCCCGCTCGAGCTCTCCGATGGAGCTACGGGTGGCGACGCCGCGGCCGCGATCGGTCCGGGGCTCGCCAAGGCTGCCCTTGCGATCAAGGTCGACGGCGAGCTGCGCGACCTCTCGGCGCCACTCCCGGACGGCGCCGAGATCGCGGTCCTCACCGACCGCGACCCCGAGGCGCTCGCGCTCATCCGCCATGACGCCGCGCACGTGCTCGCCACGGCTGTGGTCGAGCTCTGGCCGGGCACGAAGGTCTCGATCGGCCCCGCGATCGACAACGGCTTCTACTACGACTTCGAATTCCCCGACGACTTCCGCCCGTCCGTCGACGATCTACCGAAGATCGAGGAGGCGATGGTCCGCCATATAGCCGCAGACGAGGAGTTCGAGCGGACCGACGTGACCCCGGACGAGGCGCTCGAGCGCTTCAAGGCCGAAGATCAGCCCTACAAGGTCGAGCTGATCGAGGACCTCGTTCGCGACCAGGGGGTCGAGACCGTTTCGCTCTATCGCAACGGCCCCTTCACGGACCTCTGCCTGGGCCCGCACGGCCCGACGACCAAGCGCATCAAGGCGATCAAGCTCACCTCGGTTGCAGGCGCGTACTGGCGCGGCGACGAGAGCCGGGCGATGCTCAGCCGGATCTACGGAACGGCGTTCTTCAAGCAGTCCGACCTGGAGGAGCACGAGCGCCTCCTGGACGAGGCCCGCGAGCGCGACCACCGCCGCCTGGGCCGCGAGCTCGGGCTCTTCATGCTCCGCCCCGAGTCGCCGGGCATGCCGTTCTGGCTCCCGCAGGGCACCGTGCTCCTACGCCTGATCCAGGCCGAGGTGGACGCGCAGCTCGTAAAGCGCGGCTACGCGGAGATCAAGACGCCGCACATCATGGACGTCGAGCTCTGGCACCGCTCGGGCCACTACGACAACTACCGAGAGAACATGTACTTCTCAGACGTGGACGACCGCCAGTTCGCGCTGAAGCCGATGAACTGCCCGGGCGCCTGTCTCGTCTTCGGCGCCGAGCGCCGCTCCTATCGCGACCTGCCGCTGCGACTCGCCGAGTACGGCCACGTCTCGCGCCACGAGCGCGAGGGCGTTCTTCACGGTCTCCTGCGCGTTCGCGCCTTCACCCAGGACGACGCTCACGTCTACTGCACCCTCGACCAGGTCCAGGCCGAGGTCGACTCGATCTGCGAGTCGATCGACGAGCTCTATTCCCGCTTCGGCTTCGAAGACGTCCGCGTCGAGCTCTCCACGCGCCCCGAGAAGTCAATCGGCTCCGACGAGGACTGGGAGGCGGCCGAGAAGGCGCTGACCGAGGCGCTCGAGGGCCAGGGCCGCGAGTACATCCTGAACCCGGGCGACGGCTCGTTCTACGGACCCAAGATCGATTTCCATGTGACCGACGCGCTCGGCCGCTCCTGGCAGCTCGGCACCTGCCAGCTCGATTTCCAGATGCCCGAGCGCTTCGAGCTCACCTACTGGGGCGAGGACAACTCCGAGCACCGCCCGGTGATGATCCACCGCGCCCTCATCGGGTCGATGGAGCGCTTCGCCGGGATCCTGATCGAGCACTACGCGGGCCGCTTCCCCGACTGGCTCGCCCCGGTACAGGTCGGCGTGCTGCCGGTTGCGGATCGCCACAACGAGCGGGCCGCCGAGATCGTGGCCGAACTGGTTGCGCTGGGGGTCCGCGCCCGGCTCGACGATCGCACCGAGTCGGTGGGGCGAAAGATCCGCGACGCCGAGCTCGCAAAGCTGCCCTACATGGTGATCCTGGGCGACCGTGAGGCCGAATCCGGCGAGATCTCGGTCCGCTCGCACGATGACGGCGACTTGGGCTCGATGGGTGTCTCGGACCTGGCTACGCGGATCGCGTGAGGGCTGGCCGCAGGCGTGCGCCAGACGGCTCTATACTCCCGAACAGATGGAGTTCCCCAACACCTCGCAGCGCCATTAACGACTTGACGCGCCGCAACAGCTTCATCTAGTGCCGGTCCCTCGACGTTTCGACCGCCGGATGCCCGAGCGGGATCAGACTCGTATCAACGAGCGCATCGGCGTTCGCGAAGTGCGGCTGGTCGACGAGGACGGCAAGCAGATCGGCGTCATCGAGACCAAGCAGGCGCTCCAGATGGCCCAGGAGAGAGATCTCGACCTGGTCGAGGTCGCGCCGGACTCGCGCCCGCCGGTCGCCCGCCTTCTCGACTACTCGAAGTACAAGTACGAGCAGGAGCAGAAGGCCAAGCAGGCCAGAAAGCACCAGCAGCAGATCAACGTGCGCGAGATCAAGCTCCGCCCGAAGATCGCTGACCACGACTACATGACGAAGAAGGGCCATGTCGAGCGCTTCTTGAAGCAGGGCGACAAGGTCAAGGTCACGATCATGTTTCGCGGTCGCGAGCAGGCGCACCCTGAGCGCGGGCGAAATCTTCTCCAGCGCCTCTTCGAAGACCTCGACGGGCTTGGCGTGGTCGAGCAGAACCCGCTTCAGGAGGGTCGCAACATGCACATGCTGGTGGCGCCTTCCAAGGAGGCGCTCAAGGAGCGCGACAAGTCGAAGACCGGCGAGCAGGCCGCTGTGGCCGAGCCGGACGCGGCAGCCGAGACTGAGCCCGAGCCTGAGGCGGAGGCAGAGGCAGCTCCCACCGAGGCGCCCGCAGCCGAGGACTCCATTGAGGAGCCCGCGGCCGAGGAGCCGGCCGCCGAAGCAGAGCCCGCCGAAGAGGCAGAGCCGGCCGCCGAGCCCAAGGCCGAAGAGACCGTCGAGCAGCCCGAAGCCGCGACCGGCTGAGCCGCACGTGGAGGCGGGAGTTCCGCAGATACCTGTCTTCGACGTCCAGGTCGGAGACGAGGAGCTCGAAGCCGTCGCGGCGACGCTTCGCTCTGGTTGGCTGAGCGCCGGCCCTCAGACGGAAGCTTTCGAGCAGGAGTTCGCTGAGCATCTCGGCTCCAAGCACGTCCTCGCGCTGTCGAGCTGCACCGCCGCGCTTCACCTCGCCTGCATCGCCGCGGGGATCGAGCCTGGCGACGAGGTCATAGTGCCGTCGCTGACGTTTGTCGCAACCGCCAACGCCGTCCGCTACTGCGGCGCGCGGCCGGTCTTCTGCGACCTCGTGGGCGGTGAGGGGAACGACCTGAACATGGATATCGGCGCGGTCGAGGCCCTCATCACCGAGCGGACGAAGGCCGTGATCCCGGTCCACTGGGCGGGCTATCCGGTCGAAATCGAGGAGCTCGCCGCGCTGTGCGAACGCAGGGGCCTCGTTCTGATCGAAGATGCCGCTCACGCGCCATGGGCCCACTACGGATCGAAGGAGCTCGGCACCTACGGCCTCGCCGGCTGCTTCTCGTTCTTTCCGAACAAGGTCCTGGGCGTAGGGGAAGGTGGGGCCCTCTGCACCGACTCGGATGAGGTCGCTGAGAGGGTCCGCCGTTTGCGCTCGCAAGGCATGACGGCCACCACCATGGAGCGCCACCGGGGGACCGCGATGAGCTACGACGTTGTCGAGGTCGGCTTCAACTATCGATTCGACGACCTTCGCGCGGCCATCATCCGTCCGCGCTTCGCACGCTTGGGCGCCGAGATCGAACGCCGGCGCCGGCTGATCGCGCGGTATCGCGAGCTGCTCGACGACGCCGAGGGCCTGGGAATCGCCTACCGGGGGAACGATGAGACGCGCTCGTCTTGCTACCTGATGGGAATTCTCGTGGACCCCGCTTCTCGCCAGCCGATTCGCGACAGGCTTCGCGACGAGCACGGCGTGCAGACCACCGTCTATCCCGCGACCCACCAGCTCGGCGGCTACGTCCGCGAGTTCGGCGAAGCCTCGCTGCCGAAGACTGAGGACGCGGCGGCACGCCTGTTCTCGATTCCCCTCTACCCACACATGCCCGACGACCTGCAGGAGCATGTCGCCGCAGCCGTGCGCGAGTCAGTCGCACACGTCCTGGAGAACGGCGCATGAGCGAGCCCTGGAAGGTCACCCTCACCGAGATCTCGCTGCCTGAGTCGGACGTCGAAGCGGTTCTCGACACGCTTCGCTCGGGCTGGCTGACAATGGGCCCGAGAACGCTCGAGCTCGAAAAGGCGTTCTGCGAATACACGGGATCAGAGCACGCCGTCGCGGTCTCGAGCGCGACGGCTGCCCTGCACATGGCCTGCCTGGCGGCCGAAGTCGGCCCGGGCGACGAGGTGATCGCGCCAGCTTTGTCATTCGTCGCCGACGCGCATGCGGGCCGGATCGCGGGCGGCGAAACGGTGCTCGCCGATTGCGTCTCGCCGCAGGAGCCGCTGATGGACCCCACGCATGTCGAGAGCCTCATCACCGAGCGGACGAAGGCGATCATCGCCGTGCACATGTTCGGCTACCCGGCCGATATCGACGCGCTCCGCGCGATCGCCGACCAGCGCGGCATCGCTCTGATCGAGGACTGCGCCGAATCCGACGGCGGCAAGCTCCGCGACGGCTCGCGCGCGGGCACAGCCGGTATCTGCGGCTGCTTCTCGTTCTTCTCCAAGACGCAGCTCGGCGTGGGCGAGGGCGGGATCATGGTCACCGACTCCGAGGAGTTCGCTGTCGAGCTCCGCAAGCTCCGCTCACACGCGATGACCTCGGTCACGTGGGACCGCCACCGCGGCCACGCCGAGACCTACGACGTGACGCGCCTGGGCTTCAACTTCCGGATCGACGAGCCGCGCGCGACGCTTGCGATGGCTCGGCTGGCTCGATTGGACGACGCGCTGGCGGAGCTTCGTCGCGTCGCCGAGACGTATCGCGAGCGCTTGGCCGGCGTTGACGGCGTCGAGGTGCCGTTCCCCGCCGAGTGGGTCGAGCTGAGCGGTCACTTCGCGTTTCCGGTGCTCGTCGCCGACCGCGAAACGCGCGACGCGGTGCGAGAGTCGATGCACGCCCAGCGTGTCCAGACGACCTTTTACCCGTCGCTCACGCAGCTCTCCGTGTACGAGCCGAAACGCCCTGCGGACGAGCGTCCGGTCGCCGAGGAGATCGCCGATCGCCACTTTGCACTGCCGCTTTCGCCCAGCCTGGACGAGGCGAAGATCGAAATCGTCGTGGATGCGCTAGAAAGCGCACTCAATCCTTAAACCGAACCGGGGAGAATCAATTATGAGAAGGAAGATCGGCGCAGTCGTCGTCGCGCTTGTCGCCACACAGCTACTCAGCGGCTGCTACTTGCTGCGAGAGCTCGACTGGTCGCAGGACAAGGTCGATAGCGGTGAAAGCACGACGGCAACGATCGGCACGGTCGGCTCCGACGCTACGGAGGAAGGCCGGCTTTTCGTCCTTGGCTTCTTCGAAACGGAGGGCTTCAAGCTGACGGGCGCTAAGTGGGACACGACGGAAAAGCTGGGCGGGACGAAGGAGCTCGTTCGCGATGACGAGCTGTTCGAGATTGCAGGGCAGGACGACAGCTGCTTCGGCGGAGTGCCGCTCCGTGGCGTCATCGGACCGGGTACAAGGCTCTTTCGCACCAATGGAGTGGTGAAGGAAACCGGCAAGTTCGTCGACGCGAGCCTGAAGGCGAAAGCGCCCAACGGCAACCAGGGCGACGGAATGGTTGGCATCGTCGCAATGGGACAATGGATCGATGACGGGGACGGCACCCCCGAGGATCCGGAGTCGAGCGACGACGAGATCTCCTGCACGGGATCTTCAAGCACGGCCGTCTTCAAGAAGGGGCAGAAGGTGCCGGTGGCGCGCCAAGGCCTCATCGAGTCCGTTCGTAGCGCCATCGCCGGCGAGTAGGAGAATGCTGGGACGCGGACGGCCGCCTGTGCGGTCGTCCGCCGACCTGCTTCAATAGTCCGTTCGCCATGCCGAAGATGAAGTCCCACTCAGGCGCGAAGAAGCGCTTTCGCAAGACCGCCAGCGGCAAGCTGCGCGGCCGGCGCGCCTACTCCAGCCACATCCTGGAGAAGAAGTCGCCTAAGCGCAAGCGCCGCATGGCCAAGCCCACCGACGTGGCTCCGGCCGACACCGAGCGCGTGAATCGCCTGCTCGCGAAGAGGAAGTAGCCCCATGCCTCGCGCAACGAATGCTGTCGCCCGAAAGCGGCGCAAGAAGAAGACTCTTGATCAGGCGAAGGGCTATTACGGCCGCAAGCACTCGAGCTACCGCTTCGCAAACGAGCAGGTCATGCGCTCGGGGAACTACGCGTTCCGCGACCGCCGCCGCCGCAAGCGCGACTTTCGTCGCCTTTGGATCGTTCGCATCAACGCCGCAGCGCGCCAGGAGGGCATGAGCTACTCCGAGTTGATGCACGGCCTGAAGCTGGCCGAGGTCGAGGTCAACCGCAAGATGCTCGCCGACCTCGCCGTGCGCGAGCCCGAGGCGTTCCGACGTTTTACCGAGCTAGCCCGGGAGGCCGCGGCGGCCTGAGCATTCCTCGACCGCCGACCAGGACTCACCCGGGCGCCCAAGAGGCGCCCTTTTTGTTGGCATAGAGCGCGAAAACCGATGACGATCACGAGCAAAGACAACGAGAAGCTGAAGCTGGTGCGAAAGCTCGCCGAGCGCAAGCACCGCGAGCGCGAAGGCCTGTTCGTGACCGAGGGCGAGGACTTGATCGAAGCGGGCCGCGCGGCAGGTCTCGAGCCGAAGTTCTTGCTCACCCGGGAAGGCGAGGACCTGGGGGGCGACGAAGTCCTCCAGGAGCTCCTCGACGCGGCCTCAACCCTCGGCTCAGGCACGCGCGTGATCGCAGTTTGGCCCCTTCCTGGCGCCGAACGTCCCGGAGCTACCGCTATAGCGACAACTGAGGGACGTTCGGCAGGGGAGGGGGCGCTTTGTGTATATCTCCATGGCGTTGGTGACCCCGGGAACGTGGGGAGCATCGTGCGCAGCGCCGGCGCGCTCGCCGACGCATGGGTCGCGCTCGGGCCCGAATGCGCCGATCCCTACGGCCCAAAAGCTGTCCGAGCGTCAATGGGCGCGATTTTCACGGTCCCCATCAGGCGCTGCGAACTCGAGGAAACGCCGATTCCCCGAGTCTCCCTGGTTGCCCATGGCGGCTCCGCAGAGCCACCGGCGAATGCAGAAACAATCTGCCTGGGCGCCGAGCGCGACGGCCTGCCCCAAGAAGTCGTCGACGCGACCGACGCAACGTGGACCATTCCCATGCGCCCCGACGCCGTCGAGTCGCTGGGCGTCGCGGCCGCGGCGGCCATCGCTTTGAGCCGGATAGGGTCGAGAGTCGGCGAGGAACCATGAGCGCAGTCGATCGAATCGAACAGCTACGGGCCGAGGGGGTCGCCGCAATCGAAGCGGCGGCCGATTCAGCCGCGCTCGAAGAGCTGCGCGTCCAGTACCTCGGCCGCAAGTCCGAGCTGACCTCGATCCTGCGCGGCATCGGAGAGCTTCCCGCGGAGGAGAAGGGCCCGGTCGGTGCGGGCGCGAACAGCGCTCGCAAGCAGTTGGAGGCAGCGCTCGACTCCCGCCGCGACGCGCTCGAGTCGGGCGAGCTCGACCAGCGCCTCGCGACGGACGCAATCGACGTCACGCTGCCCGGCACCCCGCCCGTCCGCGTCGGCCACATCCATCCGATCACCCGCACCCGGCGCGAGATCGAGGACATCTTCGTCGCCCTCGGCTACCGCGTCATGGACGGCCCCGAGATCGAGCACGACTTCTACAACTTCACCGCGCTCAACCATCCGCCCGGCCACCCGGCGCGGATGGTGCAGGACACCTTCTACGTCGATCCGGCCTCGCTCGCCGACGGCGTCGTCGGGAAGGACGGGCTGCCGCCCGGGCCGCGCGACGTCCTCCTCCGCACCCACACTTCACCCAACCAGGTCCGGGCGATGGAGTCGAACGAGCCGCCGCTGTTCGTGATCGTGCCCGGCACGGTTTACCGGCGCGACACCATGGACGCGACGCATCTGCCGATGTTCTCGCAGGTCGAGGGCCTGGCCGTGGCCGAGGACATCACCCTGGCCGACCTCGCGGGCACGCTCCAGGAAGTCGCACGGGCGCTGTTCGGCGACGAGCGCGAGACTCGCCTCAAGCCCGACTTCTTCCCGTTTACCGAGCCGAGCGTCCAGGTGGACGTCTCGTGCTTTCGCTGCGGCGGCTCGGGCACGTTGCCTAACGGCGAGCGCGACGGGGTGTGCAAGGGCACCGGCTGGATCGAGATCCTTGGCGCCGGCATGGTCGATCCGAACGTATTCGGATTCGTCTCAGGCGCACGGCTACGACCCCGAGAAAGTCCAGGGCTTCGCCTTCGGCATGGGGATCGAGCGCATCGCGTTCCTCAAGCACGGCATCCCCGACCTCCGCATGTTCTACGAGAACGACGCGAGATTCCTGGGGCAGTTCGCGTGAAGGTTCCTTTCTCCTGGCTCAAGGAGTACTGCGACCCCGGCATCTCTGCCACCGAGCTCGCCGACCTCATGTCGATGCGCGCCGTCGAGGTCGAACGCGTCTCGACCGTGGGCCCGCCGTCGTCTGACGGATTCGTGGTCGGCCACGTCGTCTCGGCTGAGCAGCACCCGAACGCCGACCGCCTGCGCGTCTGCGTCGTCGACGACGGCGAGGGGGAGAGGACGATCGTCTGCGGGGCTCCCAACGTCGCCGCGGGCCAGACCGTCGCGGTCGCCCTGCCCGGCGCCGTCATGCCCGGTGGCCTAGAGCTCGGCAAGGCGAAGCTGCGCGGGATCGAGTCGGCAGGGATGATCCTGGCCGAGGACGAGCTGGAGCTTGGCTCCGACCACGACGGGATCATGGTGTTGGCCTCTGGCACCGGGACGGTGCCTGACACCTCCGCGCCCGCACCCGGCACGCCGCTCTCAGACGTCCTGCCGATTGCCGAAGAGGTGCTCGAGCTCGACCTCAACCCGAACCGCTCGGACTGCCTCGGCATCTATGGCGTCGCACGCGAGGTGCACGCGCTCACTGGCGCCGAGCTGGCCCCGCCGCCTTGGGACGAGGACCAGCAGGCGACCGGTTCGGGCTCGGTGGACGACCTCGCGACCGTGAAGGTCGAGGTGCCCGATCTCTGCCCCCGCTTCACCGCCCGCGCGTTCGAAGGCGTTCGAATGGGCCCGTCGCCGCTCTGGCTCCGCGCCCGCCTGATCGCCGCCGGGCAGCGTCCGATCTCGAACATCGTCGACGTCACGAACTACGTGATGCTCCTGACCGGTCAGCCACTCCACTCGTATGACCTCAACCAGGTCGCAGGCGGGCTTCTCGTTGTTCGCAGCGCGAAGGACGGCGAGAAGATCACGACTCTCGACGGCAACGAGCGCGTCCTCGACTCCGAGATGGTCCTGATCTGCGACGAGGACGGCCCCGCGGGAGGCGTCGCGGGCGTCATGGGCGGCCGCGACTCCGAGGTCTCAGACGAGACGACCCGCATCCTGCTGGAGGCAGCGACCTGGAACGGCCCGAACATCCTGCGCACTTCCAACGAGCTTGGCCTCCGCTCCGAGGCATCCGCTCGCTTCGAGAAGCAGCTTCATCCGGAGCTGGCGATGCGCGCGCAGAAGGTCGCTTCAAGGCTCATCTGCGAGTACTCGGGAGCGACGCTCGTGCCAGGCACCATCGACGAGGCGACTGAGCCACCCGCGCCTCACGTGATCGCGCTGCGCGCCGAGCGCACCGAAGCCATTCTGGGCATCCCGATCGATACCGCTGAGGCACAGGAGAACCTGACCCGCCTCGGCTTCTCTGTCGTTCAGGAGGGGCCGGACCTCCGCGCTGAGATCACCCCCGAGCGGCACTTCGACGTGACGCGCGAGATCGACCTGATCGAGGAGGTCGCGCGCCTTCACGGTCTCGACCAGCTCCCGCGCACGCTTCCCGCGCATGGCGAGCGCGGCGGCCTGACCCGGGGCCAGGCTCTTCGCAGGCGGCTCGAGGACTCGCTGCGCGACATGGGCTTCGACCAGGCGATCTCATGGGGGCTCATCTCACCCGGGGTGTTCGACCTGCTGCGCCTCGACACACACGACGCTCGCCGTAGCGCCATGCGCGTGTCCAACCCCCTTTCCGAGGAGCTCTCCGTGATGCGGACCACGCTTCTCGGCGGCCTCCTCGACGCTGCGCGCAGGAACCTGGCGCATGGGATGGACCGGGCCGGCCTGTTCGAGTCCGGGCGCGCGTATCTGGCCCAGCCGCCGCCGGACGAAGGATCCACCGAGGCTGGGGCGTTCCCGGGTGACATGCCTGCGCCCGACCGGGAGCCCCACCGCATTGCTGCGATCACCGTCGGGCCGCTCAGCCCGCCCGCATGGCGCGGCGATGCCCCTGCGCAGGACTTCTTCGTTCTCAAGGGCGTGATCGAGGTGCTCGCTCGCGGCGTGGGCGCCGAGCCCGAGTTCGCGCCCGCCTCCGAGCCGTTCCTGCATCCAGCGCGGGCGGCCTCGGTGTCCTTCGGCGGCGTTCACGCGGGGTGGCTGGGCGAGCTTCATCCCGCGGTCGCGGCCGAGTGGGATCTGCCGTCTGCGGTGGCGTTCGAGTTCGACGTCGCTCCGCTTCTTGACGCTGCGAGCAGCGGCGACGAGGTCTACGAGGACCTCCTGACTCATCCCGCGCTCCTTCAAGACCTGGCCGTAGTCGTGCCTGAAGACGTGCCTGCCGAGCGCGTTCGCGAGACGGTGCGGAGCGCCGGCGGTGACCTCCTGCGCAGCGCGGAGATCTTCGACCTCTTCCGTGGCGAGCAGGTCGGCGAGGGAAAGAAGAGCCTTGCGATCCGCCTCGAGTTCCGCGCCGCCGACAGGACTCTCACCGACGAAGAGGTCGCTCCCATCAGGGGGCAGATCAGTGACTCCCTGGAGGGCATCGGGGGGTCGCTCCGTGGCTGAGCCGAGAGTTCTCATCGCCGGCGCCAGCGGCTTCGCGGGCGCGCTGGCGGCGCGTATCGTCCATCGCCACCCGGGCCTCGAGCTGGCCCGCATCACCGCGCGCGGTGATATCGGCGCCCGCCTCGACTCGATCTACCCTCGCCATCGCGTGCCGCTTGCGCTCGAGGAGCTGGACCTGGATGACCTCGATGGATATGACGCGGCCATCGTCGCGTACCCGCATGGCGCTGCGGCACCGGTCGTCGCGGCGCTGCGCGCCCAGGACATCCCCGTCGTCGACCTCTCGGCCGACTTCCGGATCCGCGACCTCGCGACCTACGGCGAGTGGTACGGGGACCACGGCGCGCCCGAGCTGGTCGATGACGCCGCATACGGCCTGACGGAGCTGAACCGCGCCGCTGTGAGCGCGGCGGGCGTGGTGGCCAACCCCGGTTGCTATCCGACAGCCAGCCTCCTGGCGCTCGCTCCGCTCGCTCGCGCGGGAGTCATCGGGAGCGCCGTGATCGACGCCAAGTCGGGTGTGTCGGGGGCCGGCAAGGGCGGCGGCGACTACTCCCAGGTAGCGGAGAACGTGAAGCCGTACGGGGTCGACGGGCACCGCCACCTCCCAGAGATCGAGCAGGAGCTCCATGCGATGGGCGCGAGCGGTCCGCTGACCTTCATCCCGCACCTCCTTCCGCTCGACCAGGGGCTGCTCGCAAGCTGTTACGTCGAGCTCTCCCGGCCGCTCGACGCCGAGGAGCTGCGTGGCCTCTACGAGGATCTCTACGGCAGCGAGACCTTCGTCGAGCTGGTGGCCGACCCGCCTGGCGTCGCCGACGTCTTCGAGTCCAACTTCTGCCGCATCCACCCGCGCCTGGAGTGGGGCGGAGAGCGGGCGATCGTCTTCGCGGCGATCGACAACCTGTGGAAGGGCGCAGCCGGGCAGGCGGTCCAGAACCTGAACCTGATGCTCGGCCTGGACGAATCGGCGGGACTCTCGTGACGAGCTTCTTCGACAAACGCTGGGTGGACCTGCCGCGAGGCGCCGAAGAGCTCGACCCTTCTGTCCTCGCGCCGGGATTCAGGGCTGGCGCAACCCACTGCGGCTTAAAAGACGGGGGAGAGACCGACGTCGCGGTCCTCGTATGTGACGCGGGCGAAGTGGCCTCAGCGGTGCTCCTCACCCGCAACGCTGCCGCGGCGGCGCCGATCCGCGTATGCCGGGACAATGTCGACGCCGCGGCGGTTCGCGCGGTCGCGGTGAACTCGGGCAACGCGAATGCCGCTACGGGCGAGCAGGGCCTCAAGGACGCGCTCGCGATGCAGTCGGCGACGGCCGATGCCCTCGGGCTCGACGATCGCGAGGTCGTCGTGGCCGAGACTGGAGTCATCGGCGTGCCTCTGGAGATCGATCTCGTGACCGGCGGCGTGCGCAAGGCCGCGGGCAGCCTCGCCAGGGACCGCGCCACGGGCTTCACTCGCGCGATCATGACGACAGACCGCTCGCCGAAGAACGTGAGCGTGAAGGCGGGCGGAGTGACCATCTCCGCCCAGGCGAAGGGCGCCGGCATGATCCAGCCCGGCTTCGCCACCATGCTCTGCTTCGTGCAGACCGACGCGCAGATCTCCGATCCCGACGCCGCGCTCAGGAAGGCCGTCGACGGCTCCTTCGAGCGCATCACGGTCGACGGGCAGATGTCGACGAACGACACCGTCGTCCTCCAGGCGACGGGGGAGACGGAGACGCCCATGCCGTCGGGCCTCCTGGATTGCGTACTCCTGGCGCTCGCCCTGGAGATCGTCGCCGACGGAGAAGGTGCCGAGCGCATCGGCCGCGCGACGGTGACCGAGGCACGTGATGCCGACGAGGCCGAGCGCGTCGCCCGCACGATCGCGAACTCGCCGCTCGTAAAGACCGCGCTTACGGGCCACGACGCCAACTGGGGCAGGATCGCGCAGGCAGCAGGGATGGCCCTTGCCGGCGAGGACATGCCCGAGCCGGGACCGCATTCGATCTCGTATGAGGAACTCGGCGCCGAGACCGACGAGGCTGAGATCGGCATCGCCCTGGGCCGCGGGGACGCGAGCGCGCACGTCTATTTCTCGGACCTGACCCACGAGTACATCCACATCAACGCGGAGTACACGACGTGAGCCCCGAGCGCTTCACGGACGAGGGCCACGTGAGCGTCGAGACGCTCCTCGAGGCCCTGCCCTACATCAGGGAGTTCCACGGGCGCACCGTGGTCGTCAAGTACGGCGGCGCGGCCATGGCCGACGAAGCGCTCATGGACGCGTTCGCCACAGACATCGTCCTCTTGAAGTACGTGGGGATGAACCCGGTCGTCGTTCACGGCGGAGGCCCGGACATCACCCGATACATGGAGCGCCTCGGCATGGAGGTCAAGTTCCACGAAGGCCTTCGGGTCTCGGACCCCGACACGGTCGAGGTGGCGAAGATGGTCCTGCTCGGCAAGGTGAACTCGGACATCGTCAAGCGCATCAACCGCCACGGACAGCCTGCGGTAGGGCTGTCGGGTGAGGACGGCTCGATGTTCGCGGTGAGGCCAGTCGCCAACGCCGAACACGTCGGGCACGTCGGCGAGGTCGAGCGCGTGGACGTGGACGTCATCAATCACATCGCCGCCGACTACATCCCGGTCGTCGCCTCGGCAGCCGCCGACGCGCGCGGGAACTCCTACAACGTGAATGCCGACGCTGCCGCCGGCAAGGTCGCCGCGGCGCTCCGCGCCCACAAAGTGATGTTCCTGACCGACGTCGCCGGGTGGCTGGAGGATCCTGCCGACGAGTCCACGCTTATCTCCTCGGCCCGAGTCGACGAGGTGGAGCGCGTCCTGGGCGACATCCAGGGGGGCATGCGCCCCAAGCTCTCCGCTTGCGTGGAGGCAATCCGCGGCGGAGTCGGCTCGGCGCAGATCGTCGATGGCCGGCAGCCGCATTCGATCCTGCTCGAGCTCTTCACCGACCGCGGCGTCGGAACCAAGATCACGCCGTGAAGCGACCCGCCGCGATACCCAAACGTCCAACGTCCCGTCCTATAGCCGGTGCTGTTGGACGTTTCGCCCTTGTTGCGGCGCTTTTTAGTGTCCTGAGCACGTCCATCGCGACCTCGAGCGCCGAGCAGGCCGGTGGCCAGGACAAGGTCATCGTCGCGACGAGCGGGATCGATTCCGAGACGCGGGAGACCGTCCAGATCACGCGCGACGACGACAAGAAGTACGTCGTGATGTCCATGAAGGCGGACAACCTGCCCGACCTGGAGGCCGGCGACCGGCTCGACGTCACCTCCGAGCTCCAGGTGACGCTCGACTGCTTCCGGCCCGAGCCGCGCTGCGTGGGGCGGCCATACGAGTACAACGTCGATCTCGAAGCTCGCCTCGTTCTGGCTCGCGGCGCCAACGCCACGGGGGGCGGCAAGGCCGTGACCCTGACCCGTACGAACCGCCACGAGTGCCTCGGCAAGAACCCTCACCGCGAGCACCATTGCGTGCTGACCTTCAGGAACGGCGGGTTGCGGGTGGGACCTCAGGGGCCGCCGTGCCCGCCCGCCGAGTGCCGCATCAACGTCGTCCTTTCAGCTCATAACCCCAGCGCGCAGAGCGGCGACCTCCTGGTCATCGGCGGCTTGCCGCCAAGCGGCCAGGTCTCGCAAGACCGCGGCCGCGTGAACGCGATCGTCTACCGGCCCGCCGACCAGCCCAGGCCCAAGCCAGAGACGACGCGAGACAGAAGGACGACCGGGCTCCCGTTCGACGAGAAGTTCAGCGTCGTCTACTCGAAGAGGCTGAACGGCCTGGACGCGAAGGACCAGCTCGCCGCCGAGGCCAAAGCCCTGATGGAGGTTCGTCACCTGCCGCACGACGCCCGTTCGAGCGCTCAGCTCATCCTGACCGACAGCCCGTCCGCGATCACGCCTGGCCCGATCGCTCGCCGAGTGGTGAAGGGCGGCGCCGAGATGTCGGAGACCAACGGCTTCAACTGCGGCAGGCCGCGGTCGCCGTGCCTGACGAGCAAGGTCGGCGTTGCGCGCCTGGACGAGGACGCCCGCGACGGACAGGGCAATCCCGTCCCCCTCTACGTGAACCTTCTGATGGCCAGTGAGGCGAAGCACGACGCCGGCTTCAACCCCAACCAGAGGGCGCGGATCCTCGACCGCGGCGGGATCGATGTCCTGCGCTTCAAGCCATGACCGACGCGGGTGAGCTTCGCGAGCTCGAGTCGCGATTCACGATGCCGACGTATCTGCGCGCCGGCGTCGAGTTCGTGCGCGGGGATGGCGCTCGCCTGTGGGATTCCGACGGCAAGGAGTACCTCGACTTCTTCTCCGGCCTGTCGGTCCACAACGCGGGTCACTGCCACCCGCGGATCGTCGCCGCGATCACGGAGCAGGTAGGGCAGTTCAACGGCTCCTCGAACCTGTTTCTCTCCGAGCCAGCCCTGCGGCTGGCCGAGCGGATCTCGGAGTCTTCGCTCGGTGGCAAGGTCTTCCTGACGAACTCGGGCGCCGAGGCAGCGGAATGCGCGATCAAGCTCGCACGGAAGCACGCACACGGCCGCGGCATCGAAGCACCGCGCGTTGTGAGCCTCGACGGCGCGTTCCACGGGCGCACGATCGGAGCGCTCGCCGCGACGCCGAAGCTGGCCGACGAGGGGCGCTTCGGCCCGCTGCCCCGCGGCTTCGATGCGGTCCCACGCGACGACGCAGAAGCGCTCCGAGCCGCTGTCACAGTCGAGACGGCCGCCGTGATGATCGAGCCGATTCAGGGCGAGGCCGGCATCTTCCCGATTGCGGACGAAGTGCTCATCGCGGCGCGAGAGGCGTGCGACGAGACGGGGGCGCTGCTCGTCTTCGACGAGGTCCAGGCCGGAATGGGGAGGACCGGGAGCCTTTGGGCCTTCGAGCGGTCGCCGGTGCGGCCCGATGTCATGACCGCCGCCAAGGCGTTGGGCGGCGGGCTGCCCGTCGGAGCCGTTGTCACCACCCCCGAGCTTGCCGACACGTTCGAGCCCGGCGACCACGGCTCGACCTTCGCCGGCGGCCCGGTGGGAGCGTCAGCTGCGCTCGCCGCACTCGATGTGATCGACGACGAGGCACTGCTCGCGAACGTTCGTGAGCGAGGAGCTCAGCTCGTGGATGGCCTCGCCGCGATCGACGGAGTTGCCGAAGTGCGGGGCCGCGGGCTGATGATCGGACTCAACTTCGCCGACGGCCTGGACGCGCCGACGGTCCGCGACCGATGCCTTGACACTGGCTTGGTAATCAACTGCCCGGGCCCCGGGATGCTGCGCCTCCTCCCGCCGCTCATCCTGAGCGAAGGCGACGCATCGAAGGGTCTCGCCCTTCTAGCCAACTCTGTCTCTTCGTAGACTCGCAGCCATGAGCGACGACCCGACGCGAGTCATGCCCCCGGACCCCGACGAGCCCTCCGGTCAGCCCGATCCGTACGGCCAGGACCCTTACGGGCAGCAGCAGCCAGAACAGCAGTGGACGGCCCCCGACGACGGCGGCATGTCGCCTGGGGGTAAGGGCGCCCTCATCGTCCTCGCCGCGCTCGTGATCGGACTGGGTGTCGCTCTGGCGGTGATCGCGTCTGGTGATGACGGGGATGACGAAACCACGTCGTCGTCGACCACGACCTCCACGACAAGCACGACGACCACGACTTCGACCGACACGGAGCCCGAGCCGGAACCGGAGCCTGAACCGGAGCCCGAGCCCGAGCCTGAACCGGAGCCGGAGCCTGAACCGGAGCCGGAACCGGAGCCTGAACCGGAGCCCGAGCCCGGTGGGGGCGGCGGAGGCGGAGGCGGCTCCCCCGGGGGCGGCATCAGCCCCTGATGGCCGAGGCTCCCGACAAGCAGCCCGAGGCACCCTCGGAAGACACGGCAACGATCGAGTACTTCGACTCGCACACCCCGGAGTACTCACTCGACCGGTTGGATCACGCGGCGGCGTTCATCCGGTCCAAGGCGTCGCCGGACAGCGCGCTTCTGGACGTCGGCTGCGGCGTCGGGAACACGCTGGAGTTCATGGCCCGTGAGGCCGGCATCAAGCACATCGCCGGACTCGACGTGAGCGAGAAGATCCTGGACCAGGCGCGAGAGCGCCTGGGATGCGACACCTACCACGGCTCGATCCTCGACCCCAAGGTCATCGACGCCGTGCCCGAGCGTTTCGATTTCGTCGTCGTGGCCGCAACCCTTCATCACCTGATCGGTCCCAACCGGAGAGACTCGAAGGAGCGGGCACGGCTGGCGTTCGAGAACTCCTTGAACCTCGTCAAGCCCGGCGGCCACGTGATCGTCCACGAGCCCATCTACGCGCCCCGCGTTTCCACCTGGGCGCTCTTCTGGGTCAAGAAGGGACTGACGTCGGTGACCAGCAGGCGGATCTCGGTCGGTGGCTACTGGGCGAACATCGGCCCGCCGGTCGTGTCCTATCTGACGAACGAGGAGCTATTTGGGATCGCTCGCTCCGACCCGCGCGGAACCGTCGTGGACACCCATTCGGACCAGTCACAACCACCGCTGATCGCGCGACCTGTGCTGAAGCGATGGGATACGACGGTCTGCGTTCAACGACGCGCCGGCGAGTAGCGCTCGGAGCGGCGGTTACGCCGGCCTCAGCCCACTCGACGTCGTACGCGGGAACTCTCGCGAGTCAGCGCCTCAGCGCGTGAGCCCACTTGCCGGGCAGATGCGGATCCGGGGTGACGAGGTAGCCCCTCGGGGCCAGGAGGCTCTCGCACTCGCCCAAGTTGAAGCCCGCATACGGATGGAGCTCGATTCGCATCGAGCGAACGCGCTCGTTCCAACTACCCCGCGAGAAAACACGGGGCTCTGCACCCTCGACCGACACGTGCAGGTAGTCAATATCGCCGTCGGGCAGATGCTTGGCGATAAGCGCATCAAGTGTCGTGACGGGAATCGCTGAATCGAGGGGCCCACCCGCGGGGACCGGTCGCAGCGTGAAGCCGTGAGCGCCGGCAGGCGACGAGTGATCCATGGACAGCTCACCCTCTTCGTCCCAGACGCCCATCTCAACGATCGTGCAGCGCTCTCCGAACCTTTCAGTGTTTTGGCGCAGGACGGCTGCGTTCTGTGGATCAGGCTCGAGACCCAGGAGTGAAGCGTTCGGATACGCAACTCCAAGTGCGGTCAAAGCCGCGCCTATGTTCGACCCGATCTCCCAGATCGTGTCGAGCGGCCCCTTCAAGCTCTTGGACGGCAGATAGAGATGGTCGCGGTAGTACCACGTTGCGTTGTAGGCGTCGCTCGTCCCCGGCCGGACGTACAAAGGTTGCCCGCCGAGGGCCTTCATGGGAACGGCGACGGTCGCCTGGCTGCGGCTTTGCCTGCCCGCGAGGACCCCTACGACAGCACGCTTTCCGGAGACGCCTGAGGCGACCCCCATCATGCTCCGGACGTTGTGCGCGCGCTCGCTGATCTGACTCATCGCTTACTCCCCAGTCTCGACGGTTTTCTTGCGCGAGCCCCCCTGGCTGCTCCTCGCCAAGGAGGTAAACGTAAAGTATGGCGCGATGAGCTCCCTCGCGCGCCGAAACATTCTGGTCGTAGGCGGCGCCGGCTATGTCGGCAACGTCCTGGTTCGAGCGCTCCTGGGCGACGGATGCTCGGTCCGAGTCCTGGATCGCCTCCTTTTCGACCACGGCTCCGCCCTCGCGGGAACGCTGGAGGAGCCCCAGTTCGACTTCATCAAAGCCGATTTGGCCGACACGGATGCCGTCAAACGCGCGCTGGAGGGGATCGACGACGTTGTCGTCCTCGCCGCCCTGGTCGGCGATCCGATCGCGAGCAAGTACCCGGATCTCGCGCGCCGCGTGAATGATTCGTGCAAGGAGCTCGCCCTTGCCGCCGACGAGGCGGGAGTCAAGCGCCTTGTGTTCACGTCCACGTGCTCCAACTACGGCCTCCGCGACACCGACGAGCCGGCTGACGAGACGTCCGATCTCGCGCCCGTCTCGCTCTACGCGGAGATGAAAGTGGACTTCGAGCAGTTCGTTCTCGGTCGAGCGGACGAGTGGAATCTCTGCCCGACTCTCCTTCGCATCGCAACCGCTTACGGCCTCTCCCAGCGCATGCGCTTTGACCTCACCATCTCGGAGTTCACAAGGACGCTGGCCGTCGGCGACGAGCTCGTCGTCTACGACGCCGACACATGGCGGCCCTACTGCCACGTCCGCGACATCTCGGCGGCGATCAGGACCGTGCTCGCAGCGGAACCCGACCGGTGCGCAACGAGGTCTTCAACGTCGGTCACTCCGACGAGAACTACACGAAGCGCATGGTCGCCGAGGCGGCGCTGGAGGCACTCGACGGCGACGGCACGCGTGAGCTACGAAGAGGGCGGGAGGGACCCCCGCAACTACCGCGTCTCCTTCGAGAAGATCCACGACGTGCTCGGGTTCGAGCCGAGCCATCGCGTGCCTGAGACGATCCGCGAGCTGGTCGAGGCGGTACGGGCGGGCATCTTCGACGACTTCGACCAGCGGCCTGGCTTCTACACGAACCACTCGGTGGTCATTCCCGGGGAGTCGCCGGCCGGAGACGACTGATGCGGGCCGTCATCCTGGCGGGAGGAAAGGGCACGCGCCTTCGCCCGTACACGACGATCCTTCCCAAGCCCCTGGTGCCGCTCGGCGAGCGGCCGATCCTGGAGCTCATCATCCGCCAGCTCGCCCGGCGAGGCTTCGACGAGGTCGAGCTCTGCGTCGGCCACATGGGCGACCTGATCAAGGCCTACTTCGACCAGGCGAGCGGGTCCCGGAGGGCGTCGAGCTGAACTACCTCTGGGAGGACCACCGCTGGGCACCGCGGGCGCACTGCACCTGATCGAGGAGCCCGAAGAGCCGTTCCTGGTGATGAACGGCGACATCCTCACGACACTCGACTACGCGGAGCTGATGCGCCACCATCGCGAGCAGGACGCCGCGCTGACGATCGCCACTCACCACAAGAACGTGCCGCTCGCCCTCGGCGTGATCGAGGGCGAGGACGGCGTGGTCACGGACTACATCGAGAAGCCGACATTGAAGTACGAGGTCTAGCATGGGCATCTACGCCTACTCGCCGCGGGCGCTCGAGCACATCCCGAAGGGGCACTTCGACTTCCCCGACGTCGTCCTCGCCCTTGATCGAAGCCGGCGAGAAGGTCTGCACCTACCACTTCGACGGCACCTGGTTCGACATCGGGACTCGGCGAGCACGAGCGGGCGCAGGCGCAGTTCGTGGAGGATCCTGGGCTGTTCGACGTGGTCTAGGTCGCGCGCGGGCCATGAGGATCCTTTTCGTATCCCAGTACTTCGCGCCTGAGATGACGGCTGCGTCAGCCCGTCTCGCGCCGCTCGCTGCCGGACTCGCGGCGCGAGGACACGAAGTCGAGGTGATCTCAGGGCTGCCAAATCATCCCCAGGGAGTGGTCTACGAGGGCTTCCGGGACAGTCTGTTTGTGCGGCGCCGCGGCTCCGGGCTCCGGGTCAGGCATGTATGGGTTCGCGCGTCTCCCGAGAAAGGGATGAAACCGCGACTGCTGAGCTACGCCAGTTATGCCGCCAGCGCTTCCGTGGCAGGCGCGCTGACCGGGCGCCCCGAGATCATCTTCGCGTCGTCCCCGCCTCTATCGGTAGGAGCGGTGGGGCTGCTCCTGGCCAAGCGGCACCGAGTCCCATTCGTATTGGACGTCCGCGACCTCTGGCCGGAGATCGCGGTGTCGCTCGGCGAGCTCAGCGACCCCGCGGTGATCAGGCGGGTTGAGCAGCTCGAAGCGTTTCTATACCGGCAAGCGACGACGGTGACGACCCCGACCCAACCGTTCGCCAGCCACGTCGAGCGCATCTCGGGCCGGCCCAACGCGACGGTGCTCCCGAACGGCACGACGGCACGGTGGCTTGCAGCTGCCGAGCGCGACCCTTCTCGCGAGCGTCTGGGCCTACCGGAGGGCTTCCTCTGGACCTATGCGGGAAACGTCGGTCTCTCCCAGGACCTCTCTGTCGCAGTGGATGCTGCCGGCGAGTTGGGTGAGGAGTTCACCCTGCTCGTCCTCGGTTCGGGCTCGACCCGCGCGGCTCTCGAAGCTCAGGCGGCTCGCCTGGACCGCGCGAACGTGATCTTTCGCGATCCAGTGCCGGAGCACGAAGCCGTGGAATACGTGAGGGCCTCAGACGCCCTTCTGGTGCCGCTTGCCGACGACGCCGGCGCCGCCAAGTCGATTCCCATCAAGCTCTACGACTTCTGCGCTGCGGGGCGCCCGGTGATCGTCGCGGCGCCCGGTGAGCCGGCGCGTATCGCTCGCGAGCGTAAGATTGCCCTCGTGACCCCGCCCGGCGATTCCTCGGCGCTCGCGAATGCGGTCAGACGACTGAGGGATGACAGTGAGCTCCGTGAATCCCTGTCGAAGCGCGGCCAGGAGTGGGCGCGAGACCACGATCGGCTGGCGCAGGTGCCGATTCTCGAGCAAATCCTCGCCGCGGCAATACGCGCTCGCTAGCTTCGCTCCCTGCCGCTGACGAGCCTCATCATCGCGGGCCAGGCGCGCCCGCGCCGCAGGGTGAGGACCCCGTCGGCGGCTTCGCGCGAAAGCGCCAGATGTCGTCGCCCCGGTATACGCCGACTCTCGCGATCTCGAGTGGGCTCTGGCCGGCGAAGCCGTTGGGCAGCGTGACTGCGCGCTTGTATCCAGCCTCCGCCGCTGCGGCGACGACACGTTCGTCCCGTTCTCCGTAGGGGTACGCGAGCGTCGGGCAGGCACGGCCGAGCTCCGCCTCGCACGCCGCGCGCGATTCGATGAGCTCCCGCCGAAGCTCTTCATCTGTCGTGAGCGGCAGGTGGGGATGGCTCACGGTGTGCGATCCGATCTCCCAGCCGGCTTCTTGGCAGTCGCGAAGCTGCTGCCAGCTCATCGGGCGAAGGTCCGACTCGTGGTCCGAATCGATCCAGTGCTCGATCTCGGGCCAACGCATGGGATGGCCGGCCCCGATGAAGCCCGTCGGAGGAAAGATCGTGGCCACGAACCCGAACTCGTCCAGAATCGGCTTCGCGACTTCGAGCACGGAGGCGAACGCGTCGTCGAAGGTGATCGCCACCGTTCGCTTCTCGCGCGGCGCCGCCAAGGCGTCCGAGAGGGTGGCGGGCTCGAATCGGCGTGCGCGGAGATGCTTGAGGTGGCTGCGAAGCTGCCCAGGCGTGCTCGCGAGCGGTGCAGGCCAAGACTCAGAGACAGCGTGGTAGCAGAGGATGAGTGGTCTGGCCATCGGTGGTCACGCTGCGCGTGGGTCTGCGCGAATTGATCAGGGTACGCAATCATTGGGGTGTGGCGAACAAGCGCATCAGGGTGCTCACGATGGTGGAGGGCATGGGCTACGCGGCGGGTGGAGCGGAGCGCCTCGCCGTAGGGATCGCCAGCAGCCTCGACCCCGAGCGCTTCCACTCGAGCCTGTGCGTGACGCGCTGGGACGAGGCAGCCGCGGACCGGGATGACATCGTGAGGGCGGTCGGCGACCTCGAGAAGCAGGGGTTCGGCTCGTAAAGGTCCACCGAAGCTCACGCTACGGGTTCGCGGCGTGGAGGCCGTTGATTCCCGTTCTGCGCAACGAGATCGATGTTATCCACTCACACATGGTGGGCTCGAACTCCTGGGCGGCGATACTCGGCCGTCTTTGCCAGGTCCCCGCGATCGTCGCGCACGAACACATGTGGTCATTCGACGGCTCGCGAGCGCGGCACTTTCTCGACCGCGACCTGATCGGTCGCGGCTGTGATCTCTTCCTGACCGTCTCGGCGCAGAGCCGTCAGCAGATGATCGACCTCGAGGGGGTCAATCCGGCCAAGCTCGAGGCCCTGCGAAACGGAATCCCGGACAGGCCCGCCGGAGATGGCGCCAAGGGACGCGGAGCTGGGCATCGACGCCGATATACCCGTGATAGGCAGCGTCGGGCTCCTTCGCGAAGAGAAAGCGTTCGAGGTTCTGGTCGAGGCCGGCCAGGTCCTCGCCGCGGCGGGCAGGAGGTTCCGGCTGGTGATCGTCGGAGACGGACCCGAGCGAGACAAGATCGAGCGGGCGATCGCTCGCTTCGGCCTGAGGAGTGGTCATCCTCACGGGGATCCGGCTCGACGTCCCGGACCTGCTCGCCGCGATGGACGTGGCGGTGTGCTCGTCAGACTGGGAGGGAGGCCCCTTTCGATCCTCGAGTACATGCAGGCCGGCATCCCGGTGGTCGCGACGAGCGTGGGCGGTATCCCCGAGATGGTCACGGACGGTGTGACGGGGCTCCTCGTCCCCCCGCGCGACCCCGAGGCGATGGCCGCCGCAATAGGCAGGCTTCTCGACGATCCCGGCGAAGCCCGGCGCTTCGGCGAGGCAGGGACCGAGAGACAGCGAGCCAAGTACCGAATGGAGACCATGGTCGAGCGGGTCGAGCAGCGCTACGAGGAGCTCGTGGCGGCTTCTAGGCGCCGTTAGCCCTTTCGGACCGGCGAGCGCGAGAGATCAGGGATCCGGCCCCTCCGGCGAGCTCCTTCGCGGTGCTCCGCCTGACGACCCAGAGCGCCGCGAGGAACACGATCGCGCCTGCGAGCCCCTCGGCGACAATGACTGCCGCGGCCTCGAGGCCGTCGCGCGACGCAGCGTCCATCACGAGCTGCTCGAGTGGCACCAGGACGGCAGCCGCCGCAAGCGCCGCCACGGCAGCGGGCCGATCTCCGCCCACATGCGGCGAAGTGAGAAGCCGATCGAGGTCGAGAGCAGATGGATCGCATAGACCGCGGAGATGCTCCAGGCGATTGAGAGGCCGCCAGCGACCGCGCTCAGCCCGATCGGGACTCCGATTCCCATCAGGGCCGCGCTCAGGACAGTGGTGAGCGTGTACATACGCGTGAGGAGGTCGGGCCGGCCGTGGGCCTTGACCGCCTCGGAGGCGATCGAGCTCAAGACGCCCGCCGCCGTGTACATGCACATCGCCATCACGGCGAGGCCCGCCGGCTGCCAGACGTCGCCGAAGAGGAGGATCGTCAGGGGCTCGCCGATGCCGAGGATTAGCGCCGCCGCGAAGAACCCGGCCAAGGCCATCCACCGGAGCGAGCGGATGAACGCCTCCTCGAAGCGCTCGGACTCGGTGGCGATTCGCGAGAAAGCGGGAAAGAGGACGTACGAGGCACCAGCCACGAGCGCCCAGTAGGGGGTGGAAGCGACGCGGAGCGCGTAGCGGAACTGGCCAAGTGCAGCCGGCCCCAAGAAGCGACCGAGCCAGATCGAATCAGCCTGCTCGCCCACCCTGAGGATGGCGCTCGCCGCGAAGACGTGGCGGCCGTAGCTCACGAGCTCACGCCATAGGGCAAACGATGCAAGGCGAAAATTCGGGCGGTACTTGGCGAGCGTCCAACACAGGACTACCTCGAGGGTGTGAGCGACGTACTGGCCGATCACGAGCCCCCAGGCCCCGAGCCCTTGGGAGCAGGCGATAACGGAGGCGACCCCGAAGGCGACGACCGTCGCCGGCTCGACGGTAACCCGGCGCACGAACGAGAAGCGCCTCTGAAGCAGAGCGTCCGGCACCGCGGTGAGCGTGCGAATGAAGATCACTCCGGACATGACCGCCGCGATCTCGCCGATCTCCTTCGAGTCGAAGTAGGCGCCAACGAGCGGAGAGAGCGCCAGCGCCACGAGCGCGAAGAAGAGCCCGTTCACGAACGTCGCCAGGACCGCCGTGGCGGCCGCTTCCTCGATGCGGTCGCGGCGCTGGATCAAAGCCGACATGATTCCCGTCTCGCTGACCAGAGGGCAAAGCCGATCAGCACCGTGCCGGCGGCGAATTCGCCGAAATCCTCCGGGGCAGCCAGCCGGGCCAGCGCGATGTAGAACCCGAGCGTGAGGGCTTGGGCGAGGATGTAACCGCCGCCGGCGATCCCGACGCTGCGGATGACCATGCGCCCGAGGCCCGCGGGGGCGGCGTCGTCGGGCGGTGTCGGGCAATCGCTCAACGAGCGTCGCTCCGCATTAGGGCAGCATAAGAACGCGGTGGGCGGCAACTGGGCGCCCTCCGCGCCTTAGCCCGCACAATGCCTGCACACAGACTCGAAAAACGTCCAGTCTCCCGTGGACGGCTAAACGAACAGACGTCCAAAAATGGCTCCCCGGGGCCGGAAACCTCCGGACCGCCCCGATCCAGGGGGCATGCATCGGAAATCGTCACTACCGCCCCGTCCGCCGTGACCTTCGCCCTGCGCGCGACCGGCGCCGAGGCCGCTCCCGCCGCCGAGTGACCTCGACGCGGCGCCGGGGGGCGCCACGCCGCCGCCGGCACGCCCGCGGCGCCGCTCGAGACAGTTCCCGGCTTGGTCGACCGCCTCGCCGAGGGTGATACCGGCTGCCTCGCCGGCGGGACCGACGACGTCGGCAACTACAAGAATCAAAAGCGGGATCACCCTGACTTCGCTCGCGGCGCCGCGGCCACCGTCCGCGGCCGGCTTTGGATCGCCGGGGACAAGATCACCTCGAGGAGCTGATCCTCAACAACAAGACCCAGACCGGCTGCCGAGCTCGTCACCGGCGACAACGTCTGCCTGCGCGGACGAGATCACCAACGACAGCACGACGATCTGGTTCAACCTCGGCTCCGCCAGCTGGGGCCGCGCCAACCGAACCTGATCGAGGCAACGGCTCCACACTGCGGCCGCCGGCCAGCGACGAACTACGACCACGGCGTCGAGGTCGAGGCCTCGACCGACGCGGCGATCCGCAACAACTGGACTACAAGAACGCCGACCGCGGGATCCAGCTCTACCCCGACGCCAGGGCACCCTGATCGAGGGCAACGTGATCGACCGCAACGGCGAGGGGATCGTGTTCGGCGGCGGCGCCGACAGGGCTTCCTCGGACATGATTATTCGCAACAACCTGATCACCAACTCCAAGCTCCGCGACAACGTCGAGTCCCACTACAACGCAGGTGAGCCAGCCTGCCGCAACAACGTCGTCACCAACAACTGCATTTCCGGCGGCGCCTACGACGATGGCGACGGCGGCACCTCGAAGGACCCCAGAAGGCTTCAGCGCCCACTCGAATCTCACCGTCGATCCCCTTCTACACGAACCCCGCGGCCGGCGACTACACCCTCCAGCCCGAATCGCCCTGCGCGGCGCTTCTGGGCGGGGCAGCGCTTGAGACCAAGCTCTCCCTGAAGTCGTCGAGGCGCCGCGTGCACACCGGCCGCAAGCTCCGCCTCAAGGGCAAGGCCGTCGGGGCCGCGCGGGTCATTGTCAAGGTCCAGGGACGCAATTCCTGGCGCAAGGTCGATGGGGCCAAGGTTCGCAACGGCAGGTTCGTGGCCAAGCTCAATCCGCGCCACCCCGGCAAGACGTATTTCAAAGCTGTCGCCAAGGACGCCGAGTCCGGCGCGGTCAAGGTGCAGGTGCGCCGCCGAGGGGCACGCCCTCAGGTGGTCAGGCTCACGACCGGCTGGCGGACCCGCGACCGTCACATCCGGTTAGCCGAACTTACTGAGCCGAACACCGGTCACTGTTGCCTACGGGGTTGCCGGTCGGACAGAGCCTCGATAGCCGCCTGGACAAACATCCAATCTTTGCCCGGCCGCCTAAACGAACACGCGTCCACAAAGGCACGTGAAATGGGGATTCGCGGTGTGATCGCCCCGATTCAGGGGGCATGCGTCGAACCACACTCGTCTCCACGCTGGCCACCGTCATCTTCGTCTTCTGCGCTACGGGCTCCGCTCAGGCAGCGCCCGCCGCAGCGTGCGACGTTGTCGCTGCTCCCAACGGCGTCTCAGGCGCCGCCGGCACGCCTCAGAGTCCGGTTCGCTCGGTTCAGGAAGTCGTCACGAAGCTCTCGAGCGGGCAGACCGGCTGCCTCGCCGGCGGCACCTACGACGTCGGCAACTACAAGATCGAGAAAGCGGGCATCACGCTGACTTCGCTCGACGGCGCCGTCAGCCACCGTCCGCGGCCGGCTTCGGATCGCCGGGGACTCGATCACTCTCGAGGAGCTCATCCTCAACAACAAAACGCAGTCTCTTCCTGCCAAGCTCGATCACCGGCGACGACGTCGTCCTTCGCGACAACGAGATCACCAACGACGGCACCACGATCTGCTTCAACCTCGGCTCGGCCAGCTGGGGCCGCGCCAACCGGGTTCTGATCGAGGGCAACCGCATCCATCACTGCGGCCGCCTGCCAGCGACGAACTACGACCACGGCATCTACGTCGAGGCCTCGACCGACGCGGTCATCCGCGACAACTGGATCTACCAGAACGCCGACCGCGGGATTCAGCTCTACCCCGACGCTCAGGGCACCCTGATCGAGGCCAACGTGATCGACCGCAACGGCGAGGGGATCGTGTTCGGCGGCGGCGCCGACAGGGCTTCCTCGGACACGATCATCCGCAACAACCTGATCACCAACTCCAAGCTCCGCGACAACGTCGAGTCCCACTACAACGCAGGTGAGCCAGCCGGCCGGCAACAACGTCGTCACCAACAACTGCATTTCCGGCGGCGCCTACGACGATGGCGACGGCGGCATCCTGCAGAACGCCAAGGGCTTCCACTCGCGGTGAGCAACCTCCTGGTCGACCCTGGCTACACGAACCCCGCGGCCGGCGACTACACCCTCAAGCCCGGCTCGCCCTGCGCGGCGCTCTTTGGAAGCGCGGAGGAGCCCCCGGCCGAGGACCCGCCCGCAGAGGAGCCGCCGGCCAAGGACCCGCCCGTGGAGGAGCCGCCCGCCGAGGACCCGCCCGCAGAGGAGCCGCCGGCCGAGGACCCGCCCGTGGAGGATCTGCCGGCCGTGGAGCCGCCCGTCACCGAGCCGCCCGTCACCGACCCGCCCGTCCACCGACCCGCCCGTCACCGACCCGCCCGTCACCGACCCGCCCGTCACCGACCCCACGCTCACCCTCAAGCCAAAGAAGCCCGTCGTCAAGAAGGGCAAGGATCTCCGACTGCGCGGCGCGGCTGTCGGTGTGACCTCGGTCGACATCCTGCGCCGGAAGGGGAACACCTGGGTCGAGGTCTCCTCGGTAGACGCGGAGTCCGGCAAGTACGCAACCGCGGTCTCAGTGGCCAAGGCCCGCCGCAAGACCTACAAGGCCGTCGCGTCCGACACCGAGACAGATCCGGTCCGGGTCAGGGTCAGTCGCCGCCGATGAAGCTCGCGACCCGCTCCGTCTCGGCGTCAATCGTGTGAGCGCGGACGAACGCGAACCCGGCCTCGATAGATCTTTGACGAGCCGCGTCGTCCGCACTGATGCGATTGAGAGAATTCACTGGGGCCTCCGCGTCCTGCGGCGGGACCAGGAGTGCGGCATCTCCAACGGCGTCGCCGATTCCCCCGACATCCGTCGCCACCACTGGGAGTCCGGCCGCGAACGCTTCGAGCAGGACCTGCGGGAATCCCTCCGTCTGAGATATGTGCAGCAGGAAGTGGGACTCTGGAGCACAGTCGCTGAAGATCCTCGCCCCAGCTGACGTATCCCAGTAGCTCGCACCGCTCGGAGAGCCCCCGCGCGGCGAGTGCGTGCCGGATCTCCTCCTCGGCTGGGCCTTCGCCGCACACGCGAAGGCGCCATCGGCCCGGCGACGCAGCCTCCTCAGGCGCTCCAAGACGTCCACCATAAGGAGGGGATTTTTTTCGGTGTCGAGGCGTCCGACGGAGAGGACCGCGAGCTCGCCGTTCCTGACAGCGGGGTCAACATCAGCAGCAATTTGCCTCGGCCGGGATCAGCGATACGACGATCTCGCAGACGTCGCGAGAATGGCGGTAGCGATCAGCCAGATCGGGCCCGACAACAACTACCTGGGTATACGAGCGCGAGGAGCCTGTGCGAGAGCTCCAGGACCCAGGCCGCGAAGACCAAGGCACCCCGGTCGGGGTGTCGCGTACGCGTGTAGGTGGGGAGGTCCTGCCGCACCCCGAGCACGACGCGTTTTCGCCTGAGCAGTGCCATGAACGCGAAGGCCACCACCAGGGGGTGCGGTCCCAGGAGCCAGACAGCGTCAAGCTCCCCCAGGCCTCGCCAGAAGGCCGCCAGCGACTTCAGCATCGTCGGGATGACCTGAGCCGGGCTAGCGAGGCTCGTGTACCACGGGAGAGGCACGAGCGAGGCATCCCTGTCCGAGCGGGTAGCGGGCCCTGCCCTCGCCGGCGGGGCGGACCCTGCCGATCACCGTCAGGCCCGCAAACTCCGACCGGAGTCTCGCGAGAAACAAAGCGAACGCTCGCTCGGCGTACACCTCGCCTTCAACCAGCTCATACGCGTAGTCGGTGTAGACGCCGAGCCGTAGGCGCGCGGATCGAGATGACACTGTCCGTAGCATAGGCCGCCATGATCAGGCCTCGCATCTCCGATCCGCTTCTTTCAGCCGCGTGAGAATCGTCCAGCTCGCCGATTTCGATCGGCCGCACGCGGGGTCCTTCGTGCCGATGATCCTTGGCCTGTTCAGAGAGGCACGCCGCCAGGGGCACAGCTGCGAAGCCGTCTTTCTCGAGCCGAGCCGAGGAGTCGAGTGGCTGGGGGACTTCGAGGCGGAGGGTGTTCCGGTGACCCTTGCTCCACACACCCGGGACAACATGC
>CAVYVT010000009.1:0-57969 GCA_963772035.1 uncultured bacterium
GGACGCCCGGGCAGTTGGGGCCGATCAGCCGGACGCCGGCCTCGCGCGCCTTCCAGTAGGTCTTCAGCATGTCGTGGACGGGAATGCCCTCGGTGATCGCGATGACCGTGTGGACGCCGGAGTCGATCGCCTCGTCGATCGCGGCAGCGGCAAAGCGCGCCGGGACGAAGACCATCGAAGTGTTCGCACCCGCTTCGGTGACCGACTCGGCGATCGTGTCGTAGACCGGGACGCCGTCGACGTCCTGGCCGCCCTTGCCGGGCGTGACGCCTGCGACGAGGTCGGTGCCGTAGTCGCGGTTGCGGAGGCCGTGGAAGGTGCCCTCGCGGCCGGTCAGGCCCGAGACGACGAGCTTCGTCTCTGAGTTCACGATGATGCTCATACGCGCGTGGCCCCCGGTCCGGCGAGCTCGACGACGCGCGCGGCCGCGCCGAGCATCGTCTTCTCGTTGTGGAGGTTCTCGAGCCCTGCCTCGGCCAGGAGCTTCAGGCCCTCCTCGGAGTTGGTGCCGTCCAGGCGGACGACCAGCGGAAGGGTCAGTCCGATCTGGTTGGTCGCCTCGATGATGCCCTTGGCCACCTCGTCGCAGCGGGTGATACCGCCGAAGATGTTGAAGAGGACCGCGGTGACCTTGGGGTCGGAGGTGATGACCTCGAGGGCGTCGACGATCGCCTCGGCCTTCGAGCCGCCGCCGGCGTCGAGAAAGTTGGCGGGGTCGCCGCCGGCCTGGGCGACGACGTCGAGGGTCGACATGCATAGGCCGGCGCCGTTTCCGAGGATGCCGACGTTGCCATCGAGCTTCACGTAGGTGAGGCCGCGCTCCTTGGCCATCGCCTCCTGGGGGTCCTCGGCTGAAGAATCGGAGAGCTCCGCCAGCTCGGGATGGCGGAACATCGAGTTGCCGTCGATCGTGATCTTGGCGTCGAGCGCGATCACCTTGCGGTCGCCGGTGACGACAAGCGGGTTGATCTCGATTAGCGTCGCGTCCTCGGCGACGGCGACCTTCGCGAGCCCTTGCAGCATCTCGGCGACGCCGTCAACGACGTCGTCGTCGATCCCGGCCTCGTGGGCCAGATCGCGGCCCAGCTCCATGTCGAGTTCATTGCCGGGCTCGATGTGGCGCTTGATCATCGCGTTCGGGTCCGTCTCCGCGATCTCCTCGACGTCCATGCCGCCCATGCGCGAGAGCAGCACCATGAGCTTCTTCTCGGAACGGTCGAGGATGATCGAGGCGTAGTACTCGTTGGCGATGTCCGAAGCCGCCTCGATCCACAGGTCGTGGACGGTGAAGCCGCGGATGTCCATGCCCAGGATCGCGGCCGAGTGGGCACGCGCCTCGTCGACGTTCGAAGCGATCTTGATCCCGCCCGCCTTGCCGCGCTTGCCGATTCGGACCTGCGCCTTGACGACGCACGGATAGCCGATCTCCTCGGCAGCAGCGACGGCGTCGTCGACGGTCGCAGCGTGCTTGCCCACGGTGGTGGGCACGCCGTGCTTGGCGAACAGTTCTTTGCCTTGATACTCGAGTAGGTCCATTGGGAGAGCGCGCGGAGCGCGAGCGGCAGCTTATTCAACGCTGCCAAGCCGGCAACGCCTCCCCTGCCATAATCACGCGCCCTCCATGCCACTTCCCAAGTTAAAAGAGATCAAGACCGTCACCACAGACTGTTACGGCACGCTGATCGATTGGGAAAAGGGGCTTTCCGAGGCCTTCCGCAAGGAGGCAGACCGCGACGGCATCAATCTGGACGAGAGCGCCTTCATGGCGCGCTTCATGGAGGTCCAAGCCGAGATCATGTCCGGCTCGTACGAGCTCTACGCAGAGGTCCTCCGCCGCGCCGTCGTCAAGGTCGCGGGCGAGATCGGCTGGGAGCTCGAGCCCTCGCGCGCCCAGTTCGTGCCCGACTCGGTTCCCAGGTGGCAGCCATTCCGCGAGGCGAACGCCGCGATGGACCGCCTCGGCGGCCGTTACGACGTCGGCATCGTCTCCAACATCGACGACAAGCTTCTGGGCGTCTCCCGGCGCCACCTGCGTACCGAGCTGGACATCGTCGTCACGGCCCAGCAGGTCCGTTCGTACAAGCCCGACGAGGCTCACTTCAAGGAGTGCGCGCGGCGCCTCGGCTCGAAGAAGGGCTGGGTCCACATCGCGTCGGGCTACACGACCGACGTCGCCCCGCTGCTCAAGATGAAGGTGCCCGTGATCTGGGTCAACCGCCACGGCGAGAAGCTCGAAGGCCGCACGAAGCCGACCGCGGAGGTCAAGACCTTCCGCGACGCCGCCGCCAGACTCGGCGCAAAGGGCTAGCCGCCGGCGGCACGCCGCCGCCTTGTCGCAATCCGCACAGGGGTCTGACCCCGGGTCTGACCCCTCATGCGACGCTTAGACCGATGAGTTCCGCCAGAGATCCCGCCGACGAGGCGATGGTCGCCCGCGCGCACGAGCGGTTCGCCGCCGAGCGTAAGAAGGCGGGGCGCGCGCGGCGAAGCGGTGCCGAGGGAGCGCTGCCCAATCTGATCGTGATCGGCGGCTTGAAGTGCGGGACCACGAGCCTCCACCACTATCTGAACCTCCATCCCGAGATCGGGATGTCGCGCCCGAAGGAGCTGAACTTCTTCGTCGAGGAATTGAACTGGAGCCTGGGCGCGGACTGGTACCGCAGCCACTTCCCCGCGAGCAGCGCCGTCCGCGGGGAGACATCGCCCCACTACACGAACCGCCCGCGCTTTCAGGGCGTGGCCGAGCGGATGCGGGAGACCCTCGGCGCCGACGTGCGGCTCATCTACATGGTGCGCCACCCCATCGACCGCCTGCTCTCGCACTACCTTCACAACGTCGGCGGCGGCTACGAGAGCCGCGAGCTGCCGGACGCCGTCTCCGACCCGGCCTCCGCCTACGTCCAGCGCGGCCTCTACGCGTTCCAGCTCGAGCCGTATCTCGAGGCGTTCGGCGCCGAGCGCATCCTGGTCGTCTCGCGCGAGGAGCTCGGCGCAGAGCGCGATGCGACCGTTCGCCGCGTGTTCGAGTTCTGCGGCGTCGAGCCCGGATTCACCTCACCCGAGTTCGACCGCGAGTGGGAGACGGGCAGCGGCAAGGGATCAGGCGGCTACCGCCTGATGGACAAGGCGGTACGCATGCCGGGCTTGCGAGCGCTCGACCGAAATTTCGACCGCTTGCCGGAGCGGTTGCGCTGGCGCGTCGAGCGAATGGTTCACGACCCCGACTCGGGGGAGGCGAAAAAGCCGGAGCTCGACCGGGAGCTCCGCGACCGCCTGGCGACAATCTTTCGCCCCGACGCGGCCCGCCTGGAGGGACTGATCGGCCGTCAACTCAACTGGGACCTCTGAGGGGCCCATGCGCATCTCCGTCGCTGCTGACGAGCTGACCGGCGTGGCCGAACGCCTGGCCGAGGAGCTGCGCGAGCGCGGGCACGAGCCGGTGTTGCACGGGGCGCTCAACCCTGACGAGCGCGACGACTGGGCCTGGGCTTCTGAGGCCGCCGCCCGGGATGTCGCCGAGGGAAGCGCCGACCAGGGAGTCGTTTGCTGCTGGACCGGCACGGGCGCCTCGATCGCGGCGAACAAGGTCCCGGGGGTCCGCGCGGCGCTGTGCGCAGACGCGGCGACTGCAGAGGGCGCGCGGCGCTGGAACGACGCGAACGTCCTCGCTCTCAGCCTGCGCACGACGTCGGCAGCCGAGCTGTCCGAGATCCTCGACGCCTGGTTCGCGGGAGAGCCCAGCTCCGAGGCGGACGACCGCGCGAACATCGATCACCTGGGAGACATCGCTCCGGGCTGAGTTCCGCTCCGTGCCACCCGGGTACGGTCCCACGCATGCGCCGCCTCCTGCCTGAGCCCGCGACCGACATCACGGTGCCCGACCTCGTCCGAGAGCTGAACCCCTGGGATGAAGCACCGCCGGGGCGCCCCTTCGTCTTCATGAACTTCGCCCTGACTCTCGACGGAGAGTCGACCATCGACGGCGTCTCGCGTGCGATCGGCAGCGACAGGGACACCGAGCTTCTCGTCGGTCTACGCACTCGCTGCGACGCGGTGATGATCGGGGCCGGCACGCTTCGCGCGGAGAAGTACGGGCGAGTGGTCTCCGATCCGAAGAAGCGAGAGATGCGCGAGAGCCTGGGGCTCGAACCGGACCCGCTGATCGTGATCATCTCGGGCAGCATGGAGTTCCCATGGGACGCACCGATCTTCACCGAGGCCGTCGGCAGGATCGTGATCTTCACGGCATCGGAGGAGGAGCCGCCGGAAACGGCGACGCCCGTCGAGGTGATCCGCCACGAGGGGCGGGTCGACCTGAACGCGGCCCTCGCGCACCTGAGGGTCGAGGAGAACGTTCGCGCGCTTCTGTGCGAGGGCGGCGCCACTCTCCACGGCGAGCTCCAGAAGGCGGGCTGCGTGGACGAGATCTTCATCTCGCACGCGCCGAAGCTGGCGGGCGGGCGCGGGCCCGGCCTGGTCGAGGGCCTCGACCCCCATGTGCGCGAGCTCGAGCTCGTCTGGCTTGTCACCGAGCCCGAAACGAGCGAGCTGTTCGCGCGCTACCGCATGCTGCCCACCGGCTAGGCGGGCGCGGGAATGACGCCCGTCGCCTCCGTGCGGCGCTCGCCGCGGCGGAGCATGCGCAGTGCGAGGAGCGTGCCGGCGAGGGTGGCGGTCGCGCCCAAGGAGACCTGCACGCTCAGAACTCCCTCGCGGGTCCAGTAGACGTCGCGGAGATCGAGGAGGAGCGCCGCTTCGTCGAGGGTCAGCCCCAGGCCGGCGCCGAAGGGAAACGCCAGCTTCTCGTCGAGCTTTTCGTCCGCGGTGAGGAGCGAGGCGGCACCGGCGCCGAACGCCAGCAGGATGCCAGGCACGAAATGGTGGATGTGGCGCCCACGGACTTTGACGTTCCCGACCGGCCACCAGCCGCCGCGCATCCCGTGGGTGGAGATGCGCGCGCCGGCCAGAGCGCCTGTGAAGCCGGTCAGGAGGTTGAACAGGACCGTCTCCGCGCGCGGGGTCGCGGCGTACCCCTCGATGGCGACTGCCACAGCGTCCTGCGTGGCCAGCTGGGTGGAGGCGATCGCCTGCTCGGCTGTCTCGAAGACGGTCTCGGGCTCTGCGACCGCTGGATCCTCGGCGGCTTCGCGGGCGCGCCTGCGTGTGAGCTTCGCCAGCTCTCCGACCGCCACAGAACCTGCCGTTGCGGCCGCCAGCGCAGCGAGGCCCAGCGTGACCCGGTCGGCGTGATCCGCCGTCCTCCGACCCAGTCTCATGCTTTCAGCCTCTCAGAGGCGTACGACGTGATCCGCTTCGATGCCGCGAGTGGCTCCGCGCAGGTCCAGGACGCGCTGCGCTTTGGCCACTACTTCCTGCGGGTCGATCTCGTCGTGAGCGGTGACGACAACCGCCAGGTCGCACGCGGCGAGTCCATCTTCGAGGTCGACGCTCCGCAGGCCGAGCTCCGGGAGCTCGGGCACGTGCGGGTCGAAGTAGGAGACCTCGGCGCCCAGGTCGTTCAACATCGCGGCGATCTTGAGAGCGGGCGATTCGCGCATGTCGCCGATGCCGGCCTTGTAGGAGACGCCCAGCAGCAGGATGCGCGAGTCACGCGCGGGCTTCCCCACATCGTTCAGCGCCCGCAGGGCCCTGTCGACGCAGAACTGCGGCTGTGCCTGATTCACGCGGCCCGCAAGCTCGATGAATTCGGTCGGGAAGTCGTACTCGCGGGCCTTGAAAGCGAGATAGAAGGGGTCGATCGGCAGGCAGTGGCCGCCCATGCCGGGTCCCGGTTCGAAGCGCATGAAGCCGAAGGGCTTGGTCGAGGCGGCGTCGATGACCTCCCAGACGTCGATGTCCATCCGGTCGGCGAGGATCGCGAGCTCGTTGACGAGCGCGATGTTGACCGAGCGGAAGATGTTCTCGAGGAGCTTCGTGAGCTCTGCGACCTCGGGGTTTGAGACGGTGACGACCTGATCGCAGATGAGGCCGTAGAGCTCCTTGGCGGCTGAGCGGCACGAGTCGGTGAGGCCGCCGACGACCTTCGGCGTGGTTCGGACGGTGTAATCGGTCCGGCCGGGATCGATGCGCTCGGGGGAGAACGCGAGGTGGAAGTCCTCTCCGGCGGCCAGCCCCGAGCCCTCCTCCAGGATCGGCCCAAGGCGCTCGCGGGTGGTGCCGGGATACGTGGTGGACTCGAGTACGACGAGCTGGCCCGCCCGCAGGTTCTCGGCAACGGCCTGGCCTGCCGCGTCCACGTAGGAGAGGTCCGGCTCGCGCTGGTGGGCGAGCGGAGTGGGAACGCAGATGACGACCGCGTTGCAATCGGCAAGCGCCGCGGCGTCGGTGGTGACCGTCAGGCGCTCCCCGACGAGAGGGGCCAGGCGCTCGGACGGGATGTCCTCGATCGTCGACTCGCCTCGCGCGAGCGAGTCCACGGTGGCTGAATTCACGTCGACGCCGACGACCTCCGCGGCCGCCTCCGCAAAGGCGACGGCAAGCGGCAGGCCGACATAGCCGAGCCCGATGACCCCGACCTTCATGCCTTCAGTCTAGGTCTGGCGTGGACATCTCATCGCTCAGCCACGTTGCGATGAGATCGGCTGCCCGCGAGTTGTCCGCGCCGGCGTCGATGGTCGCGAGCGTTCTGATGATGCGCCGCTCGTCAACTGCCTCGGTGCCGTCCGCGGCGCCGGCGGCCGCCAGGGGCACGCCGAGCTTGCCTGCGGTGATCGCCAACGCGACGGCATCCTCGTTCGTTCCGACCGCGACGACGGCGTCTGGGCGGTTCTCCTCGAGCGCCCGTTCCAGGCTCACCAGGGCTCCCGGAAAGCCCTCCGGCGCGTGAACCCGCGGCTCGAAGCCGAGCGCGCGCAGGGCCGCATCGAGAGCTTCTGAGGCGTCTTTCTCGCCCGCAAGTACCACGTTTCGGCCAGGCATCAACTCAAACGTACGCAGTTTGCGGCCGATATTGATACTGAGCGTTATTCCCGTCATCACCGGGTAATAAGTTCCGCGACCGTGAAACTGATCTTCACACCCATCACCGCCGGACTCGGCGCCGCCCGTCACATCACGTGGTACGTCATGTACCAGGTGACGGGTGAAACGCGCACCTCAGAAGCTTCGTAGACTCAGCCCTCCAGTTATCCCCTAGGAGGAGCTTCTACATGGCGAAGGAACCCCGCTCGCTTGCGGGCAAGGTTGTTGCGATCACCGGCGGTGCACGCGGGATCGGCGAGGTAACGGCGCGCTCGCTGGTGCGCGAGGGCGCAAAGGTCGCGATCGGCGACCTCGACCTCGAGCTGGCCGAGAAGACGGCGTCGGCAATCGGCGGCGACACCATCGCGCTCGAGCTCGACGTCACGCGAAAGGACTCGTTCGCCAGCTACCTCAGCCAGGTCGAGGAGCGCCTCGGCCCGGTCGACGTCTTGATCAACAACGCCGGCATCATGCCCCTCGGCCGCTTCGTCGACGAGGACGACGCAACCGCCCGGCGCATGTTCGACATCAACGTTCACGGGCTGATGTTCGGCATGAAGCTCGTGATGCCGTCGATGATGCGCCGCAACTCAGGCCACATCGTGAACATCGCATCGCAGGCGGGCAAGGGCGGCTTCCCGGGCGGTGCCACCTACTGCGCCACCAAGCATGCCGTCGTCGGCCTCTCCGAGGCTGTCCACGGCGAGCTCATCGACACGGACATCAACGTCTCGGTCGTGATGCCGGCCGCGGTCAACACGGAGCTCGGCTCCGGACTGGTCGACACGCGCGCCGTCAAGAAGCTCGAGCCGCAAGAGGTCGCCGACGCGATCGTCGACGCGCTTCAGTACCCCAAGTTCGACGTGTGGGTGCCGAAGATGTCGAACGGCATCTTCCGCTTCATGCAGCTCCTGCCCCGCTCGGGCCGCGAGCGGATCGTGCGCGCGCTCAAGGCCGATCAGGTCCTGGCCGGCGCTGACATGAACGTCCGCGCTGCCTACGAGGACCGCGCTGCTCGCTCAGAGCCGGGCTTGGAGCCGCAGGACGCCGGCGCCGCAGCCGACGCCGCGGAGGCCGACAAGGTAGAGGCGAATTAGCGCTTAAGCCGTCCTCGGAGGTCTTCTCGACTATTCTGGTCGAGAATGGCAGACACTCCGCCGAACATCGTCTATATCCACTCGCACGACACGGGCCGCTACGTCCAGCCCTACGGCCACGGCATCCCGACGCCGAACATCCAGCTCCTGGCAGATCAGGGCGTGCTGTTCAGGGAGGCGTTCTGCGCCGCGCCCACCTGCTCGGGTAGCCGCGCGTCACTCCTCACCGGCCAGTACTGCCACCAGAACGGAATGCTGGGGCTCGCGCATCGCGGCTGGTCGCTGAACGACTACGCCGAGCACTGGATCCACACCCTCAAGCCTGCCGGCTACCACTCGTCGCTGATCGGGGAGCAGCATGTCGCGGCCGATCCGGCAGCGATCGGCTACGACGTCGTCTACGACGTCGACTCGAATCACGCGGAGAACGTTGTTCCCGCGGCGACTCAGGCGATCAACAGCGCGCCCGAGCCGTTCTTCCTCTCGGTCGGGTTCTTCGAGACGCATCGGAGCTTTGCCGCCCCCACCTCGGTTCGCGACACGCTCTACTCCCAGCCTCCCGAGGGCCTGCCCGACACGCCGCTCAGCCGCGAGGACATGGCGGCGTTCAAGGCGAGCGCTCGCTCGCTCGACCAGGGCATCGGCGCGGTGCTCAACGCTCTTCATCGCGCGGGCCTTGCCGACCGCACACTGATCGTCTGCACCACGGACCACGGCTTGGCGTTCCCCAACGCGAAGGCGACGCTTTACGACCGGGGAACCGGGGTCATGCTGATCATGCGCGGGCCAAACGGCTTCACCGGAGGGAAGGTGGTCGACACGATGGTGAGCCATCTTGACGTCTACCCAACGCTCTGCGACGTCGCCGGCGTCCCCAAGCCGGACTTTCTGGAGGGGCAGTCGCTCCTCCCCCTCGTGCACGGCGAGGTCGAGTCGCTCCACGACGAGATCTTCACCGAGATGACGTTTCACGCCGCGTATCAGCCCCAGCGCGCTGTCCGCACAAAGCGCTGGAAGTACATCCGCCAATTTCACGATTACCCGCACCCCGTCCTCGCGAATTGCGACGACTCCGCGACCAAGGACATCTGGGTCGAGAACGGATGGGGCGACCAGGTGATCCCGAAGGAGCAACTCCATGACCTTCTTTTCGACCCAACCGAGTCTCGAAACGTTGCGGAAGATCCGGCGAACGCTGCCGTCCTTGAACGGCTCCGGGGCCGCCTCGACGCGTGGCTCGAAGAAACCGACGACCCCATCCGGCACGGCCCCATCGAACCGCCGCCGGGAGCGATCGTGACCGATCAGACTCGGGTCTCGCCGAGTGAAGCCGAGACCGTTGCCGAGGACGGCGAACGGGTAGGGCGGAGCGCATGAAGCCGAAGCAGTCCTACCTCGTCTGCGCGACGCCGCGCAGTGGCTCGACGCTCGTCTGCAAGGCGCTCTCGGAGACGGGCGTCGCGGGCCGGCCCGAGGAGTACTTCGAGGCCCTTCTCCATTCCGGCGTGCCGCGCAAGCCCGAGGAGTACTTCATCGGAGTCGACGACCAGTCGATCTTCGACCACCTCGGCCAGCGGGGTGTCGGCCGGGACGACCAGCCGCGTTCCCCGCATTGGAGCCGCACCGCTTACGACCGCTACGTCGAGTGGGCCCAGGAGGCGGGAACGACGGAGAACGGCGTCTTCGGCGCCAAGCTCATGTGGGGCTACTTCGGCGACTTCGTCTCACTGCTTCGCAACGTTCCCGACTACCGGGACGTGCCACTGGCCGAGCTTTTGCCCGAGGCCTTCCCCGGGCTTCAGTTCGTGCGCGTCGTGCGCGCGAACAAGGTGCGCCAGGCCGTATCACTCTGGAAGGCGGTGCAGACGGCGACTTGGCGGCAGGACGAGGGCGCGGCCGCCGGCAACGGCTCGCCGCCGTATCAGAGCTTCGTCGAGCAGCACAGGCCGAACCTCCGCTTCCACTACGGCGCGATCGCACACCTGCTCGACCAGGTCATGCGCGACGAGGCGGCGTGGGACGCGTTCTTCGAGCACACCCGGATCAAGCCCACTCTGGTCCTGTACGAGAACTTCGCGGCGGACTACGTGGAGAGCACTCTGAACCTGCTCGACCGTCTGGGCCTCGAGGCTCCCGACGACCTGGACCTGAGCCCGAAGATGAAAAAGCAGTCGGACGGGATCAACGACGACTGGACCCGTCGCTTCTCCGACATCCGCCTCGGCACCCAGTTCGACCTGGTGCCGGCGGTTCCGGAAGCGGCATCGTGACGCGGGGTAAGTGGGCCGTAGAGGGATCGAACCTCTGACCTTGAGATTAAGAGTCTCCTGCTCTACCAGCTGAGCTAACGGCCCTTGCGGCCCTCGATCGTAGCGAGCGTCAGGGAGTCGGAGCGGCCGGATCGGTGGGGGTGAGCCCGCCGAAGGGGTCGGACAGCTCGGAGCTCTCGCCGGTCGCGGAGTCGGGCTGCTTCTTCTCCTGCTCCTCGGCCTTGACCGCCTGCTTTCGAAGCTGCTCGAACTGTGCGGCGAGGTCCTTCTTCGTGTCCGAGTCGGCCTTCGCAAGCGCCTGATCGCGGGCCTTGTCGCCTTCCTCGATCTGAAGGTTGCCGTACAGAAGGACGGCGAGGCTGACAAAGTTGGGAGACGCGCGAGTCCGACTCCACGAGCTCCTCCTGCGCCGCGATCGCGCCCTTTACATCGCCCAGGAAACGGTACGACTGCACGATCGCCGCGGCCGCGGCGGCATTGACCTTCCGCGGCTCCATCTCCAGGTAGTCCTGCCACAGCGAGATGGCCTCCTCGTACTCCTGGCGGGAGTTCTCGGTCAGCGCGACGGGTGCGCCGGTGGCCTCGTCGTACTCGAGCTGGCGGTCTCCGGACTGGGCGCGGATGACAATGAGGCTCGCCAGCGGGTCCGGGTCGTCCGGGTTCGCGTCGACCTCTTTTTGGGCATCCTCGATCTGCTGCTCGAGGGCGTCGTCGGTCGAGCCGCCCGCGGAATCGAACGGGTTGAAACCGCCCTCGGTGCCGATGCCCAGGAAGATGAAGCCGGTGGCGAAGATCAGCGCCAGGAAGCCGAAGATGATCCGTACAGCCGTTTTGCGGCCGGGGCTCTGCAGGTCGAAAAGCATCGCGTGAGCGTAGACGGTCGAGGGCGGCGGTCAGGCTTCGTCAGCGTCGTCGTCGCCCTCGGAATCGTCTCCGAGCCCGGCCGGCGGACGTCCGAAACGGCGTGCCATGACGAGCGAGGCCTCGAACAGGATGTAAAGAGGAGCCATCGAGAGGATCATCGTCACCGGGTCGGTCCCGGGCAGGAGCATCGCGGCGACGGCGATGATCAGGATCGCGTAGCGCCGGTTTGCCGCCAGCGTTTCGGGGGTGGTGATTCCGAGGCGGCAGACGGCGAGCACTGCCACGGGGATCTGGAACAGAAACCCGACGGCGATCAGGGTGAGGATGAAGAAGCTGTAGTACTCGGACGCCCGCACCTCGATGTTGAACGAGTCGCCGTTGAAGCCCAGCAGGAAGTTGAGGGCAGCGGGCATGACGACGAAGTAGGCGAAGACGGCGCCGCCGATGAAGAGCACCGGCACGGACAGGAGGAACGGGAGGATCAGCTTCCGCTCGCCCGGCGCGAACGCGGGCAGGATGAACGCGTAAGCCTGGTAGAGCAGGATCGGTAGCGAGATCAGGATGCCGGCGTAGAACGAGAGCTTCACCGTGGTGAAGAACGGCTCCTGCGGGCTCAGCGTGATCGGCTCGAAGCCGGCGGGAAGCGGCTCGTTCGCGATCTCGAGGAGCGTGTCTTCGAAGAAGAAGCAAACACCGATCGCGATGACGAGGAAGACCCCGCTGAAGATGATCCGTGAGCGAAGTTCGTCGAGATGCTCGACGAGGGTCAGCCGGTCGTCGAAATCAGCCGGCTTTCGGCGCTTGGGCTTGGGTGGAGCCATGGGTCGGTCAGGCCCTCGGTGCGCGGGTCGTCACGATCAAGAGGGTGTCAGGAGCGGGGCTCGCTCACGACATCGGCCTCGACGCGCTCGTCACCGTCCTCCTCCTCGTCGACCTCGGCGGTCGTCGCGGGGGATTCCTCGGTGAGCTTTGCCTTCGTCTCCTCGAGCTTCTTCTCTTCATCGTCCTTGCCCGTGATGGAGTCCTTGAACTCACGCATTCCGGAGCCCAGCGAGCGACCCAGATCAGGGAGTCGCTTCGGCCCGAAAATCACCAAGGCGATGATGAGAACGATTGCTAACTCGAGTGGTCCGATGTTCGGCATATCCCTGATGGTAACGGGGCTCAGGCCCCGATCGGATCAATCGGCGCCGCGCGGGCGGGACCCTGCGAGGGTCAGCTCTTGCGCTCGGACTCGGGAAAATTGAGGTAATAGCGAGAGGGCGTCGGCCCCTGCTGACCTTTGTACTTCGAGCCGGTCTCGTCCGAGCCGTAGGGGTGTTCGGCCGCCGAGCTCATCTGCAGGAACGAGATCTGCCCGATCTTCATGCCCGGATAGATGGCTATTGGGAGGTTTGCGACGTTCGAGAGCTCGAGCGTCAGGTGGCCGTCCCAGCCTGCGTCGACGAACCCGGCGGTCGAGTGGATCAGGAGGCCCAGGCGTCCCAGCGAGCTCTTGCCCTCCAAGCGCGCCACCAGGTCGTTTCCGAGCGCGACGCGCTCGAGCGTCGAGCCCAGGACGAACTCGCCTGGATGAAGGATGAACGCAGCGCCGTCCTCGACCTCGACCAGCTCGGTCAGGTCCTCCTGCGCGGCCTTGGGGTCGATGTAAGGGGTGTGGTCGTTGCGAAAGACGCGGAAATAGCGATCCGTGTGGAGATCGACTGACGACGGCTGAACCGCGTTGTCTGCGAGAGGCTCGATGATGACGCTGCCGTCATCGAGCGCTTCTTTGATCTGGCGGTCGGAGAGGACCATTGGGCGGCGCAGTGTATGACCTGGCGCGGCAGCTCTAAAGCCTGCTGTGCCTTAAGCCGATAACGGGGCCGAGGATGTCAGAGGGACAAACACCCGCGGCCGGTCGTGCGAAAGCACGCCTCTCTCCCGAGCGCCAGCTTGGGCTCCGGTCGTTGGACCATGGACGGTCCTCCCCGCATCCTCAACCTCCTCAGGACCTGACGCTCTGCCCGTGTTGTGACCGGGACCTCGTTTATCCCGTGGACTGGGAGCCCGCCGGTCGGCACGGGTGGAGCATCAGTCTTCGCTGCCCCGAGTGCGAGTGGCGAGACCAGGGTGTGTTCTCGCAAGACGTCGCGGACACCTTCGACGATGCGCTGGATGCCTCGACCCAAGCGGTTCTGGACGACTACCAGGAACTCGTGCGAAGGAACATGGAGAACGACGTCGAGCGCTTCCTGAAGGCACTCGAGGCCGATCTCATCCTCCCCGAAGACTTCTAGGCGTAGCGTTCCACCACTCCGTCGGCGACCAGCGAGAGCAGGCGGCGCTGGGTTTCTGAGAGCGCTTCGCACCCAGCGACTGTTCGCTTTGCCTCGTCGACCCTTTGCCGCGCGTCGGCTCTGACCTCGTCCAGCGCGCCGGTGGCGGCGATGCGGTCGCATGCGGCCTCCGCGCCGGCGGCGTCGAGCGAACGGAGGTCGAGGGCGGCGAGTTCCGGGTCGCGCTCGCGGGCCAGGATGAGCGGCAGCGTGACCGTGCCGTCCAAGAGGTCCGTTCCGCGCGCCTTGCCGGTGCGCTCGGGCGGCCCGGCGACGTCGAGCACGTCGTCGAGGAGCTGAAAGGCGAGGCCGATCTCTTGCCCGAAAGAGAGGAGCGCGTCGGCGGCGCCGTCGTCAGAGGCCGAGACGCGGCCGATGAGGCAGGCACATTCGAAGAGGCGCGCGGTCTTCAGGCGACAGCGCTCGAGATAGCGCTCGGCCGAGGTCTCGATGTCCCATGCGTCGCGGCGCTGAGCGAGCTCCCCGAGGGCCAGCCCCACGGAGGCGCCGGCGAGGAGCTCGACCTGGCGCTCACCGCCTTCGCCGCCCCCCTCGCCGAGCTCGGCAAAGGCTCGCGAGAGCAGGAGGTCGCCTACCGCGGTGGCGCGCTCGCGCCCCGACGTCGCCATCACCGTGGGCAAGCCCCGGCGAAGCGGGGCCTGATCCAACACGTCGTCGTGGACGAGGGTCGCCATGTGGACGAGCTCGATCGCCGCGGCTCCACGTAGGGCGGGCGCCTCGGCCTCGGGCCCCGCGCAGAGGAGGACGAGCATGGGACGCAGGCGCTTGCCGCCGGCCCGAAGCGTCGCGCGGGCGTCGCCCGCGAGAGCGTCGCCGTATCCCTCGACCAGCTCGCCGAGCCGCTCCTCGACGGCGGCCATCAGGACCGGCAGCCAGGCCTCGGCCTCATCCATCACCTGCGTGACGGGCGGGGGCACTGCGGAGCCGTTCACGGTCTCGTCCTCAGGCGGGACGGACGCCCGAGTGGATCGCGATGATGCCGCCGGCCAGGACCGTGTAGCGAATCTGGCCCAGCCCAGCCTCGTCCATCAGGCGGGCAAGCTCGGCGGGAGGCGGGAAGCCGCGCACTGACTCGGGCAGGTACGAGTAGGCGTCCGGGTCGCCCGCGATGCGGCCGAGCACCGGCACGATGCGGTCGAACCAGATGCCGAAGAAGGTCGAGAGCGGCGGCTTCTGCGGCTGGGTGATCTCCAGGATCACGCAGCGGCCGCCCGGCTTCAGGACGCGCGTCATCTCGCGGATGCCGCCTCCGACGTCCGCCAGGTTGCGAACGCCGAAGCCGACCGTCACGGCGTCGAAGGAGGCGTCCGAGTAGGGCAGCTCCATGGCGTCGGCCCACTCGAAGGTGACGTCGTCCGCGCCGCGCTCGGTCGCCTTCTCCTGCGCAAGCTCGAGCATGCGCTCGGAGAAGTCGGCGCCGACGACGCGACCTGTCGCGCCGACTCGCTCACGCAGCTCGAGCGCCAGGTCGCCGGTGCCGCAGCATAGATCCAGGGCGGCGTCGCCCGTCCGAAGCTCGGCGCGGTCGGCGGCGCGGTCGCGCCACGAGTGGTGGAGGCCGGCCGTCATGACCGTGTTCAAGAGGTCGTAGACGCCGGCGATGCGGTCGAACATGCCTCGCACCTGCGTGGAGAACTCGTCCTCCTGACGAGAGGGCTTGCTCACGACCGGCTCGCTATCGCAGCGACGCGAGGTACTCGGTGATGGCGTCGAGCTTCTCTTCGGGCAGCTCTGTGTACGGAGGCATGATCCCGGAGGGGTTGAGCAGCGTGCGCCGGATTCCGGCAGCGGGCAGCTCAGATCCGATATGCGTCAGCTCTGGTCCCAGGGTGCCGCCGTTCTCCCCGATCTTGTGGCACGTAAGACAGCCTTGGCCCGCGACGGCGATCGCCCCCTCTTCGTACTGCGGCGGGACGTCCATCTCGATCTCGGTGGGCGGTCCCGCCTCGGCGCCAAGGAAGGTGAGGAGCGCCATGGCGATGATCGTCATGATGCCCGCGGCGGTGGCGACGGGGCGCTTGCGCGGGTCGCGCTCCTTGTTGCGGTCATAAAACGGCAGTAGGAGCAGCAAGACCAGGCAGAGCGTCGGGATGCCGATCGTTGCCAGCGGCGTCAGCGCGGCCGGCTTGATCACGCGCAGGAGCTCGAAGAGGAAGAAGAAGTACCACTCGGGGCGGGGCGTGTAGGTGGTCGTGGTCGGATCAGCCTTGGGGCCCTGCTCGGCGCCCAGGATGATCGACATGACCGCGATCACCACCACGACTACGAGGAACATGACGGAGTCCTTCGCCACCGCGTAGGGGAAGAATGGCTTGCCCTTCTTCTTCAGGACCTCGTACTCGCGGAGATACTCCTCTTTGTCTTGTGAGTTCACGAGTCGCTCCCGTTGCTGCCGTTACGGCCGTTGGCTGAGGACTTGACCTTCTCGGTGCGGAGCGCCTTCGGCTTCGTGTCGGCGCGGAGCCACGGGGGCGCCGTCGTGCCGAGCTTGACGACGAGGTAGAGGTGCGCGCCGATCAGGGCGATGATCGCCCCGGGAACGAGCAGCATGTGGAGCGCGTAGAAGCGCGAAAGGGTGGTTGATTCGAACTCGGCGCCGGCGCGTAGGAAGTCGGCGAGATAGGGACCGACGATCGGGCCGGTGCCGTTGATGTTCATGGCGACGATGGTCGCCCAGTAGGAGCGCTGATCGAAGGGCAGGAGGTATCCGGTGAGGCCCATGACGAGCGTGAGGACGATCAGGACGACTCCGATCACCCAGTTGAGCTCGCGCGGGTACTTATAGGCGCCGAAGAAGAAGACGCGGCCCATGTGGAGGAAGATCAGGATGATCATCACCGAGGCGCCCCACTTGTGGAGGCCGCGGACGAACTCGCCCATGAAGACGTCGTTGGTGATGTTCGTGATGGAGGCGTAGGCCTCGACCGGCGAGGGCGTGTAATACATCGCCAGGAAGACGCCGGTCAGCGCCTGGACGACGAAGGCGAACATCGTTGCCGAGCCGAGGGTGTAGAACCAGTTGGTGCCCTTCGGCACCTTGCGGAGCAGCATGCCCGTGAGGAACGGGGTGGCCCCGGTCCGCTCGTCGACCCAGCCGACGAGATCGACGGGCGCTTCCTTCAGCTTCTCGGCGACGACCGACTTCTCCTCGCCGTCGCCGTTCGCGCTCGCGCCGTTGCGCTTGCCCTGGCCGGGCTTGCCGGGCTTGCGGAGCGGCGGCGGAATGAGGGAATCGAGCTTGGGCATGGCTTAGGGCGCCGGCGGCGTTGAAGGCCGCGGCGGGTAGAGGTACTCCCAGATGCCCCCGGTGAACTCGCCGGGATCGCGGGCGCGGACGGGCTCGAGATCGCCGGTAACGCTGTAACGCGGGCCAACTTCGACCTGACCGGCGACGACCCGGGTCTGGAAGCGGTCGAGAGGCCGGACGGGCGGGCCGCCGATGACCTTGCCCTCGAAGTCGTAGGCGCCGCCGTGACAGGGGCACGAGAAGATGCCGGCGGCGCGGACGAAACGGACGGGGCAGCCGAGGTGGGCGCAACGGGTCGAGAGGGCGATGTACTCGTCCGGGTTCTCGTCGAGCTCCTCGGAGCCCTGGCGGATGTAGGCCGTGGTCTTGCCGGCCTCGCCGATGCCGCTGCGGATCGTGACGATCACGGGGCGGTAGACGTCCGGGGTGAACTCGTCGGTGTTGCCGACCGCCTCCCAGACCTCCTCCGGCGTTTCGAGGATCGGCGCGATGGCGAAGGCGATGACTGGGAGCGCGAGGGCCGTAACTGCGAGTCCGCCCACGGCTTGCCCACCCACGATGAACACGCCGCGGCGCGTCATGGTTTCGCCCTCGTAGTAGCCGGCAGGGTGGGGCTTTTCCAAGCCCCCGCTCCCGCTAGCGGGGCCGTCGGTCTTATCGGCGTCGTTCTCAGCCAAAATCAGGTCGGTCGGACGCCGGTCATTCTATTGCTTGCGAGGCGTCGGCAAGCGCATTCGCCAGCCCCGCAGCCGCCGCCATCGCTGTCGCCGCGTCCCGAGCCGCCTGCTCGGCGCCCGGATTCCCTGCTCTGAGCGCGAACTTTGCCTCCTCCAGGCCGTCCGGCTCGCCGGTCGCAATCGCGAGCGTCGATGCCAGCCAAAGGGCCTCGCCCGCCGCCGCGGGGCGAGTTTCGGGGTCCTCCGCATGGAGCTGGGCGCCGATTGAGATGAGATCGGAGAGCTCGCGCACGGCCGGGAGATTGCCCAGACCCGCAAGCTGCTCGAGGCCGATCGCATAGAGGTAGTCGCCGGCAAGGAGCCGCAGATCCGCATCCGCGCCGACGATCACGCGGGGCTCGCCGTAATGGAGGAGATAGCCCTCGCGGACGGACTCGATCACGAGCGCATACGCGGCGGGGTCGTCCGCGGCGGCCGAGCCGGAGGCGACGAGGGAGCCCAGGGCCGCCGGGGCACTCGGGTCGGTGACGTGAGGCGACACGACGGTGTCCTCCGAGCGGAGGTGAGAGGCGAGGGCGCTGAGGGCGTCGGCGGGCACGGAAGGGATTATGCGAAGCGCTTGCGTTCTTGCGCGGCTTCGCGCGCACTTCGGCTCGTTTGGGTGGACATTGAGGGGAGATTTCTTGGCAGCGTTTCGCGTGTGGTAATCCGCTCCCGCTCAGCGAAACGTTCGGTACACAGGGGCCCGGATTGCCGTGGCTGACCGTGATGCTGAGCTCAATCGCGTTGCCGCTCGCCAGCACCGGATCGTGACTTCGCGGCGACTGCGCCTACTCGGCTTCTCTCGCTCGTGGGTTACTCGTCAGATCGCTGACGGTCAGATCACCCGCCTACATCACAAGGTCTACCTCGTCGGGCCGGGGGCTCCGACTCGCGAGGGGCGCTGGCTGGCCGCGGTGTTGGCTGCCGGCGAGGGTGCGCTTTTGGCGCGGACCAACGCGGCGGCTCTCCACGACATCGCGAAGTCACGTGGCTCCCGCATCGACGTCCTGATCCCAGCCCACCGCCGCGTGAAACTCAAGGGCGTCCGGATACATCGCTGCCGCCGGATCCACCCCGATGACAGCTCCTTGGTCGACTCGATCCCGGTCACGTCGGTCGAGCGGACGATCTGCGACTTGGCCGCCGACGTTCCCTACGCCGACGTGAAGCGCGCATTCGAGGAAGCGGAGCGGCGTCACCTCATCGACCACCGCAAGCTCCGCGAGGCAGTCGAGCGGATGCGCGGCACGGCCGGCGCCGCGGCGATGCGACAGCTACTCGGCTACGACCCGCGCCCGGCCACCGAGACGCGCTCCGAACTGGAGATCGCGTTCCTCGAGCTCGTCACGAACGCCGGCCTGCCCCCATATCAACGAAACGTCGTCGTCTTCGGCAACGACATCGACGCCTACTGGCCCGAGGCGAAGCTCGTCGTGGAGCTCCAGAGCTACACATGGCACTCCGACCCCGAAGCGTTCGAGCGCGACCACGTAAAGCTGGCCCGCCTAGAGCGAAACGGCGTCAAGACGCTTGCGCTCACCTACAAGCAGGTCACTCAAGACTCGGCTGCGACAGTCGAGACGGTGCTCGCGCTACTCGCTCGCTAGTGCGCCACCGGCGGCGGGACTCCGCGCGCCAGTTGCACGAGGCTCCACGCCGAAACGATCGCCCAGACGCCTTCCAGCAACACGAATCCCCACTGCTCCTCGATCAAGGCAAGAACGAACAGAATCAAGGAGCCCACGAAGTTGAGCCACAGGTACGTGTAGGACGTCGCGCTGATCCATCCTCGAAGCTGCCCGGCGAAGCCCGCGAGGATCATCAGAGCACCGACGATCTGGATTGCCTGATCCATCTTTGAAGAGTAGGCTGGCGGGGATGTTGGGGAAGCGGGGAGTCGGGCTTGCGGGGGCGATTGCGCTGGCTCTCGTGCTGCCGATGCCCGCCGGCGCCGCGACCATCAATGTCACGACGAGGGCGGATGAGCTCGACGGCTCGCCCGACGCGAAGTGCTCGGTACGCGAGGCGGTCCAATCCGCGAACACCGACGATGCCGTGGGCGGCTGCAAGTCCGGGAGCGGCGCGGCCGACACCATCAAACTCGGCAGGGGCAACTACCCGCTGACCATCCCGTCGACCAACGAAGACGCGAACGCGAACGGCGACCTCGACGTGGACGGGGACAAGCTGATCTTCCAAGGGACGGGGGCTGGGACGACCACCCTCAAGACCTCACTCGCGGACCGCGTCGTCGACGTCCAGGATGAAACGCCCACCAGCTTCGAGAGCCTCCGCCTGAGCGGCGGAGACGTGACGTCGTTCGGCACGGGCACCGGCCGCGGAGGCGTCATCGCGGCCGACGCGGGCGCCACCCTCAGCCTGACCAAGGCGACGGTCGACGATGGCAGGGCCTACGTAGGAGGCGGGCTGTATCTCTCCGCCAACGGAACCGGTCCGGCCAAGCTCAAGCTCAAACGATCTCTGTTCATCGGAAACCACGCGACCGGCCTTGGCGGGGCCTTGGATGTCGTCGGAGACGTCACTTCGAAGATCTCCAAGAGCACCATCTACGAGAACACCGTGCAGGACCCCACCGACTCTTCAGAGGGCGGCGGCGTCTCCAACCGCGGGACCACGATGACGATCACCGACTCTGAGTTCTCCGGCAACGCTGCCATGGGCTCAACCGACCACGCTGCCGCCGGCGGCGGCCTTCACAACTCAGGGCCTGATGCAGAGCTCGACATCCGGCGCAGCCTGTTCGACTTCAACTCCGCCAGCGCTCCGACAGCCGGATTCTTCGAGGGCGGCGGCGCGATCTGGAGCGCCTCGGGCTCCAGCACCGTCTCGATCACGAACACCACGTTCTTTGCCAACGTCGCGGACTCACCGAACGGGCAGGGCGCCGTCGTCTACCTGAACGCAGGCACCCTGATCCTCGCCAACGCGACCCTCAACGGAAACGGCGCTGCAAGCGCTCTGCATGCGGCCGGTGGATACATGCTCATCCGCAACTCGATTCTCCAAGGCCCCGACCCATGCTTCGGCACCGTCATCGACTCGGGCGGCTACAACCTCGCGAGCGTCGACGACGCCGAGTGCGACTTCGTTGGCACCGACGACCTCTTCGGAGGGTTCTACTTCAAGTCCTCGGTGCCCAAGAAGAACGGCGGCTTCACGCAGACATTCGCCTTGCGTAAGTCCTCATCCGCGGTCGACCGGATCCCCGAATCGTTCTGTGGCGTCGCCGACGGCGAGGACCAGCGCGGTTACGCCCGGCCGACGGAAGATTGCGACATCGGCGCTTACGAGCGCAGGGCCCAGCCGCCGAACCGCTAGCTCAGCGCCTCGGCGAACGCCTCGGCCGCGGCTTCACACGTGCGCTCGATCGCCGCCTCGTCATGGGCGAGCGAGACGAACCATGCCTCGAACTGCGAGGCGGGCGGATAGATGCCGCGGTCGAGCAGCGCTCGGGCGAAGCGCCCGTAAGCGTCGAGATCGCACGCCGACGAGCCGGCGAAGTCACGCGGCGGCTCCTCGGAGAAGAACGGCGTGACGAGCCCAGGCACCGATACGACCGAGATCGGCAGTCCCTCAGCGGCCTCGCGCAAGCCGCTCGCGAGACGATCCGTCAGCGCACCCAGTCGCTCGTACGCCCCCGCATCCAGGTTCTCGAGCGTCGCCAGTCCCGCGGCGACCGCGAGCGGGTTGCCGCTGAGCGTCCCCGCTTGATACACGTCACCGGCCGGCGCAATCCGCTGCATCAGCTTGCGCGAAGCGCCATACGCAGCGGCGGGGAGCCCGCCGCCGATCACCTTGCCCATCACCGTCACGTCGGCCTTCACGCCGAGCAGCTCCTGCGCGCCCCCGCGCGCGACGCGGAAGCCCGAGATCACCTCGTCGAGCACAAGTAGCGCGCCGCTCTCGGTCGCCAGTTCCCGCACCCGCTCGAGGAACCCCGCGTCGGGCGGCACCAACCCCATGTTCGCCGGCAGCGGCTCGGCAAGGATCGCGGCAAACTCGCGCTCGGCGAGCGCCGCCTCCAGAGCCTCGACGTCGTTCCACGGCACCACGATCGTGTCGGCCGCCTGCGCCACGGTCACCCCGGGGCTCGCGGGAATGCCGGCAGTCGCAAGGCCCGAGCCCGCCTCGGCCAGGAGGCCGTCGACGTGACCGTGATACGCGCCTGCGAACTTCAGCACGGGATCGCGGTCCGTCGCCGCGCGAGCCAGGCGCACCGCGCTCATCGACGCCTCGGTCCCCGAAGAAGTCATCCGCATCATCTCGACGGACGGGAAGCGGTCGCACACCTCGGCGGCCAGCTCGACCTCGCCCTCGGTGGGCGCGCCGTACGAAGTGCCGCGCTCGGCGGCACCCTGAACCGCGTCGACCACGTCGGGATGCGCGTGGCCCAGGATCAGCGGACCCCACGAGCACACCCAGTCGACGTAGCGATGGCCGTCCACGTCAATCAGCTCGAAGCCCTCGCCGCGCTCGACGAAGATCGGATACTCGCGCCCGATCGAGCGCATCGCCCGCACCGGCGAGTTGACGCCACCGGGCATCAACCCAGCAGCGCGCGCATAAATCACCTCAGACGTCCGAGTATCGGGACGATCCGTCACAGTTCCGACGCAGAAGGGGTCAGACCCGGGGTCAGACCCTGGCAAACCGCTCATACGCCCGCGTGCTCCCGCTCCCAGTCCGAGTACTCGTCGGTGAAGTAGCGGAGGCGGATCTTCTTGAACTCGGTCGACGAGTAGAGGATCGCCCGGTCCTCGCCGTGTAGGCCGTGGTCGTCGGCGATCGACTGGAGGATCGCGTCGCACTCCTCCTTCGAGCGGCCGTGGGCCATCGTGAACACGGAGTACGGCCAGTCCTGATACGTCGGACGCTCGTAGCAGTGCGAGATCCCCCGCACCGAGGCCATCTGCGCGCCGACCTCCACGATCTGATCGTCCGGCACCTTCCACACGCCCATCCCGTTCGCCGAGAAGCCCGCGCGGCGGTGGTAGAGGATCGCCGCGACGCGGCGCAGGATCTTCCGCTCGACCATGCCCTCGAGGTGGGCGAGGAAGTCATCGACCGAACGGCCGACCTCGGCCGCCGCGGTCTCGTACGGGCGCTCGATCGCCTCCATCGGGCCCTGGAGCGCGCGGATCACCGCGATGTCGAAGTCGTCATACGGCTGGGCGTCGAGCTCACGCGGCGTCGCGGCGTCGGCAATCGCTGACAGCGCCTCGGTCCCCTTCTCCATCTCCAGGTTCATGTTGATCTTGAAGAGCTTCAGCGTCGGCAACTGGCGGATCGACTCGGCGCCGGTCAGCTCCTGCAGAACCTCAAGCGAGCCCTGAAGACCCAGCTTCGAGTCCGGCGGCGTCGCGATCGTGAACCAGAGGTTGAACTCGTGAGTGCGCAGATAGTTATGCGAGACACCCGGGTGCGAATTGATGATCTTCGCGGCGCGATGAGGATTCTCCGCGTCCACTTTCGCCGCAACCAGCATCGAGTCGAACCCGAGAGCGCGCGTGTCGAAAATCGGCGTGATCTCGCGGATGATCCGCCCGTCGAGCAGGCGCTGCGTCCGCTCGAGCGCATCCTCGACGGTGATCCCGGCCTCCTCGGCGATCGGGGCGAACGGCTCGTGCACGAGCTGGAACTGAGACTGCAGGAGGTTCATCAGGCGCTTGTCCGTGTCGTCGAGCGGAATCGCCGACCCGTCCTTGCGCGAGCGCGCCTTCGACTGCGGGACCTTTACCGAAGCCATTCAGCCGCCTCTTTCGCGTAGTAGGTGAAGATCAGATCGGCTCCGGCGCGCTTGATCGAAGTGAGCGTCTCGAGAGCGGCAGCCCGCTCGTCGAGCCAGCCGTTCTGTGCGGCGGCCTTCAGCGCCGAGAACTCCCCGGACACCTGATACGCCGCGACGGGAGCCCCCGTCTCGTCCTTGATCCGCCGGATCACGTCCAGATAAGGAGTCGCCGGCTTGACCATCACGACGTCGGCGCCCTCTTCGAGATCGAGCTTCGCCTCGCGCACCGCCTCCGCCGCGTTGGCCGGATCCATCTGGTAGCCGCGCCGGTCGCCGAACTCGGGCGTCGAGTCCACCGCCTCGCGGAACGGTCCGTAGTAGGCGGAGGCGTACTTCGCCGAGTAGGCGATGATCGGCGTGTTCGGGTGGCCCTCCTCGTCGAGCTGCGAGCGGATCATCCCCACGCGCCCGTCCATCATGTCCGAGGGGCACACGACGTCGGCGCCTGCGTCGGCATGAGAGATCGCCGTCTTCGCCAGGAGCTCGATCGAGATGTCGTTGTCCACCTCGCCCTCGCGGACGAAGCCGCAGTGGCCGTGCGACGTGTACTCGCAAAGGCAAACGTCGGTCATCACGGTCAGGCCGGGGTGCGCCTCCTTCACGGCGCGAACCGCGAGCTGGACGACGCCCTCCTCGTCGTACGCGCCCGAGCCGACCTCGTCCTTCGCGGAGGGGATCCCGAACAAGAGAATCGCCGGCACGCCGGCCGCATGAAGATCGCCTGCTTCTTCCACCAGCTCGTTGATCGAGAGGCGGTCGATGCCCGGCATCGACTCGACGGGCTCGCGCACATCCTCGGTGGCGACGACGAAAAGTGGCTGCACCAGATGGCGCACCGACAGCTCGGTCTCACGTACGAGGTCGCGAAGCGCCGTGGATGCGCGCAGGCGTCGCATGCGCGTGGCGGGGAAGCTCACACTTGGAAGTCTAGGAGGACTTCCTCTTTGTTCGAGACTCAGGTCTTCGGCTCAGCAGAGCGGCGCTAGATCGCCGGGCCTGGGCCGCAGGATCGATGAGATCTTGTCGTTGAACTCGATGTCGCCCAGATCCGGATACTCCGAGTCGATCAGGCAGCGCAGATCGGAATTGAGCCTTCCGTTCTTGGCGTTCATCGCGAACGCGAGCTCATCAACGCCGACACGGTTCTTGAGCGATGACGCCTCGTTGTTGAGCTTCGCCGACACGTTCGTGACGCCCTTCTTGTCGATGACCTCGCGGTCGCCACGGTAGTTCTTCTTTTCCCAGATGCAGACGGCGTCGTCGGGACAGGCCGTTACGCGTTTCGACTTCGCTGCCTCACCCATGCTCGGTGCGATGAGCAGCGCCGCCGCGAGTACGCACAAACCGATTCGCCTCATGCCTCCGCCTCCCTGGTTGCCGTTGTCGCGGCAGCGTAAATGAATCGGCGCTCGCTCGCCTGCGACTCATGCGGCGTCGGGGTCCGTCACCCCCTCGGCCTACTCGAGCCCAGGCTCGAGCGGCATCGTCGCCGTCAAGAGCGGCGATGCGACCGTTTCGTCGTCCTGATCGCAGACGAAGACGAAGTCGATCACTCCCGTGTCAACCGAGGCATGGACTCCTTCGACCTTCCACTTGCGGTCGATCGTGCGCAGGCGCCTCACCTCGCCGGAGCCCGAGATCGTCCCGACAACCGAGCCGTGGATGTCGCCGTCCTCGCCTCCTTCGGCCGAGGCGGTGAAGCACACGAGATCGTCGTGGAGCGCCGTCGCGTCCGAGAAGCAGAGCGGGACGCCGTCCATCTCGCCGAGGTCGTACTCGCGAAGCTCCTTGAGCTCCTCGACGTCAATGTCGTGATCGCCCGTGAGCGAGCCCGCGAGGTCCGAGAGTTCGATTTCCGCGACGACGTTGCCCGCGTCGCCCTCGTTGCCGCGATGGAAGAGCCAGAGCTCGTCGCCGAGGACGGCCGCGCCCTCGATGTTGAGGCCGCCGAGCTTCTCGCGAAGCGCGCCATAGATCGGCGACAGGTCGATCACGGTGGGCTCGCCGTCGAGCGAGCCATCAGCACCGAACGCCCAGAAGAACCCACGGTCGCGGTTCCCTTCGTCGTCCGAGCCAGAGCCCAGGCCGAGCAGACCTCCGTAGGGGGTCTCCCCGAAGGGCGGCAGTGCGGTCAGCGCCTCGAGGTCGGGCTTCGCGCTCTTTCGCTCGGATTCGTCGTCGGGCAGCGAGCCCTCGAAGACAGCGCGGGAGTCGCCCGGCTCGGTGCCGGAGATCTGAAAGACGCCGAGGTTCAGCTCATCGTCGGCGACCACGTAAGCGAAGTCGCCTCGGCGAACGACGCCCGACGCGCCGGCCATGTGCGCCGGGCGGCCCTCGGAAGTGGGCTCGGCCAGGTCAAGCTCGCGAAGCGTCCGGAGCTTGAGCGGCGGCAGGTCTTCGGGCTCTCCGTGCTCTTCTCTCATGGGGTTTAGCTACCCGCTCGCGGTGGCGCTCACGCGAATCGCTTGAGTGCCAACCGCGCAAGGAGGCCATACGCGATCGTGATCGCCGCAAGGTGGAGGAGCGGCACGCCGATGCCGGGCGCGGAGGAATCAAGCGCCGCGCTCATCGCGTCGAGTGCCGGATCGAAGGGGAAGAGAGCGCGGAAGATCTCGATGGCTTTGAAAACGCCGCCGCTGACGGTTCCCGAGGGGACGAGTGAGAGGAACGCGATCGGCAGAGAGACCATGAACGCGAGGAGCGAGCTGGCGCGGACGTCGCGCGCGGCAGCACCGATAGCGGCGCCGAAGGCGGCGAAGGCGGCGCCACCGGCCAGGATCGCAAGAACGATCAGCCCGATTCGCTCCCAGGCAACGGAAACGAATGGGGTCAGGACCAGGAGCATCACGAGGGTCACCGCGAGCGACGCAACGACGCCAAGCGCCAGCTTCTCGATGAGCAGCCCCGACTGACCAACCGACCCGCGCGTGACGCGCGTGAATGCGTTCTCCTCACGCTCGAGCGCGAGCGATCCGGCGACCAGCAGCACCGTCACGAACATCAGCGTCATCGTCGCCGCGATCCCGATCGTGAACGCGTTGAGAGATGTACCGCCGCCGGCAACCACCTGCTTGTCGACGGCGATCGGACTGGCGACCGCACCCAGAAGCGGCAGCGCGAACTCCAGGTTCTCCTCGGCCGTCGCGGCGAAGTCGATTACCTCCTCGATCTGCGCCTGCTCGTCGGCGGGCAGCTCTTCGGAAACCGCGGTCAGGATGTCGCTGGCGTTCGAAAGGCCCAGGATCTCGATCGAGTCGTCGAGAAACGGCACGGAGAAGGTGCCGCCTTCGACCAGCAGGTCGATGTAGGCGGCGGCCTGCTCGGAGATGCGCTGGGACAGGATCAGGTTCGCCTCGGTGATGAGTGCCGACACCCGGTCGTCGACGAGCTGCGCCTTCACCGGGTCGTCCTCGTTCACGAGCACCTCGACCGTCGGCTCTTCGGGGTTGAGCGACGTGAGCGACTGGAGCCGGTCGAGCAGGTCCTCGGGCAGGATGAGCGCGCCGAGCACCTCGCCGTCCTCGACCATCTGCTCGGCCTCCTCGCGCGAGTCGACGTCGACGCACTCGACGCGGTCGCAGAGCTGCGCACGCGCTTCCGTGGCGCCGAACTCGCCCCCCTCGGAGCCCAGGCTGAAGCTCTCGCCCTCGGTCACCTCGTTCAGGAACGCGACGCGCGGCTTGCCCTCGTCGCCCGAGAGCGCGAAGCCGATCAGGATCCCGATCACGACGGGATAGCCGATGAGGAGCGCGGTGACCAGCGGCGAGCGCCGCAGGATCTGCAGGTCCTTGAGGAGAAGCCAGCGCATATCTAGTGAGGGGCTCGGCTCCGAGAGAGGCGTGTGTCGGTGGTCATCTAGTGCCCGCGCTCCCGCAGGAACGCGACGAACGCCGCCTCGAAGTCGCGCCCGCCGGCGTCGGGGACCGCCGCGTGGAGTTCCTGCGCGGTCCCGTCGAAGACGTTCTCGCCGTCGGCCAGGACGAGCAGCCGGTTGCCGTAGCGCTCGGCCTCGACGAGGTGGTGGGTCGTGAAGATGACCGTCGTGCCCTGGCCCGCGAGGCCAAGGACGAACTCCCAGAGGCGCTCGCGCTGGCGGGGGTCAAGCCCGGTCGACGGCTCGTCGAGGAGAAGCACCGCGGGCTCCGAGAGAAGCCCGATCGCGATGTTGACCCGCTGCTGGTTTCCGCCCGAGAGCGTCCCGATCTGATCGCCGCGCCGTTCGCGCAGGGCCGTCTGGTCGAGCATGCGCTCGACGGCGTCGTCGACGTCGGCGCATCCCTCGAGGCGCGCGAAGAGCTTCAGGTTCTCCTCGACCGTCAGCCGCCGGTAGAGCGCCGCCTGCTGCGGAACCCACCCGACCTCGCCCGGGACTGTGATCGAGCCCGAGTCCGGATTGCGGATCCCCGCAAGGATCGAGAGCAGCGTCGTCTTGCCCGCACCGTTCGGCCCGATCACGGCCAGGAGCTCGCCGGAGTCGGCGGTGAACGAGACATCGCGGAGCGCTGCGCGGTCACCGAAGGCATGGCCGACTCCCGAGACCTCGAGGACCGGCTTGGAGGGAGCTTGAGGCAAGGGGCCGCTCATGGCGGCGCGAACGCTAGACGGTTGGCGCTATCGAGTGGTGACGCGTCGGAGAGCGTCGACGCGGTCGCGCGGAATCGTCCTTTGCGGCGGGCGGCTGCCCAGCACCTGGAAGCAGGCGCCGCAGAGGACATCGCCGGCGGAGTTCTCGACACCGAGGTCCGCGCGGACGGGACGCTGGCAATGCGAGCAGTTCCCGCCCGGCGTCTCCTCGGTGGTGGCACCTCCATTTGCCATTACTCCTTGAATCGGCCCGAAAGACGGCACGCCTTAGCCACAAGGGGTCGCACATCCGTCCGCCTGGGGTCAGACGCCACGCTCGGGGTCAGACGCCACGCTCGGGGTCAGGCACCGCGGCAGCGTGCTTTGCTTTCGGCTCATGGCGAAGCGGAAGATCGAGTTCACCCAGGGGGACGTGCACCTCGCCGGCTTTCTGTTCGACAACGTCACGGCCGAGCCGGGGCGTCTCGAGCGCATGGGCAACCAGCGGCGCTGGCTTGTGATCGAGCCGGCATCGGGGACGCCCGACGTCTCCATCGAGGTGAACGTCGGCGATGGCGACCCCGACGCGATGAACATCATCGTCAACCAGACGGGTACCGAGCCCGGCAAGCCCATCTATCCCGAGATCGCCGACCGGGGCGCGAAGACGCCGTCGGGCTGGATCCTCATGACCGACGTCGGCTGGGTGATCGGCTGGCGCGCGCCGAAGGACACGACGCTCGACCAGGTGAGCGACTTCGGGTTCCGAGCCCTGAAGGCCGTGAACGGCGAGCCCGAGGACGGCCGCTGGGTCGCGAGGGTCGTCAAGCGCGGCCCGCGCCCCGGCTACACGAACCCGAAGATCTGACTTAAGCGTTGTGTGAGGGTCTGACCCCGGGTCTGACCCCTACGCTCGGGGGATGAAGTTCCTCTTCGTCGGCGATGTCGTGGGCAGCCCGGGTCGCAAGGGGCTCCGCGACGCGATGCCGCGGCTCCTCGAAGAGCATGCGCCCGACCTCGCGATCGTGAACGGCGAGAACTCCGCCGGCGGCCTCGGCATCACCGACCGCACTGGCCGCGACCTCTTCGAGATGGGCTTCGACGTGATCACGCTCGGCAACCACACGTACCGGCGCAAGGAGGCCTACGAGTACCTCAACTCTGAAGAGCGCGTGATCCGCCCCGCCAACTTCATGACGAACGCTCCGGGCAAGGGTCACCTGATCGTCGAGGCGGGCGGTATGCGCGTCGGCGTGATCAACCTGATCGGGATGCTCCAGCTCCAAGGACAGGCCGCGCGGTCGCCCTTCACCGAAGCCGACGCGCTACTGAGCCAGCTTGAGAAGAAGACGGACGCGCTCATCGTCGACTTCCACGCCGAGGTGACCTCGGAGAAGGTCGCGATGGGCTGGCATCTCGACGGTCGCGTCGCCGCCGTCCTCGGAACCCACACCCACGTCCCCACCGCCGACGCGCGCGTGCTGCCGGGAGGCACCGCATATATCTCTGATGTCGGCATGACCGCCTCGCGCAAGAGCGTGCTCGGCGTCAAGTACCACCAGGCGCTCGAAGGCTTTCGCACCCACCTCCCCCAGCGCTTCGAGACGGCCGAGGAAGACGTGTGGGTGAACGCCGTCGTGGTCGAGGTGAACGAGAACGGCCTCGCCGACTCGATCACGCAGATCCTCGAGCCGACGAACCCGAGCTGACTACTTCTCGAGCAGCCTCTTCAGGTTCTGAAGCGAAGCCCTCGCCTGCTTCGAGGCGGGCGGGCCGGCGATGCTCTTCGCCGGGATCGAGAGCGGCCCGCCGGGAAGCTCGAAGTTGTTGCAGTAGTCGAAGCGGGTGCCGCCGCCGTCGGTCTCGGTGAGCTTGTAGGTCACGTCGGCCGCCGACCCACCGGGGCCCTTGCCCGCCCACCGGGCCGAGTTGGGCTCGTCCGACTCGATGACGGTCCACTTCACCTTGAAGCTGGGGCCGACGATGCGAAGCTTCTGCTTGAACGAATCGCCTGCTGAAAGCTTCCCGCTGGGGGTGTCATAGACCCGCTTGTGGGCCGTCACCCAGTCCCCCAGGTGATCCGGATCCATGACCACGGACCACACCTCCGAGGGCGATGCGGCGATCTCGATTGATTCGTTAACTCCAGCCACTTCGCGCGGAGTATGCCCGTGTTCCCATAACTCAATCCGAGTTGATCTAGAATTTCCGCGTGGACCGCCGCCCGCCCAAGGCGCGTCCGGACCTTTCGTCGGCCCGGACCGCTGGTCTCTACGACCCTGCCCACGAGCACGATGGGTGTGGCGTCGCGTGCCTTGCGCGCCTCGACGGCGAGCCGATCCACGAGGTGATCGAGCGCGGCATCGCGACCCTGGACCTGCTCGAGCACCGCGGAGCCGCGGGAGCGGACGCGGACACCGGCGACGGCGCGGGCATCCTGATCCAGCTCCCCCACGAGTTCTTCCGCTCGCGCGCCGCCGAGTTCGGCATCGAGCCCGACGACGTGCCCGGCCCCGGCGAGATGGCGGTGGCCGTGTGCTTCCTGCCCGCCGACCCGAAGCGCCGCCTGGAGCTCGGCCACCGCATCGAGGAGATGGTCCGCGCCGAAGGCCAGATCCCCCTCGGCTCGCGAGAGGTCCCGACGGACCCGACCCACTGCGGCCGCGTCGCCCGCGAGGTGATGCCGACGATCCGCCAGCTCATGATCCGCCGCGGCCCCGACACGCCGGACGCCGACGCCTTCGAGCGCAAGCTCTTCCTGATCCGCCGGACGCTCGAGCTCGAGACCTCCGAGGTCACCTTCCCCAGCTTCTCGGCGCGCACGATCGTCTACAAGGGCATGCTCACCGCGCCGCAGCTCGCGAACTTCTACACCGACCTTCGCGACCCGCTGATGAAGTCGGCGCTCGCGATCGTCCACTCGCGCTTCTCCACCAACACCTTCCCGAGCTGGGGTCTCGCCCACCCCCACCGCATGTCCGCCCACAACGGCGAGATCAACACCCTCCAGGGGAACGTCAACTGGATGCAGGCGCGCGAGGCGATCCTGGACTCGGAGCTCTTCGGCGACGACCTGCGCCGCTGCCTCCCCCTCGTCACGCCGGGCACCTCGGACTCGCTCGCCTTCGACCACGTGTTCGAGCTCCTCTGCCTCGCGGGCCACTCCCTGCCCCACGCGGTGATGATGATGATCCCGCGCGCTCACGAGAACCGCGACGGCGTCCCGCCCGAGCTCGAGGGCTTCTTCCACTACCACTCGCGCTTGATCGAGCCGTGGGACGGCCCGGCCGCGATCACCTTCACCGACGGCAAGTTCCTGGGCGCGACGCTCGACCGCAACGGCCTGCGCCCCGGGCGCTGGGTCATCACCCACGACGGGTGGGTCGCCGTTTCGTCGGAGGCCGGCTCGTTCCAGGTGCCCGACGAGGACGTCGCCTACCGCGGGCGCCTTCGCCCCGGCTCGATGTTCGCGATCGACCTCGAGCAGGGCCGCGTGCTCGACGAGGGCGAGGCCGAGAGCGTCGTCGCCAACTCTGCGCCTTGGGGCGAGTGGGACGAAGCCCGCTCCATCCGCCTGGAGGACCTGCCCCAAGCGCGCCGCGCCGCGCCGCCGGCGCCGGAGGCCGACGAGCTGAGACGACGCCAGCTGGCGTTCGGCTTCTCCCAGGAAGACCTCCGCATCCTGCTCACGCCGATGGCGCGCGACGCCAAGGAGCCGACCGGCTCGATGGGCAACGACCTCGCGCTCGCGATGTTCTCCGAGCAGGCGCCGACGCTCTTCAGCTACTTCAAGCAGCGCTTCGCGCAGGTCACCAACCCGGCCATCGACTCCGTGCGCGAGCACATCGTGATGAGCCTTCGCACCGGCCTCGGCCCCGAGTCCAACCTGCTCGAGGGAGGGCCCGAGCCGGCGATGCAGCTCCTGCTCGAGCGCCCCGTTCTCCACAACGACGAGATGGCGATCCTGCGCGAGCTCAACTGGGGCGGCCTCGAAGCGCACGTCCTGGACATGACTTTCCGGGTCTCCGACGGCGACCAATCCATGGAGGGGGCGCTCGACCGCCTGTGCGACGACGCGTCCAAGGCGATCCGCGACGGCGCCTCGATCCTGGTCTTGAGCGACCGCGCCGTCTCAGAAGAGTTCGCGGCGATCCCGTCGCTCCTCGCCACCTCGGCCGTCCACCAGCACCTGGTCCGCACCGGCGACCGCGTCCGCGCGGGGCTCGCCGTCGAGACCGGCGAGGCGCGTGAGATCCACCACGTCGCGGCGCTGATCGGCTACGGCGCCTCGGTCGTCAACCCGTACCTGATGCTCGACACCGCGGCCGACCTCGCGGCCCGCGGCGAGATTCCCGACATCGGCCCCGACGTCGCGCGCGAGCGCATCGTCCAGGCGATCGGCACCGGCCTCTTGAAGGTGCTCTCGAAGATGGGCATCTCGACGATCGGCTCGTACAACGCCGCGCAGATCTTCGAGGCGGTCGGGCTCGAGAAGGGCCTCGTCGACCGCCACTTCACGGGCACCTCGTCATCCATCGGCGGCGTCGGCATGACCCAGCTCGCCCACGAGGCTCAGCAGCGCCACGGGCGCGCCTGGCCGAAGGCGCACGGCCTGAGCCGCGCGCGCCACGTCGAGCAGGCGCTCCTGCCCGCCGCGCACGAGGAGATCCTTCCCCAGGGCGGCGTCTATGCATGGCGCCGCGACGGCGAGCGCCACATGTGGGACCCCGAGACGATCTCGGAACTCCAGCGCGCCACGACCGGGAACGGCGACGCTCCAGTCCACTACTCCGTCTTCGCCCAGCACGTCAACGAGGAGAACGCCCAGCACGGCCTGATCCGCGGCCTCCTGCGCGCGAAGCCGGTCGGCTCGCCTGTGCCGCTCGACGAGGTCGAGGACATCAAGGCAATCGCCGCCCGCTTCTCGACCGGCGCGATGAGCCTCGGAGCGCTCTCGCCCGAGGCGCATGAGACGCTCGCGATCGCGATGAACCGCATCGGCGGCCGCTCCAACTCCGGCGAGGGCGGCGAGGACCCGCGCCGCTACGAGCGCGACGAGAACGGCGACTGGCGCCGCTCGGCCATCAAACAGGTCGCCTCGGGCCGCTTCGGCGTCACCGCGCACTACCTCGCGAACGCCGAGCAGATCCAGATCAAGATCTCGCAGGGCGCGAAGCCGGGCGAGGGTGGCCAGCTGCCCGGCCACAAGGTCGACGAGTACATCGCGCAGCTCCGCTACTCGACCCCGGGAGTCGAGCTGATCTCGCCCCCTCCGCACCACGACATCTATTCGATCGAGGACCTCAAGCAGCTGATCTACGACCTGCGCACCGCGAACCCCAAGGCGACCATCTCGGTGAAGCTCGCCTCCGAGGTCGGCGTGGGCACGGTCGCCGCAGGCGTCGTCAAGGCAGGCGCCGACCACGTGGTGATTGCCGGGCACGACGGCGGGACCGGCGCGTCACCGCAGTCCTCCATCCAGTCCGCGGGCGTGCCCGTGGGAGATCGGCCTGGCCGAGACCCAGCAGACCCTGCTCGAGAACGACCTGCGCTCCCGCGTGATCCTGCAGACGGACGGCCAGATGCGCACCGGGCGAGACGTCGTGATCGCGGCGCTCCTCGGCGCCGACGAGTACGGCTTCTCTACCGCTCCCCTGATCGTTACCGGCTGCATCATGATGCGCGTCTGCCACCTGAACACGTGCCCGGTCGGCGTCGCGACGCAGGATCCCGAGCTCCGCAAGCGCTTCACCGGCAAGCCCGAGCACGTCGTGAACTACCTCTACCTCGTCGCCGAGGAGGTTCGCCAGATACTCGCCGACCTGGGCGTCCGCTCACTCTCCGAGCTGGTCGGCCAGGTCCAGCACCTCGAGCCGAGCGAAGCGATCGCCCACTGGAAGGCTCACGGCGTCGACCTCTCGAACATGCTCGCCTATGTCGCCGAGCCGGGCGAGTCGTCGATGCATGTGCCCGAGGACGTGCCCAAGCGCGAGGACCTCGACCCGCTCGGCCTGGTGAACGAGGCGAGCGCGTCGATCCGAGTCGGCCGCGCCATCGAGATCGAGCGCGACATCCAGAACTCCCACCGCACGATCGGCGGCATCCTCTCCCACGAGGTGGTGACCGCCCACGGCCCCGCCGGGCTCCCCGAGGGAACCGTGAAGCTCCACCTCCGCGGCTCGGCCGGCCAGAGCCTGGGCGCATGGCTCGCCGCGGGCATCTCGATCGACCTGCGCGGCGAGGCCAACGACTACGTCGGCAAGGGGCTCTCGGGCGGCATCGTCTCGGTCCGCCCGCCGGAGGCCGCGACCTACCCGGCCGAAGACAACGTGATCATCGGCAACGTCGCCCTCTACGGAGCGACGGCAGGCCGCGCCTTCTTCCGCGGCCGCGCCGGCGAGCGCTTCGCGGTGCGCAACTCGGGGGCGCGCGCCGTCGTCGAGGGCGTCGGCGACCACGGCTGCGAGTACATGACCGGCGGCTGCGTCGCGGTCATCGGCCCCACCGGCTTCAACTTCGCCGCCGGCATGACCGGCGGCACCGCATACGTCTGGGATCCGCGCGATCGCTTCCCCGGCCGCTGTAATCGCGACCTCGTCGACCTCGAGGAGCTCGGCGAAGAGGACCGCAGCGAGCTGCGCGAGCTGCTGGTGGAGCACCACGCGCGCACCGGTTCGGCCGTGGCCGAGCGGATCCTGGCCAGCTACGCCGAGACCGCGAACGAGTTCGTCAAGGTGATGCCGCGCGAGTACAAGCGCGTGATCGAGGAGCGCAAGAAGCTCTCCTCGGTCGAGGTCACCGCTTAACTAGCGGGGTTCTGAATGCCTGATCCCCGCGGATTCATCGAGGTGCCTCGCACCGCTCCCCCGGAACGTGACCCGTCCGAGCGCGTCGCCGACTACGGCGAGATCTATCAGGTCATGCCCGAGCCCGAGCTCAAGCGCCAGGCGTCCAGGTGCATGGGCTGCGGCGTGCCCTTCTGTAACGACGCCTGCCCGCTCGGCAACCTCATCCCCGACTGGAATGACCTCGTCCGCACCGGCAAGTGGCGCGAGGCGATCGACCAGCTCCATGCCACCAACAACTTCCCAGAGTTCACCGGCCTGATCTGCCCCGCGCCGTGCGAGTCGGCGTGCGTCCTCGCCATCAACGACGACGCGGTGACGATCAAGCAGGTCGAGTACGCGATCGTCGAGCGCGCCTGGAACGAAGGCTGGATCACGCCGACCGTGCCCGATCGGCGCACCGGTCAGCACGTCGCGGTCGTCGGCGCCGGCCCCGCGGGCCTCGCGGCCGCGCAGGAGCTGAACCAGGTCGGCCACGAGGTGACCGTCTTCGAGCGCGACGAGGCGCCCGGCGGCCTGATGCGCTTCGGGGTGCCCGACGCAAAGCTCGAGAAATGGATGATCGACCGCCGCGTCGACGTCCTGGCCGCCGAGGGCATCCGCTTCGAGTACAACGCCGACATCGGCGGCTCGGGCATGAGCGTCGACGACCTTCGCGACCGCTTCAACGCCGTGGTCGTCGCCACCGGATCGCGTATCCCGCGAAAGCTCGAGGTTCCCGGCGCTGACCTCGGCGGCGTCCACGACGCGATGGACTACCTCTACATCCGCAATCGCTACGTCGCCTCGATCTCGGGCGGGCCGGAAGGTCCCGCGCCCGAGGTGCCGATCGTCGCCGAAGGCAAGGACGTGATCGTGATCGGCGGCGGCGACACCGGCATGGACTGCATCTCGAACGCGAACCGCGAGGGCGCGCGATCGACGCTCCTCCTCGACGTCTATCCCGAGGTGCCGCAGGACGGGCGCTACCCCGACACGCCTTGGCCGCTGCCGCTCAAGCGCTCGGCCACCACTTACGCCCTCGACGAGGGCGGCGAGCGCCGCTTCGGCCACCAGGTGATCGAGCTTCGCCAGGACAACGACGGCAACGTGGCCGAGCTGGTCGGCCGAAAGGTCACAGGCTCCTCGTCGCGAACGCTTCAGCCGGTCGAGGGATCCGAATACGTCCTGCCCGCCCAGCTCGTCCTGGTCGCGGTCGGCTTCACGGGCCCCGAGCAGGAAGGTCTCCTGGACGGCCTCGGCGTCGACCTCGACGAGCGCGGCAACGTCGACGCCCCGGCCTTCGCCGCCTCAGAGAACGGAATCTTCGCCGCCGGCGACGCCCGCGTCGGCCAATCCCTGATCGTCACCGCAATCGCCGAGGGCCGCCGCTGCGCCCGAGTAGTCGACCGCTTCCTGAAGGACGCGGACCCGGTCACGGCGGTCGACCTGCCGATCTCTGCCCTCCTGAGACGCCACGTCGTCGACCCGCTAAGATAGACCGTCGTTTCCAGGGATTTTGCGGCAAAACCCGAAAGGAGCTTGCAACAAACACGCACATACTGTATGGTGCTCAGTCCCTCCGGCGCCCCCTCTCCGCTGGCGCACTGATCCAATCGGTGTTGGAAACCGTTGGAATCTCAGTGGTAGAGCCAAAAGTTGGCCTTGCATTGAGAACAAATGTTCGCTATACTTTGTATAGCAAAGCCAAAGAAATCTGATTGAGCGAGTCTGCAGCGGGCAGGCGAGCAATGAAACGAAGGACGGAAACACATGGCACGCACCCGAGGCGCTGACGAGAAGCGCACTGAAAACACCCGAAACCGAGGCGAGCACACCGCCGCAAGCGCACCCGCGCGGTCGCGCCGGCGCAGTGATACCCACGATCTTTCGGTCGAGACCACGGACAGCCTGCAGCTGTTCTTCAACCAGGCTGCCAAGTACCCCCTGCTCACCGCCGCCGAGGAGATCGACCTCGCGCAGCGGATCGAGAAGGGTGACCTGGCCGCCAAGGAACGGCTGATCAACTCGAACCTCCGGCTCGTGATCAAGTTCGCGCGCCGCTACCAGGGCCACGGCCTGCCGATGGGCGACCTGGTCCAGGAAGCGATGCTCGGTCTGATCCGCGCTTCGGAGAAGTTCGACTGGCGCCGCGGTTACAAGTTCTCGACCTACGCGGTCCTTTGGATCAAGCAGTCGATCCAGCGCGGCCTGGACAACACGGGCCGTGCGGTCCGGATCCCGGCGCACGTCGCTCAGCGTGAGCGCACCGTGAACCGGATCTCGGCCGAGCTGGCGCTCGAGCTGGATCGCGAGCCGACTGACGAAGAGGTTGCCGAGCGCGCGAAGCTGCCGCTCGACGAGGTCATGGCTACCCGCGACCTCACCCGCGTCACGTCCTCGCTGGACCAGCCGATCGGCGACGACGGCGACACCACGCTGGGCGAGCTCCGCGCAGAGGCGACTGCCGATCTCGAGGACGAGGTTCTCGAGCGCGAGCAGGAGAACGCCGTCGAGACGGCGCTCAAGAAGCTGCCTGAGCTCGAGGCTGAGGTCATCCGTGGCCGCTTCGGCACCGGTGGCCGTCCCGCGAAGTCGATCCGCGACGTTGCGCGCGACCTGGGCGTGACCCAGAAGAACGCGCAGAAGCTCGAGCAGTCGGCACTCCGCCGGCTCGCCTCGGACGGCGCGCTCTCCGGTTTCCGGAACGCCGCCTAAAGATCGCAACAGCATGACGGGGGCTTTGAACGCGAGGGCATTTGTCCTCGCGTTCGTCGTTCTGGGGCTGTTCGCCGCCTCGGCAGACGCAAAGACGAAGGAGATCAAGTCGAAGGTCGTCCTCACGGCCGTAAACGACGACTTCTCCTTCACCGGGCAGATCGAGAGCTCCAAAGCCAGGTGCCTGAAGGCGCGCGCCATCGGCTACTCAGTTCCTGGCGTGACCGAGAAAAGCGGGACTGACGCAGAAGGAGCGTTCATACTGTTCAGTGACTGGCACGACTTCTCAGCGGCCACTTCCGTCCCGGTCAAGTTGAAGCCGGGCGAGAAGTTCGGCAAGCCGGGCAATAGGAAGCGCTGCGGCGGAGACACGGCCACGCTCGACGTCGCGCGTGGCGACGATGAGATCGTGAACTTCGCCTTCAACGACGGAACCGACGTCTTCAGCGGCGGCCTCTCGTCAAGCGCCGATGCTCGCTGCCTCAACAGCCGCGTCGTCCAAATCACCCACAGCAACGGGACGCCGCAGTACGAGGCGACCGCCGACAATCTCGGCGACTTCACCTTTTCCGCCGGACCCGCCCGCCCCTCCGGCAACTACACCGCGTTCATCCCGTCCAGAGCGATCTTCGAGTCGACCGGCCAGGGCAACATGTTCGTCAGCGCGTGCCGGAGCGACTTCTCGCCGGCGATCGCCGTCCCGTAATGGCCACGACGTCCTAGAGCCCGACGGCGCTTCTACTGCTCCCGCTCGAAGGCGCCGATGTCGCAGAACGGCCCTTGCGGGCGGTCGATGCCGCGCTGATCGGTCGGCGGGCAGGCCCGCTGACCCCCTCGTCGAGGGCCGGGCTGTTACCGGGGATGGCCATGGTCGGCGTCGGGCCGCCGTTCTTCTTCAGCTCTCCGAGCTTGGGATTGGCGGGAACGATGTCGTTCGAGTCGTCGAAGCTGCACGTGTCCTCGGTCTCCAGGTTCGCGCCGATGGAGTTGGTGGGACCGGAGCAGCCCTCGGTTCCGCTATCTGCCTTGTTGCCGGCGACGATCGTGTTCGAGATGATCGGCGCGCCGGCCGCGCTCAGGAAGATCGCGCCGGCTTCCGAAGGGGTGCCGTCCGCCTCATTGCCGGCAATCGTCGAGCTCGCGATGCTCTGGCTCGCGCTTGCGCCGCCGACCGCGGAAGGGGTGAGTCCCAGTGCGCCGGCAGTCGCCGGGGCGTCTTCGGACCTCGCGAGATTGTTGGCGATCGTCGTGTTCTCAATCGTGAGCGTCGTACTCGTTGCGGGGTTGTTGGCAAACGGCTCGTAGTAGAGAGCACCGCTGTATGCCGTATCCAGGGTGCCGAGCGCACGGTTTCCGGCGAGTGTGCTCTGAGAGATCGCGAGATCGCTCACTCCCGAGCTGTGGCCAGGGGTAAAGGTGATCGCGCCGCCGTAGCCGCCGATCCCCTTCGCGGTGTTGTTCGAGATCTCGGACCGGTCGATCGAGAGGCTCACGGAGACCGACCCGGAGAAGTAGATGGCGCCGCCAATCGCCAAGTCGTCTTTGGAGACGGAACTGTTGTGGCTTATCTCGCTGCGCCTGATTTCGACATCCCCGTTCTCCGAAGCGATGGCGGCACCGTAGGTTCGCCCGAACGGGGCCGCCGCCTTGTTCTTTTCGACAAGCACCTGATCGAGCACCAGGGTGCCCGCGCTATTGATTCCTCCGCCGACTTGTCCCTTGCCGCCGGTAACCGCAAGCTTCGTGAGCTGTGTGTCCGCAAGGGCGGTGACCACGAAGACCTGATTCTTCTTCCGTCCGTCCACCACGGTCTTCTTCGAACCCGCGCCGCGGATCTCGATATCGGTGGCGACTGCCAGCGGCGACTTCACCTCGTAATGCCCTTTCGGGACCTTTACGAGATCGCCGTCGTTGGTGTCGGCCATCGCCTGGCGGAGCGAGCCGGGGCCCGAGTCCTTTTCGTTTTTGACCTTGAACGTCTCGGCCGAAGCCGAGGCGGGAACCGCCAGGAGCGCCAGCGCGACGAGGACGGCCCCTGCCAGCCAAAGATTTCTTACCCCCCGTCCTCCCATCAAGAGCGAGAATAGGCCCACGCGGCGCTGCGGTCAAGCGCACGAAAAAGAGCGCCCCGAAGGACGCTCTTTCGTACGGCTATGGGTTCGGCGCTACTTCTTGCCGCCGAGCCCGACGCGAGCGGCCACCGATCGGCCGGCGCTGACCGCAGCTCCTGCGGTCGACTTGCCGACGTTTCCGGCGGTCGATACAGCTCTCGAAGCCTCGGTACGGGCCTTGTTCAGGCCGTCGCGAGCCTCGTTGGTGAAGCGGCTCGCAGCGGCCTTGCGGCCCTGGTCCTTCGACGCCTCACGCTTTTCGTTGCGCTCACGCGTCGCAGCGGCCTTCTTGCCGGCGGCCGAACGATCTGCCTTCGTCTGTGTGCTCTGTGTAGCCATTTCAATGCTCCTTCAATTGCGGGATCTGGAGGAGGTTCGCGACGCGAACCCCTCACTACTCGTCTGCCCCTGTCACAACCAGCTAACCGGATAAACAGCGTTGCGTCTGTGACGAACGCACGTTCGTTTCAGGTACCCGGGCCGCTCAAGCCGAAACGTCGGCCGCTATGCCCGCCAGCTCCGCGACCAGCTCGTACGAGCGCATGCGGTCCGCGTGGTCGAAGACCATCGTCGTGATCATGAACTCGTCGGCCTTGGTCGACTCGGCGAGCTCTTCAAGGCGCCGGCGGACCGTGTCCGGGCTGCCGACGATCGCCGAGCCGGACATCTCGGCGATCTTCGCCTCGTCCGCGGGCGAGAACTCGTACGCCTCAGCCTCCTCGTTCGACGGCATGCGCGTCGGGTTGCCCGAGCGAAGCCGCGCCATCGAAAGGCGCGCCGGACGCGAGAGGTAGCGGGCTGTCTCGTCGTCGTCGGCGCAGATCACCGCGACGGCGACCATCGCCTCGGGCTTCTCAAGCCGCGGCGAGGGCTTGAAGGTGTTGCGGTAGAGCTCCAGCGCGGGCAGGGTGTTCCGCGCCATGAAGTGGTGAGCGAAGCTGAACGGCCAGCCGAGCATGCCTGCGACCTGTGCCGAGTAGCCCGACGAGCCGAGGAGCCAGATCTCGGGCAGGTTGCCGGCGCCGGGGACGGCGGTGATCGAGCTGTAGGGATGCCCGTCGGGGAACTTGCCCTCGAAGAACCCGTACAGCTCGCCGAGCGCCTGCGGGAAGTCGTCGTCGGAGAGCGGGTTCATGTCGCGCCGGAGCGCCATGGCGGTGACGCCGTCGGTGCCGGGCGCGCGGCCGATGCCCAGGTCGATCCGGCCGGGATGGAGCGCGTCGAGCATCCCGAACTGCTCGGCAACGACGAGCGGCGCGTGGTTCGGCAGCATGACGCCGCCTGAGCCGACCCGCATCGTCTCGGTGGCCGAGGCGATCTCGGCGATCAGGACGGCCGGCGCGGAGCTCGCGATGCCGGGCATGTTGTGGTGCTCGGCGACCCAGTAGCGGTGGAATCCAAGGCGCTCGACGTGCTGCGAGAGCTCGAGCGAGTTGCGAAGCGCGTCCGCGGGCGTCGAACCGTCGGCGACCGTCGCGAGGTCGAGGACCGAGAGCTTGGGGAGGTCTGACATGGGTAGGTGAGTGTGCCAAGCGATGTTTGTCTTCTTCTCAAACCGACTCGGCTGCATGGGATCGCTGCTCGTCTCGGCGGGAGCGACGCTCGTGCTGCTCGTGCTCTTCGGCGTAATCGACCTGGGCGGCAACTAGCCGCGCTGCTCTTCACTCGACGCCCTTCCACAGCCGGCGTTGACACGGACTGGATCTGTGCGAAACTGATCACCTTGAGGCGGCGGATTGGCATGGGAGGAGTGGCGGCGCTGGCGCTGATTGCGCTCGTCCCTGCCACGGCGTCGGCTGAGCGGGGCGTCAAGATCGAAACCCGGGTGGTCATCGACAGCTTCATGACCGACATCAACCGAGGGGGAGGCAACGACGGAGCGTGGACAGGCCGCGTCACGTCCCCCGACGCCGAATGTGTGGCGGCCGCAGGGTGACGCTCTTCAGGAGACGGGCGACGGGAAGAAGAAGATCGGCTCCACCAGGACCGTGGATCGTCAGACGCGGAAACACGGGTTTCTGGGGCATCGAAGCGCCGAAGCCGAAGCGCGGCACCTACTTCGCGAAGGTCAAGGCGAACACCGCTGCGCGACACTGCAGACTGGCGATCACGTCGCGAAGCAACTACAAGTACCAGAGCGCGACGACGACCTAGTCCGCCTCTGGGCGGCGACTCGACCGACGAAGGCCGCGTCAGGCGCGCCGGCCCGGTTTGCGACCCTTAGCGAGCGTGACGGAGTCAGCTTCCACTCGACGGCACCGGCCCCTTACCTCATGCACGCCCTCCGCTCGACCCCGACCTGCCCGGGCCGTTCCCGGTCGGCCGCTACGCCGACCGGCTGAAGGAGTTCCTGCGCAGGCGCGCAGCGGGTCCTCGTCACCGGCGAGATGACGGGCTTCCGGCGCTCGCGGGTTCAGACGTTCTTCGAGGTCCGCGACTCGCAGGGCGCCCTCCCCTGCTCGATCTGGAACACGGACCTCGACAAGCTCGGCCTCGACCCGAAGCTCCTGGCCGACGGCGCCGAGGTCGTGATCGGCGGCGGGCTCGACTACTACCCGGGCTCGGCCAACGCGTCGCCTTCGTTCAACTTCCGCGCGACCCACCTGCGCCTGGCCGGCGACGGCGACCTGCTGGCCCGCCTCGCCGCGCTCCGCGAGGAGCTGAAGCGGGACGGCCTCTTCGAGCCGCAGAAGAAGCTCATCCGCCCCTTGCTGCCGAAGACGATCGGCGTCGTGACCGCGCGGGGCAGCGCGGCGTGCCAGGACCTTCTGGCCGGGCTCGAGCGCCGGGGCTGGCGCGGGACGATCGTGTGGGCGGACGCGCCGGTGCAGGACCGCCGCGCGGCGCCGCGGATCGCGAGCGCCCTTCGCGGCCTGGCCGAGCTCGAGCAGGTCGAGGTCGCGGTGGTGTGCAGGGGCGGCGGCTCGCTCGCCGACCTGTGGGCGTTCTGCGACGAGAACCTCTGCCGGACGGTCGCGCTCCTGCGGCTGCCGGTGATCTCGGCGGTCGGCCACGAGGTGGACCGCACGCTGATCGACGACGTCTCGGCGGTCTGCTGCTCGACGCCGACCCACGCCGCCGACGAGCTGGTGCGCGTGGACGTGCGTGCGGCGCGAGACGCGGTAGGCGTGGCGGCACTGCGCACGCAGCGCGCGGGCGGCGGCGGCGATCCGCGCGCGAGGCCGGCGGCTGGGCGAGCTCGCGACCGGGCCGGCGCGGACGGTCCGCGCGGAGCGGACCCGCCTTCACCAGAAGCTCCGCGAGGTGCGCGCCGCGGCGACCCGCGGCCTGTGCGACTCGCGACGAGCGGGCGAAGCGCCACGCGCTCGTCATCTCGCGAAAGGGCGCGGCCGGCGCGAAGCCGGAGGCGCTCGCGCGCCTTGGCGCGATGGAGGCGGCGATCCGCGGCCACGACCCGCAGCGCGTGCTCGAGCGCGGATACGCGCGGGTCGAGTCGCTCGAGGGCGACGCGGTGACAGCGCGAAGGCGGCGCGCGAGGCGGCCGACGTCAAGGTCCGCTTCGCCGATGACGCGGTCCGCGCCCGGATCGAGGAGGATGAGGGCGATGAGTGAAGTCCCCGGCCAGAGCCGACCGCACCTATGAGTCCGCGGCGGCGCGCCTCGAGGAGATCATCGCCAGGCTCGACTCGGGCGAGGCGGAGCTCCGCGAAACGCTGGCGCTTTGCGGCGAGGCGAAGGAGCTGATCGTCTTCTGCCGCGACGAATTGGCGGAGGTTTCCGGCGCTCTCACCGAGCTCGGACTTGACGAGTTGGTGGCAGGTTTGGAGTCGCGGGAGGGCTAAACCGCTAGGGTTCACCCCAGTTGATCAGGCAAAAGAGCCTGATCTGTGTGGTTTGCGGTCCCGTTCGGTCCTTTCGTTTCTAGCGCTTGGTCTATCGGTCGCACAGCACGCGTAAGAAAGGAACAGTTCGTATGGCTACACGGAACCGTTAAGTGGTTCAACGACGAGAAGGGCTTCGGCTTCATCTCGCCCGACGACGGCTCGAAGGACCTCTTCGTGCATCAGTCGCGATCAGAGGAGGGCTTCCGCTCCTCGAGGAGGGCGCGAAGGTTCGTACGAGGCGAGGAGAGGACAAGGGCCGCGGCGGCGAGGTCAGGTCATTAGCCGACTAGGCGCGGGGCGGCCGAAGGCGGGCGGGGGCAGTTCGTATGGCTAACGGAACCGTTAAGTGGTTCAACGACGAGAAGGGCTTCGGCTTTATCTCGCCCGACGACGGCTCGAAGGACCTCTTCGTGCATCAGTCCGCCATCCAGAGTGAGGGCTTCCGCTCTCTCGAGGAAGGCGCCAAGGTCTCGTATGAGGCTGAGGAGTCGGACAAGGGACCCCGGGCGGCAAACGTCCAGGTCATCTAAGAACCGCTTAGAAGCGATTCTTTTAGCGGGGCTCGGCCGAAAGGCCGGGCCCCGTTTGCTTTTCAGGGTCGGACGCTTAGTAGCGCTTGACCGTCAGGGCGCTCGTCTGATCGAGCGGATCTGAGCGGGTCCGGCCGGCACCGCCGTTTCCTGCGGCACCTTCGTTCGAAGGTCCGGGATCCGATTCCGAGCCAGAGTCACCTGCGCGCTTGTCCCTGAGGTCGACCACCTCGGGGGGGTGCTCCTCGTCGTACGCAGCGCCGCAGTCGGGGCAGAACTTGCCATCGGGCTCGCGCTCGGCACCGCAGCTGGCGCAGTTGCGGGCGATCGGGAAGCGGTTGCCGCAGTGCTTGCAAAACACGGCACCCGGCTTGGACTCCCCCGAGCAATTGGGACATATCGGGCCGCCGTCGTAATGAGGTTCGGGCTCCGCCTTCGGCTCGAACGCGGGCACGGCTGCGGGCTTGAACTGGGGCTTGGGCACCCCTTCTCCGGCATCGATCGGCGGGCTCGACATCGGCGCGCCAGTGCCCGCCCCGCGCTGAGCCCAGAGCTCTGCGGCGGCAGACTTCAATGCGGCCTTCAAGTTCTCCCTGGCCTGGTCGAGATCCACTTCGATCTCCGTCGCTCCACGCCTCTTTTGAGCAGTGCTCGGCCAGACCTGCTCGGCGTCAACTGCCTCGAGATCTACGGTGTCGTCCGCAACGATTCCGGGTCCGGCCCACCTCACGCCGTCGAGCCTCGGCATCATCTGATCCAGGACCACCTGGAACTCGGTCGGCGTCGTGTCGGGCGAGCCGTTCTCGTGAAGCATCCACGAGGGGGCGACCTTCAAAGTCCGCAAGCGCGCGCACATCTTCGCGAGCGTGGCGTCGGGGCTGTCGAATTTCATGCCGCTGGCCCGGAGGCGCGCCACGCCTACCGCGCGGACCTTGCCGGAGGTCGTCCACTCCGCGTAACCCGCGTCGACGCACATCCGAATCGCCTCTTGAAAGTCCTCGTGGTTCGCGTCGGCGTCCACCCGTGAAGCCAGATCCTTGGTTCGGTGCTTCCCATTCGGTTCGGCATGCAGGATCTCGACGAGCGCGACAGCGAGCTCGAACGACTCGGGCGGCTCCAATGCGAGTTGTCGAGCCTCTTCCCAGGGCTCGCGAAGGCGGCGGCGCTCCTGGCGAAGCGTGCCCTCCTGCTCGAAGGCACCCTTGGCGTCGGCCAGCTCGGCGGCGAGCGCCTCGACCCGCTCGTTGAGCAGGTCCAGCTCCTCCCGCTGTTCGCGCGGCAGGCTGACCTTCAGACGATTCCATTCGTCTCCGCCCCGGCGGGCCATTCGGTAGAGCGCCTTGGGCGTACCGATCCACGTGGTTGCTGTCATTTGTCTTGCCCTCTCGCACGACGCGCCGGCATCTTTGCCAGCGCTCATCCGTGGTTACAGCCTAGCTTCCCACCCGGGCAGGCTTCGAGCCAGGCCGCTACCCGCAAAGTCCATCCCAGTAACCAGGAAAGCCGCTTGAGGACTATCGATCTGGCCCGTGAGCCTGTTTCGGCCTAGCGGCGCCTGCGTCCGCGAGAAGACCGGCCGCCGCCACTCCGGGGCGACGACATCGCGTAGCCCGTTTCGGCGAACTCGCGGCGGAGCTGAAGCTTGTCGGCGATCTGGCCGACGTCCTTCGCCTCCTCGTGCCGGACCAGGGTGACCCCCACGCCGCCGCGGCCCGCGCGAGCGGTACGGCCGACGCGGTGCTGATAGGCGTCGCAGTCGCCGGGCGGATCGAAGTTGATCACGTGGCTGATGCCGTCGACGTCGATGCCGCGGGCCGCAACGTCGGTCGCGACCAGGGCGTCGACCTTGCCGGAGTCGAACTGGGCGAGCGCGCGCTCGCGCTGGTTCTGAGACTTGTTGCCGTGCATGGCGACTGCCTTGATCCCGCTGGAGCCGAGCCTCTTGACGAGGCGGTCGGCGCCGCGCTTGGTGCGGACGAAGATCAGAGCGAGCTCGCGGTCGGCGCGGAGCTCATCGATGAGCGCGTCGAAGCGCTTCTCGTGAGTGACGCCGACGAAGCGGTGCTCGACCTCGACGTCGCTCTTCGGCGCGATGTGCTCGTGGCGGACAGGGTCGTCCGTGTAGCGCTTGGCGATGCGATTGACCTCGCCGTCGAGAGTTGCCGAGAAGAGCATCGTCTGGCGATTCCTCGGAGTCGCGTTGATGATGCGCTCGACGTCGGGGCGAAAGCCCATGTCGAGCATGCGGTCGGCCTCGTCGAGGACGAGGATCTTGGTGTTCTTGAGCGTGACGGCGCCGCGCTCCATGAGGTCGAGCAGGCGTCCCGGCGTGGCCACCAGGATCTGCGCGCGGCGGGCGAGCTTCGCCTGCTTTTGAATGCCGGCGCCGCCGTAGACGGTCGCGACCGAGAGGTTGCGCACCGAGGCGATCGGCCTGAGATCTTCAGCGATCTGAAGAGCGAGCTCGCGGGTGGGGGCGACGATGAGCGCCGAGCCGGGAGGCGCGTTCAGGCCGAGGCTCTCGACGATCGGAGCCGAGAAGGCCAGGGTCTTGCCCGACCCGGTGGGGGACTTGACGAGGACGTCGCGGCCGGCGAGTGCGTCGCCGATCACGAGCGTCTGGACTGCAAACGGTTCTGTGATGCCTCGCTTGGCGAGGGCATTGCGGACGGGCGTGGACACGCCAAGATCCGCGAAGGACTGGTTAGACATATAGGTGCTTTCTTTTTCGCGACCCGTAGGGGTCACGGTGTGATTCGGGAGAGTTCGACCTGTGACCCGAACCGCACTTCTTGTGCACCGGAACTGAGCGAAACCTCGCGGGTGAGACTCACCCGCACGGCGGAAGCGTAGCTGGATGGCTGAGGTGGAGCGCCGCTGGGGTCCTGACGTGCATGCCGGAAGAGGAAGCAGTCGAGCGAGTTCCCGACGCGCTCAGGGCCGCTCGAAGGCGCCGGCGTCGCAGGCGACTCCGACCCCGCGAGGCTCACCGCGCTGGTCGACGCCAAAGGTGCAACTGGGTACCAAGCCGATCGCCGGGCTGGAGGGCTTCAGCGCGTGCGTCCTGGACAGCCCGCCGTTGTCCCTCAGCGGCTTGAGCTTCGGGTTTGCGATGTCGTCGTTGGTCACGGGCGGATCCGAGCAGGAGTCATCGGCGATCACGCTTCGCGCCTCCGCTTCGACCGCGCCTGCCTCGCCACCGCACTCGGTTCCCGCGTTGGTGACGATAGAAGCAGTCAGGCGCAGCGATCCAGCCTGCGCCTGCTCACCCGACTCGATCGCAAAATGGCCGGCCGACGAGCGGTTCTCGGCGACGGTGACGTGGGTCAGCTGGAGCTGCTGAGGCCCGCCCTGCTGCCAGATCGCAGCGCCGCCGTCTTTGGTGGCGACATTGCCGCTGAACGTAGAGTTGTTGATCGTCGCGGTCGAAGACAGTGAGTAGAGGCCCCCGGCGAGCCTCGAGCGATTGCCCGACACCGTGCTGCGGGTGAGGTCGACGAACGTGCCTGGCGATGCCACGATCCCGCCTGCCCGCGCGTCCTTACCTCCCACAGCCGAGTTGCCGGCGATCGTGCTCTCGGTGATGAGGACCGTGTCGTCCGGGTTCGACCCGGGGTTTTGCAGGACGACGCCTCCGCCCATCGCAAACCGTCCGGCGAGGCTGTCACGCAACCGGGCCAGGTTGCCAATGATCTTGGAGCCGTTTTGAACCGACAGGCCTCCGTCGCCGACTAGGATGCCGCCGCCCACGGGGCGCGCATCTCCCCGGCCTACCGCCTCGTTGTCGCGGACGGTCGTGTCGGAGAGTCCGAGGGTGCCGTAAGTCACTATCCCTCCGCCCGGGACGTCGTCGTTCACATCCGAGACCGCGACGTTGTCCCGGACGACGACATCGTCAAAGAGCGCGAACGCATCGTTTCGAAAGCCCCCACCGCCGGCTTCTCCGGCGCCGCCGACTCGCCCGCCGGTAAGAGTCACGCCGTTGAGGAGAAGACCGGGGGGCCGAGAATCCCGCGAAGGGAGCCTCGTTATAGAGCACTCCATCCTTGACCGTCTGCTCGATCACGGTCTTGTTCGGCCCCCGTCCGGTGATCTCGACCGATTCGGTCACGTCTAGGTCTCCCGTCGAATTGTCTCCGGTCCCGCCACTCCCCGCCGGCTCCTTCAGCTTGAAGGTTCCCGTCGGCAGCTCGATCTCGTCGCTGCCGAGGCTGGCGTTTGCCTGGTCGATCGCCGCCCGCAGCGTGCACTTGCCGTTCGCAGCCGCGCACGCGTTGTCGCCGACATTGGCATCGATCCCGTCCTTCGTCGTGTCGACGTCGAAGGAGAGTGCGCCGGCAGAGGCAGGCATCAGCCCGATGAGGGCAACGAACGACAAAGCGCCGCCCAGAGTTCGCGCAAGCGTCCTCACCTCGCGGATCTTACGCCTCGTATCGCATGGCGGCTGCCAGGGGGGAGAACTAGTCGTTGACCGCTCGCACGTGGACTGATCTGGTTCTTAACGTCGAGCCTGATGCTCGCAGCGCTAAGCCGCGCGCAGGTGCCGGCCGCGGACGAGCTTCGAGGCGATGAGCTCGGACCAGTCCTCTTCGGAGAGGACGAAGGGTTTCGTCTCGGCGAGCCAGCGGCCGAGAACGTCGGCCAGGCCGGCCGGGTCCTCGAGGTTCGGGAAGTGAGCGGCGCGGGGAAGCGTCTCCATCCGCGAGTGCGGGATCAGCGCGTGAGCGTCGATGCCGTGCTGGATCGGGATGGTGCGGTCCTTCTCGCCCCAGACGATGAGCGTCTCGACCGGGCCAAGTAGATACAGGCGGTCGACCGCCGAGACCTTCTGACCGTGGATGTCGATCACTGCGCGAAGTGACTCAAGGAACGCCTGGCGCGCGCCCGGATCCTGAAGCGGTCGAAGCGCGCGGGTGACGGCGCTGAGATAGACGGCTTTCCGCCATCCCGCCTTGCGGCCTGCGGCTGCGATGCGGTCGAGCGCGCCGAGGACGCTCCGATGTGAAGCGGCCCAGACGAAGCCGGCCGCACCCGGCAGCGCGGCGCCGCGGAGCATCGGGCTGACGTCTTGGCCGAGGCCGCCGCTCGAGACAAGCGCAAGCCGCTCGACCTTGTAGGGGAATTGGTAGAAGAACTGCATCGCGATCCCGCCGCCGAGCGAGTGGCCGACGAAAGTCGCCGACTCGATCCCGATCGCCGACAGAAGGTCGCGGATCACCGCCGCGTGGGCGCCGATCGAGTAGTCACCGCGGACCGCTGCCGAGTCGCCGTGGCCGATCAGGTCGGGGACGATCACGGTGTGGTTCTCGGCGAGCCGAAGCGCCACGTCGCGCCAATGCTTCGACGAGTTGACCATCCCGTGCACGATCACGACGGGCGGCCCCGAGCCGGCCGTGCGATAGATCACCTCGTGGCCGTGAAGCTCGAGGGACCAGGCGTGGAACGGGTCGTCTTGGCGTCGGGTTCGGCTTGCAAGCGGCCGAGTCTTGCAGCTAGCTCAGATCGGGCAGTCCGTCCCGGGAATCCCGCGCTCGTCAACCATCTCGTTGCAGATCGCGCCGATGTGCGTGCCCCCGTAGAGCGCCTGGTCCGCGTCGATCAGGTGGTCGACCGCATCCGAGAACTTCTCGCCCGGCGAGTACATGAACTGCGACGTGAGAATGACTCGGGCGAACACCGGCATCCCCGATTCGGAGGGGATGTCGTTCAGGAGGTTGATCGTGCCCTGGGCCCAGACCTCGCCGAGGCAGTGGACCTCGAACCCGCCGCCGAACTTGCAGGTGTCCTTGGCGTCTTCCCAGGTCTCAGTCGAGCCGAAGGTGTTCACCCCGGTCGCGAGCCGGCCGCAAGGCCTCACGCCGGGACCGCCGTAGCCGCCCGTCCCGTCCCAGTCGAAGATGCAGTAAGTCGCCGAGGTGATGTCGGGTCCCGGCGGCATGATCGATTGGTGGAAGGCCGACATGAAGTCGCCGAAGCCTTCGCCGAGCGCGCGGGCCTGGTCGTTCGTTCCGAATCCGTCCACCTGGGCGTCCTGGATCGCATGCCCGAACTCGTGGACGATCACGTCTCCGTCCTCGCCGTCGTCGACATCGCCCTCGCCGAAAGCGCACCTTGCCGTCGATCCAGGCGAGTAGAAGGACTGGTCGGCCGCGAAGTTGTTGGCGACCGAGGTGATGCGGCCCGGGTGCACGTCGGTCGGCCCCGTGAAGCCGATCTCGTGCATGTAGTCCTGGATCGTGTCGATGTGGAAATAGACCATGAGCGCCTCGAACTTGTCGTTGGCGCGGGTTACGCCATCGAACTCCCGGCCTGGCTTGCAGACCTTCTCGCCATTCCCACGCCCGAGCCGGGAAGACACGTAGGTGCCGGAGAGGCAGTCGCCGGCGTCCAGGTTGTCGAGCACGACGGCCGTGCGAAGCGAGGTGAGCTTCGCGGTGTCCTTGTCGTTCTTGTCGGCCTTCTTGCCCTGGCCGATTCCGTCGTAGCCGCCGTTCGTGGCGATCGGGTTCGGGGTGAAGAGCTGCGCGGATCCGACCTCGTAGGCGAGGAGGTTGCGGGTCGAGAGCACCTCGCCGGAGGTGGCGTCAACGAGCACCTCGAAGTCCTTGAGCGGGCGCTGCGAGGCGAGGACGACGCGGCGGACGAGGGCGTCGCCGTGGTCCGGGTCGATCGCGAGCTCGGCGGTGGGTGCTGCGCGGTTGCCTGAGGCGCCGGTCGCCTGCCGTGCGATTGCAATGGCCTCGATCTGCCGAGATCGCAGGCGCTGCCGGGGCCGCGACGCTCGCGGCGCTCTCGTCCGTCACGACTTCCGCGGCGCTGGCCTCACCGTCCACGATCACGACATCGCTGCCGAGCACCGGCACGCCTCCGACCTCCTGCGTGAAGCGCTGGATCGTCGCGTCGCCCATGGGCACTGTCCGGGTCAGCTCGAGCTGCGCCGCCGGCGCTTTTGCACTCTTGAGTGCTGAAGAAACGGTCGCTTTGCTCGATTCGGCCACCGCGCTTGCGGCGAGGCCAACTGAGACCGCACCAGCGGTCAATGCGGCTCCCAGCGCGACATGGCGCGGGCCCATCCTGCGGACGACGTGATTCAAATTGGGCTCCCTCCCCTTAGCGGTGTGGAGTCAGACTAAACGCTGCGGGAGCCGCCGGCTACTCAGTGGAACGGGCGAGGGCCTCCCTTTGCGTCTCGGCCCTTGACGGCGGCCCTCGGCCGGGGGTAGATTCACCCTGTGAGCGGGGGAATGCGAGCCACGGGCGTAGCGTCAGTAGTAGTGGCTGCCTTGGCCACCCTCGGCATTCTCAGCGTCTCCGCATCGGGGGACACCGACCGGGGGCCGCTCGTCTTGTGCTTCGGTCAGGAACCGACCATCTCGAAGGGCGATGGCGATAACACGATCAGGGGAACCTCCGGTCCGGACGTGATCTACGCCGGAGGCGGCAGGGACACGGTGAAGGGTCGGGGCGGGGAAGACGCGATCTGTGGCGGCGACGGACGGGATGTCCTTGTCGGTGGCGGCAGCGCTGACTCGATCCAGGGCGAAGACGGGAACGACAAGCTGAAGGGTGGGAACGGCGGCGACAGCCTCTTCGGCTACGGGTTCTGCTCTGACTGCTCGGTCTCCGGAGCCGGGGACGACGAGGTTTTCGGCGGTAAAGGTGACGACTTCATGGTGGGCGACTCCGCGTCCACCAGCGACAACGCGGCCGGCGGCGGCGCCGATCTGCTCGATGGCGGCGACGGCGAGGACTTCATGACGGGCGACTCGCAATCAACGAGCGGCTCCTCGGCGGTCGGGGACGGCGAGGACACGCTTCGCGGCGGGGATGACGACGACTTCATCACTGGCGACAGCAACGGGACCACGGCCGACGCAAGCGGCGGCGCTACCGACAAGATCTTCGGCGATGCCGGCGAGGACTTCCTCATCGGCGACAGCCGAAGCACGACCGGCGATGCGGCAGGCAGCGGCGAGGACGAGATATCCGGCGGGGACGACGACGACCTGATAGTCGGCGACGTTCAGAGCACCACAGGCATCACCATCGGGGGCGACGCCGACGTAATCGATGGCGACGGCGCCAACGACGATCTCAGCGCAGGTCCCGGAGACGATGCGCTCGACGGCGGAAACGGCGCCGACGACAACTGCGACGGCGGGCCGAACACGGACACCGCCGAACGGTGCGAGAGCGAGTCGAATATTCCCTGAGCCGGCGCCGACTAGGTGGCGTCGGCACGAGCTGACGTCAGCTGCCCGCGATCTCGAGCTTCGAGACGTCGCTGACGCCAAACACCTTCTCGAAGCACTCGAGCACGAACGCGCTCAGGCTCTCCGCGTCCTGCTCGTCCGGAGCGAAGTCGCGGTTGAAGTTGACGCTCCCCTTCTCGAAGCCGAGCTCGGCGACGAGCTCGAGCTGGTGCTCCGAGAGTGGCGGCTTGTCGTTGTAGGTGGGGTCGGCGATCTCGATGTGGATTCCGCCCTCGCACTCGATCCACTGCACGTAGTGGTAGGGCATCTCGAGGGACTCGAGGATCGCGAAGTCGCCGTCAGAGTCGATCACCTGCTGGCAGGCGACGCGAATCTCCTCGAGCGAGGTGCCGCAGCTCCGCCCAGGCTTCGGGAATCCCGCGCGCGCATCGGCGATCGGCGGAGGAGGCGGCAGCGTAGGCAGCTCGATCGGCTCGACGGTGATCCTCGTGGAGGGCCCGCGAAGCTCGTGCCGCCTTCGGCGTGGCCCTCTCAAAACGGAATGTCTTCCGCTTCGGTGATCTCGCCCGCGCAGTGCTCGCCGTTGAAGCGCACGACATCCGTCGGCGAGGTCAGAACCTGAATCCCGGACCGTTCGCCCGTCTTCATCCCGCGGAACTGCGAGACCACGTACGCGCGCTTCACCGCGTCCCGCCGCAGCGCCGCCGCGACCCGGCGGGCATCTGAGCGCGGCACGTAGCCGACCTGGACTTCGCCGCTTTCGTCCCAGACGCTCACGGCATGGCGGTCGTGCGGGTTGTCGGGCTCGCGGACCAGCTTCACGGGCCTCCCGGGCTCGAACTCAGGCCGCTGAAGCACCTCGGACCTGAAGCTGACCCCCGCGACCCTGAACAGCGCCAGCCCCGGGATCCGCTTGACGAACGAGGGCTGGAGGTCGCAGCTGTCCTCGTCGATGCGATAGCCGCTCTGGGCGACCACCTCCCCGTCAGCCGGGGAAGATCGAGGTCGCCGGCGCGAGATCGATCTCGACGGTTGCCGCGACGTGCGCACGGGCTTGGCTCAGCGGGATCCCGTTGAGCGTGCGCGAGTAGGCGCGGAGGGCGCGCTGGTCCGGGATCTCGACGACGTCTGCGCCATATCGGGCGGCCAGTCGCTCGGCAACGTCCTTTGCCTCGGCATGCCTGTAGAGGAAGGTGTCCGGCTTCGCGATCTCGGCGCGGAAGCCGTCCAGGTGAACCTCGAGGTTTCCCCAGGCCGAGATCACGCCGGCGATTCGACCGGCGTCTGCGGCGAGCACGTTCTCGAGCCACTCGAGGCCGGCCTTCCCGAGCGGGTGGTGCGCGTAGATGCCGCAAGAGCAATCAGGCTCAGGCGGGAAGTGGGGGCGCATGCGCGGGATGTGGCGAGGCGCCAGGCAGACGCCGCGCATGAACTCGCCGGGCATCCACACGATGTTCTGCGCCGCCGCGGCCAAGACAGGCTCGTCCGTTCGGGGATCAGCGACGACACGCCATGCGCGGACGCCTTGAATCGGGCCGGCGAAAAGAGGCGGCTCGGTCACGCGGGCTGTTTCTCGCGCTTGCGCGCAGGCTTCGCGGGCGCCGGCTTCGCCGGCTCCTCACGGCGCGCGGGCTCGGCCCGCTGCGGCGTGCGGAGCGGTTCGACACGGATCGTTCTGGAACGGCCAGGAAGTGACATGCCCTGTGAGTCGCGCTTACGGCACGGACCTGACGGCCTAGAAGATCACCTCCCCCGGCTCGATCTCGAAATGCGGACGCCGAGGCCCGGCCGCGGATCGCAACGCGCTTGAGAGGAGTCGCGAGGATGCGGATAGCAGTTCTCCGGCCGGATCCGCGACTCCCGCCACTGCCAGGTCACGACCGCTCGTCTGACATTCCCGGCTTCGAGGTTCTTTACAAGCGTGCGCTGCTGGCCCCGAAGAAGGCCGAGCCGGTGACGAAGCTCCTCGTCCCAAACGGAAACGGCCACCCCGCCGGAGCGCTCTTCGAGTTCAAGGCGCAACGGTCGCGTGCCAAGTTGAACGCTCTGTCCTGAAGAGCGTCGGCTCCCGCGCCACGAGGCGCAACGCTCAGCGACATGCCGAGCCTTGGAGCCCGAGCGTCGGCGGGTCTCGCCTTCGTCGACATCGATCTCCGCGAGTTCAAAGCCGTAGCTCCACCGGTCGCCTCTCGCCGGCGTGAGGACGAGGATGCGCTTCGTCCACGAGAAGTGACGCGACCGTGCTCGGCGCGAGCGAGTCGACAGCGAGTCCAGCTCGCGCCGGAGCGCGCTTCGGCTCGGGACGAGGAGAGCCCGAGCGCCATAGAGCTCTGCGAGCGCTTCGCACCTGCGCATCGTGCTCGGGGTCGCGAAGAGAGTCGCGGCCCTCGCCCACTCCGCGCGAAAGCCGAGGAGTGAAGCTCGACCTTGCCCCAGGCCTCGATCACGCCGGCGATCTCATCGTCTCGCTGGCGCTCGGCAAGCCGCCTCGCGCGGCGGTAGGCGTCGTGAGTGTGCGGGTGGATTGCATAGATCCCGCACGAGCAGTCGCGACCGGGCACGACGTGCGCGGGATTCGACGGGGTGCCCGCGCAATGCAGCGCTGGAGCGGTGAATCGCTCCGCGGGCCAGAGCGATCTCGACGCGCGATCGCGCCAAGAACGGGGCCGCCATCCGGATGCCTGCGTCAGGCGTCCAGGCACGGACTCCGCGGAGCTCCCCAGCGAAGGTCGGCTCATCAGGCGGAAACGTCACCCACCTTCCGTCGTCAGGTGCGGCGACATCTGACGACTCGGGTTATGGTGGAAACGCGGATCGGAGAGAGGCCGCGAGCGGCGTGTCAGGAATGGGCGCGGCCCGCGACTTACACCTTGTGTACTCGGGGAATGTCGAAGTTGAGCTTTAGGGAGAAGAAGGATTACGAGCTGGACAAGCTGCCTGACGAGGAGCTGATCGCCTACGTGATCGCAGCCCGGCGCGCCGAGAACGGCTCGGCGGCAAAGCTCGGGCTCGGCATCTTCGCCTACCGCCGCTACGACGATCTCGTCTGGCGCGCGAAGAACAAGCTGCCCGAGGGAGCCGACGCCGAGGATCTGGCTGCGAAGGTCATCGAGGGCGTCTTCAAGGCCGCATTCCGCGGCGAGCACTTCGGCGAGGCCGTCTCGCTCGTCAACCGAATCTTCAACCGCAGGATCGCCGACTTCTACCGCAAGTTCGAGCGCACCGACCAGCTGCCCGAGGACTCCGAAGACGACGATCATTGGCGCCCGGATGCCGCTACCGTCGGTGATCGGACTGCCGAGTACGAAGTCCAGGAGTTGGCACGGGAGCGCTACGAAGCGCTCTCGCCCCACCACCGGCTGGTCGTGGACCTCTTCGTCATCGAGGGCTACGACGCGACCGAGACCGCCGAGAAGGTCAACAATGCTTTTCCGGACCTCAACAAGCCCATGAGCGACCAGAACGTGCACCAGATCGCAAGCCGCTTCCGCCGGGATTTGCGGAGCGACCTCGAATCTCCTTGAGATGACCGACGTCGACACACTCTTCAGCGAGTACCGAGACGCGCACCGCTCGGGTGGCGAGGCCGATCCCACCGAGCTTCCTGAGCCGGGTCGAGGGGACCGACCGAGCCGAGCTGGCGGCGCTGATCGACGCATACCTGGCCCGAAGCCCGGGCCGAGCGTGGGATGCCGCGGCGTTCGCCGGCTCGCCTGCCGAGAGCGTTACGGATCGAGTAGCCGCTGAATGGGACAGTTGGGAGCTCGCCCCCGCGGTCGCCGGGTGGCATGAGCTCCTGCCGGCACTTCGCAACAAAGCCAGCCTCAAACGACGGGAGGTGGTCGAGCGCTTGGCAGAAGGGCTCGGGGCGAGAGCCCAGACCGAAAAGGTCGCCGCCTACTACCACGAGATGGAAACCGGAGCGCTTCCCGCCGGACGGCGTCTCGAACAAGGTGCTCGACGCGCTCGGGAGCATCCTCGGCGAGACTCGCGATCGGCTCCGTGCCGCGGGCGCAGCATCAGCCGAGATCGTCGACGCGAACCTCAGCGTGTCGTTCGCTCGCAAGGCGCTGGCAGATCAAGAGTTCGCCGACGCCGACATGCCGGCCCCACCCGCCTCGCCAGGAACCTCCGCGGAAGCCGAGTTCGACCGAGTGGACGAGCTCTTCACCGGCGGGCCCGACGCGGACGTTTGAATTCAAGCGTCAGGCGCAGGGCCTGCGCGCGACCACTCAAGTAATGGCTCCAGCCTCAGGACCCAGTCCATTCACCCTTTTCTCGTTCGCCCTGCGTGAGTCCGACTGGGAGCTTGCGGACCTGATCGCGCGTTACCTAAGCGCCGATCGCGGTGGCCGAATCAGGCTCGAAGCGGCGCTGGCCCGGCGGGGACAAAGGCCCGGGACGCCCGATTCGCTCGAATCCCTGCGACGCTGGGCAGAGCTCAGCCGCAACCTGGAACTCGAGCCGCTTGAGCCGTGCCGATAAGCGGTCTAGGATCGCGCGAGTGACGGACTGGGTCGAGAACAGAGCCGAGGCGGTGCTCTCCAGCGTGCCGGACTACGTCTGGGACGGAGAGTCGCTGCCGGTGCCCGTCGACGACATCGTCGACTCGTGTTACGGCCTCCACGTGATGGAAGTCGACGACATGACGAGAGGCGCCGGGGTGCCCGCCGCTCGATGAAGGCCAGAGCCTCTCTGGCCTGCTGCTCGTGGACCGCAAGCAGATCTGGTGCAACGCCGACGAGGCGCGCCAGTGGCCGGGCCGCAAGCGGTTCACGATCGCGCACGAGCTCGGGCCACTGGGTCCTCCACAAGCCCGGTCAGCACTCGCTGTTCTGCCGGCGTGCCGTGGTGGTCCAGGACGAGGCGGCGCGTGAGCGCGAGCGGGCCGGGCGTCCGCCGCTGCCCGCCGACGAAGAGGAGGCGAACGCGTTCGCCGCGGCGCTCTGCATGCCGGCGGCTCTCCTCGAGCACCACTACCGCAACACCACGACGCGACTTCGCGGAGCTGTGCGAGATGTTCGGGTCGAGCATGGCCGCGATGGGCCGGCGGCTTCATGAGGTGATTTGATCGACGGCTGTGAAGGTCTGGGTCGACAGAATGCTCACGGTTCGTTTCGAGGGAAAGTTCCACGCACACGATGCCTACGACTGCCCGGGCCGGCGCCGAGGAGAGGAGGATCGAGATGACTACGTCCTAGTGCATCTCGACGAACTCCGTGCACCATCGGGCCTGCCAGCTTCCTAGCCGCTTTGAGGGCCGCGGTCAGATGCGACGGAGGGTCGGCAGAAAGACTCCCTTACATAGAAAACTCGTCGAGCTCAGTTCCGGCAAGCAAACCGTCAGGTGACCAGCGTCCTCAGGTATCGCGCCCGGGGATGAGGGTCGAGTTCGGTGCATCGAAACGGAAAGCTTGTAAAGCGGGTGACTCTTGTTGCGGAACGGCGCTGGTCGAGATTGAGTTTGTCAACCGACGCACCCATCTGGGGAAGGCGCTCCTCGGTCGCCAGGTCGGCCAAACTCATCATGATGTCGACACCGTCCGGAAGCCGCACGAAGAGGTCGAAGTCCTTGCAGTATCGGCAGGCCAGCAATCGAGGGAGACCGCGCCTGCGCTTATGGAGGAGCGGATCGAAACCTTCGCTCGCGGGGACGACGCCAGGTACGAGGACCTCGTCAGGCGAAGAGGAGGCGGCTTCGTCCTTGTCGGCGACAGAGCCGGAGATTTCATGCTCCACCAGTCTGAGTGCACCGATTTGAATCACGACGGGAAGTTCACCATCGACCGCACGAGACGGTGGGCCAAACGGGACCGTGTGTGTTGGCCGCTTGGTGCCG
>CAVYVT010000010.1:0-117172 GCA_963772035.1 uncultured bacterium
CTCCCCTTCGGCCTACTCTCCGCGCGACCAGCCCACCGCTTCCAAGGACCGGCGAAATCTCGTCCTCTTCAACATGAAGGAGCAGGGCTTTATCACCGAGGACGAGTACGTCGACTACTCGAACCGCCCCCTGCCTGCGGAGTCGCTGATCTCGCCGCCTACGGACGACTCGGTCAGCCCCTACTTCACCTCATGGCTTCGCCAGCAGCTCGTCGACAAGTACGGCGCCGGCGAGGCATTCGGCGGCGGCCTGGTCGTCAAGTCGACGCTGGATCTCGAGCTTCAGCAGCAGGTCGAGTCGCTCGTGTCCTCGCGCGTCGACGGCGTGGGACTCGACTCGTCGGTCGTGGTCCTCGACAATGAGACGGCCGGCGTCCTGGCCATGGTCGGCGGGAGCGATTACGAAAAGGCGCCCTTCAACCTGGCGACCAACGGCCTGCGCCAACCGGGCTCCTCGTTCAAGCCCATGACGCTCGTCACCGGCCTCGAGGAGGGCCACTCGACCGATGAGGTCTTCAACTCGGCCCAGATCGACATTCCCTTCGAGGTCAAGGTGGAGAAGAAGGACGGCTCGACCGAGACGCTGCCCGACCTCTTCGAAGTGAACAATTACGCCGACTCCTACCGTGGGCCGATCAGCCTCTTCACCGGCACCACCTTCTCCGACAACTCCGTCTACTCGCAGCTTGGAACCGCGGTCGGGCTCGAGGACATCGCGAACACCGCTCAGGACCTGGGGATCAAGAGTGACCTCAAGGCATACGACGAGAAGGGCCGCCCCCTCCAGTTCTCCCTGAAGGGACAGGACTTCGAGGGCTACCCGCCCTCGATGATCCTCGGCTCGCAGGTCGTGACGCCGCTCGAGATGGCACACGCCTACAACACGATCGAGGAGGACGGCGATCGCGTCTCCGGGACGATGGCCGCGTCCAAGGGCGGTCCGGTCGCAATCGCCGGAGTGTTCGACGGCGATCCGTCAGCGGACGGCACTGAGCCCGTCGAGGACAAGGACGGCAACAGCGGCATCAACGAGTCCACTCGCGACCAGGTCATCTCTCCCGAGACAGCCGAGACGGCCGTGTCCACCCTCACGAGCGTCGTCACCTCCGGTACCGGCGAGCGCGCGCAGACCGGCGAGCCCACCTGGGGCAAGACCGGGACCACGGACGACAACGGCGACGCCTGGTTCTGCGGCGCCACGCCCGACATCACCGCCTGCGTCTGGGTCGGCCACGCCGACTCGCGCGATCCGATGCTCACCGAGTTCGGCGGACAACCGGTAGATGGCGGAACCATCCCCGCCCTGATCTTCGCCGACATCGTGAACGCCTACCTCTCGGTCTCGGATGAAGAGGAAAGCGAGACCGCAACCGCGCCGCCCACCGAGGAGGTCGTTCCCACGACGCCTGTGGTTCCAGAGGAGACGCCGGTCGTCCCGGAGGAGCAGGTCGTTCCCGAGGAAGAGGTCGTGCCGGAAGAAGAGGTGCCGGCCGACGACGGCGGCCTCGTGCCCGAAAAGGCCGCCGGCGAGCGCGGCCGCCAGCACGACCGCCGCGGCTAGTCAGCAGCCGGGATCGGCCGCGAGAGGTAGCGGCTCCCCACCTCGCAGAAGCGCCATTCCAGCTCAACGGCTCGCGTGATCCCGATCCGCGGCGCCACACCCACGACCTCGGAGTCCCAGTCGTCTGAGCGCCCGCGGATCTCGAAGTGGCCGCCGACGAGCGGCGCCTTGTTCAGCTCGAGGCCGATGCCCAGCGCCTGCGTCAGCTTCCCCGGCCCCGAGCACAGCATCCGTTCGGCCTCCATGCCGCGGCGCTTTCGCATCTGCTCGAGGCCTTCCCGCGGCTCGAGCGCGCGGATGAGCACGGCCGCAGCCTCGCCCTCGGGCTCGGCCACCGCGTTCAGCAGGCTGTGAACACCGTAGGAGAGGTAGACGTAGGCGTGCCCTGGCGGCCCGTAGAGCGGCTCCGTACGCTCGGTGAGTCCCGCGTAGGCGTGGCAGGCGGGCTCGGACACGTGGTAGGCCTCGGTCTCGGTGATGGTGCCGCCGACGCCGTCGACCATCAGCGAACAGCCGACCAGGTCACGCGCGACCTCAACCACCGGCCGGTCGTAGAACTCGACGGGTAGCTCGGCGCTCACTCTGGTGCGAGCCCGGCTAGCGCGTCGCGCGCTGCCGCGATCTGCTCGGTCACGCGCGCCGACGCCGTTCCGCCGGCCGAGACCTTCGACTCGAGCCATGCGTCGCCCGCGAGAACCTCGTAGTACTCGTCGTCCAAGAGCTCCGATTCGGCCGCGATCTCCTCGCGGGTCAACTCGGAGAGCGAGCGGCCCGACTCGACCGCCTTTCGCACCAGGCCTCCGATCACGCCGTGCGCCTCGCGGAACGGCATCCCGCGCCGCACCAGGAGATCGGCGATGTCCGTGGCGGCCGGCATCTCGTCGGCGGCCGCCTCGGCAAGGCGCTCGCGATTGAAGGTCATGCCGGCGAGCATCCTTTCGGCCGCCTCCAGGCACGTCTCGATCGTGTCCACCGCGTCGAAGAGCGCCTCCTTGTCCTCCTGGAGGTCCTTGGCGTATGCGAGCGGAAGGGCGTGAAGAACGCCGATCAAGGTCGAGAACGAGGCAGCCACACGCGGCGCCTTTCCGCGCAGGAGCTCGGCCGCGTCCGGGTTCTTCTTCTGCGGCATGATCGACGATCCGGAGGCGAAGTCGTCGGCCGGCTCGGCGAAGCCGAACTCCTGGCTCGACCAGATCACGAGCTCGGAGCCAAGGCGCGAGAGGTGCGCTGCACAGATCGCCGAGGCGCTCAGGTAGTCGAGAGCGGCGTCGCGGTTCGAGACGGCGTCGATCGAGTTGGGCGAAGGCGCGGCGAAGCCGAGGTCGGCGGCCGCTGCGTCGCGGTCCAGATCCCAGTTGAGCCCGGCGAGCGCGCCCGAGCCGAGCGGCATCTCGGCCAGTGCCGCTACCCGAGCGGCCTCGAAGCGCCGCGCATCGCGCCGGAGCATCCAGAAGTAAGCGAGTAGGTGGTGCGCGAGGTACACCGGCTGGGCGCGCTGCAGGTGCGTATAGCCGGGCATCGGCCAGTCGGCGTGGCGCTCCGCCACGTCGACGATGGTCGCCATGAGGGCGGCGATCCGCTCACCCGCACGCTCCGCGTGGAGGGCGACGAACAGCGCGAGGTCCGTGGCCACCTGGTCATTGCGCGAGCGGCCTGTGTGGAGCTTGCCCCCGAGCGGCCCGACGATCTCCGTCAGCCGCCGCTCGACGGCCATGTGGATGTCCTCGTCGTCGTCCTTGAAGTCGAACGTCTCCGTCGAGAGCTCGTCGCATACCTGCTCGAGGCCGCGGACCATCTCCGCGAGCTCGTCGTCGGTGAGCACCTCCGCCCGGTTCAGGGCGCGCGCGTGGGCGATCGACCCCGTGATGTCGTGCGGCCACAGGCGCTGGTCGAAGCCGACGGAGGTGTTGATCCGCTTGAAGAGCGGGTCTTGGGGCTGATCGAGGCGACTCATGGCTAGGGCTTGAAAACCTTGGCGATCTGGATGGGGCGCCGGACCAGGTTGGGCGCGACGATGTGCGCGAGGCCGCCGTAGAGGCCTTCGCGAGAAACCTGGGCGAAGACGCCCTTGATCTGATCGCGGCTCAGGCCGCCCTTGGAGAGGCCGCCGGAGACCTCGATGCGGTCGGCCAGCCTGAGCGTCTCGACCTCTGCGCCTTGCTCCCACTGCGTCCTGATCGAGTGGTGCTTCGCGCATGCCTCGGCGCAAAGGTCGGCGCGGAGCTCATCCCATCCATGCTCCCGAGCGAGCGTGCGGGCGAACTCGCCGCCCTCGTCCGTGTAGACGCCGCCTTCGGAGAAGGAGTCGTAGAGGCCGATGTCGTGGAGGATCGCCGCAACCAGCGTGACCTCGCGGTCGAGGTCGGCGTTGTGCTTATCCGCCAGCAGCTCGCACAGGAGAAAGCAGCGGATGCAGTGGCGCTCCATGACCCCGTCCGTCTCGCCGGTGGCTTCGCGGAGCGCGGCGAGGCTCGCGATCTCGGCGGGTGTCTGGATCAGGGTGTCGGCCTGGAGCGAGTCGGTCATGACCAGTCGCTTTCGCCCAGAGCTTCGCTGAGGGCCTCGCAGACGGTGTCGATCTGGGCGTCCGTCATTGCGGGGAAGAACGGCAGCGCGAGCGAGCGTTCGGCCACCTCTTCGGCGATCGGGAACTCGCCGCCCGTAAAGCCGAAGCGCTCGCGGTAGTGAGGCATCAGGTGGATGCAAGGGAGATACGCCTTGGAGGCGACGCCGCGCTGGGCCAGGTCGGCGATCACGGCCTCGCGGTCATGGCCCTTCGGCACCCGCACCGTGTAGACGAACCAGCTTCGCCGCTCCTCGCCGCGGTCGGCGCAGGGAAGGACGAAGCCGTCCGGGTTGCCATCTCCGGCAGGAGCGCCTCCGATCGCGGCAAGACGCTCGGTGTAGGCGGCGGCCACGCGAGATCGCGCGCCCAGCAAGTCGCCCGCCTTCTCGACCTGTGCGATGCCGAGCGCAGCCTGAAAGTCGGTCATCCGGTAGTTGAAGCCCAGGCGGTCGTGGTCGAGCCAGTCCATGTCGATCGCGCGGCCCTGGTTTCGGGCCGAGCGGAGCTCCGCGGCCTCGTCGGAGGTGCGCGGGACGATCAGGCCGCCCTCCCCCGTCGTGAGCTGCTTGTTCGCATAGAACGCGAAGGTCGCGAGGTGGCCACGGGCGCCGGCCTTGATGCCATCGGCATCCACGGCGCCCGGCGCCTCGCAGGCGTCCTCGAGCACGCCGAGGCCCTTGTCCTCGGCCAACGAACAGAGCTCGGGCAATGCCGCCGGGTAGCCGAATATGTCGACGGGCAAAATGCCGGCAGTGCTCTCCCCCACCGCGTCGGCCGCAGCCGCGGGATCCAGGTTCAGCGTGACCGGGTCGATGTCGACGAACCGCGGCGCCGCCCCCTCGTAGAGCAGACAGTTGCCCGAGGCGACGAACGAGAACGGCGAGGTGACGACCTCATCGCCCTCGCCCCAGCCGAGTTGGCGCACGCCCAGATGGAGTGCCGCCGTGCCCGACGAGACGGCAACCGTGTCCTCGACGCCCAGCCACTCGGCGAACTCGCGCTCGAAACGCTCGAGCACGGGGCCGAGCGAGAGCCGCCCCGACCGGAGCACCTCCAGGACCAGCTCTTCCTCGCGCTCTCCGATCTCGGGCTTTGCGAGGGGTATCTGCTCTGACGATTCCACGGGCATCACTTTATGCTGCGGCCATGGCTGCGAAGAAAGACGCCGACTGGCGCGAAGAGATGATCGACGAGGTCCGCAGCCTCATCAAGGAGGCTGAGCCGGACGCGGATGAGGAGATCAAATGGCGGAAGCCCTCAAGCCCTGACGGCGTCCCGGTCTGGTCTTACGAGGGGATCATCTGCACCGGAGAGACGTACAAGGACAAGGTGAAGCTCACCTTCCACAAGGGCGCGCTCCTCGACGACCCGAAGGGCCTTTTCAACTCCGGACTTGAAGGCAAGACGCGTCACGCCATCGACATCCACGAGGGTGACACGCTCGACAAGGCTGCTTTCAAGGCGCTCGTCAAGGAAGCCGCGGCTCTGAACGAGTCCTAATCCGGACTCGGCAGCCCCGCCGCGGCGAACGCGTCGGCCGGTTCGAAGAAGTTCCGCTGCTCGACGACCCGCCCGTCCTCCACGGTCCAGATCGCGCCCATGTGGAGCTCGACAGGCACGCCGCTCGCCTTGCCCGCCGCGCGCTGGTGGGTGTTGACGAGGACGCGGCCATCACCGACGTCTTGGATGTGCTCGATCTCGATCGTCCACTCGAAGTCCTCGGTCCAGGTCTTGATGAACTCGAGCCACTCGTCGCGCCCCTGGTACACAGAGCGCATTCCCGGCGCATCGCCAGGGAGGATCCACTTCATGGAAGTCGGCCATGGCGCGGCGCACGATCTCCACGTCTTGCTCGGACATCGCGTCGAAGTATCCCGCGACGTGCGCCCCGCGTCTACTCGCTGCGGACAGCTGCCGGCTGGAACGCGTACTCGAGCGACTCGACGAGCGCCTCCCAAGAGGCCTCGATGATGTTCTCCGATACGCCGATCGTGCCCCAGGAGCGGTGGCCATCGGAAGAGTCGAGGAGGACGCGGGTGATCGCGCCGGTGCCGTCGTGCGAGTCGAGGATCCGCACCTTGTAGTCGGTGAGCTCGATCTCGGCGAGCTGCGGATGGAAGTCGCAGATCGCCAGCCGGAGCGCCTTGTCGAGCGCGTTGACCGGGCCATTCCCCTCGGCCGTGCGAACGTAGCGGTGCCCCTCCACCCAGATCTTGATCGTCGCTTCGGTCTCGACGTGGCCATCGGCGCGCTTCTCGGTGATGACCCGAAAGCTCTCGAGGCGGAATAGCGACGAGTACTGGCCGGCCTCACGGCGAAGCAGCAGCTCGAACGAAGCGTCAGCCGCCTCGTACTGATAGCCCCGGTGCTCCCGCTCCTTCACGTGCTCGAGCGCGCGCTTGGCGGCGTCGGCGTCGAGGTCGATGCCGGCCGCATCGGCCTCGGAAAGCACCGACCCCTTGCCGGAAAGCTCGGAGATGACGACGTCACGCGAGTTCCCGACGAGCGCCGGGTCGAGGTGCTCGAAGGTGCGCGCATCGGCCTGGATGCCCGCGACGTGCATGCCGCCCTTGTGGGCGAAGGCGTTGCGGCCGACGTAGGCCTGGTCGGGATCCGGGTTCAGGTTCAGGAGCTCGTCGACGAAGTGGGACGTCTCGGTGAGGAGCCGGATGCGCTCTGGCCCGACGACGTCGAAGCCCATCTTGAGTTCGAGATTGCCGAGGATCGAGATGAGGTTCGCGTTGCCGCAGCGCTCACCATGGCCGTTCACGGTGCCCTGGACGAGGTCGGCTCCGGCGTCGACGGCGGCGAGCGAGTTGGCGACCCCGCACTCGGCGTCGTTGTGTGTATGGATGCCGACCGAGGCGTCGGGATGCGTCTTTCCGAACTCCTCGACGACCGTGGCGGTAGCGGTGGCGATCTCATGCGGAAGCGAGGCGCCGTTCGTGTCGCAGAGAGTCACGTTCTCGGCGCCGGCCGTGACCGCGGCGCGAAGGCACTCGAGCGCATATCCGGAGTCGTCGCGCCAGGCGTCGAAGAAATGCTCGGCGTCATAGACGACGCGCTTGCCCGCCGCCCGGCAGTGAGCGACCGAGTCCATGATCATGTCGAGGTTCTCCTCGCGGGAGACCTTGGTGACCTTCTCGAGGTGGAGGCCCCAGGTCTTGCCGACAAGCGTCACGACGGGCGCAAAGGAGGCGACGAGCGTGCGCAGGGCATCGTCCTCGGCGGCGGAGATGCCGCGCCGGCGGGTCATGCCGAAGGCGCAGACCTCGGCGGTCTCGAAGTGCTCGTGCGAGAGCAGCTCGAAGAGCTCGGCCTCCTTGGGGTTGGACGAGGGGAACCCGGCTTCGACGAAATGGACGCCGAGCCGGTCGAGGGCCTTGACGACGCGCACCTTCTCGGCTGCAGAGAGGGACATGCCCTGCCCCTGCATGCCGTCGCGGAGCGTGGTGTCGTAGAGCTTTACGGTCGAGGTGGTCACTGGTGAGCCTTTCTAAACGGTACGGATCGATCGAACTTTGGGCGCGAACAGGGCCGCGCGGGCCACGGCGTCAGGCCGCGGCGCGGGTAATTCGGTCGATGCGCACAGAAAGGATCGTCATGAACTCTCTGAAGCCACCTTACTCGGCACCTCGATCACGTCAAGCCATTCCGAGTACTCCGGGGCGCGCCCGTGCAGGGCATCCTCGAACTTCGACTGGACAGCCTTGGTGATCTCGCCGGGCGAGCCCAGGTCGTGGTCGTCGATCTCGCGCACAGGCACGAGCTCGGCGGCCGTGCCGCAGAGGAACATCTCCTCGGCGAGGTAGAGCTCGGAGCGTGAGATCTCGCGCTCGACGACCGGATAGCCCAGGTCGCCGGCGATCTGCATGATCGAGCGGCGAGAGATCCCGTCGAGGATCGAAGCCGTGTGCGGTGGGGTGACGAGCTGGCCGTCGCGGACGATGAAGATGTTCTCCCCCGAGCCCTCGCAGACATGGCCGACCTCGTCGAGCAGGATCGCCTCGTCGTAGCCGGCGTTGTGCGACTCGGTCTTGGCGAGGATCGAGTTCAGGTACTGCCCTGAAGCCTTCGCGTGCGGGATCAGGCCCTGCGGCGAGATGCGCCGCCAGGACGAGACCTTGGCGCGGATGCCGTTCTGCTTGCCCTCGTCGCCGAGGTAGGAGCCCCAGGGCCAGACCGCGATCGTCACCTCGACGGGCGAGCCCTTGGCGAAGAGCCCCATCTCGCCGTAGCCGCGGAACGCGAGCGGGCGGATATAGCAAGAGCTGAGGCCGTTGCGGCGGATGAGCTCGTGCGTGGCTTCGCGCAGGCTCTCCGTCGAGTGCTCGAGCGGCAGGTAGTAAAGGCGTGCCGACGTCTGAAGACGCTCCAGATGCTCCCGATGGCGGAAGACCGCCGGCCCCTTATCGGTCTCGTAGCAGCGGATGCCCTCGAAGACCCCCGTGCCGTAGTGCAGGCCGTGGCTCAGGACATGGACTTGCGCGTCGTCCCAAGCGACGAACTCGCCATTCATCCAGATCCATTCAGACTTTTCCACGGTGCTCTCCAGCGTCGATTGCGGGGATGGGAACGAAGTATGCCGGAAGGCGGGATCGGTGCCGGGCCCTATCCGACTACGGATTGGATCGCCGGCGTATTCGGACCGACGTGGCGTCCTGTCTCCCAGGGCGCGAGCGTTCACGAACGCCACAAGCCCCAGGAGCGCCGCGAAGGTGATCAAGAGACCAGCATCATCCCCAGTCGGCTTGAGCACCATCGCCGCGGCCACGACGAAGAGCGTCGTGAGCTCGAAGTTGTCGACTGCGGTCATGCGCGCCGATCGGCTCATCGCCTCGGTCATTCCGGCTTCGCCTTGCTCCTTAAGACCTGTGATCCGCTCGCTCTCGGGTTTGAAGTAGAGGATTCCGATCAGGAACGAGACCAGCCAGCCGCCGAGACCGATCAGGATCCAGGCCTGATCGAAAGGCCAGTCTCCCTCGATCGCCGTGCCCACGCCGAAGATCAGCGTCGCGAGCGAGGCCGGGATGAACAGGCGAGTCGCCAAGCGGTCGATGTCCGCGTGATACGACGCCTCGCGCGCCGAGTCGCTCTCGCGTCTCGCGAGAGAAATGAGGACCGTGAACGTGAGACCAGCCCCCAGCCAGATGATTGCGGCGAATACGTGCAGCAGGAGTAGAAACTCGTAGAGCGTCATACCGCGATCCTCCCACGGGATGCGGTCAGTTGTCTACCCCAGAGGCGAGGGCGGAATGGCCGTATTTCCGGTGACTTTCGGGAGCAGAAGGGCGGTCTCGTCCTCGAAACAGAAAGACCACGTCTCCCCCGGTTCCAGCGAACGGATCAGGAGGTGGCCGGTCTCCTCGAAGTGCTTCGTGGCGTGACGGCCCGGCGAGTCGTCGCAGCAGCCGACCTTGCCGCACTCGAGGCAGATCCGCAGATGCAGCCAGCCGCCGCCGGCTTCGAGGCAGTCCTCGCAGCCTTCGACCGATTCTGGGAGGTCAAAGACCTGTACGCGGTTCACGTGGGTGCAGGACGCCATCAGGCCATCGTCTCAGCTTCGCCGAGGGAGAGCCAGCGGACCCGGCGCTGGAAGTCCTCGGGCGCGCCGGCGAACTCGCGCTCGACCGCGGTACGTCCCTCCACAAAATGCTTCCAGCCTTCGTAATGGATGGGAACGACGACCCGCGGCTGAAGCGACTCGCACAGCTCGACCGCTTGCGACGCGGTCATCGTGTAGTGGATCGGGCCGGAGATGGGGAACTTGACGCCGCCGAGGTGGATGAGCGCGACGTCCACATCGAGCCGGTCGGCCACCTCGCGGACGCCGTGGATAGAGCACCGTGTCGCCCGAGATCCAGATCACGCCCTCCCCCGCGCCGTCCACGCTGCAGCGCGAAGCCGATCACATCTCCGACGATCGGCTTGCTGAGTGGCGGGCCGTGGCGGCACGGCGTTGCCGTGATCTCGATGTCGCGCTCGCGCGTCGCCCTCGAGCTTGGTTGTCTCCCAGTCGGCGAGCCCGCGCGCCTTGCCGCCGAGGCGCTTGGCGCCCGCGACCGTGGTGATCGACGGCTCCGGCCTGCCGAGGAACTCGCGGCCCGCCTTGTCGAGGTTGTCGTCGTGGTGGTCGTGGCTGAGGAGGACGGCATCGATCGGCCCGAGATCCTCCGGCGCGATCGCGGGCCCAGCGGTCTTCTTCGACCCCGTGCCCCAGCCGAAGCGGTAGCTACCGCCGGGTGGGTCGAAGGTGGGATCGGTGAGAAGGCGCCAGCCGCCGACCTCGATGAGGACGGTCGGCCCGCCGATGTGCGTGAGCTTGAGCTCGCTCACGCTCCGCTCGGAAGCGCCGGCGTGCTCGAGCGCCCAGTCGAGCGCGTAGTCGGCGACTTCCTCCCAGCCCTCCTGGGCGGGCAGCAGATGCGCGAAGCCCTCGAACTCCTTGACCTCGGTGACCGTGTCCGACTTGTAGTGCTTCGCGTTCGACTGCTGCACCTTCGGCGGCATGATGTGGTCCTCGCTCGCCGAGATGAACAGCAAGCGGCGCGCGGTCGTCGTTCTTGTAATCGACCCACGCGTCCTGGTGTCCGGGGATGACGTTTGCGAGAACGCCGTCCCAGACGATCGCTCCCGAAGCAGGGACGTGGTAGCGCTCGTACGTGCGCTTCGCCTCGTCCTCGGGGAAGTTGTTCGCGAACGCATAGCGCCACTGGTCGAAGGTGAGGCCGACGGCACGATGATGATTTGCCGGGTTCTTCAGCACCGGCAGCACCGAGCGGACCTGGGAGACGGGAGTCACGCGAACGCCCTCGGTCGGGGCCGAGCACAAGCGCGACCCCGGCCACGCCATGCCCGCGATCGAGCAGGAGCTGGGTCCATGCGCCGCCGGCCGAGTGGCCCATGATGATCGGCTCGCGAGTCGAGCTCAGCGATCGACGCCTTCGAGGCGCTCGATGATCTGAGGGATGTCGACTTCCTCGATCGGCGTTGGGTCGGCGTTCAGCGCCTCGACCTCCACCTCGAATCCGGGATACGCCGGCGCGACCACGCGGTAGCCCTTCGCCTCGTAGTGCTTGATCCAGCCTTCCCACGATCTGGGCGTGACCCAGAACCCGTGGACGAGCAAGATGGTGTTCGGCGCCGTCGGCGATTCGCTCATTGGAACTCCTTTTCTCGAGCGTGTTAGGGGACCCTAAACGAAGAGCCGCCGCCGCGTGTTAAAACGCAGCGACGGCTCTTGCCAATTCCGTTTGGTGCTGAGCTAGTTCTGGACCGTGTCGGTGACGTCGCCCTCGCACTTGCTCGTTTCCTTCGCTTTTGCGAAGTACTTGCCGTTGCCAGGGTTACCGACGCTCCACTGATACGTGTTCGCGTTCGGCGATGCGGTGTCCGAGCCGATCTTCTCTTTGCCGCCCTGCTTGACACGGAAGACAACGATCTTGCGGCCGTTCGCGCACTTGTCTTCGTTCGACGACTTGACCTCGCCCGAGACGCTGCCGCCGCCCTGAATTGTGACCTTCGTGCTGGCCTTGCCGCGCTGCGCGTCGGCGCTTGTCGAGACCAGGAGGCCTCCGCCAAGTACCGCGAGTGAAGCTCCTACTGCCACCAGCTTGCGAGCGCCAGTGCCGCTAATTCGTTCGATCATCTCCGACAACCTTTCTACGGGGGGACCCTTGCCTACTGCCAAGGGCGGGAGAATACGCAGAACCAGGCTCAGAGGCTTTTCAGCACGGCCTCGGTCATCTCATCCGTTCCCACCACTCCTTCGGCCTCTCCCCCGCCCGCCAGGTCGGCGGTGCGTGCGCCGCTTTCGAGCGCCGCGTCGACCGCAGCTTCGACCCGTGACGCCTCGTCATCAGCGCCGAGCCCGTCCCTCAGGAGCATTCCGACCGAGAGGAACGTCGCCAGCGGGTTCGCCGTGCCCGTGCCGGCGATGTCGGGCGCTGAACCGTGAACCGGCTCGAAGACTCCTGGCCCGCTCTGACCCAGGCTCGCCGACGGCAGCATGCCGAGCGATCCGGTGAGCATCGCGGCGGCGTCGGAGAGGATGTCGCCGAACATGTTCTCCGTGACGATCACGTCGAAGCGGCTTGGGCCGGCGATGAGCTGCATCGCCGCATTGTCGACGAGCATGTGGTCGAGGGCGATGTCGGGATAGTCGCCGTGGACGTCGGTGACGACTTCGCGCCACAGGCGTGAGGTCTCGAGGACGTTTGCCTTGTCGACCGAGGTGAGGCGGCCGTCGCGGCGGCCGGCGCTCTCGAAGCCGACCCTGGCGATGCGCTCGATCTCCTCGCGGGTGTAGATGCAGAGGTCGGAAGCCGAGTCTGCGTCGCGCGTCTTCTCGCCGAAGTAGATGCCGCCGGTGAGCTCGCGGACGACGAGGATGTCGGTGCCCTGAATGATCTCGGGCCTGAGCGGGCTGGCGTCGACGAGCGCCGGGCTCGGACGGACCGGACGGAGGTTCGCGAAGAGGCCGAGGCCCTTACGCAGGCCCAGAAGGCCTTGCTCCGGGCGGGGCTTGTCCGGGTCGGTCGTGTCCCACTTGGGTCCGCCCACAGCGCCGAGGAGGACGGCGTCAGCCTTTCGGCACTTCTCCAGCACTACGTCAATGAGAGCGATCCCGTGCTCGTCGATCGACGCGCCTCCGACGAGGTGCTCCTCGTAGGTGAAGTCGCCGACGGCGTCGAGGACCTTGACGGCGGCCGAAGTGATCTCGGGGCCGATCCCGTCGCCGGGCAGGAGCGCGATGTGGCCGGAGGCGCTCACGCGATCGCCGAGATGTTGAGGCGCACGTAGTTGACGACGAGCGGTCGCGGCGCGGTCTCCAGCACCGCGCGGATGAACGCATCGTGAAGCTCAGGAGGCAGGCGGTCGAGGTGCCAGGGCAGGATCACGGTCGACAGGTAGCCGCGGGCGTCTGAAGGCGTGACCGGATGCGGATGGGTCCAGACCTTGATGTCGGAGAAGCCCGCCAGCGCGAGGCGCGAGCGCGTGTCCTCGACCGAGGCGTAGTTCCAGGCCTCCCGCTCGCCTCGCAGATAGGGCGAGAAGCGTTCGTCGCCGGCGAGCGCCTCGAGTGCCCGCTCGATCTCGACGATGTTGCCGTCTCCCCCGCACTGGGCCTCCAGCGCCGCTCCGGGCTTCATCACGCCGTGGAGCGAGCGGAACAGGATCTCGTGCTCCTGGATCCAGTGGAAGACGGCGCTCGAGTAGACGGCGTCGACCTTTTCGGGGAGATCGAGCTTTCTCAGATCCTGTTGGCGAAGGTCCGCGTCGTCGCCGAGGTGCTCGCGTGCCTTTTCGAGCATCTGCGCCGAGGCGTCGACGCCAATGACGTGGCCGTTCGGCACCAACTCGACCAGCTTCTTCGTCAGCCGCCCGGTGCCGCATCCGGCATCGAGGACAGTCTCGTCGCCCTTGAGCGCGAACCGGTCGAGGATCTGCTCAGCCCACTCGTTGTGAGGAGCTGAGTGGTGGTCGTATTCCTCGGCCTTCCACTCGACCGGTCTCAGCGGCGCGCTCATGAACCCATTCTCACAGGGCGGTCGTGACGGGCGCCCTGTCGGCCTTGCCGGCCGACTCGAAAGCGTCAATTGCAGCTTCGTTTTGAAGCGTCATGCCGATGTCGTCGAGCCCGTTCAGCAGGCGGTGCTTGATCTCCTGGTCGATGTCGAAGGAGAACGTGCCGCCATCGCAGTGAACGGTCTGCGCCTCGAGATCGATCGTGGCCGAGCCGGCCTCCGCGACGTCCTCGCACTCGCCGGCGGTGAGGACAACGGGCAACAGGCCGACCTTCGTCGAGTTCGAGAAGAAGATGTCGCCGAACGACGGTGCGATGACCGCCTTGAATCCGTAGTCCTCGAGCGCCCAGGCCGCGTGCTCGCGCGACGAGCCGCAGCCGAAGTTCCGCCCGGTGACCAGGATCGGATTGGACTCGAGCTCGATCTCGCCGTCGCGGAGCCAGTCGTAGAAGAGGAACTCGCCGTAGCCCGTCCGCTCCACGCGCTTCAGGAACTGCTTGGGGATGATCTGGTCGGTGTCGATGTCCGCCCGGTCGAGGACGGAAACGGGCCCTTCGATGGTGTTCACGGGGTCCATCGGACCCACCTGCACATGTTTGATTCGCAGCTAAAGCAGCTCATTGATCTATTCAGCTCCAATCGCGGATGTCGACGAAATGACCCTCGATCGCGGCCGCTGCCGCCATCTTCGGGCTCACGAGGTGGGTGCGCCCGCCCTTGCCCTGGCGCCCCTCGAAGTTGCGGTTCGAGGTCGAGGCGCAGCGCTCGCCGGGGCTCAGGATGTCCGGGTTCATCCCCAGGCACATCGAGCAGCCCGCCGAGCGCCAGTCGAAGCCGGCGGCGCGGAAGACCTCGTCGAGGCCCTCGGCCTCGGCCTGCTGCTTCACCTGTACCGAGCCTGGGACGACCATCGCCTCGAGCGACGAGGAGACCTTCCGGCCCTCGACCATCGACGCCGCCTCGCGCAGGTCGCCGATCCGCGAGTTCGTGCACGAGCCGATGAAGATGCGCTCGAGCGGGATGTCCTGCATGGCGGTGCCGGGCTTCAAAGCCATGTATTCGAGGGCGCGCTCCTCGACCTCGTCGGTCGGCTCGGGCACGGAGTCCGTGACCTGGACGACCTGGCCTGGGTTGGTGCCCCACGTGACCATGGGCGAGATCTCGGCGGCGTTCACCTTGACCTCGGTGTCGAACGCGGCGCCGTCGTCGGTCGGAAGCTCGCGCCACGCCGCGACCGCGGCGTCGAAGTCCTTCGGCGCTGCCGGACGGCCCTCGATCCACTCGAAGGTGGTCTCATCCGGGGCAATCATTCCGGCGCGGCCGCCGCCCTCGATGGTCATGTTGCAGATCGTCATCCGGTTCTCCATCGTGAGCCCGGCCATCGTGTCCCCCGCGTACTCCACCGCGTGGCCGACCATGCCGCCCGTGCCGAGCCTGCCGATTGTCGCGAGGATGAGGTCCTTGGCGACGACGCCGTAGCCCAGTTCTCCCGAATAGGAGATGCGCATCGTCTTCGGGCGCTTCTGGAGAAGCGTCTGCGTGGCGAGGACGTGCTCGACCTCGGAGGTGCCGATGCCGAACGCGAGCGCGCCGAAGGCGCCGTGCGTGGAGGTGTGCGAGTCGCCGCAGACGATCGTCATTCCCGGCTGCGTAACGCCAAGCTCGGGCCCGATGACGTGAACGATTCCCTGTCGGTCTGAGCCCAGTGAGTAGATCGGCACTCCGAACTCGGCGCAGTTGTCCTCGAGCGTCTCGACCTGCTTTCGCGAGAGCTCGTCGGCGATCATCTTCGCCGTCGGGGTGCCGTCAGTCGGGACGTTGTGGTCGGCGGTGGCGAGCGTGCGATCGGGCCGGCGGACCTGTCGCCCGGCGAGGCGGAGCCCGTCGAAGGCCTGGGGCGAGGTGACCTCGTGGACCAGGTGGAGGTCGATGTAGATCGTCTCGTCGGAGACCGCGTGGCTCTCCCAGATCTTCTCGAACATTGTCTTGGACATCGGTGACCTCCTATGAGCGCCGCAAGCCTGCGGCGACTACGGCGACGAACTCGCATGGCGAGGCGTCGCGGTTTTCGAAGTGGTGTGGCAGGTCGGCGTCGAAGGTGACGGCGTCGCCTGCGTGAAGGGCGTGGTCTTCTGAGTCGACGACGAGGGTGAGCGTGCCGCCGAGGACGAGAGCGGTCTCGCGTGCGCCTGCCTCGTGCATCGGCGGGTCGGACGGGCCGCCGGTCGAAGCGCCAGGGTCGAGCGTGTGGCGCGAGACGTCGGCTCGCTGGCCCGGAAGCGCCGGCGTGAGCTCCTCGGTTCGGTGGCCGCCGCGCTCGCGCGCCCGGCCGGAGCCCTTGGGCACGACGACGACGTGCCGGCCCTCGTCCAGGCGGAGGAGCTGCGAGAGCGTGAGCTCAAGGCCAGAGGCGATGCGTCCCGCGACCGTGAGCGACGGCGAAGTCTCCCCACGCTCGACCTGCGAGAGCATCGGTGCCGAGACGCCTGAGCGCTCAGAGAGCTCGCGAAGGGACAGGCCCATCGAGCGCCGAAGCGCCTTTACACGCTCGCCAACGGCTCCATTCTCAGTCGCAATTGCACTCACAGCGGCGCGTATGTTATCGCATACGTCTGTACGCGACAGTACGAAGGGGTCTGACCCCGGGTCTGACCCCTTCGCGCGGAAGGCGCGCTCTAGCGCACGGGAGTGAGATCCCCCGTGAACGAGATTCCCGTGAGGGTGATGAGGTTGTCGCAGGTCGGGCTCGCCGAAACGTTCACTATTCCGTTGCTCGAGTTGACCGAGAGGACCGCCGTTTCGCCGCCCTGACAGCCCACCACGAAGATCGCGTCGTCGGCCGGTCGGAAGCCCGCCGGCAAGGCGAGGGCATCGTCGTTTGTCGACGCGTCGCCGTCAATGTTGCCGTCGAGCCGGACGACGCCGTCCACCGATTTCGAGATGACCAGGGTGTCGTCGTATGCCCATCCGTTCAGAAGGGGCACGTTCTCGGCGAGCTGCGAGAGATCCCTCACTTCGTCATCCTCCACCGCCTGCTCGTCGAGGTCTTTTGCCTTTACCTCTTCGTTCTTGATCGACTTGGAGACGACCGTGTTCTTCTTGGCCGTCTCGGCCGCCCAGGCGACGCCGCCGAGCGCTGCGACGAGCGCGAGTGTTGCGGCAACGTTCGCGTACTTCGCGCCGCCAAAAGTCTTCTTCACTTGGGACCCCCTGGGGTTGGCCGGATAGAGACGCCGACTCTAACCCCAGGGAGGCCACGGAAGCTGCGACCTTACTTCTCGCGCTCGACCGCCCCGATGTCGCAGCGCTAGCCCTGCGGGCGCTTGACGCCGGCGGGAGTAGGAAAACGTCCGTGACGTTCGGCGCTAGCGCTCCTGATTCGTCGGGCGCACGAGAACCTCGTTGATCGAGACGTGCTTAGGCTGGCCGAGCGAATAGACGATCGCGTTCGCGATGTCTTCGGCCTCGAGCACGTCACCGATGGTCTCGCGCATCTGCTCGATCATCTCGCCCGCTTCGCCCTCGTTGTGGCTCTGGAGCTCGGTCGCAACGAAGCCCGGCTCTACGCAGGTGATGCGCACGTTGAACTCCAGCACCTCCTGGCGGAGCGCCTCGGAAAACGCGGTGACCCCGAACTTCGTCATGTTGTAGACGGCCGAGCCTTTGTTGGCGAAGCGGCCGGCCACGGAGGACACGTTCACGATGTCGCCTCCCCCGCCTTCCTTCATCAGCGGCAGAGCGGCGTGGGTGCAGAGAAGCAGGCCGAGCAGGTTGACGTCCAGCATCGTGCGCCACTGATCTGTGTCTGCGTCATAGACGGGGCCGAGGAGCATCACGCCGGCGTTGTTCACCAGGCCGTCGAGTCCACCGAGCTCCTCGTTTGCCTCCTCGACGAGCTTTCGGGCCTGGTCCTCGTCGGAGATGTCGGATTCGATCGCTACGGCCTTCGAGCCGTTGTTCGCGAGTCCATCGACGATCTCATCGAGCCGGTCCTTCCGCCTTGCACCCAGAGCGACCGAGCCGCCCTCGGCCACGATGGCCTTCGCAGTTGCCTCGCCGATTCCGGACGAGCCGCCAGTTATCAAGATCTTTCGATCGTCAAGTAGTCCCATGCGCCTCCCCTACCCAGGGAGGCGACCTGACTACCGGGTCAGTGCGTGGTGCTCGGCCGCACCAGGATCTCGTTGAGGGAGACGTGCTTGGGCTGTGAGATCGCGTAAACGATCGCGTTTGCGATGTCCGCGGCCTCCAGCACCTTCTCGGTGCTCTCTCTCATCTTCTCGATCCGCTCGACCACCATCGGGTTCGTGTTGTGCCCCTGGAGCTCGGTCTCGACGAATCCGGGCTCGACGCAGGTAACGCGGACCCCGATGTGCGAGCCCTCTTGGCGTAGGGACTCAGAGAAGCCGACGACGCCCCACTTGGTCATGTTGTAGACGCCGGCTCCCAACGCGGCGGTACGGCCTGCGACAGATGAGACGTTCACGATGTCCCCTCCCCCGCCATCGCGGATCGTGGGCAGCGCGTAGTGCGTGCAGTAGAGAAGGCCGAGGCAGTTGACATTGATCATCGTCCGCCACTCCTCGGGGTCTGCGCCCTGAAGCGGGCCGAGGAGCATCACGCCGGCGTTGTTGATGAGGCCGTCCAGGCCGCCCATCGCCTCCGTCGCGCCTTCCACGAGCGCCTTGGCGTCCTCCTCGCTACCGATATCCGCCTCGATCGCATAGGCGTCGCCGTCCAGGCGGCCTGCAAGCTCATCGAGCTTGTCCTTACGCCGCGCGCCGAGTGCCACAGCTCCGCCTTGAGCGACGATCGCCTCAGCGGTCGCCTCCCCGATTCCAGAGGATGCGCCGGTGATCAAGATCTTTCGGCCGTCTAGAGAACCCATGCGATCCACACTACTTGCCGGTCGCGCTTAGACTCGCAGGCATGATGCGGGGACTCGCCGTGCTGACAACGGTGGCGCTATTTGCGTCGACCGCGATGAGCGGCGAGGCGGGCGCGAAGTCCGGCGGGAAGCTCAACCCGGACTACCACCGCCTCAGCTCGACGGTCGGAGCGATGTCGCAAGGCACCATTACCGGCACCAGTTGCGAGCGGAAGAGGGAGAAGATCCTTAGCGGAGGGATCGACCTCGAGGGCGGGTACGGGACCATGACCGCCTCCGGCTACTTCCCGCTCGACGTCGACGCTGACCCGGGCTTCGACACCTACCGTGCGATCGGCGAGAACTTCACGGGCGGACCGATCTTCATGGGCGCCACCAACGTGTGCGGGACTGCCAAGCACGTCGTGCCGCGCGGTGACTCTCAGACGAGTCCGCCTGTCGCGCGAAAGACGCTCAAGGCGCCATGCGCCAACGATGAGCACGTCACCGGCGGCGGCGGTCTCTGGGACGCCCCCTACGGCGAAGGGCGCATGGGCGAAAGCGCCCCGTTCGATGATGGAGACGACAACTCCGTGCCCGATGACGGCTGGTTCGTGTCGATGGACAACTTCTCAGCCACGACGTACACCGTCACGGCTTACGCGCACTGCGCCAAAGACCTCGGTGGCCTCAGCTACATGGAGAAGCGCTCGAAGGCCGGGGCCATGAGCCGCCTCACGGAGACCGTAAAGTGCCCCAAGGGCAAGTTGGTCATCGGAGGCGGGCTCAAGACCGGCGGCAATGAGGGGCTCGCAGCCCTCGTCACAAGCCGTCACAGCATCACCGCGAACAACGACAGAGTGTGGGACACGGCGGTCGACAACGACGACTTCGTCGACATCCCCGTCACCTCGTACGCGATCTGCCACCGCTGACGCGGCGGTTGGCCAGCTAGGGCCCGGGCGTCGCCGGAAGCTTCGCTGCGTCCTCGGTGAGGCCCTCGGCCTCGCGGACCGCGGCGCCGTCGAGCGCGTTCGAGAGCGCCCTCACGTACGCGCGGGCAGACGCCTCGAGGATGTCCGTGGCTACACCCTGACCCGACGCGAGCCGGCCGTGTGCGCGGAGCATCACGGTCACCTCGCCGAGCGCGTCCTCGCCCTCAGTCACCGCGCTGACGGTGAACGAGCGGAGCTCGCACTCGGTTGGGATCGCGGAGCGGATCGCCCCGAAGATGGCGTCGATGGGGCCGTCGCCTGTGGACTCGCCGATCGACTCCTCGCCCGAGGGCATCCGCACCGCCACACGGGCGTTCGGCTGCTTTCGCGAACCGGCCTCGACCTCGAACCATCCGAGGCCGTAGGAGTCGGTGCGCTCGCGCATTTCGTCGGAGACGATCGCCTCCAGGTCGAGCGCGGTCACCTGCTTCTTCTTGTCAGCGATCTCCTTGAAGCGCTTGAACGCCTGGTTGAGCGCCGAGCCGTCGACCTTGAAGCCCAGCTGCTCGAGCGCGTCCTTCAGCGCGTGGCGGCCGGAGTGCTTGCCGAGGACGATCGAGTTCGACTCGAGCCCAACGGCGGTCGGGTCCATGATCTCGTAGGTCGTGCGCTCCTTGAGGACGCCGTCCTGGTGGATGCCGGACTCGTGCGCGAAGGCGTTACGGCCCACGATCGCCTTGTTCGGCTGTACCGGATAGCCCGTCAGGCGCGAGATCATGCGGCTCGTCCGCGCCAGCTCGGTCGCATCGAGACTGGTGTCGAGCCCGTGCTCGTCCGTGCGCGTCCTCAGCAGCATCACGATCTCCTCGAGCGAGCAGTTGCCCGCGCGCTCGCCGATGCCGTTGATCGCGCACTCCACCTGGCGCGCACCGGCCAGGACGCCCGCATATGAGTTGGCGACCGCGAGCCCCAGGTCGTCGTGGCAGTGGACCGAGACGGTTACTGCGTCGAGGCCCGGAACCAGCTCATAGAGGCGCTTGAGGTAGGCCGTGTACTCGACCGGCGTCGTGTAGCCGACGGTGTCCGGGATGTTGATGACGGTCGCGCCCTCGGAGACCGCGATCGCGCACACCTCGGCGGTGAACTCCACGTCGGCACGCGTCGCGTCCATCGGCGAGAACTCGACGTCCTCGCAATAGGACTTGGCGAGGGCGACAGCGGCCCGAGCCTGTCCCTTTACGTCCTCATGGGTCGTCTGGAGCTGGTGCTCGATGTGGATGTCCGAGGTCGAGATGAAGGTGTGGATCCGCGGGCGGTCAGAGTCCTTGATCGCGTTCCACGCGGCGTCGATGTCGGCCTTGTGCGTGCGAGCCAGCCCGCAGATCACGGGGCCCTCGACCGAGTTTGCGATTGCCTCGACAGCCTCGAAGTCGCCGGGCGAGGTGATCGGGAAGCCGGCCTCGATCACGTCCACGCCGAGGCGCGCGAGCTGCTGTGCGATCTCGACCTTTTCCTGCGTGTTCAGCGAGATGCCAGGCGACTGCTCGCCGTCCCGCAGCGTCGTGTCGAAGATCTCGACTCGATTTGGATCCGATGGGGGCGTGGTGCCCATGATGATTACTCCTTCTCCGTTAAGACCGATGTACCTGTGCTGGGTGTGCGGCTCGCGCGCCGCCGACGATTAATTCCCCCAGCGGGGGAGGAGAAGAAGGAGCGACAGGTTGAGGGTGCGGCAAGACATCGGTCTCGCCAGAGTAGCAACGAAGGTACGAGAGCGGACTGCGCTCGCTCAGCGCATCGGGACCGGCTCGCAGTCCTTCATCGTGTCCTTGCCCGAGCCGCCGATGCAGACGTCGAGGCCCGGCCCTCCCTTGAGGACGTCCTTGCCGGGGCCACCGTAGAGCTCGTCGTTCCCTTCGCCACCGATCAGGTTCTGGGTGCCCGGGCCGCCGACGAGGTCGTCGTTGTCGTCCTGGCCCTTGAGGATCTGCTTCACCTTGTCCGCGCTGTCGCCGAGATCGATGTCGGCGATGTCGTTCATGTCGTTGAGCAGCACCGCGATTTTCTTCACGCCCTGGCGCGGGCACGCCACACCGCCTGAAATGAAAGTGCAGCCCTTGTCAGATGCCGGATCGATGCCGAAGCTGACGGGATTCGTGAAGGTGAAGCTCGGGCCCTCCCGCTTGATCTCGATGTCCTCTGATGTCATATGGAACTGGTGGTCCTTGACCGTGATCTCCGGGGGGAGATAGCGAACGGTCGGCTGTGTCGTCGCAACGGCGACAGACGCGCTCGTGACGACGGCGATCAGGGTCGCGGCTCCGAGCCTTGCTTTCCTGGTCCTCATGATTCGCATTGCGTGATCTTCGCCTCCGGCGAGCCCTTGCACTTGTCCTTGCCGCGCCCGCCGTTGATGTCGTCTTTGCCGCCGCCGCCGCGAATCCTGTCATCCCCGCCGTCGCCGTGAAGCGTCTCCCCCGAATCGCCCCCGACGAGCAGATCCTCGCCGGTTTGCCCCCGGATCGTGAGGATCGGCACCCGGCCGACAACCGTCATCAGGTCGTCTGAGTCGTTGAGCGGAGCCTCGACACCCCTCAGCTTCGAGACGTCGCAGATCACCCTCTTGAAGGTCCCGGAGTTGTCGTAGTCGCAATCGTCGCTGAATTCAGAAAACGTGCTGGTGCTGTCGATCGTCATGCAGCAGCCTGAGGACCGGCCCGAGACGGTGAGCGACTCAGCCTCGGGCGAACCGAAGACGGTGAGGACCTTGCTGGTGTTGGCGATCGTCACGTCGCGCTGCGCCGAACCGTCTGCCGCCCCCGCGACGACGAATGCCATGCCCGCGCCGGCGGCGAGGGACAACGCCCCCGCGACGATCGCCTGCTTCCGCCCCCGCAGCATGGCCAGGACGATAGACCCGGATCAGACCACAGTCAAGTTCCCGGCCGCCCGTGATGCCGGTGATCACGGCGCGCGGTCCGCGGGCCGCTCCACACCGGCGGCCTCGAAGCCTGCGGCCGGATCCATGTAGAGCTTGAAGTGGATGATCTCGCCTTCCTCGAACGTCCAGACCTGCGTGTAGTGCGCGTCAACCGTGATGGTGCTCGTCCTGTTCCTTTGATGGATCTCAACCAGCACGTTTGGACCCGACTCGAAGATCGCGTAGTCGAAGCTGATCTCCTCCCAGGCGGAAAGCCACGACATCCAGAAGCGACGGACGCCGTCGCGGCCGTGGACCATGCCATCGCCCATGTCCGGCAACCCCAGGTCGGAAGCATCCCAGACGACGTGCTTGCTTATCGGGGGCCCGATCTCCATGGTCCCCTCCTTCAGACGCTTTTGCGTCCGCGGAAACGCCTCGAAGATGCGATGGATGAATTCAGCGTTCTCGCTCGGCATGGGCCGCGCAGTATTTCGCGTCTAGGGGATGAGGACGACCTTGCCGACATTCTTGCCTTCGCCGATGAAGCTGTGGGCGGCGGGCGCCGCGTCGAACGGAAACGCCTCGGCGACGACCGGCACGTACGCGCCGGATTGAACCCCGGCGTTGAGCGGCTCAAGCGCGCGGTCGAGCCCCTCGCGGTCCCACCAACTCAGCATGTTGAGGCCGAAGATCCCCTTGTTCTCGTTCATCGCCGAGAGGCTCTTCCACCACGGGAAGGTCGCGAGCGGCATGCGGGCCAGGCCCTTGACCACAGCGGGCAGGTCGCGCTTCTCGCCGGTCTGCACCTCTGAGAGGCCGAACATGATCAGCCGGCCTCCCTGCCGGAGGACCGAGTAGGAGCGCTTGAAGCTCGACGGGCCGACGGCGTCCATGACGACGTCGATCCCCTCGCCGTTCGTGATCCTCATGACCTCTTCTGCGAAGTCGGTCGAGCGGTAGTCGATCGCATGGTCGACGCCTTGGGCGCGGATCGCGTCGTGCTTGGAAGCCGAGGCGGTGCCGAAGATCTCGGCGCCAATGTCCTTGGCGACCTGCGTCGCCGCGATGCCGACGCCACCTGCCGCGGCGTGGATGAGCGCGCGATCTCCTTTGCGGAGGCCGCCCATGATCACGAAGCCGGCGTAGGCAGTCGCGTAGTTCACGGGGATCGCGGCGCCCTGCTCGAACGAGAGCGAGTCCGGCAGCCGGAGGACCTGCCCCTTCACGGGAACGCTGACGAGCTCGGCATAGCCGCCGAATCGCGTGCCCGCGGCGACCCTGTCCCCAACCGCGTAGTCCTCCACCCCTTCTCCGACGGACTCGACCTCGCCCGCGACCTCGTATCCGATGACCGACGGCGGCTTCGGCGCGTCCGGGTAGATGCCCGAGCGCGCCATGAGGTCGGCGAAGTTGATGCCGGACGCCTTGACGGCGATTCTGATCTCGCCCGGCTTCGCCTGGGGGTCGGGACGCTCCTGGACCTCCAGGACATCAGGGCCGCCGTGCTTGGTGATCACGACGGCGCGCATGGCCTAGAGGTCTATCGCGTGGCCGTCCGAGAAGCCCGACATCTCGAGGATGCGGTCAATCGTTCCCTGCTCGACCGGAGCGTCGGTTGTGAGCACCATGACGGCCTGGCCGTTCTCGGATTCAGCGCCGACAGCGGCGGAGATGATGTTCACCCCCTCTTCCCCAAAGCAGGTGCCGACGCGGCCGATCATGCCCGGCTGGTCGGAATAGCGGAAGACTGCGAGGTGCTCGGCGAGCGGCAGGTAGAAGCTTTGGCCCCAGACCCCGACGAGGTACGGCTCGTTGCGCGGCCCGACGCCGGTCCCCGAGACCTCGACCGCGTCGTCGCCGAATCCGACGCGCACGGTGATGAGCTCCGTGAAGTCGCCCGCTGAGGCATCGATCAGCTCGGTGAGCTCAATGCCGCGCTCGTCGCCCAAGGCCGAGGCGTTGACGAGGTTCACCTGCTCTTCGGTGTGGCCGCGAAGGACGCCGGCGAGGACCGAGATGCCGAGGACGCGAGTGTCGTGCTCCGCGATGCGGCCGCGGAACTCGGCCTGAACGCGATCGACCCCGCCGGAAGCGAGGCCCTGCGCGAGTGTCCCGAGGCGGCGGCACAGGCCGACAAAGGGAGCAACAGCCTCGGGCAGCGGCGCGCCGAGGTTGACGGCGTTGGTGACGACCCCGCCGTCGAGCGCGGCCTTCACCTGCTTGGCCGTGTCGGTGCCGGCGCGGTCCTGCGCCTCGGCAGTCGAAGCTCCGAGGTGCGGCGTCACCACTACGTCGTCGCGGCCGAAGAGGGGGTGCTCGGTGGTGGGCTCCTCCGGGAAAACGTCCAGCGCAGCACCGGCGACCTTGCCGGAGTCGAGGGCGGCGCCGAGTGCCTCGAGGTCGATCAGCTCGCCGCGAGCGCAGTTGACGATGCGGACGCCGTCCTTCATGCGCGTCAGCGCCGTCGCGTCGATCCAGTTGATCGTCTCGGGCGTCTTGGGAAGGTGGATCGTGATGAAGTCGGCGCGCCCGTAGAGCTCGTCGGAGGTCTCGACGCCTTCGACACCCAGGTCGCGGAAGCGCTCAGCGGTGACGAACTTGTCGAAGCCGATGACCTCCATGTCGAAGGACTGCGCTCGGCGGGCGACCAGCTGCCCGATGCGGCCAAAGCCGATCACGCCCAGCGTCTTGCCGTAAAGCTCGTTGCCGCCGTAGCGGGAGCGGGCCCACTCGCCTTGGACGAGGGCGCCGTGAGCCTGCGGGATGTTGCGGGCCAGCGCGAGGGCCAGCGCCAGCGTGTGCTCTGCGGCGGCCACGGAGTTCGACTCCGGAGCGTTGACGACGAGGATGCCGCGCTTGGTCGCCTCGGCCAGGTCGACGTTGTCGACGCCCGTGCCGGCGCGGCCGACGACCTTCAGGTTCGACGCCTTGGCGATCAGGTCGGCCGTGACCTTCGTCGCCGAGCGGACGATCAGCGCGTCGAACTCGCCGATCCGCTCCTCGAGCGTTGCCTGGTCCCAGTCGAGCCCGAGCTCGACGTCGAAGTCCTCGCGGAGGAGGTCCACCCCGGTCTCGGCGATCTTCTCCTTGACCAGGACCTTCACGAGCGCACCTCTCCGTTCTCGATGACCCAGTCGATGCACGCGGTGAGCGCCTCGACGTCGGAGGTCTCGACGGCCGGGAACATCCCGATCCGCAGCTGGTTGCGTCCCAGCTTCCGGTACGGCTCGGTGTCGAGGATGCCGTTTGCGCGGAGGGTCGCCGCAAGTGCGGCGGCGTCGATCTCCTCGGAGAAGTCGATCGTTCCCACCACGAGCGAGCGCTTGCGCTCGTCTTGCACAAAGGGCGTCGCGTAGTCGGAGGCCTGAGCCCAGCCGTAGAGGTGGCCCGAGGACCGGCCGGTCCGCTCGACGCACCAATCGAGGCCCCCGTTCGAGTTCATCCACTCGAGCTGATCTGCCAGCAGGAGCTGAGTGGCCACGGCCGGCGTGTTGTAGGTCTGATCCTTGCGCGAGTTGTCGAGCGCGGTCGACAGCTTCAGGGACTCGGGCTGCCAGCGACCGTCCGCGCCGTCGAGCTCTTCGATGCGCTCGATGGCGGCGGGGCTGAGAAGGGCGAGCCAGATGCCGCCCTCGGATGCGAGGCCCTTCTGCGGGGCGAAGTAGTAGACGTCGGCCTGGCTCGGATCGAGCGGCAGGCCGGCGGCGCCGGAGGTGGCATCGATCAGGACCAGCGCGTCTCCCGCATCCGCGGGGCGCTCGACCGGGACCATGACGCCGGTCGAAGTCTCGTTGTGGGCCCAGCAGATGGCGTCGGCTCCCTCGTCGCCGCGCGGGTCGGGCGCATCGCCCGGAGCGGTGCTGTCGACGATCGGATCGGCCAGGTGCGGGGCGCCCGCCGTGACCTTCGAGAACTTGGATGAGAACTCACCGTAGGTGAGGTGGAGCGAGCGCTCGCGGATGAGGCACGCCGCGGCGGCATCCCAGAAAGCGGTCGTGCCGCCATTGCCCAACGCGACCTCGTAACCGTCCGGAAGCGAGAAGAGCTCGGCGAGCCCCGTGCGGACCCGGCCGACGACGTCCTTCACAGCGCGCTGCCGGTGCGAGGTGCCCATCACGTCGTTCGCCTCGGCCAACCGGGCGAGCGCTTCCGGGCGGACCTTGGAGGGACCGCAGCCGAAGCGGCCGTCGGCCGGCTTCAGGTCAGCGGGGATCTTTGTCTCTGTGAGCGGGGTCATACAGCGAATCGAGCAGGGTATTAGGGTCCCTCGCATGCCTGAAGACAACGGAGGGATCACTACTGGCGACGGCTTTGCCGTCGGGTCACTGGACGCGTTGGGCGAAACCCCTGGATTTCGCAAGATCCGCCGCGAGCTCGACGTGAAGGAATTCGGCGTTAACGCCTTGGTCTTTCCGCCCGGGGTCGGAGGCGGGTTTCACTACCACGACCGCCAGGAGGAGCTCTACTTCGTTCACCAAGGGCAGGTCGAATTCGAGTTCGGAGACGGCACGAAGAAGGTGCTGGGCCCCGGCGGGCTCGCGCGTGTCGATGCGCCGACCCACCGCAGGCTCATGAACGTCGGGCCCGATGAAGCCGTCATCGTCATCGTCGGCGCCGAGGGCGGCTACGTCGGCCGCGACGGTCAGCAGCCCGAAGGCGAAGACGGTCGGATCAGGACGGCTGACCCGGCCGGCGACTAGGCCGCAGGCGCGGGAGGCGCCGGCGGGTCCGAAGGGGCCACCGAGGGCTGCACGGCAGTGGCGGAGCCGCCGGCCGACGGCTGCTCGGGGTCCCACTCCCACGGCGGGTAGCGCGTGACCATGAACGCGCCGTAGACGTTCGAGCGCGCCTGCCAGCGGATGCCGTTCAGCGCCATGTCGAACAGGCCCTGCGGGATCTTCTTGGTGAAGAGGATCGTGAAGAACGAGATCAGGGTCACTAGCCCGACCAGGTAGCCCAGGACCGCCGCGATCAGGTGGTACGGGAAGATCAGGATCCACTGAACGAGCGGGCGCCAGCGGTCGACTCCCTGCTCGGGGTACGCCAGGTCATAGACCACCGTGTCTTCAGGCGTCACGGCGGTGGTGAAGGGCGGGTACTTGTCGGTGAGGAGGCATACGTACGCGCCGACCCGGGCCATCCAGCGGCCGACACCGACGAGGAAGTTGAAGATCCCCTCCGGGTAGCGAGCCGTGAAGAGGACGACGAAGAACGCCGCGATCCACGCGAAGAAGGCCCCGATGATCACGAAGGCCAGCACGATGATGTTCGGGATCACCAGGAGCCACTTGATCAGCGGCATGAAGCGGCTGTACTCCTCCTGATGCTGGATCTCGTACGTGAGCGGGTACACGTTCGGATTCATATATCTCCCCAGTCGTAACGCGGCAACCTGCCGCCGTGAGGTGACTCTACAGTTCGCCCTGGTCGATCCAAGGCATCATGCCGCGAAGGTCCTTCCCGACGCTCTCGATCTGCGAGCTGGCGGACTCCTTGCGCATCCGGTCGAAGTTCTCGCCGCCGGCCCGGTTCTCGGCGATCCACTCCTTCGCGAACTCGCCCGACTGGATCTCGTCAAGAATCTTCTTCATCGCGGCGCGCGTCTCGTCTGTGATGACGCGAGGCCCGCGGGTCATGTCGCCGTACTCGGCCGTGTTCGAAATCGAGTAGCGCATGCCGCCGAGTCCCTTCTCGTACATGAGGTCGACGATCAGCTTCAGCTCGTGGAGACACTCGAAGTAGGCGAGGCGCGGGTCGTACCCGGCCTCGACGAGCGTCTCGAAGCCGGCCTGGACGAGCTCGGTGGCGCCGCCACAGAGAACGGCCTGCTCGCCGAAGAGATCCGTCTCGCACTCGTCCTTGAAAGTCGTCTCGATGACTCCGGCGCGGCCGCCGCCGACACCTGATGCGTAAGCGAGGACCTGCTCGCGAGCGGTGCCCGACTCATCCACGTGGACGGCCATCAGGCAGGGGACGCCTCTCCCCTCCTCATACTGGCGGCGGACCAGGTGGCCCGGTCCCTTCGGGGCGACCATGCCGACGTCGACGCCGGGCGGAGGCTGGATCTGGTCGAAGTTGATCGCGAATCCGTGGGCGAACATAAGAAGGTTGCCCTCGGAGATGCCGTCCTTGATGTCGGATTCCCAGATGTCGGCCTGCCGCTCGTCGGGCAGCAGGATCATCACGACGTCGCCCTTCGAAGCGGCGTCGGCGACGTCGAGGACCTCGAGGCCCGCGGCCTCCGCCTTGGCGCGCGACGAGGAGTCCGGGCGCAGGCCGACGACTACTTCATGGCCCGATTCTTTGAGGTTGAGGGCGTGCGCGTGCCCCTGCGAGCCGAAGCCGAGGATCGCGATCGTCTTCCCCTTCAGCGCGTCGGGGTTTGCATCGGCGTCGTAGAAGATTCCATCGTCTGACATGCGGCGGCAGGTTACTCCGTGATTAGCTGCCAGTTCCTTGTCCCAGCGAACGCTCATCCGCGGCGCACGCGTCATCGAAGGCGACCCGGCCACAAGCGCGGGCGAAGTCTCGGACGTCCTGATCGACGACGGGCGCATCGCGGCGATCGGCCCTGACCTCGAGTCCGACGCCGAAGTGCTCGACGCCTCCGGGGGCATTCTCGCACCGGGATTCGTCGACACTCACCGCCATACATGGCAGACGGCCATGCGCGGGATCTGCGCCGACTGGACGCTCCTCGACTACTTCCGAGGCATCCGCATCGCGGCTTCGGCCGTCTATACGCCGGAGGACATCTACGCGGGCAACGCGGCCGGCGCGCTGGAAGCCCTCGACGCCGGCGTCACGTGCGTCCTCGACTTCTCGCACTGCCTGATCTCTCCCGACCACGCCGACGAGGCGGTGCGCGGCCTGCGCGACGCGGGCCTGCGCGGAGTCTTCGCCTACGGGATGTTTCCGGTCGGCGTGCCCGATCCGCCCTTCGCGACGCCCGAGACACGCTTCGACGACGCTCGACGTGTGCGCACCGAGCACTTCTCGGCCGAGGCCGATCTTTTGCGCATGGGAGTCGCGCTGACCGAGTTGGGCCTGGTGCCGTGGGAGGTGACGGTCGGCGAGGTCGGAGTCGCCCGCGAGCTCGACCTGATGATCACCACTCACACCGGCTCGGTCCACGCAGAAAAGCGGCCGCCCGAGGTTGAGCTGCTCGACGCCGCCGGCCTCCTGGATGCCCGCCAGGTCCACGTCCACTGCAACGCATGCACGGAGCGGGAGCTCGATCTCCTCGCGGGCGCCGGCGCATCGGTTTCCGTGACGCCGGAGACCGAGCTTCAGATGGGCATGGGCTACCCGGTGACCTCGAAGCTGATCGAGCGCGGCATGACCCCGTCGCTCGGAGCCGACGTGATCTCGAACAACCGCGGCGACCTCTTCGGCCAGATGCGGCTTGGGCTCGGCTGCGAGCGGGCGCGGGTGAACCAGCAGAAGCTTGACCACCTGGAGATGCCGAGCTCATTGCCGCTCACTGCCGGCCAGATGCTCCACTTCGCGACTCTCGGCGGCGCCAAAGCCCTGGGCCTGGACTCGGAGATCGGTTCAATCGAGCCGGGTAAAGCGGCCGACCTGGTGCTCCTTCGCGGCGCCGGCGCCGCGATGAACTTCGCCCCGGCCGCCGAACCCGTCGCTCAGGCGGTGCTCCACTGCGGGCCGGGCGACGTCGAGGCGGTCATGGTCGTCGGTGAGTGGGTCAAGCGCGACGGCGAGCTCCTGGGAGACGCGCCCGGGCGCGCTCATCGGGCGGTCACCGAGTCGCGCGAGCGCATCGAGGGCGCGGTCGGCGGCTGGGAAGCGCTCCTGCCCGAGGCGCCCGAGGGCTGGTTCGAAGGCGTGATCGGCGCGATGGAGCAGAACCTTGCAGGCGCGGGCGAGGAAGGCTGACGCTCATGCCTCTCGTCGACCTCACCGCGCCGATCAAGCCGAGCCCGCCGGAGCTCCTGGAGGCCCTTCGCGTCGATATCGACTTCCAGGACCACGCCGCGGGGGCCGCCCAGATCCAGGCGCTCTTCGGGGTTTCACCTGAGCTCCTCCGCGACGGCGAGGGCTGGGCGAACGAGACGATCACCCGCATGGGCACGCACTCCTCCACTCACGTCGATGCGCCCTGGCATTACAACTCGACGGTCGAGGGCCGGCCCGCGAAGAAGATCCACGAGCTGCCGCTCGAGTGGTTCTTCTCCGACGGCGTAGTGCTCGACATGACCTCGAAGGAGGACGGGGACGCAGTGGATGTCTCGGACGTCGAGGACGAGCTCGGCCGAGTCGGACATGAGCTGAAGCCGCTCGACATCGTGCTCGTCCGTACGGGCCGGGACCAGTTCTACGAAGAGCTCGACTACATCGCGCGCGGTCCCGGTGTAACCGGAGCGGCGACGCGCTGGCTCCACGAGAGGGGCGTCCGCGTCATGGGCATCGACGCCTGGGGCTGGGACCGCCCGCTCCACCTCCAGGCCGCCGAGGCAAACGAGCGCGGCGAGCCGGGCATCTTCTGGGAAGCGCATCAGGCCGACCTCGAGTACTCGCAGATCGAGCGTCTCGTGAACCTGGGCTCGCTTCCGCAGACCGGCTTCAAAGTCGCCTGCTTCCCACTCCGGATCGAGGGAGCGAGCGGCGCACCCGCCCGGGTCGTGGGGATCGTGCCTTGATCCGTTCTCCGAGCCACGACCCGTGGGGCCGCGACCTGGCCGGCGAGCTCCACGAGCTGACCTTCGAGAGCGAAGTCCTCAAGGGCAACCCGCTCGGCGACCCGATCTCGCGGCCTCTCTATGTCTACACGCCGCCGGGCTGGCCGGACGACGGCCCCTATCCGGCCGTGTGGGCAATCCAGGGGTTCACAGCCCAGGTCGACATGTGGCGGGAGCGCGACGCCTTCGGGACGACGTTCACGGAGGACGTCGACCGGCTGATCGTCGCCGGCGAATGCCCCCCGGTCGTCATGCCGATGCCCGAGTGCTGGACGGCATATGGCGGCTCGCAGTTCATCGACTCGGAGGGGACCGGCCCCTACATGACCTATCTCTGCGACGAGCTCGTCCCGTTCGTCGACGAGCGCTTTTCGACGATCCCGGCCGCGAGCGGCCGAGCCGTGCAGGGCAAGTCATCGGGCGGCTACGGCGCCCTTGTCCTGGCGATGCTGAGGTCAGATCTATGGGGCGGGCTCGGCGACGTCTCAGGCGATGCCGCCTTCGAGCACTCCTTGCTGCCCGAGATCGGCCCGGCGTGGGCGACGCTTCGCGAGCACGACTCGATCGATTCGTTCTGGGCCTGGATGCTCGATCAGCCGAAGATCCCGAGCCCCGCTTTCTCCGCGCTCAACATGGTCGCCATGGCCGCTTGCTACTCGCCCGGCCCTGACGGTGCCCCGGAGTTGCCGTTCTCGATGAACGACGGATCGCTCCGCGACGAGGTGTGGCAGCGCTGGCTCGACTGGGACCCGGTGAGGATGTTGCCGAACCACCTCGAGGAGATGCGCGGCATGCGAGCGATCTCGCTCGAGTGCGGCCTGCAGGACGAGTTCAATCTCCACGTGGGAACGGCGATGCTCCACACGGAGCTCGAGAGAGCCGGCATCGATCATCGCTTCGAGCTTTTCAAGGGAAAGCACGGCGGCACCAGTCATCGCTACGCGCCGCTCGTGGCCTGGCTCGCCGAGCGGCTCGGCACCTAGCGCAGGACCGAGCGCATCAGCTTGCCGGACGCCGTTCGCGGCAGGTCCGGAACGAACACGAAGCTCTTCGGGACCTCATAGCCGGCCAGCTGCCCGGTGCAGTGGGCGCGCAGCGCCTCTGCGTCTTCGGCCGCGCCGGGGCGCATTACGACGATGGCGGTGACCGCTTCCTGCCACTCGGGATCCGGCCGGCCGACGACGGCGGCGTCGGCGACATCCGGGTGCTCTTTGATCACATCCTCGACCCGCTCAGGCATGACGTTCTCGCCGCCGGTGACGATGAGGTCGTCCTTTCGCCCGTCAACCCACAGGTAGCCCTCTGAGTCGATAGTGCCGAGATCGCCGGTGTGGAGCCAGCCGTCCTCGGCGACGCTCCCTGGAGCGACCACGGGCCCGCGAACGAGGATCTCGCCTTCCTGGGTTGTCACCTCGGCTCCGAGAAGGGCCCTTCCGGCCGAGCCGGCCTTGCGCTCGGCATCGGCCGTCTCCAGCAGGGTCACCTGCGACGTCGTCTCGGTCATTCCATAGACCTGGATCACAGTTGCGCCGCGACCCGTCGCTTCCTCGATCGCCTCGAACGGAACCGGCCCCCCGCCCATGACGATCGCGCCGGGCGTCCTGAGATCGACATCTGCTTCCAGCAGCCGGATCAGCTGGGTCGCGACGAGGGAGACCAGAGTCACCCCGTCCTCCGCTAAGGACGCTGCGACTCTGTCGACGTCGAAGCCATCGTGCATCACGACCCCGGTTCCATACAGCGCGGAGCGGGTGAGAATCGAAAAGCCCGCCACGTGGTGCAAAGGGAGGCAACACAGCCAGCGATCCATCGGCGCCACGCCGAGCCCGAAGGCGGTGCCGATCGCGCTGTAGAGAAAGTTCTCCCGGGTGAGGTCGACCGGTCGCGGCACCCCCGAGGTGCCGGACGTGTAAAGCCGCGCGAGCGTTCCCGGTGGTCCAATGCGCCGTGGGGCCGTCCTCGGGTCGAGGGCTTGCGACGGGGACGGAGGCTCGCCCGGTAGGTGTGGCTCGACGGCCGCCCCCAGGCTCCACGCCGCATGGAGGATGGCGGCGAACTCCGGCGTTGGGCGGGACTCGAGCGGCACGATCGATCCCACAGCTACGCCTTGCCCCCTGAGGCGGGCGGCGGCCTGCTCGGCCTCAAGCTGAAGCTCGCCGAAGCTCACGTCCACCCCGCCCGCGCGCAATGCGAAGCGCTCGGGCATCGAGGCGGCCCGCTGGGCAAGCCATGTCTGTCGGTCTGTCGCTCTCACCACGCCATAATCCCCCACCGTGCCCCTTCGACACCGAGATGCACCGCCCGAGGACAGCCTCTATGCGCCGATCGATTGGGTATCTGCTCATGAGTACGTCGACCTCCTTTATGAGAAGGGCGACGGGATCGCGAAGATCTCGATCAACCGGCCAGAGGTGCGAAACGCCTTTCGCCCGCAGACGCTTGCCGAGCTGCGCGACGCGTTCAATCGCGCTCGCGACGACACTGAGGTGGGCTCGATCATCTTCACGGGCGCCGGCGACGAGGCCTTCTGCTCTGGCGGAGACCAGCGCATCCGCGGCGACGACGGCTACATCGGCGACGACGAGGTAGCGCAGAAAGGCGTCGGCCGCCTCGACGTCGGCGACCTGCACGTGCAGATCCGGCGCCTGCCCAAGCCTGTCGTGGCGATGGTCGCGGGCTACGCCGTCGGCGGCGGGCACATCCTGCACCTCGTCTGCGACATGACGATCGCCGCCGAGAACGCGCAGTTCGGCCAGACCGGGCCGCGAGTTGGCTCGTTCGACGGCGGATTCGGCGCTTCGCTCCTGGCCAACAACATCGGCGTGAAGCGCGCCAAGGAAATCTGGTTCCTGTGCCGCCTCTACAACGCGGCCGAGGCGCTCCAGATGGGGCTCGTCAACACGGTCGTGCCGATCTCCGAGTTGGAGCGTGAGACCGTTGCCTGGTGCCGCGAGATGAACGCGCTCTCCCCTCTCTCCCTCCGCCTTTTGAAGTCGAGCTTCAACGCAACCGAGGACGGGCTCACCGGCATCCAGCAGCTCTCGCACGACGCGACGCTCCTTTTCTACATGTCCGAAGAGGGCCAGGAGGGCCGCAACTCCTTCCAGGAGGGCCGCGCGCCGGACTTCTCGAAGTACCCGCGGCGCCCTTAGGGCTATGAGCCCCTTTCGCATCTGGCTCATGGCCGCCCGGCCGCGGACGCTGCCCGCGGCGATCGCGCCCGTGCTGGTGGGTACTGCCTGCGCCTACTACTTCGCCGAAGACATCCGCTGGCTTGCGTTTGCTGCGGCGCTGGTCGGCTCGATCCTCATCCAGATCGGCACGAACCTGGCTAACGACTACTCCGACGCCAAGCGCGGCGCGGACACGGCGGATCGGCTTGGCCCGGTGCGGGTCACCTCGGCCGGGCTCATCGCGCCCAAGCGCGTCCTCCGCGCGACGTGGATCGCGTTCGGGCTCGCCGCTCTGACCGGCATCTACCTGGCGACGGTCGCCGGCCCGGTGATCATCCTCGTCGGCGTTCTCTCGATCGCCGCAGGCGTCCTCTACACAGGCGGCCCGCGGCCGTACGGCTACGCGGGAATGGGCGAGCTCTTCGTCTTCCTCTTCTTCGGCCTCGTCGCCGTGAACGGCTCGTACTACGTGCAGCTGGAGGAGATCGACGCGCTTCCGGTGCTCCTGTCGGTTGCCGTCGGCTGCCTGTCGACGGCGATCCTCGTGGTGAACAACCTCCGCGACATCGACACGGACAAGCGGGCCGGCAAGCGGACGCTCGCCGTCCGGATGGGCCGGGAGCGGACTCGCGGCCTCTACTACGGGTTGCTCGCCGTCGCGTTCATCACCCTGCCCGTGGCGATCGCCGCGGGAGACGGGCCCTGGAGCGCGGCCATCGGCCTGCTCGCCGCGCCGCTCGCGATCAAGCCGCTCTCCGCCGTTCAGACACGCACCGATGGACCGTCGCTGAACGGCGCACTAGCCGGGACGGGCGCGCTCCTCGGCGTCTTCAGCGTGCTGGTTTCGCTCGGACTCCTGCTGGGCTGAGGATGCGAATCGAGAGCGCCGAGACGGTTGCGTACTCGCTGCCTTTCGCTTCCCCATACGTGACGGCGCGCGGCGAGATCCGCGAGCGCCAGATGGCGCTCCTGCGCCTGCAAACCGACTCGGGCTTCGAGGGCCTGGGCGAGGGAGTTCCCCTGGCGCTTCGCGGCGACAAGCCGCTCGAAGTGGTGGTCGACCAGATCGAGGATGCAGCACGGCGTCTGACCGGGTTGGACCTGGAACCTGCTCTGGAGGACCCGCTCACGTTCGCGGTTACGACCCGCGTTGAGCTCGGGCTCGCGCGCCGCGTCTCGCCCGCGACCTCGGCGGCGATCGAGTGCGCAATCTTCGACGTCGTGGCAAAGGCGGCGCGCGTCCCGGTCTGGCGGCTTGCCGACGTACCCAGCGCCGAGCCGATCCGCTGTAACGCGACCCTGACCTCCGGCTCGCCCGACGAGGTCGCGGCTCAAGCGACCGAGTGGACGGCGGAAGGGTTCGACACAGTGAAGCTCAAGCTGGGCGCCGGCGACGACGACGTCGCGACGGTGCAAGCCGTGCGCGAGGCCGTTGGGCCCGGCATCAAGATCCGCGTCGACGCAAACGAGGCCTGGGACACGAAGCTGGCCACGGACGTCCTCACCTTGATCGAGCCGTTCGACATCGAGCTCGCGGAGCAGCCGGTGAGGGGATTGCGCGCGATGGCCCGAGTTGCCGGCAGCGTCGGGATTCCGCTGGCCGCCGACGAGTCGGTCGCTTCCGAGGCAGACGCCCACCGTGCCGCCCAGAGGCGGTCATGCAAGTACTTGACGGCCAAGCTGTCGAAGGTCGGCGGGGCGGGCGCCGCCCGCCAGATCGCTCAGGTCCTCCCGACCTACCTCTCCAGCGCACTGGACGGGCCGGTCGGCATCGCCGCTGCTGCGCATGCCGCGCAGGTCCTCCGTTCGGACGGCAACGATCCCGGCCTGGCACACGGCCTGGCCACGCAACGCCTCTTCTCCGAGACGATCGCCGCTCGCGAGTGCGAGCTGATCGACGGCCACCTCCACCTGCCAGACGGCCCCGGGCTGGGCGTCGAGATCGACGAGGACGCTCTGGCCCGTAACCGGGGTAGCGTTCGGCACTGATGGACCCGGCCAATCGAAACACCGCGCTCGCCTCGGCCCTCGTCGAGGAGCTCGCACGGTCAGGCGTCGAGCAGGCAGTCATCTGCCCAGGGTCGCGCTCGACCCCGGTGGCGCTCGCGCTCCTGCGCGAGCCGGGGATTGCCACAACCAGCATCGTCGACGAGCGCTCGGGCGGCTTCTTCGCGCTCGGCGCGGCGCTTGCGTCGGGAACGCCCGTCGCGATCGCGTGTACCTCGGGAACAGCCGCGGCGAACCTCCATCCGGCCGTCGCCGAAGCAAACGAGGCCTCGGTGCCGCTGATCGTCCTGACCTCCGATCGCCCGCCCGAGCTTCGAGGGACAGGCGCGGGCCAGACGATCGACCAGGTGAAGCTCTACGGCTCTAGCGTGCGCTGGTTCTCAGAGATGGGAACCCACGACGCGGACGACGCAGGCCTGCTCCACATGCGCTCCTCGGCGTGCCGTGCCTATGCCGAAGCCGCCGGCGACCCCCGGCCGGGTCCGGTGCATCTGAACCTCTCCTGGCGCGAGCCCCTGGGTCCCGAGCCGAGTGAGGGCGACGTCACGGCGAGTTCGCCTCTTGCGCTGGAAGGGCGAGGCGACCTGCCGCTGAGCTCTGTCCACTCGCCCGCGCTCGCGCTCGACCCCGCCGCGCTGGACGCAATCTCCGCCGACCTGGCGGAGACGGAGGCGGGGCTGATCCTCGCCGGCCGCCAGACTGACCCGGGGCTCGCACGGGCGATCGCTGCGCTGGCGGCGGCCACGGGCTATCCAGTCCTGGCCGAACCGACCTCGCAGGTTCGCCTCGGCCCGGACCTCGGCGCCGACGTGGTCTGGGCCTACGACGCGATCGCCAGGGTGCGGCCCGCCGGCCTGGAGCCCGAGCTCGTGATCCGGTTCGGCGACATGCCGACATCGAAGGCGCTTCGCCAGTGGCTTTCGGCCCTCGACGACATGGCCCAAATGGTCGTCGACCCCACCGGAGGCTGGAACGAGCCGACTCGAACCGCCGGGCTGGCATCTGCGCGCCGATCCCGAAGCGCTGGCATACGGCCTGGCCGCGCGGCTGGACGACGAGCAGGAGACCGCGTTCGCGTCGCGCTGGCGGCTCGCCAACGAAGCGGCCGGAGCCGCGATCCGCGCCGAACTGAGCCGCTTCGGAGGCGAGCCGACCGAGCCGGGCGCTCACATGTCGCTTGGCGCCGCGCTTCGCGACGGAGACATGGTCTTTTGCGCCTCATCCATGCCGATCCGCGACGCCGAGTCGTTCCTGCCCGCCTCGGATCGAGACGTCCTCTTCTTCTCCAATCGCGGAGCGAACGGGATCGACGGCACGATTTCCTCGGCGGTCGGGGCCGCGATCGCCACAGGCCGCCCCGCGTGGATCGTGGTCGGCGACCTTGCGCTTCACCACGACTCGAACGGCCTCGCGCTCCTTCGGCATGCCACGGCGCCGGTCCGGATCGTCTGCCTGAACAACGACGGCGGCGGCATCTTCGAGTTCCTGCCGCAGGCTTCGCAGGTCACGCGCAAGGAGTTCGAGGCCGTGTTCGGAACGCCGCTCGGCCTCGACCTTTCAAAGCTCGCAGCCCTCTACGGCGCCGAGCACCGGCGGATCGTGGGCCTGGACGAGCTCGCGGGAGCCGGCACGGACGGGCACGTCCTGATCGAGGTCCCGATCGACCGAGCCGCAAACGTCGCCGTCCACGACACGCTCTGGCGAAGCGTCGCGGCGCGGCTGAACTCTCTAGGCGACTAGCGGCCTAGCCCAGTCGCCCATCCGCTCGACCGCGGTTGCGGCTTCTTCCAGCATCCCGGCGTGGGCCTGGAAGTCGTGCCACATGTCCTCGTAGACCTGGATCTCCGCCTGGTTCCCGGCGGACTCGAGGCGCGCCGCGAGCTCCCTGCCCTCGCTGAGGAAGAGCTCGTCGGAGCCGCACTGGATGAGCGCGGGCGGAAGGCCTGCGAGATCGGCGTTCAGCGGCGATACACGCGGATCCGCTAGGTCGAGGTCGCCGGCGTATGCCTCGGTGTGCTGCGAGAGGTCCTTGGCACGCAGGATCGCGTCCTTGCCGTCGTTCGTGTGGATCGACTCGCCTGAGAGCGTCAGGTCCACCCACGGCGACATCAGGAGCATCCCGGCCGGTGCGGGCTCGCCGGCGTCGCGAAGCGCGATCGCGGTGGCGAGTGCCAGGTTGCCGCCGGCTGAATCGCCGGCAACGATCACGGGCCGGCTTCCGTCGCTGACCGAGCGGAACGCGGCGAGTGTGTCCTGGGGGGCGGCGGGATAGGGGTGCTCCGGCGCGCGGCGGTAGCTGGGGATCAGGATGCTCGCGCCGACCGCGTTTGCGATGTGCGCCACCGTTGTCGCGTAGGCGCGCGGAGAGTTGAAGCAGAAGGCGCCTCCATGCATCCAGACGACGCTGGGCCGCCGGTCCGCCCCGTCCGGCACAGCTAAGAGCGACGGCCTGCCGCCGGCCAACCCCTTGCGGATCTTCACCCCACGAGGAACCGGGTCCAGGTAGGAGATCGCGGTGACAGCGACCCGCCCCGAGCGATAGCCCATCCCGAACGTCCGCCGGAGCGTCATCCGGTCGACCGTGCGCAGAACGTCCTTGGACAGCTTCATGGCCGAATTGTGAGGGTCAGACCCCGGGTCTGACCCCTCCATCGCCGATTACGGCGATTTGCAGGGATGTTGCGGTATGAACGGATTGTGAGGGTCTGACCCCGGGTCTGACCCCTCAGCGGAGGTAGATCGGGTTTGAGTAGATCCATGGGCGCTCTCGGCCCCGCCAGTGGCGGTGGGCCTCGACTCGGTAGGCGCCTGGTTCCGTCACTTCGTGCTCGATGGCGCTGCCTTCGGCCTCTGTGACCTGCCGGCCGTTGCGACGGAGGACGATTCGCGCGTCTTCGGGGAGCTTGGCGCTGAGCGTCCAGCTGCCCGCCGGGTGCTCCTCGCCCATCATCGCGTGCCCATCTGCGGACTCGCCCCAGAAGCGGAAGCCGCGGCCCGGAGCGATCGCGTCGACCGAGATGTAGCAACGGCCTTCTCGGAGTGCGTCGTAGACCAGCTCGAGGTCGCGCGCGCCATTCTCGCCGCCTCGAGGGAGCTCGATGAGCGAGACGTAGGTCGTGAGGATCGCGAAGTAGCGAGCGTTTCGCATCGGGCTCCAGAGGCGCCCGCGCACCCGGATGCCGTGCTGGTGGGCGTCGAGGCCGCCGATCGCGACAAAGCGTCGCTTCTCGCAGATCTGGTCCCAGGCGGCAACGTCATCCGGGCGCGGGCCGTCGACCTGTGCCTCGGGGTCGCGCATGTAGCGGACGGCGTCGACCGGGCCCCGCCAGTCCTCGGAGGCGTCGGTGGTGAGGCTCCAGAGCTCGATGCCGGCGATGTCGTCCCCATCAAGCTCCTGCCACCCGTGAACACCGCCGCGCTTGACGAAGCGCCCGTAGCGCTCGAGGATCCGCGCTCCCTTGGACCACGGGTGAGCGACGAATCCAAAGCCGCCCGCATCGGCGACCGCACCGGGGATGTCCGCCTCGGCCATGCCCTTGTGCTTGATCTTCTTGTCGATCCCGAAGGCGAGGTAGTGGCCGGCCCGCGGCGTCACCTCCACACCGACCCCAAGGAGCACTGAGTCGTGCCATCCCTCGTGGCCGTCGTCCTTGGCGCCCAGGGTGTCGTGGTCAGTCAGAAGCACGACGTCGACTCCGGCTTCCTTCGCCGCTTCGATGAGCTCGGGGATGGTCGCGGTGCCATCGGAATAGTCAGAGTGGAGATGAACGACGCACGCCAGGTCGTGGAGCCCCGCCGGCTCGCTGGGCGCGCCAGGATCGGACATCTAAGGCCTCCTGCTCAGCCTGGTGAGGAGGCCGGTTCGACCCGGTCTGACGTCGCGTAGGAGATGAAGTACGACATGCCGGACATGATTGTGACGGCAGTCATGAGCGCGACGAGAAGCTCGACACCCGCGAGCGTGGGATCGGCAACGTAGATCAAGGTCGAGACGGTCATGACCTGAAGCCCGGTCTTGGCCTTGCCGAAGGCGTCGGCCGAGATGACAACACCCCGCCCCTTCGCGACCCAGCGCAGCCCGCTGACGGCGACCTCACGGGTGAGGATGATCGCCACGATCGCAACCTCCAGCATCCCAAGAGCCGCCAGGCTGACGAAGGCGGTGCCCACGAAGAGCTTGTCGGCGATGGGATCCATCAGCTTCCCGAAATCCGTGATGGGCCCACGGGTCCTGGCGATGTGACCGTCCAGCACATCAGTGGCCATGCCCGCGAGGAAAACGACGAGTGCCAGGTCCATGCTCTCCCGGGCGAGTGCTGTGGCGAGCACCGGCACGAGGGCGATGCGTGAAAGCGTGAGTGCGTTGGGGATATTCATCGGCGTCGCGACCCCCTACCCATCTGCGAGGGTTCGCAAATGAGCGTTGCCGAAGAAGGCACACCGCGGAGGGGCCGGCTGGGCGACTTGCCCGCGAGGCTTGCCGTGGCGATCCCCGGCGCAGCGGTCGTTGCGACGCTCCTTTGGGTCGGCGACGCGGCGTGGGCGTCGCTGGTGGCGATCGTCGCCGCGTTTGCCGCGTTCGAAGGCGTGAGGCTCCTGCGCGACGATCGCGCGCTCGCGCTCGCGACGGGCGCGCTCAGTGCCGGCATCGTCGCCGTCGCGGCGATCGAGGGTCGGGACGCCGTCCTGCCGGCGGCAATGGCGGCCTTTGCGCTACTGGCGGTTGGAGCGTTCAGCATGGTCCGCGCGGGCGATCGGACGGCATCCGTCACGGCCGGCACGCTCTGCATCGTCTGGGTCGGCACCGCGCTGGCCCACGGCGTGCTCTTGAGAGAGCTCGAGGACGGAGGGATCCTGGTGCTGGCCGTGCTCGCCGGCACGTTCCTTGGCGACACCTTCGCCCACATCCTGGGCTCGCTGTTCGGAAAGACGCCGCTGGCGCCTTCGGTCTCGCCGAACAAGAGCATCGAGGGGTTCGTCGCGGGCGTCGCCGGCGGCACGGCGGCGGTCGTCGTCTTGGCCGCGATCGTCGACGAGCCGTGGTTCGAGCTCTGGGAAGCGGCGCTGTTCGGCCTTGCCATCACGATCGCGGCGGTGTGTGGAGACCTCTTTGAGTCCGCCCTCAAACGCGAAGCGGGCGTCAAGGATTCGGGAACGCTTCTAGGAGCACACGGCGGCGTGCTTGACCGGGTCGATGCGCTGTTGTTCACGGTGCCGCTCGGCTACTACCTGGCAACGAGCCTGGTATGAGCTCGCGGCTCCGCTCGCGCGGGGCGGAGAGGCGCGCCGTCATCCGTTCGGCGCCCCACACAGCGAAAAGGCCGATGAAGAGGCCGGCGAAGTCGTCGACGATGTAGTGCCAGCCGAAATACACGGTCGCGATGACCGTGAAGCCCAGCATCGACCACAGGCCGTAGCGGACCGCGCGATGCGCTCCCGACCGGTGGGAGACCAGGGCCGCGGCAACCAGTACGCCCGTGTGGAGCGAGGCAAACGCCGCGATCGACTGGACCGCGGTGGTCGAGGCCGGGTCGGCCAGGACCTCACGACGATGCTCGAGCAGGGTCGCCTGGAGCTGCGCGACGCCAGTGTCCGGCAGGCTTGCGAAAACCTGAGGGTCGGCGAAGGCCGGGCCCATCGCGGGAAGGATGTAATACGAGAGGGCTCCCAGGATCCAGCAGATCGAGATGGCGCTCACGTACGTCAGGCCGACGCGCAGGCGGTTCGACCAGATGAGCGCTATCGCGAGCGAGATCGGGACGAAAGTCAGGAACGCCAGGTAGACGGCGGAGAGGAACTCCGCGCTGATCCCCGTGCCGAGGATGCTGTGAAGAAATTCGGCGGGATCGTGGCCGAAGAAGAACCAGCGCTCGGACGAGAGGAGCTCGCCGTCGAAGTTGGAATCCGTCACGAACGGCAGGAAGCTCTTGAGGTTGCGGTACGAGATGTAGGTCACGTAGAACGAGACCAGAGCGACGATCACGATCAATCCCCGGCGGCCCCACCAGCGCTGTTCGAAAACGCCGATGAACGAGGCCGGGAACGATACGCCGGATTCGCGGGAATGGCGCCACGAGCGGGGCACGAGGTCGAGGATCAGGAACACCCCCGCGATGACGCCGATCAGGGCCAGCGGCGAGCCTACGTAACGGGCGTCGGGGTCTCGCAGCGGCAGGCTCTCCACCGAGGCGACGATGAGCATCAGCGTCGCCGAGAAGGCGGCGATGAGCACTGGCGCGAGCCACGCACGGCCGACATCGTCGTCGGACGAGTACGCCGCCGCCTCTGCCGAAGGCCCCTTTAGCTTGCCTTTAAGCATCCCGAGATTGTAGAGGTGTGAAGATTCTGCAGTCGCAGGCGGTGCGGCGGCGGTATCTCGACTGCGATTTCTACCCGGACACGAGCGGGAGCAGCGCCCCGAGCTTCAGCTCCGTCTCCGCCAGTTCAGCCTCCGGATCCGAGTCCGCGACGATCCCGGCGCCCGCAAACAGATGGGCGGTCCGGTCGCGGAGGAGCGCTGAGCGAAGCGCGACGCAGAACTCGCCGTCCTCGACCGCGTCCATCCAGCCGATAGGCCCCGCGTACCAGCCGCGGTCGAGCCCCTCGAGCTCGGCGATGGCCGCGACAGCCTGGGGCCCCGGCTCACCCCCGACGGCCGGCGTCGGGTGGAGCATCCCGGCCAGCTCCACGGCCGAGCGCGGGTCCGCCAGCTGAGCGTGGATGGGCGTCGCGAGGTGCTGGATGTTCGCGACCTTTACGAGCTCCGGCTCGCGAGAGCCCTCGACCCAGACCGAGTGAGGCCGTAGCGCCCGCTCGATCCTCTTCACGACGATCTCGTGCTCCTCGCGGTTCTTCGCCGACTGTCTGAGCTGTTCGCCCAGGTGGTCGTCGACCGCGGGGTCGGCGCTGCGGCGTGTGGAGCCTGCAAGCGCAACGGTCTGAGCCCCGGCCCCTCGCCGCCTGACCAAGAGCTCCGGGCTCGCCCCGATGAACGCGGCTTCGGGCGTGCCGACGCAGAAGCAGTAGCAAGAGGGAAAGAGCTCGCGCAGCGCGCCGAAGAGGGCGGCCGGATCGTGGGCTCGCGGCCCCTCCGCACGCACTTCGCGTGCCAGCACCACCTTCCGGAGCTCATCGGCCCTGATGCGCTCGACAGCGCGGGCGACGGCGCTCTCGTACTCCGACGGATCGGCAACGCTCTGGACGCGGACCTCGCCGATCGAAGCGGGGTCGAGCATCGGGACCGGCTTGTCCGAGAGCGCCGCGATGCGCGCGCGCAGAGCCGAGAGCGCTACGGCCGGGTCGGATCCGGGCGCAAGCATCGCCGCGGCGGTCAGGAAGGTCCGATCTGAGTCGCGGACCACCGACAGCTCGGGCAGGGTAAAAAGCGCCGGCGGAAGGGACGACCAGTGCGCCGACGCGCCGCCATCCGGCGCAAAGGCGAGTCCGCCGGTCCACACCGGCCCGGCGCCTGCGGGCAGGCCGGCGGGCTCGTCACTCAGGCGATCGCGCAGAACGTCGGCGCACCCGCGCGAAATGTCACGGAAGCGGCTCTGGCCGCGCGAGACGACCTCGGCTGCAGACCCCAGCCCGGCGAGGGCGAAGCCGCGGTCGGGCTCCTCCCAGGCGAACCAGCGATCCGAGGCGAGCCGCGCGGCAACGACCGAGCCGACGGGATCACGGAGCTCAACCTCCACGGTTGCGCTGAGCAATCGCCGGGATCGCCCATCCCAGCGCGCCACGAGCGCATCGAGCCGACCAGAAAGCGTTTCGAGGGATATCGCCATCAGCTTCGCCGAGAGTCGTTTCGAGGTACCAATGGCACCCTCAGACGACTCTCAGTGAGAGGTTAGGCGTCAGGGCGCGACTTGGTGATCGCGACCTCGCCCGTTCGCGCCATCTCGATCAGGCCATGAGGGCGCACCATGCGCTCGAAGGAGTCGATCTTGTCCTGTGAGCCGGTGACCTCGATGGTCAGGGTCCGGCGCGAGACGTCGACGATGTTCGCGTTGAAGATCTCGGCAAACTGCATGATCTCGCCGCGGTTCTCGACCGCCGCATTCACGCGGAAGAGCGCCATCTCGCGAGCCACGGTCCCGTCGGGCTCCATGTCGCGGATCTTGATGACGTTGACGAGCTTGTGAAGCTGCTTGGTGACCTGGTCGATCGGGTGGACTGCGCCGTCAAGCGTGAGCGTCACGCGCGAGACGTCCGGGTCCTCCGTCGGGCCCACGGCCAATGTGTCGATGTTGAATCCGCGGCGGCTGAAGAGGCCTGCGATGCGGGCGAGCACGCCGGGCTTGTTCTCGACCATGAGGCTGAGGATGTGCTTGCGGCCCGTGAGCGCGCTCGAGGCCTCGAGGTCCTCGAGCTTGACCAGATCGGGTGTTCCGGGCTCGCCCATCAGCCGACCATGTCGCGAGCCGCGGCGCCGGCGGGGATCATCGGGTAGCAGTTCTCGTCCTTGGTGACGTGGACGTCGAGGAGCACGGGGCCCTCCGTCTCCAATGCAGTCTTCATCGCGTCGCGAAGGTCGCCCTTGGCGTCGCAGCGCATGCCGGTCCAGCCGAAGGCCTCGGCGAGCTTCGACCAATCGGGGCTGGGCCCCATTTCGACCGAGGAGTAGCGCTTCTCCCAGAAGAGCTCCTGCCACTGGCGGACCATTCCGAAGTGGCCGTTGTTCATCAGGAACATCTTCACCGGGATGTTGTGGCGCGCGGCCGTCGCCATCTCCTGGCAGGTCATGATCAGCGAGCCGTCGCCAGAGAGGCCGACGACCGTCTCGTCGGGACACGCGACCTTGGCGCCGATCGCCGAGGGAAGGCCGAAGCCCATCGTTCCCAGGCCGCCGGAGTTCAGCCAGCGGCGCGGCTTGGCGAAGTGGTAGTACTGCGCGGCCCACATCTGGTGCTGGCCGACGTCTGAAGTGATGATCGCGTCGCCCGAGGTTGCCTCGTACATGGACTCGACCATGAACTGGGGCTTGATCTCGGAATCCGAGGAGTCCTCGTAGCGGAGGGGGTACTCGGACTGCCAGGCGCGGATGCGCTGCCACCACTCGTTGAGGCGGGCCGACTCGGGGTTGAGCGCCTTGTACTCGGCCGCGAGCTTGGTGAGGACGTCCTTGGCGTCGCCGACGATCGGGATGTGGGCCGGGAGGTTCTTGCCGATCTCGGCCGGGTCGATGTCGATGTGGACGAACTTGGCGCGCGGCGCGAACTCAGAGAGCTTGCCGGTGATGCGGTCGTCGAAACGGGCGCCGACGCAGACGATGAGGTCGGCCTCGTCCATCGCGTAGTTGGCGGTGCGCGTGCCGTGCATGCCCAGCATCCCGAGCCACTGCTCGTCGGGCGCGGGGAACGCGCCCAGGCCCATCACCGTGAGCGTCACGGGAAGCTCGTCGGTGCGACAGAACTCGCGGAACTCCTCGGAGGCGTTGGCGTTGATGATCCCGCCGCCGCCATAGATCACGGGGCGCTTGGAGTTCGCGAGCGCCTTGGCGGCGATGCGGATCTGCTTGATGTTGCCGTCCGTCGAAGGCTTGTAGCCCGGGAGCTCGGGTGAGCCGGAGGCCGGCGTGTAGTCGATGTCGGCGCGGATCAGGTCCTGCGGGACGTCGACGAGCACCGGGCCGGGACGGCCGGTCGACGCGATGTGGAAGGCCTTGTGGATGTAGTCCGGGATCTGGCGCGGGTCGGTGACCAAGAGCGAGTGCTTGACCACCGGCAGCGTGATGCCGACCACGTCCGCCTCCTGGAAGCCGTCGGTTCCGATCAGATCCGTGCGCACCTGACCGGTGATGAAGACCGTCGGGACCGAGTCCATCATCGCGTCGGCGATCGGCGTGACGAGGTTGGTCGCTCCGGGGCCAGAAGTGGCGATTGCGACGCCTACACGGCCCGAGGCCTTGGCGTAGCCCTCCGCCATGTGCCCCGCCCCCTGCTCGTGGCGAGCCTGGATGTGGGCGAACTCGGCGTCGTAGATCGCGTCGTAAAGGGGCAGGTTGGCGCCGCCGGGGATGCCGAATACGTGTTCGACCCCCTCGTTGGTCAGTGCCTGGCAAAGTGCGTCCGCGGCGCGCATCGTTCGATGGTACCTGCACTCAATGCCTGGCTAAGCGGGGTCAGACCCCTTGCAGCCGTGCTGCAAGCGCCCTGGCAGCCAGGGGGTCAGACCCCGGCAATGGGCGATTCGGCTTCGAGCTCGCCGGGCTTCCACTGCGTGGTCGGCAGGATCGCCGAGTCGATCACGCGGTCCTTGTGCCGCTCGATGATCCCGAGGAGCGACTGGACCAACTCGTCGCCAAGATGGTGCGGCTTGAGGCCCAAGTCGTGGAGCTTAGTGTTGGTGGCGTTGTAGTAGTGCTCCTCCAGCTCGACGCGCGGGTTCGGGTACTTCTTGATCTCGACGTCGATGCCGGCCTGGCCGGCGCTCGTGCGCACCAGCTCGGCCAACTCGCCCACCGAGAACTGCTCGGTGAACTGGTTGAAGACGCGGAACTCACCGAGCTCCGCCGGGTTTGCCACCGCGAGCTCGACGCACTGGAGCGTGTCGCGGATGTTCAGGAAGCCGCGGGTCTGCCCGCCCTCGCCGTAGACGGTGAGCGGGTGGCCGATCACGGCCTGCGTGCAGAAGCGGTTGAGGACCGTGCCGAAGTACTGGTCGTAGTCGAAGCGGGTGATCAGACGCTCGTCGTCAGCAGACTCGTCCGTCTCGACGCCGTAGACGACGCCCTGGTTCAGGTCGGTCGCGCGAAGACCCCAGATCCGGCAGGCGAAGTGGATGTTGTGGGAGTCGTGGACCTTCGAGAGGTGATAGAGCGAGCCGGGGAGCTTCGGGAACGGCAGCGTGTCCTTGCGGCCCTTGTGCTCGATCTCGATGTAGCCCTCTTCGATGTCGATATTGGGAGTGCCGTACTCCCCCATCGTCCCGAGCTTCACCAGGTGGCAGTCAGGCACCTGGTCGCGCATGGCGAATAGGAGATTGAGCGTGCCGATCACGTTCGAGTACTGGGTCTCGACCGCCGTCTCCCGCGACTTCATCGAGTACGGCGCGGATGGTTGCTCGGCGTAGTGGACGATCGCCTCGGGCAGGGTGTCGGCGATCACGGCGTCGACGAAGGTCGCGTCCTCCATGGAGCCGACGAACGAGCGGATGCGGTTGTCGGAGCGCTCGTGCCAGGCGTCGAGGCGCTCGTCGAGGCTCGCGATCGGAGTCAGCGAGTCGGTGCCGTTCTCGGTGTGCCAGCGGCGGCGGGCGAAGTTGTCGACGATGGATACTTCGTGGCCCCGTGCGGAGAACCGCATCGCGGTGGGCCACCCGAGGTATCCGTCGCCCCCCAGGATCAGGATGCGCATCGCGGGAACGGTAGCGGAGGCCTAGGAAGCTTTGCGCTGGGGCGCTACTTCAGGCAGAGGACCTGGACCGTCAACGTCCTGGTCCCTCCCACGCCGCCGGCGTTGAAATTGTTTCCGCTGGCGAACCAGCCCTTGTTGCCCTTCGTGAACCCATTCGACCCGCCGAAGATGCCCTCGTTGGAATCGGGGGTGGGGTTCCCGCCTGTGTTCCAGTAACCGCCTCCGGTCAATGCCTCCGTCTCCTTCGGGCACTTCGCGGTGCCGCCGACGACCTCGTCGTCGGCGGCCTCGAAGTCCTTCGAGCGCAGGACGGTCTTGCCCAGCTGGTCTGAGGGCAGACACCGCACGACGATGAAGATGCCGAGCACCGGCGGCTGGCCAACCCAGTTGTCCGTGCCGTCCGCGTACCAGCCTGTCGAATCGCCGGTCACGGTGCTCGACGCGGTCAGCGCCCGGAAGGCGTCATCCGGGTTCTCGTTCTCGAACGAGGTCGCCCAGCTGACGCCACCGCTGATGGTCTCGAAGTCCGACGGGCACGACAGAAACCCGCCTTCAGCGCCGCCGTCGGGCGGGAAGCCCGACACCGTCATCGGAGCGGCGTCCTTGAGGTTCTTGGCCGGAAGGCACAGGACCTCGATCTCGAGGATGAACTTGTCCTCGCCCACGCCGCTTGCAAACCAGCCCTTGCCGTCCACGCTCGGGCGCGACGAGGTCAGTTCCGCGGAAACGCCCTTGTACTCGGCCTTCGGAGGCTTCCCCTTCTTGTGCCAGTACGCGCCGCCGGTCAGCACCTTGGTGCCGTTGGGGCAGTGGGCCGTGCCGCCGAGGTTGTCCTGGTTCACCGAGCGCAGCGACTTGGTCTTCAGTTCCGCGGCCCGGACGTCCTTGGCGTCGATCTTCGCCGCGCCCGCGGTGGCAGGCACGAGTAGAGCGAGTACGAGAACGGCTGTTGTGGTCCCCTTCAGCATGCGCGCAATCTATTTCACGCAGAGAACCCGAACGGTCAAGGTCCGAAAGCCTCCGGAGTCGTTCAAACCGTGCGCGTACCAGCCGCGCCGGTCCTTGGTGGCGACGCTGGAGCCGCCCGTGATCCCGACGTTGGTGAATATGTTGGGCTCGCCGTCGCCCGAATGCCAGATCGCTCCCCCGGCGATCGCGCGCGTGCGACTCGGACATTCGGCTTTGGCTGCAGCCTCGTCGCCGTTGCCTGCCGAGGTGCTCCCTGCCGTGACCACGGTCTTGGCGATCCGCTTGTTGGGCAGGCATCGGATCGATCTGACGATGTGAATCGGCGACGGATCTCCATCCAGGACGTCGAGCCCATCCGAGTACCAGCTGCGACCGTCTTCGCCGATCGCGTTCGAGGCGAGGAGCCCGAGCTCGGCGTACTCGGGATCTTCCTGGCCGAAGCCTGGAGCCCAGCTCGAACCGCCGGTGAACGCGACGTAACCGGGGTCGCACTCCTCGCTACTGCCGGCGGGGTCGCCGTTGTCGACGTTCAAGGTCGATCCGATCGAGAGGTAATCGTTGAAGTGCCCTGCCTTCGAGCAAAGCACGCGAATCGTCAAGGTTTCGCCCTGACCGCTGACACCATGGGCGTACCAGCCGGTGCCCTCGGCTGTCGGGATCGAAGCGCTCAGCGTGGGAAACCCCGCCGCCTGCGGCCGCACCGGCTTGTTGCTGGGCGGCTCGCGCCAGAACGCGCCGCCGGCGATCGCGTAGCCGTCCTTCGGGCACTCGACCGAGCCGCCGACAGGCTCGACGCCATCCGGCGTGAACGACTTCTGGCGGACCTTCGCGGCGTCCACATCGGCTGCGTCGAACTCGGCGCTTGCAACCGCCGGCAGGGCAAGCAGCGCGCACGCAACCGCCACCACCGGCACGGCTCTGCCCAGACCCCGCATGCCAGCGACAGTACATGTGGCTTCTCAGACCGTCAACCCGAGGAGTGGCGCATCTATCCTGCGCTCCCCGTGGATTTCGGCCTGCCCACAGCCGCGCTTTTTCCCGACGAGCTGACCGCCTTGCGGATCGGCGGCCTCGTGCTGGCCGTCGGAGTTGCCGCATTCGCGATCTCGCGCCGGCGCTCGCTCAGGAACGGGGACGTCCTCATCCTGCTGGGTATCGCGTTCGGCCTGGCCCTGGTCTCGGGGACGGAGCTGCTCGACACGATCCTGTCCACCTTCTCTTTCGAGCGCGAGAACGGCACTCGCATCGTGGGTGTCGCGGTCTTCGCGATCCTGATCCTCTTCCTGTTGGTCCTGCGGGCTCTGGCGCAGGGCTCACGTGTGACGCGAGAGCTCCAGGCGGTCCTCGAGGGTCTCGCCTGGGAGCGCTTTCGCCGAGACGGCCACACCGAGCACTTCCGCGACAAGATCGCGATCCTCGTTCCCGCTTACAACGAGCGCGAGAACATCGGGGTGGTCCTCGAACAGCTCCCCTCGGAGGTCTGCGGCCGCCCGACAGCGGTGCTGGTGGTGGACGACGGCTCGCGGGACGGCACCGGCGACGTGGCCGAGCACGCGGGCGCAGTCGTGGCGCGCCACGTGATCAACCGCGGCGGCGGCGCGGCGCTTCGGACCGGTTATCGCCTGCTCTCGGACTCGGGCGCCGACATCGTCGTGACGATCGACGCCGACGGCCAGCACCTGCCGGAGGAGATGCCTCGCCTGGTCGAGCCCGTGCTCTCGGGCGAGGTCGACATGGCCCACGGCTCGCGCGTGCTGGGAGAGGCAGAGCCGAACACCCGCGCTCGGGAGCTCGGGATTGTCTTCTTCAACCGGATGGTCTCGCTCATCACCCGTACCAAGGTCTCGGACTGCTCGAACGGCTACCGCGCGGTTCGCGCGTCGGTCTTGCCTCAGCTCGTCCTGCGCCAAGAGCAGTTCCACACCTCCGAGTTCATGATCGAGGCGATCAAACGCGGCATCCCCGCCAAGGAGGTTCCCGTCACCGTCGTCGCACGGCTTCACGGGCATTCGAAGAAGCCCGCCGTGATGCGCTACGGCGCGGGATTTGCGAACGCGATCGTCAGGACCTGGCTGCGCTGAGCACTCAGGGGATGTCGACGACGGCGTCGCACCCGGCGCCCTGGACGTCCGTGCCGCTGCCGCCGTTGCAGCTGTCGGTGCCGTCGCCCCCCTGAAGCTGATCGTCTCCGGAGCCGCCGTTCAAGGTCTCGTTTCCCTGGTTGCCGCCGAGCACGTCGTCGCCACTCCCTCCATACATGAGGTCGTTCCCGGAACCATCGAACGCCACATCGTCGCCGCTACCGAGCGCTATGGCCTGGGTCTCTCCTTCTTGAAGCAGGGCGAAGTCGTCGTCGCCTCCCGTGTTGACGTTGTCGGTGCCACCGCCCGCGCAGATCGTGTCGTCGCCGGAGAGCGAGCGGATGATGTCGTTACCGCCCTTTGCGACGATCACGTCGCCGCGGTCGGTGCCGACAAGGGTTTCGGAGGAGGCCGTCCCCACGATCGTCGCTCTCTGCCCGTTGCATTTCGGCTTGCTCGCTGCCGTCGAAGCGTTCGGCGCCCCCGCCACGAGAAGCACGGCCAGCCCCGCAAAACTGATCGTAAGACGCCTCATGCTCTGGATGCTAATCGCGGCCGGCGAGTTCGTCCAGTCGTTTCACGGATTGCGCTTCTGCGCTGCTTCCCGCAGGCCCTCTAGCGACCTCTCGCTCCACCGCCGAAAGTATGCGCGCCCGATCGCGGCGTCCGACAACCGGTCGCGCAGCCGCTTGGGCTCCATCCCCATCTCGAGATCGACGAACGTCCCGTCCTGGGCCGAGGTGAGCTTCCAGTGAGCGAACATCCCTGTCAGCCGGCAGCTCATCCGGATCTCGCGGAGCTCGTTCCTTCGCTCGATCAGGAAGCTCGAGCTCGACTCGCCCGTCGGGTCCTTGATTACCTGAACGAACTCGTCGCCCTCTTCGAATGCCTCGCCGTCGACCTCGATGATGCGAGGCCACCAGGTTGGATAGAGCGTTGGCGTGGCGACCAGCTCCCAGGTCGACTCCAGCGGCGCGTCCACGAGCGCTTGCTGGTGGTGGGAAGACACGGCGCTCAGACCACCCGCTGTCGACCCTCGCGCACGGCGCGCGGGTGCTTCACCTCGGCGGGATCCGGCAGGTAGAGATCCTCGCCGCAGCTGCGGCAGACCTGCACGTAGAGCTTCTGGACCCGGCCGCACCGGGGGCACATCCGCTCGGGCTCGTCCACCTCGGAGCGATGGAGGATCACCGCGATGAGCCCGATCCCCGGAAGGATCGTCCCCACCAGGAACCAGATGAAGAAGGAGCCACCCTTGGCCCGGCCGATGACCGCCGTTGCGATACCGAACGAGACGAAGACGATGAGGGGTGCGAGCACCCTTTGATTATGGCTGCGGCGGCGGCACGTCCTCGGCTTCGAGGGGTCGGTGCGTGCCTCCGCGTGCGTAGACGGCGTCTGTGAGCGGCCGTGGATGGCCGATCGAGCCGACTTCCGCGACGTCGCGTGAGAACGGCAGGCCGATGGTCCAGTCGGCGACCGCGCGAATCTTCCGCGCCGCGCCCGGCACCTGGCTCATGTGGTAGCTCCGCGCCATCCACCAAGCCGGGAACCCCCGGAAGCGCTGCTTGCCGAGCTGGCCGACGGCCTGGTAGCGCCCGAGGTTCACGAAGGCGGCCTTGGCGTGATAGTCGAACGGGCCCGTCGAAGTCGCGACGCCGAGCTCGGCGGCAATGTTGTGGGCGACGGCCTTGCCCTGCCTTACAGCGTGCTGGGCTGTTGGCGGGCACGGCTTGGCACCGTCGTGGTTGGGATCCGGGACGGCAGCGCAGTCGCCGATCGACCAGACGCCCTCGAGACCGCGGACGCGCATGCAGTCGTCCACGTCGACCTTCCAGTCATCGGTCAGCGGCAGGTTGAGCGAGCGAAGGCTTGGGTGCGGCGCAACGCCCGCGGTCCACACGATCGTCTGGGTCGGAATCTCTTCGCCGGTCGAAAGCCGGCACGAATCCTCACGTGCTTCTTCCAGGCGCGTTCCCAGGCGGACGTCGATGCCGCGGCCGCGGAGCTCGCGCAACGCGTAGTCAGCCAGCCCTTGATCGACCTCAGGTAGAACGCGATCCATCGCCTCGACCAGAATCCAGCGCATCCCGGTCAGGCGGGCTCGCGGGTAGCGGTCGATCGCATCGGCCGCGAAGTCCTGCAGTTCGGCGAGGGCCTCCAGGCCGGAGTAGCCACCGCCCACGAAGACAAAGCTCAAGAGTTCCTTCCGACGCTCTGGGTCCTCGGACGCGTTCGCGCGCTCGAGGGTCTCGATCACGTGGTTGCGAAGCCAGATCGCATCGGCGAGGCTTTTGAAGCCGACCGCATGCTGGTCCAGCCCGGGAACGGGCAGAGAGCGGGACACCGAGCCCACGGCAACGAGGAACTGGTCGTAGCGGATCGTCTCGCCCTCGCCTTCGTGAGTCGAGATCTCGACGGTCCGGGTCTTGGGATCGTGGCCGGTCACGGCGCCCAGGCGCAGGTTCGTGCGCTTCAGCATGTCGCGGAGCGGCGTCACGACGTGGCGCGGCTCCAACATGCCCGCCGCCGCCTCAGGCAGGAACGGCGTGTAAAGCATGAAGTTGACGTCGTTGACGAGGATCAGGCGGGCCGACTGCTTCGGCAAGAGCTTCTCGAGCTCGCGGGCTGCGTTTGCTCCCGCGAACCCTCCTCCGGCGATGACGACATTCCAGGCCATAGCTGAATTATGGCACAGCTTGTGACAGCTTGTTACAAAGTGTCAAGGGCAACGGCTTAGCTCACGTACCCAGCTTCTCGCGGACGATCCGGGTGACTTCCTTGCCGTCGGCGGCGCCCTTGGTCTCGCGCATGACGAAGCCGATGATCGGGCCGATTGCCTGCATGCCGCCCTCGCTCACCTTCTTCGCCTCGTCGGGATGCGCTTCGAGGGCGCGGTCGACGATCCCCTCCAGCTCGCCCGAGTCCTCCATCGCCCCGAGGCCCTCGGCCTCGATGATCTGCGCGGGATCTCCCCCGCTTTCGGCGAGCTTGCCGAGCACCTGCTTTGCGGCCTGGGTCGTGACCTTGCCGTCCTCGACCAACGCGACAAGCGAAGCGAGCGCGGCCGGTTCAACCTCGCGGGCCTGCGCCTCGCCGGTCAGCCAGTTCGCGACGGCTCCCGGGCTCGCCGAGCCGGCGGCAAGGACGGCCTCGAAGAGCTCGCCCAGCTCGGGGTCGCGGGCAAGCTGACGAGAATGCGCTTCGGGTAGCGCAAGCTCCGACCCGTAGCGCTCCTCGCGCTCGCCGGGCAGCTCGGGCAGGGCGGCGCGAGCTTCGGCAAGCATCTCCTCGGTGGGCGCCAGCGGGACCAGGTCGGGCTCGGGGAAGTAGCGGTAGTCGTGCGCCTCCTCCTTCGAGCGAAGCGAGGTGATCGAGCCCGAACGGGGATCGAAGTGGAGCGTCTCCTGGGTCACGGCCTCGCCGCGCTCGATCAGCTTGCGCTGGCGGGCCAGTTCGGCGTCGATACCGCGCTCGATGAAGCGGAACGAGTTCATGTTCTTCAGCTCGGTCTTCGTGCCCAGCTCCCCGGCGCCCTCAGGGCGGATGGAGACGTTCGCGTCGCAGCGAAGGCTCCCCTCCTCCATGTTCACATCCGATGCGCCGATCGCCTTGATCGTCGAGCGCAGGAGCTGCAGCCACTCCCGCGCCTCCGCGCCGGAGCGGACATCCGGCTCGCTGACGATTTCGACGAGCGGCGTGCCGCCACGGTTGAAGTCGACGAGCGAGGCGCCGGCGCCCGAGCCGTGGATCCGACCCGACTCGGACTGGTGCACCAGCTTGGCGGCGTCCTCTTCCAGGTGGACGCGGTGGATGCGGATGTCGCCCAGTCGCCCGTTCGTGGCCAGCGGGATGTCGTACTGGGAGATCTGGTACGCCTTCGGATTGTCGGGATAGAAGTAGTTCTTGCGGTGGAAGATCGAGCGGGGAGCGATCTCGCAGCCCAGGGCGAGTCCGATCTGAATGCCGTACTGGATCGCCTGCGCGTTGACGACAGGAAGGCTTCCCGGGTGGGCCAGGCAGACCGGGCAGGTGTGGACGTTGGGGTCGTCGCCGAACGAAAGCTCGCAGCCGCAGAACATCTTCGTCCGCGTTCGCAACTGGACGTGGATCTCGAGGCCGATTACCGCTTCGTAGCCGTTGAGGCTCATCCGAACCCCAGGCTGTCGATGTGATCCTCGTTCATCCCGAAGTGGTGGCCGATCTCGTGGTAGACCGTGCGTTTGACCTCTTCGGCGTTCGGATTCGCGTTCCGAAAGACGACGATGCGGTGAAGCCCGCCGACCGGGTCGTAGATGCCCATAATCCCGTCGGGATGGGAGTCCTCGACGATCACGGCGACTTCGCCCAGCTCCTCGCGGACCCACTCGGGCAGCCCGTCGAGCGCGTCTTGCACCGCCGCCCCGGTTTCCTCGATCGTCATCACGGGGCCGGCCTCCCGTCGAAGGAGATGGCGCCCTCCAGCGCGTGCGCGGCCGAGAGCAGGCGCGACTCCGAGAATGCGGGGCCGGCGATCTGGAAGCCGACGGGCAGGCCGGACGCGGCGCCCAGGCCCGCGGGGATCGAGATCGCCGGGAGGCCCGCGAGCGACATGGGCACGGTGAAGAAATCGGACAGGTACATCGCCAGGGGGTCCTGGGTGCGTTCGCCGCGCTTGAAGGCGACCGAGGGAGACGTGGGCGTGACGACGAAGTCGCACTTTTCGAACGCGTCCCGGAAGTCGCCGGCGATCTTCGTGCGCACGCGCTGCGCCTGGCCGTAGTACGCGTCGTAGTAGCCCGAGGACAACGCGTAGGTCCCGAGCATGATTCGCCGCTTCACTTCCGGACCAAAGCCTTGCGACCGGGTGCGCTCATACATGTCACCGAGGCTTTCGTCGCCGTCGACCCGCAGGCCGTAGCGGACGCCGTCGAAGCGGGCGAGGTTGGCCGAGGCCTCCGCCGGTGCGATCACGTAGTACGCCGAAAGGCCGTGACCTGCGTTAGGAAGCTCGATGTCGACGATCTCGCCGCCCTGGGCGCGGATGAGGTCGAGCGTGGCGCGAAAGAGCTGCGCGACGTCGGGCTCCACGCCCTCTGCTTCATCGGAGAAGTCGGTGGCCACGCCGAAACGGATGCCCGAGAGGTCGGCTTCGGACGGGATCTCCACGCCACCCGGGATCCCGGTCGAGGTTGAGTCCATGTGGTCGCGGCCCTCGAGTTCGCGCAGGAGCAGCGCGGCGTCGGTGACGTCGCGGGTGAGCGGGCCGCACTGGTCGAGCGATGAGGCGAAGGCGATCATTCCGTAGCGCGAGATCGCGCCGTAGGTGGGCTTCAGGCCCACGATGCCGCAGAGCGCCGCCGGCTGGCGAATCGAGCCGCCGGTGTCGGTACCGAGCGCAACGGGCGCCAGGCCCGCCGCTACCGCCGCGGCCGAGCCACCCGAGCTGCCGCCGGGAACGCGATCGTGATCCCAGGGGTTGAGAACGTCGCCGTAGGCCGAGTTCTCGTTCGAGGACCCCATCGCGAACTCGTCCATGTTCGTCTTCGCGAGCGTGGACGCGCCGGCTGCCTCGAGGCGTGCGACGGCCGTGGCGGTGTAGGGCGGTGTATAGCCCTCCAGGATCTTCGAGCCCGCAGTCGTCGGGATGTCCTTCGTGCAGAAGATGTCTTTGACCGCGACGGGAATTCCGCCAAGCGCTCCCTCGCCGGGTTCCAGCGCTTCATCGCGCGACCACAGAAAGGCGTTGAGCTCGTCGCCGGCCCCATCGAACGCCGAGCCGTACTCGGGCGCGGCAAGGTCGCCGGCCTGGATGCGATCGAGCGCGCCGGCAGCCGTGAGGCCGCGGATCTCCGCGTCGCTCACGCGCCTGGAGAGGGCACCCGGAAGGCGCCGTCAGCGGGGTCAGGGGCGTTTGAGAGCGCGACGTCGCGATCGAGGCTGGGGGTCGGCTCGTCGGCGCGCAGGACGTTCTCGAGCTCTACGACATGGGAGGTGGGCTCGACGCCGTCGAGATCGAGCTCCGAGATGCGATCGACGTGCTCGAGGATCCCCGAGAGCTCCGATGCCATCTGTTCGACCTCGTCGTCGGAAAGCTCCAGGCGAGCGAGCTTGGCGACATGGAGGACCTGTTCGCGATCGATCACGCGCCCATGTTAGAAGCGCGGTTCGGAGGCCTATGGGGAGTACGGCGGGGCAGACTGCGGTGTGTCCGCCGGATCCTCGGGCAGCGTCTGCGGAACCTCGTCGACGTCCGGGAGCTCGAAGTTCGAGCAACTGGGGCCCAGTGCCTCTTCGGATGCGGCTCCGTCGGCGCCTTCGAGCAACTCATCGGAGCAGACGGTCCGCTCGCGCCATTTCGCCATGAACTCGTCCTGGTACTGGGTGATGGCTTCCTCTTGCTCCTCGGCCGACAGGTCCGAGAGCACGTCTTCCTGGATGGCCTCGGCAAGGAGTGAAAGCTCGACTCGCTCGCGGGCGTCCTCCTCGGTGAGGTTCGAGTCCTCGAGGTACTTGTCGTAGTCCGGCTGCCCCTTGAAGGTTGTGTCGATGATCGACTCGAGCTGGGCGTCCACCTCGGCGTCAGTGGTGTCGATCTCGAGTTCTTCGGCCTCGCCCCGAATCCAGCGGTTGAGGATGAGCTCGGATACCGCGGGAATCAGCAGCGTTTCGTACTCGGGTGTCCCCTCCGCGGGCACGCCTTTTGAGCCCTGCGAGGCGGCGGTGACGTCAAGCGTTGCATCGACTGCAGCCTGGGTGACCTCACCGTCATCGACCGTGTCGACGAACGCGATTGCGCCGTCCGGCAGCTCCAGGGCCGGCTCCTCGGCGGATTCGTCGTCGCCTCCGCACGCCACGAGCAGGCAAGCGGCGAGGAACGCGATCAGGACGCAAACGGCCGGCGGCCGCTCGAAGCGGCCGCCGGTCCGTGCGAACTCTGTTTCCGGCGCTATGCCGCCGGGCCCTGAGACGAGGGCGGCGGCGGGTCCGCGGGAGGCGGAGGCGCCTGCGGCGGAGCGGCCTGCGGCGGAGGCGGCTGCGCGGGCGGTGCCTGCGCGGGCGGTGCTCCCCCTCCCCCTCCGGGTGCCTGGAAATTATCCGCCTGGTGGCCGAAGGAGGTGCCTTCCTCCTCCATCGCGCGCCAGCCGCCGTATGCGATGGCCGCCGAGGCGATCAAGCCCAGGAAGACACCGAATGACCGGTCCAGACCCTCCGCGGGCGGATCGATCAGGCGGTAGAGGACAAGGAGCGTCGTCAGGATTCCGAGGCCCGCAACTATCGCGCTCATCGCGATTGGCAAGTTGACGGTCGAACCCATCGCCGACATGGCTGCCAGCGCGATCGCCGCGATGATCGTCAGGAGCATCACGATCTTGATGAAGTCGAACGCATCGAAAGCGGAGATGCTCGAAGCGTCGTCGACTGCATCCTGAGCGCCGTCAGGGACCTCAAGACCCTGCTCCTCGGCCAACTCGATCGCGGCTTCGGCCTGCGCCTGCGTCTCGTCGTCGAAGGCCTCTACCGAATACCAGCTCAAGAACATGATGATGAAGAGGGCCACCGCGGCAACGGCGGCAATCATCTCTCCCTGTCGGATACGGCTCGCGTCCATTCGTCTCTCCCTCGTTTGGAGTTGAAGTCCAGCTTGCGGCTTGCGGGGATGCGCGCCGCTTGTGGCGGACCCTATACCGCCTGCGCGGCGGAACGTTGCCGAATTGTCGCGGCGCTGAGCGTGTTGCGAAGGAGCATCGCAATCGTCATCGGCCCGACTCCGCCCGGAACGGGGGTGATCGCGCCGGCGAGCTCGGCCGCCGGCGCGAAGTCGACGTCACCGACGAGGCCGTCGTCGGTGCGGTTGATGCCGACGTCGATGACCGCTCCTCCGGGCTTGACCCAGTCGCCATTGATCATCTGCGGCGAGCCGACGGCGGCGATGAGGATGTCCGCGCCCCGGCACACGGCGGCCAGATCGCGCGTGCGGGAATGACAGACGGTCACGGTTGCGCTGGCGTTCGTGAGGAGCGCCGCCATCGGGCGGCCCACCAGAATCGACCGGCCCACGACGACCGCGTTGGCACCGCCCACCTCGACTCCCGCGTCAGCGAGTAGTTCCATGATTCCGAGCGGCGTGCACGGCACCATGCCCGGTCGGCCCTGCGCGAGCAATCCGGCGCTGACGGCAGTCAGCCCGTCGACGTCCTTGACAGGATCGATCGCCGCGACCACCGAGTCCTGGTCGAGCGCATCCGGCAGCGGCATCTGGACGAGGATTCCGTCGACCGCGTCGTCGGCGTTGAGCTTTTGCACCAGGTCGAGCAGCTCAGCCTGAGAGACGTCAGCGTGCAGTCCGTGGTGAAACGAGCGGATCCCCGCCTCCTCGCAGGCCTTGATCTTGTTGCCCACGTATACGTGCGAAGCAGGGTCGTCGCCCACGAGGACCGTCGCGAGGCCCGGGACGGTGTCGTACTCCTCCTCGAACGAATCGACGCCGTCGGCCACCTCTGCCCGGACGCGCGCTGCCACCGCCTTGCCGTCGATGATGCGAGCGCTCACGAAGCCTTCTTGAGGGGCGCGTAGTCGGCCATCAGCTTGCGCTCGCCTCCCTCTGATGCGAAGCGGACGACGACCACCGAGCCGGGCTCGACGGAAGTGACCACGCCTTCGCCGAAGCTGGCGTGGACGACGTCGTCGCCGATCCGGAACTCGACCTCGGGCGATTGGGGCTGGGCCCGCTGAGGCGCCCTGAACTCACCCGCGCCGCCGAATCCGAGGACCGTAGAGCGCCTCGAACCGCCGTCCCGCTCGCCCTGCCAGCCGGTCTGGATGGCCATCGCTTTCTTGTCGACGAGCTCATCCGGCACTTCGCGCAGGAAGCGCGAGGGCAGGTTCCAGCCGGACGATCCGTGCAGACTCCTCCGGCGCGCGCAGGTCATATAGAGGCGCTGCCTGGCGCGGGTGACGCCGACGTAGGCGAGCCGGCGCTCCTCCTCCAGGTTGCCTTCCTCGACCGAGCGGGCATGCGGGAAGACGCCCTCCTCGCAGCCGATGATGAATGCGGCGTCGTACTCGAGCCCCTTTGCGTTATGGAGGCTCATGAGCGTGATCAGGCTCTCGGTGTCGCGAATGCCGTCCTGCTCGGTGAAAAGACGGATCTGCGCCAGGAACTCCTCGAGCGGCGTGTCCTCGCGCTCCTCGCCTTCGACCTTGCGGTTGACGTCGAACTCGCCCGCGACGCCCACGAGCTCCTGGAGGTTCTCCATCCGTCCCTCGGCCTCGAGGGTGCGCTCTGCCTCGAGTGAGTCGAAGTAGCCAGTGTCGTGAAGGACCGACTCGAGAAGCTCGGCGACGGAGTCGCCCTCGGCTCGCTCGCGCAGGCCGGCCATGACTGCGGCGAAGCGCGAGACCGCCTTGACCGCCGCGGAGCCCAGGCCCGGGACGGCTTCGGGGCGTGACATGACGTCCCAGACGTCCTGGCCCGTCGTGTTGACATGGGAGAGGATCCGGCTCTCGGTCTGGCGGCCGATCCCGCGGCGCGGCGAGTTGATGACCCGGGTGAACGAGATCGCGTCAGCCGGGTTCGCGAGCAGGGACAGGTAGGCGATTGCGTCCTTCACCTCAGCGCGCTCGTAGAACTTGGTCCCGCCGATCACCTGGTACGGCACCTCGTAGCGGACAAGGGTGTCCTCGAGGACGCGGCTCTGCGCGTTCATCCGGTAGAAGACCGCGATGTCGTCGCGCCCGAAGTCCTCGTCGGAGACGAGGCGCTCGATCTCGCCGGCGACGTAGCGAGCCTCCGCATGCTCGTCGTCGAGCTCGGCGACAACGACCGGCTCGCCACGGCCGGCGTCGGTCCAGAGGTTCTTCTGCTTCTGCTCGGTGTTGTTGGCGATCACCGCGTTGGCGGCGTCCAGGATCGTCCCGGTCGAGCGATAGTTCTGCTCGAGCTTCACCACCTCGGCCCCTTCGAAGTCGTGCTCGAACTCGAGGATGTTGCGGACGTCGGCCGATCTGAATGAGTAGATCGACTGCGCATCGTCCCCGACGACCGTGAGGTTTTGCTGCTCCTCGCCCGCCAGGAGCTGGAGCAGGCGGTACTGAGCCCGGTTCGTGTCCTGGTACTCGTCGACGAGGAGCCAGCGGAAGGTGCGCTGGTAGCGCTCGCGGACGTCGGCGAAGAGCTCGAAGAGGTTGACCGTGCGGACGAGGAGGTCGTCGAAGTCCATCGCCGAGGCCTCCACCATGCGGCGCTCGTACAGCGAGTAGACCTCGGAGACGACCTGTTCGAAGTAGGTGGCCTGGCGCTCGGCGTAGTCGGTCGAGTCCTCGAGGCGGTTCTTGGCTCCCGAGATCGCGCCCTGGATCGAGCGCGGGGTGAACCGCTTGGGGTCGACGTCGTTCTCCTCCATGCAGCGCTTGACCATGCGGAGCGAGTCGGCCTGGTCGTAGATCGTGAACGAGCGCTTGTAACCCAGGCGCTCAGCGTTGGCGCGGAGGAGCCGCGCGCAGGCGGAGTGGAAGGTCATCACCCACATGAGCCGTGAAACGCCGCCCACCAGTTCCTCAACGCGGTTGCGCATCTCCTGAGCGGCCTTGTTGGTGAAGGTGATCGCCAGGATCTCTGACGGGTGGGCCTGGCCGGTGGCAACGAGGTAGGCGATGCGGCGGGTCAGGACCCGCGTCTTGCCCGAGCCGGCGCCCGCGATGACAAGGAGCGGCCCCTCCCCATGCTCGACGGCTCGCTGCTGAGGCGGGTTGAGGCCCTCCAGAAGACGCTCGATTGCATCTTGGCCGGGGCTGATCGGGGCGAGGTTCTCCATCTCATTCAAAGATAGACCCGCGAGCGGCGGGCGCTGGGCGTCTGACACCTCCGGTGTCTGACACCTCGTTCGTCAACCGCCGGCGCTGCTTGGCCCCTGCTTTGGCTTGAGCTCCCTGATCTCGGCCTCGGCGGCTCGGCCGTCGATGTCGGCCAGGCGGCCCTCGATGGCCGCGAGGCGCTCGGAGAGGCTTCGGATCGCGTCCGCGACGGGGTCCGGCAGGTGGATCCAGTCCGCGTCGGGTCCCTCGGGGCGCTTGCCCTCGACACGGACGGGATGCCCCGGGTTGCCGACGACGGTTGAGTTGGACGGCACGTCGGCGATCACGACTGTGTTCGCCCCGACCTTTGCGCCATGCCCGATCTCGACCGGCCCCAGGAGCTTTGCGCCCGAGCCGATCGTCACGTCGTCCCCAACCGTGGGGTGGCGCTTTCCGCGCGCGAAGCCCGTGCCGCCCAGGGTCACTCCCTGGTAGAGCGTCACGCGGTCGCCGATCTCGGCCGTCTCGCCGATCACGACCCCGGCTCCGTGGTCGATGAAGAAGTCCGAGCCGATCCGGGCCGCCGGATGGATCTCCACGCCGGTGATGGCGCGGCTGCCGAAGGCAAGGGCCCTTGGCACCAGCGGTACTTCGGACTCATAAAGGGCATGGGCAACGCGATGCGCAAGAAGCGCCTGCACGCCGGCCCAGGTCGTGAGGATCTCGGCGCTGCCGACGCCGCGCGCCGCCGGATCGCGGTCACGCGCGGAGGCGACGTCGCTCTTGATCTCAGAGGCAACGCGACGGAGTGCACCCAGGCCCAACATTCACGTCCAAGGCTAGGCAACCCGAAAGTAGTCTCGAAGCCATGAGTGAGCCAACGGGCGATCTCGACCCCACAAGGGGCGCCAACAGGGAGATGGAGCGTCTCCTCGGCGACGTCCTGGGAAACATGCCGGGCACGGCCATCACCGTGTTCGACCGACGGCTGCGCGTTCTCCTCATGTCCGGCTCGGCTCCGAAGGAAATGGGCATCGATCCGCGGAGATGCGACCGGCCGCCAGCTGTCCGAGCTCATGTCGCCCGCCGAGTTCGTGCGGCTCGAGCCGCTTTACCGGGCCACCCTGGCGGGGGCATCCCGAATCGACGAGCAGTCAAACCTCGGATCCGAGGGCGTGTGGTGGCTGCGGACTGCGCCCCTTCGGACTCCATCGGGCAAGGTGTACGCAGGCCTCGCCGTCGCGACCGACGTCACCGACCGCCGAGTCGAGGAGCTCCGGCGCCTTCGCATCGATGCGCAACTCGAGCGGGCACGGCGCCTCGAGGCAGTGGGCAAGATGGCGGGCGGAGTCGCCCACGACTTCAACAACCTGCTCGCCGTCGTCCTCAACTACACGGACTTCATCGCCGACGCTCTGCCCGGCGAATCGGAGCTGCAGGAGGACCTCGCCGAGATCCGCAAGGCGGGCGAGCGCGGCGCGTCGCTGACGCGCCAGCTCCTCATCTTCAGCCGCCGCGAGGTCGCGACGCCCGAGATCATCGACCTGAACGAGGTCGTCTCCCACCTCGAGAAGCTCCTCCAGCGCACGCTCGGCGAGGACGTGAATCTCAAGATCATCAAGGGCGAGAACCTCTATCCGATCGAGGCCGACCCGGCACAGGTCGAGCAAGCCCTCGTCGGAATGGCGCTGAACGCGCGCGAGGCGATGCCCGACGGCGGCTCCCTGACCATCCAGACCGAGAGCGTCAACCTGGACGACGACTACGTTGACGCCAACCCACAGGCGAGGACCGGGCCCCATGTCCGCCTGACCATCGCCGACACCGGGGTAGGCATATCGCCGGAGCTGCTCGAGCGCATCTTCGAGCCGTTCTTCACCACGAAGGCACGGAGCACCGGCACCGGCCTCGGTCTGGCCGCCGTCCACGGGGTCATGGCGAACGCTTCCGGGCACATCACGGTCTACTCGGAGCCGGGCCTCGGATCGGTCTTCCACCTCCATTTCCCGGCGGCAGCCCCAGCCGGGACCCAGCCTCACGGTCCCGGTGTCGAGGCGCCCGCGGGCGAGATCTCCGTCCCGCCCGGCACGCGCGTCCTGCTCGCCGAGGACGACGACGACGTGCGACGTGTAGCGACTCGCGTCCTGGAGCGCACCGGATTCGAGGTCACAGCCTGCGAGGACGGCCAGGTCGCGATCGAGGTTCTTGAGTCGGGCGAGCGCTTCGCGTTGATGCTCACCGACGTCGTCATGCCGCGGGCTTCAGGCCGCGAGCTGGCCAACCGGGCGCATGAGATCGATCCCTGGATGCCTGTCCTCTACATGTCCGGCTACACCGAGGACATCATCTCTTCCCACGACGTGGCCACACAAGAGATGTCGTTCCTGCGCAAGCCGTTCACGGCGCGCGACCTACTTGAGTCCGTAGGGCTCTCGCTCGGCCTCTCCGACTGACTCGGCTCCCAAGCCTTCGGGAATCCGGATCCGGAAGATCGAGCCAGACCCGACCTCGCTCTCGACCTCGAGGGTCCCCATGTGCAGCTCCACCAGCTCCTGGGTGATGGCAATGCCCAGGCCCGTGCCCGAGACGTCGCCCGCAGTGGAAGCCCTGAAGAAGCGCTTACCGAGGCTCTTGACCTCGTCGTTCGGAATCCCGACTCCCTTGTCGATGACCTCGACCCACAGCTCAGAATCAATCTCACGACCCCGAACGAGGACCGGCCCGCCGCCGGGCGAGTACTTGATGGCGTTGGAGATCAGGTTCGCGAGGGCCTGCTCGAAGCGCTCGCGATCGAGCCCCCACACGAACTCGGGCGTCGCCTCCACGATCAGGCTCACGCCTCCCTCCTGGGCGAGTTGGCCAAGGTCAGCGCTGACGGACTGAAGCGCCGAGCGGACCTCGACGGGCTTTGCCCGCAGCTCGAGCTGGCCGGCTTCCACCCGTGAGAGAAGGAGGAGATCCGCGATCAGGAGCTCGAGCTTGGTCGTGTTGCGGAGAGCGATGTCGGCAAGCTCCCGCTGCTCCGGCTCCAGCTCGCCACCCTCCCCTTCCAGGAGCGCCTCGATGTAGCCCTTGACGGACGTGAGCGGCGTGCGGAGCTCGTGCGAGACGCGCGTGACGAGCTGGTCTCGGATGACACCCGCTTCCACGAGGCGGTCGGTCTCGGCCGCAAGCTCTTCCTGAGCGGAACGGGCGGATGAGACAAGGTCCATGAGTCCGGCCTCGGATCGGCTCACCCGCGAGCTCAACCAGACCATCGTGAGAGACGTCGCGACGGATGCGGCCGCGATCATGATCACGACCGCGGCCTGGCCGGCCGACGCCGGCCCGTCGTAGATGAGCGGCGCCGCCGTGAGCAGCAGAATCCAGAGGAGCATCCCGCGGCGGACGCGCGGGCGGTGTGGAGCGATGCTTGATGCGATCAGCGGCAGCAGCAGCGGGTAGGGCGAATCGAGCCCACCGGTCAACCACGCGAGCATCCCCACTACTCCTGCCGCGAAGACGTTGGAGGCCGCGAGCTCTCGGGCAGTCACGTCCGGGTTGGCCACGAACCTGACGCCGATGGCCACCACCGCCGCCACTCCAGCAAGCGCCAAGACCCAGCCCCAGTCGCCGATCGGGCCCGTGGGGTGCACGATCAGCAGAAGCGGCGCCGTGAGAATCGGCAGGAGGATCGCCTGGAGGCCGGCTACCTGCGCGGTGCGCTCGACCGACACCCCGGTCCAGACCGGTCGATTCGCCAGCTCGTCCGGCGATGGCTCTATGAGCATCGATCCCAGTTCGCGCAGGAGGGGGCCGATGCCGGTGGCGGCTTTCTGGTCGGTCGTTGGCACGGTCGCCGATGATCCCATCCGCACAGGCGCCTCCGGCATGGGTGCATAGGATCGGCAACGTTCTGACCACCGGGGCACTACAAGAGAGCGCAATGCCCACGGTGCTCGTCGCGGACGATGACGCGGACATCTTGCGGCTGATCTCCCAGCGCCTCACGCACCGCGGCTACCACGTGGTAACCGCCGCTGACGGAGACAAGGCGCTCGAGATGGTTTTCGATGAGCCGCCCGACGCGGCTGTGCTGGACGGGATCATGCCCGGCATCGAGGGCCACGAGATCTGCGCGATGATGCGCGCGGATGGCCGAACCGCCGAGATCCCGGTCGTCCTTCTCACGGCGAAGGCCGCCGATGCCGACGAGCGCGAGGCGACCGACGCGGGCGTGGACGCCTACATCATCAAGCCCTTCCGGATCGAGGACCTGGACTCGAAGCTCCGCGAGCTTCTGTCTAAGGCACGGGGGCGGCGCCAGTAGGCGACGCCGGAGCGGTGCCGGGCGCGGAAGCCGGGTCGGCCGCCGGCGGCGCCGACTCAGGCGCGGAAACGATGCGCCCGTCGCCTTCTCCCAGCATGGTGAGGCTGGTCGATGGCGGCTCGACGTACTGCTTGTCGGCGACGAGCGTCCTGCACGTCTCCAGCAGGATCGCCGCGTCGAGCGACATGGAGTGGTGCTTGACGTAGTAGAGGTCGTTGCAGAGCTTGAACGCGGTCCCTTCCAGCGAGCCTGCGTAGCCAACCCTCACCTGTGCCCAGCCCGTGATGCCCGGCTTGACGACGTGGCGCTGCGTGTAAAACGGGATCACCTTCGAGAGCTCTTCGACATATGCCTCCTGCTCGGGACGGGGGCCGACCAGGCTCATGTCGCCCTTGATCACATTCCAGAGCTGGGGGGCCTCGTCCAGGTGGCTCTTGCGAAGGAAGCGCCCGATGCCTGTGACGCGCACGTCGTCGGCCTCCGCCCACACGCCCTCACGACCGGGGTCGTCGGTCATCGTGCGGAGCTTGTTGATCAGGAACGGCTTTCCGCCCTGGCCGATCCGCTCCTGGCGAAAGAGGACGGGGCCGCCGTCCCGCTTCACGAGGAGCGCCATGATGCCCACGACCGGCGCCAGGACGATCGCCGCGGGGATGGCCACGACCAGGTCAAGGCTGCGCTTCAGAGCTCGCGTGAGCGGCTTGTAGTGCGATCCGGCAAGGCGGGTGAACCACGCGTAGTCAATCTCGGCGAGCGGAACGGAGCCGAAGCGGTGCTCATGGAACTCGTGAAGCTCCATCACCTGCACGGGGCGCGCGACGACCTCGGCGAAAAGCCTCCGGTCCACCTCGGAGCGGTCGAACTCGCGGGTGACCACGAGCGCCTCGAGGTCGCGGTCGTCGATCGCGGCGCCGATCTGGGAGAGAGCGCACAGATATGGCGCGTCGAGCGCCGCCGGGTCGAAATCCCAGTCGTCGGGAACGATCGTCGCACCGACCTCGAAGCCCCGCGACTGCTCGCGGTCGAGCTCCTCCCGCAGTCGGAGTGCCGAGTGGGGCGACCCGATGACGCCGATCCTTATGCGAGTTGCGGGCGAGAAGACCTGATTCGTGATGACGAGCGCGGCCCATGCTGTGAACGCCGCCAGCGCAAGCGGCAGGAACGACGGCGATTCGCCGAAGGCGAGGAGTGCGGCGACGGACAGAATCGTGCCCAGCACCGCCATGATCACGTAGGAGAGAAGGCCCGCCATGGGCAGGAGCCAACGCCACCTTGCAGCCCGGGCGCTGTACCAGCCCGCGACGAGATAGGCGCCGAGGACGATCGCGCCCGTCGAGTTGTCACCGGTCTCGACCGCGCCTGCGACGAGGCCGGCGGCGAAGGCGCCACAGAACTGCGGCAGCAGCGCAGCCATGCGCCGCAACCCGGCCTGAACGCCACCAATCCCGAATTCGTTGCTCACGTAACCCCTTATCGGTCGCGAGGCGGCACTCCTTCATGCCTGCATCGCTTTCGAATGCCCTTTGCGCAGTGTAGATGCGTTTCGGTCGCCGTCAGCCGTAAAATGGCAGCGTGACGGAGGAAGCCCATCGGGGGGGCATAAAGGCGCTGATCGCGGACGACGACGATCAGAACGCCCGCCTGCTCGTTCGGATCCTCGAACGCGGCGGATACGGCGCCATCCATTTCACGACGGAGTCGAGCAAGGTCATCCCGCTTTGCGAGGAGCACGAGCCCGATCTGCTGCTCCTGGACGTGTCCATGCCGCCTCCGAACGGCTTCGAGATCCTCGAGCAGATCGGGGAGAAGGAAGGCGAACAGCCTGTGGTCGTGATCCTCACCGGGCACGACCACCCGTCCATCGAAGGCAGGGCGCTCGACCTGGGCGCGGCCGCGGTGGTCGGCAAGACCGTCCTCATGGACGCCCTCCTCAAGCGCCTCGACGAGGTGCTCGCCGAGGCCGGGAAGCTTTCCTAGCCGTCCAGAAAGAACGGCAGCGACATGTAGCGCTCGCCGCCGTCGCACGCGATCGTGACGATCCGCTTGCCCTTCATCCCGGGCCGGGCCGCCACGTCCAGGGCGGCAGCGATCGCGGCGCCTGCGGAGATGCCGACCAGAAGGCCCTCGCGCGAGGCGACCTCGTGGGCCATCTGGAGCGCCACCTCATCCGTGATCGGGATCGTCTCGTCGATCACCGAGCGGTCGAGCACGTCGGGAATGAATCCGGCCCCGATGCCCTGGATCTTGTGAGGACCCGCCTCCCCCCCGCTCAGCACGGGCGAGCCGCTCGGCTCGACCGCAAAGCACTGAAAGCCGGGGCGGCGGTCCTTGAGGACCTGGCCGACGCCCGTGATCGTGCCGCCGGTGCCGACGCCGCAGACGAGTGCGTCGACCTCTCCGCCCGTGTCGCGCCAGATCTCTTCGGCCGTGGTCCGGCGGTGGACATCCGGATTGGCCGGGTTCGAGAACTGTTGCGGCATGAACCCGCCGCGGTCGGCCACGACGCTCTGCGCGAGCTCGATGGCTTCGCCCATTCCGCCCATCGACGGCGTCTCGTGAACCTCGGCGCCATAGGCGCGGAGAAGCTTGGATCGCTCGCGGCTCATTCCCTCGGGAAGGGTGAGGACGAGCTCGTAGCCTCGCGCCGCGCACACCATCGCCAGGGCGATCCCGGTGTTGCCGCTGGTGGGCTCGACGATCACGCCCTTCCCCCGCTCGATGCGCCCCTCCCGCTCGGCGGCGTCCAGCATCGCCACGCCGATCCGGTCCTTCACCGAGCCGCCCGGGTTCATGTACTCGAGCTTCGCCAGGACTTCACCCCGCTCGCTCGCGCCCACGCGGCTGAGTACCGCCATCGGGGTATTCCCGATCGTCTCCGAAACCTCTTTAGCGGGCACTCGCCCGTTCGGCTCGCTCATAGCTCCAACTCGATCACACGGGCGCCGTTCGGCTCCAGGACGTTGAACTTGACGGTCTCGCCGTTTCGGCCATCCACTGCACTGCAGTATTCGCGAAAGCTCTGCACCGGCTCGCCATTCACGCCAACCACGATGGCACGCCCACCGACCAGGCCCTCGTCGGCCGCGGGGGTGCCGGGCACGACGGCCGTGACCAGAAGGCCCGGCGCAAGGCCCTGACGCGACGCCTCCGCGCTCGGCAGCGGGCGGAACGCAAAGCCCAGCCACGCCTGCGAATCGCCGTCACGAAGGCTCTCAACGACCTCTGCGACCCGGTCCACCCCGATCGCGTAGCCCTGCCCCTCGATCTCGCCGCGGCGGCCCCGAAAGATCAGGGTGTTCACGCCGACGAGATTGCCGGCGGTGTCGATCAGCGGTCCGCCCGAGTTGCCCGGATTGATCGGCGCGTCCGTCTGGATCACGTTGGGATAGAGCTGCACGAAGGGATCGTTGGGCACGTCGAAGGTCTGCTGCACCACGGAGACGATCCCCTCGGTGGCCTGGAGCTCATCGTTGGGCGACGCGTTGGTCGGATAGCCGACCGCGACCACCTGGTCGCCCTGCGAGATGGAGTCCTGGCTTCCCAGCTCGAGCGACTCCAGCCCGTCGGTCTCCTCAGCCTTCAAGACGGCGAGGTCATCGCACGGAGCGACGCCCACCACCTGCGCGTCTGAGAGCGCCTCCTCGGTCCCGACCTGGAACGTCTCCCCCGCGTCGACCACGTGCGCGTTCGTAACGATCAGCCCCTCCTCGGCATCCAGGACCCACCCGGTGCCGTTGCCCGCGCGGGCACCCCCGCCGAGCGCAACGACGATCGCCGTGCTGGGGCGGGCCAGATCGACGATCTCCGTCGGGGAGAGCGCGTCGTCTTCCCGGCCGCCGTTGCCGCCAGAGAACACACCCCCGGCGGCAAGGACGACCGCGATCACCGCGATCGCGACCGCCGCCGAGGCCAAGAGCAAGGCGCGATGCGACTCCGTGACCGTCCGCTGCATCGCCTCACGGCGAGTCAGAGCGCGCTCTGACGGATCCGGCCGCTCGAGCGACGACACCAGTTCGGTTCGGCCGATCCTCAGCCTCTCGCCGCCCTCCAGCGTCGCCGGCCCGCCCAGCCGGACACCCCCGACCCAGGTCCCCGACTTCGAGCCCAGATCCTGGATTTCGAGCCTCCCGTCGGCGAGCGGATGAAGCTCGACATGCCGCGGCGAGATCTCGTCGTCGGCGATGACGACGTCGCACGAGGGATCGGTGCCGATCGTCGTGGAAGTCCCCTTGACCTCGACCACCAGCGGCTCCTGCGAAGGCACTTCGATGGTCAGCCACATGCGGCGATGAGTCTAAGGGCGCTCCCGGCGCGCCTCAGGCGAGGCGGTGCACCCGTCGTGTGTCGATCCGCGACCTCTCAGGGATCGCCAGATGACACGGGAGCTAGATGTAGTACATGCCGGCGCCGGCCTCTGAGGCCTCGCGGCTCGCGATGTCGGCGATGGTTGTCGAGCGGAAGACCTCGCGGAGCGCGCCCACGCCTTCGGCCCAGATGCCGCCGGCCTCGCGCGCCTCCTCGCCGACCTTGCCGTCAAGCACCTGGACGACCTCGAGCACGGTGATCTCCGAAGCAGGCTTGGCCAGCGAGTAACCGCCCTTGACGCCGCGCTGGCTCGTCAGGAGGCCGCCGCGCCTGAGCGTCGAGAAGAGCTGCTCCAGGAACTGCACGGGCATGTCCCGCCGCTCGGCGATCTGCGCGATCGGCACCGGGCCGGACCCGCCCGTTCGGGCAAGCTCGGCCATGGCGACCACGGCATAGCGGGACTTTGAGGTGACGGAAATCACTTGCTGATCACTGATCTAGTTTCTACAGCACGAAAAGGCCGCTCCTAGCGAGGGGCAACCGTTTCGGGCCGAGCCATGCGGGATAGGCTCGGGGCGTCCGGCAGTTGCCGGGCTCGGAGCACGAGGGCAAGGAGCCCTCCTCAAGAGCCTTTGAAGGGGTCCCATGGAAGTGAGCGACGATCGTCGATGTCTTGTGGTGGACGGCCATGCCGTCACGCGCATCGGTGTCCGCAACCTCCTGGGATCCGGTTACGAGGTCGAGGAAGCGTCCGACTGGCGCGAGGCGATCGAGACCCACACTGCGACCGGAAGCTTCGACATCGCGATCGTCGAGCTCGACACCCGTGCGGCCAACGGCGAGCCTGGAGGCCCCGCGATGATCAAGGCGCTTCACCGCGCCATGCCGCGGACCGGCATCGTCGCGCTGGCCAGGCGCCCGGAGCGCCACGCCGCGCAGAAGGTGCTCGACGCGGGCGCGTCCGCCTACGTGGCCAAGACGTCTCCGCCCGAAGCGATCCGCAAAGCGGTCGACGCGGCGATCGAGTCAGGCAGCTTCATCGACCCCGCCGCGCGCACGAAGAGCGATCGTTCGGCTCTCACCAAACGCCAGCGCGAAACCCTGCAGCTTCTCGCCGACGGCCACTCAACCGGAGACGTCGCCCGGCGCCTCCACCTGAGCGCCGAGACGGTCCGGACGCACACCAAGGCCACTCTCGCCCGCCTCGGAGCCCGCGATCGCGCACACGCGGTCGCAATCGCCTTGCGCAGCGGTCAAATCGACTGACGACGAGCGCGGACTAGATCCAGCCGCGCTCGCGCGCGATGAGGACGGCTTGGGCGCGGTCGACGGCGCCGATCTTCTTGTACACGTTGTGAAGGTGGGTGCGGATCGTGGATACCGAGAGCGAGAGCTCCTGGGCAATCTGCTTGTAGACCTTGCCTTCGGCCAGGCCTCGCAGCGCATCGACCTCGCGAGCCGAGAGCGGGCACGGCTCCGAGGCGCGACGCGGGGTCTCGCCCGCATGCGGGTACTCGAACAGAAGGCCGCGCAGATCGTCCTCGTCGAGACCTACCTTGACCGCGGCGCTCCTCAGCGAGGTCGGAGAGACGCGGTCACCTGACGCGTGATGCACGATCAAGTCAGCGAGCTGAACGGCGGCGGCGATCCCCTCTGCCTCCGGAGAGTGATGGCGCTCGACTGCCGCTGCGATCGACGGCGGTAGCCCCCAGCGGCGGACAAGAACGGCGCCGACCAGTGCGTGGTCGACTCCCAGTTCGCGGCGCTCACGGCGAAGGCGCTCTTCGGGCCCATCCTCCGGCTCCGGGCCCATTCCGAACTCCTCGCCGTAGAGGTCGCCCAAGACCAGGCGGCCGACATCGTGGACGAGAGCGGCGACGGCAAGCTCGTCCCGATCGGTGATCCGCGCAACGTCGGCGATGCGATCCGCCGCGGAGCGCACCGAAGCGGCGTGACGGCGGAAGCGCTCGAAGCGCTCCGAGCCCGAGCCGGCCGGCCCGAGCAGATCGTAGGTCTCCATCCGCGCGGCGATGGCGACCACCCGGGTCGCCGAAAGTGAGTCGATTGCCGCCGGGACGCCGCCCGTACGCCCGCGTGGGCCGTTGCCGTTGTTGGCGGCCTGCATGATCGCGATCGCAATCGCTGCGTCCGACTCGACGACGTCGGCCATCTGGTTGGGCGAGGTCGAGGGTGCCTCGGCGAGAGCGACCAGGCGCTCGCGCGCCTCCGCCAGTGCGGGCAGACTCGAGATGGAGTCGAAGGATGCCGCAAGGCGCCGTCCGCCTGCGCCCATCGGGCGCGCAGCAGCGACTCCAGCGTCGGGGCCGGCAATGGTCGCGGTGTTGCTCATGACTGCTTCATCGGGAATGCGTCCAGGTCTGATGCCCGGGCTCAAGCCCTTCATCGGCAGGAACGGCCCCGCTTGTTAGCCCTGAATAACGCGCAAGATGCGGTTCAGTGTTTCGTCGCGTCCCAAGACGGCGAGCGAATCGAAGATTCCGGGCGACACCGTGGTCCCCGTGATCGCCACGCGGATCGGCTGATACACCGCCCCCGGCTTCAATCCGAGCCGTTCGACGACCGCTCCCAGAACCTCTTCGAGCCCCGCTGCCGACCAGTCGGGCGCACCCTCGAGCGCCGTGTGCACTTCCCGGAGAGTCTCGATGCCTTCGGGTCCCAGGAACTTCTTGCGCGCCTTCTCGTCATCGACGGGCTCCGTGAAAACGAACCGGATGAGCGGCCACACCTCGTCGAGGGTCTGCGCCTTGTCCTGCGCGACGCGGCATGCCTCGGCCAGCCGAGCGCGGTCGTCGGGAGCCCCGATGCCGGAACGCTCGAGATGTCCCGCGACGCGCTCGGCGTACTCCGCGGGGTCAAGTTCGCGCATGAAGCGGCCATTCAGCCACCGGAGCTTCTGCTCGTCGAAGATGGCCGACGCTCTGCCGATCCGCGAGACGTCGAAGCGCTCGACGAGCTCCTGCGTCGACATGATGGTCGTGTCGTCGTCGGTCCCCCACCCCAGGAGCGCCAGATAGTTGCGGACCGCCTCCGGCAGGTATCCCGAGTCCCGCAGCTCCTGCACCGATGCCGCGCCGTGGCGCTTTGAGAGCTTCTTCCCGTCCGGCCCGTGAAGGAGGGGCAGATGCACGAACCGGGGCGGCTCGTGGCCGAGGGCCTCCAGAACCATCGCCTGCTTCGGCGTATTCGAGAGATGGTCGTCGCCCCTGATGACGTCTGTGATCCCCATCTCGGCGTCGTCGACGGCAACCGCGAGGTTGTATAGAGGCGTGCCGTCGCCGCGCGCGATGACGAAGTCGTCCTGGGAGTCGTTGGGAAAGGCCACGTCGCCACGCAGGAGGTCGTGAACGACCGTTGCCCCTTCATCCGGAACGCGCAGGCGCACGGCCGCGCCGGGCTCGTCCCGGGGCTCACCCCGATAGCCGCGGTTGCCGTTGGCCGCCTTCCATTCGCGAACCTCCTCGCCGGTCGAAGGGTCGTGGTAGGCACGGCCCGACTCGAGCAGCCGCTCGACCGCCACCGCGTGGCGTTCGCGCCGCTCGTACTGGGAGATCGGCTCGCCGTCCCAGTCCAGCTCGAGCCATCGAAGGGCGTCGATGATCTGGTCGACGTTCTCCGGCGTCGACCGTTCCCGGTCGGTGTCCTCGATGCGAAGGACCATCGTCCCGCCCCAGCCCTTGGCCGCAAGCCAGTTGTAGAGCGCGGTCCGCGCGCCGCCGATGTGCAGCGCTCCCGTGGGCGAGGGGGCAAAGCGGACTCTTCTAGGCTCGGTCGGAATGGACATCGGCGCGCATGTATCCATAGCGGGCGGGCTTCCCAACGCGGTCGCTCGTGGCGTCGAGCTCGAGTGCGATGCCATTCAGATCTTCAACCAGAGCTCGCGCCAATGGAGGCCGCAGAACCACTCGGACGCGGCCGTGGCCGACTTCCGGGCGGGCGTGGAGGAGTCACGGATCGGACCGGTTCTGATCCATGCCGTTTACCTGATCAACGCTGCCTCGCTCGAGAAGGAGGTGCGCTCGAAGTCGCTCGAGGCGCTGAAAGGAGCCCTCGCGCTGGGTGACCGGATCGGGGCCGCAGGCGTGGTCCTTCACCCGGGGTCGCAAAAGCAGCGCGACTACGAAGAGTGCATGGCCGCGGCGGGCGAGGCGATCCGCGAGTGCCTGGCAGAGACCGAGAACTGCCCGCTTTTACTGGAGGACACGGCCGGCGCGGGCGGCACGCTTGGAAGGGACCTGTCGGAGCTCGCGCGCCTGGTCGAGCTGGGCGGCGCCGACGAGCGAATCGGCCTGTGCCTCGACTGCTGCCACCTCCTGGCCTCGGGCTTCGAGGTGAGAGAACGCGACGCGCTCTCAGAGATCGTCGACGAGCTGGAGCTGAAGATCGGCCTGGACCGGCTCAAGGCGCTCCACATCAACGACTCGCAGATGCCGCTCGGCTCGAACCGCGACCGGCACGCAAGCCTGGGCGAGGGCGAGATCGGCGACCGCGGCCTGCGCGTGTTCCTGTCAGAGCCGCGCTTCGAAGGGCTCCCGGCCGTGCTCGAGACGCCAGGGCCAGGCCAGAGCGGCACCGGTCCCGACCTGGCCGAGGTACGAAAGGCCAAGCGCCTGCGCCGCGAAGGCGTGCGAAACCGCAAGCGAAGCTCGCAGTAGGCGTCAGACCCCACGCTTGGCGTCAGAGCCCACGCCTGGCGTCAGACCCCACGCGTCAGCTCTGTCCCCATGCACCGCGTTCAGGACGTACGAAGACGCGCCGGCCACCCTAAGTAACCGACGCGTCTCAACCCGAGAACGTCCGATGCCTCCGATGACGCCCGTCAAGGCGCCTTACCCCAAGTTCAGCGCAGGTCTTTCGGCTCCCGGGAAACAGCCCTCTGCAGAGCGAGTCCGAGGCCGGTGACTGCGAGTGCAACCGCGAGCATCGCGATCACGTCGAAACCGGTGAATGGCAGTGGGCCGACCGAATCGTTGAGGCCGCCCCCACCGGCGGAGCCACCATCTCCTGTCCCGCCCGCAAAAGTAATGGTCTTCGGGTCGTACTGATCCGAAGTCGGACTTTGTGCAGCCGCGAGGCTTTGTGCAGCCGCGAGGCCGGGCATTGCGCCCAGCATCAACATGCTTGCGACGAGGAGTCCGACCGTTTTGCCCTTTAGGGTGCTCTTTGAGTTGTTCACGGGTTGATTCCTTCCCCCTGTTGGGTTTACTTACTTTGTCAAATTAGGAAGAGGCCGTGAGAGTACGGTGAGGTGCGGATGAGAGTTTGTCCTCATAAACCGTGCCTGTCCTCTCATGCCAGTCTCATCCGCCTCTCATGATGCCCGGGCAGTCTCATGGGCGTGTACGCGCAAAATTCGCTGGGGGCTGACCGATGAGCGGCCGCTATCGGACAGTCGCCCTCCAGGCCGTAGGCGTCGCTGTGCTCGCTGCGTTCATATTCGTCGCATTCCTGCGCCCCGCATGAGCCTGGAGACCTCTCAGGAATCGAGGCGCCAGGCAGTGGAGGCGGCCCGACCGAGGTCACCACACCAGACGACAACAAGGACAAGAAGGGCAAGCGGGATCGCAACGGCTCGGACAAGGGCAACAGCGACAGCCCCCCGAACGGCATGCACTCAGGCGGCATCAGCGGGGTCGCAGCCAGCGGACCGGACAACGAGGAGAGCTCCTCCCCACCGGCCACGGGACCGGACGACGACCAGTACACCGATCCTGTGACCGTCCTCATGAAGCAGGTCGGCGAGCCCGGTGTCTTCAAGGAGATCGACGATCCCTAGCCCCGGGCGGCTACCGCACGATTCGTGCCCGCCAGGGCTTGGAGTGCGAAGCCGGGGCAGCGGCACGAGTATCTTGGCCACTCCATGGCGCCCGCTCGCGAGGACAGCGCCGCCTTGGCGGACCAGAACGTGCGGGCGGCTCTGAGCCGCTCCACCAGCGGCCTACGTCCTAACGGCGAGGGAAACTCCCGCCAGCCGCTGCTCGGTGACGTGCGGACCCGCGTACTCGCCTCCTTTTTCATTCTCCTCGTCGTCTCCACGGCCGTCTCCCTGCTGGTCCTGCGCCAGGTTCTGATCTCTCGAATCGGCAACGACGTCCGCGAAACGCTGACCGCCCAGGTGGAGCCGCTTCGCACGATCGCCGCTACGGGCAGGGATCCCGAGACGGGCGACCCGCTCAACGGGAACCTCGAGAAGATCTTCGCGTCCTATCTTCAGCAGGAACGCGCGGCGGACGACGGCTTCCTGGCGACCTACATCGGAGGCGAGATCCACCAGACCGAGCCGACGGATACGCAGGTCCCGACCGGACTCTCCGACCTCGCCTCGATCGACGAGCCGGTGTCCGATCGAGTCTCGGTGAACGACGAGGAGATCCAGTACGTAGCCGTACCGGTGACCGGTGACGGGGAATCAGGCGTCCTGATCGCCGCCGAGAGCCTCGCGGACGAACGAGACCAGGTGGAGAGCGCCGTCACGCTCGCGATCGCCGTCAGCGTCGTCGTGACCCTTCTCGCCTCTCTCTTCATCTGGCTGGCGGCCGGCCGCGCCGTCCAACCGTTGCGCGCGCTCGCCCGGACAACCCGCACGATCACCGACACCGACCTCACCGACCGCGTCTCGGTCCGCGGCGGCGACGAGATCGCCGAACTCGGACGCACCTTCAACGGAATGCTCGACCGCCTCGAGTCGGCCTTCGAGGACCAAAAGGAGTTCCTTGCCGATGTGGGGCACGAGCTCCGCACGCCGATCACGGTGATCCGGGGCCACCTCGAGACCCTCGGGGACGACCCCGCGGAGCGTGCTGAGGCAACCAGCGTGATCCAGGACGAGCTGGAGCGCATGAGCCGCCTCGTCGACGATCTCCTGCTCCTGGCCCGCTCCGCCCGCGCCGACTTCCTGCGGCCCGAGCCGCTCGACCTCGACCTCCTGACGCACGAGATCTTCGCCAAGGCGCAGACTCTCGGCGTCCGTCGCTGGAAGATCGACCGGGCCGATGTGGCGCTCTTCGCAGGCGACCCGCACCGCCTCACCTCGGCCGTGATGAACCTCGCGCAGAACGCCGTCAAGCACACCCGAGGCGACCAGGTGATCGCGATCGGCAGCGTGCACAAGGGCGGGGTCATCCGCATCTGGGTGCGGGACGAGGGCGAGGGCATCGACCACCACGAGCAGGAGCGGATCTTCGAGCGATTCGCCCGGGGCGGTCAAGCTCCGGGCCACGGGCACGGAGCGGGCCTTGGGCTCGCGATCGTGAAAGCCATCGCCGAGGCGCATGGCGGCTGGGTCGAGGTGGAGTCCACGCCTGGCTCCGGCTCCACGTTCTCGTTGATCATCCCGGCTGAGCACGACCCGCCCCACGAGGGAGAGTCTTGGCACGCATCCTGATCGCCGAGGACGAGCCGCGCCTTGCGGCATTCCTGGAAAAGGGCCTCCGCTCTGGTGGATTCGCCACGACAGTCGTCGCGGACGGCATCGGCGCCAGCGCGATGGCAAAAGACGAAGACTTCGACCTCCTGATCCTCGATCTGGGACTCCCGGGTCGCGACGGGCTCGACGTGCTGCGCGACGTCCGTGCTGCCCAGAACAAGCTCCCGGTGATCATCCTCACGGCACGCGACGACACCTCGGACCGCATTGCCGGCCTCGAGGCCGGCGCCGACGACTACATCGGAAAGCCGTTCCACTTCGAGGAACTCGTCGCCCGGGTCCGCGCCCGCCTGCGAGGCGACTCTTCTCGCACTGGAGAAGAGCGCCATCAGATCTCCGAAGGCGGCATCACCCTCGACCTCCGCACGCGCTGGGTGAGCTCGGGCCCGACGACCGTCGAGCTCTCGGCGCGCGAGTTCGAGCTCCTGCGAACCTTCCTCGAGCATCCCAACCAGGTCCTGAGCCGCGAGCAACTCCTGGCGCATGTCTGGGGCTACGACTACGACCCGGGCTCAAACGTCGTCGACGTCTACGTGGGCTACCTGCGGCGAAAGCTGAACTCCGACGCCTTCGAGACCGTGCGGGGCGTCGGCTACCGCTACCGGGCTTAGCCGGCCCTACAGCGCGTTCCGCAGGTCGAAGGCCCTGAGGCCTTCCGGACCGGCGTCCGATGCGTCGAAGAAGCGCTTGTTCACGCAGTGAAACTCATCGCCCGTGCCGGCGAATGCCGGCTCGACGCGGAACTGGCACTGGGGCATGGGCTGGCCAGTCACCTTCAGGCCTCCGAAGCCGCCTGAGTTCTCGGCGACCTGGAACATGTCGACGTCCACCTCGGCGCGGAAGACCTTGCGCAGGCAGCCCATGTACGTGTTGCTCGTGAACTTGTCCTCGTAGGAGTAGAGGTACTTACAGCGCACCTCGAGACACCCCCGCGGCTCGACCACCTTGTCGCAGAAGGTCCCGCACTTCCGGCACTCGCCGGGCTCGGTCTTTGCGCGTTGATCAGTCGCCACTCGCGAAGTGTAAGCGCGGAGCGGGCGGCTAGGTGCGCTTAGGCGGCCAGGGCCGCCGGGCCGAGGAGCTGGTCGAGCTCCGCCCGGAGGCCGTGGTTGGGCTCGACGCGGTATCCGTCGCCGAAGCGCAGCTTGCGCGTGCCCTCGCGGGTCTTCATGACGAGCGTAACCTCGGTGCCGCCGGGATAGGTCTCGAAGAGGCCCTTGAGCTCGGCGATCAGCTCGGCCCGGAACCTGGAGGCGTCGATGTGGAGCATGAGCGCCTCGGGCTGCGCGTTCTTCTTCGCGCGTGCGATCTCCATCGCGTCGGGCTCGAAGATCTCGGCGTCCTGGACGCGGATCGATGTCTGGCCGCGCTCTTTGTGGTCGAGCCGGCCCTTGATCAGGACGACTCGGTCGAGCTCGACTGCCTGCGCCTGCTCTGACGTTGCGTCGGGCACGAACAGCTCGACCTGGCCCTCCAGGTCGTCCAGCTTCGCGAACATGACGTAGCTGCCAGACCGGGTCCGCACCTTCTTCGCCTCGGCGACGATGCCGCCCACAGTCAGCCACGAGCCGTCCTGCTTCTTCTCGAGGTCCGGGAGCGCGCAGTCGACCTTCTCGCGGAGCGCCTCGCGCACCTCCTTCAGGGGGTGCGAGCTGAGGAACGTGCCAAGCGTCTCCTTCTCGAGCGAGAGCAGCTCGCGCTGCCCGAACTCATCGGCCGGGATGGGCGGACGCTGAGATGCGAAGGCGCCGGCGAGCGGGTCCTCGGCCTCGGACGAGCCGCCGAAGTCGAAGATCGAGCCCTGGCCGCGCAGGGCGTCGTCCTGCGCCTTCTGGCCGGACGCCTGGGCGGAGGGAAGGACCTCGAGCATGCCGCGACGCGACGCCTGGGTCGAATCCAGGGCCCCGCACTTGACGAGGCACTCGATTGCCCGCTTGTTCACGGCGCGCGCATCGACGCGATCGCAGAAGTCCCAGATCGACTCGAACGGCCCTCCCCGCTCGCGCGCCGCCATGATCACGTCGACCGCCTGGTGGCCCACGTTCTTGACGGCATCGAGGCCGAAGCGGATCGAGTTGCCCGAGACGGTGAAGCTGTGCTCGGAGGAGTTGACGTCGGGCGGCAGGACCTCGATCCCCATCTCGGCGCATCGGTTGACGAAGAACGGGACCTTGTCCTTCGTCGACATCACGGACGAGATCACCGCCGCCATGTACTCGGCCGGGAAGTTGGCCTTCAGGTACGCGGTGCGATACGAGATCATCGCGTAACAAGCCGCGTGCGACTTGTTGAAGGAGTAGTCGGCGGCCGCGGTCATGAGGCCCCACAGGTCGTCGGCGACGCGGCGCTGCGTGCCCGAGGTCGCGCAGCCGTCGATGAACTTGTCCTTCATCGTCGCCATCAGGTCGCGCTTCTTCTTGCCGATGGCCTTGCGCAGATCGTCAGCTTCGGCGGGCGAGAAGCCGCCGAGCTGCTTGGAGATCTCCATGAGCTGCTCCTGGTAGATGCAGCAGCCGTAGGTCTCCTGGGTGATCGGCCGCAGGCGCGGGTCCTGGAAGGTGACCGACGCGGGATTGCGCTTGCCGCGCGCGTAGTCCGGGATGAAGCGCATCGCGCCCGGCCGATAGAGCGCGCCGATCGCGACGATGTCGTTGAACTCGGTCGGGCGGATCTGCTTGAGCGCCTCGCGCATGCCCTCCGACTCGAGCTGGAAGACGCCCACGGAGTCGCCGCGGGCGAGCATCTCGTACGTCTTTGAGTCGTCGAGGGGGATCGACTGCATGTCGACGTCGATGTCGCGCGAGCGCTTGATGATCGCCACCGCGTCCTCGATCACGTCGAGGTTGCGAAGGCCGAGGAAGTCCATCTTCAGCAGGCCGATCTCCTCGATCGGGCCCATCGAGTACTGCGTGACGATCTTGTACTTGCGCTCGGGCTTGCCCCCCTCGCCGTTCTGAGCGGCCGCGCCGCGGTCCTCGGCGAGCTGGAGCGGCACGATCTCGTGGAGCGGGCGATCCGCGATCACGACCGCCGCGGCGTGGATCGAGTTGTTGCGAACAACGCCCTCGAGGCCCTGCGCGACGTCCACGATCCGCTTCGAGTCCGGGCTTGCGTCGACCTCGCGCCGCAGGTCGGCGTTCGGCTTGAGGCACTCCTCGAAGCTGGGGCTGCGACCCATGATCGGCTCGGGGATGAGCTTTGCGAGGCGATCGCCCGTGCCGTAGTCGTAGCCCAGAACGCGCGCGGCATCGCGGGTGGCCGCGCGCGGCGCCATCTTGCCGAAGGTGATGATCTGCGCCACGGACTCGCGCCCGTACTTCTCCTGGACGTAGTGCATCACGCGCTCGCGCCCGCGAACGGAGAAATCGATGTCGATGTCCGGCATGGACTTACGCGCCGGGTTGAGGAAGCGCTCGAAGAGGAGGTCGTTGGCGATCGGGTCCAGGTCCGTGATGTTGAGGCAGTAGGCCACGATCGAGCCTGCCGCCGAGCCGCGGCCCGGGCCCACCGCGACTCCGTTGTTCTTGGCGTAGGAGACGAAGTCCCAGACAATCAGGAAGTACGACTCGAAGCCCATGTCGGAGATGACGCCGAGCTCGAACTCCATCCGCTCGGTCGCCTCCGCCGGGATCGGGTCGCCGTAACGCTCGCGCATCCCCTCGTAGGCGAGGCGGCGGAGCATCGCGCCCGGATCCTCCCCGTCCGGCGTGGGAAAGCGCGGCAACAGCAGCTTGTTCAGCTCGATTTCCGTGTGGCACCGCTCTGCGATCTCGAGAGTGGTGGGCACAGCCTCCGGCCACGGCTCGAAGTCCTTGGCCATCTCCTCCGGGCTCTTCAAATAGAACTCGTTCGTGTCGAAGCGCATCTTCGGCTGCTCGAGCGTCGACTTCGTCTGGACGCACAGGAGCGCGGCATGGTGGTGATAGTCGTCGCGGGTGAGGTAGTGCACGTCACCTGTGCCGACCAGCGGCCGGCCGATCTCCTTTGCCAGGCGGACGACGCCCTCGTTGACCTTGTCCTGCTCGGGGATGCCGTTGACCTGGATCTCCATGTACAGGTTGTCGCGGCCGATCGCCTGGACGAGATCGTCCAGGTGCGCGCGGGCATCGGCAGGCCGCTCCTCCAGGATCCGCCGGCTAAGACGAGACTGAAGACAGCCCGAAAGCGCGATCAAGCCGCCGGAGTAGCGCTCGAGAAGCCCCATGTCGATGTTTGCCTTGCCGCGGCCGAACCCCTCGAGGAAGCCGGCGGACGAGAGCTTCACCAGGTTGCGAAAGCCCTCGTCCGAGCCGGCGAGGAGCGTCAGGTGGTTGCGCTCGCCGCGGCGGTCGGCAGCCGTGTGGTCGTCGACGAGGTAGGCCTCCATGCCCAGAATCGGCTTGATTCCGGCCTTCTTGCAGGCCTTGTAATGGTCGACGGCGCCGTTCATCGCACCGTGGTCGGTGATGCCGAGAGCGGGCATGCCAAGCTCCGCGGCCCTGTCGGCCATGGGATAGATGGTGCCCTTCGAGGTCTTCTTCTCGATCTGGCAATGGCCATCGAGCAGCGAGTACTCGCTGTGGACGTGCAGGTGTGCGACGGAACCGCTCAAGACATTCATCTTGCCAATGGCGCCAGATGCCAACGAGGCGCAATCCCCCAGTTTGCGACCACGGCGGAGACGCAATCACCTCAACGGCACCTGCTTCTCGCGCCGCCGTTCGGCGACGCGTCAGCACCTATCGATGAACGACGAAGTCGATGAGCCTTCGCTCAGCGATCGTGATCTGCTCGGCGGCGGCGGCCTCCAGGTTGAGCGCTTCGCGCATCCGCGCCTCCAGCTCCACAGCGTTTCGCGCCATCTCGGCTGACCGAGTCGCCTCCTGCTCCTTGACGCTCGCGCGGCGCTCCAGCTCGGAGATACGGCCCGTCGACTCCTCGACCTCCGCGACGGTCGCCTCCACGCGTCGCAGCGCGTCCGAGAGGCGCTCACCCACTCCGCCGACTCCGCGTCCCGCATCCTCCGCGTACCCATCGATCCGCACCTTGGCCTCGGAGGTCGCCTCCTCGAGCTCCGCGCGCATCTTCTGAACGGCCGCTTCGCGCTCGGAATCGACCTTTCCGCGCTCCTGCTCGAGCTTGGAGATCACTCTCTGGACCCGTCTGGAGGTCTCAGCCTTGGCGAGCTTGAGCTCCCGGCGCTGTTCGCGCTTCTCCAGGTCCTCGGCGAGGGCGCCCAGTTCCGAGCGGCTCTTTGCGATCGTCGCATCGACCTCCGCAGCAAAGCCCTTCTTCTGCGTTTCGAGCTGCGCGGCCCCGTCGGCTCGAACTCGTTCGAGCGCCTCGTCCAGGCGTCTCTGCGCCGCCTGCGCATTCACATCTTCGAGCTCCGAGCGGGCGCGCGCCGCCGCTTCCGCGGACGCCTTCTCGGCGGCCTCGATCCGCGCCTCAAGCTGCGATCCAAGTTCGCCGTACAGGCGGTTCGACTCTTCGCCGGCAACGTCTTTCGCGATCTCTTCGGCCGCCCTCCGGCTCTCGGCGGCAAGCTCCGCGGCCCGTTCGCTGAGGGATGCCGAGTTCGTGGCCGCCTGCTCGATGAGCCTGGAAGTGTGATCGGCGAGCCGCGTCTCAGCGCGCTCGTCGAGGGTGCGCTCGGCGTCCGCAAGGCGGGAGGCAAGCTCGGTCCGGACCTCGCCGGCGATCCGCTCGGAGGCCTGGGTGAGGCCACGCGCGACCTGCGCCTCGAGCGCCGCGGACACCTCGGAGCGGTGGTCTGAGGCCGTGCGCTCCAAGGCCTCGCGCGTCGCGGAGATCCCGTCGGATGTCAAGGCCGCCAAGCGAGTCTCCACGGATTCTCTGGCCGCGACGGCCTCGGCCGCGAGAGCGGCGCGGTGATCTTCGAGGGTCGCCTCGCTATCTGCCTTGAGCGCCTTCGCGGCCTGATCCGCCCGCGCGGAGAACTCAGGGGCGGCTGCCGCGACCACTTGTTCGTGAACCTTGGCGGTGGCCGCATGGATCTGTGTCGCAACCTCGTCGCGAGCGGCGGACAGCTTCGTCTCGACCTCCGCTCGGGCGGCTGTCAGCCTCGCATGGACATCCTCGCGCGCCGCCGTGAGCCGGGCGTTGATCTCGTCCTGAAGCTCTGCCGCGAGCTCGGCCTGCTCCTTCGCAGCGGATCGCGCTAGCCGCTTCTCCGCTGCGGTGAGCTGATCGCCGGTCTCGGCGCGCAGCCTCTTCTCCAGCTTGGCTCCACGGCGCTTGACCTCTCGCAGCGCCTGCTCGTTGATGGAAAGGAGGCCTGCGTCGACCCGGGCGTCATTGTCCTTCGCGAGCGCCTTCCGGGCCGCCGCGGTCCGCTTGTCGACGAGAGCGAGCGCGGCGACCTGGGTCGCTTCTGAGACTTCTGCGTGCGCCCGCGTCCTCCACTCCGCGAGCGAGGCGGTGATCTCCTCGCGAAGCTTCGCGGCCTCGTCCGCTGTGGCGGCGGTGGCTCGCGCGGAAAGCGACTGGTCGATGGCCCTCAGACGCGCGTCGGCCGATTCCGTCAGCCGGCTCTCGAGCTCTGCGTGCGCGGAGGTTGCCGCGGCCTGCGCGGCTGCGGATGCCTCCTCGACCTCGGCTCGCAGATCCGCGGCCTGTCTTCGCAGGTAAGCCTCCGTCTGTCCCGCGGACGCGAGCAGCTCGGATCGCGTCCGGCCCAGCACGCCTTCCAGGTCGGCCCGCACATTGCCCGCAGACCTCTCGAGATCGGAGCGTGTCTTGTTCACGGCCGTTTCGAGCTCAGTGCGCGTCCTGCTCGACTCGGACTGGACCCGTTCGAGAGTCTCGGCCACCGAGGCCTCGAGGGCGCTCCGGGCTTCGCTTGCCTCAGCCTGGAGGCGCGCATGATTGGCCTTGGCGTCTGCGTCTGCCCGTGCGCTCCTGGCTCGAGCCTCGGTCTCGATCTCGATCAGGGCCGCACGCGTCTCGGACTGGAACTCGGCGCGGGTGTTCGCGACGGTCACAGCGAAGTGCTCGGTGAGCTCGGCTCGCACCGTCTCGGACGTTTCGGCGCCGGCCTTTCGGATCTCCGCGAGGCTCGAGGCGTGCTCTTCACCGAGACGCATCTCGATCTCCGACAGTCTCGACTCCGCGGCGACGCGCGCGGCCTCGGTGGCCTTGGCCACGGCTTCCCCGGCGTTCCGTGACCCGGTGGCGTTGAGCTCGGCCAGGAGCTCGGTCGCCTTCGCGCTCAGGCGAGACTCGATGGCGGTCGTCTTGGCCGCCAGCTCGCTCGCGATCTGGTCGTTCCCACCCGAGATCTGATCGTCGATCCTGCCGGCCAGGGACTGCGCATCGCTCTCAGCCCGGCGGCGAAGCTCCGCCTGCGCCTCGGTGAGCGCCGCGGAAACTCGTGCCTCTGCCGATTCGAGCGCGCTCTTGATCTCGCGCTCCAGCCGCTCCCGCGCCTCCTCGTTTGCAGCGTGCGCGTGCTCCTTCGACGCCTCGTCAAGAGCCGAAGCCTGTGCGGGCATGCGCTCCGCGTAGGTGGCGAACATCGCCTCGATTCGCTCGTTGGCTCGCTCCTCGACCCGAGCGAGCGCAGCCGCCTGCTCCTCCGCGAGACGCTTCTCCGCCTCGACCTCGATCTGAGCGAGTCGTTTGGCGATGGATTCGCGGACGCCGGCGACCCGGTCGCGGGACTCGTCGTCGGGCGAGGGCTCGCCTTCGCCCGGAATGGGCCGATCGTCGCTTGAGGCCAAGGCTTGCCGACCCTAGCGATGGCGTCGGCCGTCGAAAACGCCGTCCCGAGGGATACCTTGGGGCGCATGGCGGCTGATCCAGAGCCCGGCCGGGGGCGCAAGTCAACCAGGGCACGCCCGCGGACCGGAGGTGGACCGCGATGGCTGCCTGCTTTGCGCTCGGCCTCCTCGGCGGCGTGTTCACATGGTGGGCACTCGAGTTCGGGGCATACTTCGGAACCGTCATGTACCCGGGCATCGCGCTGCTCGGAGTGGGAACGATGATCATGCTCGGCACTGCGCCGCTGGCGCGCGAGCTCGGCCCTTTCGGGCCCGACCAGGCTCTGCCTCCTCTCCCTCGTCGGCCTGGCCGCGTGGAGCGCCGCCTCAGCCCTGTGGTCGCCGACGCCGGACATCGCAATCGAGGACGCGCAGCGGATGGTCGGCTACGTCCTGTGCTTCGGGCTGGGCGTCTGGGGTTGTGCGTTGCTCGGGAAGCGCATGGAGCTTGCTGTCCTCCCCGTGGTCGGCGCCGCGGGCTCGTGGCCGTCGTGACCCTGGTCGCGATGTCTGATCACCAACGATCCGCCCACGCTCCTTGACGAGGACGGCACGCTCGAGTTCCCCCTCGGCTACCGCAACGCCACCGCCGCCTTCTTCCTGATCGGGTTCTGGCCCGCGCTGTCCCTCGCCGCCTCCCGCACGACTCATCGCGCGGTACCGCGTCCTCGGGTTCGTCGCGGCAACCGCCTGCTTCGAGATGGCGATCCTGTGCCAGAGCCGTGGGGCGATCTTGGGGTTCGCCGTCGGTCTGATCGTCCTTGTCGCGACCTCGCCCGCACGGCTTACGCTTCTGACCCGCTTCGTGGCTGTCCTGCCCGCGATCCCCTGCTTCCTTCTGGGCAGCGACCTCTTCGAAGCGGCAAAAACCGCACCGAGGCTTGCCGACGCCGTCGATGAGCTAAACGCCGCGGGCGCATGGGGGCTGGCCGGGCTTGGGGTTTCGTTGCTGCTCGGATTCATCGTCACCCGCTTCCACCCGCGGATCGACCGCCCGCGCTGGGTGACGCCGGCGAAGATCATGGGCGGGTGCGGCGGCGCTCGTCGTGCTGGTGGTCGCGGCCGTGACCATCGCGGCGGGAAATCCGTTCACCCTGGCCGGCGACAAGGTGGACGAGTTTCTCGGCGGCGAACCCGACCTGACCGAGGAGTCGAGCCGGTTCACGCTGAACGCCGGGTCGAACCGCTCGGAGGTCTGGAGGGTGGCGCTGTCGGTCTCACGGCGACGACCCGATCTTCGGCCAGGGCGGCGGCGGTTTCCAGTTCCGCTACCTCCAGGAGCGCGAGGACCCGGACCAGCTCGCGCGCGACGCCCACTCGGTCGAGCTGGAGATGCTTACCGAGCTCGGCATTGTCGGGCTCGCGCTGTTCGTACTCGCCATGGCGGGGGCATTTGCAGGCGCATGGCGCGCCCGGCGGCTCGGCCCCGCGGCCGCCCAGCTCTCGTGCGGCGCGATGGCCGCCGGCGCGTACTGGCTCGACACACGCATCCCTCGACTGGTTCTGGCCCTTCCCCGCGGTAACCGCGCCCGCCTTGGCTCTGTTGGGCGCCGCCGCCGCGCCAGCGCTGCTCATGCCCGAGCGCAAGGGTCTCCCGGCCGGCAGGCGGACCGCCATGGTCGCTGCTCGCGGTGTTCGTGGTGACCCTGATTCCGCCGTTTCTCTCGGAGCGGCTGGTCGAGCGATCCGTCGACACCTTCCGGTCCGACACGCAGCAGGCATACGACGATCTCGCCCTGGCCCGCGATCTGAATCCGCTCATCCGACCTACCGGCGCTTCGACGAGGGCTCTATCGCGCTGGCGCTCGAGGACGACCGAGCGAGCGATCGAGGCCTATGCGAAGCGATCCGCAAGCGGCCGGAGGAGTACGTGGGTCACTTCTTCCTCGCCCTCATCTACGCGGAGTCGGACCCCGATCGGGCACGAAAAGAGCTCGCGGTCGTCGCGGAGCTCAATCCGCTCGAGCCCAGGATCGAGAGATCCGCGAGCGGATCGAACAAGCCGAGCGCCGAGCGCGCTGGGCTGACTAATCCAGATTGATCAGGCCGGAGACGAGTGCCAGCGCGACGGCCTGAGCGCGGGTGCGCGCGCCCAGCTTTGCCTTCGCGTTCCTGACGTGCGTCTGCACGGTTGCCGGTGAGAGCTCGAGGACCTCGGCGATCTGCGCGTCGGTCGAGCCTCCGGCAAGAAGGGTGAGGATCTCGCGTTCGCGGCGCGAGGGCTGCCTGGCACCAGGCCGCTCGCTGGGAGCCTTGCGCCTGGCCCGGCCGACGGACGCCTGCTCATCCTCGATGCGAGGCAAGACGAGGAGGTGCCCTTCAGGGAGATTCAGGCTCTCCACGCTGCGCCCCACGATCTGCGAGCGGGTCAACCCGAGCATGCGGGTCGCCGCTTCATTGACCTCGACGCAGCGCTGGGCTGCGTCGACGATCAAAACCGGCGGCCCTTCCGTTGCGACCGATTCGGATGAGGTGGCGGCGGGCGAACCGCCGGCCGCCGAGAACCGTCCGGTCACGCTCCCTCGTCTGCCCTCGCGGCCCGGTGAAGGCCGATACCGGCTCCGACGAGACCGACGGCCGCCAGCGCGGCAAGTCCGACGTCATAGCCGGTGAACGGAAGACCACCGCTCGGATCAGCCGAACTCGATGGATCCCCGGTCGGATCCCCCGGGCTTCCCTGAAAGTTGATCGTTGACGGCGGGCAGTACTGGTCTTGGGTGGGCGTCAATGTCGCACAATCGGCGGCGCCGGCTGCAGTCGGTCCCACGAAGAACAGGGTTGCTGAGGCGACAAGCCCCACGAGTGTTGTTCGGATAGCAAGAATCATGTGTTCGACAGTGTTCCCCCGGTTCACGGGCGCTACGCCCATTCTCGGTCTGATTTTCCCCACTCGGCGTGAGCGGCAATACCACAAATCGGTTAGTGGTACTGTCGGAAAGTAAGGGGGTCGCCGGACGCACTTTCCGGCCATTGCCACCCAAACCTATGTCAGAAGCCAAGCCCGACAGCGCAATACCACCTCGTCCGATCGGAGGATCGGGCTCTCGTCCCCTGAGCGCTCGCGAGCGCGAGGTGCTCGGGTATCTGGCCGAGGGCCTCTCGGGCGCCGCCATCGCCGAACGCCTGGTCCTCTCCCCGGAGACCGTCCGGACCCACGTGCGCAACGCGATGGAAAAGCTTGGAGCCTCGACCCGCTCGCAGGCTGTCGCCCTCGCCCTCGAGAGCGGTGTGATCGGAGATGCTCAGCCCGAGAAGACGGGGCGCCCCCGCACGGCATCCAAGGCCGCCGGTCCGGTCGGACTTGAAAAGGGGCCGATCCTCACCGCGCTCCTGGCCGGAGTCGTCTCGCTGGCCGACATCGAGTCGGGCGCGATCTACAGCGCTGAGGACGGCGGCATGCTGCTGCGGCTGGCGGCGCAGGCAACCGGCGGGATAGGGCCCGGCGCGAGCCCCCCACCCGAGGTCACCCTGGGCGATCCGGGCATCGGTCGCGTCGCGCTGGAGCGAAGGGCCAGGTTGATCGGCACCACCAAGGCCAACGCCCACCCCCTTCTCGCGTCCCCGATGACCTCCGGCGGGCGTCTTACCGGCGTGCTTGCGCTGGGCATCCGCCCGTCGCGGCCGGCTTCCCGCCGCGAGCTTCTACTGATCGAGGCGTTCGCCAACCGGATCGCCGACATCATCGCCTCGGGTTCAGACCCCGCGGCGCTCCGCATGGCGCTGCAGCGCTTCCGGGCTTCCTGGACCGAGACGCTCGACGGCTAGCTAAGCCGCGTCTACGGCCTGGAGCCCGTCGCCCTGGGACTCGACCAGGATCGCGACGCTTCCGATGTCGCAGAGCTCGAGGACCTTGCGGACGCCGCTGCCCTTAGGTACGACCACGGTGAAGATCTGGCGGCGGGCGGACAGGCGGCGGGCGAGCTCGAAGAGAAGCTCGACGCCGGTGGAGTCGATGTAGGTCGTCTCCGTCAGGTCCATGATCAATGAGCGGGCGGTCGAGGGCACGCGCTCCGCGACCGCGCGGCGAAGCTCGGCGGCGTTCGAGCCGTCGATGTCGCCGGAGACGGACGCGACGATCGCGTCCGCGCGGACCTCCGAGAACCCGACCTCTGCAAGGCGGTCGCGCATCAGAGCTTTGCCATCCCTTCCATCCTGCGACGCATCCTGACAGTCGTACCGGCGATACCGCGGTCGATGTCGAGGGAATCGGTCAATTGCTCGATCAGAGCGAGGCCCCGGCCACCCGATCCGCCGCGCGGCGGGCGCCACGCGCCGAAGTCGCCGACCTCGATCAGAAGGTCGGACCCCTCGCGGACGGCGCGCACCGCGAAGTGGGCGTCGCCGGGCGGGTACGCGTGCGCGATCGCGTTCGCGCACGCCTCGCCGCAGGCGACCTGGAGCTCGTACGCATCCGCGTCGCCGACGCCCATCGCGCGCAACCAGCGGCCGAGCCCCCGGCGCACGCTCACCAGCGAGGTCGGGTCCGCCGGCACCACCAGGTCCAGCGTCAGCGGCGGCGCGTCGAGTCGAGCGATCAAGAGAGCGACGTCGTCGTGCGCCAAGCCATCGGAGAGAAGCCGGTCGAGCAGGATGCGACATGCCTCGTCCGGCTCGTCGGGAAGGCTCAGGCCGAGGTCGGCCAGGATTTCCATCCCGACGTCGAGGGTCTGGTCGGGTCGCTCCACGATGCCGTCCGTATAGAGGACGAGCGCCGAGCCCGTCGGCATCGCCATCACGGTTTCGTCGTAGCTCGGAAAGAGAGATGCGCCCAGCGGGTTGCCCGCCGGCCCTTCGGCGTAGCTTGAGTTGCCGTCGGGGTCGACGATGAGCGGAGGCGGATGCCCGGCGGAGGCGAGCCTCACCGTCTCCGCGTCCGGATCGACGATCGCGAGCAGGAGCGTCGCCGTCCCCCGGCTCTCGAGCTCCTGGACGAAGCCGTTCATGCGTTCGAGGATCAGCGAGGGGCGCAAGCCTTCGAGCGCGTACGCGCGCACCGCGCTCTGCAGGTGCGCCATCCGGGCGGCGGCCTCGATGCCGCGCCCGACCACGTCGCCGATGACGAGTCCCACGCGGCCGTCGCGAAGTGGAATGGCGTCGTACCAGTCGCCGCCGATGCGAGCCTCGCCCGAGCCGGGGAGATAGCGGGCGGCGAGCCTCAGGCCGGGAACGTCGGGGAGGCGCTCGCGAAGGAGGCTTCGCTGAAGGGTCTCTGCGGTCGAGCGCTCGACCTCGACTTCTTCTGCCGCTCGGCGCAGGCCTTCGAGCGCCGCGCCAAGGATCGCGTCGCCGCCTGGATCCGCCGGCCCCCCCTCCGAGAGGTCAGGACCCTCACCCTCTTTCCACCCACGCTCTGCCATCCGCAAGCGATTCTAGACGCGTTCACGCCTGTGCAGGCAGGTCCCGCCGGGCCGTGAATTAGCTTGGTCAGGGATGAGTGGACAATCACCAGGCGCCGAGATCGCTCGGTCACCCGCCGCCTGGGAGCGACTCGCCAAGAACTGGATGCTCGAGGTCATCGAGCGCAGCCCACTGGAAGAGGTCGACGAGCTCCCCCTCGGATGGATAGCCCACGAGGCGGCGCCCCTCATCGCCGAGATCCTCGGCCTCCTCTCAGACTCCGGCGCGGCGCGCGAGCTCCGTCTCTCCCCGGCCGCCCTCGAGCGTGCGGCAACGCTTGCTCGCGAGCGCAACCCCGAAGCGCTCGTAAAGAAGCTTCCCGGCGAGTTCGCCGCCCTTCAGACGCTTCTGATCGAGGCTCTCGACCGCGAGGTCCCTGAGCGCGATCGCCGCGAGTTCGCACGCGCCGTCTCCCGCCTGGCCGAGGTCTTCGGCGCCGTGCAGGCGGCCGCCATGGAGTCGCTCATCGATCCGGAGCACGCGGCTGCCACGGCCGAGCCTCTGCAGCAGACCGGCACAACGAGAACCGATGACCCCGATCTGACCAGCGCTTGGCTGACAACGCTTGTGTCCGAAGAACGGCGCACGGGCATCCCGTTCGCAATCGCCCACTTCGAGGTCGAAGGCATCGAGCGGATCTCCTCGGGATACGGCGCAGAGGCGGCCGACCGGATGGTCGACGCCGTCGCCGGGATCCTCGACGGGCAGCTTTCGGGGCGCGAGCGTTGCTTCCGGACCGGGTTCGGGCAACTGCTCGCTGTCATTCCCGGCGCTGAGGCAGCCCAAGCCGTGGAGCTGGCGTCGGCCGTCTCCGACGTCGTTGAGCGCTCGCAGGGCAGGCGAGGTCCCCGAGTCGAGGTAGCGGTTGGCCTCGCGTCATGTCCCCTGCACGGAACCACGCCTCAACAGCTTCGCGAGGCAGCCGAGGTCGCGGCCTGGGACGCGCGCGCCGGTGGCCGCGGAATCGCAATCGCGACGGTCTCGATGAATGAGCTTTAGGTGCGAAAGCACCGTGCCCCGGTAGTTGTGCCGCTGCAAGATCGCTAGCGCCAACCCGTTCGAACTTGCGAAAAGTCGCCAAAAGGTCGACAACTACCTGTATGAGCGGAATCCGGACAAGCGCCGCAGCCGAAATGCTCGGCGTCAGCCCCTCCACGCTTCGCACCTGGGAGCGACGCCTGGGATACCCCCAGCCGCGTCGCACCGAGGGCAACCACCGCCACTACGAGCTCGCCGAGATCGAGGCGCTGCGCGAGGCGCTGCGCGAGACGAACAACATCTCTTCCGCCGTGGAGGTCGCTCGCAGGCGCGGCCGCGGCCCGTCCTCGCCAACCCGCCTCTTGGCCGCATTCGATCGCTTCGATGAGCGGAGCGCCGACCGGGAGCTGGAAGAGAGCCTTGCGGTGAGGACACTCGAACGCACGCTCGAGGAGGTCCTCCTGCCGGCCTTGGACACCGCATCGGCACGCTCGAATGGTGAGGCCGAGCTCGAATGGGCGTGCCGCTGGGCGACAGGCTGGCTCCACGGCGCGCGCAGGCTTGCACCGCCCTCCAGCCGCCCCCAGGGCGTTCTGCTCCTCGACTCTGGCCCGGCTCTCACCCCTGAGGCTGTTCACGCACAGGCGCTGGAGTTGTGCCTCAGGCGATCCGGGCTGCGCGCGCTCCTTCTCTCGGCCGACCTGGCCGAACGGCGCTACTCAACGGCTCTCCGCGCTCTCGACCCGGTGGCGGTCGTCGTCTGCGGCGCCGAGGCACGCCTCGACGTCCTTGGCGAACCTCTGCGTCGCGCGATGCGAGCTTCCGGCGCTGCGCCTTTTTCCTATCGGACCGCGAATCTCGTGGGGGGCCGCGAAGGCATGCCCGTCCTCGGCAACCGGCCCGGCGAGGCTGCAGCACTCCTCCTCGCCGCACTCGGCCTGACCTAAGCGTCAGACCCCCGCTTGGGGTCAGGCACCACGCTCGGGGTCAGACGCCACGCGTGGGGTCAGACGCCACGCGTGAGACCTGTCCCCGCGGTCCGCAAGAATCGGTTCACCCTGCGGGCGGTGCGCAGGTTTGGGGTGCGAAAGCTGCGCATCGGTTGAGCGCCGCTCCCGAACTCGTTGCCTCGTGGCTTTCAGTAGCCGAAGTTTCTCTCGCAAACGTCAAGTTTGGACCGGTTTTCAAAGGGCCGGCCCAACACCGAGGAGAAGGGCGAGGGAATGGAGATCACAGCAAGGCTGCTCAACGTCGGGCAAGCCGCCGATTACGTAGGAGTGAGCGCAGCGTCGCTTCGAAAATGGTCGAACGACGGGCTCGTTGCGGTTTACCGCACGCCCGGCGGCCAGCGGCGCTACCACCGCGACGACCTGGACCGGTTCATGAGCTCGATGCGCGAAGCGTCGCCCGGCGACCACGCGGTGCCGAGGCTCGGCCGAGGCTCGGCCACCGCAATCCACGGCTAGCCAAGCACCCCCGAAAGCCCCCTCCCCAGAAAGGCACCCATGCAGGGTCGTCCCTCAAAAGCGGTCATCGCAGCCGAATGGCTTGCGCTTGCCTCTGCGGTCGTAGCCGGAGTGCTCCTCGCCGGCGACGCCAACTGGGACGCCGCGCTGTTCGCGATCCTCCTCGTCTCGGCCGTCGCAAGCGATTTGCGCGCCGTCAGGATCACGGCCAACAAGATCGTCGTCTCCGGATCCTTCCTCGTGATCATCACGGCGATCGCCATCCTCGGCGCCGTGCCGGCCGCGCTGATCGCGGTTGTCACAACGCTTTCCTCCTGGGCGTCGTCGCGCTACCCGCTCAACGACCTCCTCGTCAATGTCGCCGTCTACGCCTCGTTCCCGTTGTTCTGCGGCTTCCTGTTCGAGCACGCGGTCGAAGACTTCGGCATCGGGCCACTCGATACGACCTACTACCTCCTCGTCCTCGCCCTCTTCGTCACCGCGCTCACGATCAACTTCGTGACGATCACCGCCTACACGTGCTACGTCGAGGGCTCCAGCTTCCGGTCGCGCATCAAGACCTTCCTCCTCCCCGTCCTCCCCTCAGAGCTCGTCGCCGCCCTCCTCTGCCTGGGTATCACGTTCGCCTATGAGCAGCTCGGCCTTCCCGCCGTCGCGCTCTTCGCGATCGTTCTTCTCATCTTCCAGTACCTCGTCGGCGAGCTGATCCTCTCCCAGGACCGTGCCGTGGAGCTCGAGCAGCGGGCCAAGCAGCTCGCCGGTTTCCAGGTCGCGCTGCTTGGTGCCCTTCTCCGCACGCTCGACCTTCGTGACCGTATGACCGCGCGCCACTCGGCCGCCGTTGCGCGGTACTCGCGCGAACTCGCTCTTCGTGCCGGACTCTCCGAGGACGACCAGGAGCTGGCGCACACCGCCGGCCTCCTCCACGACATCGGCAAGTTCGTCCTGCCCGACCAGATCCTCAAATCGCGCGGCCGTCTTTTGCCCGACGATTGGGACCAGATCAAGCGCCACCCGTACGAGGGCGCGCGCATCGTTTCCCAGATCGACGGCTACCGGCCGGTCGGCGAGCTCATCCTGGCCCACCACGAGCGCCTGGACGGACTCGGGTATCCACGAGGGCTCGTCGGCGACCAGATCCCGGTCATCGCTCGCATCCTGGCAATCGCCGACAGCTACGACGCGATGACGGCGCGCGACTCCTACGGGTCGCCGAAGAGCTCCTTCGAGGCTATCGCGGAGCTGCGGCGGGTCTCAGGCACACAGCTCGATGGCGGGCTGGTCGAGCACTTCGCTGAGATGCTTTCCGACAAAGACCTTGCCTACCGCCATGGCGAGGATGCGGACTTCGAGGCGGAGCTCGCGCTCGACAAGCGGATCCACGATTACGTGGACCGGCCGACCGCCGCTCACTGATCAGCGCCTAGGAACCGGCCCTCCACGACAACGAGCCCCCGTAGGGGCATCGGGTCGCCCCGGCAGGGGGTCTCCGTCGGCCGTCGAATGACGGCCTAGGCCAGCGCGCACAAACGCGCCGCCTGAAAACTTCTTTGTCTTAACCGCGACGAATGCCCATGGAATTCACCTCTCTCAGAGCCGGTTGCGTGCGGGCGACTTCACCCCGCTCGCTTCTTGCGCTTGCAAGTGTGACAGAACCTACTCAAACTTGCAACTACCTGATCGAAGTTACCCAAACTTGGTAAAACGCTGACAAAGCATGAGATCCGAGCGCTCCGCGCCTAGACCCCTTTCCCTGCCGGGCTTCAAACGGCTCGCTGCGGCGTACTTCACGAATGAGCTGGGCAACTGGCTGGGCGAGATCGCGCTCGCCGTGCTCGTCTTCGAGCTCACGGGAAGCCCGATCGCGACCGCCGGCCTCTTCGTCGCCATGCAGTTCGTGCCGGCCCTCACGACACCGTTGGTCGTCGCGCGAATCGACGCGTGGAGCCACCGGCGCGCTCTCGCGACCCTGTACGCAGGCGAGGCACTGGCTTTCTGCGCGCTGGCGGCGCTCGCCACCGAAGAGGCATTCGTGCTGGCGGCCGTGCTCGTGATCGCCGCGATCGACGGCACGCTCGCGACGGCGGCGCGCGCCCGCTCACGAGCTGCCGCCGGGACCCTGCTCGAGCCGGCCGGGCTCTTGCGCGAGGGCAACGGCATCCTCAACGTGGGATTCACCGCTGGTGCCGCCGCCGGGCCGGCGCTCGCGGGGCTACTCGTCGCGACCGCCGGCGCCCAGGTGGCGCTCCTCGCCGATGCGGCCTCGTTCGTGGCCGTCGCGATCCTGCTGGCGACGACGGAGGCGCTTGCTCGTGCGAAGGGAGATGACGAGGAGGAAGGCGTCGCCTGGACCGAGCGCCTGCGCCTCGGGTTCACCTACGTGCGCGAACGCCCGATCCTGCGGCGGCTGCTTGCTGCCGAGTCCATCGCGTTCGTGTTCTTTGCCCTCGTCCTCCCCATCGAGGTCGCCTTCGCAAAGGAAACGCTGGGCGCGGGAGACCTCGGCTACGGCCTCATGCTCGCGTCCTGGGGCACCGGCATGGTCGTCGGCAGCCTGCTCTTCTCCGGCCTTCGCGGCGCCTCGCTCGCCTCGCTCCTGATCGGCGGAACCGCGGCGATCGGCGTCGCCTACCTGGGCACAGCAGTCGCCCCGACCCTCCTGGTCGCCTGTGCCGCTTCCGCCGTGGGCGGAGCCGGGAACGGAATCCAGTGGGTCGCCATCATCACGGCGATCCAGGAGTTCACCGCCGAGGCCTATCAGGCACGGGTAATCGGCCTCCTCGAGTCGCTCGCAAGCGGTCTCTCCGGTGTGGGCTTCCTGCTGGGCGGCGCCATCGCAGCGATCGCATCGCCGCGCGCCAGCTTTGCCGTAGCCGGCTTCGGCGTCATGGCCGTGCTCGTGGTGGCCGTCGCGGTCCTCCGCGGATCGCGGTGGGAAGAGCGCACCGAAGCGCGGGCGCTCTCAGCGCCGCCCGTCGAAGCGGCCTAGACGCCGAGCGCCGGGAAAAGCCGCTGAAGCGACTTTCTGGGCGCTGGCGTGTTGGTCAGCCCGCGCAGACCCAGGCCGCCGGCCCGGAGTCCGCCCAGATCATCGCCGCGATGCGGTGCTGCTCGGCCGGAGGCGCCTGATGCGGCAGCCCCTTGCCCCCGTAGGACGCCCAGGTCGAGGGCAGGATCTGGTACGCGCCGCCGGCTCCGGAGCTGGGATTCAGCGCCTGGAAGTTGCCGCCCGACTCGCACATCACGATCGCCTCGGGAATCGCCCACGGCCCGAAGCTGTTCCAGTTCCCGACCTCTTCGGCCGCCTCTTCTTCGGGAACCTGCTCGAGCTTCTCGACCTGCTCGGTCCAGTCGCTCATCTGGCCCTGGAGCTCTTCGACCGAAGCGGCCTGCGCCGCGCGGGCGTCGGCCAGCTCAGCAGCGCGGGCTTCGGCGGCCTCGCGCGCGGCGACGATCTCGTCGCGTGCGGCGGAGACCTCGGCGTTCAGCGCGTCGGAGCGCTCCTTCGCCCGGCCGACCTGCTCGACCTGATCCTCGACGTCGGCCTTCAGGGAGCGAACCCGCTCTGCGAGGGCGCGATCCGCGTCCTGGATGCGGCCAAGGAGCTCGGCTCGGGTCGCGAGGTCTTCGAAGCCATCTGATTCGAGGAGCACATCGATCCCGTTCATCCCGCTCGACTTGTAGATGTCGACGAGGCGCTGAGCGAGGATGGACTGCGCGCGTTCGAGCCGCTCCTGAGTGGCTGCGAGCTCAGCCTGAGCTGCCTCCAGCTTGCGAGCAAGCGCCGCGGACCGCTCCTGGCCCTCAGCCAGAACCTGGCTCAGCTCGGACTCTTCGCCGGCGGCGCGGTCGGCCTCGTTCTTCGCCTGGGCGAGCGCGACAACGTCATCCTCGATCTGGTCGTTGAGCGACTCAGCCTCGTCTTGGGCATCCGCGATCTTGCCTTCGAGGCCGTTGATCGTCTCCGCGTCCGCCCTCGCGATCGGGATGACGAGCGCCACGCCGCAGGCGAGCACGAACACGGCCCGGGCGGCGAGGCTCGGGCGAAAGTTGCGCGGAGATCCAGCGCGATCGGAGATCTGAGGGCGGCCCGGGGACACGAGGCGGGCAATGCTAGCGATTCGTTAGCGTTTGCCAACGATTTGCTCAGCGTGGCTACATAACCCGGGTGGGATGTTGCAGCTGAGCCCCCGCCCCGCGCTCAGCCCTCAGGCGGATCCCGGCGACTAAGCAGGTAGCCCGCAGCTCCGGCGAGGAACAGCGCGGCGATCCCCGCGATCTGAAACTGGCGACCGAAGCGCCACCACATGGCTTGCACCACGAAGCGGCCGATGTACTCGTAAACAGTTGCCATATCTAGTCCTCTTTCCCTTTTTGGTGCTCGCGAATCCGATGCGCCATACGGCTTTGCAATGTGTGCAGCTCGATGAATCCCGGGCTCGCTGCCTGAGAGAACTCCCCGCCGGACTCGCCGAAGCTCGCGAGCGACTCGTCGTAGAGCGCGTAAGGGCTCGAGCGCGCGACGACCCGGGCGGATCCCTTGTAGAGCTCCAACGTGATCTCGCCAGTGACCCGCTCGTTCGCGGAGAGCATGTAGGCGTCGAGGTCGTGGCGGAGCGGGTCGAGCCACAGGCCCGCGTAAACCAGGTAAGCCCACTTGCGGTCGAGTACGTGCTTGTGCTCGTTCTGGTGGATCGTCGAGACGAGCTTTTCGAGGTCCTGATGCGCGGCGAGGAGAATGGCCGCGGCCGGGACCTCGTAGAGGTCGCGGACTTTGAGGCCGACGATGCGGTCCTCGATGTGGTCGACGATGCCGACTCCATGGCGACAGCCGATCTCGGCCGCGCGCTCGATCAGCTCAACGGGATCGAGGCGCTCTCCATCGAGGGAGACCGGAACGCCCTCCTCGAACCCGACGACGACCCGCTGCGCCTCATCCGGCGCGTCGCGCGGATGCGTGACCAGCTGGAAGACCTCGTCCTCGGGCGGAGTGCCGAGCGTCTCGATCTCCCGTCCCTCGGATGAGCGACCCCAGAGGTTGTCGTCGATCGAGTACGGCGGCCCCTCGTTCGAGCCCTTGACCGGAATCCGGTGCTCGTTCGCGTAAGCGATCTCCTCCTCGCGGCCCATCGCCCACTCGCGCACAGGCGCCAAGACCTTGATCTCGGGGGCGAGCGCGGCGATCGTGCCGTCGATCCGCACCTGGTCGTTGCCCTTGCCCGTGCAGCCGTGGGCGATCGTGTCGCAGCCCGTCGCACGGGCGTGGTCGACCGCGAGCTTCGCGATCAGCGGGCGCGCCAGCGCGGTGAAAAGCGGATAGCCCCCGCCGTAAAGCGCGTTGGCGCGGATCGCGGGCAGGACGTAGTCACGGGCGAACTCCTCGCTGGCGTCGTCGCGGATCGCGTCGATCGCGCCGAGCTGCTTTGCCTTCCCGACGACGACGTCCCAATCCTCGCCGGGCTGCCCGAGGTCGACGGTGAGGGTGACGATCTCAGCGCCGTAGCGAGCCTGGATCCAATGCAGCATGACGGAGGTGTCGAGGCCGCCCGAATAGAGCAGCAGAACGCGGCCGATCTTCTCGGGATCAGCCTGATAGGAGGCGACCCTGGGCGCGGACTCTTGTGCAGGTTCGTCAGCCATGTGGCAGGCGGGAGTGTGGCATGCGCGATCATTGATGCCACGTGAACCGTTTCCTTCGCATTCTCGCCACGGCGCTCATCACCGCCGGCTTGGTCGTCGCCCTCGACGTCGGACTCACCCTTGCTTGGAAAGAGCCGCTCTCGAGCCTGTACGGAAAGGTCAAGCAAAACCAGGCCGAGGACGAGCTGGAAGAAGCTCGAGCAGGAGTTCCCGACCGCGGCAGATCTCGATGCCGTGGCGGGTGCAGGCGACCTGGAGGAGCGGGTCGCAGGCCTTGCCGACCGCTTCGAGGATCGGGTCGTGACGGGGGAGGGAATCGGCCGCCTCACCATGCCGGCGATGGACGTTGAACGGGCAACGGTGATCGAGGGCACGGACACTGCGTCGCTTCGCAGCGGGCCGGGCCACTACACCGCCTCCGACGATCCCGTGACCCAGGAGCAGGGCGACGGCTCGGCGTTCCCCGGCCAGGGCGAGACAGTGGGGATCGCGGGCCACCGCACCACGTATGGCGCGTGGTTCAACAAGATGGACGAGGTCGAGCCCGGCGACGAGATCACCCTCGAGATGCCCTACGCGACGTTTAAGTACGAGGTGCAGAAGGTCGACATCGTCGACCCAAGCGAGATCGGCGTGGTCAAGAACGTCGGCTACGAGCGCCTCGTACTGAGCGCGTGCCACCCGCTCTATTCGGCGGCGCAGCGCATCATCACCTTCGCGAAGCTGAAAGAGATCAGCCTCTTCGGCTCCGGCGAGAGGATCTGGCAGGACCCCTAGGCAGGGCCGAGGATGTCGTCCACGACGGACCTTGCGTCTTCGAGGCCGAACTCCACCCGCAGCGTGTCCTCGATCTCCGAGCGCGAGCTGCCTGCGACCGCCATCTGCGTGGCGCGAAGGATGGCCTCCTCGGGCGTGCTCGACGAAGGCGAGGCGCCCTTGCCTGAGCCGGTGCCTGGATAAGCGACCGGCGCCGGGCCGGGATTCCCGTCCGTTGGAGTCTCGACAGCGGTCAACTCGGAAAGCGGATCCTCGGGGCCGGCATCGGACTCGGCCGGGGTGACGACCTCGGAGGCGCTGTTGCTGAGTTCTTCGGAAAGCTTGGTCAGGTCGACGAGCTTCTTGGTCGCCGCCTCGATCTCGTGCGCCAGGGCAGCAGCCTCGACTCGGAGCATCTCGACGCGCTCGACAAGCGGTTCGACGACGGAAGCGAGCTGGACGGAGCTCTCGTTCAAGACGCGCTGGGCCTCGCGCTCGGCTTCGACACGGGCGCCGGCGCGGATCTCGGCGGCTGCGCGCTCCGCGTCGTCGATGATGCTCTCGATCTTCCGGGACGCCTCCGTGATCGACGACTTCAGCTGCGAGCCGGCGGAAGGGCTATCCACCATTCCTCCCCTGGATCTCGACGGGGCCCGTGCCGATGTCGCCGAGAAGGGTGCTCGCGTCATCGATGCCGAAGTCCTTGTTCAGACGGTCCTCGATCTCCTCGCGGCCTGAGCCGGCCACCGCCATCTGAGTTGCGAGGAGCCGCAGGCCGTCGGCCGAAGGCGTAGTGGGCTGGGCAATCCGTGGGGAGGCGCTCGACCTCCGCTTGAACGCGATGCGCCGGCCGGTTGCGGGCGCCTCGTCGGATGGGGACTCAAAGCGATCGGCGACCTTGTCCAGAAGCTTCTCGCGCGTCCCGCGCTGCCTCTCCGGCTGCGCCTCGCTGGGGGCGCTGACCGCAGCAACCTTTGCCTCGGCTGGCGGTGGCGCCTCGCTTGTCGCCGGTCGGTCGTTGGCTACGGGCTCACAACTCGCGGCCGGGGTCACGTCCAGGCGCATACTCGCCCGGTCGAGGACGTCCGCGAGGTTCTTGGCGTCCCGCTTCAGCTCCTCGGCGCGCGCGACGAGCGAGTCCGCGAGCTCGGCAACCAGGCGCTCACGTGAGATCCTGGACTCGGCCGATCCCTCCGCGCGGCGAAGCGCATCTGCCTCTAGCGGCGATGTCGGCCGCTGCCGTATTGGCCGCTCTGACGATCTCCCCAATGCGGCCTGACGAGATGGCTAGGGCGCGAGACACTGGCGATTTCGCACCTTCAGGATGCGCGGATTCCGCGGATTCGCGTCCGAACATTCGCATGAAAGGACGGTAGCCGAAAAGGAGAAGCGCGCGCGGAGGTTCGTGGGCTTGCATGCGAATACTCGTTCAACAAGGGAACTTGCGGCGGAGGCAAACAGCGGGCCTGGCAGAATCCGGTACTCATGAACGCGAATACAGGGAGCGGGGGAGCTCCGGTCGGCTCAGCCGATTGGATGCAACCGCCGCCTGAGCAAGAGGGGCTATCGCGCTACGTCGCGACGCTCCGCGAGCGGATTTGGATCATCGTCGCCACCACGGTGATCACAACCGGCATGGCACTTATCTATGTCGCGACCGCGAACAAGGTTTATGAGGGCGCCGCCGAGATGCGGGTAATTCCCGCAAGCGACGAGGCGCAAGGTGCCGGCGTCAACCTGCCCATCATCCGTCCTTCGTCCGACCCGACCCGTGACGTCGAGACCGCCTCGCGTCTGGTTACCAACATCGACGTGGCACAGAGGGTTCAGGAAGACCTGGACTCCGACCTTTCGCCGGAAGCGCTGCTCGCCGAGGTCACCGCCGAGCCGGCCGCGCAGTCGAACATTGTGGTTGTGACCGCCGAAGCCCCCACTCCCGACGAAGCGGCCGACCTTGCGAACTCCTTTGCCGAGCAGACGATCGTCGAGCAGACCGAGGAGCTGCACGACTACATCGACGCGATACTTCCCGAGTTGGAACAGCAGCTCGCGACCAGTCCGACAGGCCCGGAGAGCGATGCGCTCAGTTCCACCGTCACCAGCCTTCAGGCGTTGCAAAAGGGGCCGGATCCAACACTCAGCATCCTGACCGAGGCGACGCCGCCGTCGGCTCAGTCGAGTCCCCGGCCCGTCCTCAGCATTGCTGGGGGCCTCTTCGCGGGCCTAATCCTGGGCGTCGCTGCTGCGTTCGCGCTACAGGTCCTTGACCCCCGCGTTCGCCGCGAGGAGCAGCTCAGGCGTCTTATACCGCCTGCCGATCCTCGCTCGAATTCCCAAGGAGGTAAAGAAGACCGACAGCCCGATCGACCCCTTGGCTCTCTCCCCCGCCGCCTCTGAGGCTTACAGGACGTTACGCGGCACTCTCGCGGTCCAGCGCCGCAACCACGGGGACTCCTCTCGGGTCATCATGGTCACGGGCTCGTCGGCGTCCGAGGGAAAGACGACGACCGCTATCAACCTCGCCACCTCGCTTGCGGCCGCTGGCAACAGTGTCATCCTCATTGAGTCCGACCTGCGCCGACCCTCAGTCGGCCGAGCCCTTGGCGTGAAACCGACCAGCGGCGTCGTGAGCGTGCTCATCGAGAGCGTAGATCTCGAGAGCGCCTTAATCACAACCGAGCAGTTCGGGTCGAACCTAGGCCTCCTCCTCGCCGACTATGAGGGTGGCTGGATCTCGGAGCTGTTCGCGCTGCCGGCGGCGCGTGCCCTCGTAGAGAACGCGAAGGAGATCGCGGACTACGTAATCATCGATTCACCTCCTCTGACCGATGTCGTTGACGCGCTACCGCTCGCCAGTTACGTAGACGACGTGCTGCTCGTCGTGCGGCTGGGGCGAACCCACCTCGCCAAGCTTTCCCATCTGGGCGAGTTGCTGGCCGAGAACGGCATCAAGCCCGCCGGATTCGCGGTGGTGGGCACTCCCCGCCCGACCCGAAGCGACTACCACTACTACGGCAGCAAGGGCCTTCGCGAGCGAGTTCCCTCGATCAGCCGGGGGTAGGCACCATCATGGCGGTTCGCATGGATCCGGCCGAATGGCTGATCCCCGTTTTCTTTGGGCTCACCGCGGTAACTGTTGGCTTAGTCGCCGGCATTTCGCCAATCGCTGCGATCGCCATATCTCTTGGTATTGCGCTCGCACTCCTCGCCCTGACGAGCCTCACGGCCGGCCTGGTCGGATTCGTCGCAATCTCGTTCCTCGAGCTAGTTCCCAGCCTCACAGGACCTGCGCTGAGTCTCGCGAAGATCGCGGGGGGCGTTCTCGTCCTATCGTGGCTCGCGTCCGCGACGTCGTTTGGGTCGAGGCGCCGCGAGTTTCCCGAGGTTCACCCAGGGCTCATGATCGCGTTCGTTCTGCTGGTCGGGTGGAATACCGCGTCCTATCTATGGGCCGAGGACGCTGCCCGGGTTCCGATTGCGAGCGCCTCTTTCCTCCTCAACATGGCGCTTTTTCCCATTGTTTTCGCCGCGATCCGCACTCAGCGCGATGTCCGGCTCGTCTATGCGGCATTCCTCGCCGGGGCGGCGTTTGCGGCCATGTATGGCTATGTGACCCAGCCGGGCGCGTCCGAGCTCGCCTCCAGCCCGACTGCGGCGAATGGCCTGAACCGCTTGGCCGGCACGGTCGCCGACCCGAACGAGTTCGCAACGGTACTGGTAACCGGGATGGCGCTCGCGACGCCTTTTCTATTCAGCCGGGAGCGGCCCGCATCGGCCAGGCTTATCGCGGGGGCCGCCGTGGCGATGCTCCTGTTCGCCGTCCTACTCACCCTCTCGCGAGGCGGGTTGGTCGCACTCGCGGCAGCGCTCCTCGTCGGCATTCTGGTCGCGCACCGAGCGCGGGCCAAAGTCCTGATCGCGACCTGCCTGGTCGTGATCGGGGTCGCCGTCTACTTCGCAGGAAACCCCCAGGCGTACGAGCGAGTTACCGCCTCCGATGGGGGCAGCGGCCGCACGGACATCTGGAACATCGGCTGGAGGATGGTCGAGGACCAGCCCGTTCACGGCGTTGGGGCCGCAAACTTCCAGGTCTCCTCGATCCATTACCTCCTCGAGCCGGGGGCGATCCGCTTCGACGAATACGTCGTCGATCAACCTGCCGTCGCGCACAACATGTACTTGCAGGTCCTCGCCGAGCTGGGGATCGTCGGACTCCTTTTGTTCCTTGGAATCGTCTCCGTTTGCATCTCGATGATGGTGAAGGCATACCTGATGTACTCGCGCGCCGACGACCGTGAAGGGGCGCTGCTCGCCGCTGCCGCACTGATGGCGGTGGCGGCAGTCCTCGGCGGGATACTTCTTCCTGTCAGAGGAGCAATCGAAGGTCCTGTGGCTCCTTCTCAGCCTTGGCCCGGCGCTTCTGGCACTGGCAAGGCGCGATGTCGCTAGCGCCGATGCGGCCTGAGGACATCGAGCCGCACATCCCGCACGTCGTCTGCCTGCTCGACACGCTCGATGACATCGGCGGCGCCGAGACGCTCGCGCTCGACCTCCTCGTGCGCCTCGACCCCGAGCGGTACCGGCGCTCTCTCTTCGTCACCCGCTGGACCGACCGCAGCGAAACCGTGGACCCCGGCAAGGCGAGCGTTGCCCGCATGCGGGCGGCCGGAGTCGAGGTGCGCGGAATCGAGCGATCGTCGAGGTGGGACCTGTCGCCCTGGCGAAGCTTTCTGCGTTTCCTGCGAGAGGAGGACGTCGACCTGATCCACGCCCACAAGTTCGGCTCGAACGCATGGGCGGTTCTAATGGCAAGGCTGGCCCGAAGGCCCGCGGTGATCGCCCACGAGCACATGTGGTCCTACTCCGAGAGCGGCGCCCTCCATCGCTTCATCGACCGTGTCTGGATCGCTCGCGGCGCCGACTGTGCTCATCGCCGTGTCCGAGGAGGGTCGCCGGCAGATGATCGAGGTGGAGGGGATCCGCCCGCAACACGTCACGCTGGTCAAGAACGGCGTTGCGCGCCGAGACGATCGTGCAGGGCGAGCCCCGGCGCGCGAGGCGCTGGGACTCGACGAGGATGCGACCGTGATCGGAACGGTGGCGAACCTTCGGCCCGAGAAAGCGCTCGAGGTCCTGATCGAGGCCGGCGAGCTACTCAGCCGGGAACGGCGCCGGGCTGCGCGTAGTGATCGTGGGCGAAGGACCAGAGCGCGAGAAGCTAGAGACGGTGGTCGCGCAGACCGATGCCGATGACGTCGTCCTGATGACCGGCTACCGCGACGACGTTCAGGATCTACTCCCCGCCTTCGACGTCGCGGTGTGCTGCTCGGACTTCGAGGGCGGGCCGCTGTCCGTCATGGAGTACATGGACGCGGCGCTGCCCGTCGTCGCCACAAACGTCGGCGGTCTGCCCGAGCTGATCAAGGAAGGGAAGACGGGCGTGCTCGTGCCCCCCAGGGATCCGCAGGCTCTGGCTTCAGCGACGGCGGGTCTGCTCGAGGACGGGTCCCTTGCGCGACGCTTGGGCAAAGCCGGCAAGGCGCTCAAGCGCGAACAACACGACCTCGACACCTGGGTCGGCCGAATCGAGGAGGTCTACGCTCGCGTCATCGGCGCATAGGCACGGCGCGGCAGATAAATTCCCCACGTGGGGATAGATCTCGGGATCAGGGCGCGCAGCCTCTTGCAGCGCTTCTCGCTCGCTGACGGGCTCGTCGGAAAGGGCCAGGCCGCACGTGCGACCATGCGCGGCCGGCTGGGCGGCGACGGCACCGTCCCGGTTCCGCTGCGAGTAAGGCCGCTCGGCGGTCGCACCGTGTGGGTTCGCCCGCAAAGCACCGATCTGATGAACCTCGGCGACTACCTCCGCCTCGAGCTCTACCTGCCACCTCCCGAGGTTCGTGGCGAGGACCTTCGCCACGTGGTGGAGCTGGGCTCGAACATGGGGGCGTGTCTGATGGGCCTGGCAGTCACGTACGCCGAAGCGCGCATCCTGGGCGTCGAGCCGGACGTCGGCAACTTCGAACTCGCACAAAGGAACCTTGCGGACTTCGGCGACCGGGTGAACATGATCAACGCGGCGATCTGGCACCGCGACGCCCAGCTCGTCATGACAGGACGAAGGCAAGGGCGAGCATGGCTTCACCGTGCGAGAGCGAACGGCCGGGGACACGCCAAGTTGCCTCCCACAAGGGGGTTGCCGATCGCGACCCTTTTGAGTGAAAACCTGGCTGAAGGCGAGATCGTGGACTATATGCATGTTTCCATGGAGGGCGCCGAGCCAACTGCCTTCGAGACCCGGGATGGCCCGAGCGGGTGCGATCGCTCCGCGTCGAAGCGCACCCCTACTTCGGTTACGACGCTGCGGCTTGCGTTGCCCAACTGGAGGGCCTTGGGTATCGCGCTTGGCCGGCGCCTGAGCTTCCGGATAAGTGGGTCTACGCCGTTCGCGCTTGACCCTGCGCTACCTATGACCACAGGTCTCACGTAGCGGCTGACCATGTCGTCGAGCGAGCGGGAGCCTCGATCCGCTCGCGAGCGGCCACGCTCATCTGTACGCGGGCTCCGAGGAGGCGCGCTGATGATCTCTCCCAGCGCTTCGCCAGCGCTATCGGATCGCCGACGGGCACGATCCGGCCAGAGTCACCGATGACCTGCCTCGCATCGCCGACATCGGTCGAAACGAACGGCACGCCCGACGCCATCGCCTCGCCGATCACTAGCGGCAAAGCCTCGCCCGCGGATGAAAGCACCGCCACGTCGAAGGCGCGCATGAGGCGCGGAACATCATCGCGGCGACCCAGGAGCTGAACAGACCCTCGGAGCGGCTCTGTCAGCCTCGCTAGCTCGGCATTGTCCGGATCGAGCGCGTCACCGACCATGGCAAGCACGGCCTCGGGATGGTTTTTGACCACGAGGAACATCGCCTCGACGAGCGTTGCCTGATCCTTGACCGGGTGAAAGCGGGCAACGTGGCCGATCAGAGGCGTTTCGTCTCCGAGACCGAGTTCCGTACGAACTGCGCGACGATCCTCCACGTCCGGGTGGAAGATCTGGGTGTCGAACCCGTTGTCGATCCGCTCTATGCGTCGCGGCGTCATAGCCACTGCGAAGCATCATCTGCTCAGCCGAGGGCGAACAGGCGACGATCCGGCGCGGGACCCAACTCGAGAGCTGCCGCTCTAGGACCTGCAAGCGTGCGGCGGACGCGCCGAAGCTCGACCGGGTTGCCTCGTTCTGGTGGACGCCCCAGACCACCGGCGTCCTGGTCGGAACGGTCGCGGCGAGGCCACCCAAGACATTCGAATGAAGAAGCCACGTCTGGACGACGTCTGGACGCGCCGCCCTGATCACCTCGCCGTAGGCGCGTCATGTCGCCGAGACGCGGGCGGGCATTCATTTCGAGGGCTTGGACCTCCACTCCGGCCGACTCGATCTCCGGCGGCCACGGGCCCGTTGGTGGTCAGCGAAATCACCGGTCCAGCGACCTCGCGCGAGTCAAGCCTTTCCACAAGTCGACCCAGTAAGACCTCTCCGCCCCCCGTTTCCAGGCCGGTGATCACCTGTGCCACGCGAATTGTCACGGCACGCCAAGCTCCCGATAGATCGAAAGCGTGCCATCGATCATCTTCTCAAAGGTGAACTGGCTCCTCATACGTTCGCCCGCCCGCGCTCCCATCGCTCGCGCCTCGCCGAGGATCTTCCGCGGTCGCCGCGAGCGCGCTTGCCAGCGCCTGAGATCCTGTGGTGGGACGAGCCGACCCGTAACGCCGTCCTCGATCGCCTCTCCAACGCCACCGACGTCGGTTGCGACGATCGGCATCTCTGCACTCATCGCCTCCAGGATCGCGTAGGGAAACGACTCAGACCAGCCGGGCGAGACGAACACGTCGGATGCGGCCAGCACCGCCGCGGGAGACTCGACCTGCCCGAAAAGGCGCACGTTTCGACCGACGCCCGCCCGCTCGATCGCGAAGGTGACCTCGTCCCGGGTTGGTCCGTCGCCGGCGATCGCAAGGCGGAAGCCGGGATGTTGGTCGCGAAGGAGACCCATTGCCTCGATCAGCGTCGGTATTCCCTTCGGCGGGCTGAACTCCGTAATCGCGCACACCAGCCTCCCTGCGCCGCGAAACTCCGTGAGATCCGGGTCGGGTTCAGCTTCGCGCAAGGGGTGGATTCCGTTATGGACCACCCGGACGCGAGACGGAGGGCCGAGCCTGCGAGCCAGTCGTCCTTCGGCCTCGCACACGCAGAGGGTGCGAGTCGCGAGGGGCGCTAGCGCAGTTTCGATCATGCGATAGGCACGCTGCTGGTTGCGACTTGCGAACCAGTTCGTGAAGGCGTAGTTATGGGGCGTGATCACGACCGGGACCCGTGGCGCCCACGTGCGCGCCAGCCGGGCTGCGACAGGGCCCCTTTGAGCCGTGGGCGTGAACCAGATCCGGTCTCCAGCTTCGATAAAGCCTGCCTAGGCGCCTGATTGCGGCCGCATCCTGGCCTAAATCGATCTCGCGCCCCATATCCAGCCGGAGGAGCTCGATGGGGAGAGAGCCTTCGTGCTCGGAATGGGGACCGGCGATGGCGACGTCGTGCCCGCGCTCCGCCAAGGCGGTACTCAGTCGCACGACGTGCCCGAACGCGCCACCCTTGCTCGGCCGTACCACCATCAAGATCCGCGCCATTCGTGCATCACGCTAGCGCACGTTGCGGCCGTTCCCCGAGGCCGCTCCCGAGGAGTCCGAGGACCGGACCTAGAATCTCTGGTGTGGCCGGCATTTTGGGGCAGGACCCCTCTCCCCCCGAGGAGGAACGCTCCCTCACGCACACGACGGTGCGCGTCGCGGGCTTCGCGGGCATGGGCTTTGTCCTGGCCCAGGGCCTCTATCTCGCCGCGTTCATCATTCTTGCGAGACTCCTCACCCCGACCCAATTCGGCACCTTTGCCGCGGCCACGATTTTTTTGGGACTCGCCCTTTTGGTCTCAGAGGCTGGGATCAGCGCCGCCATCGTCCAGCGCCGCGACCGGGTAGAGGAAGCCCTCGCTACCGGAGTTCTGACCGCGGCAGGCAACGGCCTTGCGCTGTCACTCCTCGCCCTCGCCTCCGCGCCGCTGGTCGGCCTGATCTTCGACGCCTCGGAGGTGACCGCGATCGCCGCCGCAATGTCAGGCATCGTGCTACTACGTGGCCTTGGGTCAATTCCCGGCGCCGTGCTCCAGCGACGCTTCTCAGTCGCTCGACGACTTGTCATCGAGCCTATGCTCGTTGTCGCATTCGGACTCGGGGCAGTAATTGCGGCCTCCAACGACCTCGGTGCGTGGTCTCTCGTCGTGGGCCAGTACGCGGCGGTGCTCACCGACGTCGTCCTCTCTTGGCTGGTTGCGCGCTGGCGGCCCGACTTCAAGCTGGCGAGCTGGGCGATGTGGCGGGAGCTCGTCAGATTCGGACGCCACGTTTTCGCCGCCACCGTCATCCAGCAGGGAGGCCAACAGTCTGACGCCCTGATCGTCGGTCCACTGCTGGGCACGGCATCACTGGGACAGTTTCGCTACGGCCACCGGCTGGCGACGCTCCCGTACCAGGCGGTGCTGGCAGCCGCAGCCTACGTGCTTTACCCCGCGTTCTCGCGCATTGCCGATGACCCGCCGCGCCTGCGCCCGGCGGTAGTGCGCTCGCTTCACTGGATCGGCCTGATCGCCGTCCCGGTCGGGTTCCGGCTGATCCCGCTCGGCGAGCCCCTCGCTGTCATCGTCTTCGGAGAGGTCGGCGCGAGGCGGGCCAGGCAGCTGCGGCCATGGGGCTACACAGCCGCCGCAGGCTTCACGGCCGTGGTCGCCGAAGCGCTCAAGGCATATGGCCGCCCGGACCGCCTCACCCCCCTGTATGCCTTCGGCGTGGCAGCCACCGCGGTCCTGATGCTGGCGCTTGTGCCCGTCGGTCTCACGGCCGTGGCTGCCGGCCTCTCGGCGGGCGCTGTACTGGCGGCCCTCGATGCGTTTCGCATCGCGCACGACACCCTCGGCATCGATGCTCGGGAAGTCGGTGGGCGAATCCTGCCGCTGGTAGGTGCGGCTGCGGTCGCCGCCGGACTGGTCTGGCTAAGCGAGTCCGCAGTCGACTCGGAGTCGCATGGCGCGGCCGCCAGTCTGGCTCTGATTGGCGCGCAGGGCCTCGCGGGCCTCAGCGTGTTCGCAGTGGTTGCGTCGATCTCCGAAATCTCGAGGGCAGAGATTCGCACAGCCGGCGCCGCTATCGCCAAGCCGCATCCGCCGCACCTAAAGCGCGCGCCCGCATCACGTTTTCGAACCTGTCAAGCAGCCTGGCGGCGGCCCCGCGGATGTCAAGGTTCTCAGCAATCCAGCGGCGCCCATCGACCGCTTCCCGGAAAGCCACTTCAGGGGGCCGAGCGAAGGTTTCGGCGATCCGCTCGGCGATCTGAGCCGGGTCATGGCCGGTGGCCCGGCAGGCGTCCATGTGTTCGGCCAGATAGGCGTGGCCTGGAATCTCAGTCGCCACGACCGGCGTTCCGGTTGCGAGCGCCTCCACGGTCGCGTAGGCCATCCCTTCCTTTCGGCTGGAGCAGACCAGCACGTCCATCGCCGCATGAAGGGTCCAGATCTCATCGGCGGGAGGCAGGACCACAAGCCGGTCCGCGATGCCCAGCTTGTTCTGCATAGCGCGTGTACTCCTCGTGCCCCCCTCGCTCCACGGCGACGACCTCGTCGTGCCCGCTGTCCACAAGCGCTCGGATGGACTCCAGGAACACATCGCCGCCCTTAAGGTGCCAATGCCAGCCGAAGTGCCCGATGATCGGTCGCTCGGGGTCCAGGCCGAGGGATTTCTTCGCCTCGATTCGCTGCTGCGGTTCGGCCAGAGGGAAGCTCTCGACGTCGATCGCGCTCGGCTCGAAGTGGACCCGCCCGCGCGGCGCGGCCCGCCGGATAGTCGACTGCGCAGATGTTGTCCGCGGGGCAGAGGATGGCGTCCACCCTCCTCCCCATCACGCCCAGCTTCAACATCGCACGGGCGATCCTGGTGGGCCCCCGTGAGAACGTGCTATGAACATGCCAGATCAGCGCAAGGTGAGGCCTGGTGCGCGCCACCAGCCAGCCGGCTTCGTCGAAGCCGTGGAAGTGCGAATGTAGAAGCGCGTGGGGCGACCCGGCATCCACGATTTCGCCGAGCCACTTGCCGAGCTTAAGGTCGCCCTCATCCGGCGCGACGTGGACCTTCACACCGTCATTCCGAAGGTCGTCGAGCCAAGGGACCGCTGCCGCGGTATGGGGGACGAGGGCCTCACTGGACCAGCCGCGCGACCTCGCTTCTGTCAGGAGCGCGCGGACCATTGGAATAAACGAGCCGCCTGCGGGGCGATCGAAGTCGATGCACTCGATCAGTCGCGGCTGAGCCATTTCAGGAGCAGTCAAGGTTAATTGGTGAAGCGGTCCGGATCGGCTTCGAACGCGCTAAGCGCCCGTTCGTGCTCGGCGGGCGTCCCGATGTCGAACCACGGCCCCTCGAAGCGGTAGGACTGCACCCGCTCACCGGCCGCGACGAGCTCGCAGCACGACGTCGGGGAAGTCGAAGCGGCCCTCGGGGATGTGCTCGAGCGCGCGGGGGTCGTAGACGTAGATCCCCATGCTGACCTCGTAGCTGAAGCGTCGGCTTCTCCACGTAGCCCGTCACCGCTCGCCCTCGGCCTCGATCACGCCGAGCGCGAGCGTGCACGTCCTTGCTGGTGGGAGGCGATGGTCAGAGCGGCGTCCGCTCGCCGCTGTGAAGCCGCATCAGAGCTGCGCGTAGTCGAGGTCGGTGAGGATGTCGCCGTTCATGGCGAGGAACGGCTCGTCGAGCGCCCTCGAGCAGGCGCAGCGCGCCCGCCGTCCCGAGCGGCTCGTCCTCCCAGTGGTAGCGCAGATCTCGACGCCGTCGGGAACGCGCCGCTTCTCGGTGAGAGTAGGCGCGGATCAGCTCGCCGAGATGGCCGACGCAGAGGTCGATGCGCGTTGAAGCCCGCGCGAGCGAGCTGGTGGATGATCGAGCTCGAGGATCGGCCGCTCGCCGACCGGCACCAGCGGCTTCGGCAGCACGGTCGTGTACGGGCGCAGCCGCGTGCCCTGCCCGCCGGCGAGGATCACCGCGCGCATCAGTCGTCTCCGGCCGATCGCCTGCGTGAGCGCCGATCGCGAGCGTGTGGTTCGTGTAGAAGCTCGGGCGCTGCTCGACGTCGGCGAAAGGCGCCGGCCTGGATCGCGCTCGATCAGGCTGCCCGACGCTCTCGGGAACCCGGTGCTCGCGGCTCGAAGCCGAGCCGATCGCGGATCTTGTCGAAGGAGACCCGGTAGTTGCGCGGGTCGACGCCGCCCTCGCTGAACTCGACCTTGCCCGTCGCCGCCGAGGTGCTCCTGGACCGCCTCGACGACCATCCGCTTCGTGTAGTTCTCGTCGGAGTGGCCGACGTTGAAGACCTCGCCCCGCGACCTCGTCCTCGGCGGCTTCGAGGACCGTCATGATCGCCCGCGAGATGTCGGCGACGTGGCAGTAGGGCCGCCAGGTGTCGGCGTCGTAGACGACGAGCTCGTCGCCGATCGCCAGGGTCCGCGTGAACTCGGAGATCGTGAGGTCGAAGCGCATCCGCTGCGAGAGGCCGTAGGCCGTCGCGATCCGCAGCAGCGTCGGGCAGTAGGTCCCATTCGCTCCGCTGCGGCGAGGACGTACCGCTCGAACTCGACCTTGGTCTCGGCGTAGAGCGAGACGGGCGAGAGCTCCGACGTCCTCGGTCGCAGGCTCGTCGCTCTCCCGCAGGCCGTAGTTGCAGCAGGTCGAGGTGAAGACGAAGCGGTCGATCCCGCGCCCGGTCGAGCGGCGTCGAAGACGGCGCTTGCAGCCCTCGCGTTCACCTTGCGCGCGAGCTCGGGGTACTTGCGTGCAGATCGGGTCGCCGACCAGCGCGGCCAGCAGGACGACGTCGGTGACCCGTCGAGCGCGCGCTCGACGTCGGCGGGTCGCGCAGGTCGCCGCGCACGAAGGAGAAGCCCGGCTCCTCGAAGACGCCCGCGAGCGCCGACCCGTGGTCGAAGAGGAGGCGGTCGAGGACCCGGACCCGGTGCCCGTCCGCGAGCAGCCTGCGCACGAGGACGTTGCCGATGTAGCCGGCGCCGCCGACGACCAGCGACGTGGCGTTCGCTCTCCGCGTCTCATGCCGGAGCCTCGTCCCGCTTGAGCGTGACGGTCGTCTCGCCGTGGTCAGGGCAAGCCGCAGCGGCATCGGGGGATCGATCCGCTCATCGTGGACATCAACGAGGCTGGCCCCCGCCACATCGTCCTGCCATCGTGACCAGTTGGTCAGAGGTGAGATAGGAGACGACGGGCGGGCCGACGTTCGCCCATGCGCTCCCGAGTTCGAAATCGCTTGCGGTCATTGCGGTAACCCTTCTTGACCCAGAAAACAGTTCCTGTGACAGGGCGCGGCCCGTAGACCGGCTCGAGCACAAGGGCGTGGCCGCCGGGCTTGAGCAGCCTTACGGGATTACGCAGTCCATGTTCGGCGTTCCGGCGGGAATGAGCCCGAGTGCGGCCGATCAGGCGATGGAGGACGGCGGTAACGACGGCGAAGACGAAGCGTCCTTCTATCTCGGCGACAAACTCATCGTCGAGGACGAGCCACAGTACGTCTCGCAGCCGAGCCGCTCATGCGGTTTCGGCTAGGCAGCTGGGGCTGATGTCGATGCCCGCGAGTTTCGAGATGCCGGTCGATTCCGCCAGGTAGGCAGAGTGTTTCCCACTCCACAGCCCACGTCCGACGAGGCTGGCGCCGTCAGCGGCGCGATCCCTGGATTAGGTCGGCCATGGTGATCCAGGCGCGTCGACCGTGTACTCGATCAGGTGCGTGTCGAAGTAATCGAGTGTCGAGCGGTCCTCACCGGGGGTGAGAGCGTCCACACCCGGCTGGGCTCCCTGGTTCGCCATCGCGCGAGTATAGGTCTGCGGCGGCTGACGCACGCCGCTCCCGACTCAGCAGGGACGAACTATTCGCGCCGATGCCGGAGCGAGCTCGATCCGCGCGGCGCAAGGAGCGTTCGTGCCGCCATGGGGCCTGTTGAATTCGAAGGACTGGACTTCATCCGGGCTGGGATTCACCAGCACGAAGCCGTCTTCGAACTTCCGCATCCAGCCAACCCCCGCCGGGGCGCGATCGGCGATCGGCAGGCCGACCGACTCAGTCCAGACACTGGCGGGCTCGACGGTGTCGGTCGTCCGATAGTTGAGCGCCGAGCCGCCATGCCCGTCCCAGCCCAAAAGGAACGTGCCGCGGGCGTATAGCTGTGCCTCGACGTCGCCGGCCGTCCCGTAGACGATCGCGTGGTGATCGGCACCGCCCTCTTGGATCCCTTCCATAAGGGCCAGCTCGTCATCCCAAAAGGGCGCGTCCCCTCCTCCGGCTGTGAACAGGAGTGGGCCCTCGCCGAGGCGGACGAACTGCTCTCGGTTGATCATCGTGGCGCTGTGGGCAAGCTTAATCGCGCTCTCTCGCTGGGCTTCGTCGGCACTCCGCATGCCCAGGTTCAGGACGGCGGCAAAACCCTCCTCCTGAAGTTGCAGTGACGCTTCCTCCACGAACTCGGTTGTGGCGTGCCGGTACTCATCGTCGGACAGCTCTGCGATGCGCCCGTCGAGTCCGTGGCCGGGGTAAAGGTTCGTGTCGTCCATCCAGACGCCGTCGTAGCGCTCGCCGCTCCCATCGTCTAGGGCGTCACCTAGGCGCGCCACGACACTCTCGAGCCATGCCTGCCGATATCCGTCGCTCGCCACGTTCATGGCCGACAGATCGGGGAAGTCCGCCGAGGCGAGACGGGAGCCGTCGGCGCCATGGAGGTACCACGACTCGTTCTTGCGAGCCCGGCAATCGCTCACCCCTCCGCCCTGGAAGGGGTCGAACTCACAGCTCGGGTCGGCGATGGTAAATGACAGGTCCTTGTAGAGGAGGATCTGCGACTCGGGATGCGCCTCCCGAAGCTCCGCCAAGCGGGGGCTGAGGGAGTCGCGGATGACGAGGTAGCGATACGGCGTCGGGTCGCTGAAGAGCGCTTCTTCCTGCTCGGTCGTCAGGGCGATCTGGCTCGTGCTCAGCGGACCCTCACTCGACTCAGGGTTCTCGGCTGGGATCGGGGAGTCCTGGGGCGCGGATGAGTCGCTGATGAAGCATCGCCAGAAGCATGATGATCAAGGCGAGGACCGCCAGCTGTCCCAGCCGCGCATAAAAGTTGCTCCGCCACCCAAAAACCTAACGCCACCGCCCTCGATCGGAGAGAGGGCGGTGGCGCTGCATCCGGCAGGCTCCCGTCTGTGGGAACCGATGCGCACTTCCTGCTCAGCAGGCCGGCATGACCAGTGCCTTTTTGGCGCCGAGCGTGACGGAAGATGTGCAGCTTCCATCCGGCTGCTCGTAAGAGCCGCCGAGGCTGAACGTTTGGTTGCCTGCGGAGCCGGTGTTGATGACGGCGACCCCGTTCGAGAAGGTGCGCTTCCAGCCCTGACCGACCTTGGTGCGGCCGCTGGTAGGGGTGCCGACATCGGTGGTCCAGTCATTACCCCAGTCGCTGCCGTTGGTGGTGCGGTAGTTGAACGCCGAGCCCTCTTTGCCGTCCCAAGCCATGAGGAAGGTGGCGCGGGCGTAACGCTGGGTCTGCACGTCACTCCACGAGCCGTAGGTCATCGCGTGGTATTCGGCTCCTGCGTCCTAAATGTCCTCAGCTAAATCGACCCGATTCCAGAAGGGGCGCGTCGCCGTCCTCGGTCCAAAGACTCCAGTGTCACCCCAGCGGACCAGGCCTTCGCGGTTGATCATCGCTGAATACACAGGCCACCTCGATCGCGGCGCTGCGGTGAGCGGGATCCCAGGGATCCGAGATCGGGGACCGCCAGGAAGCCAGCGTCCTCGAGGGCGGGGCCGACGACATCCATGAACTCGACCGTGGCGGCCCGGTACGGCGCGCCGCTCATCCCGGCGATCCGCCCGTCCATTCCGTGCCCGGGGTAGAGGTTCGTGTCGTCCATCCAGACGCCGTCGTACCGGATGTTGGAGCCGTCGTCGTTCGTCTTCCAGACGATCGACCACCTGGTTGATCCACTCCTGCTGGTAAGCCGGGGTGACCGATGTCCATCGCGATGCTGGCGCGCGTACTCGGCGACCGAATCCGGCGCCGACGCTGTCATGGAGGAACCAGCTCTCGTGGCGGTCGGCCTCGCAGAAGTCGACGCCGGCGCCCTGGAAGGGGAAGAATTGGCAGTTGTCGCCGTTGACGGTGAACGCGACGTCTTGTAGAGAAGGATCTTCGCCTCCGGGTGCGCGGCGCGGAGCTCCGAAACGCGGTTGTGGAGGTTGTCGCGGATCATGATGTAGGAGACTTCGGAGCCGTCGTCGAGAAGAGCGGGGCCCTCGTGCCGAGGCGACCAGCGCGGTCTGGCTGGTGGTCGCGGGCCCCTCGACCGGCGGCTCCTCGACCGGCGGCTCCTCGACGGCGGCGGCTCCTCGACGCGGCGGCTCCTCGACAGGTGGCTCTTCGACCGGCGGCTCCTCGACCGGCGGCTCTTCGACCGGCGGGCCCGGGTCGTCGGGCGTCCCCCCTTGACGAGCGTGATCGCGTCGACGAGGAACCTCTCGCCAGCACGTTCTTCGATCGGCACCACGTAGACGTCGATGACGTTCCCGGCGGTCGATGCCTTGAGCTTCGCAGTGACCTTCCGGAAACGCTTCTTCTTGAGGAACGCGGGTCCTGGGAGTCAGCGACGAACCGCGGTGGGCGTCGTCGCGGACGACGATGCCGACCCGCTTGCCGCGGGTCTTCTTCTTCGGAAGCGCGGACCAAGGCTGAAGCCTTATAGGTCGCGCCGTCTCCGGCGCCTTTGCGTTCGGGGTCGCCGGAGCATCGTCGATGGTGTAGCCATCGGTCCCCGTTGCGGCAACCCGAGCGACGGCCTTCCCGACCGGCGCCTTGTCTTCTTGACGCGCCTCACCTTCGAACCGACACCGGTCCACTGGTTTGTGCTGAAGTCGAACGAGGGGTTCGCCCGTCAGGTTCCCTTGCGGAACGCGCTTCGCGCCCCAGGCCTCTGCGCCGAGCGTGAAGCTGAGGGTGACACCAACAAGCGCGATGGTCTTCGTGGCCCGCCTGAACCTAGTGGTGATGCTGGTGGTCATCTGATTCCTCCGATTGGTCTGCGGGCCTCCGATCAGCCCGTCAAGCGAGAGATCGGGAGTCTCGGCCCAGACCGGGCAGGAATCACGAGAAAGTCCGGACGCTCGTCCAGGAAAAAACTCGTATAAACGTCTAGGTCAAGCGCGTTTCTGCCTGCACACAAGCGGGGATTGAAGTGCGCCGGCTCTACGTCGACGCCTAGAAACGACGCCTAACGCTCATAACTTCGGTCTAAGCCAGCCGCGGACCGTGCGGCCACTGACCGAGTCCTATGTTCCGCTGCTGTTGAGCTCAACGGCGACGGCCTCCCTAGGACCTGGTCGATAGGTGGCCGGCCGAGGAGCTGGCACCGGCGTCGCCTAAGTCCAGCGAGGCCTCCTCAGCCCGGACCGAGGCCGACGCGCGCGGGCGGAAATCCCGGACGCGGCACGATCTCGGTTTCGATCGGGTGACGGAGGGTTGCCCTTCGGGGCTCGCGCCGT